>CAVPXO010000002.1:0-237674 GCA_963709755.1 uncultured delta proteobacterium
GCTCGTAGGCCTCGACGTACTTCTCGCGCGTCTGCTCCACGAGGTCGTCGGGCAGCGCCGGTGGCGGAGCCTCCCGGTCCCAGCCGGAGTCGTGCGTCAGCCAGTCGCGGACGAACTGCTTGTCGAACGACGGCTGCGCGCCGCCCGGCCGCCAGCCGTCGGCCGGCCAGAACCGGGACGAGTCCGGTGTCAGCACCTCGTCGCCGAGCGTGAGGACGCCGCCGCGTCATGGCCGAACTCGAGCTTGGTGTCGGCGACGAAGGAGCCCGCGCGGCTCGGCGAGCGACGCGGCCCGCGCGTAGACGGCGAGGGTCAGCCGGCGCAGCTCGGCCGGCGGTCTCCTCGCCGACGTGGCCGGCGACGGCGTCGTACGTCACGTTCTCGTCGTGGTCGCCCTGCTCGGCCTTGGTCGCCGGCGTGAAGATCGGCGCCGGCAGCCGGGACGCCCTCCTGCAGCCCGGCCGGCAGCCGGGACCCCGCACACCGCCGCCGGTCCGCGGTAGTCCGAGCCCACTCGAGCCGGCCAGGTAGCCGCGGGCGACGCACTCGACCGGCACCATCTCCAGCCGGCGGCACAGCATCGACCGCCCGCGCAGCGCTCGGCGTAGGGCGCCAGCTCGGCCGGGTAGTCCGCGACGGCGGCCGACACGAGGTGGTTCGGCACGAGGTCGGCGAGCTGCCCGAACCACCACACGTCAGCGCGGTCAGCACCGCGCCCTTGTCGGGGATCGCGGTGGGCAGCACGTGGTCGTAGGCCGAGATCCGGTCGGTCGCGACCAGGAGCACGTGGTCGTCGCCGACCGCGTACAGCTCGCGCACCTTGCCGCTGGCAGGTGGCGGTGCCGGAGCCCGGCGAGGGAGCCCTCGGTCAGAGCCGGTCACGTCAGCGCTGCCACCCGCTCGAAGACCGGCGCGAGCCGCTCGAGGTACCGCTCGGGCCGGCACACCTCGTCGAGCCGCTGCCTCGTCGAGCGTCTGGCCCGGCTCGGCGGCGTGCTCGCGCAGCGTCTCGCGGAACGGCGTGCCCGGCCTGCCAGGTCTCCATCGCCGCCGCCTGGGTGAGCGCGTAGGCGTCCTCGCGCGACAGCCCGCCCTCGACCAGCTCGAGCAGCACGGCGGAGGTGTAGATCAGGCCGCCGGTCGAGTCCAGGTTGGCCCGCATGCGGTCGGCGTCGACGACGAGCCCGTTGACCAGCCGCGGGGTCAGGTGCAGCAGGTAGTCGGTGCCGATCGCGGCGTCGGGCAGCGCGATCCGCTCGGCCGACGAGTGCGAGATGTCGCGCTCGTGCCACAGCGGGATGCCCTCCAGTGACGGGGACGACCTGGCCGCGCACGACGCGCGCGAGCCCGCAGATGCGCTCGCTCAGGATCGGGTTGCGCTTGTGCGGCATCGCGCGACGAGCCCTTCTGGCCCTTGCCGAACGGCTCCTCCAGCTCGCGCACCTCGGTGCGCTGCCCGTGCCGCACCTCGAGCGCGATCGCCTCGCAGACCGTCGCGATGACGCGCGAGCGCCGACACCCACTCGCGATGCCGTCGCGGATCACGACCTGCGTGGCGACGTCGGCCGGCGCGCAGCCCGAGCGCCGCCGCGACCTGCTGCTCGACGTCGGGTCGATGTTGGAGTAGGTGCCGACCGCGCCGGAGATCTTGCGCGACCGCGACCGCCTCGCGCGCCGCGGCGCAGCCGGTCGCGCGAGCGCGCCATGGCGAACGCGAAGTCGGCGACCCGGTGGCCCCACACGTCGGGCTCGGCGTGGATGCCGTGCGTGCGCCCGACCCGCAGCGTGTCGCGGTGCTCCAGCCCGAGGTCGCGCAGCGCGCCGACGAGCGCGTCGACTTGCCGAGCAGCAGGTCGGTCGCCTCGACCAGCTGCAGCGCGAGCGCGGTGTCGAGCAGGTCCGACGAGGTCATCCCGAAGTGGACCCACGCCGCCGCCTCGCGCGGCTCGGTGTTGTCGGCCCACGCGGACAGGAACGCGATGACGTCGTGCTGGGTGACCGCCTCGATCGCCGCGACCGCCTCGGGCGTGGGCGGCCGGGGCGGCGCGCACCGGCTCGACCGCGTCGGCGGGTACGACGCCGGCGGCGGCGTGCGCCTCCAGCACGAGCGTCTCGACCCGGCACCACAGCTCGTACTTGTGCGCCTCGCTCCAGACCCGGCCCATCTCCGGCAAGGGTGTACCGCTCGATCACGTGGCCATCCTCGGCTGCCGGTTGCTCGCTGCCGCGCCCTGCCGCGTCGTCACAGCGTCGTGACCGCGGCCTGCTCGAACGTCTCCTTGAACCGCGCCAGCTCGACCCGCAGCGCCCGGTCGTGGACGGCCAGGATCTGCACGGCGAGCACGGCGGCGTTCGTCGAGTGGTCGAGGCCGACGCAGGCCACCGGCACGCCGGCGGACATCGACGTCATCGCGAGCAGCGCGTCGAGGCCGTTGACGCCGCCGCCGCGCAGCGGCACGCCGATGACCGGCATCGTGACGTGCGCCGCGATCGTCGCGGCCAGCGACGGCGTCGCCCCGCCGCCGGCGACGACGACCTGGATGCCGCGCGGCTCGAGCTCGGCGCACCAGTCGGTGAGGGTGCGCGGCGAGCGGTGGGCGCTGATGACGGCCTCGTCGTACGGGACGCCGAACCGGCCGAGGATCGACCCGACCCGCGCCATCGACGTCGCGCTCGGTCAGCGAGCCGTAGATGACGGCGACCCGCGGGGTCTCGGGCACGTCTCCTCCTCGTTCCCGGCCGGTGCGCCGACTAGCTGGCGACGGCCGGCAGGACGATCTCGCCGCGCACCGCGGCCGCGGCGATGTCGTGCCGGTAGTGCCCGCCGTCCATCGTGATCCGGCCGACGGCCTGGTACGCCGCTGCTCGCGCAGCGGCCAGCGTCGGGGCGACGGCGGTCACCGCGAGGACCCGGCCGCCGCCGGCCACCAGCCGTCGCCCTCGTGCGCCCCGGGTCCCGGCGTGCAGCACGTGACACGCCGGCCACGTCGGCGGCATCGTCCACCCCTCGATGACGTCGCCGGTACGCGGCGCGGCCGGGGTAGCCGTGCAGCGGCGACGCACGACGGTGACCGCGGCGCCGTCGCGCCATCGAGCCGGCGGTGCTCCGCCAGCCGCCCGTCGCCGCGGCGTGCAGCAGCCCGCCGAGCGGGGTCTCCAGCAGCGGCAGCACCACCTGCGTCTCCGGGTCGCCGAAGCGGCAGTTGAACTCGATGACCTCGGGGCCGCGCGAGGTCATCGCGAGACCGACGTAGAGCAGCCCGGCGAACGGCGTGCCCCGCGGCGGCCATCTCGTCGGCGACCGGCGTGCACGATCCGCTCGCACGACGTCGTCGACCAGCGCCGGCGGGGCCACGGCAGCGGCGCGTAGGCGCCCATGCCGCCGGTGTTCGGGCCGGTGTCGCCGTCCCCGACCCGCTTGAAGTCCTGCGCGGGCAGCAGCGGCACGACGGTGCGTGCCGTCGGTCACGCAGAACAGCGACACCTCCGGGCCGTCGAGGAACTCCTCGACGACGACCCGGTCGTCGACCGGCGGCGTGCCGCTCACGCGCGGTCGGCCCGGTCGTCGGTGACGACCACGCCCTTGCCGGCGGCCAGCCCGTCGTCCTTCACGACGTACGGCGGCGTGCGCGGCGCGAGCGCACGTGCGAGCTCGGCCGGGGTCTCGAAGACCGGTGCCGCGGCGGTCGGCACACCGGCGGCCGCCATCACGTCCTTGGCGAACGCCTTGCTGCCCTCGATCCGGGCGGCGGCCGCCGACGGCCCGAAGCAGGCGATGCCCGGCCGCGCGACAGGCGTCGGCGACGCCGGCGACCAGCGGCGCCTCCGGGCCGACGACGACGAGGTCGGCCCGGGTAAAACACCGACATTCGGTTCGTGCGCAGCCAGATGCCAAGTTCCAGGTACCGCCATCTCAATTTTGCCTTGCCCCAGGGCCTGGACAACATCCTTATCTCTAAATAACTGGGCATTGGGGTAGAACCGGACATCTATCATGCCCTGCAGCTTTTCCTGCAAGGCTAAAGCAAATCGGCTTACGGCCAGAGTCTGGACATGCGCTGCAGTATTCTCGACGGAGATGCGCATGATCGGCAACCCGGTTGCCGAAAGATGCCCGACGGCAAGGAGTGTCTGCAGAACGATACAAGCAGATACCAGTAGGAAAGATTTCATGACCCTACCATTAGTCAAGGTGTTGTTGTATTGATTTTATTGCAAATCCCTGCTGTGGGGTATGCTGATTGAAACCCTCATTACCATCTACCGGCAATTCAATGACAAACGTTGTCCCCTTTCCTTTGTCGGAGGCAAAAGAGAGTCTTCCCTGGTGTTTGTCGACGATCACGCGATGAGCGATTGCCAGCCCCTGTCCTGTCCCCTTTCCTCTTACCTTTGTGGTGAAAAAAGGTTCAAAAACGCGTTCTTGAATATGCTCAGGTATTCCTCCACCCGTGTCGGTTATCTGAATTTCTATGCCATGAGTTATTTTTGTTGTCCGGATTGAAATTTTCCCCATCTCTTTTTCGCTGCTTTGGTTTATACCGGCTATGGCATGGGCGCTATTGACAATAATGTTTAACAAAACCTGGCTGATTTCGCTTGCAAGGCAGGGAATAAGGGGGAGATCCGCTGCATAGTCCAGCTCCATTTCTGCAACATATTTCCATTCATTTCTGCTCACGGTTACCGTGCTCTCAACGATCTTGTTTATGTTTGCCGGCTTTTTTTCGTCACTGCCTGGATGGGAGAAATCTTTCATTGCCCGAACAATCTTCTCGACACGACCGACGCCTTCAATGACTCTGATCGATGGCTATCGAGATTTCATTGAGGAAATAAGCGATATCTGCTTCCTCGATTGCATCGGCTAACCGGCGTTGGATGTCTCCGGCAAGCTCCTCATTGCCGTCCGAATTTTGCCAGAGAAGGCAGATCTTCAGGACCTTGGCTATGTCCTGAAAAGAATCATTAAGAAAACGTATATTATCGCCGACGTACTGCATGGGTGTATTGATCTCATGGGCGATACCGGCCGCCAGCTGGCCGACGGCCTCAAGTTTCTGCGATTGCCGAAGGTCTCTTTCAAGGATCAAATTCTCGGTAAAATCCTCATAAACGCAAATGCCGGCGTATACCTTACCTGCCTCGTCAACGACGGGAGAAGTTACTACTCTAAAATCTCTTTTTCCCTGAATGGTTTCAATTTTTCTTACTCTGTCAATGGTTTTACCGGTTGTAAAGGTTTCCTCCATGGGACAACCTGCACATGATTCTTCCGGCAAATTTTTCCAGGCATTACAGAATAATTTCCCTTTTTCGGGAGACAAAGCCGGGAAGAATTGCTGCATCTTCCGGTTGATTTGAAGAATATTCCTCTGCCGATCGACCAGCACCACCCCCGCGTTGAGGTTGTTCATTATTGCCGAGAGTTGTTCTGTTTTCTCAGAGACCGTCTTCTCAAGTTCTGCTTTATATGCTTGCAAATGGCGGTCTAAAAGCAAATGGCGCAACGTATTTTTGACCGTAATGAGTAATATATCCTTTGATAACGGCTTTAGAATGTAGCCGTAGATGCCAACTGCCATAATTTCATCAGCTACTTCCGGATCACCAATTCCAGTAATGATGATTCGACCGATATCGGGATAATGCGCTTTGGCATAGCGGATCAACTCAAGACCGGATTCTTCCGGCATCTTCAGATCAGAGAGAAGAAGATCGAATGTTTCGACGGCAAGGATTTCCTTGGCCGATTGCACACTGTTGGCCACACGACAGAGATAGCCGGCTTCTTTGAGTGTCCGCGTTAGCATCCTGCAAATCACCAATTCGTCGTCGACAATGAGGATTTTCTCATGCATGAAAACTTTCCTAACAAGTAAAAATTAAATTAAAAAAATGTTTATCCATCTAGCTACTAAATCATATCATGGAGACAATTTGACTGACAAGGTCTATAAAGACTATCTTCCTTATCAAGTCCTTTTACAGGCATTTCCATGGACTGTTACGATTCTTTTTTTTATTTTAGGGGAATTCCATAAAGAATGATTTAAACTAAAATTCTCATCTCTCCCGCGGATAATATTGTCCTGAACCTGACGTCATTGTCCGAGGTTTTGGCGGAGCTGACCACACCAAGGCCACCGGAATTATTTTCTTACCTTTACTAAAATCGGCTCCTTCACGCCGACCTGCTGAGAAAAATTTTTCAGTCCTTTGATCAGTGACCAAGTCACCTTCTGACCTTTTGGCGCAATCAATATGCCATTTAACGCCATGATATCCTGTTCGGCTATCATGCCGACGGACAAATCGCGAATGTTTACCGCCACGATCTGTTCGTTCTCGGTATTCGGTTTGATTCCGGTTAAGATTTTAAGCAAAAGAGGATTATAATCTGCAGATCTTTTTTTCAATATATGCATTGCCTTGGAGCGATTACAACCACGATGCAGGAAAGAGTCATAATCTATTGATATTTTTAGAATCTGGGCACCAAGGCAGATTTCTTCATCGAGATCAGTGCGTTCGGCAAAGGACGCAAAGGGGATGAGTTGATGCTCAATGATCGCTGCGATCGTTTCCATTCGGGGGATCTTCTCCAAAAGCTTTGAGCCGACCCGTGGGTGATCCCGGAACATTGCTTCTTCCTCTACCTCCAGTGGTTGACCGGCATAGAGCTTGTTCAGTGTCTCCGGCGGCAAGGTGATGCAACCTATCTGTGACATCAGCGCGGCTATCTCAAGCTGCCAGATATTTGGTAATTGCAGTTTTTCTGCAATGGCGACTACCATGGTTTTCATCCGCAAACCGCTGCTGAAAGCTATCGGGCTGGCCAGGCTGAGAATTTCGGAAAGAACGGCAATGCTGCCTTTCAGTGTCTTGTCGAGGAGTTCCTTCTCGGCGGTAATGAGACGAAATTGCCGCTGGGCCAGGGCAATGGAAATCGCCAGGGTGGACGTAGGGCAAGGCTTGTTCAAGAAGCGGAAGATTTGTCCCTTGTTGACTGCTTCGATTGCCGTTTCCTGGTCGGCATTTCCGGTGAGCATCAAACGTACTGTATCCGGATACTGGTCTTTGACGATATTAAGAAGCTGAATACCATCCATTAGCGGCATGCGCATATCGGCAACAATGACCGCAAAAGGGCCTTCTTTTTTGAGAACATCCAGGGCATCGGCACCGCTACTCGCTGTATATATGGTGAAACGCTTGCGGAGATCCCGCTTTATCGAATGCAATATATTTTCTTCATCATCTACGAAAAGAACTTTATCAGTCATCACTGCCTCTTCTGTAGTAAGTGCGGTCGGTTAATATAAACTATCAAATCGCCTCACTTAGTCTTTGCGTCATTTTTTAATAACCTCATTAAGGGGAAGGGTGATGGTGAATGTGGTGCCTTCACCCTCTACAGAAGCAACCGAGATAGCCCCCCCAAGGAGATCGACAATTATGCCATGGGCAACTGAGAGCCCTTGTCCGCTCCCTTGCCCTACCGGTTTTGTGGTAAAGAAAGGATCAAAAATTTTATTGATGTTGTCTTGGGCAATGCCGGTGCCGGTATCTGCCAGGAGCAACTCGATTTTATTTGCTGCTCGTTTGGTGGTGATGGTGATTCGTCCTTTCTCTTGAGTCGGAGCTGGATATTTTCCCTCCAGGGCGTGGATTGCATTGATAATCATATCGAGAAGAACCTGTTTAAATCGTCCAGCAATCAAGGGGACAGGCGGCAATTCGGCATCAAGGCAAAGTTCAATTTCTGCTACCTTCTGCCATTGACTGCGGGATACATCGAGTGTGCTCTCAATAATTCTATGCAAATCTTCCGGTTGCTTTTCGCCATTGTCTGGCTGGGCAAATTCCTTCATCGCCCTGACGGTTCCGGCGATGCGATGAATTCCTTCAAGTGTTTCGAGAAACGCCTTGTCCACCTCAGATTTGAGATAAACCAGATCCAGTTCCTCAGCCAGCCGGTTAATTGCCGCAACCTCTTCATCAAAGCCTCCCGCTGCTGAAACAGCGTTAACGAGGTTATCGTGGCTGGTCTGCATTTTGACTAAATCGTTAAGTACTTCCTTAAGAAACTCGGTGTTACTCAACAGATACTGGATGGGCGTGTTGATCTCATGGGCCATTCCTGCCGCCAGAATGCCGATCGATTCAAGCTTTTGCGCCTGGTTGAGCTGCCTCTCCAGGGCCACCTCCCTGGTGATGTCTTTTTTTACTGCGACAAAATTGATTATTTTTCCCTGCTCGTCCCGCACCGGTGAAATGGTCGCATCCTCGAGATAGGTCGTGCCATCCTTCTTTCGGTTGGTGAAGCGGCCAACCCAGACCCGGCCGGCAGTGATTGTCTGCCACAGATTACGGTAGAATTCTTCATCATGGACGCCGCTTTGCAGAATTTTCGGCGTCTTGTCGAGAGCTTCGTCGGCCGTGTAGCCGGTGAGTTTTTCGAAAGCCGGGTTGACAAAGATTATCTTCCCCGGTGGGAGATGTAATGACAATCGACTCGGCGGCACATTTGATAGCAGTGATGAGCCGGTTCTGTCGCTCTTGCATCATGGTCTTCTGCTCTATTTCAGCGGTTAATTGCTGATTGGCCTGCTGCAGGGCGGCTGTTCGTTCTTCAACTAAGCTCTCAAGATGCAATTGGTGGTTTTCCAGCTCTTTCTTAGTACGGTTCAGCTCTGCATTCTGTTGCTGCTGCATTAATTTCTGGTAGGCCATCAGCGACAGTTCATCGGCCATAACCTGGAGAAAATCGAGCTTTCTTTCGAAGTCCGTTCCGCTCAATTTCGGCATTTTTGCAAATTGCCGAACCATCTCCTCCGGGTCGGCACCGATTTCCTCGGCGTATTTCCTGACATGTGCTGCATCAACGTTGCCGACATGATACTGCCCGATCAACCAGTTGGCGATATGTTTGCCGTTGACGATAATCGGTGCCGCGGCATCGATGAAACCAATGCTGGCGCATTGCTGGTGGACTGAGTTTTTTTTCTCATGGGCCTGTCGGCCCAGCTCTTTGCCGGAAAAGATACAATTCTTCAGTCCCTTCTCCGTTGCTCGAATCATATCACAAACCCTCGAGTGATTACTGGGTCTAGTCACAAGAACACCGTCAACATCGATCAGAGAAGAGGCGACCTGGTTGGCCTCGGCGAAGGCGTCCTGGATTTTTTGGAGTTTTTCCAGGTCAATGAGTTCAGTGATCGAGAGACTTGTATCAGAGGCGGACGAGCAGGAGGAAGAATTAAGAATAGTCATGAAGAGAAGATATCCATCGAAAAAGGGGAAAAGTGATAACACGAAACCTTAACGACTACGGTAGAGGTGCTGGAACCTCTTTTTTATATTGTATTCTGCATATTGTTTAATTGCCAGCAGGCTGTTTATTAAATGCTTCGCATTGAGGGTATCACCCTGCTGATTCGTATGTTCATGTACGTTAAGGGAATAAAGGTAATTTGGAATTGTCACATATCTAATATTTTTTTTACCTTGAAGGCTAAGCTCTCTTTGGAAAAAGGCTTCTGAATGAAATGAATGTCTTGCTCAAGGATCCCGCGATGTCCAAGAGCATCGGCGGTGTACCCTGACATGAAGAGAGTTTTAATACCTGGGTATAATTCATAAAATCGGTCAGACAGTTCTTTGCCATTCATTTCCGGCATGACAACATCGGTGATGAGCAAGTCAATTTTGTGCTGGTTTTTTTCGCCCAGCTGCAGGGCCTGGCTGGGTAGTTGAGCCACCAGCACCGCATAGCCAATCTCCGTTAGAATCCTCTGGGTAAGAGTTAGGATGGAGACATCGTCTTCAACAATGAGAATGGTTTCAGCATTACCACGAGGAATTCTTTCTTGGGTTTTTCCCTGACATTCAGCTTCCAGGTCAGTGTGACGGGGCAAGTAGATTTTGAAAGTTGTCCCGTGCCCCGGTTCACTATAGACATTAATGAAACCTCCATTTTGTTCGACAATACCATAAACTGTTGCCAACCCCAGGCCCGTACCTTCACCAGCGCCCTTGGTGGTAAAAAAGGGCTCAAATATCTTATTGATCGTCTCTGTATCCATACCACAACCGTCATCACTTACTGCAAGGAGCACATACTCACCAGGAATAAATTGGGGATGAGTTTCAGAATAGCGTTCATCAAAAACTGCCTTTTTGGTCTCAATAGTAATTCGGCCCACACCTCCAATTGCGTCCCTTGCATTGACACAGAGATTCGCCAGTATTTGATCGAGTTGAGAGGGGTCCATCTTCACAGGCCATAAATGAATTTCGGGGAGCCATGCCAAGTTTATGTCTTCACCAAGCAACCGGCGCATCATCTTGAGCATGCTTTCCACAGCATCGTTTAGATCAAATGCTATAGGGGTGATTGTTTGCTTTCGAGCAAATGCTAAAAGTTGCTGAGTAATATCCATAGAACGTGTAGCAGCCTTACGGATCTCAAGAAGGTCTTCTCGAAGAGGGTCTGCAAGGTCAAGTCTTTCCAGAACCAATTCTGAATAACCAAGAATGACGGTGAGCATGTTGTTGTAATCATGTGCCACCCCTCCTGCCAGCCTGCCGACGGATTCCATTTTCTGGGCTTGCATGAGCTGGGCTTCGAGCTTGAGTTTTTCCTCCTCTGCCTTTTTTCGTTCAGAGATATCGTGCCCTATACCCAATACTCCGAGAAGCAATCCCCTCTCATCGAACATCGGGGTTTTGATCACATCCAGCAAAGCTCGATGACCGTCATCTGCGAAGGTGAGCCATTCTTCGTTGCTGGTTGGTTTTCCTACCGCAATAGCCTTACGATCATTTTTGGCGAAGAAGTCCGCAAGCTCCTTGTCTACAAAGTCGTAATCTGTCTTGCCGATGATGTCTGCTTCCTTGGCACCGTATAAACGCTCGAACATGGGGTTGCAGGAGAGATAAACACCATCTTTGTCTTTCAACCAGATCAGGTCGGGTATTGTTTGTACCAATGTTCGAAGTTGGCCTTCACTTTTACGTAGCTCGTCTTCAGCTTGTTTGCGTTGAACGGCATATTTAATTGATCGATTGAGTAGACTTGCATCAGTCTGTCCTTTAATCAGATAATCCTGGGCGCCTTCCTTAATTACCGCCAGCGCCATCTGTTCGTCACTCATGCCGGTCAACACGATTATCGGCAATTTGGTAACTTGCTTACGCATAACTTGAAGCGTGGCAAACCCGTTACTATCAGGGAGCCCTAGGTCGAGTAAGATAATATCGAATTGATCCTCTATCGCATGTTGAAAAGCCTCAGAAAGGCGCGAGACAGTTTCAATTTCATATTGAGCTTTCTCTTCAAGCATTTCCTTGAAAAGATCTGCATCACCTGGATTATCCTCCACAAGCAGAACGCGCAACAGTTCACTCATTTTTTAACTCCTGTGAGGCAAAACTACTATGCTCATCCAGAAATCTTCGATCGATCTGACCACATGAAGAAATTGGTTAAGGTCAATGGGTTTACTGATAAAACAATTGGCATGTAGATCATAGCTCTTGATGATATCCTCTTCTGCCTGCGAGGAGGTGAGGATGACCACAGGTATCCGCCTGAGATCGTCGTCTGCTTTAATTTCCGCCAATACCTGGCGACCGTCCTTTCGGGGGAGATTCAAATCAAGCAGAATCAGCCCAGGCCGCGGTGCATTAATGTACAGTCCTTCTCGGCGAAGAAAGGCCATGGCTTTTTCCCCATCGTCAACTACATGCAGTTCATTATGGAACTTGCTCTCTTCCAGGGCTTCCCTGGCGAGATCGGCATCCGCAGGGTTATCCTCCACCAGCAGGATTTCGATAGGTATTATTTGTCTTATATTGTCCATTAGGATAACTCCCCTCTTTTAGGTAAAGTAAAATAGAAAGTGCAGCCAGTACCTGTTTCAGACTCAAACCAAATTCTGCCCCCGTGGCGTTCCACTATTCTTTTGCAGATCGCCAAGCCTATACCGGTTCCCGGATACTCACTTCTCGTATGCAGGCGCTGGAAAATTATGAACACCTTCTCCGCATATTCAGCATTTATGCCGATGCCATTGTCTTTCACCGCAAAACGCCACTCATCACTGAAATCAATGGCAGAAACCCGAATCCGCGGTGATTCAACACTCCTGAATTTGATGGCATTGCCGATCAGATTCTGGAACAATTGTATGAGCTGGCTTGATTCGGCTTGCACGATGGGCAAATCATCATTGGATACGAGTGCATTTGTCTCTTTAATGAGGCCCGTAAGATTTTTCAACGCCTCGCCTAGAGCCACATGAGAGTCAATCCTCTCGAAGGTTTTTCCCTGCGTGTTCAACCGCGAATAGGCGAGCAGGTCATTGATGAGGGTTTGCATGCGGACCGCACCGTCAACTGCGTAATCGATGTATTTCTTGGCCTTGGCATCGAGTTGGTTTTCATAACGCTGGGCGAGAAGTTGGGTGTAGCTCGATACCATCCTCAATGGTTCCTGTAAATCATGCGACGCAACATAAGCAAATTGTTCAAGTTCCTTATTCGATCGCTCGAGATCAGCCATCGCTCGTTGAACTTGCTCCTCTGCTCTCTTACGTTCAGTGATATCCTGGCCTTGTGCTATGGTCCCTACAGGTGTTATGCCATCCATCGCGAAAACCGTTGCTGAATTCCAGAGAACGGTACGGATTGATCCATCTACATGGCTTATTTGGATTTCAACCGACTCCCAGCGCTCACCGCTCTGTGTTTTGCTGATTATCTCCATCGAGGTCTCAACTTGAAATTGTGGGAAGAGAATCTCAAGTGATTCACCAATTACAGCATCTGCCGCCCTGCCTGTTAACTTCTCAAAGGCCTGATTGAAACGTGTAATACAGTATTGTGGATTCCACACGATGATCGGGGCGTTGGCATAATCAATCAGGTTATTGAGATAATCGGTAGCCTCCATCAATTCAGATTCTCTTTGTTTTCGCAGTTCAATTTCCTTTTCCAAAGAGAGAATGGATATATATGATCTGCCAAGTTTCACGGCCATTTCATTGCTTGCCGAGGACAGGACTGTAAGCTCATCATGCCCATCAATTGCAATGCGATAATCAAAATTACCAGTCCCGATGAGCTCAACACCTTTACCGAGTGCAGCCAGACGTTTCGTCAATATTTTATTGATTGAGGCAGAATTTAATACGAGAGCAATAACACCCCCAACAAGAGATACAAGAATTATGACAACTTCCCTGTCACGTGCGCTAGTCCTCGATTGCAGCGTCGAATCATACAATTTGTCGATGTTGTCAGTGAGAGAATATGCTTTCAAAAAAACCTGTCCCATGAGTCTCGAGTCGGCCTCGGTAAATTTCGGTTCATTTATAAGACTACTCTCCTCATTCCTCCGCTTTTCCATGAATTTAGAAAACGATGTAAAATTGGCGTCAAAATTTGCCTGTGCTTCCTTAAGCACAACTTGTTCCTGAGTGCCTGTAAGTCTTTTGGAAGCAGATCGCAATAACTCTTTCAACTCCTCTGATTTGGCCTGCCACTGGACTCGCGCACGCGCTTCCTGATTCAAGAGGTAGTCGTCTCTTAAGATTATTCTTTCGAAAGCAACCTTCCTCATTTCAGCAACCAGATCCATATTCTCAGTTTCCCTGGTTATCACAAAAAATGACCAGGTAAGAGATATCAATATGAGGATGAGAACAGCTAAGGAAATAAAGGTGCTCACTCTCAACCGTGTTCTGATCTTCAAAGCTTTCCCCTTTTACCGGAGTATCGTGACTGCCTCCGGCTTGACCGCCATAAGCCCGTCGATGTAAATAAAATCAAGATAGTTGGGCATGTCTTTCCGAGTAGTCAAGCCCTTTTTCACCGCCCATCGAGTCTGGTCCTCCAGGTTTACCAGCAATGCCTGGCCGAGAGTCACTCTGGCTTTATAAATAGGCCAGATATCATCAAGCAGTACCCTGTCTATTTTCAAGAATTCCACCACCAGACTTTTTGCTCTTTCGGGATTTTGATCAATCAAGGTCTCGGCCTTGACAAGAGCCTTTAAGAATTTCTTTATAACTTCGGGATGATGCTTTACATACTCCTGCATACCGACAACACAGAAGTGCTCAGTATAGACTGATTCGTCGTATAAAAAGGTTCCCGATTTTCCAAGGTCCCGCTCTAATTGTACCAAGGTAGGATTAAATGTCGCTACTGCGTCGACCCTCCCTGCCCGGATGGCCTCGGCCATCTCGGCCGGTCTCATGTCAACTATGGTGACAGTTTCCCTGCTGATATCATGGGCAATCAGATATGCGTCTACGAAGAATTCTATCGAGGTCCCCAAGGTTACCCCTATTTTTTTTCCTTTCAGATCAGCTGGAGACAATATACCCCGATCCTTTACTGCAATAATAGCAGCATCCCTGTTTGATGTTTGAATCGTTGCAACTGTTGTGATCGGATTACCATTCATGACCTCAAGAACTATCGGAGTATCCGCTACTGTCGCCAGATCAGCCTTCCCCTCAAGAACAGAGGCGAGCGCAAGCTTACCAAAGGGTTGAGGTTGTGCTAGTGCATCCAGTCCTTCTTCAGCGAAATACCCTTTGGAAAAAGATATGGCGACAAGAATTGCAGTAGCGGCCTGGGTATAGGCTATGGTGATTTTTTCCGGAGGACTGGAAACTTTCTTTTCTCTTTCACAGGAAATGGAAAATATCAAAAGTATGGAAAGAAGGGGCATGATGCCGACAGTTTTGACAGAAAAGAAAGCTTTTTTTTTCATATAATGCATCATTTACCTCCTCCAAGACAAATTGTCTCTAGGCCGACAATAATGGATAAATCTCTACTATGATTAAATTAATACCCAGTTATAGTATATCAAGCAAATTATCGGGTGAGTCGATAATACCTGACTGTGGGAGAAGCTGAACGAGCCGATGTTTTAGGTGAGCAGGGCTTCGAAATGGGCGACATACACCAGCGTTGTGGCACCGGCAAAGGCGGAAAACAGGGTCAGGATCCGAAACGAACAAGGCCGAAAGACAGATAACGTTGTAATGCACGAGTTTCTCTTGATCTCGAAAGCAAAAAGGCGGTAATGGCATGAGACGCCACCACCGCCTTTTCCTGTTAAAGGAGTAAAAATTACCCTGATCCGGAGATACTACTCGAACTTCATCTCCATAGTCTCAACATGGAAGAGATGGTTGATCTGGGAGTTGTCGAAGACGGCGATACCGAAAGGATAGCTCTTCTTCTTGTCGATGAACTGCACGTCCTGGGTTTCGACATTTTCACCTTCCGTATTCAGGGCGCGCATCACTTCCAGGGTCCAGGTGCCGTTTTCATAGTGGTTACGGGCCAGGATGTCGGCTCGGCCGCCCAGCATCGGCGCGATGTCTATGCCGGGTACTACATCGCCTGGCTTGAAGTTGTCCACGAAGGGAACTTTCTTGGTCGGGACGACATAGTACTTCTCGTCCTCGTCCGGGTTCAGGTTCATGAAGGCGGGACCGGACTTGTCGGCGTTGTTGTTGTCCTTGTAACCGCCCTTGCCGGTGTCGCTCTGGCGACCCCAGCCGGCGTTTTTCGCCGGATCGGTATTGTTGTCGACATACTGGTCGTCGAACATACCCATGGGCAGCGTCCGAACGAACTTGGCATGCCACATGTCGATGGTTTCCCCGGCGGTCTCCGTATACTTTCGACCGGCGGATTTATCACCGGGTTCGTTCAGGTGACAGGCAATCATGCAGCCGTCCGACTCAAACCCCTTGGTGTTGATGTTCCAGAACATGGCCAGCTTGTCTTCGTAGTTGCTGTTATCATGGCCGGTGCTCAGTACACGTGAGTGGCCAGAAAAATCTCGTAGTCAAGAAAAATCGGCTAATGCCCGAGGTAACACGAAATGGATACATATCCTGCCGGCTATTTAAACACAGGCCCGCCGCCCTGAAGTCTGGTTCCCAGTAAAATGTTAAAAACTGATTGACAGAATTAAAACAATATATAAATATTTATTTATATATTGTTTTCGTGCGAGTCTAGGACACCTCATAGTTAAACAATGTGGGAAGCCAGTGCCGGTAAACCAGGGCGAGAAGTGTCCCGGATGACGCCATTGGTCATTGAATATACTACAACGGTTTGCCGTTATGTATGACAAACATGAAACCCAAACTTGTATTTATCGGAGAGGTTGCAAATGATCAAAATGATCCTTTTTCACAGTGAAAGCCCCACTTGAGTCAGTTGCAAGAAGGCTACAGTTGTAGCCGAAAAAATGAAGGAAATGTATCAAGATAAGCTGGCCCTGGAAATTTACAGAACTGATTCCATGGAGGCCGTTCCATATAAACTGAGAAGTTCAACCAACCTTTTTGTTAACGATAAGCTGGTTCCGTTGGACGTAGCGATTTCTGAAACAGATTTGGAAAATTATTTAAACGCCATGCGGTAATGGTCGCTGATATGTCGATTTCACTGCAAAATCAGACGTTGCCGGAGTACGTGCAGGAGAACATGCATGCATGAATCATTAGAAAAAAGAATCCTAAATATGTCGGATGAAGAATTAGTACTTACTGATGATGAATTCCAGGCGGTCGCTTTCCTGGCCAAAAGCCTGTCCGATGAAAACCGATTAAAAATTCTCCTCTGCATTAGCCGAGGGAAGAAGGCGGTAGGAAGTATAGTCGAAGAACTGGGTCTTTCTCAACCGCTTGTTTCTCATCATCTGAAAGAATTGAAAAGGTCCTTACTGGTAAAAATAGAACGCAGCGGACCTTTTATATACTACGAAGTGTCCAATCCCCGCATTCTTCGAGCAATCGACAATCTGAGTTCGATAGCCAAGGATCTGCTGGCGGCACGGACAACATTTTAAAACTGCAGGAGGATATTGGTTTCCCATGAACAAAATTGCAAAAATACTTAACGCTATGGATCCGGAAGATGCTGCAACCCAGACAGCGGCTGCCTTGAAACAGCTGCTGCCGTTGCTCGGCGAGGAAGGGCGAAATCAGTTCATCATGAATCTCCTGGGGGAATCCGGGCAAGACAAGGTCTCCAGCATGGTCCATCTCTGACTGGCCGAATGTATGGGCGAAGGTGTCGACCCTGAACAAATGTGCCAAAGTCTTGTAGATAAGGTTGCCCAGTCCAAACAACTGATGGCTATTACCGATCCTGATCTGCTCATCCTCTTCGAGGATTGGCTGGAAGAATTGGAGGCAGAAGTGCTGGTTCTTCTCAAAAAACACGGCCCGATAAGTGATAAAGAATTGGCTGACAAACTAGGCCTTTCCATCAGAGGGGCAACTTTCCTCAAATCAAAACTTGAAAAGTCTCAAAAGACTCAATGATACATGATTGATTCGTATAAAAAAGATAACAGCGGCAAGACTTATTCTTGATCTGTCAGCAATATCAATATTCTTTCAGCAAAAAATCAGTAAAAAGACATCAATCATCCGAAGAATGGTGGTTCGAACGCTTTGGTATTGGACCTATGTGGGGAGATGGTCAGAAACTTAAATCTGATAAATAGTTACAGGAGTACTCAGCTCATGCAAAAATCAACATCACTTTTCTTTGCACTTGCGGCCATGGCGCTCACCGTCGCCTTTGTATGGTACGGACAAAGCCGCGCTACACCAAAACAGGCCACCTGGGATGATGTACTTACCGAAGCAAAAGTCGGTAAGTACCAGCTTATATCAACTGAAGAACTCGCTGTAAAATATCGCACCGACCCTGACGGTGTCCTGATAATAGACACTCGGCAGGAGTGGGAATACCGCACTGGTCATATTGAAAGCGCAGTCAATTTTTCCATGGAACCGACGTGGTGGGCACGCTGGACCAAGGCTGACGAACTGGAGGAATTTCTGGGGCCTGACCGGGATCGCCTGCTCGTTTTTTACTGAGCAGGCTTGACATGAGTCCGCAGTGACTCAGCGGCCCGGGTGGCCGTTTCTCTTGGTTATACAAATGTTTACCGCGATCCCTATGGTTTTCCCAAATGGCAGGAACAGGTGTTGCCCATTAACAGCTCCCCTGCCGGTCTAACAACGACCGCAGAAGCGCCTGCGACCGGGACGCCGGACGGAGAATCGTTTAAAGGATGGGGCATGGTATGGACCTTACTCGGCATCTTCGCCGGAGGTCTTGCCTTGAATCTGACCCCGTGCGTGTATCCGATGATTCCCATCACCGTCTCGTTTTTCGGTGGTCGGGCGACGCAAGGCAAACCCGGTCAGTTCAAGTTGGTCCTGCATGGCCTCTGTTATCTGATGGGCCTCGCCTTGACCAATTCAACTCTGGGGGTTGTCGCCGCACTTACCGGCGGTCTGATGGGTTCGCTGCTGCAAAGTCCGATCGTCCTTGGCCTTGTCGCCGGTGTACTGATCCTCTTTGCCACCAGCCTCTTCGGCTTCTGGGAACTGCGTTTGCCGGGCGGTGTAAGTCAGATGGCCGGGAGATCCTACACCGGCTACTTCGGCAGCCTGTTTATGGGGCTCACCTTAGGGATTGTCGCCGCCCCATGTATCGGCCCCTTTGTTCTTGGTCTGCTTACCTGGGTTGCCGCTATGGGTAATCCCTGGTTCGGTTTTTTAATTTTCTTCGTCCTCAGCCTGGGACTTGGTCTGCCGCTTTTTGTACTGGCGCTGTTTTCCGGTCAGCTGCAAAGGCTCCCCCGGGCCGGAGGATGGATGCTTTGGGTGCGCAAGCTCATGGGCTGGGTTCTGGTGGGCATGGCTGTCCACTTTATTCGACCGGTTCTGCCCGATATCCTGAAGATCGCCCTGCCGGTTGCCGTGGCCCTGGCTGCCGGTCTGCACCTGGGCTGGATCGATAAGAACGAGGCGAACAACTGGGCTTTTCCATGGCTGAAAACCTTCACCGGCACAGTCTGTCTCGTGTTGGCAACTTTCTGGGCTGCATCCTGGGCCATGCAGGGACCGGGGATTTCCTGGCCCACCTACTCTCTGCAAACTCTGCAGGAAGCCAAAGCCGAGGGCAAACCGGTGATCATCGATTTCTATGCCGACTGGTGCACACCCTGCAGGGAATTTGAAGAAGTGACTTTTCATCAACCGGATCTGGTTCGTCTGGCGGAAAAAAACTTTGTCATGGTAAAGGTTGATGTTACCAAGGGCGGCAATGCATATCATGAAGAATTACTGCAGGAATATAAGGTTAAAGGAGTGCCGACCATAGTTTTTCTCGATGCTGACGGACAGGAACGGACTGATTTACGCCTCGTCGATTATCTGCCGGCCGATCAGTTTCTTTTGCATATGCAAAATCTGGAATCCTCCGCTCAAAAACAACACAAATAATACTTAGGAGTCAATCATGCTGAAAGTCCGCTTCTTCTTGAATGAACCAAATGGCAAACCCTGAAAACATTTCCACCAGATTATGCCCAGGTTGGGCAAAAAATATCCGATTGAAATCGAAATCACAACAAAACCTAAAGCTGAATACGAAACCGATGAATATTTTGAACTCGATCTGCCGGTAGCTCCTGCGGTAATGGTCGGCGATGAGATAGTCGTGGAAGGAACCGATGTGTCCGACCACGATTTAGAGGTGTGCGTCTGCCGCCAGCTTGGTTTGCCGGAACCTGAGAAGAAAGGCTTTTTCGATCGTCTTTTAAAAAAAACCTGATGCGTTTTTTCAGGCACAGCAAATAAAGTATCAAGGAGAATATAATGCCCAAAAATGAAATATATGACCTGATAATCGTTGGTGGTGGACCTGCCGGCTTGACTGCAGGGATGTATGCCATGCGTGCCGCCCTGAAAACTGTGCTTATCGAACGCGGAGTTTTTGGAGGACAAGTGGCTATAACCAAGGAGGTTGAGAATTACCCTGGTATTATGAACATTGGCGGCTTTGAACTGTGTGAAAAATTTCTGCAGCACGCCAAATCATATGACCTCGATATTCTTGAAAAGGAAGTCAGCGCAACGGAACCCGGAATTAACTATCATTCGGTACGTCTTGCCGACGGCACTGTTTTGCAGGCCCATGCGGTCATTCTGGCGGCAGGGGGCACCGCCAAAAAGTTAAACACCCCCGGCGAGCTTGAGAATTTCGGCAAGGGAGTCTCCTATTGTGCGACCTGCGACGGCTTCTTTTTTCGGGGCTTGACTGTCGCCGTCGTCGGCGGTGGCGATACCGCTTTGGAAGACGCTCTTTATCTGGCGAAAATCACCAAGAAGGTCTACCTGATCCATCGACGTGATGAGTTCCGCGGCAGTCGCATCCTTCAGCAGCGCGTATTCGCCGAACCGCTGATCGAAATAATTTATAATGCAGTGGTCACGAAAATTAATTCTGACACCAGCGGTGTGAAAGGTATTTCATTAAAGGATACGAAGACCGGCGTGAATCGGGACTTAGATACCGAAGGAGTATTTATTTTTGTTGGCTTTTCCCCGAACAACCAGCTGGTTCCGGCCGGAATAAAAATGAACACCAGCGGGTATGTTATTACAGATGAAAAATGTGAGACGACTATCCCAGGTATTTTTGCCGTGGGGGACCTTCGGCAAAAGTATGCCAACCAGATTGTGCTTGCCGCAGCAGACGGATGCACCGCGGCCTTGGCGGCGGCGCATTACGTCGAAACAAGAAAGGATGTATAGGAGGTTAATTCATAAATATGAATCAACAGGAGCTGGTTAAACAAGGCAAAGACAACAATGGCAGTGCGCTGGTTAAGATGGCTCTGTTGGTCATGTTCATTGCGGCGGCCTCCCCGGCACACTCCTGACAGCGATGGGAGCTGCCATTTTCGGCCCTTATTGGGGTTTTCTTTACGTTTGGACAGGAGCTATGATTGGTGCCGGCCTGGCCTTTCTTATCGGCCGATATCTGGGGCGGGACTTTGCTGCTTCACTTATCGGCGATAAGTTAAAACGCTTTGACGATGCTATTGAACGTAATGGTTTTGCCACGGTACTTTATCTTCGACTGATGTATTTTCCTTTTACCCCAATGGACCAAGCGATGTGCAGCCGCCGTTCCTGCGCCTGGGTCTAACCTCTTTCGGCGGCTGGCCCCATTGCCCACCTCGGCTTAAAGAGGAGTTCGTGTCCCGCACTATTGTCTAATTACCTCAGTCTTTGTCAGATTTTCCGTGTTACGAGTTTTTGATGAGATTCAGGCGCATCCGTCCCGAACGCACTCGCGTAGCCAGCGATGCCCCAGATCAGCATCCAGCCTCGGGTGCCAGAGCATTGAAACCGTGAACTCCGGTGTGAAGACCGGAAGGGTAAAACTATGCATTCCGGCGCGCAGATTTCCGGTATGGCGTTCGGGAACACTGGCTATCAAATCGGAGTTTCGAGCTAGAGCCAGGGCGGTTGAGAAGCCTCCGACAATCGTAACGACGATTTCCCGTTCCACCCCAAACGGCTCCAAGGCTTCATCTATCGGTTCCTTGTCGAGATCGCGCCGCGAGACGCAGATGTGTCTACCGGCGGCAAAACGGGCGGGAGTTATCTCGCCCCGAGTCAGCGGGTGCCCTATTCGCACGACGCCAATATATCGATCTCGGAACAGTGCCTGCGCACGCACCTCCGGACTTGTTGTCTTCTCTACAACGCCAGTTTCCAGATCGACGGTCCCGTCGCGAAGTGGCGTGCTGTCTTTGTTTGGTTTTTGCACGAAGCGCAGTCGTACGCTGGGAGCTTCCTTGCCGATGCGAGCAATAAGGTCCGCTCCGAAATTTTCCACAAAACCTTCACTGGTCCGTAGCGTGAACGTTCGGTCGAGCTGTTTAAGATTAAGCTTCTCAGCAGGGCGTAGAACCTCTTTTGCGCCCTGCACGAGCTGACTGACTTGGTTGCGGAGTTCAAGTGCGCGCGGTGTGGGAACAAGACCGCGTCCGGCCCTAACCAAAAGCGGATCGCCTGTTGCCTCACGCAATCGCGCCAGCGCCCTGCTCATCGCCGACGGGCTAAGCTGCAATCTTATTGCCGCGCGCGCTACACTGCCTTCCGCAAGCAACACATCAAGGGTAACGAGCAAGTTGAGATCAGGTGTTGACATGTATCAAGTATAGCACAATCCAACAGGTGGCGTCAAACGCATGAATAAGGTGCACAGCGTGCGTATTCCGCCGTGTCAAACTAGAGACTATACTTTGTTTCAGAAAACCCGGTTTCGGGCGTCGCTGAAAATAAAAGTTCAACAGAAAACGGAGGTCATGATGAAAACAGCAGGTACACAACAAGATGTGGCAGTAGCTGGAAATATGGAACGGACATCTTCGGCTCAATGGGCCCTCATCAGCCTTTCACTATCCATGTTACTCTCCTCACTCGACACCAGCATCGCCAATGTTGCTTTGCCAACATTGGTTCAGGCATTCACCGCATCTTTCCAGGAAGCCCAGTGGGTTGTAATCGCTTATCTCCTTGTCATCACTACCCTGATCGTCAGCGTCGGACGGCTGGGTGACATGATCGGCCGCCGCAGGATGCTGCTGGCCGGAATCATCTTGTTCACGGTGGCCTCGGTATTGTGCGGTGTCGCTCCCACTCTTTGGCTGCTGATTGCTGCCCGGGCGGTGCAGGGGGTCGGTGGGGCAATTATGATGGCCCTCACCATGGCAATCGTCGGCGAGACGGTTCCGAAGGAAAAGACCGGTAGCGCCATGGGGCTCCTTGGGACGATGTCTGCGATAGGCACCGCGCTCGGTCCATCGCTTGGCGGCGTTCTCCTCGCAGGTTTCGGTTGGCGCGCAATCTTCCTCATCAACGTGCCACTGGGCATTCTGACTTTTTTTCTCGCGCATCACTCCCTGCCCGTTGATCGCCGTGAGCAAAAGTTTGATCGGGCTGGATTCGACAATGTGGGAACACTGCTGCTTGCACTGACGCTTGCGGCTTATGCGCTTGGCGTGACGATTGGGCGGGGTAGTTTCGGTTTGCTCAACATAGCTCTGCTGTTGGTTTCCGCCTTCGGGGTCGGCCTCTTCGTACGTGCCGAGGCAAGAGGAGTATCGCCTTTGATCCGCTTGGCTATGTTCCGAGATCCAATGTTGAGTACGAGTCTCACTACGAGCTCGCTCGTCGCGACGGTGGTAACAACAACATTGGTAGTTGGCCCTTTCTATCTTTCATTTGCACTTGGCCTCGACGCAGCTACGGCTGGATTCGTCTTATCTGTCGGTCCACTTGTCGCCGCTCTAAGTGCCACGCCAGCCGGGTATTTTTCGGATCGTTTCGGCGCACACCGTATGACCATTATTGGGCTTGTCGGAATGGCGGCCGGTTCCTCAATTTTATCTATGATGCCGGCAAGCTTAGGCATTTTCGGCTACATCGTTTCGATAGCTGTAATCACTGGCGGTTATTCCCTGTTCCAGACTGCTAACAACACCGCCGTTATGACAGATATCAACCCGAATCAGCGAGGAGTAATTTCCGGTATGCTCAACCTGTCGCGAAATCTAGGCCGCATCACGGGTGCTTCTCTTATGGGCGCTGTGTTCGCGTTTGCATCAGCGACAAGCAACATCACCACAGCGCATCATGAGGCAGTTGCCACCGGAATGCGGGTCACGTTCTCATTTGCAACAATTTTGATCGTTGTCGCAATTGTGATCACCATTGGAAGTCGTGTCTTGTCAACACCAGGCTCTTCACCTTTATCGAAACCGGGAAAGGAGGATAGGCTCGATTCGGTCATATCCAGAAAATGAGGGATTCAGGATTGAGAAAAACGGCACTCAAGCTACGTTGACCACAAAGAAGCCCTCAAACTCCTCATCACTGACTACTTGCTTGAAGTCTCCTTGGAATTTTTCATATCCTTTGCTCTGATTATTCGAAAATGATTTGGTGATCTGATCCCCAATGAATTGGCGAAAAGCTTCTTTAACTATTGGTGTGAACTCATCGATGACTTCTTCAGTTAAGTGCGAAGAGCTTACCCGCTCCGCAAAGAAACGAACAAATTCCACGGTTGGAAAAGAAGATTCATTGATCAGTACGTTCTTCACGGCCTGAACATATTTTTGCTTGCTTTCCATAAGATCCCCTCCTGACCTTCCACTTGACTAACAACGGAATGCACCCTTTTGCATTAATGTACCTCCTAATTTTAAATAAGAAAAGGTAAATATAGGTTAGAAAGCCTCAGTTATGCCAAGATTATCCGGATAAAAAGTTGGCTCCCTATTGGTGCTTATTGAAGCTTAAGAATTTGATAGGAAAGAAGACTGGATTTTACAAAGATTTTAGTATAATACTGAGCAGTCGCGACTCATAAGTTGCAGGTTTTGTTGTTGATCAGTCGTCTATGAAAAGGAGAAAGTGATGAATATCGGCAGCCTGTTACCTCATTATGCTCGTTATCGTCCCAATCACCCGTGTTTCGTCTGCGGCGAGGAACGGTATACCTTTAAGACCTTTAATGCCTATGTGAACAAGCTCGCAAATGCGCTACTCGCGAGCGGCCTGGTTAAGGGCGACAAGTTCGCGACCATATTGCCGAACTGCACGCAAATGATGGCCGCATACTGGGCGGCTGCGAAGACAGGTCTGGTTATCGTGCCCAGTAGCACTATGCTCAATGAAAGCGGTCTGCTCACCTTGCTTAAAAACTCGGATACGGCTTTAGTAATTGCCGATGCCTCCTTTGGCGGAGTGCTGCAAGCTCTTCGAGGAAAGATACCCGCCATTGCCGATGATCGTTATATTCTGGTGGGCATGGATAATCAATCCAACCAGTTCTGCGACTATAGGGAATTTGTCGGTCCGGCAAGCGAAGAGAATCCTCCCGAAGTACCTATCGACGACCACGACATGTACAATATCATGTATTCCAGCGGCACCACCGGAGCACCCAAAGGTATCATCCATACTCATTATGTGCGGGCCATGTATTGCACCATTTTTTCATCTTCCTGGCGGATGACGCCCGAGAGTGTTGTGTTACATGCAGGAGCTATCGTCTTTAACGGTGCCATGTTAGATCTGATGCCGTGGATGTTTTTAGGGGCAAAATACATTCTCCATAAGAGTTTCAACGCAGAGGATGTCATCACTGACATTGAGAGGGAGAAGGTGACTCATGTTGTCATGGTGCCGGCGCAGATTATAGCCATCTTGAACAGTCCCGCTTTCGACCCGGCAAAACTCGCTTCTCTGGAGATGATTCATAATGTGGGTGCGCCCCTGCTGCTGGAGTACAAACATCGACTGAACAAAACCTTGCCAGGTCGTTTTTACGAATTGTACGGGTTGACGGAAGGATTTATGACTGTGCTTGATAAACATGATGCTATTCGTAAGGTTGGCTCGGTCGGTGTTCCAGCTCCCTTTATGGAGCTACGTATTATGGATGTGTATGGAAACGAATGCGCACCGGGAGAAATCGGCGAGATTTGCGGTAAAAGCCCCATGATGATGCTTGGCTATTACAAACAACCCGACTTGACCAAAAAGGCGATTGTCGATGGCTGGCTGTATACCGGGGATGCTGGATATGTTGATGAGGATGGCTTCCTGTTCCTGGTGGACCGCATCAAAGACATGATCATCTCCGGTGGGGTAAATATCTATCCCAAGGACATCGAAGAGGTGGTGATCCAGCACCCAGATGTGCGCGACGTTGCAATAATCGGCGTGCCTGACGAGAAGTGGGGAGAAGTCCCTGTAGCGGCTGTTATCTTCCATCCAGATGCTGAGGTTACACCCGAGCAGCTGCTTAAGTGGACCAACAGTAATGTTCATGCGAAATTTCAAAGAATTCATGATGTCGTACCAATGAATGCTTTCCCCTCCAATGTCGCCGGCAAGATGCTCAAACGTAAAATGCGTGATGAATATATGCCGGTCCTGCGTAAGAAGAAGTAGAGACGGGAAACTCACCAGTCTCGCTGGACTCATTAATTATACATAGAGCCTCTTGCAAAAGGTGGTTACTTTTGCAGGAGGCTCCATGTATTAATTACCAGGCCATTGGTGATGCAGTTATCGTCACTGATGAACAGGGTGCGGTGGAAGGACTCAATCCCTGCCAAAGCGGCAAGCCGTCGATAGAGATCCTCCGTATTATTTTCGATGCATTGCGGGAAAGTACCTTCCCGGACAGTGTCATTGTCATAAAAATTAAATTTATTCATGGTCAAACACATACCCCAGAGAACGTCTGCTTTTAAAATATTTGGGTTTTTTGGGCTGCTCTTCAAAGTAGCGACGAAGACGAACAATATAGTTATCTACAGTGCGGGTCGATGTTTCCTTGCTGTATCCCCAGCCGATTTCCAGTAATTTGCTCCGCGACAGAGGCTTACCTTTGTTAACAATAAACAGTTTCAGTAATTTGAGTTCCTGCTCCGTCAGTTGAATGGTTCCGGCGTAGCACTCGGCCTGACCGCTGGAGAAATCGATAGCGTTCGCTCCAAACCGGTATGGTCTCTGTTCACTCGAATTAGTAATATGAGAGCCACCCTGTTCCCGCTGCCACTGATCACGGGTAAACAAACGTTTGACTCTCAGCAGAAATTCTTCGAGACTGAAAGGTTTTGTCATGTAATCATCCACCCCATCGAGAAAACTATTTACTTTGGAGGATGGTTCCACTTTGGCCGAGAGGATAAGAATAGGAAGCCGTTCGTCCTCCAGACGGATGGTTTTCAAAATATGCATTCCATCAAGGCCAGGTAACATCAGGTCAAGGACGATCAAATGAGGACACCACTGCTTCCAGAGTTCCAAACCAATAAGACCATTCAGCGCAATCTTCACCTCATATCCCTGCAAGCTCAGGTTCAATTCAATTCCTTCGGCGATATGGAGATCATCTTCAATGATCAAGATTCGCTTCCTGACTCTTTCATTCGCTTTCATCATTTTTTCCTTCTGTTCCTTCTGTTCCAAAAATACTTGGTTCTTCTCTCGGTAAAGAAAGAGTGAATTTCGCGCCTTTTCCTAACCCATCGCTCTGGGCTGTAATCCTGCCTTTGTGAAACCTTACGACCTGCTCGACCATGTATAAGCCCAGTCCGGTTCCCCCTGCATAACGAAGCCCTGCACGTTCTATCTGAAAAAATTTCTGAAAGATCTTTTTCACTTGAGACTTTTCAAATCCTATCCCATTATCAACAAAACAAATCTGTACATTTTTTTCCGACTGGCTGAAAGAAATCGTAATCCGTGGACGGTCATTTTCATTGTGTCTGATCGCATTGGACAACAGGTTCATCAGCAACATCTGAAAGAGCCCGCGATTTATGGAACAATAATAGCGCCTTCTCTGCTGCTCATTAATGATAAGGTCACCCCCGCGAAATAATTGCTCATTCTTTCGACAAAAATCTTCCACCTCCTCAACTACATCAACCACGACAAACTCCCCACCGAAAATCTTAGCTTCGATCCGGGCCAAATCAAGGATACCATTGATGTTATCAGAGAGCCTTTCCACATCCGCCAACATATACTCTAGATATTTCAATTGCTTGTCCCGGGGAAGTTCATGCCTGAGAAAGGTCTCGAGATAGAGCCGAAGCGAGGTGGTCGGAGTCTTCAGTTCATGGGTAAAGCTGTTGATAAAATTATACTGTGAACGATAGAGAGACAGGGTCTTTCTCTGGTAGGCAAAAATCATGAAAATGCCTACCAGAATAATCCCCACCAGAATCGACAGGACCATGATCACCACCCAGGTCTGCCAGGCCACGAATTGTTCCGGGTCAAGATTAGTTTTCTCAATGACCGCTTTGAGGCCGGTGCTGACCTCTACATACCAGTAGATATACAAAAACAGAGAAAGGCCCAGGGCAATGATGGAAAAAACAAAGATAGCGACAGGATGAAGAAACCAGATGGAACGCTTCATTGCTTCCTGTTGTTTTGTAAAAGAATTGTCATTTGTCTCTCTTGACTATCTACAATCAAATTAAAGACCTACAATGCTAAAAATCATTTTTCTGATCCAATCTCAGATCGAGGTAAATTAATGAAAGAGAATCACCCCGTCCATCATCTCGGCACAAGGGCACGGGTTTTATTGACCAGTGTTTTTGGTCCCTATGCGCAAGATGACGAATACGGCAGCAGCGCAATTAATCCGATGGAATTGTACCATAATCAAGTTACGCGCGTACAGGGGGTTTTCTCCCTGAGGATGTTTCACCGCTCATTTGGCTTATTGATGATCAAGGAAAACATTGAAGCACCCTGCACTCTTCTGGACTTTCCGGGTCTGGAGCGATTTATTGAGACAATCCGCACCAACCACTACAATATAATTGGTATCAGTTCCATCATCCCCAATTATAACAAGGTTAAGAAGATGTGCGAATTAATCCGCAGATATAAGCCGCATGCAACTATAGTGGTCGGCGGACACGTCAGCAATATGGAGGAAATCGATGAAATAATCGATGCCGATTACATCGTACGGGGAGACGGTATAGAATGGTTCCGTCAATATCTGGGCCAGGACATGACAATACCAATCAAGCATCCGGCCGTAGCTTCGGCCTTTGGCACAAGGATTCTGGGGCACACTCTCTCAGAAAATCCAGGGGACACTGCTGCTGTCGTGGTACCCTCGGTTGGCTGCCCCATGGGTTGTAATTTTTGCTCAACTTCCGCCCTTTTTGGGGGCAAGGGCAAATTCAAAAATTTTTATGAAAGTGGGGCAGATCTCTATGGCGTCCTGGCTGACCTTGAAAAAAAACTCAAGGTAACATCCTTTTTTATCCTCGACGAAAACTTCCTGCTCCATCGGAAACGGGCATTGAGCCTGCTCGAACTGATGAAGCACCACAAGAAGAGCTGGGCCCTCTATGTCTTCAGTTCGGCAAAAGTACTGCGCTCCTACCGGATAGAACAACTTGTGGAACTTGGTATATCCTGGGTTTGGATGGGGTTGGAGGGTAAAGAAAGTCAATATTCAAAACTTGCAGGCGTCGAGACGAAATCCCTTATCCAGGAGCTGCAGAGCCACGGTATTCGTGTGCTCGGCTCATCTATCATCGGCCTGGAGGAACATACTCCGGAAAACATCGATCAGGTCATCGATTATGCCGTCTCTCATTCCACGGATTTCCACCAGTTCATGCTTTATACTGCCAATCAGGGAACTCCCCTCTACCAAGAGTTAAAAGAAAAGGGAACCCTGTTGCCACCGGATGAATTTAAGATTTCCGACAGCCATGGCCAGTTCCGTTTCAACCACCGTCACCCCCATATTCCGACAGGTGAGGAAGAACAGTTACTGATTACAGCCTTCGAAAAGGACTTCAAAGTAAACGGCCCCAGTCTGTCCCGACTGATCGGGACGATCCTCAAGGGCTGGCAGCGCTATCATGCCCATCCTGACAGGCGGATAAGAAATCGCTACTTAAACGATGTCAAGCCACTGCGCACCATGTATGCGGGTGCCGTCTGGGCCATGAAAAAGTGGTATCGGCATGACAAAGATTTGCATCAGCAACTCGCCGATCTCCTGCAGGATATCTATATGACATTGGGCTTACAGCCTCGACTCGCGGCACCCATAATCGGTCGCTATATATACAGCTCGATGAAAAGAGAGAAAAGGCGTTTTGTAATCGGCCTGACTATTGAGCCAAGGACTTTTTTTGAAAAAAACCCGGCTGCTCTGGCTCTGGCAGAGGTAACTCCCAACAAAGGCTTAGCCAAGCCTTTAGGCGAGTCAACAATAATCCAGGACCTGGCTTCTTCCAAACCACTGCCGGTGTCCATTGCTCCGCGGTACTAACCATACATTTTTAACCAGCCGAGCCTCTTAAAATAAACTGTATTTGTTTCCATTTGAATAAAGCGATGGGAACAATACAGTTTGCCAGCTATTCCAATCACGGCAGAAGGATCGTGCTCCCCTTTGTTTTTCTCTCTTCAAGATCCCTGTGCGCTTGCGCTGCATCTTTTAAAGCATACTCCTGCATAATGTTTATTCTGACAGCCCCGGAAACAACCACCTCAAAAAGGTCCTCAGCATGAGCGAGAAGGTCTTCTCTTTTTGCCGTATATTGCATCAGGCTTGGCCTGGTCAGGAAAAGTGATCCTTTTGCCCCCAGCAGGCCTATATTAAAAGGTTCAACGGGCCCGGAAGATTGACCAAAGGATACCAGCGTGCCCATAGGCCTCAGACAGTCCAGAGATTTCAAGAAGGTAGCTTGCCCGACCGAATCGTACACAACATCGACTCCCTGCCCTTTGGTGATTTCCTTTACTGAGGTTACAAAATCCTCCTCCTGGTACAACACAGTATAGGTACAGCCATTTTTCCTGGCCATTTCGGCTTTTTCTTTGCTGCCGACAGTTCCGATTGTTATGGCCCCGATATGGTTAGCCCACTGACACAATATAGAGCCAACACCTCCGGAAGCCGCATGGATAAGGATGGTGCTTCCTTTCTGCACATTAAAACAGCCTTTCAGTAAATATCGTGCGGTCATTCCCTGAAGCATCATACCTGCTGCATCATGGGTGGAGATCGCCTCGGGAAGTTTGACCAGTCTGTGTGCCGGAATGCATCGTATCTCGGAGTACGCTCCGGGGGGAACGCCGGCATAGGCGACCCTGTCTCCTTTGACAAGCTCAGTACCACCATCCCCAACCATGTCTACTCTACCCGCCCCCTCAAGTCCCAGAATTGCAGGAAGGGCAGGTAAAGGGTATAAACCGGTTCTGTGATACACATCGATAAAGTTGAGACCGATCGCCTCGTGAATTATTCTTACCTCATCTGGGCCCGGTATACCCGGATCATGCTCTTCCCATGATAAAACATCCGGTCCACCGGTTTTGTGGATCTTGATTGCCTTCGGCATCATACACCTCCTGGTATTTAGTCAAAATTGTTTAATATACTCGCCGAAACCATAGTCATGAGTTCGATTCGCGCTAAGATAAATATCTATTTTCTTAACTGGATCGTAAAAATTAAATTTAAATCGATTTCTTCTTTTTGAAGCGGGCTTTCTAAAGTAGGGCACTAAATCATTCTTATAGTGTATATTTACACAATCATCCTGCCACATAAAAAAATTGAGGTCTCTATGCACCACAATGACATAAATGTATCACTTGGCTTTACCCAAGAGAAAGTTCCGGCTGGGACCCATATTTGCCTTGTTTTTTCTACAGAAGAAGATCGTGTTGATTCTTTGCTGAAGTTTATGCTTGCAGGTCTCCAGACGAACGAACGTACTGCCTGTTTTTCTGAAAAACTCACCGAAGAAACCGTCAGGAATTATCTGGCTGAAAACAACCTATCCTACGACGAATGTAAAGCGCAGAAAGCTATATCTCTTTCTGGAGCAAGTGAAGTTTACTTTCAGGATGGGGTATTTGATCCGGACCGCATGCTCAATACACTTGCTGCTTTTTATGATGAAGCACAGCAGCTTGGTTTCAGCTTCTCCAGGGTCATCGGCGAGATGAGTTCGGAAATCCAGACGATTCCTGGTGGAGAGCGGCTACTCGAATACGAATCCAGGGTGAGCATTTTACTGAGAGACCGTCCCGTTACCACAGTTTGTCAGTATAATGCCAAATTGTTTGATGGCGCAACCATAATGGACATAATTAAGGTTCATCCGAAAATGCTGGTCAACGGCATGATAATCAACAATCCATTTTTTATCGAACCTGAAGCATTTCTACCCTCCCATAAGGGGGCATGACGTAATGAGCCTCGGCACAAATCTATCCGTTGAAGTTCTGGGTCGTATAAATATATTGCAAAGCATGGTTACTCTGTTGCCTGATCAGACTTCAATGTTGAAATTTATTTGTCAGGGGCTAAAGGACATCACAGGAGTAAAGAATTTAAGGTACCGGCTCTTCTCTGAAGCTACTCCCGTTTCTTCAGATGAGTATGTTTCGCCTGCCGGCAAGTTGCGAATTTTACCAGTTAAGTATAAAAATAGAATTTATGCAGAGTTAATTTTTGAAATTACAGAAGAGGTCGCTTTTGAGCCCTATGTTCCATTTCTTATTAATTTCAATAATATGCTCGCTGTCCTATTTGAGGAGAAGTCGCAAAGGCAACTGAATCAGACCTTGATGGAGGAATTGGAACAAAGGGTAGCCAAACGAACCAGTGAATTACAGGAGAAGGAAGAAGACCTGCGTATCACTCTCCAATCCATAGGCGATGCTGTTATATCGACAGATATCCATGGTAATGTAAGCAATATGAACCCGGTGGCCGAGAACCTGACCGGCTGGAAATTGACAGACGCTACAGGCAAAAACCTCACCGACATATTCCAAATCATTAACAGCCACACATTGCAACCTGCATCTAATCCAGTCAAGAGAGTCTTGGCCACCGGCAAAATAGTAGGTCTGGCAAACCATTCCTTGCTTATCTCAAAAAATGGAACTCGCTATCAAATAGCCGATTCAGCCTCCCCTATTCGTGATCTCGAAGGCAAAATCCGCGGAGTGGTGTTGATCTTTCGGGATGTAACTGAGGAATACCTGGTTGCAGAGGCACTTAAAGCCAGTGAAGAAAAATACAGAGCGATTGTCGAAGAGACTGGTGGCCTCGTTGCCAGAACGGATGAAAATGGTTGTCTTACCTACATCAACCGAACCGCAGAAAGAATCTATGGTGTAGAACCACAGGACTGCCTGAAAAAGTCGGCTTTCGATTTTATTCACCCGGCAGACCGGGAAAAGACCCAAAAATGGTTTAAGGATTGTGTTAATAACCATATTCAACAAAGCTCTTTCGAAAACCGGCAGATACATCAAGTCACTAAAGAGACATTACATTTGCTCTGGACATGCAATTTTATATACGACGACAAGGGGCAATTACTCATGGTCAACAGTGTAGCCCATGATATTACGGAAAGAAAAAGAGCCGAGGAAGAAAAAGCCAACCTCGAGGCACAGCTCGAGCAGGCCAAAAAAATGGAATCGATAGGGCAATTGGCAGGTGGGGTGGCCCACGATTTCAACAATATGCTGGCAGTGATACTTGGCCATACAGAGCTTGCAATGGACGAATTGGATCCAACCCAACCACTCTTTTATAACCTGGAAGAAATCAGCAAGGCTGCTAATCGCTCCGCCGAGATTACCCGCCAGCTACTGACCTTTGCACGCAAACAGAATGTAGTTCCCAGAGTAATTGACCTGAATGAAGTTGTGGAATTGACGCTCAAGATGCTGCGGCGACTCATAGGGGAGGACATCGATCTGGTGTGGTTGCCACGAACTGGCATATGCCAGGTTCAGATCGATCCGGTGCAGATTGATCAGATCCTGGCGAACCTTTGTGTCAATGCACGGGACGCTATCGGTGATATCGGTAAGATAACCATCGAGACAGGAAGAAACACCTTTGACCAGGAATACTGCTCCAGCCATGCTGGTTTTGCACCCGGAAAGTATGTCATGCTTGCCGTAAGTGATAATGGGGAAGGCATGGACAATGAAACTCTTAGCCACATTTTTGAACCGTTTTTCACAACCAAGGACGTCGGTGCAGGGACCGGACTCGGTCTGGCAACTGTGTATGGAATCGTCAAACAAAATAAGGGGTTTATTCATGTCTATAGTCAACCAGGACATGGAACGACATTAAAGATATATTTGCCCTGGTATGAGGTTCTACCCGAGCAAACAACCAAAAAATTGGAATACCCAGATATAGGCGGCAAGGAAACCATCCTGGTAGTTGAAGACGAATTGATGATCAAAGAAATAACCTCAAAAATGCTTACAAGGATGGGCTACAACGTACTGAATGCAAACTCTCCAACCGAGGCAATCAGCTTATCCGAAGACATGACCGAAAAAATCGATCTCCTGCTGACGGATGTGATCATGCCTGAGATGAACGGTACCAGTCTGGCAAAGGAACTTCTGACAAGACAACCTGACATGAAATGCCTGTTCATGTCAGGATACACAGAACAGGTAATTTTCAAACAAGGCATGCTTGATAAAAAAGTGCTTTTTATTCAGAAACCTTTTTCCATGATCGAACTGGCAACTAAGGTTCGTTCAGCACTGGAACGTGAGAAAGGAGAGTTAAAATAATATCATCCCCAGTTCCGGTTATATAAAGCAACGTATTGCCTCTTCAAATCCTCGCACATAATCTTCATCGGGCAGAATGACCTGCCGCCATCAGGGTAAACAACCAGTTCCGGCAAAAACTACAAAAGCAGCAGTCATCCTTCATTTTTGTAGCATTTGGTACAGCCTGTTCGAATTCAACCTTAGCCCCTCCCTGCCAGTATCTCCTAATTATCTGATTTTTTGAAATAAACATAACACAGACTCATCTGGCACAGCCCTTGCTCAAAGGTAAGTAGGAAAAGATCAACCTACTTTGACGAAAGGAAGCCAAACTATGAGCACAGCACCTCTTTTAAAAGATAGATCAAAACAGATTCACAGGAAGGGTTCCGCCCCTTTTGAACTTGACTGCAATAAGGACAGCCTTGCCGGCGCAGTCAGCCAGCGAGCCTGTGTCTTTTGCGGCTCCAGGGTGGTGCTCTACCCCATCGCTGACGCCCTTCATCTGGTCCATGGTCCGATTGGATGTGCTGTCTATACCTGGGATATACGTGGAGCATTGTCGTCAGGCCCCGAGTTGCATCGGCTCTCATTTTCCACTGACCTGCAGGAGCTTGATGTTATCTTTGGCGGCGAGAAAAAACTGACCAAGGCTCTCGATGAACTGATTGAGCTGCATAAACCGAAAGCCGCGTTTGTGTATTCAACCTGCATAGTCGGCATCATCGGAGACGACCTGGAAGCAGTCTGCAGGAAAGCAACCGAAGAAAAAGGAATTCCGGTGCTGCCGGTTCAGTCGGAAGGTTTTAAAAAAGGGAACAAACGCGCTGGATACGAAGCCGCCTGCAACGCCATGGCCCGCCTGGTCGGCATGGGCGACATCAGCAATATTTCCAGACATTCCATTAATATTCTAGGAGATTTTAACCTGGCCGGCGAGATCTGGCTGATCCGGGAATATTTTCAGCGTATCGGTGTTGAAGTGGTCGCCAATATTACCGGTGACGGACGAGTTGCAGACATTCAGCGATGTCACGGAGCGGCACTCAATGTGGTCCAGTGTTCCGGAGCCACTATGGATCTGGCCAACATGCTGCAGGAGGGATATGGTATTCCTTCCATACGGGTTTCCTACTTTGGCATCGAGGACATGGCCGAAGCACTCTACTCTGTTGCCCGCCATTTTGAAGAGCCGGAGATGATGGAAAAAGCCCGTCAGGTGGTAAAGGAAGAACTCGTCACCCTGCTTCCCGAACTGGCCAAATATAAAAAAGCCCTTACCGGCAAAAAGGCAGCTATCTATGTCGGTGGCGCATTCAAGGCCTTTTCTCTGGTTAAAGCCTTCCGGCTTATCGGAATGGACGTAGTCATGGTCGGCTCACAGACCGGTACTAAAGAGGATTATATCGAGCTCGAAGAGATAACCGACGACGGTTGTATCATTGTCGACGATTCCAACCCGCTCGAACTCTCATCTTTTTTAAAAGAGAAAGATGTTGATCTCTTCGTCGGAGGAGTCAAGGAGCGTCCCATTGCCTACAAACTGGGCGTAGCTTTCTGTGACCACAATCACGAGCGAAAAGAAATGCTGGCCGGCTTTCAGGGCATGCTCAATTTTGCCCGGGAGGTTTATGGTTCGGTAATGAGTCCCGTCTGGAAGTTTGTCCCCCGAAGAGTAAAGGAGTAACCGCCATGAGCAAAATGCCAAATTACACAGCAACTACCAACGCCTGTAAACTTTGCAAACCTCTCGGGGCAGCGCTTGCCTTCCGGGGCATAGAAAGTTGTGTGCCCTTTCTGCATGGCTCCCAGGGATGCGCCACCTATATGCGGCGCTATATCATCAGTCACTTCAACGAACCTATCGATATCGCTTCGTCCTCACTTGGTGAAAAACAGGCTATTTATGGCGGTGGCCCAAACCTAAAGCTTGGTTTGAACAATGTCACCAGCAAATACGCCCCTAAAATTATCGGGGTAGCGACGACTTGCCTGACAGAGACCATTGGAGACAACGTGCCGATGATCCTTGCTGAATACCAGAAAGAGATTGCGACTGCCGATACCCCACTGGTGGTCCATGTCTCGACCCCAAGTTTTGCAGGCACCCATATGGAGGGCTTTAATGCCGCTGTAAAGGCGGTTGTCGAACAACTGGCGACTGAAGGAGAACCGAATCAGACGATTAACCTGTTAAGCGGCTTTATTTCAACTGCAGACATCAGATATCTCCGGGAGGTATGTATCGACTTTGATCTTGATGCGACAATTCTTCCTGACTATTCGGACACCTTGGATGGCCAGGCGCAGAACGATTATCCACTCATTCCTGAAGGTGGTACCCCACTTTCGGCCATCAGGAACATGGGCGGCGCTCGAGCGACCATTGAACTCGGTTCAACTCTGCCCGCTGAGACCGGAGGAAAAATCCTGGAACAAAAATTCGGCACCAAACTTTATCAGACAGGCATGCCAATTGGCATTCGAGCAACTGATGCACTCTTTGACCGATTGTCCGAGCTCAGCGGAAAAGCAGTTCCTGCAAGGCATACCGCAGCCAGAGGCAGGTTGATCGACAGTATGGTGGATGGCCACAAATATATTTTTGGTAAACGGGCCGTAGTATATGGAGAAGAGGATCTGGTAGTCGGCATCACCTCATTTCTCGCCGAAATCGGCATTCACACCGTACTCTGCGCCTCGGGTGGTAAAAGCGGCAAGTTTACATCAAGCATTGCTGCAGCCCTTGAGGGCATGGACTGTGATCTTCCGGAAGTCAAGGAAGATGTCGATTTTTACGATATTGAAACCATGGCAAAAGAGCTCCAGGTCGACCTGGTCATCGGTCATTCCAAGGGTTACGCCTTTGCCAGGAAAGAAAACCTGCCTTTGATTCGAGTGGGCTTTCCCATCCATGACCGCGTCGGTGGCCAGCGCATCCTGCATCTCGGCTATCATGGAGCACAGGCCCTGTTTGATCTTATTACCAATACAGTCATAGACAAAAAGCAAAGCGATTCCCCAGTCGGCTACAGCTATATGTGATGTGTAAAAACTCTTCATCTGCTTCGTTGTTGCAATATTTCTATCATTACGACGTACTCTAGTAGGCCGAAATGATAGAAATAGCACGCCTCACATATGAAGGTTTTTACTTAGCCATCCAGATTTTTTTATGTTTCATTTTTCCACTGCAAGGATACATTATGAAAATTACAGAAAAAAAAGATTTTCGAAGCCATCCCTGCTTTAATGCGGATGCGAAAGGCAAATTCGGCAGGGTGCATCTGCCTGTGGCACCCAAATGCAATATAAAATGCAATTTCTGTGACCGTAAGTATGACTGCGTGAACGAATCGCGACCCGGTGTCACCAGCACTGTTCTGTCTCCGGAGCAGGCAGGTGTGTATATGCAGCGAGTGCTTGAGAAGGAACCGCGGATCAGCGTTGCCGGCATCGCTGGTCCTGGCGATCCTTTCGCCAACGGCCCGGAAACAATCGGTACCATGCGGACCATCAGAAAAAATCACCCGGAGACTCTTCTCTGCGTCTCATCCAACGGTCTCGCAATTGGCCCCTACGTCGAAGCTTTGGCAGAGATTGAAGTCTCCCATGTAACAATCACCGTCTGTGCCGTCGATCCGGAAATCGGACAAAAAATTTATTCCTGGATAAAAGACGGCAACGTTATCTACCGAGGAAGGCAGGCGGCAGAACTCCTGCTGTCCCGGCAACTGGCTGCTATCAAAAAATTAAAGAAACATGATATTACTGTAAAGGTCAACTGTATCGTCATCCCGGGAATCAACGACCATCACATTGAAGATGTGGCCCGAACCATGCAAAAACTTGGGGTGGATTTACTCAACTGCATGGCCATGTTTCCCAATGTGAACACTCCCTTTGGAAACATCGCTCAACCGGATAAAGAGATGATGGAACAACTCCGGGCCAAGGCGGAAGAATATTTGCCGCAAATGCGTCACTGTACGCGCTGTCGTGCCGATGCAGTTGGGTTGCTCGACGATGATCGCACAGAAGAATTCAGAAGTTGCCTGACAGCCTGTTCGTCACTCAAACCAATGCCTGCTGCCATGCGTCCTTATGTGGCGGTTGCAACCGAAGAAGGTATTCTTATCAATCAGCATCTTGGAGAAGCGCGATTTTTTCAGATTTGGGAACAGGCAGAAAATTCATTTCGCAAGGTAGAAGAACGCTCGGGTCCAGCTGTCGGAGGCGGAATAAAGCGCTGGCACCAATTAGCCAAAATCCTTGGCGATTGCCGCGCGGTCCTGGTAAGCGGCGTCGGACAGATCCCTTTTGATATTCTTTCCAAAGCTGGGGTAAAACCGGTTGAGGCAGCGGGCTTTATTGAGGAAGGCCTGCGAACGGTTTATGAAAACAAAAAGACTTCAGCTTTAAAAGGAAGGCGAAGTCCCTGTGCTGATGGAACTTGCACAGGATCGGGAGGAGGCTGCGGTTGATATCTTCTTTAAATGGGTTCGGCGTGTGAGAAAAATTTGTGTCAGGTTAAATTATGATTATTACTATCAGTAAGCGTTTATCTGCCTACGCATCTGATCAATATTCGAATCACTGACAGCAAAGGCCCACACGCTCATCCAAAGGAGAATATTATGAAAGATACTACAAGCCTGCATCAGAAGGTCCAGGGTCTCTGTGACTGTTTTGCAACCAATGACCCGCTGAAAGAAATGTCCAAAATAAAAAATGATGTAGATACCGATGAGGCAGCATTAAAATGGATCGCCCTGGCTGTTTTGCATGGGATTAACAATAATGCCAAAGAAATAAGCATTTCCAGCACCAAAGGTGACGGCGTGAAAGTTACCGCCGAGTACAGAAAGGCTGAACTTCCCTCCCCCGGTGGTCCAATCGGGGAAAAAATAATTAACGCTGTTCGGGAAATGTCACATCTTGAAGGTGGAAAAGCGGAGACGACTCTTGCTTTTGGACTCCGCAACAGCAGCATGGATCTGAAAATCAAATCCAAACATGAGGGGGATGACGAAAAAATCACCATAAAATTCCCCTGATCCCATTTAATTTGCCTTGATCAGGTGCCTTAATTACTTTTCAGTATCCCCTTATGGGGTTATCTGAAAATCTCCTATGAAGTTATACACTTCTTAACTCAGGGGCTTCCTGGCGAAGAGATTTGTGAGTAAGCCCCTATTGAAAATCATTCATTGCCTTCAAATATCAGAACAGTGCTTATAGTTTTACCGGTAACAAGAGTATCTTTCAAAGCAACCTGTACTGAGGAATGAAATGGAAAAAATACAACCCTATCGTGAACTACCTGATCTTGTAACTGTCCCCGAGGCTGCCAGATATCTCGGAGTAGGGCGAAAAGTAGTTTACCAGTTGCTGGACAATGGTGTATTACGCGCCATCAGGCAAGAGAGCAAAATTCTCCTGGACCCCTGTTCTCTCCGTGAATTCAAGGAAAAGGGCGGAATGGCCTGAGAGAGAAACTGACGCGGTGTCCTCCTCTCCCCCCAGGCTTATCTCTATTCGATTCTTTTCTGACTTCCTTCCATAACTAACTGGATTATACAGTTCACGCATGGTGTTATCACAAAACACTTTGCGATCTTTTTTTGTGTCAGATATTATTTTTCTGCAAATGAGTATTATACTAACCTGCAGTGGCATTTCTGACAGTTTCCTGAATAGTTTATTCCAGCAGCTCTTAAGCTTTACTATGCGAAGAGGAGAAAAAGCATGCGAATCGGAGTTCCAAAAGAGATCCATAAAGGTGAAAAACGTGTTGCAACAACACCCGAAGCGGCGGCACTTCTGAAAAAACTTGGTTTTGAAATTACCATTGAATCAACTGCCGGGTCTGCCGCAAAGTTCAGCGATGAATCATATCAGGAAGTTGGCGTGGAGGTGGAGAAAGATACCCAGAAACTCTACCGTGATTCCGACATTATTCTCAAGATCCGTCCTCCTGAAAATCACCCGGAACTCTCCAGAGACGAAACAGAATTACTTGAAGCTGGGCAAACACTTATCAGTTTTATTCAACCAGCTCAAAATCAAGACCTGCTAAAAAAACTTGCTCAGAAAAAAATCTCTGTTCTGGCAATGGATTCGATCCCACGAATTTCACGAGCCCAGAAAATGGATGCGTTGAGCTCAATGGCAAATATTGCAGGATATCGAGCAGTTGTTGAGGCTGCGCAACATTTTGGCCGGTTTTTTACCGGTCAAGTAACTGCCGCTGGCAAGATTCCCCCGGCTACAGTGCTTGTCATTGGTGCCGGAGTTGCAGGACTTTCAGCAATTGGCGCAGCCAGGAGCATGGGAGCAATTGTTCGTGCCTTTGATACTCGCCCCGAGGTTAAGGAACAGGTTGAAAGCATGGATGGAGAGTTCCTGATGCTCGACTTCCCCAGTGAAGACGGCTCCGGCGAAGGCGGCTATGCAAAAGTGATGAGTGATGAATTCATCAAGGCAGAAATGGACCTTTTCGCCCGCCAGGCAAGGGAAGTTGATATCATTATTACCACGGCGCTGATCCCTGGCCGACCCGCTCCCGAACTCATAACAGAAGACATGGTTAAAACCATGAAAGAAGGCAGTGTAATAGTCGACCTTGCTGCTGAAATGGGCGGCAACTGCAAGCTTACCGAAGCGGATAATGTCGTGGTCAAACATGGTGTTACTATAATAGGGTATACGGATCTGCCATCGCGCCTCGCTACGCAGTCCAGCCAGCTCTACGCCACTAATCTTCGCCATCTCCTGACGGATTTAACCCCTGAGAAAAATGGCATGATCAATATCAATATGGAAGACGAGATAATTCGGGGCGCTACTGTCATTAAAGCAGGTGAAATTACCTGGCCGCCACCTCCTCCAAAACTTACCGCTTCCCCTAAAAAGCAGCCTGCTCCAGCTATAAAAAAACCAACAGCCGAAAAAAAACAAGGTCCTTTAACTCTCATTTTACCATTTATCATTGGTGGTATTGTCTTGCTGGGACTGGGAAGCGTTGCCCCTCCTGCTTTCATGTCCCATCTCACCGTTTTTGTGTTGTCTTGCTTTGTCGGCTATATGGTTGTCTGGAATGTGACGCCCTCCCTTCATACTCCACTGATGAGTGTCACCAATGCGATCAGCAGTATTATAGTTATTGGTGCACTCCTGCAGATTTCATCTGAAAGTTTCCTGATCATGTTTCTCGCAGGAATCTCTATTTTGATTACCAGCATAAATATTTTTGGCGGCTTCGCGGTCACCCATCGCATGCTGAGCATGTTCAGGAAGTAGGAGGAGATATATGTCACAAGGTATTGTAACCGTAGCTTATATAGGTGCCACGATTCTTTTTATCCTGGCGCTGGGTGGTTTGAGCCGACCGGAGACTTCGAGACGAGGTAATTATTATGGCATGCTCGGCATGTTAATGGCTCTTATGGCCACTATTATCGGTATTGTCTCCAACAACTATTTTATCTTATTTACAGGGATTGTCATTGGCGGCGCCATAGGTCTGACCCTCGCAAAAAAAGTTCAGATGACCCAGATGCCGGAGCTGGTTGCTATCCTGCACAGTCTCGTTGGTCTTGCTGCAGTATTGGTTGGTTTTGCAAACTTTATGGACAATACCACCATCCTTTTCGGTATCGATAATACTATTCATAATTCGGAGACCTATCTTGGAATACTCATCGGCGGTCTCACTTTTTCGGGTTCTATTGTGGCTTTTCTTAAACTGAGCGCCAGGATCAGCGGTAAGCCACTGCTGCTGCCGGCTCGTCACTGGCTCAACCTGGGGTTGCTAGTCGGAGCGTTATGGCTGGGAGTAATATTTGTCAGACAATCGGCTGTGGGAGGTGGTGCCATGCCACTGATTCTGATGACGCTTATTGCTTTAGCTTTCGGGGTGCATATGGTCATGGCGATAGGCGGTGCCGATATGCCAGTAGTGGTATCCATGCTCAACAGCTATTCCGGATGGGCAGCAGCGGCAACCGGTTTTATGCTTAACAATGATCTGCTCATCGTGGTTGGCGCCCTGGTTGGAAGCAGCGGTGCAATTCTGAGTTATATAATGTGCCGTGCCATGAATCGTAAGTTCATCGCTGTCATTGCCGGAGGTTTTGGAACATCCGGAGGTGCGACAGCTGCTGGTCCTGAGGGAGATGCAGGGGACATCATTGCCATTGATGGATCGGAGGCAGCAGAACTGTTGCTGAATGCCAAGGAGGTGATGATTATCCCGGGATACGGAATGGCCGTGGCCCAGGCTCAACACGCCGTACATGAAATTACCCGAAAATTACGTGAGAAAAAAATCAATGTCCGGTTTGGTATCCATCCGGTTGCCGGACGTATGCCCGGACATATGAACGTGCTTCTTGCTGAAGCAAAAGTACCTTATGATATCGTCTTTGAATTGGATGAGGTCAATGATGATTTCCCAAATGTCGATGTTTCGGTGGTCATAGGGGCCAACGATATTGTCAATCCAGCAGCCCAGGAGGTTCCGGACAGCCCTATCGCAGGTATGCCTGTTCTTGAATGCTGGAAAGGCAAAACAACCATCGTTCTGAAACGGTCAATGGCCACCGGCTATGCCGGCGTCTCCAATCCACTCTTTTATAAAGAAAATACCCGGATGCTTTTTGGTGACGCCCGCGAAAGCCTGGATGCGGTTTTGAAAAATATGGATTGACCCAAACTAAAGGAGGCAATAATATGCTTTTGCAAATTATTGCCTCTTTCTATCGTCTCTCTGATCCTGTTCTAATTTATCGATCCTTTTCTGGTGCCTCCCACCCTGAAATTCAGCATTTAACCAGGCACTCACTATTTCAATCCCTTCCGTTTCCGATACCATTCTTCCGCCAATGGCTATAACGTTGGCGTTGTTATGTTCTTTAGTCAGACGGGCACTTTCGATATTCCAGCATACGCCGCAACGGATTCCCACCACCTTATTGGCGACCATTGCCTCTCCATTGCCACTCCCTCCAAAAACCACTCCGTAATCACAATCACCTTTGGCGACACTTTCGGCAGCAGGTCGGCAATAATCCGGATAATCGACAGCATCCTCACTATCCGTTCCAAAATCGACTGCTTCATAGCCAATTTTATGTAAATAGGCCTTTACAACTTCTTTCATTTTGTAACCGGCATGATCTGATCCCAGAGCAATTTTTTTCATCTCTATCATCCTGTTTATTATGGTGTCTGCTTCAAGCAGCTTACAACAAAATTGACTTTCCCGACAAACAGCACCACATTCTAACACAGAGATAAGCGGCATGTCTGCTGCAATAATTGTAATTGCTGTTGTCAAAAGTTTACTGCCAATGATGATTCCTCTGCATACTCAGGAAAAAAATGAAAAATCGAATCCATCAGCAGGTAGAGAAAAAAATAGCAGCTGGCGAGAAAGCAAACCGTCTGATTAATGAGCAGAGCCCCTATCTGCTGCAGCATGCTTTTAACCCGGTTGATTGGTTTCCCTGGAATGAAGAGGCTTTCAGCAAGGCAAAGAGTGAAGACAAACCGATATTTCTATCCATCGGCTATTCCACCTGTCACTGGTGCCATGTCATGGCTCATGAATCCTTCGAAGATCCTGAAATCGCTGCCATTCTTAACCAATGGTTTATCAGCATCAAGGTAGACCGGGAGGAGAGACCGGACATTGATCAAATGTACATGGCAGCAACCCAGTCAATGACGGGCTCCGGCGGTTGGCCCATGTCGGTTTTTCTCCTGCCGGATTCCAGCCCCTTTTATGCTGGTACCTATTTCCCACCGACATCGGTTACCAATCGTCCCGGTTTCAAGGATCTGCTAACCACAATTCACAGGGTCTGGCTGGAACAAAGGGATGAGTTGCAGCAATCGGCCATTCAGATTGTCGCAACTCTAGGGACAGGTAATTCCCCTACTCCCGCCATCATCAAGCCGAACGTTCCTGAAAAATGCTTTCAGATGCTGGAGCAAAGCTACGATCCACAGGAAGGTGGTTTTGGTCAGGCACCTAAGTTCCCAAGACCGGTAGTACTTTCCTTTCTTTTTTCATACTATCTGTCCAGGAACGAGGAAAAGGCCAGGGATATGGCACTATATACCCTTAAGAAAATGGCAGCAGGCGGTATGTATGACCAGCTTGGTGGAGGGTTCCATCGCTATTCCGTCGATAAAAACTGGTTTGTCCCGCATTTTGAGAAAATGCTCTATGATCAGGCACAACTTGCCAACTCATATCTTGATGCCTTTCAACTCACCAAGGATGAAGAATATGCCGGGGTTGCCAGAGAGATTTTTATCTATCTGTTGAGGGATATGCGTGATCCTGCCGGTGGGTTTTATTCTGCAGAGGATGCCGACAGCGATAATCCTTACAATCCCGGTCAGCACGGTGAAGGTGCCTTCTACCTCTGGACACAAGAAGATATTGTCAAAAGGATCGACATTCAAGCCGCCGCCATCTTTACTGCCTGCTACGGCGTGAAAGATGGCGGAAACGTTGCACACGATCCCATGAGTGAATTTTCCGGAAGAAATATTCTATTCAGGGCCGAAAGCAATGAGGAGGCAGCAAAACGCTTTAAGGTCAATACGGAACAAATTGCACAGATTCTTGCCAATTCAAAAGATGTTCTTTTCAAGGCACGTCAACAGCGACAAAGACCTCATCTTGACGACAAGGTGATCACCGCCTGGAACGGCATGATGATCGGCGCTCTAGCCAGGGGAAGCAGAATTCTGCAAAACCCAAAACTCCTGGATGCGGCAATAGAAACCGCAAACTTTCTCAGAAAGCATCTCTGCAATAGTTCGGACAACACCCTTCTGCGCCGGTACCGGAGAGAACAGGCTGGTCTCGCCGGACAGCTGACTGACTACACGTATCTTGTCGCCGGTCTGCTTGATTTGTACCAGGCGAGTCATGACCCACAGTGGCTCAGCTGGTCAGTGGGCATAACCGAGCGACAAATTGAATTATTCTGGAATGAGAAAGGGGGCTTCTTCTACGACAGTGTAGCTGATCACACTGTCAGGATCAGGATGAGGGACAAATATGACGGGGCAGAACCTGCAGGCAATTCGGTAGCGGCCCAGAACCTCCTGCATCTTGCACTGCTGCAGAATAATGCTCAATGGAAACAAATGGCACGCCGACTCATGGAATCCTTCAGCGGGGTTATCAATAGATATCCGCCAGCCCTGCCGCTTATGCTTACCGCCTGGCAACTCCTCGATACCACACCCTCGCAGGTGGTCATCGCCGGTAAACGAGGAGCAGAAGATACCGAAGCGTTGTTGCAAATTGTCGAGAGTACCTTTAACAGGCCCCGCCTTCTTCTCCTGGCTGATGGCGGTGAAAACCAGGCATACCTCGCAACAAAACTCCCTTTTCTTGAAAACCTGGCTCCACTTGAGGGTAAAGCAACAGCCTATGTTTGCTCCGATTTCATCTGCAAAATGCCGGTTACTACCCCCGAGGCTCTGCTGCTGCAGTTGTAAAAAATGATAATACCGATTATTTCCAGTATATTAATATGGATCTAAATGATGCCATTCCGCATTCTCCAGCCAATTCCCCGGTTCTGGTTTCGAGACGAATTCGACAATATTTTCCATGATGCGCAAATGCTTCTGCTCTTCTTTTGATAACTTTTCAAGAAGTAGTTTTACATCCTGATCTATGGCTTCGTTAGCTTTTTCCAAATAAAAGTCCCGGCTCCTTTCTTCAAGATCGCGAGCCATTCGATATGCGTTTGTCTCTTCTGTTGTATCGATATGTGGTTCTCCTGTAAACCCCTGCTCCTTCATCTCAATGAAGATATTCTTTACTTTTTCCAGCACTTGTGTATCGGCAATTTGAGGCAGGTTGGGATCTTCCCGTACCTGCTCGATTATTTTACAGTGCTTTACTTCTTCTTCGGCCAACATGGAAAATATTTTTGCCAGCCCGATGTTTCTGCATTCACTGGATAATTTTCGATAATAGCTTTCTCCGTCTTTTTCCATCTGGATTGCAAATTGATAGATATCCACGTCTCCCCCCATGTTTGATCTCTATTAATGAGAAATGAAAATTTAAGACCATATATCAAATCAGGATAAGATGCTGAATACTATCTATGCGTCTCATCAGAAGCACCGCCTTCATAGGCACATTGTTTAAAATCAATTGGCTGATTACATTTTTTGCACATGTGTTCACGGTTGAACTCATCGGAAAATATCTCTTTTTCAGTACCACAATTATTACATTTACAGATAAACGATTTTAGATTTCTAAAAGATTCGAATCCAGGGCAGTGGCTGCTTGGCGTATTCATTTTGTTCTCCTCATATGTTAATTTAGAACCTTGTACCAGCCTGTCATTTTTTATGATATCCCCTTGAGGGATATAACAAACAAAAAATCTGTAAAGTATATTATTAAAAACTTTAATACTATCCAGGGTCTTTATACTCAAGCGAGTATTAAAAAAATCATTTGAAAAAAGCTAAGCATCCTTTGATATACTTTTTTTTAAGAATCGGATGTCTCAAAGTCAAGGGAGCCTGAATAAAGTTTCCCTTCTTTTTTTCATGACATTTCGGATCCGACGACACCTATTTGCACCTAACCCATCTACTTTTGCACTTTCTGCTTTTTCGAAGAACATTTAGCATTGGCTCGTTGAAGCATTGACTTTTATTCTAATGGATTCCATGTCACCTAACTCATCGAATTTTAATAATTTTTAACTGGCTGAGACAAATTATCAAACTATGGTTCGAAAATTGCTTCAGATTAAACACCATTCCTCAGGACAGTTACAAATACAAAAGATTTTCTAATTTAACCCGAAAACCACCGCCATGAAGCCAGTCAGTCAAATTGAAGGACATATGAAAGTGGAAATATCCATTGACTCCAGTGGCGGACAACAACAAATTGTAGATGCACGCTGCAACAGCATGATTTTCCGTGACTTTAGAAACCTGATGAAGGGTCTCATCCCTCATTATGCACCAATTGTTATACAGCATATTTCTGGTGTGCTTCCCATCTCTCACAGTCAAGCGGCCGTATTGGCTATGGAGGATATGTCCAATTGGCACCCACCTCACAATGCCAGATTACTACGCAATCTCACGCTGGGTGCCAACTTCCTTCAATCTCACATCTTTCATTTTTACCTGCTGGCCTTAACTGATTTCGTTGCTGGACCGGCTTCATCCCCCTGGGCACCACTCTGGCAAGCTGATATGCGCTCCGGGCTTGATAAGGTGGCTTCAAACCTGCCGGCAGCACTGGGGGCTCGCCGCAGAGCTCATGAGATGGGAGCCACTTTCAGCGGTAAAATGATTGACAGCAAAACTTTCATACCAGGCGGTTTTGTAGCCATTCCAACAACACGACATATTGATTTCTTCCGACAACATCTTGCATCGGTTACAGAGTTCATTGAATCAACGTATTTACCTGATGTACAGCGTGTGGGAACAGCCTACAGCGATTATTTTGAAATAGGCACCGGCTGCCGTAACCTGCTTGCTTTTGGTGCATTTGATATGGGTGGTAAAAATAATTCGCGCCTTTTTACCGGGGGGTATACTGAAAGTGGAAAATCAAGTGTCCGGTCCACCATCAACATCGAAGATATTAATAATTCAATGAAAATATTCACCAACCTTGAATTTCCAAAAGACGGTGAATATTCATCCCTGGCAGCCTTGCGATTCAAAGGGAAACCTTATGAGTCAGGCCCATTAGCGCGAATGTGGATCAACGGTGATTATCAGCGTACCATTTCTGTAATGGATCGCCATGTTGCCAGAGCACTCGAAGCAGCAAAAATAGCCTCAGCTATGCATGGTTGGTTGGATGAATTAAGACCCGGACAAAGCGCTTATGATGATTCTTATGACCAATATTTCGGTAATGGTGTCGGGTTATCAGAGGCCCCCAGTGGAGCACTTGGGCATTGGGTCAAGATCGCCAATGGCAGGATTTCTGAATATTATGTTATTACACCCACCTGCTGGAACGCCTCACCCTGTGACCATCAAAACGTAGGCGGGCCAATAGAGCAGGCCCTGATAGGAACTCCAATCAATAAACCTGATCAGCCAATTGAAGCCCTGCGGGTCATTCACTCCTATGATCCATGTTTGTCCTGCGAAATGCACATCATGCGTCCAGGTAAAAAGCCGATAGTGCTCCACACAGGAGGATGATTGAAAAGCTCAAGCAATTATATTCCAATGCCGCTTCGAAAACAGAAAACAAAAAAACCCGCAAACCATTCCTGGCTGCGGGTTTAACAGACTTTGGTGAAAGTCTTTTTAAACAATGTGGTGCCGAAGGCCGGAGTCGAACCGGCACGGGTCTCCCCACACGCCCCTCAAGCGTGCGCGTCTACCAATTTCACCACTTCGGCACACATTAACTATTCTTTTTTTGGTTTCTCTTCTACAGTTTTCGCTTTATCTGCAGGTTTGTCCATGACCATATCTTCTTTAGCCAGCGGTTTAGCAACTTCAACCGAGGCAGCAGGCTGACTCACCGTTATTTCACTCATTACGGAAGACCTGCTTGTCTGAGTTGAAATATACGCTAACGTGACGGAAGTCAACATAAAAATGATTGCTGCCACAGTTGTTATCTTATTAAGCAGCGGCAACGGACCTTCCGTACCAAAAAGAGATTGGCTGGATCCACCAAATGTAGCACCGATATCCGCACCTTTACCATGCTGGAGCAAAACTATGCCAACCAGAAAGAAACAGACAATAACGTGTACAATTGTAAGTAGAGTATCCATGCAATAACAGAATTAAGATTTATTGAAAATTAATTATTCGCCCGAATGACTTAGCATCGAGAGCAGCTCCACCGACCAACGCTCCGTCTATATCAGATTGCGCCATGAGTTCATCAACGTTGGATGGCTTAACCGAGCCACCATACAATATTCGCGTTTGCTCGGCAATGTTTTTTTCATAAATTTGTTCCAAGACTCCCCTGATAAACGCATGGGTTTCCTGCGCCTGTTCTTTGCTTGCAGTCTTTCCGGTACCTATGGCCCATACCGGCTCATAAGCGATGACGACTTTAGCCATGTCGGCCGCAGCCACGTCAGCCAGTCCTTTTTTAATTTGTTCATAAAGGACCGCAAAAGCACGTCCCGATTCTCTTTCATCCAAGGTCTCACCAATACAAAGTATCATCATCAGACCAAACGAAAGACCACCCTTAAGACGCTTATTAATCAGCTCATCCGTTTCCCCGAAAATCTGTCGTCGCTCGGAGTGTCCAACGATAGACGCACTACCACCGGCGCTCTTTACCATTACCGGTGAGATCTCTCCGGTAAATGCTCCTTTCTCCTCCCAGCAGACGTTTTGGGAACCTATAATTATCGGACTGTCTTTCACAATATGGAAGATCTCGCTTAATATAGTATAGGGAGGAGCCAGCAATACCTCTCTATCTCTTAAATTGGTGCAGTCTCTGGATATATCGACTGCCAGCTGGCATCCATCGACAACTGTTGTATGCATTTTCCAATTACCGGCAATTAAAGCTTTTCGTTTTCCCATACATGTCTCCACTTTTTTTTATTGTATGATCAGGCAAGGGCGGCAACGCCGGGAAGAGTTTTACCTTCCATCAGCTCAAGAAAAGCACCGCCACCAGTGGACATATAAGATATATTTCTTTCTTCACCTGATTTTTTTACCGCAGCGCTGGAGTCACCTCCGCCGACAATGGACAGAGCGTGAGCAGAGGCCACATGCTGACACATAGCCATCGTTCCCCTGGCAAACGCGTCCATCTCAAACGCACCCATCGGGCCGTTCCAAATAATAGTTTTCGCATCATCGAGAGCTTGTTTAAAGAGAATGGTCGATGCCGGACCAACATCAAGGGCCATCCAACCGGAAGGGATATCTCTGAATGTAACATTTTTAGTTACCGCATCGGCAGCAAACCTGTCTGCGACGACAAAGTCGACAGGCAGGTAAAGCTTCACTCCTTTCGCATCCGCAGCATCAATGAACTGCCTGGCACTTTCAAGCAAATCATCTTCAACCTTGGAGGCTCCCACATCAACGCCCATGCTTTTCAAAAAAGTGTTAGCCATCGCTCCTCCGATTATCATACGATCTACTTTCCCAAGCATGTTCTCGAGAGCGCCGAGTTTCGAAGAGACCTTAGCCCCTCCGACGATAGCGACTAAAGGCCTCATTGGTTCATCCATGGATTTATGAAAGTAGTCCATCTCAGTCTGCAATAGAAAGCCGGCAGCTTTTTCCGGTATGAGATCAACAACCCCGACTACAGAGGCATGAGCCCTGTGTGAAACAGCAAAGGCGTCATTAATATACACATCGGCAAGCTTCGCCAACTGCTCTGAAAAGCCAGGATCATTGTCCGTTTCTTCTTTATGAAACCGCAGGTTTTCCAATAAAACAATCTCTCCCTCGGCCATCTTCCCCACTATATCTTCCACTTCTCTGCCCACACAATCAGGTGCCAAAATCACCTTCACACCAAGAAGTGATTCAAGGTGTCTGGCCACCGGTGCCAGACTGAACTCCTCAACACGTTTGCCTTTTGGTCGACCCATATGGGAACAGATGACCAGGCGGCCTTTCTCTGTTAAGATATGATGAATGGTAGGAAGCACCATGCGAATCCTGACATCATCAGTAATCTGCTTTTGGTCATCCATAGGTACATTAAAATCGGCGCGAAGCAGAACCCTTTTTGCTTTTAAATGAATATCCTGAATAGATTTCATTTTATATCCTCAATATATAGGTTAACTTACTGGAATACTATGACAAATTCTTCTTCAGAATCATTGCGCTGTCAGGAGGTTCACTATAGTAGTGAGCCCTTGACCCTACCTGATGAAAACCATGCCGCTTATAAAAGTTTATAGCAACATGATTATATGACCGAACTTCCAGAAACAGATCAGTTACTTCTCTTTTTTGTAGCTCGTCTACGAGGCGCTCGAGCAGGGAACGCCCAATACCACGTTCCCTTTTCGTTCTTTTTGTTGCTATTTTCAAAAGTTCAGCTTCAGGCCATATCACTCGACAGGCGCACCAACCAAAAATTTGCGCGCCTGGTCCTTCCGCCACAAACTGGATCGCAGATTGTGCCTCCAGTTCCTCTGCAAGTGCTTTGGCAGACCAAGGCGAAAGTATCTCGCCTTCAATTGCCACAACACCATCAAGGTCGGCGTGGACCATAGAGCGGATTGTTACCAATGTCTTTTAAAGCATCCCCTCACTCACCTGAACTGTCAAATCACCAAGCATATTAGTGTAACTTCCCAGTTCGTTATCATACCAGCCATAGACAACCGCCTGCGTAACCGGCACGTTAAGGATTGGATCAGCACCAGCCATTAGACTTTCAGCCCTGACTTTTGCAAGATTTACCTGAATATTAGCAGTCCGGGTATGGGTCTCAGTCCCTTCAATCACGGCGGCAGCCGCAGGCGCCCCAAGGATATCCGACGAAACATTCTGATTTTCAGAGAACAGCAAGTAGTCGTTATGTGCAGAAAATTCTTTATAGATTGTGTTAATATCGTTCCTTTTGATTGGATTATCCAGATCATCTTGCAGATTAAGAACCAAAATAATCAGCGAACCTGAAGAAGTTGGAATACGCACAGATTCTGCCATAAATCCAATTGACGCCATTTCCGGTATTACGAGTGATAATGCTTTGGCAGCCCCGGTGGTTGTCAGAATAATATTATTAAGAATTGAACGATTCTTTCTCAAATCAACAGCTCCGCCTTTTGGCAATCGATCGAGTACCTGCTGGCTTCCTGTTGCCGCATGAACGGTTACCATCGAAGCGCTGAGAATCTTATCTGCACCTATTTTCTCCATAATTGGTTTAATCATATAAGAAAGACAGGTGGTAGTACAAGAGGCAGCGGAAATCAGGGAATGGTGGCTCGGGTTGTACATTTCTTCATTGATGCCCATCACTGTGGTTATGACATCCGCAGGCATGTCTAAACCTTTGGACTTTATTTTAAACGGAGCAGATAGAATAACCTTTTCGGCACCGGCCTGCATGTGCCCTCTGAGAGCCCCCCTGGCCTCATTTGGATCCGTGGTGGGATCAGTAAAGGCTCCGGTAGTATCAATAACCAATCTAACACCTTTTTCCTGCCAGGCTATATCACTCGGGTTCCGGGAAGAGCGCAGAATAGTGACCGGAACTCCATTGACCAACATTGTGCCCTTTTCTTCATTCAGTTCCTCGATCACCCGAGGAGATTTATGGCCATGCAAATAGGTGCCTAAGCGGCCATAGGTCGAATCTCTTTCAAGGCTCGCTGCGAGATCCTCCAGTCCGCGCCCTACATCCCGACCAATATTGGCTACTATTCCTGAAAAATGTTTGCGCGAAACATGGTGCCAGATTGATAGTTTTCCAATTCTGCCCAAGCCATTTATGCCTAATTTCATAGCTATATCCCCCCTCTCTTAGTAGAATGGAATGATCATACCGTCTCTTCATGCAATTTTAACTGCTTTGAACAGACGATTTCTGCTTACTTCCTGCAACGGAATGTTCATTATAATTTGTAGCATTAACTCTACTTATACGCAACCTTAAGATGTATTAGCCTATCCTCTTTCTCATGCAATTTACTTCTCCACTTGTGCAAGGCACCCTCGTTAAAAGATACAAACGTTTTCTGGCAGATGTACAAATGGAGGATGGCGAAATTATAACAGTTCACTGTCCCAATACCGGCACTATGCTCTCATGCTCGGCCCCGGATAGTCCTGTCTGCCTTTCCAGGTCAGATAATCCGAAACGAAAATACCCTTTCACCCTGGAAATGGTGAAGACTCATTCGACTTGGGTGGGGGTCAATACAGCCCGAACAAATAAGCTAGTGGCTGAGGCTATCGTAAAAGAACAAATTGCTGAGTTTCGGAATATTACCGCGATAAAAACAGAAATAAAGACTTCCGCCCATACACGACTCGACCTGCAGGTCAGTCACGGAGACGGTACCACCTTAATTGAAGTAAAGAACTGTTCATTGGCAGTTAACAGATGTGCAATGTTTCCTGATGCGATTACAGTAAGAGGGACAAAACATCTCCGCGAACTTACCAGACTTACCCGCGAAGGTCTGAAAGCCTGTATCTTTTTTCTTGTTCAGAGAATGGATGCAGATCAATTTACTCCGGCTTTGCACATAGACTCCAATTATGGTGATGCTTTGCTGCATGCAGCCGAGTCTGGAGTTATGTTGCTTGTGTACCAGGCTGAGGTGAATCCTGTCGGAATTAATATCGTAGGGTCACTTCCCTATGCTCTGAAATAAAAAAACTGCAGCGCTTACAGGAAATGCGCTTGAAGGTACAACCGAGTTTATAATTCGTTATAGGTGATTCGCCCGGCCACCATAGTCAATACTGCCTTTCCCTGAAGTTCCCAGCCATCAAAAGGTGAATTTTTCCCTTTTGAAAAACATTGCTCAGTCGTGAAAATGAATGTTTTTTCCGGATCGACAACAGTTATATCAGCTACAGCCCCAACAGGTAGAGAACCACCGGGAACGCCGAGTATTTGAGCCGGGGCAGCACTCATCAACTCGACAAGGCGAGCAGGTCCAATGACATTCTCCCGGACAAGTGCCAGACTCAGCGGCAGGGAGGTCTCCAACCCGGCAATACCGTTCGCGGCATAATTAAACTCCACCTCTTTTTCTAATATCGAGTGTGGGGCATGATCGGTGGCAATTGTATCCAGTGTACCATCACGAAGTGCCTCTCGGATAGCCTGCCGATCACTTTCGGCTCTCAGCGGGGGGTTCATTTTCGCATCAGTATTATAACCTATAACGGCTTGTTCGGTGAGCGTGAAATAGTGGGGTGCGGTTTCCGCAGTTATTTTCACCCCTCGCAACTTGCCATTGCGGATCAGGGCAATCGATTGTTCAGCACTCACATGAGCAATATGCACCCGAGCCCCAGTCAATTCAGCCAGAGCAATTTCCCTCTGCACCATAATGCTTTCAGCGGAAACGGGGATACCGCGCAACCCCATGCGGGTTGAAATTTCCCCTTCATTCATGCAGCCGCCTTTGCTCAAAGAAAGCTCCTCCGAATGTGATATGATCAACATATCATGCGATAACGCATACTCCATTGCCCTTCTCATGAGCTGACTATCGGCTACCGGATGACCATCGTCGGTCAGGGCGACAGCACCTGCCATCTTCATTTCGCCGTATTCTGCCAGCGTTTCCCCTTTACTCTCCTTGCTTATAGCACCAACGGGATACACGCGGGCAGCGCATGATACACTTTTTTCACAGATAAATTTTGTAATTGATCCGTTATCATTTACGGGCTTGGTGTTCGGCATGCACGCGATCGCGGTAAAACCACCGGCAGCTGCTGCCTGGGTTCCAGACTCTATTGTTTCTTTATATTCTTCACCGGGCTCACGAAGATGGACGTGCATATCGATGAGTCCGGGCAGCACCCAGCGGCCGGTACAATCATAGACGACTGCATTTTGGGGTTGCGTGGATTCAGGCTTTACGACAACACCATCACTGATCCAGAGATCTGTGATCTCATCGCGTTGCTGTACCGGATCAATTATACGACCATTTTTAAGTATAATCACCTTGCTCATCGACTTTCACCCTGCCCCTCGCCGCCTCTGTTTCCGCCAAGAATCAGATATAATAAAGCCATTCGCACTGCGACACCGTTGGTAACCTGATCAAGAATAACAGATCGTTTGCCATCTGCAACATCTGGATTAAGTTCCACACCTCGATTAATGGGACCAGGATGCATGACGATTGCATCTTCTTTTGCGAGCGCCATAATCTGCCTGTTAACACCATAAAAACGAGAGTATTCACGCAAACTTGGAATAAGCGAGTCATTTTGCCGTTCAAGCTGAATACGCAGGGCCATGACAACATCGGCATTTTTAACAGCCTCCTGAACAGAACTGCAGATAGTTGCGCCCAGGCTTGCAATACCGGAAGGCATAAATGTCTGTGGACCGGCGAGGAATACTTGCGCTCCCATTCGGGTGAATCCTATGATATCAGAGACAGCCACCCTGCTATGGGCAATATCGCCAATGATAGCCAACTTCAGTCCTTCAATTTTCCCCTTATGCTCCACAACTGTCATCATGTCCAAAAGGGCTTGACTGGGATGTTCATGAGCACCATCACCAGCGTTAATCACCGAAGCACTAATATGTTTAGCAAGGAGTTGGGGAGCACCGGAACTTGAATGTCGAAGGATTATTACATCCGGGTTCATGGCTTGAATGTTCCTGGCTGTATCAACCAAAGTCTCACCCTTGGTTGCCGAACTTGTCGAGGCGGAGATATTAAAAGTATCGGCACTCATTCTTTTAGCGGCGATTTCAAATGATAAACGAGTTCTGGTCGACGGTTCGAAAAAGAGATTGACAATGGTTTTACCACGCAGGGTGGGAACCTTTTTAATGGGTCTGTTTGATATTTCCCGAAAAGATTTGGCAGTAGCTAAAATATGCCGGATATCCTCAACAGATAGCTGCTCTATTCCAAAAATATGTGTATGTTTAAACTGGTAATCCGGCTGCACTTTTTCCACCATGGTCACATTCAATCTATTACATGAGCTAGTCTGCCGAATCTGATTGAAGTAAATCGATCTAAGGAAAAAAGCGGCTTATCTATATCCCAAGACCAATAGAGAATAAATGCTTTTCCGAGAACATCTCTCTGATCGACAAAACCCCAAAACCGACTATCATAACTGTTGTCCCGATTATCTCCCATAACAAAAATGTGATCTTCCGGTACCTTGACCGGGCCGAAATTATCCCTGGGACTTACTTTTTCATCCAGGACAGGAGCAGAAGTTACGTGAGCGTGTACGTCTTTAATAGGCTCACCATTAATGAAAACTTTTTTATCCCTGACTTCCACAGTATCCCCTGGAGTCCCAATGACCCTTTTTATGTAATCGACAGACTTATCTTTTGGAAACCGGAATACGACCACATCTCCTCGCGTCGGGTTTTTTATTGGAATCAAAATTTTTCCGGTAAAGGGCATCTTGATTCCATAAATAAACTTATTAACCAGCAGATGATCTCCAATAAGCAGTGTAGGAAGCATAGAACCTGACGGGATTTTAAAGGCCTGAACAACAAAGGTTCGTATAAAAAGTGCCAAAAGGATTGCGACACAAATCGCTTCAAAATATTCTCTGAAAACTGATTTGTTTTTTCTTATTCTAGACAAGACGAACCTCTTTAGATAAATATGATTTTCTTGTTTTCTTCAGAGAAATCATTTCTTGAAGAAACTATCCCCTGCACGGGAGACTAAACTGAGTAGTACTCAAGGGGAACTGAAGATAATCCAACCCTTTTCAGCAGGGGTTGAATAAAAAACTTATTTCCAAAATTTTCCTTGCGAAAAATACTTGAAATACACGCTAATTACAAGCTAGTTCGTTTTTGGGGAGCACAAAATAAAAATTTGAAAAAATCGGCTCATTATCAGCACGCCACAATATCATGAGCCATTAACCATCATTATTTCTATATATTGTAGCAACCTCTCACTCCCTGAGCAAAAGACCTTTAAAATGCCCTTTTAAATATTTAATCTTCATAATTTTCTATTGCTCTTTTCCTTGACAAATTATTTTTATTGTGACCTAATGACCTTATGTACACGAAAAATAAGTATTTTTATTATAACTTTGGCTGATTTTTTGCCTTTAAATTAATTCCATCTATACTGTCTGCCATGAATTTGCCGTTTTTATCCCAAAATGAACTGGTAGTTGGCCTTGATATTGGATCCCATGCTGTCAAGGTTTGTCAGCTGAAACAAACATCAGGCGGTTATACGATCATCACTTTAGGCAGCACTGTTCTGCCGGAAGGCGCAGTAGAAGATGGAACCCTCAATGATCCGGAGACTGTGGGTAAAGCAATCTCCGATCTCCTTCAAAATTTAAAAATTAAGAACAAAAAAATTGGCTTCTCTATTTCGGGCTACTCCGTAATTGTAAAGAAAGTCAATTTGGCAGTTATGGAAGATAATCAATTGGAAGAACATATAATGGCTGAGGCCGAACAATATATTCCTTTTGATATTGAAGACGTTTATCTGGATTTTCAAGATCTTAAAACTAACCTGAAAGAAACTGACAGAACTGATGTTATGTTGGTAGCTGCTAAAAAGGAGATAGTCGACGATTACCTTGAAATGCTTCGTAGCCTTAATCTGATCCCAATCATTGTCGATGTAGATGGATTCGCTTTGGAAAACGCCTATGAATACAACTATCATAAAAATGAAAATGTAGCTTTAGTGGACATTGGTGCTTCTAAGATGAGCATCAATATTTTGTCTCAAGGAATATCTGTAGTGGCCAGAGATATAATTGTCGGCAGCAGACAGCTAACAGAACAAATCCAAAACGTTTTTGATATTGAATTTGAAGAAGCTGAAGCCCTGAAATTAGGCTCGACACAAGACGATGAAAAACGAGCAGAAATTGAAGATATTTTTTCGACTACCTGCACTCAATGGATTCTTGAGATTAAAAAGGCCATAGACCTTTATCATTCTAATCATCCTGAACAACCATTGAAGAAAATTATTTTAAGCGGAGGTGGTGCAAAGGTCGCCGGACTTATTGATTTTCTTGCTCAGGAAACGAGTTTAAAGGTTGAACTTTTCAACCCCTTTTTGAAAATGTTTTCAAACAGCAAAAAGATTGATCCTGAGTATCTCGATAATATTGGTCCGGAGATGGCTATCGCAACAGGAATAGCCCTCAGACCCTCTATTATATAATTAACTAATTTGTCAAGGGTTCAGTATGCTTAAAATTAACCTGCTGCCGGTCAGGCAACTTAAAAAACAAGCCAAAGCAAAAAAGCAGCTTCTGGGAATACTGCTCTTGTTTATATTGGTTCTTGCCGTTTTAGGGGTAACCGGAGTTCTTCAGGCACAAAAAATTTCCGATCTCGAAACAAACATTGCAGCACTTCAAAAGGAAAAGGATTCCTACACCCCAACTTTACAAAAAATCACCAAGCTTAAACAAGATAAGGAGGAACTCGTTAGAAAAACCGAAATAATTAACAAACTTAAAACCGATTCCTCCTTAACTGTTCGCACTCTTGATGAGGTTGCCAATCGTTTAGACAATCAACGTATATGGCTCGAATCCCTCCAACAGCAGGACGCAGCATTAAGGATATCCGGTGTGGCTCTTGACAATCAGACTATCGCTCAATTTATGGACAATCTTAAAGAGTCTCCTTTTGTACAGGATGTGTCTTTAGCCAGTTCTTCTCTAAAAATAGTTTCAGGAAGAAGTCTTAAAAGCTTTGATTTAAATTGTACTGTGGCACAGCCGCTCCAAAAAATACCCGAGAAGATAGGCAGTAAATAACGTTTGACAATATTTCCCAATATGAATGTATGAAAACCAATAACGCAGCATTTACAACTTTCGTTGACGAGAAATACATACCCCTTGCTCCAAAAATTAAGGTTGGTATTACCGTTGGAATAATTCTTCTTCCATTGATAATATTTTATTTTGCATATTATCAACAAAAAGCAGAGAAAATTCAGAGTCTTAATCAACAGAAGACAACGTTGGCAAAACAGATTCAGGAAGTTAAATTAAAAGCATCCAACTTAGCTAAATTCGAGAAAGAGTTAATAGAAGCCGAAGAGCAGTTTCTCCTGTCTGCAGCCCTTCTTCCCAAGGAAAAAGAAATCCCTAAACTCCTTAAGGATATTTCCGCGTTAGGACGAAATGCCGGTCTTGATTTTTTGACTTTTAAACCCCTTGCCGACATTCCGAGAGATTTTTATGCAGAAATCCCGGTAACTATCAATGTCAGGGGGCCGTTCCATAATATGGGCTACTTTTTTGATCAGGTCAGTAAACTCGAACGAATAGTTTCTGTCTCCAATGTAAAAATGAGTTCACCGAAAAAAGAAGGCGGCGAAATGCTGCTTCAGTCGGACTGCAAACTGGTTACCTACCGTTTCACTAATATTGAACTCCCCAAACCACCCAAAAAGTGAAAACGATGATGCGTATAATTGATAATAGAAAGTCAACATTTCGTTCGTGCGTCCTCAGAACACTGGTTCTTTCCGCGTTTTTATGTCCAAGCAGTTTGCTTTGCACCCAGGGAATGGCCAACCCAACAGAGAAAAATACTCTGGAACAACCACAGTCCCCTATCTCCGACTCAACTGCACAATTTGAATATGTACTGGAGAACAGGCCAGATCCTTTTGTGCCATTCATATCCGAAAAAGCCGCATCCTCTACTACTGTGGACATGAACGAAATTGTTGACAGCAGTGGACCTCTTACTGGAATGCAGCTTTTTGAACCTGGGCAGTTGACCCTTGTTGCAATATTAAAGAAAAGCGCTGAAGACATTGCCATGGTTGAAGATTTTACAGGCAAAGGATACGTCCTCCTTGAAGGCATAAAGATTGGGAGACGGGGAGTTGTTAAAGATATTACACTTAATAACGTTATAATTGAAGAGACTGCCGTAACACGTGCAGGAAAGGAACTCATTACAAAGGTTGTGATGACACTAAAGAAAGAGGGAGAAGAATAGAAAATGCTTAAATGGCTAGAAAAAATAAAACCGGCTGTTTTCATCGCATTTTGCATCATATTCGCATTTCAAACAAGTAGCGCGAGATCCGAAGCTGATGTTTCCTACGAAATAGCCGATATTGCAGTTTCACTCTCAGATAACGCAATCAGTTATACTATCTCGGGAACATCCCAGCCGGTGTATAATGTAACCGAGCGATTTGCTCCATTCAGGGTTGTCGTTGATATCGCCGGTGCATTTTTAGGCAAGAATTTGTCAGAGGATAAAGTTCAGCTTCCGAAAAACAGTTTTGCCACCCTCAATGTAGCTGACATCAAGGATCAACCTCCTCCGCACATGAGGTTTGAGTTCACTTTATCCGACAGTCATGATTACTCTGTTGAAAAAGCTGGAAACAGCTTACTTGTCAAATTTTTTCCGGCGACTGCTGGAAAATCAGCTGCCACAAAGACAAACCTGCAGGGAAAGAAATCTCTGAACGATATCAAAGTCTTGAGCACCCCTAACACTACTACGATTATCATCAGCGCCAATAGTCCTGTTGAAAATTATAGAGTTGATACCATTGGCAGCGGAGCTGACAAACCACCAAGAATGTATATTGATATTGACGATGTAGCCTTTAATGAATTAGTTCCCGAGAAACTTATTGGAACATCCGTTGATAAAATCCGAGTCGCACCGAGAGAAAATGGTGTTCGTATCGTTTTTGATTCTGCCAGTCAGGAGTTGTTCAAGTACACTGTTGCACCATCATCAGAAGGGTTAAACATCGTGATTGATGAAAGCAGTCAATTGCTGAAGCCTTCTGCTCCTTCCATCAAAAACGCTGCTACTCCATCAAGTGCAGACCGTACCTTAGATCAACTTATAGGATCATCGGAAAAACTGCTGAGCCAGACTCCTGACAAATCAACTGCTGAATCAGCAGTCTCGAAAGCTGCTGCCCTTAAAGATGACTTCTCTTTTTCCGGATATAAAAAACAGCGTATCAGTGTAGATTTTTATAAAATCGATATTCACAATGTTTTTCGCCTTTTCAGACAAATTACAGATCTCAATATAATCGTAGATGAACAGGTGCAAGGGGTCCTTACTCTTGCTCTTACTGATGTTCCATGGGATTTTGCCTTGGATATCATTCTCAACCTGATGGATCTGAAAAAGGAAGAACGTTTTAATACCATCGTAATCTACCCTAACAAAAAAGAATTTATCTGGCCAACTCGTGCGGAAGACAATCTTGATTTTCATGCAGACCCAGTGGTTATTGAGCAAGAAGCACTGGTGATCGAAAAATTAGATAGTCAACCCAAAGAAGTCATGCTGGCTAAAGAACTCATGGCCAAAGCTCAGAAACTCGAATCGCTTGAAAAATTTGATGATGCAGCTCTACTGTACATCAAGGCATTTGAGCTCTGGCCTGGAAATACCAAGATTACTAATAGGCTTGCAACTCTCTACCTCGTAAATCTAGGTATAAATGCTAAAGCAGTCTATTACGCAAAAGAAAGTTTAAAACGTGATCCTCAAAATACTCAAGCAGCACTGTATGCTGCAATAGGTTCTGCTAACATGCAAAGGACTTCCGAAGCAAAGGAATATTTTGCCCAGAGCATAAGCAATTCTCAACCAATGAAAGAAGCGCTTATCAGTTTTGCTGCGTTCAGTGAAAATATTGGTCAAAACGATGCAGCACTCAAACTTCTAGACAAATACTATTCCTATTATGGGGAAACGCTTGAAACTATGGTTTCTAAAGCCAGGATTCTTGATAAACTCAAATTGTCAAAGGATTCTACGAAGCAATATCAAGCAATTCTTACTTCTGGATTTCAGTTACGACCAGATTTGAAAAAATATATTGAAGGCCGCCTTGCTGCTAAGGATCTTTATTAAGGCCTCACACTCAGGTTATTTTTGTTAAAAAACAAAAAACAGTCTGCGAAAGGCACCTATCCCCTTAAAAGAGGGACTAAACAAAGTACTCCTTTGCGGAGTTTTAAAAGTGAAATGGAATCTGATTCTCTCTTAAAATTTTCAGTTCAAGAGGTTTTTATGAAGTACCTAAAATATTGTTGTGTTTCCGGTAGCCTCTTGCTACTCGCACTGATTCTCAGCTCATGTACGAGTAACACACAACAAACGGAACAGAACGCCAGTCTAGCCCAGGAAAAAGCAGAACTTGTCGATACAGCCACAACAATACAAGCTCCGGCACTGCCAGTAAGTCTACCTGTCCAATATCAAGCGGCACCATATGTGGTGGACAAAGAAGAGGGAGAAAACCTTTCAATAGCAGAGGAGAGCAAACTCAAAGTTGGAGCACGTATAACTTCCACCCGAGGACCGCAGCCACTTTGGGATATCGTCAAACGTTTGGCATCCCTCAAAGGAATGAATGTCTCCTGGGCGAGTGATGTTGATAGAAATGTTCTGGTAGATGTCGACATTAATGCAAATGACGACTTTTATGAAGCACTCGACAATATGCTCCGACAGGTTGATTATTATCATGAAATGCAAGGCTCTACTATTATAATTAAATATAAAGAGACAAGACAGTTTCAGATTGCTATGCCTTTTATAAAACAGACATATAAAACGAATACCGGTGGCGATGTCTTGGGTGGCGGTGGCGGTGGTGAAATTACCAGCAATGTTGCTGGTGAAATCTCATTAATGACAGATGGTGTCGCAATCAGCCAGCACAAAGATGGTAATCCTGGTGGGATTGAATTTAACACCTGGAATAGCATTGAGAATAATCTCAATGCTATTCTCAATGTTTGGACTACAGATGAGATATCAAATACGGATACCACGAAATCCGACATTATTGATTCCAATGAGCCAAATGAAGCAACTAAATCTAATCTAAAAGAGCAGGCAGCGACAGCAACTTTTCGACGATCCTCCGGAGCTAATTCATATTTTATAGACAAACCTGTTGGATTAATTACTGCAACCGCCCCTCGAAAACTCCTTGATAAGCTGGAAGAATATATCAATAGTCTGAAAAAAGAATTATATAAACAGATCTCAATTGAAGCAAAAATAATAGAGGTTCAACTTAATGACGCTTCTAGTATAGGCATTAACTGGAGTAATGTTCTAAAGGATTTTGACATTTCTGGAACCTTGGAATTTGGGTTGAATGGACAGGTTCACCCAGGTTCAGGTCAATTTGTATCCAACATTTCCCTAAATGATAAAGACTTTACTGTCTTATTAAATGCTTTAAATCAACAGGGTGATACCAAAATTCTTTCAAATCCTAAAATCAGCGTGATGAATGGTCAGCCGGCCATGATTACAGTTGGCAGAAATGTCACCTATATTGATTCCATTGAGTCAGATCGAGATTCTGATACTAACTTAATTACATTTACGGTCAATACAGAACGAATACTTTCCGGTATTGGGATGGCTCTCACCGCAACGATCACAGGGAACGATGAAATCATAATGAATCTTGTTCCTATTACGTCTGAGCTCCAAGAACCCATTGAATATCGTGATGTTGGCAATGATGGCGGTACGGTTGGATTACCAATAGTTAATGTTCGGGAAATGAGCACCACTGTCAAAGTGAAAGGTGGAGAAATGCTTGTTATTGGTGGACTGATCAGTGATACAAATCAAAAAACCGGTGAATTTGCACCGGGTCTTGGTAAAATCCCAGGTCTGAAATACCTATTTGGATATGAAGAAAAACAACATCTTAAACGTGAATTGATTATTCTTTTAAGACCGCGCATCATCTAATTTTGTCAAATATGAAACTATTTTTTTCAGTAGGGAGATCAAATATGAACAGGCTGAAATATCTTGCCATCGGAATTTTAGCGTTATTTTTAACCGGTTGCGGTCCAGGAAAAATCGTCGTTGAAACCCTTAATGTTGCTGATGGACCAAACTCTGAGGCGCCCGGGAGAGGAAAGAGCATTGTTATTCTTCCTTTTGCGGATTACTCCAGGGGAAATCTCGCATCTGCTCAGAGAAGGAATATGCTTGTCACTGAATCCCTAACTGATCGTCTTATCGTTAATGGATTTAGCCTCCCGATCCAGGAAGACGTCCTCGATTACCTTATTAATGAGAATGTCATTGGTGTCACCAAGAGTTCACTTGCCTCTGAACTTTCCAACGATTGGTCCGAAACAATGAAGTCTGAGATCAAGAACTATATGGGACAAGTCGAAAGCGACAATGCTAAAATTGGATCGTCTTCCGGTACACACGGCTTGAGCTCTTATATGGTTACCAAAATTGGTAAACAGTTTAAGGCGGACTATGTAGTTCGAGGCCGTATACTAGAATTTAAAACAAGGCAGGGAACATCATGGGCTCCCTCCAGAAGGGGTTTTTTGCCGGTTGTATTTGAAAGCATCGGCAGATCCGTTTTTGGGTATGTCAGTTCTGATGCCTATGATGATTTTTATGATTCCTCGTCAGCAAGTAGCAATGACCTGACCTCAGGTCAGGGAACAGTTGATACTCAAGGAACTGTTCAAGTTAGGATGTGGGTGCAGGAAGCGGTAACAGGTAATGTAGTGTGGAGTAACAGAATCAGAGTACAGGTTTATCCTGAATCAGTTGTTGCCGATAATCAATATGATACACTTTTTGATACTGCAATTGATAAAGGCGTGACAACACTGGTCGATCATTTCGTCACATATGGCCTCTAAAGCTTGAGAATATTATATACAAGAGAATAAAAAAGGAGTGTTGGTGAAAAGCCAACGCTCCTTTTTTATTCTCTTTTTTTACTTTATCAATTCTTTGCTTCTTCTTTTTTCTTTTTGGCGTTCTGAAAAAGAGCCATAAAATTAACAGGTTCCATAAGAAACGGGACGAAGCCACCGTCTATTGATACTTGGCTGACTATTTGCCTGGTAAACGGAAAAAGCAATGTGGGACAATCTACTCCAAGAAGCATCGCCATATGTTCATTTGGAATATTTCTCAACATAAAAACCGCAGCATGCTCTATTTCAAGAATAAACAATACCTTGCTATCCTCTTTCGAAGTTACTTTTGAAGTAATTTGCAGGCAAACTTCCCAATGATCTTTATCTATTTGCTTATTATTAAGTTGCAGGTTTACCTCAACGGCAGGATCCACTTTTTGGCGGTCTGTAAAGACCTGGGGGGCATTTGGATTTTCAAATGACAGATCTTTTATATACATTTTCTGCATTCTAAATTCCGGTTTTGCTGCATTTTCATTTTCTGTTTTTTCTACCATGATACTCCTCAAGATAATTGAAATGGTTGTATTTTTGAGTTTAGTTGGATCCTTTGTAATAACTCCTTCCAGATGGTGTGCAATCCCCAAAAGTGTAAGTTACGTAGCTGTGATGACCCTTTGTAAGTTAAGCAATGTGTGTTTTGTCGAAAACGTATTAAAACGTACTTAGACAATTGAGGCAAGTGCTCTGAATCAGTTTTCTGCATTTAATAACAAAACCGGTTTAAGAAAATGCCCCGTGTAGGATTTTTCAACTGTTGTCAGATCTTCTGGTGATCCAACCGCGACAATCTCGCCACCCCCGTCTCCACCTTCAGGTCCTACATCTATTATCCAGTCAGCAGTCTTTACGACATCAAGGTTATGTTCGATTACTACGACTGTATTTCCTTGATCCACCAGTATATTCAACACATCAAGAAGATGCTGTATATCCGCAGGATGCAAACCAGTAGTCGGTTCATCTAAAATATACAGCGTATTCCCACTACTTCTGCCGGATAATTCCTTTGCCAGTTTTACTCGCTGTGCCTCTCCTCCAGAAAGCGTCACCGATGACTGTCCAAGTGTAATATATGTAAGCCCGACATCGTAAAGTGTCTGCAGTTTGTTTTTAACTGGCGGCACATTCTGAAAGAATTCCAGTGCTTCCTCCACAGTCATGGCCAGCACCTCATGAATATTTTTATCCCGGTATTGTATTTCGAGAGTTTCACTGTTAAACCGTCTGCCCTTACACTTTTCACACTCAACATATATATCAGGAAGAAAATGCATGGCAATTTTATTGACACCTCCTCCTTCGCATGCTTCGCACCTGCCCCCTTTGATATTAAAACTAAATCTCCCCGGTTTGTAACCGCGGGATCTGGATTCAGGAAGTCGGGAAAAAAGTTCCCTTATTGGTGTGAACAATCCTGTATATGTGGCTGGATTTGAGCGTGGTGTTCTCCCTATCGGACTCTGGTCTATATCGATTATTTTATCTATAAGATTTAGGCCGGTCAGGGTCATGCCATCAAGAGCAATGCTTCCGGTTTTGTTGTTGAGTCCTGCTTTTGCCAATCTGAATAGTGTTTCGATAACAAGCGAACTTTTCCCCGAACCCGATACACCAGTCACACATGTCATGGCCTTCAGTGGAAAAGAGGCGGTAATGTTCTTTAAATTATTAACATTGCAATTCTTAATCTCGAGACATTGTTTTGCATTGACACTAATCTTTCTTCTTTTTTCAGGTGTCTTAATCTCAAGTCTTCCTGCAAGGTAGGCACCTGTAGCAGAATTTTCATTTTCAAGAAGTCCTTGAACATCACCACTGTAGACAACCTCTCCACCATGTATTCCAGCACCTGGTCCCATATCAAGAATATGGTCAGCAGCCAGAATCGTATCGGTATCATGTTCGACGACGATAACGCTATTGCCCAAATCACGCAGCTCGAGCAAGGTATTGATAAGTTTTTGGTTGTCTCGTTGATGCAGTCCGATACTCGGCTCATCTAAAATATAGAGTACTCCTGCCAATCGTGAACCAATCTGTGAAGCCAGGCGAATCCTTTGTGCCTCTCCCCCAGATAAAGTACCTGCGCGCCTTTCCAGAGAAAGATAGCCCAGCCCCACATCTCGAAGAAAAGAAAGACGGTCTATTATCTCTTTAAGAATCGATATTCCAATCTTTCGTTCTCTTTCAGATAAAGGCAGAAGTGGCAGTTCCTCGAGAATCCTTTCAATTGACATACAGGTTAATTCGTATATCGACCATTGACCCACTCGCACTGCCAATGCCTCGGGTTTGAGTCGCGCCCCTGAACAGCTAAGACATTGCTGTTCATTCATGTATTTACCTAATTCATCGCGAACCATTGCCGATTGGGTCTCGTGAAATCGACGATCAAGTTGTGGGATAACACCTTCAAATTGCTTCACTGCAGACATACTGCGCTGACCATTGCTATAATGAAATTGAATCTCTTCACGACCAGAGCCATAAAGAAATACATCCCGCACCTTTTCGGTTAAATCCCCAAAAGGTGTCTTGAGTGAGACTTTATAATGTTTCGCTACTGATTCCAACAAATGACCAGTATACGATTCTTCATTTCGCCAGCCCCAAGGAGCAATAGCTCCATCGCTAATTGATTTATTGGTATCAGGAACAACCAGTGAAGGGTCAAAAAATTGTTTAACTCCAAGCCCGCCGCACTCTACACATGCCCCTTGTGGATTATTGAAAGAAAAAAGCTGAGTGGAGATCGGCGGCATAGAAATACCGCATTTATGGCAGGCTGCTAGTTCACTGAATAGACGTTCCGAATTATCATCAGGAAAAAGAACGAGCAAAAAACCATCGGTAAGCTTCACTGCAGTACTTACAGAATCAGCCAATCGCCTTCGAATGGATTCTTTTATTACCAGTCGATCAACTACAATCTCAATTGAATGTTTTTTATTTTTATCAAGTGAGGTCACATCATCAGCATGCATAATATCGCCATTAATCCGGATACGCACAAATCCTTCTTTTCGTATTCTTGCCAGGAGCTGTTCATGGCGCCCTTTCCTGTTACTTACAAGAGGTGCGAGAAGAATGATTTTCGTTCCGTCGGGCAGATTCATGAGTGCATTGACCATATCCTCAATGGATTGTGCCTCTATTGCACTCCCACATTGATGGCAATAGGGATGGCCACAACGAGCAAACAGCAACCGGAGATGGTCGTATATTTCCGTTACCGTACCAACCGTTGAACGCGGATTTTTGCTTGTCGTTTTCTGTTCAATGGAAACAGCCGGCGAAAGGCCTTCCAATGAATCGACATCTGGTTTATCCATTTGCCCAAGGAATTGGCGAGCATAAGTCGAAAGTGATTCAACATACCTGCGTTGACCTTCTGCGTAGAGCGTATCAAAAGCAAGCGTTGATTTTCCGGAACCAGACAAACCTGTAAAGAGAACAAGCTTGTTACGTGGCAAATCGACATTAATATTTTTCAGATTGTGCATCCGTGCGCCACGAATGCTAAGTATCTTTGGTTCCATGGAAAAAAGGAGAGAAATAGGAATAAAAAAGTTAAGACAGTTATCAGCTCAGGAGATTATTATGATCCACTTTTATGCACCGATCCATAACCACATAAATCCCTTTACTGCGGGCAAGGTTGGCTGCTGCTTCATTGACAATCCCCTGCTGCATCCATACTGCACGAGGAAGCGGATCAAGTTCGACAACTTGTTCAACAACCTGCAACACATCTTCAGATTTTCTGAATATATCTACAATATCAATAGGTTGAGGAATCGAACGTAGATCCACATAACATTTTTGCCCAAGGATTTCCTCTTGGCCTGGATTGACTGGGAAAATCGTATAACCAACATTAAGCAGATACTTGCCCACCATGTTGCTAGGTCGGTTCTCTTTGGGGGACAGACCAACAATTGCAATAGAAGTAACTTCTCTGAGGAGACGGGAAATTTCTGATGTTTGATGAAGTGCATCAAGTGTTTGCATTAGGAAAACCGTTTTTTATTCAAAATGAACAGTGGCAGAAAATATTAAATTGAAATCAATTGAAATCCAATATCTATTGTGGAGATATAATGATGACCCCATAGACAAAAGTCAAGATACCAATTATATACTACGGGGATAATTGGTAGGAGACAGGTGCTCCAGTCCTGCGTCGTTTTAAAGACTTTTTATTGATAATCACCGTAACGCATGAGGAATTTGATGAATTTTCAAGACATCATTTTTGAGTTGAGTAAATATTGGGCCGAACAAGGCTGTGTAATCCAACAACCATATGACATGGAAGTAGGTGCAGGTACTTTCCATCCAGCCACGCTCCTTCGCGCGCTCGGTCCGGAACCATGGAAGGCTGCCTATCCACAACCATCAAGACGGCCAACCGATGGACGATATGGCAACAATCCTAATCGACTGCAACATTATTACCAATATCAGGTTGTGATAAAACCGTCTCCATTAAATGTGCAGGATCTCTACCTGGGAAGCCTGCAGCGATTCGGTCTAAATCTTCTTGACCATGATATTCGTTTCGTTGAAGACGACTGGGAATCCCCCACTCTCGGTGCATCAGGGCTTGGATGGGAGGTTTGGCTGGATGGCATGGAGATCACTCAGTTCACCTACTTTCAGCAGGCAGGATCCATTGATCTTCATCCTACTACCGTTGAGATAACCTACGGCCTTGAACGGATCGCTATGTATCTTCAGGGTGTTGAAAGTGTCTACGACATAGCCTGGAATGATGGAATCAGTTACGGGGAGATCTTTCATCAGGCAGAAGTTGAATTTTCCACTTTTAATTTTGAGGAAGCCAACGTAGAAAAGCTTTTGATATTTTTTGATACTTATGAGGAAGAAGCTCTCAAACTCATAAATAAAAAACTCATACTCCCAGCTTACGACTATTGCCTGAAATGCTCTCATACCTTCAATTTGCTGGACGCACGCAAAGCAATCAGTGTTAACGAGCGTACACGATACATAGGTCGAATTCGGAATATTGCCAGGAAAGTTGCAGAAGCATATGTTGAACAACGGGAGAACATGAACCACCCGCTTATCAAATAAAAAAACTGGAACAATGGTGGAAGAACGTGGGAAACGAACCCAGCTTCTGCAGTTTTCATAATTGTCTCACAGGGGTTCATAGTCGCAACTCACAAAGGTGTATTGCCTCTTTCATATAGTGGAATCTCCATCAGGACAATAACGATGGAACCACTGTTACCGGAATTGTACTCACTTTCAGCACACCTTTCGCAGTACTGCCCAGAGATGATTTAGCAAACATGCTCCTGTGGCCACCAAGCACAATCAAATCACACTCATTCTTCTTGGCACTGTTCAGGATATCATCGATAAGTATACCATCCGTGATTATGATTTCGCTGGATTTAAAATCACAGGTATTCTCATCAAGACCTTCCTGCTTACAGAAATTGCGCAAAGACTCTCTAATGCCACTGTTGGTAGATTGCTTACCGAGAAGGGATTTATGAGCACTCTCCTGGTGGGAGCCAACCATATCCTCCCACTGATGGGTACCAAGCAAACCTTTTAACCTTCCGCTGACATTCTCTGGTAATTTCTCAATTACGTGTAACATGTAGATAGTAGATTGAAAACGTGTAGCGATGGCTATTGTGAAATCCAAAGCCGGCTGGCAGTTTGGTGTTAAATCTGTGGCAAACAGAATCGATCGAATTGGTTTTAACATAATTTCCCCATCTCCTTATTCATATTTAGACTGAAATCTACAGGATTTCAGTTACTTGTAAAAAAGTAAACTTTTCCGGAATTCTTAGCAGAAATGCCTGATACCATTCAGTACTTTAGTACTTTAGTACTTTACTTTGAGTATACAACTCTTACTTAATCACATTACAACCTCAATTAAATACATGCATTTCTCCCCACATACCTGAAGTATGACAAAATCGAAACTGACAGTCGAATACTGTCAGCTCGATTCCAGAATACTCCACCTCAATTTATAAGATTTGGCAAAAATAGAGTGATCTGTGGAATAGCGAGAAGCAAAATGAGTTGACAGACGTCGGCAAGTAAAAACGGTGTTACGCCACGGAAAATTGTCTGCAGAGGAACCCTTGTAATGCCATTTATCACGTAAACATTCATACCGACAGGGGGGGTGATCATTCCCATTTCCGTGACTCGAACAACAATAATACCAAACCAGATAGGATCAAAATTAAGTTTGAGAATCAGCGGGAAAAAGACCGGTACTGTCAAAAGCACGATCGCCAGCGAATCCATAACACAACCCATCAGCAAAAGGACAATGACAATAGCAGCCATGATCACATAACGATTGACCGGTAAGGCTGCGACATAGTTTGCAAATTCAACAGGCAGACGAGTTATTGAAAAAAAATAACCGAGAATCATGGCACCCAGCACGATAATAAACAACATTCCTGTCGTTGAGACTGTGTCCAGCAGGCAGGTCTTTAAATTGCTCCAATTCATTTTTCCCCGCAAAATAGAGAAGCAAAAAGCACCGAAAGCTCCAACACCAGCAGCTTCTGTAGGAGTGAAGATTCCAGTGTAGAGTCCTCCCATGACCAACGAAAATAGTGCGAGCACATCCCAGGTACGGAAAAACGACAATAATTTTTCTTTTTTATTTGACCGGGGGCCCCGCGGACCTAATGCTGGATTTCGCCGGACCAGAAACCAGATGGTTAATATGTAAGCAAGGGCTTCCAGAATCCCTGGAATTACACCCGCCATGAAAAGCTTGCCAATAGACTGTTCCGTTATGATGCCGTATATAAGGAGGATAACACTTGGCGGTATCAGAATTCCAATGCAACCTCCTGCTGCAATGCAACCTGTTGCGAGGGCATCATCGTATTTATATTTCCGCATCTCCGGCATAGCCACCCTTCCCAGGGTTGCTGCAGTCGCTATACTTGAACCGCTGATAGCTGCAAAGCAGGCGCAAGCCCCCACTGTCGCCATAGCAAGTCCGCCCCGCAGATTTGCAAAAATTGTATTAACGGCCCTGTAGAGATCTTCACTCATACCCGAGCCAAAGGCAAAGGCCCCCATCAGAACAAATAGGGGAATAACGCTCATTGATTCACTAGCAAAAGACGTATAAGGAACAGTCCGTAATACCCCGAAGGCAGCATCCCAACCAGCAATATAAGCAAACCCTAAAAAGCCGACCAGCCCCATGGCAATACCTATATGCATTCTCAAAAAAAGGAGGATAAGCAGGACAACAATTCCTAAAAGACCGGCTTCAGATGGTCCCATCGGACACCTCCTTCGAGTGTGGAATGAAGAGTTGAACTAACATGATCAAGGCAAATGCCACCATACCAATGGCGACTGGAATTACAAATGGATATGTCGGCAAAAGCAGCACCGCAGAGGTCATTCTCGTTTCATAGGTTTCAAAAATATTGAGAATACTCTGCCAGCTCAGGACGAGGAGAAAAAGAATACTAATGATCGTGATAATTACATGACAGACTCTACGAACACCTTCCGGAAATCTTTCCACAACCATATCAACATTAACGTGTGACCTTCTAAAAGCACAATGGGCGATGCTGAGGGGAACGAGGATCGCCATCATGTATTCAGTTAATTCCATGGCACCTAAAATTGGAGTATTGAAGACGTACCGGCAAGCCACATCGCTTGCTGTCAGAAACATCATGACGATGAGTGCCGTCGCGGCCACTGTTTTTAAGATTTTATCAATTAATATCATGAGTTTTTCTGTTGCACTTGATTGCATATTTTTTATATTCCTCCTTGATTAAACGGAAAAACCTATTTTTCAATAACCAAATGTACAAATGATGTGTCACTAAGTATCGTAACGTAAAATCAACGATTACTTTATAGGATATGTGCAAGCCTTGCAGTTAAGGCAGAGACCAGATAGCAGAATATTTAACATTCTCTCAAACTGAATAAGTTGTCGCTATTTTCCCCCCATATCCATGGCAATGTCACCAAGTCCGCGATCAATGTCGGTCATTATACCTTCTATGGTCTTACTGACACCATCCTTTTCAAAAGTGAGAGTATAGCTTCTGTTGTCCTGCAACTCTTTGAACCAGAAATCACCAAAACTGGTTGTTGTCTCGATGAATTTTAACCCGGATTCCTCGTCGATCAGGGTACAGGTTGCACCAATGATGACCTCTTTTTCTGAGGGGTCATAGAGGATACCGGCAACAAATTTTTTCGGTAATCCTTTATAATATACCCTTGATTTAGTACCAGCTTCAGGACTCAACAGTTCAGCATCTTTGATGAAATCTGCGAAATCTTCCTCATCTCCAAACTTCAAAGCCTCGGTTGGGCACTGATCAACACAGCGAGGCACTGTCCAATCTTCGTCATTATCCCGAAGGTGACTGCAGCCGGTACACTTTTGGGCAATATTTATCTGCTCATTAAAGTAAATAGAGTTATGCGGACAAGTATCAATACAAAGTTTGCATCCCGTACATTTCACCGGATCTATGATCACCATACCATCGTCGCGCTTGTAGATGGCCTCCGCTTTACAATCTTCTATGCATGGAGCATCGTCACAGTGATTGCAGAGAAAAGGAACGTAAGTGACCCTCACGTGGGGGACATGACCGCGAACCGTTTCCGTCAGACCGATCCAGAATTGTCCTGTATCTGGCTGCGGTTTCGCATAGGGAGTCCAGTCATTTGCAACGTGCTCGTCTTTACAGGCGATTTGACAGCAGTAGCAGCCGTTACAAACCGAGAGATCTACAGTAAATACTTTCATTATTTTTTTCCTCCTTCAACAATCCAGGCTTCAACGCGAAGGCCTGCTGCCGCATCATACTTTCTGGCGAAGGCTTCGGGGTAGTCACGCCGCCACCGGTCCATCTCTTCGCCGCTTACTTTTTGCACCTCAACAAGAAAACCGCCAGCTACCTGGCCGACACAGTTTTCGGAGGTAATAGCACCTGGGGTAATGGCGTTGATCGCACCGCCGCGCTCGATTTCGCCTGTCTTAATAGGATCGTGTCTGGCACCGTGATCGACATAGGCAATACCGGGTCGTACACGCTCCGTGATATATGCACCAGCAAGAACTATCCCACGCTCATTAAAAACCTTGACAATGTCGCCGTTTTGAATGCCACGTTTTTCAGCCACGGATGGATGCATCCAGCATGGTTCATACTTGTAGCCGTCCGGCCCTGTTACTTTCATAGTAGGGGTCTCACGTGTCCAGGTAATATCGTCACACTGAGCATGCACACGCCAGCGGCCATGATTGGACATAATCAAAAGCGGAAACATCTTCGCCCGGTGACTGGACAGTCGCTCGTCATGGTGTTGGCTTTTTTCGATCCACTTGGGGATCGGCCCTCTTTCCTTATCGTGAGGAAAAGCCTTGGCAAGGGCTTCCGAATAAAACTCAAGTTTGCCCGTCGGGGTATTGAGTTTATGTCCTTCAGGATCCTCGTAGAATTCACGGAATCCCGGAGGATCCTTTTCCCAGTCCTCAGCAGTATTGTACATCCAGTATTGTTTTTCTTTCAACTGCTCCCAGGAAACAAGTTTCTCTCCACCCATGTAACCCCAGATAAGCTTCTGCAGATCTTCTGTGGTTTTTCCTTCGGTCATTTGTTGCTCCAGGCCTTCAAACTGCTTGGCAACTTCCAGAACACATTCAGCATCGCTTTTTGATTCCCCGATCGGCTCGATAGCTTTTTCTGTAAGCATTATATTGGGCTGTACAGTTCCCTGACGAATATTGGTGACGATATCGTCAACTTCCATATGGGTGTTGATTGGCAGTACGATATCGGCATAAATACAATCGTTTTCAAACCATGGGTGTTGAGCGACGATGCATTCGACCTGTGAATTCTGCATGGCAAGTTCAGTCTCGTGGCCATAATTCCAACAGGTAATTCTGCAAGGACTATCCGTCCAGATCATATGGATTCTTGAACCTTTCTCTTCTTTGGGAATCGGGAAGACGTAGTGTTCAAATTGATCATGGGTCAGCGAGTTCTGCGCACCAGTCCCCCTAAAAGTGATCGACTCATCAGAGAGGATTGCATTTTGAATCAAGGTCTTGGGAATAACCTGCTGTTGCCATGCACTGACCGAACTCAGCACAGGTAAAGCGATTCGCTCTTCAATTTCAGGATTCCAGAAGAATGTTCCTCCCAGACCTTCTGCGCGGGGCAGGCCGAAATAGGTGAACTGGTGCTGATGAACACCCGGTCCACCAAGCCCCTGCATACCTAACAGAATACACTCCAGACGAGCTGGCTCGTGTGAAAAGGGTCCTCGGATAAAACCGCCGCCGAAGTAGTGAGCAATCGAGGTCGTTTTGGCTGCGAACTCACGGGCGAGGGCCTTGATCGTCCAGACTGGAACGCCGCACTTTGAAGAGGCCCATTCAGGAGTCTTGGGAACCCCGTCCTCTATACCGAGGACGTACTCCTCGATTTTGTCCATACCGACTACATGGGTTGCGACATACTCTTTGTCGTACGTACCTTCAGCGACCCACATGTATATGATGGCCAACTGCAGGGCTGCATCTGTGTTGGGGAGTACAGGAATCCATTTATCGGCATGAATAGCCGCGCCATAGTTGCAGTCGGGACAGATGTAGACCTGTTTAATGCCTACCTCGGCGAAAAAATAACAGAGTCTGCTGGCTAATTGGCCGCAGTAACCCCAAGGGGTGGTTTCGGGATCACAGCCCCAAAAAAGAATCATCTCCGAGTGTTCAATAGTGTCTTTGACAATATTTGCCGCCGGGTACATCATACCCTGAGCACCTTGCCCCCAAACATGCTTGGCTCCCCAATACCAGCCTTCCCAGCTGTCCGGGTTACGCACCTGGAGCGTAAACCCTCCAAGATATTCAAGCAGCACACCCGGATGGCCGTGGGGGGTATTGATGGTTTTGCATTCACCATGACCATCGCCCTGCATGAGAATTCCATTATAACCATATTCCTTATGGACTCTTCTGATCTCACCCGCAATCAGTTTGCTGGCCTCGTCCCATGAGATACGCTCGAATTTACTTATTCCACGGTTTTGCGTGTTTCTCTCCCCATTTGGATCCCAGTCGACACGTTTCAGGGGAAAGGGCACACGGTTCGGTGAGTAGACACGTTTTTTATAGGCTAGCGAAAAAGGTCCGGGAAGAGATTTCCATGTTGGTTCGAAAGTTTTTCCATCTCGCTTCATCTTCCATTGACGGACGTCTTTCTTCTCGTATTTCCAGCCATAGCGCATCGGACGGACACGGACAATCTTACCATCTTTGACATCTACCATGCCCTCGGCGCCACCGCCGAAATATCCACCGAGGCCAAGCGCCCTCAATACCGTCTTGTCCTTTGTTTTAATTGGTTCCATGAATACGTATTTCCTCTGGTTGATAATCCACTGCCTGGGATTAATCATTGTTCTTGTTAATTATTTTTCAATCAATGCATTCTATTTTGTCACCTTAGGCAGAAGACGCTCAATGGTCTTCTGCCCAAGGTGTTCTGAATGAGAGGTCAATGGAAGCCGCTGCTGTGACAAAAATCATTAAACCCAGCATGGACCCGCCGATGGCGTTTGAGGGTGTTTTTTGCAATAGATGCGAGCATTATCGTTAAACTACCCGCCCTGACCTCAGCTAGAAGAGTGGCCAGGGGGAATTGATAAACGGTTAAGATAATTGGTCGTCACTACTCCTTACTCAAAGAAACAGCTGTATCAAGAATTTCCTGAGCGTTGGCATGACCTGCGTCCTGCATTTTTTTCACCCACTGCTCCCAGATGGGTTTTCCTGCCTTATCCAGCCACCGCTGCCGCTCGTCATCTGATAAGGAATATACATCGATGCTTTTACCTGTCGATTTAACCTTTTCCATTACACCGTCCTTGGCTGTATCAAAATGGTTTTTCCCCCAGAATTTAGAGCCTTCAAGTCCACTCACACTCATGATTGCATCCTGGGTTTCTTTGCCCAGGCTGTCCCACTTACGCTTGTTCATAGAGATGGAAAAATAAACGGCAGGAAATGGTGTTTCGGTATAATATTTAGCCACTTCATACAAACGGAATCCATGGATCGCTTCCCACGGGGCACCCATACCATCAATAACACCCTTCTGCAGTGCCAAATAGTTATCAGGCATTGGTATCAGCATCGGAGTGCCACCGAGGGCTTTCATCATTTCTGTTGGAGGCCCGCCGCTCATACGAATCTTCATTCCACGGATATCTTCGATGGTCTTGACCTGCTTTTCGGTGGTGATCAAAGTGTATGGATTACTAGTGAAAAGGAGGAGGACCTTGTTATCGGCAAACTCTTTCTGAATTGCCGGGTACTTTTCATATAACTTCCAAAGTACCTCACTGCCTTTTTCAGCAGATTTAAATGGCAATGCCGGCAGGCTGATAACATCAGCCAGAGGAGTCATACCCGACCAATAACCATGGAAACACCAGGAAATATCTGCGATACCACTCTTCGTTGCACTCCATGCATCTTTTCCTTTGGTGAGTGTCTCAGAGTAGTAAATTTGAATTTTAACCTTGCCATTGGTAGCTTCTTCTACCTGCTTGGCCCATGGCGCGATTGCGTTCATGCCACTCCAGCTTGTATCCGGGTTCTGATTGGCAAAGGTCAATGTAATTGGTTTGGCCGTTGCAACGGCAGCCACCCCCAGAACAACGCTGATCAGAATAAATGACAAAAGCCCTCTTTTTTTGCGCATTGGTGCTCCTCCCTATGAATTGATTCTTCGTTATACATGGTGATCAGTCACCGTGACTGATCCCGCTTACCAACACAAACAAACACCTCTTACCTGGGTGAAAACAGTGCTGATCGAGGCGTTACTTCCATTTCCCTGACCAGTTTCTCCAGCGATCCAAACGTCATGCAGGCAGCCTGGCAATGCTTGACACAGGCGGGTTGCTCACCTTGCTGGTGACGATTTATACACAAATCGCACAACTCGGTTGGGAACGGCAGAAAATCAATGGCCACCGGTTTCTTCTCTGCCACATATACATACTCTGTCACTTTGATACCGCATTTCCCTGCAGGAAAGTCGTGTTCCTGCTGGCAGGCCACAGCACAGCTTTGACAGCCCGTGCAGTAATCGTAATTTATCAATAGTCCGTTCTTAGACATGATGGACGCTCCTATTCTTTGATTTTACTTAGTTTACAAAGGGTGGTTTTATATTGTCCACCGCCAAAACCCGAACTGCTGTCCTGAGGACCAGGTATGATCTGGTTAATCTGGTAATCCCAGACACCAAACAGATCCGGCTCACTTCCCTTCATCTCGGGCTTCCACCAGCTATGCAAGGTATGAATCATCTTGGGATGCACCCGCAGGGAGATACGCACCTTACGCTTGACCTTACCCATATCGTTTTCCAGATGGATCCATTCGCCATCATACACCCCAAACTTCTCAGCTGTTTCCGGATGAACCTCCACATAGGGCTCCGGGTTCTTTTCCCGCAGCCAGGGGATCATGCGATGTTCTGAATGGAAGAACATATGGGACCGAGCCCCGGTGATCATGATAAGTGGATATTTTTCGTACAGTTCCGGCGTATTTACCGGACCCTGTGCCGGCTCCCGGTAAAATGGCAGAGGATCTACACCCCAACTTTCAAAGGCCTTGGAATACAGCTCCACCCTCCCCGTTTCCGTAGTAAAACCAGGCTTGCCATCATGCCTCAACAAACCTTTTTCATGGCGGCGATAGGGCCTGCTGCTATGGCCTTTGGGCGGCATTGCCTGAGAGCCCTGGGCCACCAGTTCATCAAAGGTAATTCCCGCCACCGAGAGTCTGTCGTTTATCAGCTCTTTGACGTTACTATATTTGCAATTCGGGTTGAGACGATTGGCCATTTCAATATTGATTTCCCAATCGGACTTACACTCCCCTACCTGAATGACCTTATGCATCACCCCAAGGGGCACCCACCAGGATCTGAAGCTGTCTTTTTCAGCAAAAGTTGCTGCAGGCAATACAATATCAGCTAAAGCCATGGAAGTAGGGTTGTGAAACAGATCTACCACCACCACAAAATCGAGCTTTTTCAATGCCTCATAGTGGAATTTGGCGCGGGCCGCTTGACCACCCAAGACATTCGCCGTCTGAATCCAAGCAGCTTTTATAGGATAGGGTTTTCCTGAATCGATCTGGTCGATTACCATATCCGGTTGAGCCCAGCCTCGAAAACCTTTAACCATCGGGTAGGTATCACAACCGATACGTAGTTTATTGAGTTTATCAACCAGTTCCTGGCCGTATAGCCCCACCAATTCCTCCGTTGAATAGGGATAGGTGGTCACTCCATGGGAGGGCCTGGCAATGACATTGCCCCCGGGAATATCAATGTTGCCGGTAATTGACCAGAGATGAGTAATAGCCTGGGCCACAGTCGTCCCTTCAGGATTCATGTCAATGGGTACGCCCCAGTGGATGGCTGCCGGACTACTGGTGGCATACAGCCTGGCTGCGTCAACGATGAGTTTCTCCGGGATCCAGGTGATCTTGGACACTTTGTCCACTGGATACTGCTGGACCCGCTCTTTCAGTTTTTCAAATCCATAGGTCCATTTCTCAACAAATTCTTTGTCGTAGAGTTCCTCGTTAATGATGACATTGAGCATCCCCAGAGCAAGTGCACCGTCGGTTCCTGGTCTGATCTGCAAATGATATTCGGCTCGAGTCGACATCCAGGTGTTACGCGGATCGACGGAAATAATCTTGCTGCCACGCTTCATGCAATCAACTACCCAATGGCCGAAAAAGCCGTCGGAACAGGTGGGCGGCGGATTCTGCCCCCATACTAAAATGACCTTGGGCACTTCATACTCTGGGTCATTATAGCGTTCGGCGGAAAACTGGCCGGCGTCCATCACGCAGAAATCCCCCATTGTTGCTTTCATGCCCCCCAGCCGAGGGGTGTAGCAGGATTGACCAGAAAGACCCAGCTGCACCCAGTTTGGACTGCCATAATTATAGCATAAAAAAGAAATCGGCCCGCCTACATCTCGGCCTGTTCCCTGGGCGAACACAACCGATTCGGCACCAAATTCATCGCGAATTTTCTTAAGCCTGGTCTCGCAGATATCAAAGGCTTCGTCCCAGGTAATGGGTTCGAACTTGCCCTCCCCGCGCTTGCCAACTCGTTTCAGGGGTGTGGTGAGACGATCGGGGTGGTTAACATACTGTGTCATTGCCAAGACTCGGGGACAGGACCGCCCCTGATTAAAAGATGCGTTTTCATCCCCCTCGACTTTAATGAGTTTACCGTCTTTGACGTAAAGCTTCTGGCCGCAGCCACCGTGACAACCAGCCCCGGCTGACCAGGTAGTGGTCGGAAATACCTCTATTCCTTTGTCATAACTCATCGAGTTCCTCCCTGTCTGTTATGAAATGATCACGAATCACAAAGATCCTACAAAACAAAAATATTTAATTTTACATACAATCTCTCTGACTCTAGTACAATTTTCATGCCAGTGCCTGCTTCAAACAGCGAAAAATTACATGTGGCTATTATATGGTTATTAATCACTATCGTCATACAATTTTTGGAAGTTAGCCTTGCAATCATCTACGAAATACCGTACCATCCTCCGATATATCGTAACCAGGGAATATCAACGAAGATTCGCCGGCCCATCTACTAGACCCATTGTTTATTTACAGGTGCAATGAAATTAATCCATGACGACAACTATAAAAAGATCGAGCAGCAATTCACCAGGCTCATCCATTGAAGAACGTCTGCAATTTGAGACGCTCCTGGCCGATATCTCCACCAGATTCGTCAATCTGCCTGCAGACAAAATTGACATGGAAATTGAAACCGTACTGCAACATATTACCGAAGCTCTCAATATCGACAGGTGCAGTGTAGCCCAATTTACAGAAAACCGTAATAAACTTCTCGTGACCCATGCCTACGCATTACCCGGCGTGTCCCCGATGCCGGATCTGGTCCTCAACGAAAACCAACCCTGGTACAGCGAAAGGTTGTATCAGGGTGAACCGATCGTCATGAAAACCATTGAAGATCTCCCAGAAGAGGCAGCCATTGAGAAGGCACATTGCTTGCAGCAGGGCATTAAATCCAGTGTCCTCATTCCCCTGGCAGTAGGGGGTTCTTTTTTGGGTGTGGTAGGATTTGCCTCTTTAAAATCGGTACGTCAGTGGCCTGATGTTTTAGTTCAGCGGCTTAACATGCTTGGAGTTGTATTTGCTAATGCTTTGATGCGCAAGACAAAGGAACAGGAACTCCTCAAAGCTTTCTCCGAGATAAAAAATTTGAAAGACCGACTTGAAGCGGAGAATACGTACCTAAGGGAGGAGATTAGTCTTCAATATTTACATGAAGAATTTATAGGTCAAAGCTATGCGATCAAGAGCGTACTAAGCCAGGCTGAGCAGGTTGCCAAACTGGATACCACTGTATTGATTCTGGGCGAAACAGGGACCGGGAAAGAGTTGATGGCCCAGGCCATACACAAACTCAGTAAGCGCAGAAATAAACCTAAAGTCACTTTAAACTGCGGGGCCTTACCAGCAAACCTCGTGGAGAGTGAACTGTTTGGCCACGAAAAGGGTGCATTTACCGGCGCAGATTTCAAACGCATCGGCCGCTTCGAACTCGCAGACGGCTCCACGCTTTTCCTTGATGAAATAGGCGAACTTTCCCTGGCTATGCAGGTTAAACTCCTACGGGTTCTCCAGGAAAAACGGTTTGAACGAGTGGGTGGTCAAAAAACAATAAGTTCGAATGTTCGGGTAATTGCCGCCACCAACCGGGATCTTCTGAAGGCCATAGATTCGGGTGGGTTTCGCGCAGACCTCTACTACCGCTTAAACGTATTTCCTATTGTTATTCCACCTCTGCGAGAACGGCCTGCCGATATTCCCCCACTGGTGTGGTTTTTTGTGAAAAGTTTTTGTGAGAAAATGGATAAATCAATAGATTCGATTTCTCGTTCCAGCATGAATACTTTATGTACCTATTACTGGCCAGGCAATGTTCGGGAACTAAAAAATGTAATCGAGCGAGCCGTCATCATCACTACCGGCTCTACCCTACAGGTTCAGCTTCCCGGCGATCAGAAAATCGTCAGAAACAAAACCCGCACCCTTGATGAGGTTCAAAAAGAATATATCCAGGAGATCCTCGAAACCTCCAAATGGCGAATCAGAGGGAAAAATGGAGCAGCAGAATTTTTAGGACTGAAACCAACAACACTCGAGTCAAAAATGGCAAAGTTGGGGATTAGCAGAACACAATAAAAAACAAAGCCACATCGACAGCAGGAAAGCGGTGACTTCGAGTGCCCTTACATGAACACATACCTGACTGCGCCGGAGTGTCATTCGACCAATAACCTTACCCAAACATCAAAGGCCACGCTTGATCCCTTCTTATTTCGATTCTCGAACAGCCACTTTGCTTAGTAAAAAATCAGTTCAAGAGCGCCAGATAGTGCCGATGCTCATCTCATTTTCAACCTCAGTCACTCCCTCCACGCCTTCAGCCACCTCGGTGATTGCATTCAAAATGCGCTCGGATCGGGCTGTACCGGTAATGGTGACACGGCCTTGATCTGCAAAGGTTTCCAGATACGAACCACTCGTTTCTTCGTTTCTGGTTATAGCCGACCAGACCAGACTGGCAAGAAGTTCATCCGCAAATATCTGTCGGGAAATATTGGTGGGATTAAAATCACCCCGTGCGATTATCCCGAGAATAGCCTCCACAGCACTTTCGATGCTAATTCGCCCGATATTAAAGACAAGATCATAAAGCGATGGATCCTTCCACTCAAAGCCATACATCTGGCGGGTCCAATTATTAAATTTTTTATCGCTTGCCTTAATCTGTGCCAGAGCCTGCTCTCGGTCTCCACCCAAGTGTTTCAAGGCAGTTTCAACACGATAGGATTCTTCAGCAACGACAAGTATACGCAGTACATGGGGAACCTTCCGAATCAACTCCTGGCCCGAAAACCCATGATAGACCAAGTTCTGTTCGTTACAACGCTTAAGAAATGCAGCCCGTATTAAGTTGAAATGGGCCTCACGTTTGTCACGATCCCTTTGCCAGAGTTTGGGCGGTTCAGCCATGGCTTCGACAAGTTTAGTCTCCTCAAAATTAAAATCTTCGGCAGCACCATGAATAAGCTCCTTCCTGCGAAGGCACGGGTATCCCAATTTGATCGCCACATCCTCTGCAATCTTCTCACCACCGCTAAATAATGTCCTTGATATTGTTATGATCGGCATGTAAGTTCCTCCGTTTTTATACCGCAATTTCACTAATGTTTTATTATGGCCCGGCTTTACACTGTTTGATACAGGGTGCTTACTTTTCACCCTCCTTAATAACCCAGGCGTCAAAACGGAGCCCGCCACCTGATTCATATTTTCGTTCAAAGGCATCCGGGTAATCGCGCCGCCACTTTTCCATCTCAGCTCCAGAAAGTCTTTCCACCTGAACCAGGTAGCCGCTGGTGGCCTGGCCAACACAGTTTTCAGAAATCGTCCCATCAGGCGAGATAGTGTTAATGGCACCACCCCTGTCTATTTCGCCAACCTTGATAGAATCAGCCCGGGCGCCATGGTCGATATAGACTACCCCAGGTCTCAGACGTTCGGTCACATAGGCTCCGGCAAGTACAATCCCGCGTTGGTTGAGGATCTTTACTATGTCTCCGTGACTAATGCCTCGCTTTTTCGCCTCAGACGGATGCAACCACACCGGTTCATATTTATAACCGTCAGGGCCGGTAATCTTACACGTTCCAACCTCCCGCGTCCAGGTGATGTCGTCGCACTGTGAGTGTACCCGCCAACGGCCATGGTTGGACATGAGCAGCAAGGGATACACTTTTGCCCGGCTACTGGAAAGGCGTTCATCGTGCATGGCACTTCTTTCGATCCACTTTGGGATTGGTGGCCGCTCCTTGTCGTCGGGAAAGCGTATTGCCAGAGCTTCTGAATAGAACTCCAGCTTGCCGCTCTTGGTGCCCAAGCGGTGCTTTTCAGGGTCTTCATAAAACTGCCTGAAACCTGGTGCATCTTCCTTCCAATCCTTGGCTGTACTGTACATCCAGTATTTTTTTTCCTTTAGTTCCTCCCATGTTACAAGCTTCTCACCTCCCATATGCTTCCATATTCTTTCCTGCATTTCGGCAATGGTCAGCCCTTCTGTAAGTTTTTGTTCCAGACCCTGACCGATCTTTTTAGCGACTTCAACAACGATTTCAAAATCACTTTTGGATTCGCCTACGGGTTCAATGGCTTTATCCTGAATCATAATGTTAGGCTGAGGAATCCCCTGACGTACATTGGTGACAATATCGTCGACTTCCATAAGTGTATTTGCCGGCAGGATAATATCGGAATAAACGCAATCATTTTCCAGCCAAGGATGCTGGGCAATGATTGTCTCAATCTTGGGATTGCGCAGAGAGAGTTCAGTTTCATTGCCTCCGTTCCAGCAGGTAATCCGGCAAGGGGTATCGGTCCACATCATATGGATTTCGGTACCACCCTCCTCTTTGGGGATGGGGTATGTGTATTCACTGAACTGATCGTGGGGCAGGGCTTCGATGGCACCGGTGCCTCGAAAAGATATCGGTTCATCGGATTCGATGGCTTTGTGAACAAGACATTTGGGCAAAGCCTGTTTTTGCCAGGAGGTGATTGAAGACATCACCGGGATGGACAGACGATCCTCAAGATCCGGATTCCAGACACCACCGGTCAGGCTTTGTTTGCGAGGCATACCGAAATAGGTTAATTGCAATTGATGGACTCCCGGAGCACCTAAGCCCTGCATAGCCAGGAGAATCACCTCAAGACGAGCATGTTCATGGGAATATGGTCCGCGAATAAGCCCCCCTCCAAAATAATGAGCGATCGAGGTTACATTGGCAGCGAACTCGCGCGCCAATGCTTTGATGGTCCATTCTGGAACCCCACATTTTTTTGAAGCCCAAGCTGGCGTTTTGGGCACGCCATCCTCTTCCCCAAGTACATAGTCGGAAAAGTCCTCCATGCCAATTGCATGAGTTCGAATATAGTCCTTGTCATAAAGATCTTCAGTGAGCCACACATAAATGATAGCAAGCTGCAAGGCCGCATCAGTATTTGGCAGGACTGGAATCCATTTATCTGCGTGAATTGCAGCTCCGTAGTTTAAATCAGGGCAGATATAAATCTGTTTCATGCCGATTTCCGCCCAAAAATAGCAGAGCCTGCTGGCAAACTGGCCGGTAAAACCCCAGGGGGTGGTTTCAGGATCACATCCCCAAAACAGCATCATCTCCGTATGCTCAGTGGCGTCATTGACAGTGTTGGCAGCAGGCCACATGTTGCCCTGAACCCCCTGTCCCCATACGTGTTTTGCCCCCCAATACCAACCCTCCCAACTGTCAGGGTTACGCACTTGCAAGGTGAAGCCACCCATATGATCCAGAAGATTGCCGGAATGACCATGGGGTGTGTTGATGGTCTTGCACTCACCGTGACCATCGCCCTGCATCAAAATGCCGTGAACCCCATATGTCTCATGAACTCGTTTAATTTCGGCGGCGATAATATCAGTCGCCTCATCCCAGGAGATTCTTTTGTATTTGCTCTTTCCACGATTTTGAGGATTACGTTCGCCGTTGGGGTCCCAATCGACTCGCTGGAGTGGGTATTGGATGCGATTTGCTGAGTAGACCCGTTTCTTGTAAGAAAGAGAGAAAGGGCCTGGCAAGGATTTCCAATCCGGTTCGATGGACTTTCCATTACGTGACATCTTCCACTGACGGACATCCTCCTTGTCATACTTCCACCCATACCGCATAGGCCGGATGCGGACAATTTTTCCGTCTTTAACGTCCACCATCCCTTCTGCACCGCCTCCGAAAAACCCACCGAGACCCAAACTTCTCAGAACTGTCTTATCTTTTGTCTTGATAAATACCATAATTAGCCTGCTCTTAATAATGTTTACGACTTAAGATGGGCGCACTGATTGAACCATCCTGCAACAGAATATCTATTTCGACTTATGTTCCAATAACCATGCCAGTCCCTATGCCCTATCTCGATTTATCCTAAGCTCCTGAATTTATACCGTTATGTGTTTGTACAATTGATTGAAAAACAAGGATCTCACACAGTGCGATCTCCATTATATTGGATTGACATCCAATATAATGGAGATTATGAACTCCGTAGAGTGGTTATTCAGCAAATGTTCGCTCTGTTGAATGGTTCTGGATCACGGCCGAAAAAGTGAGTTGTTATAAGAGGAGCAGAAACATGCTCCCTACGACTTCGATATATCCTACTGAAATTATAAACAATACTCCAACAAACCGTACCATGCCAGATTACATGCAAAATATTCTTGACATGTTTGATAGCAGATGTACAATACACAATGAGTTTCGCATTGCGGTGTATCTGTTTTACTATATGAAACTTTAACAATTTACTTTTTGCTGCAAAGGCACTCCCCGAAATTATTGCCTGTGATGCGCATTTAGTCCTATGATCTTGCAATAATTCACTTTTAAACTTTTCACTGCTGATCATTCTATAACCCGAAAGGCCTGCGAAGACAGCGCGAATCTAAGAAAAAGGGCAGATTATGACAGAAATTACCAAAGACCCTTACAGTGGGTTGCAAACGATTGAACTGAGCCACCCCTGGGGGCACGGTGTACCTTCCTATCCCGGACAAGACGATGTCAAAATGTTCCGCGCGGTAAAATTTGCACAACATGGTGTCCTTGCCTGGCGGATCAATACTGTCATGCACACTGGAACACATATGAATGCTCCTCTTCATATGATCCAAAAAGCAGCTGACCTGGCGAGCATCTCTGTTGATCGTTTTTTTGGCAACGGTGTTGTCCTTGATATTCCAAAAAAACGTTATGAGGTTATCACTGCGGCAGATCTCGAGGCGGCAGGAGCTAAAGTTCAGCAGGGTGATATCGTTGTTATCAACTCCGGATGGCACCATAAGTATTCGGACGCCATAGAATATTACGGTGAATCTCCAGGGTTATCCAAGGATGCGGCCGAATGGCTGGTAAAAAAAGATTGTAAACTTGTTGGCGTGGATATGCCCCAGGTAGATCATCCTCTGGCGACTTCTTTTGGTCCCCATCGTGGCGGGCCCTCCATGAGGCGCCTGGCCGGGGACTATCAACAAGCAACCGGTTTAGATCCTAAAAAAGAACATTCAGAGTGGAACGTGGCCCATAAAATTCTCCTGGCCGCCGGGATCCCTACGATTGAGCAGGTTGGAGGTGACCTTGACATTCTTACCGGCAAACGAGCAACCTTTGCTGCAACCCCATGGAAAATTGAATACGGTGATGCCTGCCCAGTCCGCTTTATGGCGATGATTGACCCTACCGGAACATGCCGGATCGACTCTGGTAAATAGCACAACCTCAATATTAAAGGAACTAAAAGATGAGCCTTGAAATATATAATTTAAGTCATGCCTTCCACCATCATATGCCGGAATGGCCATCGACACCCAGTGTTAACCTGACAGTGGATAAATTCCACGCAAAAGATGGGATCTATCAGCTGAGATGGGATGGCATAATGCATCGCGGTACTCATATGGATGCACCTCTCCATGTTACTGAAAACACTCCCAGCATAAACAGTTACAAGACATGGCGTCTTTGCGGTACTGGGGTTGCGGTGTCAATACCAAAAGGAAAATGGGGGGTCATTACCCCTGAAGATCTTGAGAATGCCAGCCCTGCGATCCAGGAAGGTGACATTGTCATGATCAACACCGGCTTTCACCATAAATTTGCCGACAGCGATGAGTATTTCGCCTATGGCTGTGGTATCACTGGAGCAGGTGCCCAATGGCTGGTTGACAAAAAGGTAAAATGTGTCGGATACGGTTGCCAGGCAAACGATCATCCCCTTGCAACCAAACTTGTGGATCATGGCCTCGGCCCTACCCAACCTCACCTGATAGAAGAATACAAAGCAGCCACCGGACGCGATATAAAAGATGATTTCCCCGATTGGGAACCGGCACATAAAACCCTGATGGTTAAAGGGGGAATCCCCGGCATTGAAAATGTAGGCGGAGATCTAGACAAAGTAACGGGTAAACGCTGCTTTTTTACGGCGTTCCCCTGGCGCTGGCAAGAAGGTGACGGTTGTGTAGTACGAATTCTGGCAATTATTGATCCCGATCAGACATTTCGTTTTGAATCCGGACAATAAGTTGTCTGAATAATAAAAGGGTATCATTATTAACAGTTCCAGTACCAATCGTTCTCGTCCTGGGTCAGCTGGTATGCGATCTCTGTATGTCAAGGGATTGCCTATCGATGACCCAGGCTCCATCTGCTCTTAACGAACAGAAGAAGAGACGGCACTTTCAGCCGGACGCTCGGATTGGTATCAGGAAATTTCAGCCAAAGCCTTCGTCGAGGTAAACTGCTTCGGCTAGTGCTCTGAACGTTTACCAGAATTTTCTAATTTTGTGTGGCAATGTTCTGGGACAAGTTTTACACGGTTTTCTCCCTGCCTTCAGGTTCTGATTCCCCACAGCCTGCATCATTTTTCCAGCTTCATATAATTGCAACGCTATACAAAACCCTTTGATAACAAGTCGCTAACACTTAATTTTAATCATAAAACCTCGTCATCTGCTAACTGGTCAACACCCTGGTTCGAAGAGTAGGTTTAATGTCATGGCTGGAAAACCAGCACTTCAAATCTTTTGGGATCGGATTGAAATAATAAGTGTCTTTTATCTTGTACAGATTCGCTGAGTGTGCCATATTGTCCGCAGCTAAATGGTCAAAGTTTTGGGCAAACCCTCAGCTCAACTTGAAGTTAGACAGGCACAGAGCAAAAAAAACGCTCTATGTCGTTGACATAAAGCGCTAAATTGTATCTCATGGCGGAAGTGCATGGGAATCGAACCCACCTAACGGGCTATTAACCCGCTACACCGGATTTGAAGTCCGGGAGAGCCACCAGTGCCCTATCCACTTCCTTCATACGGAGTAAAAAGAAAAAGAATATACTAATAAGTGTTGACCTTGAAAACAACTATTTATTATATTATGTCTTTTTATCGGTGCAACCGGGCAAGACACAACGTTCTGCTCTCGGTCATTATTAATAATTCAGGAATCATCTAAAACTATTCATATGCAGTGTGAAAGACTAATTAAAATGATTAAGTCGTGGTATATTCATGTCCGTGATGAGACCATGGCACCGGCCCGCATGATATCTTTCATAGAAGATCATGCAGTCAGTTGTGACGTTTGCCGACAAGACCCCGACCTTAAAGAAGAAATTTCTAGAATTACTGAACTTGTTCTCCCTGAGTCTAAAATCCCCAAAGCTGTTCGTCAGAAAAGTGGCCTTGATGAGGACGAATCAGAGGCTGATGAAGAAATCGACACTGACGACGTAATCGAGGATGAGGAGAAGAAGAAGAAGAGGAAGATGATTCTCTTGACGACGACGGGGAAGAGGAGGAGGATATTGACCTCGATCTTGATGATGAAATCTGAGTTAACCCTGTAAACAGGAAACAAGCCCGTACCCTTTACAGCACCCCATTGCGGGGTGTCTGTTGAGTGTCCTTTCATTTGAAGTATCTGAACTTTGATATATTTCTTTCTTTAAACCAGAAGCGGAATCCTAACAAGTTACAACTACCTTAAGATTTGTTTTCCCAACCATTTAATTTCTCTACGATAAATGCATTAACAGCAGCATGCTCCGCATCACCTTTCCCTTCGACTGTAATCGGTTCTCCGAAAGCGAAATAAGCTGTTTTTGTTACATCTAATTTACCAAAATCTTTAAATTTTTTCCCATTTTGCCAACAATCTGTTTTCAAAGCCAGCGGAACAATAGGAACTTCTGCTTTCTTGGCCAGTTTAACTCCAATAGAACTCATCTGCTTTACATCAAATGTATGAGACCTTGTTGTCTGTGGGAAAACAACAATAGAGACACCCTCTTTCAATCTGTCGAGGCCTTCGTTTAACACAGTTTTTAAGTCCTGTCGGGGGTTTGTTCGCGTAACGGCAATCGGATTCCGGCTAAGAATGATGTGTTTAAAAAACGGATACGAAAGAAGCGTGTCTTTAACCACAAAAGTTACAGTTTTTATCGGCTGGATCATCACCGGAAGAATCAAGGTCTCCATCATGCTCATATGATTTCCTATAATTACAACAGGACCATTTGCTTTCTCAACATTTTTAATCCCAGATATTTGTATATTAACCCCAGCTCTCTCCAATCTATCCATTACCTCATAGCTGCTCTCCATCCAATCTGTGCCATCATAACATTTCTTCCTGGCCTGCTTGCTGGCTCGGATAATAATGCAAAAAAGACGCAGATAAAAAACAAGAGAAGGAAACAGCATTGTTCCTGTTCTTTTTTCTGTCTGATAATGAAAATCAGTGTACGATATTTTATGCATTGCTCAATTGTCGAATATGAAAATGATTAAGGAACTTTATTTACATCGATTGTTACCATTTGTAATTAGCATGGAAGACACCTTTGTATCAAGAATTTTTCTTTGCGTATTAAAGCACGTGCAGCGGTTGCGGGACCTTATGTTCACATAATCTCTGCTTTTATTGTTTTATCTCCCGTACAAGCCGGAATCCAGTAAGCTCATCGGGTGAACCTGAGTGGTTTGCAACTAAAGAAATACTGCAGACACTCATTGAATTCTTAAAAGCCCCACCACGAACCATAACGCCGGAAGAGGAGTCCACATACTCCTGAGCATTACCAATATAATTGAACAATCCCCAGGCATTTGCCCCACCTGTCTTAACACCAAGAAGACTATTCCCTTTAAGGATAATAGAACCCTGCTGGAGCAAGCAGTTATAATCAGTCACTGACTCGTTACCTCCGGCCTCAGAGGCGTACACCCATTCATCATCTCTCGGAATCCGATATACATTCCCCGTCTTTTCTGTCAGCCACTGAGCATAAGCTTGTGTGTCATGGTATGAGACCTTAATAACCGGCATCCCTGGTTCTTCCGAAGTTCTGGGAGATTTCTTTCCGCTTGCCTTGCAAAACAAATCATAATCCTTGAAAGATACCTCGTACTTGCCGATGGCAAACGGTTTGGACACAGCACCTCCAGCAGGGATAACGACCATATACGGCCCCTTGTCCTGCTCCGTAAGCATATCGTAACAAACTGCCCTATTATTTCGTCCCAATCCTGCCAGATTCGGGAAGCAGAGTTTGCCATCTGGACTTTGAGTGTGTGAAGATGTTTGTTCTGCTACTGTCTGTTGTTGTTTCTGTTGTTGTGCCAGTGCCTGTGTCTGCTGCTGTTCGAGTGCCTGCTTCTGCTGTTGTTGCTCCAGTGACTGTTGCTGTCCTGTCTGAGGCTGTTGTTTCTCCTGCTGTTTCTGTTCCAGAGCTGCTATTAATTTATTGTAGCTTTCCCGAGCCTTCAGGAGGTCAGCCGATGTGCTATCAATAGCCAAACCTGATTTTATAAGATCAATTGCAGCGACAAGGGCCTCCCGGTTATCCTTCGCGCCAGCCTTCTTCTCGGCCAGACGCAAATAAGCCTTACCAATTACCTGTGGAGCCTCCTCGGTAAAGAATGGGTCATCAGCAGACAGCTTACTCTTTAGTAATGCCAATGTCTTTTGAGCCTGCTCAACCTGGTTTGCCAGAGCATACGTTCGAATCGACTGTTTGAGGCCTTCTATCTCGGCAATTCGTTGCAAATCCATTACTTTTGCTTTAGACGTTTTCTCATCATTTGCAACCAGCTGCCGTTCTTTCACAATCTCCTCGTTCCCCTTTTCAAACCGTTCTCCCTTGTCCAGATACTCATAAGCTTTGGTAAATTGTTGTCCATCCCGAAGTGTTCGAGCCTTGTTCAAATAGAGCAAAGTTATTTTCCGCTTTGTACTGCGTAACCGTTCATCTTGAACATTGCCCGAGCGGGAAGATATATCGGCAATTGTCTTTTGCAGTTTCACTTCCCAGTCTTTCGTCATCAAAGCCGAATCAATTAATTTATCGACTTCTCCATAGAGGCTTGTAAGCTTCGCCTCCTTCTCATTCATATTCAAGATATCCAATTTGTTCTGATAGTCTGTTATTGCACCATTAAGCAACTGCGAATCATGAAGTGCTTTTGTCCCTATTTTTAAACACTTTATTGCCGATTCCACGGCACCATTCTTACTGAGAGACTCACTTTCTTTCAGAAACAATTCTTCAATTCTTGTACGGCCGACATTGACAAAAGAATCACCAGCGTTTTTGATTTCTATGATATCAAGTATAGCCAATGCCTTGTTGACACTTTTTTCGGTCGGTTGAAACGCCTGAATTTCCAGATCAAACTGATTATGCAGCGACAGGATCTCTTCCTGAAGTTTGCTCCTTTTCTGTTCTTCTTCCTGTTCAATCTTTTGCTCCTCAACCATCTTAACCTGCTGTCCATATCTCTCTTCAGCCAAAGCTAGGTCCTCTTCTTCCTTCTGCAAAACAGATTTCATCGTCTCATCAATATCCAGGCTTAACGCCTGATTGAGTGTGTTGCGGGCAGCTTCCCATTGATGTTTATCCTTTGCTCCATGAGTAATTTGGATATATGCCTGCATTAATTTAGCATCGAGCCGTTGCAGTCTGACATCATCCGGGGTTAACTTTTTTATTTCGTTGATAAAAGGGAGAGCCCCGTCAGGATTGCCATCAACGATGATCTTATTGGCTTTGTCAAAGAGTACCTCCACAGCGCCTTCTATTTTTTCCTTGGCCGAAGTTAGCTGGCTGGAGCGGGACTGTATCTCTTCATTGCCCAACAGATTAAGTAAAGAAACCCTCTTGAGTAAATCATCCCCCGTTTTCCAGTCCTGGGATCCAATGGCTGCCTCCAATTCCTTGTCTAAAATACCACGCCCGATTGTTTCTGCCTGGACCAGCAAGTCGTGCTCTGGAGAAAGTTCCTTCAACTTCTTCAAGCCAACCCCTGCCTTCTCAAGATCTTGCAGGGAATGAATAGAGTTAAGTTGATCTCGAATACCATCTTCAAGCCTGACAATCTTCGTTTTTGTTTCTTTCTCTCTTAATTTTACTGAAAATTTCTCTTTTAATTCTTTGAGTTCACTCGACTCAGAAACTACGAGACCGGTCTTGATAAAAATCTCTGCCCGATCAAGATCGTCATTTTCTAAGCTGATACCGGCTTCACGTACATAGGCATTGATCAGTCGTCTGTCGGTGAGCAGAGGATTATCCGGGTCTATCAAGGCGACTTTTTCCAGGACATCAAACACATTGTTTCCATCGCGGGAAGGTAATATCCTGCCAGCCCCTATCATCCCGGCAAAAACTTCCCTCAACTCGCTAATTTTTTTAGCTTTTTCTGTATTTAATTCACCAATAATCTTATCCAGTTTCTGCACGGCCTTCTGGTTCTCCACATACAGCAGTCGAGCACTTGTCAAAAGTTGGATTGCATTATAATAATTGTTTTTCCTGATAAGCTTCTCAGCACGATTTGAATATTTTTCGATGATTACAGGCCAAATATCATCCTGGGTAAATATCTTTTTATTAAAGTCGTCTAAATCTTTTAAATTGCCAAGCGACGTTGTTAATTGCTCATTAGTTTCGAAATCTGCTACCGCGTTTATTTTCTTCGTTAAAGAATAAATTTTATACTGGTTATATCCATCACTTATTTGTTTATTGAAAGCCAAGGTGATAAGCAACACAGCTACTGCCGACGATCCGGCAATTGCAGGGAGTTTCGATTTTTTACTCTTTATTTCCTTCAAAAAATCTAGGTCCGATGCCGTTCGAGCTGCTCTCTCAAACTCCAGTCCTCTTGATAAGCCTTTCCATTGCAAGCGGTTCAACTGTTCCAGCCTGGCCGGACGCATCCCTTTTTGCTGAGCATGGTCTGCACGAACCTTATCATATGGATGTTTGCCGGTAAACAACTCGTAGGCAATGCAGGCGAGAGCAAAAATATCGTCTCGGGGATCAGGCTCCTTCCCCAAAAACATCTCAGGACTGGCATAAGCAGGAGTGAGCGCACCGAGGCTCGCGGCATCAAACAAGGTATCATCTCTTGTGCCTGTGTCCCCGATGTTTTTTACCGTTGTTGCCCGGGCAATACCAAAATCAAAAATCTTTATTAAGCCTGTGGGAGTAACAAAGATGTTTCCTGGTTTAAAATCCGAGTGAACAATGCCTTTTGCGTGGGCATAGGAGAGCCCCTGACACATCCCTTCAATAAAGGGGATGACCTGCGCAACTGGCAACCCCTGTGAGTTCTTCCTGATAATGTCTTTAAGCGACTCACCATCCATATACTCCATGGTCATAAAGACAGTTGCCCCCTCACGGTCAAAGTCAAAGACTGTAACAATGTTGGGGTGAGCGAGTTCTTGCGCTTTTCTCGCCTCTCTTTGCAAAGCTTTGAGCGATTCAGGGTGTCTTTTGAACTGCTCGTTCAGGATTTTGATGGCCAGATAAGGATTACGATCCTGGGCCTCTACTTTTCTCCGGTCAAGTGCCTTGTAAACCACCCCCATCCCGCCTTGGCCTATTTCCTCAATCAGTTCAAAACGATCTTTGAGAACAACCCCCGCCTCAATATGGCGCCCATCATCTGCAAGCCACTGCTCAGGCCTGCCCCAATTTGAACTTCTTGACAGTGATCCGGTTTTGTTTTCAGTGCCGATAGTTGTGGTATGAGCGTTTTGAGCAGATGAGGAAGGTGGGGTAGCAGTATTGGTCTCTTGCCCGGTATTGGAATCGCTAACCAGACCATCAACCTTGATAACTGTTACGTCAGGATCAATTATCCCCCCAGGACAAACAATTGTTCGGTCATCGGCAGCGGGAGAAGCCGGCTGCGCCCCGGACTGTGGGTCTTCTGCAGTATCTTGAGTTTTAGACACGTTCCACCACCTTGACGACGGCTACGGTAACATTATCGCGGGCACCATGTTCTACACAAGAATTGATAAAATTCTGAACCATAGTTGCAGGTGAATGGCTTTTCATAATGATCGAACAAATCACCGCATCATCCAACTCCTTATAAAGTCCGTCACTGCACAGTAAAATGATATCACCATCGAGCAGTTCGAGAATTTCCTTATCAAGATACAGGCTGTTTCCTGCACCCACTGCTCTTGTGATAACATTTGCCTGAGGATGGGATGATACTTCCTCCGGCAAAATCTCCCCCCTTGCCAGCAGTTCTTCTACATAACTATGGTCACGAGTCACCTGGCGCAATGCGCCCTGACGGTACAAATAGGCCCGACTATCCCCAGCCCACATGACAAGTCCATGACGACCATCCCCAAGAAGGGCGACAACCGTGCTCCCAGCAATCTGGCCCAGCCTTCTGCCGAGATCCACCAGTGATTGATGCGCTGCAATAATCTGATTTTGGACATTTTCTGCAAACTTGCCGAATGAGGAATCGAAAGCTACATTTCGCACATAATCGATTATCGTCCGACTGGCGACATCCCCTGCCCTGTGTCCCCCCATTCCATCGGCCACAACCCAAAGATGGTTGTCAACCATCTCCAGCCAGGCGTCCTCATTGAGGGTTCTAATGCAACCGACATGGCTCCAGCAAGAGGATATCCATTCGAAATTATTGCCCAGGAAATGGTTTTCACCTGGATTCATTTCTTGAGGTAATGTTTCCTTCATGGGCTGGGTAGTTTCATTATCCGCAACCTTCTTTACATCCATCGGCTGGGTACGTTCGTTATCCATAATATTCTTTAATGTTGTGGCGAAAAAGCCCTTATTTTTTTTACTTAGGAGAATCAGAGCGGTAAAAGGTTATAGCATTGCACTATTGCTCATGGACAAAGCTATCTCATGCAATTCCAGCATCTTTGTTGCACCAATTCGGGTATCGGTGTTGTTCAGAATTTCTATTGCCCATTGAAGTTCATCGTCAAAATTAACTCTTCCGTAATGCCGTACCGTTGTGTTTTTTACCGGCACCGCGATATTTGCCTCTTTAACAGCCGACTTACTCATTCTTTTTGTTGCTACTCTTATCATAATATTCCCAAAGTATTTTCACTAACGCACATGGCTACCTGTGATACCGGCACCCAGTTCGAAGTCGCTGCAATTACGAGAATAATTGACTCCTGAGCAGACTGATATTCCAAGCTCCCAATCAAGGTACATATGTGGTCACCTGCCCTGGAGAGGCAACCGAAATAACACCTTCCCATACACACATGCATTTTGATGTATCGTTCAGGGTCGGTTTATTATCGAGCAATATCGTAAGAGAACCTGGACTCCAGGTGGTCACGTCTTTCGGTATACACGGCCTCGGCCTTCTGGCGGCAGCCACTGCCGGATTCGCTCTGGAACTGCACATCCCGAATGGCATAATATTCAGCATCTGTACATGATCCGTTATATTCGCCGCCGGCACTCCATCATCATCTGTCATCTTGGTCGGCAGCACAACCAGACTACTTTGAGCCGAGCCAAAACTGCACTGAAGCTTGGCACCATGAACTACCTGTTTAGACATGTTATTCACCTTTTAGTATTTTTTTCCTATTCACCGATAGCTTTGATATGGAAGAATACACTCGCTCTCTACCATAACGCCGCACCGATCTGACACCAGGAGAATGCCGTCTTAATGCTCACAGGAAGATCTTTGTGTGCAAAGAGCCAAATGGCATTCTATTAATCTTCTGGTAACGCAGATGGCAACTTGGACGCATAAATTCAATTATTAAGCGGATCGTAAATGGCGAACTGAAGAGCATTAAATTCCAGAAAACCCCAAATTTTTATAGCTGTAACACCGTTTTCTAAACCCCGACCAACTACCCCCTTGAGAAACGTGGTGGGTGCGGCATCGCGCCCGGAGTGCCTCTTTGCTCTGGCCATAATTTGTTGTGATCCCTATAAAATTCAATATCATTTTACCCACGAAAACATCCATATAGACTATAAAATTGGCTCGAAATCATGAACTCATGCTCGGAACATTGCATAGTTAGCGTGGCCCGACCCCAATCATCCAATCATCGTATCGAGCCTCCCTTCCGTTCAAAATCCGGGGAGAAACCGGCATCGAGCAGGACCGCGACAAAAGCAGGATCGGCATCATCCTGGCTCACCGCATAATGGGGGACAGTATCGCCTTGTTCCCCGCGGCTTTCGTTAACTTCCAGGCGGCTGATAGGATCGGCCCCGACCTTGAGCAAGACCACATCAATAACCGGAGAGAATTACCATGCTCATTGCTGAGTTCAGTGTGCAGGCTTGTCTTCCCAGCTATTTTTTTCTCCATCTTTAAGTTCACAAGGAATCTCTACGAGCTTATGGCTTAGGAAACCTTAGAGGCGCATATTACCTATTCCGCATATCTTCCCACTTCGATTTTTACATCTTTCATCTCTATGCTGTACTTTGAATTGACTATGTGCGTCTTGACATGGTTTGAATAAGCATCAATTTCGATTTGAAGGCTGAGGTTATCTTTTGGATTCGATTTATACAGCTTCTCGAATGCCTTCAGTATTTCTTCATTATTAAAAAGTATTTTAGCTCCGTACGTTTTTTCAGATGGAGATTTCCAGCTGACACTGATGATTTTACTGGGAACAGATCTCAGTTTTGCTATGTCTGATGTGCCTTCCAAATAGTCTATGTGTTCTGCTTCACCATTGAGAGTTTTTAACCAAAGGCTGATTGGTTTGGAATTCCCTGTTATTTCAACGTCCCATGTATATTTTTTTTTATATCCTTCCCATGGGTCATTCTTGGCAGCCTGTTTCTTTGATTGCAAAATTTGATCATTACTAAGTGAGTCACTTAGAATCAGTTCAACGAAATCATCTCTTTTTATGTCAGGATTATCCACGACTCGAGTCCATTCCAAATCGGTTTCTTTTGCCTGGAAATGTGCCACTTCCAGAACCACTCCGTCTCCGTTCAGATAGACGGATACTTCACCGTTTAGCCCTAAACCAACCATTATCAAACCATAAGTTATATGTTTCCCGCTTGCGGGGGACTTAAGCCCTTCATCGAAGAGTTGCTTGATTCTATCATAAGGTAACTCGAACTCGCCGGAATAGAATTTGTTTTCAATATAGGAAAACCATTTTATTACGAGTTTGTTGGGCAATGGTTTAAAATCGTCACCTACAATATGTATTGAGCCGAGCTCACCCAAGCCATTTTCGATCACTCTTTTGTCAGGGACATATATAGATCCTCCATTTTTGAAATAAAAGTCTCCCTCCACGATTTGCATTGGAAATTGTTTTTCAGCAGATTCAGTTGGCAGCCATTCGTATTTTGACATGGTATTTTTCCCTATGGAATGAGTAAACAGTGCAGCAGATGATGATAAGAAAAGTGAATATAATAAGTAAGTTTTTAACCATTTTGTATTATCCTTTTCCTTTCGTTGTATATAAATTGAGGCTGATTTGTATCTCCGTACGATGAAGAAAAATGCAAAAAATTATGCCTTAGATTTTTTATCTCCGTCGAGTTCATATCCCACCAATAATTATATGTGGATACACCCATTGCAATATGTTCATCAACTAACTGTTTAATATGCTTCAGTTCGTCTGGTATAGGGTAATACGTGGATAGCTTCTTAAACTTCAGGCCGGTATTGATGGCATAATCAGCCATTAAATGCAGAGGTATTCTGTTATATGTATTTCGAATGCCGGTTCGGTTTACCTTTAGTTCATTCCAAAAATTAGGCGTTTCGATTTCTGCTGCCGTATACCATCCTGAATGGATCAGCCAGTCTCTTTCTTTTATAAATAGTTTTTTAGTTTCATCGCCAGCCCACGCAGTATCAATGTCCAGTATCTGGTGATTTTTTTCCTCCGCGTAATCTCTATATCCTCCACCAATATCAGAATGAACACCTGGTAAAAAGATCTGTTTACCTTTATTGCCCGCGCTATTGATATTGGTGAGTCGGAAATTTTTTCTATGCTCTTCTGCAGCAGCCAGTTGAACAACTTTTTCCGCTGATGAAACTGCGTCAAGATGTAAGTCCGTGGTATCATCCCCATGCTTGAAGCCATATGATGCGACAGTGTCATAAAGACCTATAAATTTAATTTTTACGGCAAAGACAGTATAACCTTTTGATTCCAGAATTTTTTTTACATTGGTGTCGTTTCTCTCCAGGGCGGCATGGATGAAATACCGTGCCGCAGCGGCTCCACGGCTGAACCCAAATGCATCTAAATAGACGGTCTCAATTGTTGTTGTTTTCTCGAGATGGATTCTTTCAATAAGATCAACAACTCTTTCTATTCCTTTTTCTACCTTGGCGATGACTCCTGTCGTTCCCCTCCCTTCGGCTAACCCTTGTGGAATGTCTCGATTATTGTCTTGAGTACCAGCGCCTTCGATATAAACATGCAGAAAATGCTCAGCTTGATCATCGGATAAAATCAGTTGCTCAAGTTTAGAGATATTTGTGTAGTCGTTTTCGTAGCTGCTATCACCAAATGGGGCTTTCAGGGAGTTATATACGTCGGTGTTCTTAAGCCTCTGTTCAGTGTTTGTTCTGTTGTTAGCAGTACCATCAAAAAAAACGCTTACCCTGATAGTTGTATTTATGCTTTTTTCTTGAGGATTTTCTTTTGTCCTGCAGCGTGCAACCGTATCCCCTAGTTCTCTGTCGTTGCTGTGGGAGATCCGATCATCAGAGGACATTCTGTTTTCTCCCATAGACTTTGGGCTGCTACTTGTTTCAGGAATAGATAACCTTTGATTGACTTGAATCCAGTCAGGATGAGCAATGACTGGATTAGAATCAAGTATATCTTTAATAGAAACATTATATTTACTGGCTATTTTCTGAAGGGTATCCCCTTTATTTACTATATAAATCAATGCGAACTCCTCATTTTGCCGAAAGGTTGGATGTCAAATTAATCATTTTTGCTTATATTTCGTCGTCCAATGTTATTTTGGTGCGTTGAACATTTGACGTTAACTGGTGAATGAATTCTTCAAGACGATACTCTTCACTAAAATTAATTTCATTTAAGACAAAATTCAGATTATCCGGTAATCGATCATCAAAATTATGATTGATTTTAAGCAGCAGCATTCTTTGGACATGTTTCTCTTTTTTGATATTGTGCTCTTTTGAAAAATCAATCATTTTTTTAATGAATTCTCTGATTTCATTATCAGTCTTATCATCTGTAAATCCAGGGGCTGTTTTCTTTAAAAATGAGACAGACTTCTGAATAAATGATTTTACCGAATATTCCTTGAATATTTCCATTTGATCAGGACGAATAGTAATCATGTGTATTAAGCCTTTTCATGGTGATAAAGAATGAGTTTTTATGCCAGTCTGATTAACTAGAGGCACTCGAATAATTTAATCGAAAAATGCCATATATGATCAAATCCTAACATAGTTAGACCAGCCATTATTGATTAAGACAACTAAGAGAGCATCCAGGTCTCAAATTGACTTCACACATAAAACACCCATTTCCAGAGAGTATGCGATGATTTCGAGTGAATCTTTCTCCTCTGAAATCTCCTCTGCGAAATACTGAGTTACCGGACCAAAAAAATCCCAGAGCTGGATCTTATCGCCGGTCTGCAGAAAAATATTGCAGATACGGGGATCATAATACCGGAAGAAAACGGACTCACCGTCAGAAAGGTTGGCCCGCAGCATCTCCCGAAAGTGCTTTCGCAGATCAATAAAAGAAGTCTGTTCCGGCGCAATGGCAAAAATACCCCAATGCTTGCCTACGCTCCCGGCAAGCACCCACTCAGTGAAGGGGGTACCTGCCTCAAGCCGGACAAGGTAAGGTGCGGTCTCGGCGAGTTCCGGATTCGCATCTCCTCCCCTGACCAGACAGACATGAAGTGGCTGGTGTTCCTCGATCATTCTGAGCAAATTGTGGATGGCAGCGCCATCCAGCACCGCACAGGCGCTATTGTACCTTCCTCCAAAGAGGTGTTGACGCAGAGCGTCTGTTTTCTTCTCATTCATGTTATGGCTCCACTCTATTTATATTTGTGTCCATCCTGAAAGTACCTCAAAAAAAATTTCCGGAAATCAGGGATTACCTGCACGCTGCCGTGCTTCCTCACACTCCTTGCAAAAAGGATCGGCGTCCTTTGAGGCATTTGAAAGCATTCGAGCCTTTGAGCTTTCGTATTCTTTAACTTTATTGGAATCCAACACGACCGATTTTTCCTTCACCTTCTGAGGCTCCGGTGCTTTATCCTTCTTGCCGGGCTTGGCGTCCACCGGCAATTTCGCCTCCTTGGGTGCGTCGGGCGGATCAGGCAGTGACGCCGTTGAAGGGCTTCCTCCACTGTTGATTTTAACCATGGGCCCAGTAATGGAGACAACATCCGGCCCAATAACAATGTTACAGGCCCCAGCCTTCAAGGTAATCTCACTTCCGGCCTCAATAACAACCTTCTTGCCACTCTTGATATTGGTAGTGCTCCCGGTCTTCATTATAAAATCAGCGTCGATGGTCAGGTGATCTCTGCCACCAATCTTCACAACCCGATCTCCGCCAACAGTGGTGTGCATATCGCCACCCACTTTTTCCAGGAAATCCTCGGTCACCAGCTGATGTTTTGATTTCTTCACCTGGGCGAACTCGTCCTTTTCCACGGTGAGGTGCCGTTCGTTGCCGATATACTCCTTGCGGGTATTCTTGACCCGAAGATCAAAATCTTTTTCGCCATGGATAAACACCTGCTCCGCGCCCTTCTTGTCCTGAAGGCGAATCTCATTAAACCCGCCGCCACCCTTGGAGCTGTTGCTCTTGATGGTGGTCTGGGTCTTTTCGTCCGGTAGCGAATAGGGCGGCCTGTTGGTGCCGTGATAGACACTGCCGATGACGATGGGCCGATCCGGGTTGCCTTCCAGAAAATCGACGATAACCTCATGGCCGATCCTCGGGATATACATGGCTCCCCAACCGTTACCGGCCCAAATCTGGCTGACCCGCATCCAGCACGAACTGTGCTCATTTGCCTGCCCTTCCCGATCCCAATGGAACTGCACCTTGATCCGGCCATGCTCATCGGTATAGATTTCCTCGCCCGCCGGGCCTACGACCATTGCAGTCTGCACTCCCTTTATCTCAGGTTTCGGTGTTGACCGGGGAGGCCGGATGGGCGTGTAGAGCGGAATACAGGTGAAACTGTTGCTGTAACTGTTCCCGCCACTGCCGCCTGTACCAAAGCCCTGCTGCTCAACGCTATGATCTACTCTGGTCAACAGATACTTCTTGTTGTTCATCTCTTCCCTGAAATACTCTCCCAGGGTGAAGCTGTAGCCACTGGCAAGCCCCCGGACATCACTGGCACCGGTGATGGTGGCAATTTCAGCCTCCTCTTTCTGGATGCGAACCTTGGAGAGAGCCTCTCCTTCCGCCCGATTGGCATACAGACCGGGGTAATCATAAACTTCTTTCTCTCCAGGCCCCAGGTTTGCTATGCCCTCCATCTGGACCAGCAATTTAGTGTTCGGTGTCTCGAAGTTATAGTCATTCAGTGTATATTTTCCGACCTTGATCTCTTTTTTCAACTTAAGGGCCGTGATCACATCCGCATCCAGCAATCCACCCTCGCCACCACTACCATGATGATAATGAACCTTTTCGTAATGCGGACAGGGGGAATAGGCGTTGGCGGCATCTGCAAGAACCAGGGTATGTCTACCGTTCTCATGACTGAAATAGTAGGAGATGCCTTCCTCCTCCAGAAGCCGGCTGATGAAGTGGAAATCCGTCTCCCGATACTGTACGCAATACTTCCGGGGTGTATATTGGCCGCTCAACTTGCTGGTGTAATCATTGAAGCCTTTTTCTCTGAGAATTTGCTCAACGATGTCGACTGCCGATTTCTCCTGAAAAATCCGCAGATCGGATGTCCTGGTGAGCAGCCACAACCAGGGGACCAAGGTAGCGGTGTACCTGGAAAAAACCTCGCCATTCTCGCCCGGGACTGTCCCGTCGCTTTGGGAAAACGATTCGACAATGCCGTTGAAGAACCGCTCCTTACCGTTGTCAAGAACGATAGAAACCGTGACATTACCGCCGATGATGCTGTCAAAGGCAATGCTGTTGTTGTGGGAGAGCAGGGAAAGATTAAAGCGGAATAACTGTGAAATCCCTTCCTCCCCATTGAATCCTGTAATGAGCAGTTCATCGCCGCCCAGAGGGGTTGCAATCCTGATCATCCTGTTTTCTTGAGTGTAAGACATGTCTATTTCCTTTTATCGATTGGAATTACCAAAAAAGACTCTCTGAATGTCATAACGTGCCATTGGAAAATAACAACGTACTGGAGCACCCGATAAAGTCATGTTCGTTTTTTTCTGAAAAATGAAGTCCTTTAACCCCCGCAAAGATTGAGACCTTGGTCCTGGTTTTCCTGGCAGGACCATGCCTCGGCTACGACACTACTCCATTACAAACATAAATTGCCCTTCACCATCCAACGTCACCCGGACTTCTTTCACCTGTTCTTCGTTCACCATCCGGGATAACAATTCTTTCGACATTTCAGGCAAAAGAGTATTGGTCAGGATATGGTCGATATTACGGGCACCGCTGTCGACCTCGGTACAGCGATTGGCTATGGCCGCCACCACATCGTCATCATACGTGAAGGCAGTTCGACGATTTTCCAGCATGCGTTCTGCAACTTTATTCAGCTTGAGCCGGACGATAATCCGTAGATTCTCATCAGTGATCGGGAAATAGGGCACAACTTTCAGGCGGCCGAGAAAGGCGGGTTTGAAATGGCTGGCCAGTTCAGGACGGAGCATATCGGTCAGAGCCTCAGGACTGGGCTTGGTTTCTTCATCCGCACAAACCTTCATGATCGTGTCGGTGCCGAGATTAGTGGTGAGAATGATGAGGTTATTTTTAAAGTCAATCTTTCGTCCCTCACCATCTTCCAGGATGCCTTTATCAAAGACTTGGTAAAAAAGCTCCAGCACATCAGGGTGGGCCTTTTCCACCTCGTCGAGCAGCACCACGCTGTAGGGACGTTTACGCACCGCTTCGGTGAGCACACCACCCTCGCCATAGCCAACATAGCCGGGAGGCGATCCCTTCAGTCCAGAGACCGTATGGGATTCCTGATACTCACTCATATTGATGCTGATGAGATTCTGCTCACCACCATAAAGCAGGTCGGATATTGCGATAGCAGTTTCCGTTTTCCCCACGCCGCTTGTGCCCACGAACATAAAGACCCCTGTTGGTTTCGAGGGATCCTCGATGCCGGCATGGGCAGTCTGCACCATCTGGCCGATAGCGGACAGGGCATAATCCTGGCCAATGATCCGCTCTCCCAGCAATTTTTCCATGTTAAGGACAGTCTTGATTTCGTCTGCCATCATCCGACCGGTAGGGATACCTGTCCAACCTGAGATGACCTCACTGATGGTCTGGGCCTCCACCGCCACCTGGACCAGGGGCTCTGTGCCCTGAGCCTTGATAAGCTCGGCTTCAAGCTCCTTGAAAGTTTTGCTTTTTTCTTCAATAGACGGGTCGGTCGGGTTAGCAGCATGCAGGTCGGATATCTCCTGGCGTGTTTGAATAATTTTGCCGGCGATATCCATCTCTGCTTTCCATTTGGCATCAAGTGCCTCCAGTCGATGCAGGATCTCGTCCTTCTCCTCCGCAATTTCCCTGATCCGCTCGCCGTGATCCTTGCCGGTAAGGGTTTCTTTCTCCAGAATTCGAGCCTCACGATCGAGCTGACCAATGGTCCGGTTGGCATCTTCAATGGCGGGTGGCGAGGTGGTCAGTCCAATGGCGACCCTGGCACAGGCGGTATCAAGGACGCTTACCGATTTGTCGGGCAACTGCCGGGCCGGCAGATATCGCCGGGAAAGGCGAACCGAATCAAGCAGAGCCTCATCGGTAATCATTACCTTATGATGCTTCTCCAGAAAGGGAGCAATTGCCCGCATCATGATCAGAGCTTTTTTCTCATCTGGTTCTTCTATTTTGACCACCTGAAAACGCCTGGCTAGTGCAGCATCTTTTTCAAAATACCGCTTATACTCAGCCCAGGTAGTAGCGGCGATAGTGCGTAATTCGCCACGGGCAAGAGCGGGCTTGAGCATATTGGCAGCATCGTTCTGACCGGCACGCCCGCCTGCGCCGATCAGGGTATGGGCCTCATCGATGAAGAGGATGATCGGAACCGGCGACGCCTTGATCTCGTTGATCACCTGTTTGAGACGTTCCTCAAATTCACCCTTGATTCCGGCCCCTGCCTGCAGAAGACCCAGGTCAAGGGTATGGAGGGCGACATTTTTTAACGGTGGCGGCACATCACCTTCCGCAATCCTCAGGGCAAATCCTTCTACCACCGCAGTTTTACCGACACCTGCCTCCCCGGTCAGGATGGGATTGTTCTGACGCCGACGGATGAGGATATCAATCATTTGCCGTATCTCGAAGTCTCTGCCCAAGACCGGGTCGATCTCTCCCTTTTTCGCCCTGTCGGTCAGATTGATCGTATATTTAGCCAATGCCTGGGCCTTACCTGCCTGTCCACGCTGAGGTGCTGCCCCATGGGATCCGGGTGCACTGGTAGCGTTTTGTGCCTCTTCCGCTTCAAGTGATCCAGCAGTAATATCGGTGAAGGCTCCTTTCAAAGTCTCCACTGAAATCTTGCCAAACAACGATGAACTTAAGATGAGAATCCTGGCAGTTTCGTCGTCACTCAACAGTGCCAGGAGAACATGTCCGGAGCGAACACTTTGCGCCTGCATATCTATTGAAGCTGTCAGCCATGATGCCTCGATCATCCGCGGGATACGTGGAGAGAGAGCCGGGGTTCTGGAATTACCCGTTTTCAAACCCTCAATGGTTTCAATCAGATCGGCAATAAGATGTGAGTCATTGACCTCGAAATATTTCAGTATTTTCTCCAGATCGGTATCTGACAAATCGAGGAGCTTGAGGAAGAAATGCTCCAGGTCAACCTCATAATGAGTATGGGACAAACAAAGCCCTACAGCTGATTCAAGAGCAGTTCGACAGGTAGTGTTGAGTTTTGTAATGAGAGACTTCAAGTTCAATCGTGCCATTTACTTCTCCAATAAATTAGTGATAAAGAGTACCAGACTCCTGAAAGGTCGTGCAGAGATCTTCCGGATGGTTAAATGCAGGGCTTTTCAACCAGGTTGACCAGCCAAGCCGGGTCTCGGGACATCCGGGTGAACTACCGAGAATACAGGGAGGTGCCTCCTCACGTTTAAGACATAGACTAATTTCAAATTCGTACTCAATGCCAACCAAATAGCGGACCAGAGAAAAAGTAGGTACATGCATATCGCCTGCGGGCATAAGTCGGATATATTCCTGTAATGACATCGGTCCGAGCTGGACTCTAAATTTTGTCTGGCATTCCCAAACATACTGCCCAAGAGTAAAATCACGGCCAAGTCTGCTGTTCGCTTGCCCAAGACGGCTCAAGTCACCTGCTGCCAAGGCGATTTTTCTTTCGACGAATTGCTCGACGGATGCATCTGTGCCCGAGAAATGTGCTACCGTTCCGCTGATCGAGGAGGATGAGGGTGCCATCCGTGCAAGGAGCCCACTGTAAAAGGACAGGGATTCTTCTGCAAAACCTATCCTGCCGGTCAATTTTGGTGTCCCGAGACCACAGAGACTGAGCAGGTATCCAGAAAGTTTATCCTTGGCCCCTGGTAAAAAATTAACTGGAAACTGATGTTTTTTCCAAGCCAGGTAAAAGAGGCTGAGCAGGCGATGGTGAAAGAGATCAAGAAATGCTGTTACAGCAGAATCTTTGGCGCGGAGTCGCTCAATGGCCAGGGTATTATACCAGTGCGGCAGAACGCCAGAGGGACCAAGGAGTCCCATAAAAGAGACCTCCATTGACGCAGGCTCATCTTCCACACCAGGCTTAAGGCTGACGATATCGCTTGCAGGAAAAGAGAACCCTGGTTTGACGGTAAAACGTACCGCCTCTTTTGCAGGTTCCAGGGCTGTTCCCAACTTGTTCTTTTCCGGAGAAAAAGTCTCTAGCAAATAAACCGCACTGAAAAATGAGAATTTGTACCACTCATTAAACAATCGATCTTTTACATAAGTACTCGTCCGCCGCTCCTCGGTGACCATTCTTTTATTACCTTTTTCCCTTGTGTGGTTATCGCCACTAGCTGGCTGAAGGAATTCACCGAGACATACTGCCCCAGAAATTGTTCCAAAATACTTGCGAAAAGAAATAATCCTGCGCCGACGAATTTGTCTTCGTCAAATTCAATTGTGACCTGGACCCCACGGCAAACCGAGAGACCTATTCTCCTGGTGACATGTTTCGCCTGAATAGAAACAATGCCGTTGATCTGTTGTCGCGTTGAGGGTGAATCCTCAAAATCATAGAGCTTCAGAATCTCTCGCAGAGCGTCCTCACCGCCCTGGACAAGCGACAAATAATTAAGAGAAAGGTGTGAAATAAGACGCCATTGCAAACTGCCACCTAAAGGAGGTCGTCGGGATGGGGTCGGTTTCCCGAGACAGCGGATGACGCTGACAGGAGCCGCGATTTCAAGATTGAAGTCTCCGGCAGGATTTCCAAAGGGCAACTTGCTTGGCAAATCCCTATTGCTACAGGTAAGGTGGGCTGAGAGAATTTCAGCATCAGGATCAGTTGCTTTAAATCCCACATCAACGAAAGACAGGTAGACATCGGTCCCACGATCATCTTTTTTTTCTGAGATTCGACGTTTACTGTGCCAGAAGACCTGTCGCTTTAAATTTTCAGCCTCTGCAAGATGATGCCGGATGGAATAGAAAGGCTTAAACTCGACCCCTTCTTCTCCGCTGACAGCATTCGAAGACACGAGACGGTCAAGGCTGAATATTTCTGTAGCATTTCTTCTGCGAAGATCAGGCACTACCTGATATTCCGGCTTCATGTATTCAATACGAATCGGCTCGGCAATACGTTTGAAAAGATTGATAGCCGGAGCGACATTCAAGACGAAAGTATCCCGGTCCACAACTATCTTCGTTTTAGGTATTTTGTTCAGATACATCCTGATGGTCAACGATTCGTTCGCTTTGAGGTGCTGTAAGCCATCAAGACCGCAGAAATCGATAAAAAGAAACTTTTCCGGAAGACAGAAATACTCAAGAAGCAGCCTGTATCCAGGGAAAGAACGACTTGTAAAAGGCAATAGAGCTTCCTCATCTTCAAAAGCAGCCGCTCGAATCGTGTCAGGCGACAAGGATACCTTTACGGCTTGCCCACTTCCATCAACTGTCTCCATCTCTAATGCAATTACATTGTTTAAAAGCAGCTCATAGATCTTAAATACGTGATGTGACTGACCATTCAAGAAGAAACGTACATGATTCCAACTCAAATCGTTAAATCGAACATTATTGAAGGTAGAAAGTTCGAGTTCAAGAACAAGCAATGCACCATCGCTTCGGGAAAAATCCGGATCCTTGAATCGGGCATTTACGACCTCAACCGGCCAGATCTGAACTGGCATGCATGTCCTGAAACTACAAGGAATAGCCGCAACAGGCTGTGAGATTAAGGCTGTATCACGATCCACCTCATAACCTGCCTCCGAAATATTTTGCCGGATGGGGTCAAATTGAACCATAGCCATTGAAGGTATCGGAGCCATGTAGTGCGGGTAGATAATGTTGAGCAGCGACTGCGTTATTTCGGGGAAATCATCATCAATTTTTTTATGAATCCGACCGCCGATAAAGGCAAAAGCTTCAATAAGTCTTTCGACATGAATGTCCTCAGACTTATCCGCCTCAAGGAGGAGTCGACCTGCTATCTTGGGATACTTGCGAGCATATTCTGCACCAAGCTCCCGAATATATGTTAATTCCTGTTCGTAATAACTAAGAAGTGTATCGTCCATGTCTAACTCACCGTGAAATCAGGTAATCTCCTCTGTTGGGATCAAGATGGATGTCAAAGACCACCGGTTCGGATATTGGATTTATGACTAATGTGCCGGAAATCCGAAAATGGAGGTCACGACTGTTTCCACTCGTTTCAATATGAACGGCAACAGCTTTAAGTCGTGGCTCAAAAAGCTCGAGAGTCTGGGATATCTCCCGCCTCAGTTTCTGAACGACCAGTGAACTGCTTGGATTCTCCGCTGTAAAATCACGTAAGCCATACATGTAGAGCGATTTATTGACTTCATTGAGCGTTGCAGGCGGCATATGAATGGTTTGCCTCGTATTAAGCAAATTTTCGATATCACGTATAACAGATGCTTCAATGTCCCTAAGGTTTACCATCCTTGAAGCAACAGACTCAGACGAATTAAGAGGCTCGTTATCTATCAGTTTATCAAGAATTGATGCCCGAAGATTATCGGAGTTTTCACGCATAATTTTTACTATCCTAGCGGTTATGCTTAATAACTAGAGTATTCTGCTGCTACATCCAGTCATGGAGTTATTCTTGTAAATGATTTAGTAAGTTGCCGCACAGTTCGGCGGTCAACTGGAGCTATTTTTTAGCCTTATCTTTGTTGACTCTATCTTTGTTGCCAAATTTTGGTTTCACATCTGACATCAGTCCAACAAATGTTATGACTATCATGATTAAAAATGCGTAGTTGCCAAGAAATTTAAACGCGATCAAAGACAGCCACACTATTAGACCGCATGCTATCAGTATAAAAATATTTTTAACCATCATGCGTACTCAAAGCTGATTGGTGACGCCTGTGCTCTCAGACCAACACTGTTTCTGAAAGAATGCGATTTATTTAAAATCTGAGGGTTATGGGCATAAAAGGCATGCACCCTTTAAACTGTAAATTGTTTTGGAGAGTAAAAACAAACATATCTGAAATTTGATTTCCACAACCTAAAGACCGACCACTAGCAACAGCAATACTGCCAATTACAATTCCAGTATAAGCTGCTGCACCAAAAGAGGCAGCTACCATCAGCTTTTCTAATCCTACCGTAGCCCCGACTAATTCAGCCACTGTTGCCCCTTTACTAAGTTTATGCAAAGTACCAACTAAAGTTGCGGCTGTTCCTATAGCTTTTTGATAGGTGTCGAATAGACCAGTTGGGACTGGCGCACCTAGCGCATTCATATTTTCAATAAAATATTTCTTAAAATCTCCTGGTTTATAGCACTGACTCATTTTGTGTCTCCGTATTTGATTTAGCCTAACGTAGCTCTTAACGTTATCAGGCTAAAGTACATGAGAGGACAGGTTTATGCAGAACTTCTGGTTTAGATCATAAACCTGTCCGGAATAGATACCTTTAGTTTCTAATCATCAAACTTTGACGTTGGTCTTGAGATTCCACCCTGCAGGAATTTCCCCACCAAGAGATCCATCAGGTTTCTGCGCTTTGTACTTCATCTCTATTTGTGTAAAATTAAAGGTTATATTCTCCACAGGAATCGTATCACCAGGGGATCCTCCAGTCGTGTAGGAACTGACCAGAAAATCAGTGAAGTCGATCTTCAGGAATTCCTGTTGTTCTTTTCCCGCCTTTCGGCACGTGAGGGTGGCTTTTTTGATATGCTCTCCACTGGCGCAAGCCAGCATCAATTTTGGTGATGCCGTGTTCACGTACATCGAAAAGCAAAAATCGCCCATGGCAACCTTACCGGCACCACCACCTGAGGAAGATGCCATGCTCCCTCGATTTGTCTCATCCCAACTCCACGAAAGCAGTTCAATTTCTTTTGAGTGTTTGGAATCACTGCTTTCACCCTCAATCCCATCAATCTTTAAAAAATAATCTACATTTGCCATAATCTACTTCTCCTCTTCTTATTTATATTCCGGGTTAAATACCCTATCTAACATCTGCAATGTCCAATGAGAAAATTGCAGTGCTATTAATCTAACAGCCAAATCTTACATTTTTCTTACAATTGCTTTCAGGTTGGCACCTGAATCGCGACATTAGACACAAAATTGAAAATACTGTAGCATCACCTCCCTGCTTAAATGAGTTAATTGAATTTCAACATCCTTCCATCATAACCGCCCGCCCCTTATCATCCTTTTGCCGGCGGGGGCAATTCGGCAACCAAACGCAGAGACACACTCAATTCATCAAGCTGGAAATGCGGCTTCAGAAAGGCTACTGCCCGATAGGCGCCAGGCTTCCCAGGAATATCGCTAACATCGATCCGAGCCTCGCGTAACGGCAGTCTTGCCTTTGTTTCCTGAGAGGCATTATCATCCGCAAGAACATAATTGTTGATCCATTTATTAAGAAATTCATGGGCGTTCTGCTTGGTCATAAAAGACCCGATTTTATCACGCATCATGGATTTGAGATAATGGGCAAAGCGTGAAACGGCCATAACATATTGTAGTTGGGAAGAAAGCTTGGCATTAGCCGTGGCAGAGTCTGTATCATAAACCTTTGCCTTGCCTGTAGTCTGCGTGCTGAAAAAGGCAGCGAAATCTGTGCCCTTGCAATGAACCAAGGGGATGAATCCAAGGTCTGCCAGCTCTTTCTCACGGCGATCGGTGATAGCAATTTCGGTCGGACACTTGAGGGCAACATCACCTTCGTCAGTACGGAAATTATGAACCGGCAAGCCCTCTACTAAACCTCCGCCTTCTACACCGCGAATAGCAGCACACCAACTGTATTTAGCAAAAGACTCTGTAAGACGGCTCCCAAGGGCATATGCTGCATTCCCCCACAAATATTTGCCATGATCCTTGCCGTCGACATCTTCCTCAAAATCAAAAGATTCGACAGGTACACTATTTTTTCCATATGGAAGCCGCATAAGGATATGCGGGAGTGCCAAGGCCACATACCGGGAATCTTCAGTTTCACGAAAAGCTCTCCACTTGGCATAGTCACTGCCTTGGAAGATCTTGGCGAGATCCCGGGGTCCACCTAATTCTGTATAGCTCTCCCAATTAAAAAGCTGAGCTGAAGCCGCTGAAATGAAGGGAGCGTGAGCCGCTGCCGCCACCTGTGAAATCTTCTCCAGAAGGCTCATATCCTGAGGATGATTAGAAAATTCATAATCACCGATCATCGCGCCATAGGAAGCACCACCAAAAGTACCGAATTCCTCCTCATATACCTGCTTGAAAATTGCCGATTGATCGAACTCGCTAGCTTTTTCCATATCCCTGAGCAGATCTTTTTTGGACACATTCATAACGCGAATCTTCATGCGCTGCCCTGTTTCGGACTTGCTCAATAAATACTGCAGACCACGCCATGAGCCTTCAAGTTTTTGAAAGGCCTCATGGTGCATAACCTCGTTCAACTGATTTGAGATAAGCTTGTCAAGCTGGCTGATTCGTGTATTAATCATGGTCTCCATGTCCTTGGAGACCACCATAGTCCCTTCCATGACCTGACCGACAAATTCACCAATCAGATCCCTGGCCCAGGTTTTCTGACTTTCCTCACGGGCCATTCTGCCCTCATTGATAATCTGGTCAAGAAGGCTCGCGGACTCGCTAACCGTACTGGTCGATTGCGCCCCCATATCCTGCTGTATACTCTCTGTCAATGTCGTATCCTCCGGCTATTCTTTTTTATCCGTCGGTGCTGAATACACACCGACCTCTTTTCCCAGTTTTTCAAGATGCTCAGTATTATCGAGCACCTCTTGCAACAACTCCTCAAGCTTATCGTTGCCGTCAAGCTTGCTGAGAAGCTCAGACAGCTTTTTCCTTGCCTCTACCAACTTCCGTACAGGTGTGATTTGCTCCGCCACTCGCTCCGGATGAAAATCCTCAAGCGATTTAAAGCGTAACTCAACCATCATTTTTGAGTTCTCATCGGTAAGTTTGTTATCAACCTTATACGCCAGTCTCGGTTTCATTCCGGCGAGTACTGTGTTGAAATTATCACGATCAATCTCCACAAACTTCCTGTCCTTCAATTTCGGCAGCGGTTCTTCAGGATTACCCGACAAATCACCCAAGACACCGACAACGAAGGGGATCTCCTTCATTTGAACGGCATCTCCAATCTCTACATCATAGGTGATTTGGACTCGAGGAGCCCTCACCCTGTCTAAGGTGTGCTGCAAACTTTCTTTTGCCATTTATTTTCCTCCGGTTAGAGTAAAAGCTATATCGCTTTGTTGACGGTAATCAACCGAGACTATCTTGGTTGTTCCTCGTCAGGACTTCAGTTTCATTGCCTTGGTAATATCTTTGGTACAGATTTTTTTCAGTATGTCTTTGGCACGGTATTGATCATCCTCACTCGCGCCGTCAGCAATCAGGCACCGATACAGAATGTCCAGTACCTCAGCAATCCAGATGGGAGACTCCCAACGTTCCAGCTGTAACTCCTCCATCTGGGCATGAATGTGTTCTGCCAGCGGATATGCAAGATCGGTTCGACTCGCCTGAAGACAAAGTTTGGCAATCAAAATATGATAATTTGTCTCCTCACGTGGCGACTGGGAGCTGCAGGCCGCCCCGAGAAGCAACTCAACAGCGGAATCAATACCCGAAGTTTTCAATATCGTCTGCGCCTCTTGCCAACGTGCCTCTTCGAATCCGCCGGAACCCAGCAGTCTATTAACCGAAGTTGCTCCAATATTGCCAGGTAAGGAGATTGAGGTCACTGACCGGGATGAATTGAAGGTAGACGCATCAATGGTTTGGGTATTTTCGGTGAGGGGTGATTTATCATCTTCGGGCTGCATAGGGGAATCCAGTTCCGGATCAGGCTCCAGCCGTCTTTTTTCTTTCAGGATTTTGCCGACCTGATCTGCACAATCATCAAGAGATGCTTTCCAATCGGATATTTTAGGTGCTTCTATTTCTATTTTTACTTTTTCTTCTCCGGTTTCTTTGTCTATTGTGATGATTTCCCGAACAAATTTTTCATCGACAATTCCATCGAGGCGATCGAATTTTTCCTGGCACGACTGTATTCGGGCCATGAGTTTCTCATAAAAATCACGGCTGGAACTGGCCTCGGCTGCCTCGAATTGCTCGGCTGTCGGTTTCCCATCCTCGATCAACAGGTCTCGCGCCTTCTTTTTATTTTGGTCAATATCACCCCACTTATCCAGGGTATCTGATTCTTTGCCCACCTTGACCGACTCTTGCCAATCCAGCCATGAGTATCCGGAACTGACTCCAATATCCGTCAGAGGGATCTCTTTTAGCAACATGGACAGCTTATCATTGATAAACTCAAGAGGTCCGCACCTGTAATCCAGATCGCCGTCTTCAACCTCCGGATAGACATGTTCCCAGAAGGTATCAAGAAATCCTACCAAAATGTCTAGGCCGGCTTCCGCCCCCTCGAATCCTTCTGTTTTTATCAAGGCCTCAAGAAGCCAGGCTGCTATTTGCAGATCCTTTGTCTTCTGGGACAGGGCCTCTGTGGACAGCGAGATAACCTTATCCCAGTCGGCGGTTTTTAATTCCCGGTTCCAGTCACCGCGATCCAAAAGATCGTCCGCTCGTCGCGCCTCTTTTATCTCATCGTACAGCGGCAGATACCGCATATCCTCCCCAGCCGGATTTTCACCTGGTACTGGTGTTAGAATTGCTTCTAAATCAATAGTTCTTCTCATTTGCTGGTCCCTTAAGTTATTGAGATCGCGTCGACCTGCGTCGTCATTTTGAATTGAATATTCCTCAACTCGAGAAAGGAGATATCCTGATCGCACTGACCTGAAGCCAGTTCCTGGCAAACTCATCAGAAGTGGTTCTGCCATCCCTGACAAGGTACAGTCGCCTTGTATCGCTTGTTCCGGTAATGAGCATGTGGGGCCATTCTCCTTCATGGTTACCAGGGACCTCAAACTCTGCTTCTGCGACATCTATGGTTTGCATTGAAGCGGGAATTTTTTTTCCATATAACCGACGATAAAAGTCCTGGATGTCTTCTGACCCAATCAACTGTCGATGCAGATCGTCAAGCGTCCGCCAAATCGAAATTGCTGTAGCCTGGGAACAGAGTCCTCCGATACGGTCTTTCTGCGCACACACTGTAAAAAGTGTAAAAGGAAACTGTCTGATTCCATCCGAACTCGCATGGATCAAACCGACAACGGAACATGAGTTTTTGCGATATTGGTAAATAAAATGCCAAAGACCTTCCGGGGGTACAAACTCTCCCTGAAAACTCTGCAGGAGCCAATTTCGCCATTGGCTTCCACTTTCCGTCAGGATAACACTGATAAAATCCTTGTAGTAAGGCAATTTCCCGTATGTTTCGATAGGCAAATCCGCCTCCCACCTAAAGAGCTTTTTCAGACAGGAAGGCACCGTATCCAGCAAAATTGCGGTTATCGCTCTTGTGAAATGAGAGACCATTATTTGGTTGGCCACTGTATAGTTTCCGGAAGAGCCTGATCCCAGGAGATAGTCACTGGAACTCTGTAATAAGATAAGCCAACACTCCCGGCCTCTACCTTAATCAAAAGAGGCGCAACGGATTTCGGAAAAAGCATGTTGAGTCCCAACTCCCCAGAAGAATTCCGCTCTTTCAGGTTTCCCTCCCAAAAGACATAGGCAGGAAAACCGATGTTACCACCATCTATTTTGATCGTGGTCGTAAGGCCTGTCTCTTCGTTTTTTGCCTCCATAGAAATTTCAGAGTTCAACCCTATCTGCCAATTGATGGTGGCAGCCTTATACTTCTGTCCACTAAAACGAAGCCGAACCGACTTATCTTTGTCATTTTCCAGACCAGTCATGGTCAGTTTAGTAAAAGTTGTCTGTGCGCTTATACCGTTTTGTCCATGTTCATCTTCCAAGGTGATCCTGACTTGGTGGCTCCGGGGACGACCGTCCCTGTCAAACAGAAAACTTCTCCACGCCAGGCACTTCACTAAAAAGTCTTGTGTTTCCCTGGTCACGGAGGATACTTTATGTTTTTTATTTGACGAATCGGTATCTGTGATGTGATATCTGTCTGCAAAGGCTTCGAGTCCATCATCTGGGGAAAAGAAGAAATCATGAAGTTCGCCTTTGCTTGCTGTAATCAGAGACAACTTGCGAACATTATTGCTGGTGTTATCACCACCGACCCAGAGTACCTGGGTACCAAAAGGAAATTTGCCGGCAAGTCTTGATCTCCAGGTAGTTACAAATTTTTGCCAGTCATTGCCAATTGCTGAAGAAACGTCCCTCCTTAACAGGCTCAAAGCATGGTCTTCAATTTTCGTTAATCGTAAGGCCATGGGTTCATCCCGCCCAGCCGGATCCCTGCTGATGCGTTTCTGGAACTCCCCCAACGACTTCAGGTTGTCCATGAAAACCTTTTCTCCAGGCTTACCGTTCTTCAATATCTGCATGGATTCGCGCGGATCATCGGTAAGATTCTCAACTGCGCTGTTGAAGGTGCTCTGGGCTTCATTTAACTGTGGCAGAAAACGCGTGGCAGCATAGACACTGCTGGTGTTGATAACTCTCTGTTCCAACTGAAAGACCTCATTCGAAGGCCGAGATGATCCCTCGGAATTATGCATAATATCCTTCACATCTTGAATATCCTTACTGGCCATAAATTCAAAAAAAGCATTCAAAGGCCAGCTGGCAAGATCAATGAACGATCCATGTCGTGCAAGAACTTCTCTGCGAAAAGACGGCCAACTGTCTGTTTTCAAAATCCCAGCGGCCGGATCCACCGCATTAAGCCTTTCTGACCAAAATTTCAGACAATTGCTCCAAGAGCTGGCCATGACATTGTCTATTGCCGATCGAATCTGGGCCAAGTCAGGAGTCCCTGGATGAATTGTCTGCATCCAATCACCCACCTTCTGTATCACCATGAATCGGGAAGCAAGCCAGGAGGCGCGCATTACCTTGGGTGTCTCGTTACCCAATGCGGAAATCTCAGCGCCGGGGTCAGCTGCCAGGACTACCTGAATTGCTTCAAGAGCAGCTTCCTGATCTGCCTGGAGGACCGCCTTGTCCAACTGTTCATTGCACAGCAAAAGCAATTCCTTTTTCTGCCATCCATTACCGTTGACCTTTCCTAATTCGGTATCGATTTCTTTCATCATGTCGATCTGAATCGCTTGCCATGTCTGGTGCCACAAACCAAGTACAAGGAGTGGATTCTCACTTTCAGCTTTCAACCGCTCTTTCATTTCAGCTGTGAACAGGGGACCCACGGCTGCTATCTTCAGGACAGAATCACGCACCAAAAACATCTCTGGATTAACCGAACCATCCGCAAGCAAGATGTGATGGTTCTGCTCCATCGCAGTACCCCACTCTGTCCCAACCCCAGTTGCCAGTTGCGAACAGACCGATGAATGTCGCTCCGCAGTAGCGGCCATCAGGGCAATACCGGCGGATGGTATTTCAGCCAGTTTATTCTGCAAGTTCATATAGTCAGCCTGGCATTTTTCCCTAAGGCCATTTGTCCAGACTAAAAGCTTTCCTTCATTTTTCGGGTCTATTTCAGAGATGGCGTCTGTGAAATTATTCGCCAACTGGATAAACTGCCCGCTCCCACTCGTATTGATCCCACCGGTGAACAACGCATTAGCTCCTAATAGGTCGGTATATGTTGTATTAATCAAAGTCAGTTTTCTTTTCTGCTCCTGCCATTTAATCCCATAAAAGGAGCCCCAGAACCTGTGGATGCAAGTCAACATTTGACGAATATACAAACCTCCGGCATCAATACTTCTGGATCGTTTTCCTTTATCTCCCCCAAAAGGATAGGATTGAACGATCTGTTCCGCTGTCTGGCGATCAATATCAATCTGTTCAGTCGTTTTCCAGGGAACGAGATCCATCAAGAAAGCCATTGACTGCGTATTGATGGGCTTTCCGGCAAGTATATCGATATACTGGAGAAGCATTTTATTCAGTTGATCTTTCTCTTCTATGGATTGGATGCTCTTTTCATCATTGAAATTCTTTCCTACCCCAGTGACCAGGATATCGAGAAACCTCCTTTCAAAAAGTGCGTCCTCAATGAGTCCAATATCCTCCACCAGTGTATTTTCGCTCGATCGCAAAAAACGCTTGGCACCATGGTTTATCAGTTCCTGACGGCCTGCATCCAGTGTTTGCATCATTTGCACGATCTCGGACGCACGGATCTGCCCGGTATCTCCATTTTTCAAAACTCTTTCTGCATGTCGCACCTGTTGTTCCAGAGGGCTTACCTTTTCAACCAGGGATCGGTACCCTGAAAAAAGCATGGTCCCGGCTATGACGAGAAAAAGCATGGCAAAGCCGGCAGCGGTGATCCTAATAATAGTCTCCCTCTTCGTCGCCCCACCTGCTCTCTTTACCAGCCATCGTTCCTTAAAGACTTTTGAATAAAAGGCATGGATAAAATATGCGCGGGACTGGACAAAAGATTTGGCAAACTCAGCGAGAACCCCTCTGTCATCGCCTTCCGCACCCTCGAGTACTGCACGAGCAATCGACTTGCCTTCCTGTAAACCACTGCTGAAATAGCAGCCGCGTAACAATAGGGGAATATGATATCGATCCGGTCGGAAAATCAGACTAAGATATCCTGTAAGTGCGCACCGCAACCGGTCAAATTCACAGGGAAACGCATATATTCTATCCGCCTCAACACCCGGATTCACATCACGCAGTCGGCGCCTGGCCCATTCGTTTAATCGTTCGACCAGGGTGGCGGAAAAGGCTTCAAATTCATCCTGCCTGAAAGCTTCGGGTGTCATATTCTGTCGATTCCAACCCAATGCTTGCTGCCGGTCTTCGTTGGACAGCGAAGCGCAGAATTCTGCGAAACCATAGACAAGATCGAGCTTGGAAACCATGATATAGACGGGAAACTCGACCCCCAGAATCGCAACAAGCTCTTGTAGTTTTTCACGGATAGTCAAAGCCTTATTCTTAACGGTTTCCGGAGAATCTTGTAGCAGAGATGTTGCGGGGATGGTGACAACAACCCCGTTGATCGGACACCGGGGGCGATGGCGAGCGAGAAGCCTTAAAAAGGATTGCCACTCCTCGCGATCAGAAGCAGTATCCACCGACATAGTAAATCGACCAGCGGTATCGATGATCACTGCCTCATTGGTAAACCACCAGTCGCAGTTAACCGTTCCTCCCGCACCGGAAAGTGAATCTTTCCCTAGAGGAAAATCCAGCCCGGATTCACGCAGTGTCGTAGTTTTACCGGATTGTGGTTCGCCTATAAGCAGTAACCAGGGTAAGTCATATATTCGAACCTTAGTGGACTTTAGGGTAGCCATTGCCTCGACCCAGCGATCCTTCAGACCCTGCACCGCCACCTTCCCCTGCTGCCGTTGCTGTTGCCGGGCAGCAGCATCCTGCCCCAGGGCATTTTCCAGATTCTCGCCGCGCTTACGCTCTAAAACACGCCACAAGAGAACAATAACGACAACAAAAAGAATGCAGAGGAGTACGCCCCCGAGACCAAGAAGAAAGAAGCGCAGGCTCATAGTTTTCCAAATCCGGCCAAGGAAGGCCACAATACCCACTCCTGTCAGGGTGCCACCTACGTATAAAAAAGCCGACGATCTTATGAAATTTAACAAAGTGCTAATCATAATCTACTGTAATCCTTCAATTATTATAGTGTTTACGCCAATGTTGATGTAATGACATGAATAGCTTCCGCAATCGTCGACCACAACCATTGGCTAACCACAAAGTAACCAACTGTTGAAACAAGCAGAACTATGACTACGGTTGATATCCCGAAAATTCTTGGCAACATTTTATCCCCTCCAGTAAAGGCCACACCGGCTCCCGGTGTTACAATTCGTTCGTCATCGGGTAAACGATGAGGTAAGACCATATATACTTGTTGTTTTATTGCATTTAATTCACTTTCCCTGGATCGATACTTACCTCGAAATCCAAGAGACAGGCAGGTAAAGAAAAGCTCTGCCAGTTCGGGGTCACGATAGCCGTGCTGTTCAAGAAGTTCAAAAAACCGCTCCCCGGCGATGCTTGTTTTAAATATCTCCATCTCCAACAATTTTTCTCGCCACTCATTCGCCTTGTGCCACGATGAGGTAAGAATGACCTCATCGGCAAACCCTACCATGAGATAGCGGATGATTTCCGCCCGCGAATGGAGGGCCGATGAGTTACGAAGAGAGGCATCAACCGCCTGAAGTGCATTGTGAACATCCTTTCGCAATGCGTAGAGATCTATTTCTGAACCTGCCTCCAATCGATAGCGGAAGCCAAGCAGAAAATCTATGACGGGTTTGACGACCGTACTCACCTGATTTTGCATTACCGTTCTCCTTTTTCAACGTGAACATACAGACTGATATCTTCGGTCACATCCACCGGTATTCCATGAATGACCAGCATGAGATCCCGATACAAATCCTGCCAAAATTCTGAATTCCTGGTAAAATCAACTTGGAAATAGTGAAGGCCGCTCTTATCCGGCAATCCCGAAGGAATACGACGCAACCGCTGACAATTCAAACCTCGGGTTCTGGCCATAAGCATTTCATCGATACGGGAAGGCGGTCCAATTTTCACGCGGTAATCGCTGAGCATTGCATCCACACCACCTTCCGGCATATCCGTATTAATGCAGAGATAGGCAATCACTCGAACATTCGGCTCGGGGTCAAGCCATTCCTTGTCAATTCTACAATGGCGACGCTCTCCATCGACCTCAAATCTCCGGTGGATGTAATCCACGACCATCCCACCTTCAACCATTCGCTCAACAAGTTTGATCACCGTTTCCATGACATACCAGAGATTGTCATGATCATATGCCGGAACCTCCAGTGGCGTGTCCGGATACAGGACAATCAATTCGCCAAACAATCGAACCAGTTCTAAATAGAGCGGAAAGGGATGCGTTTGATTTATATTCAAAAACTGTTGAAGGACCAGACTGTAGCTTGCCATAATCTGCAACCTGGTCAGATTCGACAGGACCCGGATCGGATCCGAGCTTAGGGACATTCGCTTTGAGACGAGCTCGCCTTGCAAAAAATTGGCTTGGTTGCGAATCTTCACCACCACATTTTTAACCCTGTCCCTGAGATAGGCGGAGGCACCTGTATTGAGCAAGGGTGGGATATACGAAGCATTGAAAATCGGTTGTTTAGCTGATGACCAGACCAGTTCTCCGACCTTGAGAGCTTCATATTGATCCCCTGGAGCCTCCCCGAAGGTAATCTGAACATTCCACAGTCGGGATTGAATCACCTGGCCATTCTCACCGCTATTTTCGTCTACAATTGTATTCTCTTTCAAGACAAAAGGCCGGGGGATGCCTTTGTTCATTTCGTTGAGAGGATGGACAAGCGGGCGGTTCGGCTCTCCCCTTTTGATTGAAAACCAGACGGGAACAGCCTTGTCCAGCTGACCAGTCATATCATCGAATCCGCGCTCCTCGGCGTAGGCGTTGTTAGGAATGTTCACCCATGTTCCATCTTTCAACCTTAACACCGCTGTGTCGATCTTAATCCTGAATCCTGCAAGGGCGGTTGGGTTAATCTGGAGAACCGCCACGCCCCACCAGCAAGGGTTAAGGTGCATCAGTTGCTCTCGATCGACCATTGAGTTTCGTCGCTGTTGCGTCTGAAAATGGTGGGGCTGCATCATCATCCCTTCGTACCAGTGAATCTGGGCAGATTCTGCCTCTATTTTGTGGGTCACGGTATTAACTCCAATTGGCTGTTACGGACACTGATCAAATAATTTTTACGAAACCAACTTTTTCCCGGTGAGATAATGAGCTGTTGTCCTTCGCGTCCATTTGTATTCTCATAGTCGGCATAGATAATGATTCTTCCGATTCCGCGGCCGATCGTCACGGTAATGTCTCTGGCCTCCCCCTCCCTAACCGCGAATTTATGGACCTCTTGCTTGCTTAAGCTCTCCCGCATATCACTTCCGAACCATAATCCTGGTGGAATACTCAGAATCGCCTCAGCCTTGATTTCACTGGTGGTAATAATATCAATCGGTAACAGCACACCATCATTGATAGGAACATCAGCCTGGAGAGAAAGAGTGACATCGGTAGATGTGGGCGTTAGCGGGGAGGCACATCCAAACAACACTCCACTCATCAGAACAGACATTATAATTTTCAACATATTGCACCACGTTGTGCCCCGTACCTTCCTTGATTGAACTGCACCTTGATTATCCATAGTCACCATCCTAATTTTTGTATCTTTTTCTTAATGATATCACGAACAACATTCTCACTCACACCCTCTGAATCCATCCTCAGACGCACGGTTTTTATCTTGCCCATCAATTCATCGAAATTGATACTTTTTTTCCCGATTGGCAGCTTGAGCGTTCTGCCATCCTTGTTTTCCCGAACCGCATCCTCCAGCATGACACTGAAGGTGTCGATAAAGGATTTATAACCGTCACGTTGCGAGGCCAAAATGAGCACCAGGAGGTTATACAAAGTCTCCAAATACTGTTTTACATCTTGATTTAACTGATTATTATCACTAATGTTGGTCGCCATGACCTCCTCCAATTTTCTTTCTAGTCCCGGAGGACGGAAATCATGCGAAGTACCCACCGGATTGACAGCATCATCAAGAAAACCCGAGACAAGCCGCTCTAGCCTTTGGCCAAAGACTTTCCAGGTAGCGTCATCAAGCAAACCCGAAGAGGCATACGGCAATATCGATGGAGGGATGGTTTGTTCACCTGGAATACTTGCTCCGACCACAGACAAAAATTGGGAAGAATCACTTCGTTTCTTAGTGTTCCGAACCATATCCATCGTTGGCCAATCTGAGCCACCTTGCTGGTGCCATATGTGATAGGTCTCCATAAACAGCTTGTCATTACGCATATGGACAGCCGCCAGACTATGGCCATCTTCCAAAATTGCCCCGAGAACGTCCCCGATTCCAATATCTCCCTTTTTTCTGTCAGCAGCCAGACTCATGACTTTCCAGATGCTGGGGGTTATCGCAAGAGTACCTGCTTGACCCTTAAATAATTTTCCAGCCGGAGCATGATTCAACCACCTGGCGAGAACCTGATATCGTCCGGGTGATCTAAGTTGGTTGACACAGTCAAAGCTCTTCTCACCAACTGCACCCAAGACATCCATAATGGACAGAAATAGACAATCAACATCACAGAAATCTTGTTTAGATGTGCGTTCCTCTTCCATAGATTGAAAGAGAAAATCCCATACGGTAACAAGTTCCTGTGTCATGCCGTAGCTTGATCGTGGATCATTTGAAGTGAGTTCGCAATAGGGTACACAGTTGGCCTCTTTCCGTATTTGTATCCAGTTTTAGTATGGTCGACCCAACCAATAAAACATCTGCCATGTTCAATGGATAACTCCGATTGGGCAGGAGTTTTTCGTTCATATGAAAGGTGCCGTTCGTGCTGCTCAAATCGCGCACGCACCAGTCATGCCCTTCCTTAACAATTTCCGCGTGTCGTCCGGACACCTCCTCGTCCAATGCCAGAGAAAGAGAATTTCCCACTTTTCTGCCAATGGTTCCTTTTCTTTCAATAAGACCACAAAGGCCATCCATGGGGCCTCCTATCACTTCGAAAACTAATTTATCGCTCATTCGAGATTGCAATTATCAATTTGTTTTGAAAGAATGAGAGCTTCTTTCCAGCAAGCAGAGGTTGGCGGAATATCCCTCAAATAATCACAGGAATCTTTCATGTTTCCATCTTCGAGATAGCTTTTGGCCTTCCTCAGCAATATTGAATACAGATTATTAGTTCCCTCCAAGGAGGCGCACAATCCTTCAGCAGCAGGCTGAGGCACAGGATTCACCACAGGGGTCGGGACGACTGTAACTGAAGGAGAAGGACTCCGTTGCCAGAAAAATACCACCAGAATAATGACCAGAACCACGAACCCAATACAGGTACTGAACATGAGTCTATTTTTGTCCACCTTGAACCCATTTTCCTTGTCTGAGCCATAAGGTGTGTCATAGGCATGCGCCTCCGGCTGTGTAGTAAATCCAGGACAGACAGAGGATGGTGAATATGGATTGGACGTAATTGCCCTTGCAGACGGCTGCTGCACCTCTTGAAACACAGGGGGGATAGGCTGGTCGGTGGCAAATGACTGTGAAGGAGAAGAGGGCGGTTCGGGCCTGTATCCTGAGGTAGCTCTTATATAGTTATCAGATCTGTATCCGGAATAATGCCCATTATTGGCTGGTGGTATTCCGAGACTCTGCCGTGTAGCCGGATTGTTTATCAGGATCGTGGCATCAGTATCATATTTTTTGTCAAATTTACCGCCAACATTGCCGATTGTCAGTGAGGCGGGGGCAATTATGTCGAGAGTTGTCGATTTGTGGACCTGGTTTGCGTAGACCAGCCCATTCAACCCCAAAACCTGGACTGTGATCACATCACCATTTCGATGTAAAACAAGATGGCTGCGGCTGAGTGTTTTATCCTTTATGACAATATCTTGGGAGACATCACGGCCAAGAGTAACAGTCTCACCGTTGTGTAAAGGATACTTGATCGATCCTTCCGGAAGATCTGCTACAAACCACAAGTCTGTCTGAGGGGCGGAAAACTGGTGTGCATCAGGCGCAGGCTGCCGCTGATTCCGGTAGGAATCGAATGATGAAAGAGCTGGTGGGGCTGCCTGGCAAGCATCTTCCGGCGCATTCTGCCAATTCGAAGGCGAGAAAGGCGGTTCCGGTGGAGGAACGCTCTGTTGTTGCCCGTTGTCGAATGTTTGTGGTGGATTTCCATAACTGCCGACACGGGTCTTATCATCTTTTGGGTAATAATCGTTCATAATCTTTAGTTCCATACAGATTATTTTCTTGTTTTTTCAAAAAAATAATCTGTTCTCGGTCATTCTATCCGGTTGGGTTCTGGTAAGGTATCAACAGCTTTTTTCTATCTGCTTAACCAGCCGATCAAAATTCTCCAACGAAACCAAATGGGCATAAACAAGCTCCAGATAGCCTTGCCGGTGCAGTTTTCCTATGGTCTCATCAGGCAATTCAGCTATCTTCTTTCGGTTCAAGACATAAAATCCATCAAGTTTCAGTCTCTCCCCTGTCGCCATAGCTACATTTGCCTGCATTGGCTCCATGAGCCCCATGGCAAACATTTCGGCGCAGAAATCAACAGTTAGCTTATGCTGCACATGGAACTCTTTCAAGAAAGAGACGTACTGTTCAAAGGCCTTGGTTACTTTGCCATCATCCGAAAACAGTCGCTCACCTCGTCCTTCCCGATTAACTCCGTCAAAAAGTTCATCGATACAGACAAGGTATTCCTTAGCGCCTGTTTGCATTGCCGGAATAAAGGGATAACGGCGGATATAGGCAGGAATATACGATGCCTTCCAGGTCCCATCTTGGCTGATATAGGAATTCTGTCCTTCACGCAGACCAAGAACAGCAGCCGGGGAATAGCTCCCCTGATCCGAAATAAAGACAATCGGGTATTCCCGGCAGGCCTTGATAAACTCAGCGGCTATGAGAATTACTGAATTTGTTCCTGCTGCAAAGGTCAAATCAGTGACGGGTGCAACCGAAACGTCCCTATGTATATTTTTGTCAACCGCAACAACCTGCCGATAAAAAAGCGGTGTTTTCATTTAAAATTTCCTTTTATTTTGTTTAACGCCATGTTCAGCCATAACGTCGTGTTAAAATAGAGACGCTACAACCTGTAAACTATTGCCGTATCCCATTGTAGGACATGTATTTTGCACCATCCTGTACCACATCGGGATCTGGTAGGACCCCAGGATTTCTTCCAATTGATCCTCGGGCCAGCGTGCACCAGTGTCCTTTGTTGTAAACAAAGCAAGATTTACATTGAAAAGTGCCGGATCAATGTAATAACCGACATTCATTTCATTCCCATTCAGAGTGGCTAAAACGGAATTCAGGAAAGGGTTGGCAAACGATATTGTTTGACCAGTTAGATAAGATATTACCGTTGTCTTTCCTAAGATTTGCCCATTTATAATATTCACTGGATAATCAGTTGCTGTTATTGAGACATCACCCGAAACCTTCGTGAGGTTGAGTTCTACCCATCCTGGAGTTATCACATCCAGATTTCCAGTCGTATTAATCCAATGACCCGGATTCTTAATATCACCGGTTTGAGCTTCTAGGCGGACACCACCCAGGCCCGCGTTAATATTACCATTGATGACAATTTCCTTACTGTAGACGTCCATAAGGCTGATATTGAGCACACCATTGAGGGTCGTAGTCGCACCATCACCAACTACCAGCGAACCAGTAAGACTTCCGCCACTACCATTAAAAGTATTATCACCGGTTCCCCCCTCTAAGTTGGCCACACCAGCAAAGGCAAGGCTGCCTGCTATTCCTGCATTTGCTTCGGTGATATTAAAGGTCTCGCCAGAGTTCATGCCGGTCAGGGTGGTGTTCGTACCGTTTCCTACCACGGCTTCAATATCGCTGAAGGTACCACCAATTCCTGTGGCAGTTGCGGTCTCCTGGTTTATCGATACCACCCCGGTTTTGGAACTCAGGTCCAAGATGTCTTTGGTCGATTCTGCTCCACCTGACACATTGCCGGTCAGGGTACCATTAGCCTGGAGAATAAAGGTATCGTCTGCGGATCCGCCGATCAGATTACCCACATTTGAAAAATTCAGACTGCCCGCTGTACCCGTGTTAGCACTCGTAATAGTAAAAGTCTCACCAGTGTTTACACCAATGAGCGTAGTAGCTGTACCATTACCAACCACGTTAGAAATGCCAGAAAAAGTACCCCCGACACCTGTGGCTGTAGAAGTTTGTTTGTTGATTTCTACTGTTGCGACATGTTTAGTGTAGTCCAGCGTACCACCAACAGAAGTGATGCTGCCGGACACGCTGCCCGCGGCTCCTGTAGAAAAGACACCTGCTCCGCTGGAAAAAAGGTTCTCAAACGACATCCAGTTGATTCCACTGCTGCTGCCTGCATCACCAGTCGCATCATCCATTGCAAATGTTACGGCATCTCCTATCACCGTATCACTGTTGCTGCTGCCGATCACGCTGGTAATGCCGTTCCAGGTCATGCCGACACCGGTCGTCTCCCCCGAGCCATTTGCCAGGTCAAAGATAACCGCTCCTGTATGGCCGGTGTAGTCCAGCGTACCACCAACAGATGTGATGCCGCCGGACACCCTGCCCGCAGCTCCGGTTGAAAAGACGCCTGCTCCACTGGAGAAAAGGTTCTCAAACGAAGTCCAGCGGATTCCACTGCTGCTGCCTGCATCACCAGTCGCGGCATCCATTGCAAATGTTACTGCACCTCCTTTCATCGTATCGCTGTTGCTGCTGCCGATCACGCTGACAATACCGGTCCAGGTAGTGCCGATGCCGGTCGTCTCCCCCGAACCATTCGCCAGGTCAAAGGTAACCGCGTCTGTGTGATCCGTGTAATCAAGCGTACCACCAACAGATGTAATGCTGCCGGACAGGCTGCCCGCAGCTCCGGTTTTGAAAATACCAGCTCCGGCATCATTCAGATGGGCGATGCCGGTGAATCCATTGGGCAACAGGGTCGTCACATTACCGATGCCGGCACCTGTCAGGTTATAGGTCTGACCACCCGTGGTAGAAATCGTACCAGTACCTGTGTCCGTTACCTGTTCAAGAGATTTCCAGCTGATAGTCCCGCTGTTACCCTCGTTTGCCGCGGTCAGATTGTACGTTGCGCCGCTGCCTTTCACCGTATCGCTGTAACTGCTGCCGGTTACGCTGGTAATACCGCTCCAGGTCGTGCCGATGCCGGTCGTCACCCCGGAACCATTCGCCAGATCAAAGGTAACCGCGTCTGTATGACCCGTGTAGTCCAGCGTACCACCAACAGATGTAATGCTGCCGGACACCCTGCCCGCAGCTCCGGTTGAAAAGACGCCTGCTCCACTGGAGAAAAGGTTCTCAAACGAAGTCCAACTGATGCCACCGCTGTTGCCTGCATCTCCAGTCGTGGCATCCATTGCAAATGTTACTGCACCTCCTTTCACCGTATCGCCGTTACTGCTGCCGGTTACACTGGTAATACCGTTCCAGGTAGTGCCGATGCCGGTCGTCACCCCCAAGCCATTCGCCAGGTCAAAGGTAACCGCTCCTGTATGGCCAGTGTAGTCCAGCGTACCACCAACAGATGTGATGCTGCCGGATACGCTGCCCGCAGCTCCGGTTTTATAAATACCCGCTCCGGCATCATTCAGGTGGGCGATGCCGGTGAATCCATTCGGCAACAGAGTCGTCACGCTACCGATGCCGGCACCTGTAAGGTTATAGGTCTGACCACCCGTGGTAGAAATCGTACCAGTACCTGTGTCCGTTACCTGTTCAAGAGATTTCCAGCTGATAGTCCCGCTGTTACCCTCGTTTGCCGCGGTCAGATTGTACGTTGCGCCGCTGCCTTTAACCGTATCGTTGTTGCTGCTGCCGATCACGCTGGTAATACCGTTCCAGGTCTTGCCGACGCCGGTCGTTTCCCCAGAGCCATTCGCCAGGTCAAAGGTAACCGCTCCTGTATGACCAGTGTAGTCCAGCGTACCACCAACAGATGTGATGCTGCCGGATACGCTGCCCGCAGCTCCGGTTTTAAAAATACCCGCTCCGGCATCATTTAGGTGGGCGATGCCGGTGAATCCATTGGGCAACAGGGTCGTCACGCTACCGATGCCGGCACCTGTCAGGTTATAGGTCTGACCACCCGTGGTAGAGATCGTCCCAGTACCTGTGTCCGCTACCTGTTCAAGCGATTTCCAGCTGATCGCCCCGCTGTTACCCTCGTTTGCCGCGGTCAGATTGTACGTTGCGCCGCTGCCTTTAACCGTATCGTTGTTGCTGCTGCCGATCACGCTGGTAATACCGTTCCAGGTCTTGCCGACGCCGGTCGTTTCCCCAGAGCCATTCGCCAGGTCAAAGGTAACCGCTCCTGTATGGCCGGTGTAATCAAGCATACCGCCAACAGATGTGATGCTGCCGGACACGCTGCCCGCAGCTCCGGTAGAAAAGACGCCTGCTCCGCTGGAGAAAAGGTTCTCAAACGACGTCCAGCTGATGCCACCGCTGCTGCCTGCATCTTCCGTCGCGGCATCCATTACGAATGTTACGGCACCTCCTTTCACCGTATCGCTGTTGCTGCTGCCGATCACGCTGGTAATACCGCTCCAGGTAGTGCCGATGCCGGTCGTCTCCCCCGAGCCATTCGCCAGGTCAAAGGTAACTGCTCCTGTATGATTAGTGTAATCCAGCGTACCACCAACAGATGTGATGCTGCCGGACACGCTGCCCGCAGCTCCGGTTGAAAAGATGCCTGCTCCGCTTGAGAAAAGGTTCTCAAACGAAGTCCAGCGGATTCCACTGCTGCTGCCTGCATCACCAGTCGCGGCATCCATTGCAAATGTTACTGCACCTCCTTTCATCGTATCGCTGTTGCTGCTGCCGATAACAGTAGCTATACCGCTCCAGGTGGTGCCGACGCCGGTTGTCTCCCCCGAGCTATTCGCCAGGTCAAAGGTAACCGCTCCTGTGTTATCCGTGTAGTCCAGCGTACCACCAACAGATGTGATGCTGCCGGACACGCTGCCTGCAGCTCCGATTTTGAAAATACCCGCTCCGGCATCGTTCAGGTGGGCGATGCCGGTGAATCCATTGGGCAACAAGGTCGTCACATTACCGATGCCGGCACCTGTCAGGTTGTAGGTCTGACCACCCGTGGTAGAAATCGTACCAGTACCTGTGTCGATTACATGTTCAAGCGATTTCCAGCTGATCGCCCCGCTGTTACCCTCGTTTGCGGCGGTCAGATTGTACGTTGCGCCGCTGCCTTTCACCGTATCGCTGTTACTGCTGCCGATCACGCTGACAATACCGGTCCAGGTAGTGCCGATGCCGGTCGTCTCCCCCGAACCATTCGTCAGGTCAAAGGTAACCGCGTCTGTGTGATCCGTGTAATCAAGCGAACCACCAACAGATGTAATGCTGCCGGACAGGCTGCCCGCAGCTCCGGTTTTGAAAATACCAGCTCCGGCATCTTTCAGATGGGCGATGCCGGTGAATCCATTTGGCAACAGAGTCGTCACGCTACCGATGCCGGCACCTGTCAGGTTATAGGTCTGACCACCCGTGGTAGAAATCGTCCCAGTACCCGTATCAGTTATCTGTTCAAGCGATTTCCAGCTGATCGCCCCGCTGTTACCTTCGTTTGCTGCGGTCAGATTGTACGTTGCACCGCTGCCTTTCACCGTATCATTGTTGCTGCTGCCGATCACGCTGGCAATACCGGTCAAGGTAGTGCCGACGCCGGTCGTCTCCCCCGAGCCATTCGCCAGGTCAAAGGTAACCGCTCCTGTATGGCCGGTGTAGTCAAGCGTACCGCCAACAGATGTGATGCTGCCGGACACGCTGCCTGCAGCTCCGGTTGAAAAAACGCCTGCTCCGGTTGAGAAAAGGTTCTCAAACGACGTCCAGCGGATGCCACTGCTGCTGCCTGCATCTCCAGTCGCGGCATCCATTGCAAATGTTACTGCACCTCCTTTCACCATATCGCTGTTGCTGCTACCGATAACAGTAGCTAGACCGTTCCAGGTCGTGCCGACGCCGGTCGTCTCCCCGGAGCCGTTCGCCAGGTCAAAGGTAACTGCTCCTGTATGGCCGGTGTAGTCCAGCGTACCACCAACAGAAGTGATGCTGCCGGACACGCTGCCCGCGGCTCCGGTAGAAAAGATGCCTGCTCCACTTGAGAAAAGGTTCTCAAACGACGTCCAGCGGATTCCACTGCTGCTGCCTGCATCTCCAGTCGAAGCATCCATTGCAAATGTTACTGCACCTCCTTTCACAGTATCGCTGTTACTGCCGCCGATAACGCTGGTAATACCGGTCCAGGTAGTGCCGACGCCGGTCGTCTCCCCCGAGCCATTCGCCAGATCAAAGGTAACCGCGTCTGTGTGATCCGTGTAGTCCAGCGTACCACCAACAGATGTGATGCTGCCAGACACGCTGCCTGCAGCTCCGATTTTGAAAATACCCGCTCCGGCATCTTTCAGATGGGCGATGCCGGTGAATCCATTTGGCAACAGAGTCGTCACATTACCGATGCCGGCACCTGTCAGGTTGTAGGTCTGACCACCCGTGGTAGAAATCGTCCCAGTACCCGTGTCAGTTATCTGTTCAAGCGATTTCCAGCTGATTGCCCCGCTGTTACCCTCGTTTGCTGCGGTCAGATTGTACGTTGCGCCGCTGCCTTTCACCGTATCGCTGTTGCTGCTGCCGGTTACCCTGGTAATACCGGTCCAGGTCGTACCGATGCCGGTCGTCTCTCCCGAGCCATTTGCCAGATCAAAGGTAACCGCTCCTGTGTGATCCGTGTAGTCCAGCGTACCACCAACAGATATGATGCTGCCAGACACGCTGCCTGCAGCTCCGATTTTGAAAATACCCGCTCCGGCATCGTTCAGGTGGGCGATGCCGGTGAATCCATTGGGCAACAGAGTCGTCACATTACCGATGCCAGCACCTGTCAGGTTGTAGGTCTGACCACCCGTGGTAGAAATCGTCCCAGTACCCGTGTCAGTTATCTGTTCAAGCGATTTCCAGCTGATTGCCCCGCTGTTACCCTCGTTTGCTGCGGTCAGATTGTACGTTGCGCCGCTGCCTTTCACCGTATCGCTGTTGCTGCTGCCGGTTACCCTGGTAATACCGGTCCAGGTCGTACCGATGCCGGTCGTCTCTCCCGAGCCATTTGCCAGATCAAAGGTAACCGCTCCTGTATGATCCGTGTAGTCCAGCGTACCACCAACAGATGTGATGCTGCCAGACACGCTGCCTGCAGCTCCGATTTTGAAAATACCCGCTCCGGCATCGTTCAGGTGGGCGATGCCGGTGAATCCATTGGGCAACTGGGTCGTCACATTACCGATGCCGGCACCTGTCAGGTTGTAGTTCTGACCACCCGTGGTAGAGATTGTACCAGTACCCGTGTCAGTTATCTGTTCAAACGATTTCCAGCTGATCGTCCCGCTGTTACCCTCGTTTGCGTCGGTCAGATTGTACGTTGCGCCGCTACCTTTTACCGTATCACTGTTGCTGCTGCCGATCACGCTGGTAATACCGTTCCAGGTAGTGCCGACGCCGGTTGTCTCTCCCGAGCCATTTGCCAGGTCAAAGGTAACCGCTCCTGTGTGATCCGTGTAGTCCAGCGTACCACCAACAGATGTGATGCTGCCGGATACGCTGCCCGCAGCTCCCGTAGAAAAGATGCCTGCTCCACTTGAGAAAAGGTTCTCAAACGAAGTCCAGCGGATGCCACTGCTGCTGCCTGCATCTCCAGTCGCGGCATCCATTGCAAATGTTACTGAACCTCCTTTCACCGTATCGCTGTTACTGCTGCCGGTTACGGTAGTAATACCGTTCCAGGTCGTGCCGACGCCGGTCGTCTCCCCGGAGCCGTTCGCTAGGTCAAAAGTTACCGCTCCTGTATGGCCAGTGTAGTCCAGCGTACCACCAACAGAAGTGATGCTGCCGGACACGCTGCCCGCAGCTCCAGTTGAAAAGATGCCTGCTCCGCTTGAGAAAAGGTTCTCAAACGAAGTCCAGCGGATTCCACTGCTGCTGCCTGCATCACCAGTCGCGGCATCCATTGCAAATGTTACTGCACCTCCTTTCATCGTATCGCTGTTGCTGCTGCCGATAACAGTAGCTATACCGCTCCAGGTGGTGCCGACGCCGGTCGTCTCTCCCGAGCCATTTGCCAGATCAAAGGTAACCGCGTCTGTGTGATCCGTGTAATCAAGCGTACCACCAACAGATGTAATGCTGCCGGACAGGCTGCCCGCAGCTCCGGTTTTGAAAATACCAGCTCCGGCATCTTTCAGATGGGCGATGCCGGTGAATCCATTGGGCAACAGGGTCGTCACGCTACCGGTGCCAGCACCTGTCAGGTTATAGGTCTGACCACCCGTGGTAGAAATCCTACCAGTACCTGTGTCAGTTACATGTTCAAGTGATTTCCAGCTGATCGCCCCGCTGTTACCCTCGTTTGCTGCGGTCAGATTGTACGTTGCGCCGCTGCCTTTCACCGTATCGCTGTTACTGCTGCCGATAACAGTAGCTATACCGCTCCAGGTGGTGCCGACGCCGGTCGTCTCTCCCGAGCCATTCGCCAGGTCAAAGGTAACCGCGTCTGTGTGATCCGTGTAGTCCAGCGTACCACCAACAGATGTGATGCTGCCGGACACGCTGCCTCCAGATCCAGTTTTGAAAATACCCGCTCCGGCATCGTTCAGGTGGGCGATGCCGGTGAATCCATTGGGCAACAGGGTCGTCACATTACCGATGCCGGCACCTGTCAGGTTGTAGTTCTGACCACCCGTGGTAGAGATTGTACCAGTACCCGTGTCAGTTATCTGTTCAAGCGATTTCCAGCTGATCGTCCCGCTGTTACCCTCGTTTGCTGCGGTCAGATTGTACGTTGCGCCGCTGCCTTTCACCGTATCACTGTTGCTGCTGCCGATAACGCTGGTAATGCCGTTCCAGGTAGTGCCGATGCCGGTCGTCTCCCCGGAGCCATTCGCCAGGTCAAAGGTAACCGCGTCTGTGTGATCCGTGTAGTCAAGCGTACCACCAACAGATGTGATGCTGCCGGATACCCTGCCCGCAGCTCCGGTTGAAAAAACGCCTGCTCCGGTTGAGAAAAGGTTCTCAAACGACGTCCAGCGGATGCCACTGCTGCTGCCTGCATCTCCAGTCGCGGCATCCATTGCAAATGTTACTGCACCTCCTTTCACCATATCGCTGTTGCTGCTACCGATAACAGTAGCTAGACCGTTCCAGGTCGTGCCGACGCCGGTCGTCTCCCCCGAGCCATTCGCCAGATCAAAGGTAACTGCTCCTGTATGGCCGGTGTAGTCCAGTGTGCCACCAACAGATGTAATGCTGCCGGACACGCTGCCTGCAGCTCCGGTTTTGAAAATACCCGCTCCGTCATCTTTCAGGTGGGCGATGCCGGCGAATCCATTGGACAACAGGGTCGTCACATTACCGATGCCGGCACCTGTCAGATTATAGGTCTGACCACCCGTGGTAGAGATCGTCCCAGTACCTGTGTCAGTTATCTGTTCAAGCGATTTCCAGCTGATCGCCCCGCTGTTACCCTCGTTTGCTGCGGTCAGATTGTACGTTGCGCCGCTGCCTTTCGCCGTATCACTGTTGCTGCTGCCGATCACGTTAGTGATACCGGTCCAGGTCGTGCCGACGCCGGTTGTCTCTCCCGAGCCATTTGCCAGGTCAAAGGTAACCGCTCCTGTATGGCCGGTGTAGTCCAGCGTACCACCAACAGATGTGATGCGGCCGGATACGCTGCCCGCAGATCCGGTTTGGAAAATACCCGCTCCGCTTGATAAAAGATTCTCAAACGAAGTCCAGCGGATGCCACTGCTGCTGCCTGCATCTCCAGTCGCAGCATCCATTACAAATGTTACTGCACCTCCTTTCGCCGTATCGCTGTTGCTGCTTCCGATCACAGTGGCTATACCGTTCCAGGTCGTGCCGACGCCGGTCGTCTCCCCCGAGCCATTCGCCAGATCAAAGGTAACTGCTCCTGTGTGATCCGTGTAATCAAGCGTACCACCAACAGATGTAATGCTGCCGGACACGCTGCCCGCGGCTCCGGTAGAAAAGATGCCTGCTCCGCTGGAGAAAAGGTTCTCAAACGACGTCCAGCGGATGCCACTGCTGCTGCCTGTATCACCAGTCGCATCATCCATTACAAATGTTACTGCACCTCCTTTCACCGTATCGCTGTTGCTGCTGCCGATCACGCTGGTAATACCGGTCCAGGTAGTGCCGACGCCGGTCGTCTCCCCCGAGCTATTCGCCAGGTCAAAGGTAACCGCTCCTGTATGGCCCGTGTAGTCCAGCATACCACCAACAGATGTGATGCTGCCGGACACCTTGCCCGCAGCTCCGGTTGAAAAGACGCCTGCTCCACTGGAGAAAAGGTTCTCAAACGAAGTCCAGCGGATGCCACTGCTGCTGCCTGCATCACCAGTCGCATCATCCATTACAAATGTTACTGCACCTCCTTTCACCGTATCGCTATTGCTGCTACCGATAACAGTAGCTATACCGTTCCAGGTAGTGCCAACGCCAGTCGTCTCCCCTGCGCCATTCGCCAGGTCAAAGGTAACCGCTCCTGTGTGATCCATGTAATCAAGCGTACCACCAACAGATGTAATGCTGCCGGACACGCTGCCTGCAGCTCCGGTTTTGAAAATACCAGCTCCGGCATCATTCAGGTGGGCGATGCCGGTGAATCCTTTCGGCAACAGGGTCGTCACGCTACCGGTGCCAGCACCTGTCAGGTTATAGGTCTGACCACCCGTGGTAGAAATCCTACCAGTACCTGTGTCAGTTACATGTTCAAGTGATTTCCAGCTGATCGCCCCGCTGTTTCCCTCGTTTGCTGCGGTCAGATTGTACGTTGCGCCGCTACCTTTTACCGTATCGCTGTTACTGCTGCCGATAACAGTAGCTATACCGTTCCAGATCGTGCCGACACCGGTTGTCTCTCCCGAGCCATTCGCCAGGTCAAAGGTAACCGCTCCTGCATGGCCGGTGTAGTCAAGCGTACCACCAACAGATGTGATGCTGCCGGACACCCTGCCCGCAGCTCCGGTTGAAAAGACGCCTGCTCCACTGGAGAAAAGGTTCTCAAACGAAGTCCAGCGGATGCCACTGCTGTTGCCTGCATCTCCAGTCGTGGCATCCATTGCAAATGTTACTGCACCTCCTTTCACCGTATCGCCGTTACTGCTGCCGGTTACAGTGGCTATACCGTTCCAGGTCGTGCCGACGCCGGTCGTCTCCCCCGAGCTATTCGCCAGGTCAAAGGTAACCGCTCCTGTATGGCCGGTGTAGTCCAGCGTACCACCAACGGATGTGATGCTGCCGGACACGCTGCCCGCAGCTCCGGTTTTGAAAATACCCGCTCCGTCATCTTTCAGGTGGGCGATGCCGGCGAATCCATTGGACAACAGGGTCGTCACATTACCGATGCCGGCACCTGTCAGATTATAGGTCTGACCACCCGTGGTAGAGATCGTCCCAGTACCTGTGTCAGTTATCTGTTCAAGCGATTTCCAGCTGATCGCCCCGCTGTTACCCTCGTTTGCTGCGGTCAGATTGTACGTTGCGCCGCTGCCTTTCGCCGTATCACTGTTGCTGCTGCCGATCACGTTAGTGATACCGGTCCAGGTCGTGCCGACGCCGGTTGTCTCTCCCGAGCCATTTGCCAGGTCAAAGGTAACCGCTCCTGTATGGCCGGTGTAGTCCAGCGTACCACCAACAGATGTGATGCGGCCGGATACGCTGCCCGCAGATCCGGTTTGGAAAATACCCGCTCCGCTTGATAAAAGATTCTCAAACGAAGTCCAGCGGATGCCACTGCTGCTGCCTGCATCTCCAGTCGCAGCATCCATTACAAATGTTACTGCACCTCCTTTCGCCGTATCGCTGTTGCTGCTTCCGATCACAGTGGCTATACCGTTCCAGGTCGTGCCGACGCCGGTCGTCTCCCCCGAGCCATTCGCCAGATCAAAGGTAACTGCTCCTGTGTGATCCGTGTAATCAAGCGTACCACCAACAGATGTAATGCTGCCGGACACGCTGCCCGCGGCTCCGGTAGAAAAGATGCCTGCTCCGCTGGAGAAAAGGTTCTCAAACGACGTCCAGCGGATGCCACTGCTGCTGCCTGTATCACCAGTCGCATCATCCATTACAAATGTTACTGCACCTCCTTTCACCGTATCGCTGTTGCTGCTGCCGATCACGCTGGTAATACCGGTCCAGGTAGTGCCGACGCCAGTCGTCTCCCCTGCGCCATTCGCCAGGTCAAAGGTAACCGCTCCTGTGTGGCCTGAGTAATCTAATATACCGTCCGTTGCCGTAAGACTACCGCTTACGCTACCCGCCCCCCCGATGATAAAAGTACCTGCTCCAGTGTCGATCAGATTACTAACCCCAGTCCAGGTAATACCATCACTGCTTCCAGCGTCAGCTATTGAGGCGTCCATCGTATAAGTTCGACCAGAACCCTTAATTACGCCGTTACCTCCACCGTTAGCGGTCACTGTTGTCATTGCCAAGAAATCGGGATCGGCAGAAAGATCAAGCAAAGTCTTGAAATTGAGATCGAGGATACCACCCCCCGAAACTGTAGCGGCACCAAATGAAATGCCGCCAGCGGAAGAGTTTAGAGTGAGCTCACCATCACCCAAAGTTATAGCTGCAGAAGCGTCTACAACAATATCGTTTGTTGCCGAGACGACCACCGCATTAAAATCCAAAAGCTGGTTGAGCGTTGCGTAATCCAAAAGGGACCCCACACCTGGCGAAAAAGTACTCTCGGCAATTGTGATTTCAGACGAGTCAAGCAAGAGCTTGCCGGTCATACCCGTAGACGCACTGGTATCCACCATGCCTTGAAAATCTAATAAATTCCTACCTGAGACCTCAACAAGACCACCGTCGCCACCTTGATTACCGCCTCGGGCCTCTATATTGCCGTAAGAGCGTGTCGCGTCGTCGGCACAGATAATGACTTTGCCACCGTCACCCTTGCCTCTAGAACTGGCATCAATTACCGTATCTTTATCGACATTGGTTAAATTGGCCCCGCCTCCCACCAAAGCTTCACCACCGTTGGCATCACCTGTGACATCTATTTTGCCATAATCGGAAAGGTTTACCGTTTCCCCAAACATCTCGACGATGCCGCCTTTTTCACCCGCATTGTCACCCTTAGCAGAAAGGGTGCCGCTGTTGGTAACGATACCACTTTCTCCACCGACCAACCGGATAACGCCACCCCTGTTTTGGATAGTGTTAGCCTGGATAAGTCCTTTATTGTTGACCACTTTGGTGAAGACGTCCTGAGCAGCCTTGCCTGAGAGGAGCACTTGCCCACCAGCCGCCTTTATAGTCCCGGCGTTGACCACCGCATCCTCGGCTCCGCCCGTGTTTTCCGTGACCTCACCATCCACAGCAAAACTAAGCAGACCGTCACCGTCGAAATCAAGAACGGCAATTCGGCCCGCAGCAAGATTTACATAGCCCCCGGTGGCCTGGATGATCCCCTCATTGACGACACTGCCACCCACCAGAGTAACGCTGCCGCCTGTGGAAGCAGTTATGAGTCCGCGATTTATGATGGCGCCTCCGGCAGACGAACCGGCGTCGCCCAGTGTGTAAGGCTCGTCAGCCATAAAATTATTGACATCAAGGGTAGTGGCCACCAGACTACCGACATTGATGGTTGATTTATTTGTAAAAATAATGCCGTTGGGATTTGCCAAAAAAACGCGGCCCTGTGCTGTTATAGAGCCCATAATCGTACTTTTTTCCTGGTCGTAAATGCGATTAAGTACTGAAGCCGAGGCCGAAGGTTGATCGAAGTTTACTGACTCATTGGCAGCCAGGTTGAAAGATTTCCAGTCGATGACTAGCTTCGGTGAGGTTTGGGTTATGGTGGTCGTCTTCTCATTGTTATTATGACTGATACTTCCAAATCCCCCGGCTATGGTTCCATTCTGAGGAAGTGCGAAGGCCAAGCCGGAGGCCAGCACGCTGATCGGCACCAGAGCCAGACATTGGCCGATAGTCTTCGTAAAAGTTGCATCAGTCCGACCCTTGCTCCGCGCAAATTTACCTCTGCAGCTTCTGTAACTACTCTCAGAAATTCGCTTCAAGTTTCTTTTTAGGCTCCGTAATTTCATGGCAGTTCCCTCATAATATATTTACATAGAATTATTGTAGTCGCTGAACTCCATACAACATGAGTTCTCTCTTGCTCCCAAGCGTAGTCGGCCACAGCACTAGCCTTCTTTTCCACTCCCGGCAGGCAAGTCCATGGAGTATTCAAAATGGATAAGAAAGAGCGAAGTAAGTGTAGTAATCTCGATTAGAGTCGGCATTGTGACGAGGTCCGATGGGTGCGGCAATTGACAGATCAGCCGAAAATATGCCAGGCATCGTGAAATGGACGCCAACACCTGCTCCTGATAAATATCCAGATTCTTCTTCATTGGCCAATGGATCCTTCAGCATTCCACCTGCGTTATCGCAAAAAAGTGAAACCTGCAAAAGTTCACCCCAGGTTCGATTAGAAAAACCAGGATGATCGGCAAATCCAGGAGCATTGAAGATGAGTTCCGCCGAGGTGAAGTACCCTTGATCCATCATGAGCTCCGCCTGTGGATAAGCGCGCACGGTATCCGGTCCTCCCAAGGCAAACTGTTCAACGGAAACCAGTGCGGAGTCCGTTACCTGTCCATTGAAACGAACCAGCAATGAGGCATTAGTCCACAAACGCTGCAATCTTGAAAACTCCGCATTCAGCTTCCAAAATTCGGCTGGTACCTTCTCATCACTTGCCGTAACTCGGCTGGTATCTGGGTCATTATTCTCATTGGACCCAAGAAAATTTTCGAGTCCCCGTGAAACAACTAAATCCAGGTTGGTTACTCCGCCACCAAGGAATTGATCCATGTAGTTGATGAATTCAGTCTCGGCCGTCAGCACGCATAATTTATCTATGCTGATCGTAGTAGTTTCTTTTTTTGTTAAGGCAGTAATACTACTCAACCGAAGCAATCCATTAATGCTTCCCACTCGACTCTTTTGGAAGGAGTGCTTGTAATACATATCAAAGATATCTGATTTCCCGGAGAGTTGCAGATCCTCAAGACTGCCACCGACATCAAAGACATTCCTGGCATAGTCAACCCCAAAATAATTATTGGACCAAGCCAATGGTCGCTCATACGAAGCGCCCCCATAGAGGTCATTGCTAGGAATGACGGTCGCCATCAAAGTCATACTCAACTTGTCAGCAGCTTTGGTTGGATTGTTGAAAGAAATATCTAAACGAGGACGATATTTTCCAGTATATTTTGATCCATAGTTGTCCAAGCCCAAAGAGCCACTAAACAACCGTTCTGCAGTTTCTTTGATATATAAATCGGCTGTTCCCACCTCGGAACCTGGCCTGACTACTGCGCTATACTGGAGGCCAGGATAATTAAGTAGTTGGAACAAAGCCTCTTCAAATTTCTCCTTAACAACAGGCTCTCCTAAAAGTGGCTGGAAAGGTTTTTGGAGTAACTCTTCGGAATATCTTGATTTATCAGTAAAGAATAGATCTTTTGCTGCTCTCGGAGTGGGAAGAGGAGAGACTCCTTCACTGACAACAGCTCCAAGTTTTCCTTCTAAAACTGTCAGCTTGACCACATCAGCACTAACTGTCTGCGCGGCGATATAAGCCTTGGCAAGAATCATCCCATGGCTTCGATAGTAAGTGGTTACCTCATCCGCCACCAACTGCATCTGCCCCATGGTCATTAGTCCAGCACTTTTTTTTCTGAGTTTTTCAACCAAGCCCTCAACTTCACTCGCATTAATCAAGCCTGGACGCTCAACAACCCCCTCCAGTTCAAAACGATTCACGACAATCTTGACACCCTCTTCAACATTGAGTGGCCTCTCGGTGACAGGAGGGATAACAACAACGGATAGACTCTCGGCAGGAGGTGTCTGTTCCTTAAAATTGGGCATAGCCCCTCCTGGCGTTATGGCAGTCGGCAGGTTGGCTCCGGAAGCATCTGCATTGGTAAAACAGGTGAATATCATCAACGAGGTAAAAAGAAAGGATATTATTTTCATTTTGAACATACCCTTTTCCTTCTGATTTTTAAGATTCTTGATTCTTCCATGCCATCCCTCCCTTGAGGTTCTGTTCAATTTTTTCGTCCATTTGGCCAAGCAAAACTTTCGTCCTGAAAATTCATTTCTTAGACTACTACTTCTCAATTACAACCTGACAACTTGTGCGACTTGTGCACTATCCATGGCGATCTACATGCCATTAGAAGTAGATGAGCACGTATATAAACAAGAAAATCTTACATTTTTCTGACATTTGAGTTTTTTTTGCATAATTATGTACTTTTTTGCACTTTTTACCCCAATCATATCATTCCCAAATATGCTTGTTATGCATGTTATGCATACTATCGCTACGACTTCTCTCGTATTTAGACTCACACACCTTTTCGGCAAGACCTCGAAGAAACAAATCATTTTGATCGAGCAACCTACAATTCTTTTTCGACAGTGAACATATAAGTAAAATCCTTGGGGAGGGGGCGTGGGATGAGGACAGGAGCAAGCTTAAAAAAGCAAATGTCGCATTGATCTTTTCATTTACAGGAGGCACAGGCGCACATATTCGCCCTCCACCGAATGCACAAGCGAATGTAGCTGTGGTGAGAAATATAAAGTAGGATGGCACAAATAAAAAAAACCCACTTATATCAGGAGATATAAGTGGGTTATATATAAAATGTCCTAGATCTCTCCAGGAACACAGTGAGAATGGTGGCGATGCAGGGAATTGAACCCCGGACACTACGGATATGAGCCGTATGCTCTAACCATCTGAGCTACATCGCCATGTGATAAGGCGAAGAAAAGTACCTTATTGCTTCCCCCCTGTCAATATATTTTAACCAATACTTTTATAATGGTATCATCAAAAAAAAGGTCCCTGTTAGGGGACCTTTTTTTTACTACTCAAATGTTCCAATCAGGTGAAGATCGGAGAGGCGTTTACATCATTCCGCCCATTCCGCCCATTCCACCCATGCCGCCCATTCCTGGAGGCATTCCGCCACCACCACCTGCACCAGCTTCTTCAGGGGCATCGGCAATGACACATTCGGTGGTCAACAACATACCTGAAACGGATGCAGCATTCTGCAATGCGGTTCTGGTAACTTTTGCAGGGTCAATAACACCGGCTACAATCAGGTCTTCGTACTGCTCGGTGGCAGCATTGAACCCCATTGCACCTTCAAGAGTCTTAACATGCTCAACGATTACAGATCCTTCACGGCCTGCATTGTTGGCTATCTGGCGGATAGGTTCTTCCAGGGCGCGGAGAAGAATGTTTCTTCCTGCAATTTGCTCTCCCGGCAACTCAAGCGCTGCCAAAGCTTTGAGACAGCGAATATAGGCAACACCGCCGCCAGGAACAACACCTTCCTCTACTGCTGCGCGGGTAGCATTGAGAGCATCTTCAACCCGAGCCTTCTTCTCTTTCATTTCGATTTCAGTAGCTGCACCCACATTGATAACGGCAACACCACCGATCAGTTTGGCCAGTCGCTCCTGAAGTTTTTCGCGATCATAATCAGAAGTTGTATCTTCGATCTGGTTACGAATCTGCTTTACGCGGGCAGCAAGCTTTTCAGAATCACCGGCGCCGTCAATGATAGTAGTATTATCTTTATCAATTACGATACGCTTACAAGTACCAAGGTCATTGACCGTAACATTCTCAAGTTTGATTCCCAGATCTTCAGTTATAACCTGGCCACCTGTGAGAACAGCGATGTCTTCCAGCATTGCCTTGCGACGATCACCAAAACCAGGGGCTTTAACGGCTGCCACATTCAAGGTACCACGCAGTTTATTGACAACCAGGGTAGCAAGAGCTTCACCATCTACGTCTTCAGCGATGATGCACAATCCTTTGCCCATTTTGGCAACAGACTCAAGTACCGGCAGGAGATCTTTCATGCTGGATACTTTCTTTTCCACCAAAAGGATGTATGGATCATCCATGCTTACTTCCATACGGTCCGCATCGGTCACAAAGTAGGGTGAGAGATAACCACGATCGAATTGCATACCTTCAACAACATCGAGGGTGGTGTCCATTGATTTTGCTTCTTCAACGGTGATAACACCCTCTTTACCAACCTTATCCATGGCCTCGGCGATGATATTACCGATGGTTTCGTCACTGTTGGCAGAGATCGTTCCAACCTGAGCGATTTCTTTCTGCTCTTTGGTTGGAGTAGCAATTTTAGCCAACTCGGCAACAACAACCTCGACACCTTTATCGATACCGCGTTTAATTTCCATCGGATTGCCGCCGGCAGCTACGAGCTTGACACCTTCTCTATAGATGGCCTGAGCAAGAAGAGTTGCGGTTGTGGTACCGTCACCGGCAACATCGGAAGTTTTAGAAGCAACTTCCTTAACCATCTGGGCGCCCATGTTTTCAAATTTGTCTTTTACCTCAATCTCTTTCGCTACAGTAACACCGTCCTTGGTGATGGTGGGTGCACCATAAGATTTCTCAATAAGGACATTACGTCCTTTGGGGCCAAGAGTTACCTTCACTGCATCTGCAAGGATATTGACGCCAGCAAGTATTGACTCACGGGCCTTCACTCCATATTTGATTTCTTTTCCAGCCATTATATTATTCTCCCTTTTTCAACGAGATGTATTTGAAATGTACAAGTATTTATTCTCGAAACCTTTAATCAATCTTCAATTATTCTATTATCCCGAGGATATCGTCTTCCCGCATGATCAGAAAATCTTCTCCATCGAGTTTAACATCAGTACCACCGTATTTGGAAAACAGCACTCGATCTCCTACCGCTACCTGTAAGGCAGTTCTTTCACCCTTATCATTTGTCTTACCAGGTCCTACAGCTACGATCTGTCCTTCAGCTGGTTTTTCCTTGGCGCTATCAGGGATAATGATACCACCTGCAGTTTTTTCTTCTTCAGCCAGTCTCTTAACCAAAAGACGATCATTCAATGGACGAATTTTCATTACTTCCTCCTAACATTACTGATTTATTGTTTCAAAAAAAAAAGGGCCCATCGATTATATGTTTTCATGGAATCCCAACTTTATATTCTGCCAATTTTTCAGGCAGGTATATCAACTTGCGCTAGAATATAGGGTTTGATTTTTAAAAATCAAGGGTGACGGACAAAAAAAACAGAAGGGATTCGGCAACCTCAGGATATCAATATAAGGCTGCCGAAATATTGAGATTTTTCAGCTACGCTACACGAACGACCCAGTTAAAAGGGTCTTCCTGGTAGCCATTTTGAATGCCTTGCAATTCAGTAAATATTTTGGTCGCCAAGGCACCTGCCTGACTTTTGTTAACAACATAGCTCTTATCTTTATAGAAGAACTCTCCAACAGGGGAAATAACCGCAGCAGTGCCGGTTCCAAACACTTCCTGCAGTCGTCCGCTTTCATTTGCTTCAAGAACTTCATCAATCGTAATGCGTCTCTCAACAACATCCACTCCCCAGCTGGATGCAAGTTTGAGTACAGAATCCCTGGTAATCCCTCCGAGAATTGAACCTTCCAGTGGTGGAGTTATCAACTGATCGTCAATTTTAAAAAAGATATTACTTGTTCCTACCTCTTCTACATACTTATGTTCGCAGGCATCCAACCACAGTACCTGAGTACATCCGGCTTTTTTGGCAATTTCAGATGTGTAGAGAGAAGCTGCATAGTTACCGGCAGTTTTTACATTACCGACTCCCCCTTTAACCGCCCGAACATGCTCTTCGCTGATATAGATCCTGGTAGGTTTGAATCCTTCTGCGTAATAGGTGCCGACAGGACACATGATAATATAGAAATAGTAACTGCTGGAAGGTTTAACGCCGATGGTAGGTTCGACGGCTATCATGGTGGGTCGGATATAGAGTGTAGCTCCTTTGGTTTTTGGAACCCAATCTCTTTCCAGATAGACCAGAGCTCTAAGCACTTTCACTATCGTTTCTACCGAAAACCGCGGCATGCACATCCGCATGGCAGAACTGTTCATGCGCTCTAAGTTATCTTTAGGACGAAACAAAAACAACTGATCATCCTTTCCGCGATAAGCCTTCAGGCCTTCAAAAATTGCCTGTCCATAATGAAAAACCATTGAAGCTGGATTCAATTTAAAATCCTGGTACGGACAAATTTTGCTGTCATGCCACCCTTTCTCCCTATCCCATTTCGTAAGGAACATGTGATCCGTGAAATGAACGCCAAAACCAAGGTTGTCAGGGGCCGGTTTTTCCTTCAATTGATCCGACTTCACTTTTTCCAGTGCAACTTCAAGATCTTCCCACATTCTACTAATCTCCTCAGTATCACTAATTTTCTTTCTTTAATCCGATAGAGGATATATACTTTCCCTCGTACCATGCTGAAAAAAGCGGGATTTATTATAATCCCCCCTTGAGGGCACAAGTACCTTCACAAAATGCTCTCTTTCTTTTACCGATACTCCTTCTGAGGTGGCAATCGATAAAAGAATTCTTAAGGTACAACAATCCTCAACACAAAAGTGCTGATGTACTATCATTTCTGCTGCAACAGACCAGAATACCTCAGCTACCGGTTTAATTGCAACTCAATTTCTCAAACTTCATTACCCCCTGTAAACGGGATCGGCAAAAAACAAGAACAATGAACGACTCCCAATCAACACTTCAATTTAATAATCAGCCGCCCAGTCCAGCCGGGATGAAATATTTCCTGCTGGTATTTATTATTTCAATTTTTTTCTTTGGCCGGATTCTTTGGCCATTCTGGTCTATTCTAGTGCTGGCATTTCTGCTGACTAATCTCTTTAGGCCTATCTATATTTCTGCCAGTAAAAAACTCCCGGAGTTTTTAGCTTCAGCACTTACCTGTCTACTCATTATTGCCATTGTTATTATCCCGTTAGTATTTTTTGTCTTTTCCCTTACCGACGAAGCACTCAACCTCTACACCTGGGGAAGAGACAGCCGTGTTGGCTTAAAATTGCAGACGTTTCTGCAGGAAAGCCCATTTATCCTGCAAATCCAGGAACAACTGAAGGAGGTGGGATTCAAGTTCAATACTAACCAGTTAACCGATACGTTTTCTTATCTCGTTAAAAATGGAGGGCTACTCCTCTATAACCAGGCCAGCGGTTGGGCGGCAAACATCCTGCAATTTTTGTTTCTCTTTTTTATCATGATCCTGGTTATCTTTTTTCTACTGATGGATCAACCAAAACTCATTGCCTATATGATACGGCTCTCCCCCCTCCCTGAGGATGAAAATCATCTCCTGATAAATAAATTTCACGAAATTGCCAATGCAATCCTGAAGGGAAACGGTATATGTGGATTAATACAGGGTATTCTGGGAGGAGCTCTTTTTTCCATTATGGAGCTGAATTCCCCCCTGCTCTGGGGCTCTCTTATGGCAATCCTTGCCTTCATGCCAATATTCGGCATTGGTCTGGTAATGATTCCTACTGCAATATATTTAGCTCTCAGCGACCGACTAAACGAAGCCATCTTCCTTTTTATTTTCTATGTTATTCTTTCGTTCAGTATTGAATATGTCTTCAAACCCAAATTGGTTGGAACCCAAGTGAAAATGCATACACTCCTCGTATTCCTGTCAATTATTGGTGGATTGAATGTCTATGGAATTCTTGGAATAATATATGGCCCTCTGATAATAACTGCCTTTCTCACCCTCTCTGACATCTATCTGAAAAGGTACGACCAGCGAACCCCTACGAGGTACGAGAAAACCGATTTTTAAAATCCCATACCTGGCAATCACCTTCCATAGTAGTCGAACAGAGTTACGGAGCATAATCAGAGGGACATTAAAAACCTACTTTAACGGTAAACCATAAGTGTCTTGACCCAAAAGATGAATGGCGCTGTCTCCGCCAAAAAGTTGCAAAAAACTGTCATCGGCCAAATTGCATCGAAATCCCCGACAGGTTTTGGGGCGGTAATTATAAAGCTTGCAATAATACTTGTCGTTCCGGTGTTCCAAAAATACACAACCCTTGTCATCGGGATGTATCATATAGACTTTGCCGATGCTCTTTGCTTCGGCTGCTGCCACATCAAACCCCTTTTCACGAATGTCGGCCATGCTGACATTCACTCCCACATGCCCACCCATTTTCTTAATAAAATCAACTTCATCAGGTTTCAAAACAATTTTCTTATATTTCTTACAACAGGTACCACACTGGCGACATTCATGAAAAATCGTCTTCAGGGCGTCTTCGTCAACCTGCTTCTTTATCATTTCCCCACCCTATTATAACGTCCAATAATTCCTCATTGGATGATTTTTTAATAATTGATTGGCACGGTCGGAAAAGAATATACCAATCTTATCCTGACGCGGCGTGAGTAAGCTATTAAAAGTTGTCAGGACAGATGCTTCCAGAGATACTGGATTATATCCGCCTTCAAGAACCATCAGCAGCCTGTCCCCGCAGGCATCATGAGCATATTGTTTAAGCATGGCAGTTATCAGGCCGTACCATTCCGTTGACAGGAGGGTACCACTGATGGTTTCATCTTTATGGCCGTCATATCCTGCGGAAACCAGAATTATCTGAGGGAGATACTGTTCCACCACGCTCTGCAATATTCGACCAAGTAAAAAAGTATATTCCACATCACCAAACTGCGGGAATACCGGAATGTTAAGGGTATATCCCTCTCCTTTTCCGGTACCGACCTCTGTCATTTCCCCTGTAAATGGAAAAATTCCACGTTGATGCACGGAAACAACCAGCACTTCGTCTGTGTCATAAAAGACCTCCTGTGTGCCATTTCCATGGTGAGCATCAAAATCAAGTATAAGGATCCGATTCAAGTGATATTTCCTGCGCAGATACTGAGCAGTAATACTGATATTGTTAAAAATACAGAACCCCATGCCTCTTCCAGGTTCCGCATGATGCCCCGGAGGCCGGATTATAGCAAAGCCATAATCGACATCTCCACCCATTACTCGGTCTGTAAGTTCAAGACAACCGCCGGCAGCCAACTCGGCAATATAAAAAGAATGTTCCATCAGATACGTATCACGATCATATGAATACGGATCGGGCCGGAGAATATGTTCCCGCAGCTGCTGCAGATAAAATGGTGAATGCACAGCTTCTATGTCTGTTAAATCCGCTGTTCTTGGCGAACAAGTGAGACAATTACCGGAATACCGTTCCCTGACTATGGAAGCCAGCTTCCTTATCCGCTCAGGATTCTCTGGTGATGGTCGCGAAACAGCGTGATCAAGATAACGATCATCTACCACAAAACCCAACCTACTGTTCATAATGATATTGATATATGGGAGTTTTTAGGAAGGTGGCTGCATCAAGCCTGAACAGATGACCGATCCTTTGAATCCGGTGATCGTCATATTTTAATGAATCGATGAGCTGGAAACCAAGTTTCCTCAGGCAACGCTGTTGTGAAAGATTATCAATATCTGTATACATCTCAACCCGCTCTAGTTTCATTCGTGTAAAAAGGTGTATAATAGTGTACTTTTGCGCTTCAGTTCCGTACCCTCTATTGCGCATATGCGGATCCGAAATTTTGAGTGCCATAACCGCACAACTTTTCTGTTCGGCCCTGAGCCAGTAATGCAATGTGCCAATGGGCCTTTCCTCTTTCAGTTCAATAACAAAAACCCGGTTTTCATCATTCCAATAGGCTCCCGAAACAATACTCTCCATTCCTCTTTGCTTATCTACATAATCGGGTGTAAGATATTTCCCATGGGCTGTCTCACTATTGCTCCAGGCAACAAAGAGTGGGAGATCCAGCTGGACAATCCGTCGTAACTTGAGACGCGGGGTCAATATTTTATCACCGAATATCATAAGCTTATTTCTGTCCCCGGACAGAACTGTTTTCTGTCCGGGGACAATCAAAGGTTATAGATTCTGAACTGCGTTCTGCAGGTTTTTGTTCGAACTTACCAACCGGTCAAGGGCATTGACAGTCTCTGTCAACGATTGGTTAACAACTCCGATAGACTGCTGATTTTCCTTTGATGAGACCGTAATATTCTCGATCTCATCCATGACGTTTTGACCGCTGGCACAAAGATCCTTCGACTTTTGGCTGAGGTTATCAACAGACAGGGAAATAGTACCGATTCCTTTTGATATCGTTTCCATTGAAATGAGTGCAGTGTTAATAACCTTGCCTCCTTCACCCAACATTGTCATTCCGGACTGCATGGCGTTGATTGTCTGCAGGGAATCTTTTTCAACCTGCTTGACTATATCGGAAATATCAATTGCCGATTTTGAACTATTTTCGGCAAGCTTACGCACCTCATCGGCGACAACCGCAAAACCCCGTCCGGCATCCCCCGCCCTTGCTGCTTCAATTGCTGCATTAAAAGCAAGAAGGTTGGTTTTCGAAGCTATATCCTTAATGATATCAACAAAACCCGAGATCTTTTCCAACTTGTTTACAAGACCACTGACCATTTCATTGTTTTTCTCCATGGTGCTATTGATTTCAAGGAGTTTCTGTTCGGCGTTTTTACCAGCCTCTTTTCCCGTTTCCGCTTCTTTGGACAGATCAGAGGCAAGCTGGTTTGACTCAGTGGACAGGTTGAGCATCTCCGAAGAACTGGCAACCATATCCTTTACCATTTTAAGAGAACCATCCAGAGTTTTAGCTTCTTCGTCGATCAAAGCATTCATCTCGTTGACCTTGAGGTTTGCCTGAACCATCTGGTGCTTAGATTCGTTTACAAGACTGTCGACATCACCTACCGCCTCATTAATCAATTTCTCGACCGCCTTCTCGGCAGTCACATCTGTGATATATTCCAAAGCACCTTTGATATTTCCTTTGGCATCTTTAATTGGTGAGGCGGTATATTTTATGGGTACAACTTTCCCATTTGGGTTGGCAGTAGTCTGTTCGTGAACAACGGAATCTTTTCTCATTGCCTGACTGCAGGCACATTTATCCGTCCGGCAATGGTCGGTTTTGAAAAGGTCAAAGCACTTTTTGCCGATTGCTTCATCGGGACTTAATCCAACTACTGAGGCTCCTGCCGGATTCATGAAGGTGACATTATAATCAGCGTCGATCGACATGATCGGAGTAGGTATGGTGTTGAGATTTTCTATCTTCTCATCAGCTGCCTGTTTCTGTTTAGACTCTTCTGTCATGTCAAGTACATACTCAAGAGCTCCCTTGATATTGCCCTTCGCATCCTTGATAGGCGCCCCGGTATATTTAATCGGCACAATCACCCCTTCGGCAGGCCGGGCAATGGTGGTCTCGGTCACTACAGAATCCGTTTTCATAGCCCTGGCACAGGCACATTTTCCTGTCTTGCAGTGCGGGGTCTTAAAGAGGTCATAGCATTTTTTTCCTATCACCTCATCGGGGGTGGAACCAACCACTGCAGCCCCAGCAGGGTTCATGAAGGTGACGTTGAAATCGGTGTCGATTGAAAGAATCGGGGTTGGAATGGTATTGAGGTTTTCTATCTTTTCATCTGCCGCCTGTTTCTGTTTAACCTCATCGGTCATATCAAGCACATACTCAAGTGCGCCTTTAATATTGCCTTTGGCATCTTTAATAGGCGCACCGGTATATTTAATAGGGATGATAACCCCTTCTGCCGGCCGGGCAATGGTTGTCTCCGTCACTACGGAATCGGTTCTCATCGCCCTTCCGCAGGCACATTTCTCCGTCCTGCAATGAGGTGTTTTAAAGAGATCAAAGCATTTTTTACCGACCACCTGATCAGGAGTTGAACCGACCACTGCCGCCCCGGCCGGATTCATAAAGGTAACTGTAAAGTCGGTATCAATCGACATTATCGGGGTTGGAATGGTATTGAGGTTTTCTATCTTTTCATCTGCCGCCTGCTTCTGTTTAACCTCATCGGTCATATCAAGCACATACTCAAGCGCGCCTTTAATATTGCCTTTGGCATCTTTAATAGGCGCACCGGTATATTTAATAGGGATGATAACCCCTTCTGCCGGCCGGGCAATGGTTGTCTCCGTCACTACAGAATCGGTTCTCATCGCTCTTGCGCAGGCACATTTCTCCGTCCTGCAATGAGGTGTCTTAAACAGGTCGTAACATTTTTTACCAACAACCTCATCCGGCGTCTTTCCTAGCACCGAGGCACCGGCTGGATTTATAAAGGTGATGGCATAATCGGTATCAATCGCCAGAACCGGAGTGGGCAGGGTATTGAGATTTTCTATTTTCTCATCCGCCATCTGCTTCTGTTTTGTTTCTTCCGTCATATCAAGAATATATTCCAGAGCACCCTTGATGTTACCTTTGTCATCCTTAATCGGTGCTCCGGTATATTTGATGGGTATAATGACTCCATCCCCCGGCCTTGCAATGGTCTGTTCAGTAACGACGGAATCCGTTTTCATAGCTCTTGCACAGGCGCATTTTTCCGTCTTGCAGTGAGGTGTCTTGAACAGGTCATAGCATTTTTTGCCAACGACCTCATCAACAGTCAATCCTGCTACGGCTGCACCCGATGGATTCATGAAAGTGATAGTAAACTTTGTATCGATCTCCATGATGGGGGTGGGAATAACATCGAGGTCGGTAGACAATTGCCGCAAACGCGCCTGCGTTTGTTTAAGATCACTGATATCATCCAGCTTCACGAAAGTACTGCCGCTGCCATTCATCGGTACCGCTTTGCTGGTAAAAAATGCCAGACCATTTTTGCCATCCTGATAAATAACCTCGGCAGTGACAGGTTTGGAAATTCTCCTCGACTTATCGACCGGACAATCCTTGGTACCGCAGAGCTGTGTCGGACAGCTTTCTTCACAGGTCATTTTATTAATTACAGAATCGCCGGTTACTTTAAATCTATCGAAAAAAGGTTGATTTGCCCAGGTGATCACCTTCTTCTCATCTACTATATAGCACGGTTCCATGAGTAAATTGAAACATGATCCATCCTGCGCATTCATTTTGACCTTTTCTTTATTCTCCATCTCATTCCTCATTCGATAATAATTTAGGCAACAGTATTGAAACCAGTTTAACCAATAAAAAGCCGTTCTATATCAAGCAACATCAATTTCCATATGGTTTCGAACCAGATTATGAACATTTACAACCAAGACATGTTCTTTTTTCCCGGAACCTCCGTCGAAAACGATCAGCCGGTCCAGGGTGTCTTCTTTCTCAGCCAGGTTTGGTTGAAGTGATGAAGTGTTCTGATACTGTTCCTGCTTGTAGATGGTTACGATATTGTCAACCTCAAGCGCCACTGTCCGGGATTCGGTTCTGCATATTATCAGCTTTTTCTCAACCAGGGTTGATCTTCCCTTATTAAATCCGTAAAATTCCCTGAGGTTCAAAACAGGGACGACAACACCGCGCAAATTAATAACGCCTTGACTGAATCCACTGCCACCCGGAACCACCATCACTCCTTCTTTTTCTATGATTTCTTGCACATCCCTAAGCTGCACCGCCATATGTTGACCAATACTGAAAACAAGATAGCAGTTTTCAGTCAGAATATGATGAGATCCGGTCACTGAAGAAGCATTGGCGACATCGGAAGATTCCACTTCGCATGCTAATCGGCCCATAGCTTTTAATTCTTCCATACGATCGCACACCAGGTTTTCCATATCCAGTAACATAATATTGCGCCCCCCGTCTTTTTGATATATTCCGGAAACTGCGGGGTTTTGACAAAGACCCATGGGCAGAATTGCATCTTCTGGAATTCTTTCAATGGTTGTTACTTCCTGGACAATAAGACCTAATGAACACTCGTCGCTGGACAGCACCAGAATCCTGGTTTTTTCTCCAAGACACTCATCAGACGACATGGTACCACCACCTAGAATCCGCCTTGCATCCAATACCGGAATGGTTCGACCTCTCAGCAATAGAGTCCCGTCGATATCACCATGTTTAAAAATATCCTCAAGAGAACCACTAAAGCTGGGCTTTTCATCATCAGCCCTGCCCTGATAGGTATGTTTTTCTGCATCAAAAAAAGTTATCTCCTGTGTGCATTTGACAGGCACACCAAACGACTGCCCGGCAAAATTAAAAACTACATAAGGCAAATATTTGGTTTCCTTTTTTTCGTGTTTTTCGCTATGCATTTCCCCCTCAACTTTTTCCAACTCAAGGGAATTTGCTGAAAAGAGCCTGTTGATGTCCAGAAGCTCTACGGCTCTTTTACCCTTTTTCATCTGGATAATAGCAGAGATGATCTTATCGTCAGTCTGCAGAGCCCCATCTACCTTATGAATATCGGTAATTCCGGCCGAAAACACTTCCTGAATATCGTCAAAAAGCAGACCATATCGGCGATGAAAGAGTTTAACGACTGCCACCATGGCACTCTCATCATACTGCTGCTTTACCAGGCCGAGCCGTTTTTTCAGATTAATAATTGGAACAATTTCCTCTCGCAGATACATAATCCCCTCGACAAAGTCTATACTTGCCGGGAGCGGCCGTATCCTGCCTGTTATAGGTGTTGCTTCGACCACACTTTCCGCCCGAAGAGCTATCTCTAATCCTTCTGTCCTGTCGAGTAAAAAAGATGCAAACAACTGTTCCTGAACCATTGCAATTTCCTTTTGCAGAAGAAGTACCAGTTCACTTCCCGTTTATCGGGAGTTAATGCAGGTGTCCTGTCATTTTCTGTATTACAGCCTCTAACTCACCAATGTTTCTCTGGGCCTGAGTGATATATCTCGGAGCAAGCAGATGATACTTATCTCCATCAACGCCTGCCGAATCAGCCACTACAAGTATCTTCTTCAATCCATCGAAACCATCCTTTACGGCAATCATCGCTTCGATTTCCAAGGGGTTTTCTGCGTAAAGAATTATGATATCGCCGCTTCTGGGGGTAATTTCCAGCGGCGGAGATACATAGGAAACTTCACCAAAGATGGGGCGAATATCCTGCAAGCAATTAACAGTTCTCAATTTAGCCAGATACCGTTGCGGACAGACCTGCCACTGGCAACTCCGACCGCATTCCGATGTTTTTATCGAGTAGAAAAATGTTCTCATTCTATTTGTGCTCTTTTGCGAATCTTGAAAAAGTGATTGTTAACATTTTTGGACGCTACAACTATTTTCGGCTTGATTTAGCAGTAATCGTGCCATACTTAATAAGCCGCAGATAAAAAACAATAAAGTTTGTCTATTCAACTGGTTGGGAACAATTAACAACAAAGGAAGGAAAGGAGAAAAATGAGGCAACTGTTAACAAAAGTGAACACTCTAACTTTTGTTAACAGTCAGAAAAAAATGAAGAGACAACGGTCGAGGGATAAAATGCCAATAAGGACACAATTTGTCAGGTGAAATTCACGCTGTGTTTTTCAAAAAGCTGGTATAGACGGGTTCTGGAAATCTCTGAAATTCTGGCAGCCTCTGTAACGTTGCCACCGGTTGCACGTTTCAGTTCACAAAGATAGTCAAGTTCATATTTCTTTTTATAGGCAGACCAGGTTGGCAGAGTCCTCCCCGGCTCCTTTTTTGACAGGGAAATCCCAGCCTTCACACCTGCCCGGGCCTGCTGAACCCTGAAAGTTTCCGGAAGATGGATAGCAAAACATGTAGGCCCTAAAAGCGGATCTGTAAATACCTGCTCCATAGTTTGGTACAACTCCCGAACATTGCCGGGCCAATCGTAAGCGAGAAGCGCCTCTATGAAATCGGAGGCAACACCTTTTATTTCCATTCCATATCGCCCACAAAGCCTTGAAATAAAATAAAGAACAAGCTCGCGAACATCCTCGAGCCGGGCTTTCAATTCCGGTAGTTCAATGGTAAAAGCCTGGAGTCTGAACAAAAGATCATTCCTGAAGGTTCCTTTTTCCACACATTTTTTCAGATCCCTGTTGGTAGCAGCAACGACTCTAAAATCACTGTAAAGCTGTTTTGTTGATCCGATCGGCCGATATTCGTGCTCCTGCAAAAGGCGTAAAAAAGTCTTCTGAATACTCAACGGCAGCTCCCCGACTTCATCCAGGAAAAGAGTGCCCCCATGGGCATGCTTAACGAGGCCGTCCTGAGTAGAATCCGCATTGGTGAAAGCTCCTTTCACGTGACCAAAAAGAGTACTCTCAATGAGAGTTTCCGGCAAAGACGCACAATCTACGACAACAAAATTTTTGTCACCCCGCCCACTGTTTTCGTGAATAGCTCGAGCGAAAAGCTCCTTACCGGTGCCGCTGGCACCAGTGACCAGAACACTTACATCAGAGGACGAGGCCCGAGCAACCTGATCCAAACTTTTCTTGATCGCCGGACTGCCGCCTATGATGGTATCGCGTTTCAGAGAAACCGGAATTGTTGCGACTTTCTGTTTCTCCCTTCTGTACTGAAGGACACGGGCTAACTGCAGAGAGAGTTCCCTGATAATATATGGTTTTTCTATATAGCTCCAGGCACCGCTGACAATCGCTTTTTCAGCTCCATCGGCTTCACCCTGACCTGTAATAATAATTATTTCCGGTTTTGAAGGAAAGGCTGTGATAGCAGAGATATATTCCAGACCATTCCCATCGGGCAATTGGACATCAAGCAGAACGATATCAAATGATGACTGTTGCAAGAGAGTGAGCCCTGTTGCCAGGGTGTAAGCCGACGCAGCATTATGGCCGCCGGCCTCCATCTGCTCTGCCAGCATTTCTGCTAAAACACGATCGTCATCAATAATTAAAATTTTAGCCATGTCCCAGGACCTTTCGAATAACCTGATAAAGTTTTTCCTTTTTTGCCGGTTTCAGCAGAAACTCTTTTATCCCAATTTGTCGTACACGGTTTCTGTCAAAGTTTTCACTATGCCCCGTCAGCATAATAATAGGGATATTCGAACGAAGAGCGAGAAATTCACGAGCCAGTTCGACACCAGTCATATTAGGCATGAGCATATCGGTGATCACCAGGTCACAACAGTCTGGGTTCATACGAAATTGTTCAACTGCAGCGATGCTGTCATTAAATGTCGTTACATCATAACCTACCTTCTGTAGTATCACCCGCAGCACTTCGGCAACAGGAGCATCATCATCGATAACTATTATTCTTTCAACGCCACCCAACTCCTTATACTTCTTCTCCTTCCGTTTGCCCACCTCTCCACCGTCGGCAGTCAGATAGACGTGAATAGTAGTCCCCACTCCTACCTTACTGAAAACCTGAATTTCTCCCTTATGTTTTTTTATGATACCATGGACAACTGCTAATCCGAGCCCGGTTCCCTGCTCCTTTTTCTTGGTAGTAAAAAAGGGATCGAATATCCTGTCGAGCTTATCTTTTTCAATACCACATCCGGTATCACTCACCTCAAGGTCAAGGAATACTCCGGACCCCGCTTCCAAGGCACTTCCTCTATTTTCAGGTTCTTCCGTTCTCTTTTTGGAAAGTTTTATGGTAATGCGGCCATGATCGTCCCCGATAGATTGTCTGGCATTAGTACAAAGATTCATCAACACCTGATATATCTGCCCGGAATCGGCAAGAATCGAGGGACAGTTATTATCTATCTCCTGATGCAGTTCAATTGTTGCCGGCAGGGAAGGCCGAAGCAACTTTATGACTTCCTTGATGACATACTGCAATTTGAACAGGCGAAATTGTCCATGGCTCTCCCGCCGGCTGAAAGTCAGAATCTGTTTGACAAGATCCACCGCCCGGTCTCCACCGGAGATCACCTGATCTAAATCCTTCCTCGCCGGGTGATCCTTTGAGAGACGACTCTGGGCTATTTCTCCATAACCTATAATTGCAGAAAGTATGTTATTGAAATCATGGGCAATTCCTCCAGCAAGCGTACCGAGGGCCTCCATCTTCATTCCCTGATAAAGCTGCTGCTCGAGGAGTTCCTCCCGTGTAACATCGCGTTTAAGGGCAACATAGTTGACAATATCCCCGAAACTGTCCAGCACCGGAGAAATAGTCGCATCCTCTTTAAACAAGGTGCCGTTTTTCCGTCGATTCGTCAGTCGCCCCCGCCACACCTTTTTGCTCAACAGGGTCGTCCACATTGACTGATAGAATTGCCGGTCATGCACGCCGCTCTTCAATATATTCATATTCCTGCCAATGGCCTCATTCCGACTATAGCCTGTTGCTATTTCAAAAGTAGGATTGACATATTGTATTACACCTTCGATGCTGGAAATAATCACCGACTCTGAAACCTGTTCAATAGCTGCCATCAGCCGTTTTTTTTCGGACTCATTGCGGAGGTACTGTGTGACATCTCTTGCCACATGAACAAGCTGATGCATTTTTCCATGCTGGTCAAAAAGAGGGAACGATGACAGACTGAAGGTTTTGTCTAAAATACTGTTGTAAACCGTTCCCGTGTGGGGACAATGATCGTTGCTTGTTTCGTTTACCGGGCAATGCTCACAGGGTTTTTTTATGTGATGAAAAACCTCATAACATTTCCTTCCTTTAAGTTCTCCAAGTCGAAACCCAAACAAATCATGGGCTGCTTTGTTTGCCCTGACTACTCGCATTTCCCTGTCCTGGATAGTCACGATGTCCTGCAAAGCGTCGACTGTAGTCTCCCATTCATTTTTAGCCAGGGCTATCTGGTTTTGTTTATTTTTTTCACTAACAAGATCTGTTATCCCCGTTAGAGTAAAGATCAGAAACGACAGCTCACCACCAGCTGTAAAATTTGGTTGCAGCGTTGCTCGAAACCACTCTGTTCCGTCAAGCAACGGCAGCTGGAGACCGAAATCAAATTGGACAGCTTCAGTTGCATCGACGGCAATTTTATTTAACGGAAACCGGTCTCCGACTTCCGGATGCCCTTCTCCATCAAGAATACACAAATCCTGTTCTGTCAGTTTACAACCAATGAGGTCACCACCCGGAAGACCAAATATTTTTTCAGCCGAATGGTTGGAGGCAGTCACTACAGAATCTATATCAAAAACGATGGCAGCAATGCTGATATTCGTAAGAAAGCTCTGAAAAAGATTGTCGCTATAGTTCATTTGGGGTGCCTTGCTCCGGAATTCCTGTCTTTTTTTAAATACCCCCTACTTCTCCTCACTCCCTCTATATACCTGTCAGCACATGTACTGAACAGGATAATGTATAATTATTTATACATTCAATGATTTTTCCATGGCAACGCTTCATATCTGCTTTATCGCAAGCTTTTAAGGTATCCCTTTTATGGGATATAAGACGAAGAGATGATACTGTATTCCAGAGCTGTTCCAATGAGAAAGTACCATTGGTGCTGGATTGCAATATATCCCAAGGAAGCTCACCAGCACATCTCAGTTATATAGGATTATTTAATTGTTTTTACAGTGTTTATGCTCACATTACCAAAATATAAAAGCGGCTGTTTTTTTGCTGCATCGCAACATTTGCTCGTTGACAAGATATCCGGCATGGCTATATTTAAACCAGCTGTCGGGTTAACCATTACTACAAAATCATAGCATCTCCGAAACCGGACATACTATGATTAAAACACAAAAAATCTTATTTATCCGAGAAAAAATTAATTGTCACAAAGGAGTCCAACAAATGGAAGCGACAAAATTCACCAAACAGGCCCTGGGATTTCAAAGAACCATCTTTGACAACAGTTTCAATGCCATGACAATGATTCAAGACCATACCGAAAGAATGATGAATGGGTACCTGGATCAACTACCATGGGTTACTCCTGAGGGAAAGAAATCACTACAAACATCCATTGATATGGCCAAAAGAATGCGTGACGATTTTAAGAAATCCATCGACGACGGCTACGGTAAAATGGAGGAAATTCTCTAATAAATTGACTAAGTAAGCAGCTTACAGATCAAGAATGCCGGTAAAGGGGGTTTCCTGCCGGCATTCTCTTCTGCAGGCAAATCATCCACCGGAAAAGGAGCGAAAACCCTATGCAGGATATTTCCACCATGATTACCTCATTGAACAAAGCAGTTACAGCACAGAACAAGATTGTCCAATACACCATCGAAGGATTAGCAACTTACAATAACGATTTCTTACGCCCGTTGCTCACCGCCACCAGGATCTTCAACAGCCTCGAATCATCGAGAATCTGGCAACGAACACCGCAGGAGAATTTTAATTCGTACCTGCAACTTCTTGGATGTAACGTAGACCTTTTATCCAGATACTCTATCGGAATAACAAAGGTGTTCGATCAATATTTCCAAAAAGAGTCAAATAGATTCCTGGCATCCTGGCTTGCCACGTTCTTTTGCCGGAAAGGAGAGAAACTGGATGAGTTTTTCATTCGACAAGAGGATACGCTGCTTCGGGTCCTCCATGAATACCCTCAGGCTATCCAGGCTATCGAACCCGAATACGGCTTTCATTTTGAAAATCAGCCGAAGAGTATTTTTGCAGAGACAGAAAGATTTTTCCTCCACCAGGTATTTCCCACCGATCCCGATATTACTGTCGATGACACCCTCAAACCCGTTATCATCCTGCCACCATTTGTACTTGGCGCCAATATTCTTTCTTTTCTTCCCGGAGAAAAGAAAAGCTATGCTCACAGCTTTGCCAACAGATCTATTCCCACCTACATCCGCATCATGAAGGACATCCATGAGACGCCGGAGGTACAGACCATGACTCTTGAGGACGACGCTCTGGATACTCGATTTTTCTGCCAAAAAGTCAAGGAAAAACATGAGCAGAAAGTTACCCTCAATGGATATTGCCAGGGAGGGTTTTCCGCGGTCTGCAATATCCTGACAGGTGAACTCGATGGACTGGTGGATGCACTTATCACCTGTGTGGCACCAATGGATGGAACCCGCAGCATAGGACTTGGTAAGCTCTTGAAGAACCTGCCGGAACAATTCAACGATCTGGATTACGGAACAAAGACGCTCGCCAACGGCAACAAGGTAGCCAGCGGTGATCTGATGGGTTGGGTCTATAAGCTGAAAAGCATTGAAGACTCTGGCCCTCTTGTAGCATTTCTTAGGGATATCATGATGCTTAGCAGTCAAAACAGCATTCCATTCCAAGAAAACAAGACGGTGGCTGCCATTAACTACTGGCTCCAGAATGACCGTTCCGACATTCCATTGTCTGTCACCGAAATGAGCTTTGCCTCGTACAATATCCCAATCACCGAGGATGGTACTCTGCCGGTTACTATCTTTGGCCGAAAACTCAACTTTCACGGCATCAAGGAGAAGAATATTCGCTGGTTGCTTTGCTATGGTGAATCGGATGACCTGGTTGAAAAGGAGGTTGCTCTTGCGCCACTCGACTTTATTGATGATATCGAAGTAACTCCTTTCCCCAAGGGCCATGTGGCCATCGCCACATCCTGGTCACACCCAAAATCCATCTGCTCTCTTGACTCAATTTTCGGCAAGGGGAAATATCGGGGACCGGTTCGTTTTCAACTGGATCTGGCAGAGGAATATTCGGCAGTAAATGAAGCTCTTTAAGTGTCTTGATAATCACCCGGTAAAGCAGGTATAAGATTTCTTTACTGCCCGAGACAGTCGGATACCATTCCTTCAAACCATGCAACACCTGAGATCCTTAATTTTATTCATGCCCCAGAAAAAATTCAGGATATAAAATTACGAAAAACCCTTTATAAATTTATTACATCATCCTGCTAATACGGTTTTTCACTACCGTACTATTCACAAAATTGCAGTATTGCCTTTCCCGACCTTTTCAACCAAACTTCGTGCAGGAACAAAAGGAAACTCCCCACAGTATCCCAGTACAAAAGTGCACAGACCATATTAACTCTTTCAACTCATACTCCACCCATGAACAAGGTGTGTCATAATGGCTGAAAAAAAGGAAACAGCTACAGATCAGACGGCTGCATCTGCCGATTTGCAAAAGATGATGTTTGAATTTTTAGGCTCTCTGTACAAACCATGGACGGAATTGTTTAACCCTCCGGATACCAAGGATCCATTACAACCCAAAGGTCGGGTAACAGTATCGTTACAAGCAGTCAGAAAATGGCAGAACATGGTCAAAGCCATAAGTGAACCATCGACACTCGAGCATTTATACAAAGCCACCGAGACAACCCCAAATATAGCCCTGGAACTTACCGAAACGTGTCTTCAGAGCCTTACCGGTTTGCAGGTCAAAGCCGGGGAATGGATCAAAAAGCGTGGCGCCGCACTTTCTTCCAGCGATATACGAAAACTGGACAGGGATTTGATAAAAAATTTGACTGACACCTACCACAAGGAGTTCAGTCGATTCTTTAAAATTCCTCAGATTGGACTGCATCGATTTCATCAGGAGCGAATGCTGCATGCTGTCGATAAACAAAATAACCTGCAATTGATGCTGTCTGAATTTCTGCATATGCTCTACATGCCCATCGAAAAATCCCTGGACAGTCTTCTGGAAAAAATAACGGAGATGAACAAAGCAGGACTATGCAGCGAAAATTCTAAAACCTATTACAAATTGTGGATCAAGCTGTTGGAAGGTCATTACATGGAGCTGTTTAAGAAAGCGGAATATTCTGAAGTGATGGCCAGAACTCTTACTGCCCTCACTGATTTTTCTGAAGCTCGCCAAAAAGTAGTCAATGATCTTCTAAAGCAGATGAACATCCCTACTAACCTTGACATAGATGAACTCTCCAAAGAAATATACCTTCTCAAAAAGCGTATTCGCCTCATAGAAAAGGAGCAGCAGGATTATTGAAATACATCCTCTGTTTCATTGTCTTAACAGTAAGTCTACAAAAACCATTTCATAGATCAGGAGGATGCTATCTTGACACAGCCTAAAATACCGGTTGATCTGATTAATAAAAGTTTGGCCGAGAAGGCTGAATCGGCTCAAAAGAGGATGGGTAAGGTTGCGGACGTGCTTCTTGGAGAACTGAATACCGATATCGCAACCACACCTTACGACGTTGTCTACCAACAGGACCGGGTCAAACTTAAACATTACAAACCCATAAAAAAGAAACAGGTCAAAACACCTCTGTTACTCATTTATGCCTTAATAAATCGGGAAACCATGCTCGATCTTTCTCCGGGCCGCAGCGTAATTGAAAATTTTTTACACCAGGGAGTGGATATCTACATGGTCGACTGGGGTTACCCTACCCGGAAAGATCGCTTTCTTGGGATTGACGACCATGTAAATATCTATATCAGTGATATCGTCGATTTCATTTGCGAACGCGAAAAATTACCGAAAATCAATCTCATGGGGATCTGCATGGGTGGTACGTTCAGCGTCATCTTCTCTGCCATGCATCCGGATAAGGTTCAAAATCTTATCACCACGGTTACACCAACGTCATTCAATATAGATACGGGTTTACTGAATATCTGGATGCGCAAGGTACCCGTTGACCAGATCACCGATACATACGGTAACATCCCTGGAGATTTTCTGAATTTTGGCTTTCTGCTTCTTAACCCGGCCAGGCTCATGATAGACAAGTACGTAGCCTTCTGTGAACTCCTGGATGATAGAGAGTTCGTTGAAAATTTTATCCGCATGGAAAAGTGGATCTTTGACAGCCCTGACATTCCGGGAGAAACCTTTCGTGAATTCGTCAAGGATTGTTTCCAGAAGGACCTCCTGATCCAAAACAAAATGATGGTGGGAGGTCAGCGGGTCGATTTAAAAAAGCTCACCATGCCCCTGCTGAACATTTACGGAAAATTCGATCATCTCGTGCCTCCCGAAGCCTGCGAGCAGCTCACCGGAACAGTGGGCAGCAAGGACACGGAAGACGTATGTCTCAATACCGGTCATATCGGCATCTACGTGAGTTCGAAATGTCAGCAGGAATTCGTCCCTAAGATCACCAAATGGCTGATGGAGCGAGATAAGCAGACTGTGAAGAAAACCAGAACAGGAGTCAATACTTCAATACCCAAAACTTCAAAAGAGCAATTAGCGGCTAAAGCTGCTGCAGACTGAATAAGAGCGATATCCAGATGCTGACACCTCACAAGGGGTACTCTGTTCGGTACTCATTTGATGGGTACGGCACTACAAACCCATCACGAAAAGGACGAAGCCGATGACCACGGAAAAAAATTATTTCGAAACTTTTTGTATACTTAGCGAGGCTTTCAGCACAGTGGCCACTGTCGATGAACTCTTGCAGTTGATTGTGAAGAGCGCTACAGAAACTATGAATGCCAAAGCTGCCTGCCTTTTTTTGGCAGATCAGAAAAAGAAAATATTCATCCCCAAGGCAAAATTTGGCTTATCCGACTCCTACATGCACGCAAACCCGATCACTGCCAGAAAACTGGTCCCGGCTCTTCAAAAAATAGGTTCTTTTGTATTTGAAGATGCCACAACCGACCCAAGACTCGAGAACCATGAAGCCAAAAAACAGGAAGGAATCGCCTCCATACTTACGGTAGCCGTGATGGCAGGCGGCCGTCAAGTGGGTATTCTTTCCCTCTATACTGCCGAGAGACGCAAGTTCACAGATCAGGAAATTATCTTCATGAAGGCACTTGCAGCCAATGGCGGTATTGCTCTTAAAAAGGCTCGGCTGCTGGAGCGCCTGGAGAAAAACTCCATGCTCTTTTTAGAACTCGCCTCGGAAATCAATTCCAGTCTTGATATCAGGAAAATACTCCACAGCATGTCCGAAAAGTGCTGCAAAGCTTTTGGCATGAAAGGTGTCATTATCAGGTTACTTAATGAAGATACCAACATATTCGAGATTGTAGCCAGTTACGGCTTAAGTGAAACCTTTTTAAAAAAAGGCAATATTTCTGCGAGAAAAAGTATTTCGGAATCACTTCAGGGCCAGACTGTAATCATTGAGAATGTGTCCAAAGACAAGCGCCTGCAGTACCCCGAAGAGACGAAAAAAGAGGGAATCAATTCCATGATATCTCTGCCCATACGTTCCAAAGAAAAAATTATTGGTGTAATGCGGCTCTATTCGTCCTGCATTCGCAGCTACCCACAAGATTTCATTACAGTTATGGAAGCTATCGCCCATACTGGCGCTCTTGCTATCCAGAACGCTTCCATGTATCTGGCCCTCAAAGAAGACAAGGAAAGCCTGGAAGAGGATATCTGGAGCCATCGCCTCTATTTTTAATAACAGCTATATAAATCATCCAGCACCCCAACAAGGTGTAAGGTTCTAACAGAAAGGAGCGAGGATATGGATAAGGACAAGATACAAGCCCTCAAACAAATGATGCAAACCAACAAAATGGCTTTTGATTACAACTATACAATGATGATGAGCGCCTATGAACAAAATAAGCTCATGTTCCATATGTTCTTAAATCAATTAAACCAGGATATACCTGTTGAAGCGAAAAATTCCATCGAAGAGTGGCTGCAGGCGTACCGTAAAGGTTGTGACGACCTTAAAAGAATGACCGACGAAGGATATCGACTGGTGGAGCAAAGCATGTCCTCAACCTAACATCAAACAAGATGCAGTACAGGTCATAACGCAATGCAACATAAAAATACTAATGAACCAAAGATAAATAAATAAAATATTTATTTGATCATTATATAAATAGCTTATAGAGAAAAACATAAACAATTTCAATTTGTGCGTCGCAACAATACACTCTTGACAAGCAAACCATCATCGCTATAGTTATGTCAATTTTCGAACGACCTTTTTCACGATTACCAAAGCAGACTCACCTAAACAGGTGAATCTGTATATTTATTTGCTGCATATCATAATTTTTTTATTCGAAAATCTTCAAAAATCAGGAGAATAAAATGGAACCAATTAAGATTACCAGGCAAATGATCGACTTTCAAAAAGCACTGTTCGACAACACTTATACTGTCGTTGCCGCCATGCAGGACAATTCAGAAAATATGGTAAATGGAATTTTGAATCAATTTACCTGGGTCACCGAGGAGGCCAAAAGGCCTTTTAACGAATCCGTTACATTTATCAAAAGAGCAAGAGAGGACTATAGGAAAACGATAGATCAGGGTTTCGATAACCTTGCAGAATTAATTGATAAAAAAGAAGAAAGAACTGCGCAAGAGGGGTAGATAATTATGGATAACCATACCATGTTCACCAAGACTATCGGGTTGCAAAGGACCGCATTTAATAATACCCTGACGTTCTTTTCCACTCTCCAGCAACACGGGGAAGATCTTCTCAAAATAACTCTCGAAAAAAATCCCTGGCTCCCAAAGAGCAGTAAAAATGCCTGTCTCTACTGGTCTGATATCTACTCAAAGTACCTGAAAGACCTTAGATCTGTGGCCAATCAGGGTTTTGCCGAAATAGAGCGAATCTCCTCACCAGAGGAGAAACCAATGAACAAAAATTTGCCCACAGAAATTACCGCAAAACCAGTTTCTATTCCACGCTCGGTAAAAAAGAGTGTCACCGTCACAGAGAAAACAGGCAACGCAAAAAAAGCACTGGTTGCAAAAAACCTGCCTGTCAAATCATCGGTTGAACAGGATACACCCATAACAAAGCCAATTTTCAAGAACGCATCATCCGAGAAACCGCTTTCACAAAACAAAGAAAATAAACTCGATGAAGTGCAAGCTGCGACACCTGAGCCTAAGCCAACTGTTTTCAGCCAACCTGACACAACCCTGAATTCAGTAGAAAAACAACCACCCAACAAGCCATCTTGAGCAGGGGAATAAGCCTGCATCCCTCAGACAGAGCGACGAGAGGCAAACAAAATCCCACCAAGTGCTGTGAGCAAAAAATACAAATATCGAGGGAGAAAAATGCTGGAAATAAAAGGAGCAGTTGCAGTAATTACCGGAGGAAGCGGTGGAATTGGGATGGCCCTGGCACAAAAGTGGCTCAACCTGGGTGGCAAGGCTGTGATTGCAGATATTGCCGGCGACGCCTTGCAGGCCGCAAAAAAGCAATTAGGTGATGGCGTCGAAACCTTTACCTGCAACATCACAAAAGAAGACGACTGCGCCGCACTGGCCGCCTTTGCCATGGAAAAGATGGGGCAGATCAATCTTGTTGCCCCTTTTGCAGGCATTATCAGAGATGCCATGATGGTTTCTCCGGACAGGGAAACCGGTAAAGTGACCAAAAAGATGTCACTGGAAGATTTCCAAAAGGTGATAGACATCAATCTCACCGGAGTCTTTCTCACTATCCGTGAATGTTCGGAGCAGATGATCAACCATGCCTGCAAGGGCCTCATTTGCCTGGTCTCCTCTACAGGTTCGCTGGGTACCGCAGGTCAGATCAATTACTCATCGACAAAGGCAGCCATGAGCGTCATGCCTAAAGTCATCACTGCTGAATTTTTCAGACGTGGTCTTGCCGACAAAATTCGCTGTGTCGCCATTGCTCCAGGTTACGTCGGTACCGCCATGGTAAAAAATATGAACCAGAAAGCCCTGGACAAAATTCTTGCCGATGTACCTATTGGTCGTCTTATTGAGCCGGAAGAAGTTGCCACCCTCGCTTGTGATATATATAAAAACGAGGCTCTGGCTGGTGAAACGTTTTTCATCCACGGAGGATTAAGACTCGGCTCGAAGGGATAAATATTTATTAAAAAAATTGCCAGGTGATTTGTTGCAATAAGCGCTTCAGAAAGCTTTTTTATCCTAAAAACTTAAGTGATCTCAAAGGAGTAAAAATTAATGGACACAACAACACAATTTGCGAAACAGACATTGGGCTTCCAGAAAACCATCTTTGATAACAGCTACAATGCTATGACCATGGTTCAGGATCAGACAGAAATAATGGTCAACGGTTATCTTGACCAACTGCCATGGATTACTGCAGAAAACAAAAATTCCCTAAAGACAACCTTTGACACGATGAAGAAAACCCGTGACAATTTCAAAAAAGCCGTAGACGACGGCTTTAGCAAGATAGAGGTTCTTTTCGAAGAAAAGAAATAAGCACGGGTTTTAAACCAGACTACCGACAGGTATTCTTCGTGACATTCTCCCTTACGTGTAGTTCATCCACCGCTGAGGGAGAGGCAGTCTGGGGCCACTTATCCGGGAACTCCATAATATATCAAGAATTCAAATGTGCTTCGCACAGTTTCAAGGCTTGACAAAGAGCCTTTCCCCACTGTTTAATACAGCAGAGTATCCTTCATGAATGCGGCATTCAAATGTATCTATTTGATGTCCGACTTGCTTGGATTCTCTACGAGCCTCTTTTTGCCCGGGGCTCCTGATAATAATTTTATAGTAATAAACCTTCACAATTACAAATTACCAGGAAAGATAACATGGAAATTTTAGTAGGCTATCGAGGCACCAAGGTAGGAAAAGATCTGCTCGAACTCGCGATAAAACACGCCAAGGCATTCGGAGGTAAAGTTCAATTGGTTACCTCCCTGCCCGGTGGAGAAAAAACAACCCAACAAATGAATATAGAGGCAGAAACGAATTTAGCCGACGCAGGGAATATTTTAGCCGAAAATGGTATAGAGTACGAATCACATCTGCTTGTCAGGAACAATACTCCTGGCGAAGATCTTGTTGCTTTTGCTGCTGATAATAATTGCGACGAAATCATTATAGGAGTTAAAAGTCGCTCCAAAGTTGGAAAGATCCTTTTCGGTAGCACAGCCCAGTTTGTTATTCTTAAGGCAAACTGTCCTGTGGTTTCGGTAAAGTGATTTATGTGGGGGCGTCTCATTTCGAAGCCTGGCTGTAAACAGCAGCATTTTCTGTTGCTGCAGCCTGCTCATTGGAGAAAATCCCGCATCGCCCCATAAACAAGCTTGCAGCTATCCGGAACAAGACTTTCCATATTGAGAAAAGCATGGATCATGTCATCGAGATGGAGATGCTGCACCGTCACCCCACCTTCTTTCAAGACAGAAACATATTTTTTGCCTTCGTCTCGTAAAGGGCAGAAACCTGCAGTTATAACGAGAGTTTTCGGAAACCTGTCAGTCACCTTCATAAACAACGGAGAAGCCTTTCTTCTGCTCTCATTGTTCTGGAAGTATTGATTAAAATACCAGCAGATCCTTTCTTTCTCCAGCAGGCAGCCAGTTGCAAACTCTGCAACAGAAGGCATACTCAGAGTGTAGTCGAGGCCTGGATAGATGAGAATAAGCTGACTGATGATAACATCGGCTTGACTTTGAAACATATGAGCGAGCGTTGCGCCCATTGCACCTCCGGCACTGTCTCCCGCAAGGGCCATTCGAGGGAAGTAGTTAATTCCGATACGATCAAGCATGGCGAAACACCCTTCAAGCACCATCGCTGAATCTTCAATTCCGGCGGGATATGGATTCTCCGGTGCCAGCCTGTATTCAACCGCCACAACAATATACCCGGTTGCCAAAGCAATTTTCCTGCAGATAGGGTCATATACATCCACACTCCCGGCAATATGCCCACCACCATGCAAATAGATTAAAACAGGGAGATTAGCATCCGGATTTGGGTGATATATTCTGAGGGGCACTATCCGGTTATGGTTCTCGATCTTCTCATTTCGAACAAGTGCCAGTTCCGGAATATCTGTAACCAGAGTTCTGGTGAGCGTTCCCAATCCGTCTCTGCTGGCCTGGGGGGTTAAAACAGCACCTGACTCCAGCCATCTTGCCATTAAATAATTATATTTTTCCAACCAGGCTCTAAGCTGTGGAGCGATATTTCCCTGAATCATCTCTACTCCATTTTGTCCATTTATAATTCGACTCGTTATACAATCAATACACTTAATGAACAGGCAAATGTTTGACGGGGTTCTTTAGATAGAGTTCACTCGGTGCACCGTTCAGATATATCGCTTCGAGGTACGACAGCTTTCTCGGCAGTTGTGTCGGAGCCCCCCTGGTCACCAGAAAGGTTGCTGCTTTGCCCTTTGTAATCAACCCAAATTCGTCGATACCGAGCAACCCGGCACCGTTATGAGTCGCACACTTTACTATTTCCGGGAGGCTGTAGCCCGCCTTCTTAAAAAGTTTCATCTCCTCGACCATTGATTCCCCGTGCAAGACGCCAAGACTTCCGGCATCAGTCCCCAACGCCACGTTGACTCCCAATTCTCTTGCCAGAGCAAGCTGCTCGATTTGATGACTAAGAGTTTTTTCAATCACCTGAAGGTCGGCGCCAGCCTGGGCGAAGTTGATATTGGCACCATAGGCCTTCATGGTATAAAGGGTCGGTACCCACCATGTTCCTCTCTCAGCCATCAATTGCAGGTTATCCCTTCCCATAAAAAAACCATGTTCAATCGAGTGGCAACCGCTTTCTACTGCAATCCGTACGGGCTCTCTGCCGTTGGCATGTACCATCACCTTCCTGCCCTGCTCTTCTGCTGCATCCACCACCGCTGTCATCTCATCCCTGGTAAACTGTGGAGGAGTTTCCCTGCCAAATACTTTCAGACTGTTTAATCCTGAATTGACCAGCTTTACCTGATCGATCGTGTCATTTTCCTTAGCATACAGCTCGGCCAGACTTCCCTCATCATCCGGGCACCTGCCAATCAGGCTGCCGTAGCGGCCCTGTTTGTGCCAGGCCCGACCGGCAACCTTCAAAACAAAATCCTTATGCATTGCCTTTTCCGACCTGTACCGAAGTGCATATCCACCGCGATCTCCACCGTCACGCGCTGCAAGCACACCATGGGAGAAAAGATATCGAAGATGTTGGCCCATAATTGGCCGTAATCCATCATATCCAGCGCTTAATTGCCATTCCCTTGTACCCTTGTCAATGGTTCCGGACATGAACAAATGGACATGGCAGTCAACAAGTGGGGGCAGGACGGTACAATGTGATAAATCGGTCAGTTGAGAAGCATCAGGCACAGATTCAGGATTGTATTTCTCAATTGTGGTAAATTTCCCGTCGACAATCTTCAGCAATATTTTCTGTTGAATTGGACCACCACTGCCGTCAATCAACCAACCCACCAGGATAAATGTGGTTGTACCCATAATGTTAACTGCTTTTCATAGTAAACAATATTTCTTAAGCCCCAGCCTTTGCCGCCGCCTCAACACCTTTACTATAATCGGTGGGAATTGTTGTTATTCGAGCTGCCAATTCCCGGTCGAGCATCAGCAAGGCGTGCGCATTATCCCCAATCAACTTGAGTTGAGCGATGATATCATTGTCGTTTTCTTCCTCCTCCACCTGCTCGGTTACATACCATTCAAGAAATATCTGGGTCGCATGGTCTTTCTTGCTGATGGCCAGTTCCATTAATTCATTAATAGAACTGGTTATATACTGTTCATGGGTCAAGGTCTTGGTAAACATATCAAGCTGGGAAGAGAACTCAACAGGGGGAGCCTTGATGGCTTCAAGTCTTACATCTGCACCCTGCCTCTGAATATATTCATACAATTTCATGGCGTGAAACATTTCCTCGTGATATTGCACCATGAACCAGTTGGCAAAACCTTTAAGCCCGGTTTTATTTGAATAGGCCGACATTGACATATATAAATAAGCCGAATACATCTCTTTGTTAATCTGCTCATTGAGCGCCTGAGCCATTTTGGCGTCTATCATGGTAATCTCCTCTCAAAAGTTAATAAAAAGCAACTGACTGCTGGAAATGTTAAACATAAAGCAGGATTGGGCAACCGGGAGGCTGTCCGGGAATAGACATTTTGTCCAAAATCGAGGCATTTTCATAAACAAGCACATTGCGAGCATTGTTTTGTGAAAATAACGAATAGTTTGGGCAAAAGGGCATTCTCGGACAGCCTCCTGGTATCATCTGATAAAGGCCAGGCCTAATCTTAGCGCCTGGGTGCGATGCTGATAATTCAACAGACTCTCAGCCAGCATATTGGTGTATTGCGCATAAAAGTAGACATCAAAAACATCACCAAAAATTTTATGGAGGGGATACGAGATGTCAAACTGAAAAGAACCACCTTCTTCAGCCAAATGAAAATGAGTGCCGGCGACAACACTTTCCGCAAAGCCAAATTTGATCTCCAGGTCGAAATACCCTCTGTAATCGGGAAGATCCGGATTAGTCGTGTCATCATTATTGATATACGACCAGACTTTCGGCGACAGCTGCAGACCAAATTTACTGTCATCGTCATAAAAGATTAAGGTCGGTTTCATGTAGAAGTAATTGGTACTCCTTGAAAATTCGGAATCCTTGCCGTTTGATTCATGCTGTAATCCACCCTGCATGAACACGCCTTTCAAAAGACCATGCTCGGAATTCAAGTAATTTCGGGACAACCAGAATAATTCTGGTTTATAACTGGTATCGTAAAATGGTGCTGAAGTTGCCTGAAGATCCCAGAAAGAAGTGTGGGTATAACCAAAATACAGCCCCTTTATCCACTGATTTGACTCGACAAAGGGTGCATCTCCATCAAAAATTTGATACTTGAAACTGATCTGGAATTTACTTTTTCCCGGATCCGTACCTACAAGAAAATAAACCGGCTGGTAGGGTGCAATGTTTTTTTGATACGTCTGATAAAGAGCAAACATTGAATCCAGAGTTGGATACACCTTATCAGCTGTGGCAACGCTTTCGTCCTCGGAAACGATCACATCCAGCACAACCCGAGGTGCCTGAATACCGGCCAGGGAAATTATAACCTGTCCCTGAAGCTCATCAGGCAACCTGATACTATAGCGTTGCCTGGCACTATTGATGTTTTTTGTCTTCTCAGGCTCCTCTTGACGGGGCTTTTGAGTAGCCAAAACAGCAAATTTTTCCCCACCTGAAAAGAGTTCACAAGTTATCTCAAGGGGAAAATCACCAGCCTGACCCTGTTCGCTTTGTAGAGCAATGAGCAATAAATCTATCTTTTCACCAACAGCAACCCGATCCTTTTCCACGGAAACTGCGAACTGGCCTGCCTGGCAGTAATTCGACAAGAGAATTAAACAAATACATAACAAACTGGCAATGTTCATCTGTTTCACTCTCGACACCCTAAGTATTTCGATTAAACAAGAAATAATTGATCATTCCCATTTTCTTTCAGATCCTAATTTCTCCATATCAATAAGATACTTTTCTGACCTGTCGAGATAAAAAGCAAGTGCCTTGGAAAAATTCTCTCCAACCAGACCATCGACAAAAACCTGACTTATCTCCCGGTTCCGATTGAGAACCAACTGAGAACGATGGAAAATCAGCCATTCCTCCCGTGACATTTTCTGCACCATTATCTCCAGGGCCTTTCTGGCTCTGGGCTGATACATCCAAAAATACATAAGATCCAAGGCATTGACAATAATCAACCTTTCCTGCTCCCTGGCTTCATAGTTCAGTGTTTCCATCATCATCTCAGTCGACTGCAGCATTTCGAGCACATCCTCTTCTGGAAATTGCAGATCGAGCCTGGAAAATACGGCAAACAGCTGGGAAATTTTTGTCTGGTATCCGGCAAGCCGTACCCTGATATTGGTCTGCCGGTCTGCCAGTCCTTCGATGATTCCAGCCACACAATCCGAGGCGAACTTGGAAATGATCGCCGCCCACTTCTGCAACACCCCTGAGATATCGGGTACTCCGGTCAACTGAAGCACCATACCAACAAGAGAGTTCAGAGCAACAGCCAAGGGGATTGCCAGAATGGAACGGAAAAAATTTCCTACCGCCGCAGTCTTTGGTAATCCTCGAAATGTATTGTGAGAGGAAATATAGATGCCGTTAGCAAGGCCCATTACCGAATAAAGGGCTATCGGATTGGTGGCCGTCGTAATGCCAAAAGCCCGATCAAGCAGCAGGGTTTTAACCAGATAATCCAGAAGCGGCACAGAAAACCCGGTATAGAGGAGCGAATCGGCAATACGACTCCAACTGACCAGAGAGTTCCATGGCAGCAGGGGTGAGCGACTCAACCCGCCTCCGCCAAGAACCGACTGGATAATATTGCGGGATCCTGTTATGCCAAACCAGATGAAAGCCCCCAGGTAAGCCAGCAACCACCAGTCTTTGGTCAGGCTGAAGGTTAGAAAGGCAGGAACAAAGCCCAGTAATACTTTCAGGCTATTTTTCAGATTGGTATTGAGATACTTCCAGGGATGGCCCAGTCTCTCTGTTGCCCTCTCTATATACACCCTGCCATTTTCACCGTTCCTGCCTATTCCTCCCAGAGTGGCTATATTTCCACTCACCTGAGGATGCACCAAAAGACCATCGAGACTCCAGTCATACCAGCGACAGACACCTGCATTTTTTAAAAACGGCAGTTTGTTCAAAAAACTTTTTTTCCACCCTGCCACAGTGCCATTATGACTGCGGGCATGGGAATTGTAGGTCAACAAGCCGGTGACCGGAATGAGTGAACGCTTTTTTTGGACTACCCCTTCCCTGACGGCTTTCCTGGCCCTTGCAGGCAAGGTGTCCAGCACAACCAACCCCATGCCGTGCTGATGTTCGGCTCGGCCTGTTGAACCCGAACCGATACGAGAACCCAGAGTTCGCTTTCTGTAATAGTTATGGAATTTCTCTAAATTATATAAAATATCCATCAGCTGCGATTTCCTCTCCCGCATCTGCTGATATTTCTTCCCAAGCTCTTCTCCCGACAGTTTGCCCGGAGATAACCTTTCAAGATGCTTTTTAAGGCTGAGGCGCTGTTCTTCATAATCCCAGATAATGGCACGAATCACCCTTTTGAGACTGATGACATTATCTTCATTAAGCGCTTTCTGTAGTTCGCTTATCAAACTGTAATGTTGTCCAGGGCTTTTGAGATCAACAGCTTCTCCTTCATACACTTCCTGTTCGGCTCCTGGACCGGAATTCATACCCGAACTCGTGCCGGAACTCATGCCATGGGCAGCATTTTTCAGATTATAGGCCTCAATATGACTGATTTTTCCCTCGCAGGAAAAAAGTAATTCCAGGGTATCCTGGACCGATAGATTACTGAGGTTGAGGGTAAATTTTGAACTTGAGTGTAATGACAATAGCCTGCTGAGCTGCGTATTCAGGCTTAGTCTGAGTAATTCGGGGAGATCCGAACTCTCCTGGGGATAGTTCGGATTGTGAACCTCTGGATTACGGATCGGCAGCAGAAATCGTTCAATTATGGTTTCGACATCCACATCCTGAAGATGGCGTAGACGCGAAACCTCTTCATTTTCCTTCACTCCATCTTTTTGATTCTGCTGGAGATTGCTCATTGCCAACTGGATACTGTTACCAATGGCATTATGGATAAACCTGGCGAGATGCAATACTGACGGTTGACCAATACCAACGAATTGGAGAAAATCATCAAGCTGCAGCGATTCGAGTGCAAGCTTCAACTCTCGACTAAGTGTTTCGCGATGGCGATCATTATAAACATCTAATATATCAAAAACATATTTTTGCTGATAGTTCGATACCTGTCGGCCCTCCTCCATCAGCTTTATCACCGCCTCCTCTTCAAGAAACTTGAGGAAAGAACGATTGTCATTAAACCCGTGGGGTTCCCAGGTGAAACGTACATATTTTTCGCGAAAACGAGACGACATTTCTATGCCGACCTGAACCCGTACGTCGAGTATGGCACTGGCCTCTATCAGTTCTTCGATCACCTCCGGTCGGACATAGTTGTAATACACCACCGTGAGAAATCGAATGCCTTTGATCCAGGCATCCATCACAAGGTGGGTTGGTGATTTTCGTCCTTTGGTATTGGCATCATGCACATGATCATCAAAGGCATACTGGTTCCATTCCTCAGGCATTTCGAGGAGATGGTATTTGGCCAGTTCCGCACGTATCAATCGGGGATTGCCTGCGGAGACCATTCGAAAATCATGGGCCAGCTTAAGCTGGAGTAATTCATTATCCCGCACCCGCAACAAATCCTTCATGACCTGCAGCAATACTCTCGCGGTATTTTTCTGATAGAAAGAGGAAGAGGTCAAAAAGACCTCGTCACGCAGGGAGCGTAAGGCCTTGATTCGATCACCCGCCCTGCCTGTCTCAAAGGAGCCAAGCAGGCCTGCAATTGCGTAGGCGATACGTAATCCACGAGGGGCGGCAATTTCCTTGATGCCATGCGGATGCATATGTTCGACAAGCAGAGAGCGTAAGTCTTTGGATTTACTTCCTCTATTTATTACGTCCTTCACAACACCAAGAAGTTGGTAATCATTTTTATCGAAAAATATTGGTGCAGGTTTATTTTTCATCGTCTGCTATGGGACTCCTGTTTCTCATAAAGACATGCATTCTGCCGATTTCTAGAGTATCCTTCATATTACCTTAGACAAAGCTATATTAGAAAGGGTAGCAGCAGATTTATTACACTTTTTGTGTCAGATCAGAAGGTGTGAGAAAACCAGCAACTATTTTATATGCCATCAAACAGTTCTATTCCTTACATCCAATTATTCATACCATACCAATATTACTAATAACAAACAACTTCATCGAGACACTCCAATATGAAAGAAGTAACCAGGATACTTGGTAAAATCTGGCCCGAAAGAGATACAACCACTGCGACAACTATAAATCCTCCAAGCTACAGGGGATCAACAGTTCTCTTTGATAACTACCCGCAAATGGTGAAGGCAGGTCGCCACGAGTATGAGGGAGTCTCCTATGGAACAGACAGACTGCCGACGCAGCGGCAATTTGAAGAGGCGATGCGGGAACTCGAAGGGGGGGCGGTTACCAGGGTTTTTCAATCAGGCATAGCCGCCATCCAGACTGCACTCCTGGCCTTTACCAAAAGCGGCGACCATATTTTAGTCTGCGATAACGCCTATGGACCCGGCCAGCGGTTCTGCAAGAAAGTTCTTAAAAAATTCAATATCGACTACACCCTCATTCCTCCCAACACCTCTGCGGATGTGCTGGAGTATATAAGGCCCAACACCGTATTGATCCTTCTCGAATCACCGGGCTCAATAACATTTGAACTCCAGGATATCCCGGCAATTACCGCCATTGCCCGGCAGAAAAACATTGTCACGGTACTCGATGCCACCTGGGCAACACCTCTTTACCTGAAACCTTTTGAATTAGGTGTCGATGTCTCCATCCATTCAGTAACCAAATATATTTCCGGCTATTCCGATGTGCTGGCCGGAACGGTGACGGTGAATGAGCGCTACAGCCACACTTTTGACAGTTTCTACAAACTTATGGAAATCTATACTCCGGCAGAGGAGTGTTATCTCGCCCTGCGCGGACTCCACTCACTTGCTACCAGATTACGACAACATGAACAGTCGGCACTTACCATTGCCAAATGGCTGCAAACCGTTTCTGCAGTTGATAAGGTTCTCCACCCCGCCTTACCGTCTCATCCGGAACATCATCTCTGGCAGCGTGATTTCGCAGGCTCCTCCGGACTTTTTGCCTTCACCTTCAAAAAAGACTATTCTGAAAGCCAGCTCGCGGCTTTTATCGATTCTCTGGAACTGTTCCATCTCGGCTACAGCTGGGGGGGCTATAAAAGCCTGCTCACCGCCACCAAGGTTATACGCAACACTCCTTCAAGATACGCAGGCAAAACAATAGTCCGCCTCAGTATCGGCCTTGAAGACTGTGAAGATCTTGTCAGCGACCTTGAAAAAGGGATTGCCATGCTTACATAGTGGGCATATTATTTCCTATTGATAATATTAATTATCCCGGAGGTTATCGTGAGTGACTTGCTCCAACAGCAGATTCGTCCTTTTTTGCGCACAGACCAAACCGATTGCTGCATACCGGCCCCTCTTCAGGTGCCAAAAGAAGCACCTGAAGGACCCTGTTGAGGTCCAAAACCACCTCCACGGTCCAGTGGATTTGCACGAGCCGGTTATACTATTGATCCTTTTGTTGAGGATTTTATTGAAACCACAGTCGGTCCCATACCCAGGGTTGCCACTTCGCTCTCCTTACGCGACAGGCTCGGCACCCTGGGGGCCAGAACCGGCTTTACCCGGAATAACTACAGCATCACGCCAGGTCTCTATTGCAATGAACAACCAGACAAAGACTCACCTGTCCTGGTTACCGCCAACTATAAATTGACCTTTGACTCCTTACGCAAAGAGCTTGGTGGAATCTCGCTCTGGATACTGGTGGTCGATACCCGTGGCATCAATGTCTGGTGCGCCGCCGGGAAAAGTACCTTTTCCGCAGAGGAAATTGCCTACCAGGTACGAAACGCAAAGCTTGATCAGCTTGTCAGCCACCGAGAGCTTATTCTGCCGCAGCTTGCCGCCAATGGGGTAGCGGCCCATGAACTCAAGAAACTTTGTGGGTTTAGAGGTCGGTTTGGGCCAATTCTGGCGTCCAATTTACCTTCTTATCTTAAAACGGGCAAAGCCGATGAAACTATGCGCACCGTAACCTTTTCTTTAAAAGAGCGTACCGTTCTCATCCCGCTTGAAATCTGCATGTTGTGGAAACAGCTGTTGATGGCCTTCGCCCTGTTCTTCATAATTTCCGGGATTTCACCTGAAATATTTTCATTCAAGGCTGCCCTCGACCGGAGTTCCATCCTTATACTTGCAACTCTTGCAGCAATCACTGCCGGCGCCGTCATCACTCCCCTCCTGCTGCCATGGATTCCTTTTCGACAATTCTGGCTGAAAGGAACGATAACGGGAGGTATTGCCGCCGCGTTGTTTCTGATTTCGGCAGAACAAGTGGCTGTTGGGATTGAAAAACCAGCTCTTTTCCTTTGGATTACCAGCTGTTCCGCTTTTCTCGCCATGAACTTTACCGGGTCTACTCCATTTACCTCACTGTCAGGGGTGGAAAAAGAGATGCGCAGGGGACTGCCGCTGCAGATATTTGCCACAACACTTGCCTTTCTCTTCTGGGTGGCTCGCCCCTTTATTTAATGAGGAAAACGATTATGAAAGACTTCAGATATCTTGATGAAACGGCTATTTTACGATTATCAGAGGACAAATGTATTGGTTGCGGCAGCTGTGAGTTGGTCTGCCCACACCGCATTTTTAGAATTCGGGATGGAAAAGCCCAAATCACTGATCCAAATGGATGCATGGAATGCGGTGCCTGCGCCATGAATTGCCCTACCCAGGCTATCTACGTAAATCCTGATGACGGCTGCGGATGTGCAGCCTATATAATCAACAGCTGGATTGTCAGGGTATCCGGCAAGGCTCCATCTGGCTGTGGTTGCTGAAAGAAAATGAGCACTATTTACCCTTTATCGCTTCCTTGACTTTCAAGATTAAAGCATCCAGGGCAAAGGGCTTCTGGATAAAATGTATTTCTTCATCGAGCAAGGCACTACGAGTAACAACGTCTGCCGTATAACCGGACATAAACAGACACTTAAGAGAGGGATCGTCAGTTAAAATTTTTTGGGCGAGTTCATCACCATTCATTTCAGGCATGAGTACATCGGTTAATAACAAATTGATCTGGCCGATATGATCATGGGCTATTTTGATTGCTTCGTGAGCATTGTTTGTTGCATAAACAGTGTAGCCTTTCATCTCCAGAATTCTGGTGACCAGTTCCAGAACAATCGGCTCATCTTCCACCACCAGTATACTTTCCCGAGCCGGCATGCCCGTTTGCACGACTTCCTTGGTCGGTTCCTTTTGTTCCGCGCCCGCATATCGTGGCAAATAAATAGAAAAAGTTGTTCCTTTTTCCAGCTCGCTGTTTACATCGATAAAACCTCCGTTCTGCTTAACTGCGCCATAAACGGTAGCCAAACCGAGTCCAGGACTTTCAATCATCTCCTTAGTAGTAAAAAATGGTTCGAATAAATTATCTATCGCCTCTTTCTCGATACCGCAGCCATTGTCACTCACGACAAGCCTGACATAATCACCCGGGACAAGCCATGGCTGCTGAGCATAATTGGTTTCATCAAGTGTGATGTTATCGGTTTTAATGACAATTTTACCTGCCCCGCTGACGGCGTCCCTCGCGTTATCACAGAGATTTTTCAGCATCTGACCAAGCTGTGCCGGATCTATATTAACCAGCCACAGGTCGGCTCCCGGAATCCAGATGAACTCATTATTCTCGCCGATTCTCTGCCGCATAATCGTATACATTTCATCCACTGTCTCGTTTAAGTCGATGACTTTTGGAGCGACAATCTGTTTACCGGCGAAGGCGAGCAGCTGCCTGGTCAGATCGGCGCAGCGTTCGGCAGCCTTGCCTATTTCCATTAAATCTTCATAAAAGGGCTGAGCAGGGCTCAGTTCATCCAAAGCCATCTGAGTGTAACCAAGGATCACTCCCAGCATATTGTTAAAATCATGTGCTACACCACCGGCCAAGCGACCGATCGATTTCATCCGCTCCGCCTTCTTACTCTTCATTTCGAGCTTATGTTTGGTCTTTTCCTCCAGTGACTTTTTCAGCTCGGTGATGTCACTCATCACGATACGACTTACGGGTGCACCATCGACATTTTCTGCGCGGGTCGCGACGAGAGTGGCCCAGAAAAAAGTCCCATCTTTTTTTACCATCCGCAGATCACATGTCTGCGGATCTCCCGTTTCAAAAAGTTTTTTGCGATGGAGATAGTAAATATCCTGGTCTTCCTGAAAAATGTATTGACTGACCGGCCGCCCCACCAGCTCCCTCCGATGCGTCGCCAACATCTTGGCAGCAGTGAGATTGGCCTCCAGAAACAAACCATTTTTACTGAGGGTGCAATACCCCGTCGGAGCCAGGTCATAGAGATCATAATATCGTTTCCAGATGGTATCCAGCTCTGCATGGGCGCGGCGCAGTTCTTCGTTCTGCATCTCAAGCTCAATCTGATGCACCTGCAGCTCATAGAGCATCTGCCTGGTTTTTTCAAGCGACAGGACATCTTGGTCAGCCTCAGATTTGGCTACTCTTTCCTGAAAGATATCTTCGGCTTGCTGTCGCATACTCTTAACTCCCGATGGAGGGGCGGAATTCAGACGATTGTTCTTGTTTGTCATTGTTCACATCCTTATTACTCAGATGCTTTTTCACCCAGATGCTTATTTAGCTTTTCTCCGTGAGGCGATTGGAAATATCCGTCATAGCACAGGTGACCCCGATTATATTGCCGGCAGCATCACGCGACGGTTCTACATTCAAATCATACAAATACAGCCTGCCGTTGATTGTTGTTGGCACATCCAGCCGAATCCCCACCCCGCTTTTAAGCACTTGATTCTTGATTGCCGTTAGCCTCTCAGCCTCTTCTTCCGAAAGCAGATCCGCATCGGTTTTACCAAGGATCTCTCTGTTGAAGAACTGTACACCGGGATTATGAACCCAGGTATAACGCAAGTCTTTATCCTGATTACAAATCAGCACAGGAACGAGAACAAGTGCAACCCGCATACGCTCCTCGCTCAACCGCAACGATTCCTGCACCTTCTTCGTTTCTGAAATATCCACAAAGGTAATGACCGCGCCCTCAATCACATTGTTGAGTGTGCGGTATGGCATAATGCGCATTGTGTACCATTTTCCATCTACAGTCTGAACCTCGGCCTCTTTCGGAAGCAGATTATCCAGCACCTCATGGATATCTGCCACTAAATGATCATAACTCACCAGGTTGGAGGCGATATGACCCACAGGTCGGCCAACATCACTTTTAATTAAATTAATAATCTGGGTAGCAGAAGGAGTAAAGCGCAGGATACACAAAGCGTGGTTGACAAAGACAGTACCTATACCGGTTCCGGCTAACAGGTTGTTCATGTCATTATTGACTCGCGTCAGATCCGACACCTTGGTATGAAGTTCGGCATTGACCGTGGCCAATTCCTCGTTGACTGATTGCAGTTCCTCCTTCGAAGTCTCGAGCTCCTCATTGGTCGATTGCATTTCTTCGTTCACCGACTGCATCTCCTCGTTCGAGGACTGAAGCTCTTCGTTGGCGCTCTGGAGGAATTCTTCCTTGGCACGCAGTTCCTCCTTAAGCTCCATAATCCGAACATCCGTATCAGAACCCTGCCCTTCCTTTCCTTCTCGGGCTAAAAGGGCAGCAATCCTTTTCTCAGCTTCGGGATCGACTGGAGGCGATTCATCTATGATAACAAGATAGAGTGCCGAGCCCTGTGAATCAAAGGAAGCCACAGCAACCGGTCGCACAATCAGAGTGATCGAGGTATAATCGCCGTTGGTTTTAACCCGCAGCCCGGGGCAGCGTATGATCTCTCTATTTTTTACCGCTTTTTTCAGGGACAGGGTGAGTTCACGCTGCAATCCTTCACGAGCCATTTTCAGGACGTTGTTGGTTCCAGCCTCTCCCGGTGTCAATTCCAGATACATTCCCGTGCGGCCGTGCAGGTAGAGAATATCACCCTGGCTGTTCACCAGCACTGCAGCTGTAGCAAACTGCTGCAAAAGCGACTGTTCAGTAATTTCGCGAAGTGGCAATTTCCTGGGACTCGGCATTCTTCCGGCGGCAAGCATGCCGGCATCATGGCGGGTGGTCATCTGTGGAAGAAATCGACCGAATGGCGTACGCCTTGCATTATCAATGTCCTCTCCTTTGCATAGATATATCTTTGCTTTCCTGCTCACCACGCTAAAGTGATCAGGAAAATCCCCTATGGTCTCGGAAGTACCCAAAAAAAGAAAACCGCCTGGATGAAGGGAATAATGAAAGAGCGGGATGATTTTTTTTTGCAGTTCACCTCCCATGTAGATCATCAGGTTTCGGCAACTGATGAGGTTGATCTTGGAGAAAGGTGGATCTTTGATCACATTCTGCTCCGAGAAGATCAACATATCACGAATACCTTTTTGTATTCGATAAAAACTGCCATCGGGCTCAGCAGAAAAAAATTGGGCCAGCCGTTCAGAAGTGATGTCCACTGCAATGCTGGAGGGATAAACTCCTTGTCGAGCTAAATCAATCGCCTGTTTGTCAATGTCCGTTGCAAAAACCTGCACCTTGTAATTTCGCTTTAACAGATCCAGGTGCTCCTGCAAAAGAATGGCAAGAGAGTAGGCTTCTTCACCTGTGGAGCAACCCACTGACCAGATGCGAACCACGGAACCCGACGGCTTATCTTCAAAGAGTTTGGGAATAACCTGTTCCTCAAGTTCTTTGAAGGCCTCCGGATCGCGAAAAAAACTGGTAACACCGATCAATAGATCGCGAAAAAGTGCATCAACCTCTTCTTTAGTCTGCTGCAGATACCTGACGTAATCATCTAGCTTTTCGATCTGGTGAACAGCCATGCGGCGTTCTATTCGACGATGAATAGTATTCGGTTTGTATTGAGAAAAGTCATGAGCTGTCTGAGCACGAAGCAGAACGAAAATTTTATTCAGGGCGTTATCGGTTTTCTGCGGCTGAGGAGTTGCAGGTATGGGACGCTTACCAAAGGCATGGGCAACATAAGCTATCAATTGCGCCGGCATCTCCGTCGGCGACAGCTCAAAATCGACTGTACCGGTGGCGATTGCACTACGTGGCATGCCGTCGAACTCGGAGAAATCGGGGTGCTGGACCATTACCATTCCACCCTCACCTTTAATAGCCCGAATTCCCAAGGTCCCATCGCTGCCGGTACCTGAAAGCACGATACCGATGGCCCGTTCGCGCTGATCCAGTGCGAGCGACCGAAAAAAAAAGTCGATCGGCAGACGCTGGCCCCGGGGAGCGGATGGTTCAAGTAACTGGAGGGAACCATTCCAAAAAGCCATGTCACGGCCCGGCGGAATGATGTAGGCACAATTAGGGCGCACCTCCATCCCATCCTCGACTTCCAGGACCTGCATGCGGGTATAGCGTTGAATAAGACTGGTAAGGATACTTTTATGGTCCGGGGCCAGGTGCTGCACCAGGACAAAGGCCATGCCCGGGTCGGTGTCTATCGGCATCCCTGAAAAAAAGGCTTCAAAAGCGGCTAGACCACCGGCCGAAGCACCAATACCCACGACAGGAAATTCATTTTTAAATGGAGCTTCCAAGAGTTTGGCTGATCCTGGGGCTGTCAACTTGACATCCGGTGATGGCTTTTTTAATGGAGCAGGCGACGCTTGAGCTTTCTCTTTTGGATCTTTATTTCTCTGTATGACCATAGTAGTGTTCCTTCCCCGTATGGATCGTGCCTGGGCGTCGTTTCCGCCCTCATACATTATACCCGCACCTGAAAAGCAACATGCCCAGTTTGATTATTACCACATACACATTAAACCAACAACTGCTGATTATTATGGTTAGTTAAGCTGAACAAAAAGAGCTTTCCTTTTCAAGAAACGTAGCAATTTTTTTTCTTTTCTTCACCAACAGAAAGTATTTTAAAAAATCAAGTATTCTTCCAGATGTCATGAATCAGCACAAAAGAGTAGCGTCTTTTGGTCCCATTTTGTATGCATTAATTCAAAGTCACCATTTTTTTTCGAAACAAATCCCTCCCTTTTATTCCTCATGACAAGGTGAGGCGTACAACCTATTTTTGAAATGACACAAACACTGGTCATAACAAGCGGCAAAGGCGGAGTCGGCAAGACAAATATCAGTGTCAATATTGCCCTTGAACTCGCCCGGCGCAATTTCCGAACATGCCTTCTAGATGCTGACCTTGGGCTGGCCAATGTCAACATTCTCTTGGGGATCAATCCGGAATATACCCTCGACGATTATATATTTGGAGATAAAAATCTCACTGATATTATATATAAAACACAATTTGGCATTGATGTAATACCCGGAAGTTCAGGAATTGAAAAAATGGCCAATCTGGACCGTAAAAAAATTTCTGGACTTGTCAGCTCTTTCTCACAGATACAGGGTTACGACTATTTCCTTATTGACACCTCTTCAGGAATTTCCAGGGGAGTTATCGCCTTTTGTCTGGCAAGTACCGAAACCATCCTGGTCATCACTTCAGAAGCGACATCCCTCACCGATGCCTATTCGCTTCTGAAGGTAATGGCCCTCAATCACTACACCGGGACAGTGAAAATCCTGGTCAACAAGAGTCCCAGTGTTCCTCAGGCCAGAGAAACCTATCGCCGTTTTACGGAGGTGGCAAACAGACATCTGGCGATCGAGATAGCCCCTGTCGGTATTGTACTCAACGACCCCAATATAGAAAATTCTGTCACGAGGCAAGAGCCGATCTTGACTCTTTACCCTGACTCTATTGCCTCCCAGTGCATTAAGGCTATGGTCGCCAATCTGTTAAAGTATGACACGAGAGAATCCAGAGGAAATGATTTCAGCGAATTCTGGCAACGCTACTTCAATTTTTCCCTTTTGACCCTCCCGGAATCGGACAAGCCTGCCGACAAAATGATCAGGGGAAATTCTCTTCAGCCCGACATTCCTGAAAGCAAAATTCCACAACCTCCAATTGCACCTCTACCTGTGTCAAATGGGGATGTGCCCCCTTCAACAGATGTGCAGAGACCGGCAGAAATCCCACCCAAACCCTTTGTTGCATGTGCTCATGATGGTGCTATCTGTGATGCCCTGAACCTTCCAAGCCCTCTGCCGCTTCTGTTAAAGGCCCTCGAATTGCAGGCTCAGGGACAATTGACTAAGAAAACTCTTTTGACTATCATTTCATGCAATCCGATTCTTGTGGTCAGGGCGTTACAGATGATCTGTGACGCAAACACCAGTATCGGCCAGCAAACCAGAGTGACCACGATACACCAGCTTATCCAGGAACTTGGAACGGAGGTGCTCACAAACCTTCTGAATACCACTGTCATGCAACAGGCGTTGAACCGCCAGGATCCTCCAAAAACTGTCTGTCTGGTAACCAACTTCTGGGTCCATAGTTACACATGCGCATCGATTGCTGAAAACATCGCAGAATTAATTAACTACCCTTTTCCGGAAGAGGCTTTTATTGCAGGACTTTTACACGACATCGGGGGACTGGCCCTGCAGCTTAACCATCCGGAAGTCTACACCCAATTTGCCGACACCTTTCGACATGACAATGCACTTCTGGAGATGGAGCAGCGGGTATTCGCGATGACCCATGCCGAAGTTGGCGCCAAGGCTCTCAGATCATGGCACCTGGATAATTTTCTGGTTGATGCCGTTCAGTACCACACCAAGCCCTTGGACAAGATCGAGACGGCTTTCAGCCTGGTTAAAATAGTCTCTATGGCCTGCCGACTGATTCAATCGACAAGGGAGGATGAGGAAGCCGTCAAGATAGGGAAAAAATTATTTGGACTCACATCCGCAGAGCTGCAAGGTCTGGTTACCAAGGCGACAGAAAAATCAGACCAGCTGGCCAAATTGTATAATATTAAACTTACGGAAGAAATGGAGGAAGGCGAGACAGAAAAAATGCAGTCTCGTTTTAGAAAGCTGGCAATAGATTTTGCTCTGCTGCAAGGTGTGCTGCCAACCACAACCTGCGTTAGAGGATTGCCGGAATTCATTCGCACCGTTTTCAAGTCATTCGTCATACTCTTTGGTTTCAAGCCAGCCCTGTGTCTGATGCCGGATCATGATCACTCTTTCTTAAAGGTCGTGGAGTATCCCGATTGTTTTGGCTGGGGAACACTTAATGACATTCAGTTTTCCCTGATGTGGGAAAAAAGTTTGGTGGTGAAATCATTTATTTCAGGTGAACTGAAAACAGCAATGGAGGGTGAAAACAGCGGGACACTCCCTTTGGCTGACCGCCAGTTACTCCGTTTATTTGGAAGTCAGGGGTTTGTCTGTCTTCCAATGGTTGCAGAGAGCATCAATAAGGGTGTTATTGTATTCGGTATCACAAAGACGGAAATTGGCAAAATCCATTCATTACAAACTCGGCTTGAGCATTTTGGAGTTCAGGTTGCAAAATCTATTTGTCTCCTGGAGAAACCACTATAAACCAAAGTCATTTACTGAAAGCCTCTTCCCTGATGAAGCCAGGGCCTGCTTTCTCATTGTGGCACAAAAGAAAGTTGTTGTTATTTTCAGCAATAATGGTATTAATTCCTAACATTATGTTGACAAATTGTATATATTTGCCCTGCGTGTTTTCGTTTTTTCACGGCTCATAAATAAGAATACACGAAACAGACAAAATTCGTCTAACACTCTCGGCCTTGGTTTTAAGATATCCCATGTACTATCAGGTCGAAGTCAATGATCAGCAAGGATAATGCTTTTTCCCTCATTCAGAAATCCGGCAACCTGCCGACTCTTCCTGCAATCCTTCTAAAATTACTCGCAGCATGTGATAACAACGAGACTCCGTTATCAGAGATAGCCGACATAATAAACAAAGATCCGGTTCTCAGTTTCAAAGTCCTTCAGATGGTAAATTCAGCCTATTATGGATTTCGCTATACCTTTCAAGGGATAGAACAGGCGGTTGTTTATCTTGGATCAAATACAATTAAAAATATTGCGGTAACCATGTCGGTTCACCAGGTTTTTGAGCAGAAGCGCTTTAAAACCGTCAGGCAATTCAACCCGAGCGTCTTTTGGTACCAGTCCTTGATGTGCGCTACTTTTGCCAAAAAAATTGCCCAGAAAATTGGCTTTAGCAATATCGATGAAGCATATCTCTCAGGCCTTCTTCATGATATCGGCAGGTTGATACTGATCGCAACGTTCCCAAAAGAACACGCATCTATTCTCGCTGCGACAGAGGGTCGCCAGGATAACTTATTAGCCGAAACTGAATTGTTTGGGGTGAATCATTGCGAAACCGGCGCATGGCTCGTGCAAAAGTGGCGGCTGAATTCCATGATGGCGGATGCCGTACGCTACCACCATGAACCGCTGGAACAGATCAAAGAGGCCTTCCCTCTGGTCAAGATCATCTATCTTTCAAATCTTCTGACTGAGAACAATAATGATATCGGCAAAAGAGGTTCGATCTGCGAAGAGTTGGTGGGGCTGAGCCACACTGATCTGGAGGAACTTGTCGAAGGCACGGAGGAAGAGGTTGAACAGATTGCTGTTAATCTGGAGATTAAAATCCAAAAGCCCTTCGAAGTAAACAATCAGGATAACGAGTTCAATTTACCTCCTGATAAACCTTTACTCGCTGAAGAAAACGATGAACATGAGGAAGCTTTACAGGAAGCCCTTTCCACTCGGATAAAAAGTGTTTCCCTGCTGTCGAGCTTTCTGGAGAGCCTGGTCCAGGCGGGTGATGTTGAAGGAATTATTGCAGCTTGTGAGCAAGCAATGAGCGTTCTCTTCAATATCGAAAAGATGTTGTTTTTCTTGACAGACAAAGACGACATCCTGCTGAGGGGATGCACTTCTCCAATGAGCGGTTTACATCAAATGAGCAAGGGGCTCACCTTTACTTTACCGCGAAGTTCGAGCCTCATCGTGAAAAGCTATCTTGACATGTCCACGGCCTACCTCACCGATTACCAGTCGTCAACTGAAAATCTCGCAGACAAGCAGATTCTGACTGCTCTCAATTGCAGTACTGTGCTTCTTGTGCCTTTCGTTGCCGATAAAAAGCCAGCTGGTGTTATTATACTTGGTCTTCCACAAAAAGTGCACTCACTGTCGAGCGGTGATTTAAAACTGGTCCAGTTGATAGCACAGCAGGTTGGACTCTGCCTTCAGCTGGAAAAGATGAAAGAACAAAAGGCTGCTGAACTCAATGCTGAACGGATGGCCGCAATCTCCATGACAGCAAAAAAAGTTGCCCATGAGATCAATAATCCTCTTGGCATCATCAGTAATTATATTGCATCGATGAAATTGAGGTTGTCAGAAGATGGAAAGATCCAGAACGAACTGACGATCATTGATGAGGAAATCCATCGAATTTCATCGATGATAGGGCAGATAGACCTTTTCTCACAGGAGCCTGCCAGCCATTTTGAATTAACTGATGTAAATGAAACCATTCTGAATATTATCCAGCTGGTCAGGTCAGCCCACTTTACCAGATCTGGAATTGTTTTCTCCTTTGTCCCCGACGACATGCTCCCTCATATCGTTACATCAAAGGACGCCATAAAGCAGATTATGATTAACCTGCTTAAAAATGCTGCTGAGGCTATGAATAAAGAGGGACAAATTACCGTAAAAACAAGGCAACCTGAAGAGGATATCGTCGTTGGTAAGCCAGGAATTGAAATTGTCATCACAGATACGGGACCAGGCTTGCCGGAATCGGTAATAGCCAGCCTCTACACCCCATTTGTCACGACGAAACAGAGTGGGCACTCAGGTCTTGGGCTGTCGATAGTCCACAAAACCGTCAAAGACCTTGGGGGCAGAATTTCATACACCAGCAGTGCGACGGAGGGGACCAGTTTTTCAATTTTTCTCCCCAATTCATCACCTCGAATCAAATGAGACAAAGGAGGATAGACAGACATGAAATCCAATATTCTTCTGGTAGATGATGAACCCCGTTTCATTGACAGTCTCCAAGATATCCTTAAACATTTTAATTACAACTGCACAAAAGCCCTTACCGGAACCAGAGCTATTGAGCTTCTGAAGACAAATCAATTCGACCTGGCTCTTCTTGATGTCCAACTGCCTGATTTATCCGGATGCGATATTGTACAATTTATCAAAAACTCCAAAATACGTACTGCAGCGGTCATGCTGACGGGAATAAGTACCGTGGAAACGGCAGTAGCAGCGATGAAACATGGGGCATATGATTTTCTCAGAAAGCCAATCAACCACGAACTCCTTATAAACACGATAGATAAAGCTCTCCAACACAACAAACTTGAAAACGACCTTCAGATTAGTGAGCAAAGATTCAAGACTCTCTCTGAAGCTGCCTGGGAAGGTATTCTGATCCATGAACATGACAAAATCATTGAAGCTAATAACCAGTTTCTCAAAATGTTCGGCTACACTCATGGAGAACTTCTTCAAGGTATTGCCCTCAGCAATATCTTCAGTCCATCCTCAAAGCAAAATGCTCTGGAATTTGAAGAGAAGGCGACAATAGACAGTTATGTAGTTTCAGCGAGGAAAAAGGATGGCAGTAATTTTTTCATTGAGATTAAGTCCAGCCCGATCACCTATCTGAATAAATTATGTCGGGTTTGTGCTGTCAGAGATATCTCAGAGAGGATGAAAGCCGAAGAAGAAAAGCTCGATTTCCAGACAAAACTGGCTAAAGCCAGCAAGCTCAATGCCCTGGGATTAATGGCCGGTTCCGTGGCCCATGACCTGAACAATATCCTTTCAGGAATTGTCAGTTATCCAGACCTGCTGCTCATGCAGATGGACCGAACGGACAGGTATTATGAACAAATCAAGAAAATACAGGCGGCTGGAAAACGTGCAGCTGCAGTTGTTTCCGATCTGGTGGCGATAGCACGGAACGGAGCAACTCCAAAAACGGTTGAGAATATTAATGATATAGTTCTGGATCACCTGAGTTCTCTCGAACACGGTGAACGGCTGGCAAATTTTCCAAACACTGTTATCCAGACGACATTACATAAATATTTATATAACACCTGTTGTTCCCCTCAGCACCTTCATAAGATTCTTCTCAACCTGATCGGCAATGCTCTTGAGGTCTTACAGGAAAAAGGGGTCATTCATATATCAACTGAGAACTGTAAGTTTTTACATCCCCTGGCGGCGGAGAAAGGGGAATCACAAGAGACCGATTACATTAAACTGAAAATATCTGACAACGGACCGGGAATCAAACAGCAGGATCTGAATTTTATATTCGATCCCTTCTATACTACCAAGGTGATGGGGAAAAGTGGTACAGGTTTAGGGCTCTCCATCGTCTGGAGTATTGTTCAGGACCATAAGGGCTGGATCGAGATTAAAGACAATCATCCCGGCGCAATCTTCGAGGTTTATCTGCCCGCAACACATGAGTTGGTTTGCCCTCTTGATGAGATACAATCAGCGGACTCTTTCCGGGGAAACGGAGAAACAATTCTGCTCATTGACGATCAATTTGAACAGAATGAAATTTTAGGAAAAGCTCTTCAGGAAATGGGATATGTAACATACTCGGTTACCAGCGGAGAGGAAGGCATAGCTTTCATGGAATCCAAGTCAGTGGACTTGGTTCTGCTGGATATGATGATGGGAGACGGCCTCAACGGGCGGCAAACTTTTGAGAAAATATTAGAAATTAACCCTAACCAAAAAGCGATTATTATCACTGGATATGCCAAGAATGATGAAATTTTGAAAGTGAGAAATCTTGGTGTGTCTGATTTTATTGAAAAACCTGTAACAATTTCCAAGATTGGTCTTGCAATCAGGCAATCACTTTACAGTAATTGATTCGATATTCCCGCAACCGATGGTGACTTTGCCGTGATAAGAGAAAAAAGAGCTTTTACCCGTATCACCCTGGATATCCCAGGGGACCTTTCCTTATATCAGATGGATGTCTATCATACTGGATCCATAACAAATATAAGTCTCTCCGGCTGTTTTTTCCCTTTTGACGGCAATCTGCCCCTCGGAGAGCAGTGCAACGTCTCCATAACTATTGGGGAAGGGTTGGAAATTGAGAAAATAACCATCGCAGGCATAGTTGTCAGAAATGATTCTGATGGAGCCGGTATTAAATTTACAGACTATTCCCCCGAATGCAGACTTCGACTGGAGAAAATCATTTCACTGGAAACAGCAAAATAGCAAGTTATCAATATCCTGATTTTGTTGGAAACAGATGGCTGGCTACTCGGGATTCTCATAAAAAATGTACGAAGTCGAATAATCGCTGAACTCAAAATAGACTTTTTTCTCACCCGGATCGACAACACCATTTAAATTGGCATCCATAACACCGTACCCATAGCGATATGGACGTTCGGCCTTGCCGGAAGTGGCAGCTGCCGTAGACAATTTATCAATTTTAATGAACCGTTTAACCAGTTTATCGCCGGCATATACTTCAAGAATGCCATTCGTTCCCGTCCAGTTCTGAACAGCACGACCAAACTTGTTTTGTGATTCCTGGGTACATCCCACAAGAGTCAATGCAACGGCTGCACATAATATCAGGCTTTTCATTATTTTTTTCCTTTTATATAACAACACAACAACTTTTCTGCGGCTTTGGTTTTCTTTCTCTCGACGGTCTATTTTTTCCTCTTGGTTTTACCAAATAGCTCATTCGCGATATTCATTGATTCGATATCCTTCAGCGCCTTCTCAGCGAGATTTGAAAACCCCATCCCTATATCAAGGTAGGCATTGACCTGATCATTCATTGTTTTTCTATACATCAGGTAGCTCTCCATAGTCTTCTCGAGATATTTTTCAAAGAACTCATGGAGAACATTATCACCAAACTGAATAACCAGATGGAGCAGTGATACCGGCAGCACCCCCTGGTTGCTCTTTGCCTTCTCCATGATAATCTGGGTCAGGACTAAGGCCGTCACATCATCGCCACAGTTTACATCCCTCACCTCCACCCTGTTCCCCGACTTAATCAGTTCGGCAACATCATTAATCGTGATATAACTGCTCGTCTCGGTATTATAGAGCCGTCTGTTAGGATACTTCTTGATAAGAATTTGATGCACTCTTGAATTTCCCATTCAATTTTGAAAGGTTCCAGTGGCCCGGACTTCCATCTTCTTACTGGCACCAGGCCAAAACAAGGCTAAGCTGGCTGACGAAGAGCTTATGTTACAGCGCAACATAACTACTGTCAATGCATGCAGAAAAATACTGGAACTTTTGAAAAACCTCAGGTGCTAAGCCAAAAAAATGAAGCCTGACCAGACAACCGATCAATCGTATACAATTGCCCCGTCAGTATGATACAATAAAAGTTAGAAAGGATGTGTACCATCATAACAAGGGGGGATGCAATGAGAACGATGAAAGCGCTGGTCAAGGCGAAAAAACTGGAAGGGCTCTGGCTTGAGGAAGTTCCGGTTCCGGTTCCGAACAAAAATGAAGTATTGATCAGGATTTCCCGGACAGCTATCTGCGGCACGGACGTCCATATTTTCAACTGGGACAGTTGGGCTCAACAAACCATTCCGGTACCAATGCCGATCGGTCACGAGTTCGTCGGAGTCATTGCCGAAGTCGGTGATAACGTCATAGACTTCAAACCCGGTGATCTCGTTTCAGGCGAGGGACACCTGGTATGCGGACACTGCCGCAACTGCCTGGCCGGGCGACGCCACCTCTGCATGAACACCAGCGGAGTAGGGGTCAATCGCCAGGGGGCCTTTGCCGAATACCTTTCGATCCCTGTGACTAATGTCTGGTTTTGCGATCCTTTGATTCCTCTTGATATCCTGGCCTGTTTTGACCCACTTGGTAACGCTGTCCATACCGCACTTTCCTTTGATATTCTCGGCGAAGATGTGCTGATCACCGGAGCCGGCCCCATCGGCTGCATGGCTGCCGCCATTGCCAAACACGCCGGAGCGCGACACGTGGTGGTGACTGACGTCAACCCTTATCGGCTAAAGCTTGCTGAGAAGTTAGGGGCCACACGGGTGGTCAATGTCAGCCTGGAAAAAATCGGCGATGTCCAGAAAGAATTAGGCATGAAGGAAGGGTTCGACGTTGCAATGGAGATGTCCGGCAACCCTGTAGCCCTCGATTCTATTCTTCTGAACATGTGTCACGGCGGAAAGATTGCCCTCCTTGGCATTATGCCGCAAAATACCCCGGTAGACTGGAATAAAGTGGTATTTAACGGGCTGACGATAAAAGGTATTTATGGTCGCGAGATGTTTGAGACCTGGTATAAAATGACTTCGATGCTCCAGTCCGGCCTCGACATTACGCCGATCATCACCCATAAATTTCACTATAGCGAGTACCTCAAAGGTTTTGAGGTCATGCGTTCCGGCGAAGCGGGAAAAGTAATCCTCAGCTGGGATGAAAAGGAGTAAATTATGTCACTGGAACAATTAGACAAAGCGCTGAAGCAAGAGCTCATCGACCTGCAGAATGAAGGCCGGGCCAAACCACCAGAACGGATCATTACCGGCTACCTTTCACCAACAAAGGAACAAGGTCCTCGTTATACTTTGGAAGGAGAGGACAAACAATTTATCCGGATGAATTCCAACTCCTATCTCTCGCTCTCCAATCATCCGCAACTTATAGCTGCAGCCGACGCAGCGACTCATGCCTGTGGAGTTGGACCGGGAGCAGTCCGTTTTATAGACGGAACCTACAGTTATCACAGAGAGCTGGAAAAGCGAATAGCCAGCTTCATTGATAAGCCAGCTGGCAAAATCTTCAACTCCGCCTATACCTCCAACTGCGGTCTGGCTCTTACCATCGGCAGCAAGACAACTCATTGGATCGGCGACCAGCTCAACCACAACTCTATTATTCGGGCTATGCGCATCGCGGGAGTCCCGAGCAGCAATAAAGGTATCTATGCCCACAATGATATGGAGCAGCTTCGCCGTTGCCTTGATTCGGTGGGCGATGATATTAATCGAGTAGTGGTGATTTTTGACGGGATATTCAGCATGCGTGGTGATTATGCGCCTATTGACAGCATCCTTGCAATTTCAAAGCAATACAATCAAAAATTCCGGGACGGCGTCATCACCGTCGTCGATGATTCCCACGGCATCGGTGCTTATGGCGCAACCGGCAGGGGAACTTCCGAATTTGCCGGTGGAAGCCCGGATGTCGTTATCGGCACCTTCGGCAAAGCCTTCGGAGTCAATGGAGGTTTTATCGCAGCGAGTGAAACCCTCATAGAAACAGTAAGGCAAAAGGCAGATACTTATATTTACACCAACCCGTTAAGTGTCGCGGATTGTGCGGCTGCGACAAAAGCTCTCGATATCTGCGACAGCAATGAAGGATTGCAACTACTTGAAAATCTTCGCCTCAGGACACAGCAGTTCAGAAATGGATTGGATGTATTGGGCCTGGAATCGATCCCTGGACCCCATCCTGTAGTGCCGGTCATGGTGCGAGATACAGCCAAAACCCATGCCCTGGTAAAACATCTTTACAACAGCGGTGTACTGGTCGTTGGTCTCACCTTTCCAGTTGTACCGAAGGGCGATGAAACCATGCGTTTTCAGATAAACGCCGCCCACACTAAAACCGATATTGATTACGTCCTGGAGGCAATGGCAAAGGGTCAGAACTTGTATTAAGAAAATATTTAAGGTAACATTTAATTAATTCAAGTTGCAGTTTCAAAAACAATTTCTTATCGCCCGGAATTATGCATTTCTCACCTTTGGCAGGAAATAGCATATGTCGATCAAGAATCTGGACATTCTTTTCAATCCCCAAAGAATCGCAGTTATCGGTGCGAGTGAAAACGATAAGTCTGTAGGCTATCATATATTCAGGAACCTGATCGGCAAAGGATTCAAAGGCATTGTTCATCCGGTTCACCCCAGGATGAGAGGCGTCCAGGGGGTTGAAGCATATAAGTCTGTAAAGGATATTCCTCATACAATTGATCTGGCCATGGTTGCAGCGGAACCTGAAAATCTGCTGCCGATACTCACAGATTGCGGCGAAAAAGGTGTCAAGGGGATCGTAATACTTGCCCCGGATAACAAACACCGTGTCCAAGATGCTTACCGTATTGCTGACCAGATCAGAAAATTGGCATCAATGCACGGATGCAGGATATTGGGCCCCAACTCCCTCGGTTTCCTCAGGCCCACAAACAATCTTAACGCCAGCCTCTATCCGGAGATGCCGCCAGAGGGCAATATCGCCTTTATTTCAGAAAGCGGTCTCTTTTCTTCAGCATTTCTGGAGCATGCGATAAGTAAGAATGTTGGCTTTAGTTATTTTATCTCTCTTGGTTCCAAGCTCGATGTAAATCTTGCTGATATGATCGATTTTCTGGGCAGAGATGGCAGCACCAGAGCAATTTTCCTGCATATTCAGACTATCAACAACGGCAGAAGATTCATGACCGCGATCCGTAATTTTGCACGAACCAAACCGATTGTTGCCGTCAAATCAGGAAAATCCGATACGTTCTCACTGTTGGCACTCACTGATTGCGGTTCCCTTGCCGAAGAAGATCTTATTTATGAAGCTATCTTCAAGAGGGCCGGTAGCCTAAGAGTCAACAGCATCGTCGATCTTCTCAATATGGCCGAGACCATTGCCAAACAGAATAGACCGAAGGGGCCTCAATTACTTATCATCACCAACTCAACCGCTCCGTCAGAGATGGCAATTGATATGTTGAAAGGCATGGGCGGCTCTTTGGCATCTCCAAACCAAAAGACTCTTCTGCGAATCAGTGAAAATCTGCCCTTAAAACAAGAGATACACAATCCCCTTTATCTCCTTACCGACGCATTACCAGCCGACTATCACAGGGCTATTGAAAATTGCCTGAAGGATCCTGCCATCGATGGTGTGCTGGTAATCTGTATTCCCTTTCCCGGCATCGACTTGAGGAAGATAGCGGAAGCAATAGTTACTGCAGCCAAAAATAACCCTAACACTCCTTTATTCACCACATGGGGTGGTGAAAAAACTGCTCAAAAGGCCATTGATTATCTTAACCGTAAAGGTATTCCCACCTTCTACACCCCAGAACAGGCTGTTAAGAGCTTCATGTACATGTATAGGTACGACTATAACCTCCAACTCCTACAAGAAACACCTGAAATTATAGTCAAAGATTTTTCACCAGATCTTGAAAAAGCGGAAAAAATCATTAAAGACTGCCTCGGTCAAAAACGATTTGCTCTGCATGCGGATGAGGCAAATGGACTCCTAGGATCGTATGGCATTCCGGTGCTTGAAACTATCAGGGTTTCCAGTGCAGAAGAGGCCATTCTGGCGTCTCGCCAAATCGGCTATCCTGTGGTGATGAAAATCGACTCTTCGCAGACCCGACATAATCATCAAAGGACACGGACTGTTGTCGATCTCAGGGACGACCAGCAGATACAGGAGGCTTTTGAGGTTCAACATGATCTGCTCCTTTCCCTTAAAGATCCTGAAGCGGGGCTGACTATTCAGCCTATGATAGCAAAAAGCGACTATAAACTGGCCGTCGGAGCCAAAAAAAGTATGAGTTTCGGGACAGTGATTCTATTTGGCCTTGGGGGAAAATACCTCAAGGCGGAGAAGGATTACTCAATAGGACTGCCGCCTCTCAACCAGACTCTTGCCAGAAGGATGATGGAGGAAACAAAAATCTATCACTATCTTCATGAGATGCCTTCCCACCGGGGAGCTTTGGGGTATCTGGAAGAGATGCTTGTGCGATTTTCACATCTTCTTATAGCTCTTCCCCAGATCGGTGAAATTAACATTAACCCACTGCTGCTGATGGAGAATGAATGTGTTGTCGGCGATGTGGCAATTTATCTCGACAACAGGTTGCCAAAAGAATACCGATGGACAAAAGGCGATCTATGCCCTCTTCATCTTTCAATTCCACCATATCCTTTCAAATACGAAAAATATTCCTTGTTAAAAGACGGAACAGAAATCTTTATCCGCCCAATTCGTGGAGAGGATGAGCCACTGTTACGCAGGTTTTTTGAGACTCTATCAGCAGAATCCGCCTTTTATCGATTCGGCCAGCACCGCATTAATATGCCCCACGTCAACCTGGCCCGGTTTTGCCAGGTTGACTATGATCGGGACCTCGCCTTCCTTGCGGCTCTGCCTGAGGATAAAAACGTTATTATCGGTGATGTACGATTGAACAGGTTTGCAGATCCCGACAGTGCGGAACTCTCATTTGTCGTGGCTGACCGGTGGCAAAGCCGCGGTATTGGCAGTACTCTTATGGAGTATTGTCTGGCCGTAGCCAGGGAGATAGGTCTTAAAACGCTTTGGATGGAAATCATGAAGGACAATTCGCGAATGATAAAATTTGGCCAGAAGTATCATTTTAAGAGACTGCCTGATGACAACGGAAGTGACATGGTGGAAATGGTGCTTGAACTCAAGTAGAAGACAATAAATTGCTCTTATAGCCACTTTTTCCGCTTAAAATAAACATAAGGACTGAGTCCGGCTAAAACCATCAGCACGAGGGAAAGCGGATACCCCCACGGCCAGGACAATTCAGGCATATAATGAAAATTCATGCCAAAAATACTGGCGATAACTGTTGGTGGCATAAAAACCACCGCTGCTATAGAAAATATTTTTATGATCTTGTTTTGCTCAATACTGATAAAACCAAGTGCTGCATTCAAAAGAAAGTCGATTCTCTCAGAAAGAAAAGTATTATGAGATAAGAGAGTTTTTATATCCTCGAGCATATCATTTGAATTATTATAATTTTCTTCACTTAATCGCCCTCTTCGCAGTAAAAAATTCAAATCTCGCTGTCCATCCATCAGACACAAACGGATTTTTCCATTCAAATCATCTTGTCTCGAAAGATCATCTATCGTTTTCTCTAAATCAGTATTAACCCTGTTAAATATTTGATGACTGATTTTTTCGATAGCCAGGTAGGCACCTTCCGATATATCTGCAAGTTTATCGATTTTTATTTCGAGCAATGCGATAATAATCGATATCGGATCACTGTTTAACCTTTCATTTTTCTGCCATTGTTTTTGAAAGGAACGAATGGCGGGAATTTCATGGGCGCAAAGGCTTATAAGGCAATGGGCGTTACACAGAAATGCAACGTTTATATTTAATAATTTGTTTTCAACCTTATGGAGGAATGAACAGTTTACCTGGAAACCGTCCTGATATACTTCATAATGAGAACTGGCTTCCAGCTCTTCTGTTTCCTGAATATTCGGCAGGGAAATTCCGCTGAATGCCTCAACTGTTTGCATTTCGCTGGCAGTTGGATTGACCAGATCAATCCAAATTGCATTGTCCAGCCAGTTTGGTTCTGCTGACGGAATTATCTGTGATAAAAATTTATTTTCTACATTATATGCAGTTAACATGGTTGATCACATTGATAGTTTTTATGATATGTTTCGGGGACTAACCTTACCTGATGTTTATTGGAAACGACAAATTTATCAGAATATCGATTTCCTGTTGTTGATTATTGCTCTCCGTCAACATCTCCTGTTTTATATTCTGCACTCATCTAACATATGCATCAAAAATATCGACAATCGTTCTTATAGTAACTGAAAAGAACAACGTGAGCAAGCAGCAGTCGTGGTAGATTTTATAGAGGGAAGGCGTTAAAAAATGAGACAAAACGTTCAACCGCAACAGCATCGATCAGCTTCCAAAACCCACCGTGTTCGAAACTGGCTGCTGGCAGGTATTATCACGCTGATTATCCTTATAGTTACGGTGGCACTTATAGTGCCACATTTCATCGACTATGCTCCAATCAAAAAAAGAATCCAGGATGCAGTGACCGAGCAGATCGCAGGTCAGCTTGATTTCCAGGGTATCGATTTCTTTTTCCTGCCCCGACCTGCTATTGAATTGCGTAAGGTCACCCTTGCTCTCCCAGATCAAAAAAAGTGGACAGCTGCAGCCTTACGTGTTTCACCGGAATTCCTGCCCCTGCTGACCGGCAATCTGCATCTGGCCCTGCTTGAACTGGATTCGCCACAGCTGCATCTTGAACGCACTGACCTTAAACCGAGGAAGACTCCTGCAGATTTCTTTACACTCTCCGCAGTGGAAAAGAATCTTGCCAATACCCTCGTCCCCATTGAGCAGTTTGTCGAAAACTTAAAAATTAATATTAAAAACGCACAAATTACCATCATCCAGGGCAACCAAAAGCAGATTGAAATTGAAGACCTGAACCTGCAACTCCGTCTGCATGTAACCAATCCCCAGACTGCCCAGGCCCACCTGAAAGTAAAACTTTCTAAACTGAATATTTTTAAGGAGACGGTAAAGGATATCAGCCTGAATGGCAGCGTCCAATTAATGAATAGCCGGGTGACCGCGAAACTTGATCAATTGTCAGTGGCCGAACCTGCCCTGACATTGAACGGGGAGCTGACGCTGGCTGCAGATACACCCGCGATCACGATGAATCTGAGAGGCAATAACTTGAATGTCGACGCAATCCGCAAAACCGTTCTGGCCCTGGCAGGCGATACTTTCCCTGTCAGGAAAACATTTGATTACCTGCGCGGCGGTTTGGTCCCACAGATCAACTTTACCTCCTACGGGAAAAGCCTATCCGAACTTGGCGATTTAAAAAACATGCGGATCGATGGTCACCTGCAGGATGGTAAAATTTGGATTCCGAACCTTAGATTGGACCTGACCGAAGTTATCGGCGATGTGGTCATTAGCAAAGGCGTTCTGCAAGGCAGTCATCTCTCTACACGTCTGGAAGGCTCTACCGGCAAGGAGGGCTCTCTGAAAATAGGTCTGACGGAAGCTCATGACCTTTTCCAGCTCAAACTTCTGATAAATGCGGACTTGAAGGGTATCCCCCCTCTCTTAAAGCGAATAGTGGATTCTCCGCCCTTTATTGCAAAGCTGGAAAAAATCAGCAAACTGCAAGGTGCGGCGACAGGGTGGCTGACCCTCGGTGACAGCTTAAAAGAACTTGACACCAAGGTAGATATCAACGATCTCAACTTGTCCGCCGACTACCAGCTCTTGCCCTTTCCGATAAAAATTACTGCAGGACAGTTTGCCTATAAAGACGATAAAATTACCTTAGGCTCTCTGAATGGTACATTGGGACAATCTGAATTTGTTGATCTTTCCTGCCAGGTCCTGTTGGACAACGACCTCTCCCTGCGAATTAGCTCCGGACAATTAGCTTTGAACTTGACAGAGCTGTATCCCTGGCTACGCTCCCAGGAAGAAATTAGTGATAGAGTGAAGCTGGTCAAGCAGATGAGCGGCCAACTCTCTGTATCCCGTCTGAGATTTACGGGGGAGCTCAACAAGCCGTCCGGGTGGCAGTTTGACTCGACGGGGAACGTGAAGGATCTCTCCCTTAATGTACCAATTTTTCCGGATACCATACTCTTAAAAAGCGGAGAGTTTAAGATAAGTCCACAATCGTTGACATTTGAAAAACTTGTAACTGCCGGCCTGGACGCAACACTCACACTGAAGACAGAGCTGAAGGGATCGCTGCAAAAAATAGACAGGATCGATATTTTCCTCAACGGTCAGATGGGACCACAATCGGTCAAATGGCTCTCGGATACCTTTGACATGCCGGAAATTTATGCGATTAAGGCACCTCTCAGCCTCGATGACGTGCTGGTTTCCTGGCAACCCGGCTCCACCACCTCTCTCAAAGGTATGATATCCATAGATAAAGGCCCTGTGGTAACGGTTGATGTCGACCAACTCCCCAAGGAACTGCAGATCCACCGGCTGACTATAAAAGACCAGTATTCCGATGCCGAAATAGCATTAGATTTCAGAAAAGATCAACGTGACTTCAGCTTCACCGGCAACCTGCGGCAAGAAACCCTGCAAACCATGTTCGTCGACCCTCAATTCAGCAGTGGACGCCTGGAAGGAGATTTTTCCGTCAGTATCACTCAAGTTGGTCAACCCATGGTAACGACAAAGGGGCAGCTGAACGGTGAGAACCTGCCTGTCTTAATGATTTCTGGAAATAAAGTGAATATTGCGCAGGTTACCATGCGAGCTGATGGTCCCCGGCTAAAAGTGGAGATCTCAAAGCTCACCTGGAAAGGCCTGACCTGGGAACCTGTCAAAGCCACAGTCTCATTCTACCAAAGAAGAACTGACATCAGCTTTTCAGAGGCGAAAATGTGTGGCATAGACTCATTGGGACAGCTTTCCATCAAGGACGATGGATTCTCGTTGGATATGATCCTCGAGGGAAAAAACATAGACGTTGCAAGCAGCTACACCTGCCTGACGAATGGTCAGGGAAAGATGACCGGGTCCCTCGATTTCGAAAGTCATGTTACAGCCAGGGGACAAATGAACGAATTGATAAAAAGCCTGGAGGGACCTCTGGAGATGACCTTCAGCGACGGCATGATAGAGCAGGACAAGTTATTGGCAAGGGTTCTTGAAGTGCTCAATGTCACGGAGATAGTTAAAGGAAGGCTGCCCAACCTTGCCAGCGAAGGTTTACCCTACAAATCGATGACACTGCAGGGCGATTTTCAAAATGGAAACTTGATCATTAATAATTATTTTATGGATGGCGAGACTCTCAATTTGATTGGAAATGGCGAAATACATCTGGAGGAGGCAACCATTGACGTCCAATTACTAGCCGCACCTTTGCAAACCATCGACACCATAGTGAGAAATATTCCGGTGGTCAACTATATCCTGGGCGGCGGCCTGGTCACCATTCCGGTCAGCATCAAAGGGGATCTTGCCAATCCCAAGGTAAGTATCCTGTCGGCCTCAGCGGTAGCCACAAGTCTTTTTAATCTGGCCAAACGAACCCTTAAGTCGCCCTTTAAACTTCTTGAAAAGATAACTCCCTGGTGAAATGACTTGTATTGACATGCTACCGAAGACCGAAAGTGCTGGTTGGTGACCAACCATTGCTAAAAAGATTTAGATCCTTTACAGTTCCACTTTACAAGAACATCTTATGTTTAGCTGATACAAACATTTGATCACTGGATGGCATGGAAAAAGAGCCCCTACAATCTACTGAATCCAAAAAAATCAGCCCCTTCAGAACAATGCTGCGCTTCTTAGGCCCGGGATTTCTGGTAACAGTTGGTTTTATAGATCCGGGCAACTGGGCTACCAATTTGGAAGGAGGCTCAAAATTTGGCTATGATCTTTTATGGGTAATTACCCTGAGTACAATCATGCTCATTATCATCCAGCATATGTCGGCAAAGCTTGGTATTGCCACCGGCAAATCGCTGGCTGTCAACATCCGGGACAATTTTTCCAGGCCGGTTTCTTTTTTCCTGGGGATTACCATAGTTCTCGCCTGCGTGGCGACCGATGTGGCAGAGCTTTTAGGCGGTGCGATTGGCTTCAACCTGCTCCTTGGTACTCCGCTCTGGCTGGGAGCCCTGATTACCGTAATCTGCGAAGTGGTGCTCATCATAAGCCAAAGATACCATCGGCTTGAGGCGATAATAATAGGTTTTCTTGGGATTATCGGCATCTGTTATATTATTGAAATTGTTATTGTCAAACCCGACTGGGCAGTCCTTGCACCCGCCCTCATCATTCCTAAAGTTGACAGCAGCAGTATTTACATAGCCATGGGTATTCTCGGAGCGGTGGTCATGCCCCATAATATTTTTCTACACTCCAACGTGATACATAGCCGGAAATGGGGAAGCTCCGAGGAAGAGAAAATACGTCTGCTAAACTATGAGAAGATTGATACCACGGCAGCGATGTTTATGGGCTGGATCGTTAACTCGGCGATGATAATCGTTGCCGCCGCCGTCTTTGCCAGGCATGGTGTGGCAGTTGAGAGTATAGAACAGGCATCTGAAACGCTACGACCTCTCGCCGGCCCTTTGGCCGGTTTCCTTTTTGCTCTGGCATTGGTTTTCGCCGGTGTTGGATCATCGGTTACCTCCTCAATGGCTGAAGTAAATGTCATTACCGGTTTTCTTGGCAAGCCGGAAGATCCCCATACCTTGCTTTATAGAGTCTCTGTGTTTGTTACCGCAATACCATCCTTTATTATCATTCTTTCTGGTATAGACACTTTTAAAATACTTATTTTCAGCCAGGTAGTCCTGAGTATCCAGTTGCCCTTTACTCTGGTTCCATTACTCATTCTTTGCCGGAATCGTGGTATAATGAACTCTTTCAGGAGTGGCACCAAAGAGTTTTCTATGGCCATACTGATCTCTGCAATTGTTATAGCTTTAAATATTTACCTGCTTTATTCGACTGTGATCGGAGGATGAGAGTATGCAGTTATATACCAAGATTCTTTTAACCATGGATTGTTCGGATGCCGATGATCCGATTGTCGAACATGTCTCAGCCCTGGCACAGCAGAATAATGCCCAGGTTGTCCTGATGCATGTCATCCATGCCCATACCATAGATCAGGATCGAGCCTTACGTGACAAGGCTTCAATTGCTATTAATAATTGTGTTACCACTATGCAGGCAAAAGGTATTGAAGTTCAATACATTGTCAAGAACGGAGAACCGGAAAAGGAAATCCTTCAAGAGATCGAGACCGGTGGCTATGACCTGGTGGCTATGGCGACCCATGGCCACACCTTTATTGGCGATATCCTCTTTGGCAGCGTTTCCGACAGCTTGAAGCACGCAATAAATATTCCGTTACTATTGCTTAAGCATGATGGATAAACCGTATAGAACAAGGAGTGTCGATTGATATGTTTTACGCCAATTGTCTGCCAATCTTAATCGGTAGCCTGCCTCTTTCAGACCATGAGAGCGCACTGCTGCTGGTTCTCAAACATACTCCCGATATCCCATTGTGGCCGCAGCTGCCGAAAAAACCCAGAGAGGGCATGATACGTCAGTTCCTGACCGGCTTCCCTGGACTTGTCGACGATGGCGACCGATACTGGATTGACACGGAAGCTCAGGATTTCGAACAGGAGATGACCGCCTTTTATGAAGACTATTTAAGGGTGGAAGAAGATTCCGGGCTGTTGCAGAGATCCAGATTTGCACTTGGAATGGATTCGGCACCTGGTTTTTTTACCCTGCAGAACTTTTTTGCGAGGGAACAGTCACCGCACCTGACGGCAAAGGGGCAGGTCACCGGACCGATCACAACCGGGATAGGAGTAAAAGATCAGCATGGCAACGCCATTATCTATGATGATAATCTGCGTGACATCCTCATAAAACTCCTTTCAATGAAGGGACGATGGCAGGTCGTCGAATTACAAAAATTCACCAAAGGAGTACCGCCAATAATCTTCATTGATGAACCTGGATTGGTGAGTTTTGGCTCCTGTGGCTTTGGTGGTATCTCGCGGGAAATGGTTTCAGAAGCGGTGGACGAGATTATCACCGCGATCAGGGAAGCAGGAGGTATTGCAGGAGTTCATATCTGTGCCAACGGAGACTGGGGTCCGGCCTTGTCATCAGCGACCGATATTATCAGTTTTGACGCATATTTTTATTTTGAGAACTTCATCTTATATAAGACACAGCTGGTCAGCTACCTCAATCGAGGCGGTATCCTGGCCTGGGGTATTGTTCCAACAGGAGATCCACTGGCAGTAGCCAGGGAGTCAGTCGATTCACTTTTTGTTAAATGGAAAGAACAGTTAAAAATTATGGCGAGTTTTGGTTTCAGTACAAAGCAGCTCATGGAGCAAACCTTTATTGCACCTTCCTGCGGCACCGGATCATTGACGGCAGAACTTGCAGAAAAGGTACTTTCCATGACGGCGGAGCTGTCACAACTGGCCAGGCAGCATCTGCAGGATGTTTCGTAAAACATCCTGCGACTTCAACTGCAGAATAATCTCCTCTGCAGTTGAAGCAATGCAGGAGACTCAATCGACCTGAGCAAACATTTTCTTTAAGGCACCACAGACAGGACACTTTTCAGGCGCACTGCCGAGTTCGATGTAGCCACAAACCAGGCAGAGATGGAAGTCAGTTACGTCCATATCTACTCCGGCTTTCACCGCTTCAAGTGCTTTCGAGTAGATTCGAGCATGAACTTCCTCGGCATCGACTGCAAATTTGAACATTGTCTTTGCTTTATGGCCGTCAGCCTTGGCCAACTCAACCATGGGCGGGTACATCTCGGTAAACTCATAGGTCTCACCGTCGATGGCCGCTTGCAGGTTTTCCGCGGTGGAAGCGATCATATCCAATGCCTTCAAGTGTCCTTCCGCATGGATACGTTCCGCCTCGGCAGTGGTCCGAAAAAGTTTAGCGATATTTGTGAATCCTTCTTTTTCCGCCTTCTTGGCAAAAGCCTTATATTTCTGGTTGGCCTGACTCTCACCGGCAAAAGCATCATGTAAATTTTCAGTTGTTGTTGCCATACTTCCTCCCTGGTATGTTTGAACGATTGGAAAACGTTGTACATCATACTGCTCTATTATGTCAGTCACAATATCATTAATTTGCAAAATCTGCTTAACAGAAATTAAATTATATTTTCAAAATGACAATGAAATTAAAAAGCTTACGACTAAATCGTCACGAAGAACGCCGGTTGGTTGGCGGTCACCTGTGGATATACAGCAACGAGGTGAACAACCGGGAGACCCCCCTGAAACAATTTCTACCGGGTGAACAGGTCCGTGTCGAGTCACACAGCAGCAAATTTCTCGGTACAGCCTACGTCAACCCTTATTCCCTTATATGCGCCAGGCTGGTCAGCCGCGAACCCCGACTCCTCGATCAGACCCTTTTAATGCACCGAGTTGAACAAGCTTTGAGTTTGCGTACCCGTTTGTTTGATGAGCCATTTTATCGGCTGGTTTATGGGGAAAGCGACCTGTTGCCGGGTCTGGTCGTCGACCGTTTTGGTGCGCATCTGAGTGTCCAGTTGAATACTGCCGGAATGGATGTACTGAAACCTGAAATAATCAATGTTTTGAAATCCCTGCTGAAACCAGAATCCATCCTCCTCCGAAATGACAGCAGCATGAGGCAACTGGAAGGACTGCCACTGGAAGTCGAGGCTGCATACGGCAAATCCTCCAGGGAGGTTGAACTGCTTGAAAACGGTGTCAAGATGCTGGCGCCGCTCCATGACGGCCAAAAAACAGGCTGGTTTTTCGACCAACGTCCCAACAGGGCTCTGCTGAAACGATATGTGCAGGGTAAACGTGTACTTGATGTTTTCAGCTATGTAGGCAGTTTTGCCATCCAGGCGGCTGTCTTTGGGGCAAAACAGGTTATGGCGGTTGACGCTTCACATTTTGCACTGGAAATGGCTGAAAAAAACGCAGCCCTCAATGGAGTGGAAAATATTTTCAGTGGTGCTGAAGGCGATGCGTTTGATGTCTTGAGGGCGCTCAGGCAGGAGGGTGAACAATTCGACGTCATCGTGGTCGACCCGCCTGCGTTTATAAAGCGTAAAAAAGATCATAAAGAAGGACTCAGAGCCTATCAGCGCATCAATGAACTGGCAATGCGCTTACTCACAGATGATGGCTTGTTGCTCTCTGCTTCATGTTCAATGCATCTTCAACGGGAAGAATTGATGGATGTGTTGCGCAACAGTGGAAGCCGACTGGACCGCCATGTGCAGATACTTTTTGAAGGCATGCAGGGTCCGGATCATCCCGTTCATCCTGCCATCCCGGAAACCTTCTACCTGAAAGCCTTTCTGGCCCGAGTCTCTAAAGATTGAGACCGGGCCGGAGGTTGCTGCAACCGATCCTTATTTGCTCAATTGAAAGGTACCGGCTGCAACCTCGTTGTCTATATCCTTGAGCGCCCGCCGCATCTGTTTGAGAGCTTGATTTACTCTATTCTCGTTTTCAACCAGAGCCAGACGCAGATAATCATCCCCCTCTATCCCAAAACCTGCACCCGGAGCTAAAGCAACGTTGGCCCTGTTCATCATCTCGATGGAAAATTTAATTGATCCCATTTGAACATATGGCTCAGGAATCCTTACCCAGAGAAACATTCCCGCTTTCGGGGATTCAACCTCCCAGCCCATTTTCCTTAAACCATCACAAAGAAAATCCCTTCGTTTTTGATAGACAGCAACCTGCTCTACTATTTCGTCATCACAATCCCGCATAGCGACAATTCCAGCCACCTGTATAGCCGAAAATATACCATAATCATAATAGCCTTTAATCTTGGACAAGCCTCCGATCATCTCGGTATTGCCGACGCAATAGCCAAGACGCCATCCCGCCATATTATATGATTTGGAAAAAGAGCCGAATTCTACCCCGACATCCATGGCTCCAGGGACCTCAAGCAAACTGGGCGCCACCTGCCCGTCAAAAGTTATTTTCGAATAGGCAAAATCATTAATAACCATGAAATTGTGCTTTTTAGCGAGCTTTACCACCTCAGCAAAGAATTCCCTGGAGGCAAGAATGCCGGTAGGGTTATGGGGATAATTAAGCATCAAAAGTTTCGGCCCTGGATACAGTGACTTACACACACTAATGATTTGTTCCAGCATTGCCTCCTCCGGACCAAGCTGTATACGCAGTACATTAGCTCCGGCTATTACCGCTGCATACACATGGATGGGGAAAGCCGGTGCCGGGGTCAGCACCGTATCTCCCGGCCCGAGCAAAGCCAGGCAAAGATGAGAAATACCCTCTTTTGAGCCGATGGTGCAGATAACGTCATCTTCACCAGTCAGATTCACATTGTAATTGCGCTTATAATAAAGAGCTATTTCCCTTTTGAGATTCTTCATACCGCCGGCCACCGGATAGCGATGAATTTTCGGATCATTGGCAACCTCACAAAGTTTATCGGTTACCGGTCCTGGTGTTGGGTCAATGGGATTACCCATACCCAAATCAATTACGTCATCACCCTTCCAGCGTTTCTCCATCTTCATCTTATTAATCATGCCAAACAGATAGGGAGGCAACTGATTCATTCGTTCGGCAAATTTAATTTTAAACTGTTCTTCCATGGTCGTCTTTTTGACTATCCTCTATGCTTTCATTAGTGGTGAATAGTGAAACTGTGTTTCAATTGAGCAGGTCTAACTATCGTACCATTTTCAAATTACCTTGCCAATCAGTCCGCATGGAATGATGAATATTATCTTGAAAATCAAGTAACCTGCAACGAGGACATTTTATCAGCGAACCGATACCCACCGAATATATTTTGACTTGGAATTTACAGCTGAATCAAAAATGAAGGCGGATTATTGATATTATAAAATCTCTATTTTTTCGGGCAGTTACTGCAACGTTTCTCGCCGTCCTTCTTAAATTTGCCACAACATTTCTTTTTTTTCTTCTTTGCCATAATACTCTCCCCGATGATAATCCGCCGTTTTAAGAAATAATCCCTGAAATTAACAAACACGAACAAAGGATCAGAATCAATGAACCTTATTTTCGGTGTTCCTCAATACTTATAAGGAATACTCATACATCCGTCCAGACTGTTTTTAACAATAAACTCCGTTGACGGATGACCAAAATCTAGAGTATGAAAAAGATGTATGCAATTTCAATACGATGAATTCAACATCATCTTGATTAGCCTTATGAAACAAGCCCTTAATATTAATTTTGCCTCCGAAATCCTGCAAACGATTCAGGGTGAACTGTCTTCTGAGGTGTACACAGCGGAAATTATAATAAAAGATCAGATTCTTGTATCCAGAATCCTGCCTGAGACTTCGGAAGGTGATGAGACCAGTACTCTCAAGAAAATTGAGCTGCTATCCGGTGAAAACAGCTCACTGTCAGAAAACGGAAATGCGCTGATTGCGCTCGTCACCGGCTACCCCTTCATGGAACAAAGCCAAAACGAGAGTGCGTCCTCGGTCAAGGTAAATATAATTCCGCTGATACAAGTCTCAGCAGACAATATGGAGGCGACACTGACGCTTTATCCTGCTCTTACCGACCAACCGGCATTACAACAGGACCAGCTCGAAAATATTTTGCGGGAAGAGGGAATCAGCTTTGGCATAGACTGGGACATTCTCTCTGAGAGTGTATCAAAACTTGCAACTCTTAATGCCCCTTTAAATACCATACCCATCGCCCGGGGAATGCTTCCCATAGACGGCAAGGACGCCTACCTCCGTTTCGAACTGGAAATTGGTCCTATTCCCGGAAAAATTCTGCAGGATGGAACAATCGATTTCCGGGAACGAAAAATTTTCACAGGGGTAAATGAGAATCAGATCATCGCAGTAAGGGTACCGGAAACAATAGGCACTCCAGGGAAAAATGTTTTCGGGGACACCATTCCTCAACAGCCGGGTAAAGATATTTCCATAAAAATCTCCGGCGATGTCAATTATTCTCCAGAGACCTGTCAGGTGACAGCCACCAGGGCCGGCGTTCTTTCCACTGTCAACGACACTGATATTCTGGTAAGTGCCAAACAGACGATACCTGGAGATGTTGATCTTTCAGTGGGAAATATCGAATCAAAAGACTGTGTAGATATTAAAGGCACTGTCCGTCCGGGATTTATTGTCAAAACTAAAGGCGATCTCCAGATTGGTGGCAATATTGAGGGTGCCACTGTTGTCAGCAAAGGTAATGTGGTGGTCAAGGGAGGGCTGCTGGGTGAAAATTCACGCCTGGAGACCCTGGGGGATGCAGATATCAATTTCATCGAGCGAGCGGAAATGGTCGCAGGCGGCGGTATAATTATACGCAAGGGTGCTTATTATAGTAAAATATCCGGAGACAGTAGTATTCTCTGTAGCCCAGGGAGTAAGATTATTGGCTGCGTTTTGTGCTGTGGAGGCAATTTTACTGGTGGTAACGTGGGATCTCATCAGGGTAAACCTGCCACTATTGCCGCTGGAGTTGACGGAAAACGTTACAGTAAATATGAAAAGCTGAGACAACAGATTCCGGACTTGGAGAAAAAACTGGAAATCCTTCGCGAACGAGAAGAATCTAAAAATATTGATGAAGAAATATTTCGGCAATACGAATGTGAGCTACAACGGCTTCAAGCATCTTTTAGAAAACTGAATCTTATACCAAAAACACCGGTCGATTCACGAATGGAACCAATGTTCAGCCATTGCAAAGCCCGAATTACCATTCATGGAACGATTGCGATGGGAACCATAATACGTATCGGCAATTTGACCACAACCATTGAAGATGAAAGCTCCGCTGTAGAGTTTTATGTTGATTATGATCTGGAGCAGATTAACACCGATAAGCTGTGACCAGAACAAATTATTTGTGATATAAAACAAGAAATAAGAACACTTATGGGATAAGCTGGTATGTTTGTAAAATTATGGATGCATGAGGAAGCTATAACGATCCTGCCTGGCAGCACCATAGCAGAGGCAGACGATTTAATGACCCACCATAAAATCAGAAGGTTGCCGGTTATCGATGAAGACAAACATCTTCTTGGCATCATCAGCAAAGAAGATATTAAAAATGCCTTGCCATCGATCATTGACGCTCGATTTGACGAGACTTCCAGGGCTCTGGCCAACCAAGCCACGGTTGAAGCTTTCATGACCAAGAATCCCATCACGGTGGACCCGATGCAGCCATTGGAAAAAGTTGCCGCCACTATGCGTAAAAATAAAATCGGCGGTATCCCTGTTGTCCTTCATGAAAAACTTGTAGGTATTATCACTGAATCAGATATCTTCCAGGCATTTACTCACATTCTTGGCGGAAATGACGAAGGTATACGAATAGAGTTGTCTATCGGCAATAAGTCCGAGACATTCTACAAGACCATTGATCTTTTTAAGAAACACGAGATGTTTCTTTTAAACTTGACGGTCTGTAATGATATCAATTCCGATAATCGTCTATTGACTATACGGTTTCGTGGAGAAGATACCGATTCGCTCATTGATGAGCTTTGGAGTATGGGGTGTAAAATCAACAGCATTATTCAGGAGCAGTGAAACTCAGACAGGAAAGGAAGCGCCTGAATACTTTCCCTGCCATAGTTCCATTTGCTCCATTTTTTCCTGCAATTTCCTGCTCAGATCGCTGGCGAGAATATTCCATTTGGGAGCAATGAGCAAATCAGGATGCGCAGTCGCCCAAAGTCTGTGTATCGTCACCTCGGCAGGAATAATCGGCAAAACCTGCAGTAAAAGTTGGAAATACTCTTCTAGGGAAAGCAATGACAAACTGCCACTTTCATAGAGCTTCTGCAGAGGAGTGTCCCGTATAACCTGTAGATGGTGAAGCTTCAAAGCCGTCACTCCCAGTTCGCAGACAGTCCTGACCGAACGAAGCATATCCTCCTCACTCTCGCCTGGAATACCAAAAATCAAGTGTGCTCCCAGCTCAAAACAACCGGGTTCTTTAATTTTTACTGCAGCATCCTGAAAATCTGAAAAAGTATGGTTTCGGTTGAGCAATACCAGGCTTCTTTCATGAACACTCTGCAATCCAAGCTCGAAAAGGCACTCCTTTCCAGTATCGCTGATAAGGGCTGCAAGCGGCTTGAGAAACTGCTTTTTAACATGATCCGGTCGGGTGGAGAGTATCAACCCAATGCAATCAGGGTCAATCAACAAGGAACTACAGGCTGCAAGTAGCTGTCCAACAGGAAGCGATGTACAGGTTTCCTGTTGAAAATAGGCAAAATATTTTACAAATCTCCCTTTCAGCAGATGTTTTTTTCCTGCCGCCACCTGCTTTGGGAGATCATCTGTATTGTTGAGATAAGAAGGGGTAAAACCAGCCGGTCGGCAAAAGATGCAGCCTCCATGTGCCCGGTTGGGACAGGACTGCCCCATATCGACCGGGATCTTGCCAACCCCATGTCCAAACTTTTCCCGGTAATGATAACTGAAAGTGCGGATGACGGGAATGTACATAGGATGAAAAAAAAGTGGGTACAACAGTTTTAGCAGCGGTAAAATATACTGTCAGTCATGGACATACAACTCATCGATTTCGTCCCACTCTTCGGGATTACCCTTTCGCAGAGCCAGAAGCTTTCTATAATAATAGACCAGCACCGTGATGAACTGTACCCTGAGGTCTTCACACTTTTTAGTGTTATCGGGTGCAAGAGCACAAGCTTTTTCGTCAGGCATGGCAAGAATGCGATCAATCTCAGCCAGCAGATCCTTGTTCCGCATGGTTAGAAAAGTATCTATCGGAGTTATAACCGGCGGAGTGAAGTTGAGTTTTTTCAGGCGAATGGCCGTCTCTTCGACAGTATCATTGTCCAGATGATCATCAAGCTGCCGTACTTCCTTTTGAAGATCGTCAATCTGCTGCTGAAAAGTTTTTTGAGCAGACATAGTTTCCTCCAATAATTTTTATTGTAACTCGATGTCCACTATACAGCTCTTTAGAGATCGTTTCGGAACATGATGCACACCGTGGTCGTCACGCCAGTATTTGATATCATCATCATCTTTGCATTCTTCGATTATAACCGTCTCCCTTGGCTTGCCAAGTGCTATAACCAGTGAAAGATGTAAATGCCCCGGTAATTTAAAAAGAGAAGCCAGCTTTGAATTGAATGCGCCGATCCGACATCCTCCAATCTTTTTTTCCATGGCCCCGAGAAGCAGATTCTGGGTCGCTACCCCCAGATCAAACTGTGCTTCGCTCTCCGGTCCCTTTAATCGATTTTTGTTCAACAGACAAAGGATATAGGCGCAGGGACGTTCCCCTGGATCCGGTCCTTTCCAATCACTGAGATACCCTGCCCAGCCAAGATAAGGGAAAATCTTCTCACAGAGTTCATGATTATTGACAACCATATACTGCCATGGCTGCCCATTCCGAGCCGATCCTCCCAACCGAGCCAAATCAATCAGCTCAAAAAGATTTGCTGTACTAATCGAATCCTTCTCTACAAACCGCCTGAAGGTACGGGTTCTTGCAATAATCTCTTGCATATGGCACCTATTAATAATGGATAACAGCTTATTGTTCAGATTACTTTGCCACTCATGCAGCACTTTTTTCTTACAAGCTTCAACCGGATTTAGAAAAAAACCCGCAGGACTTATCGTCCACGGGTTTTTCCATTTACCCTGAAGGTAACAATCTTGCCGTTTTCGGCAGGCTTTTCTTAAGTCTGTGGGTTATAGCAATTTTTTCGAAAGATTCCTAGCCCAAACTAGCCTTACCCTCTGAGGTAATACCATACTTGCAGCGCACAGGACTATCAACTAAACCTTGCTTTTTCAGTGCAGTTATTTGATCATTTACGACTTTTTTCTCGAGTCCGGTGGCCTCGGTGATTTCCTTGGAGCCGCATGGCCCAATACATTTGGCCAAAACCTCCAATATCTGTTTGGATTCATTACCTTCTTTCTTAGTGCTTCCTGAACAGCTACAGCCACATCCACTCATCGATTTTTCTCCTTATTCTTTTCCTTTTTTTGACAATCGGGACATATTCCAACAATTTCCAGTCGATATCCACTTACTGAATACCCTGCTCCGGCAGCTAGTTTTTCAGAATCTACACTTTTTCGCTCGATATTGAGATTGTCAACTCTATGACACACTACACAATAAATATGATCATGATCCGAAACATCAAAATCAAAACGTTTCTGCCTGCCACTTATTTCTAGTTTGCCGATAATCCCGGCTTCAGAAAGTATCTCAAGATTACGATAAACCGTAGCGAGGCTTATGCGAGGCATAACTTTCTTCACTAAATCGTAAAGCTCATCTGCCGCCAGATGTCGCTTACTTTTTTTCAACTCACGGAGAATAATTTCTCTCTGGTTGGTCATTCGGAGTTGCATGGAGCTCCTTTATGATTAATAATTAATCCTAAATGTAATTAGTTATCGTTAGCTAGTCAAGGAGTTTTTATGTCCCATGGCTGCCATGAAACAGAGCTCAAAACCATCTTTTTTTAGCCAGGCATCTGGTCCCATGAATTGACATCTATGCTACTGCGATTATCTTAGCCTTGATTACGGCATCATCGGTTTAACAGAAAACTAGTGGATCGTTATCTTTCAAGGGACAACGGCAACTATGAAAAAAACGATTTTTGGGGCTATCTTTGGTTTGATTGTCATAGTTGGAATCCTGGCAGGCATTAAGACCCTGCAAATCCGTGCCATGATTGACCAGAGTAAACAATTTACACCACCACCCGAAGTGGTCACTTCGGCGCAGGTAAAACCAGGTTCCTGGAATACTTTTTTGACTTCAGTCGGCTCACTGGAAGCAGTACAAGGTGTGACCGTGACGGCTGAGGTCACCGGCAAAATACAACACATTGCCTTTCAGGCCGGCTCCCATGTTGCAGAGGGCGATCTGCTGGTGCAGCAGGATATTTCAGCAGAGAAAGCTCAGCTACGATCCGCCGAATCTGTGGCGGAGCTGGCCCGTATTGAATTCGAGAGATCCAAAAAACTTTTATCTGATAAAGTCATCTCCCAGTCTGATTATGATAGCGCCAGAGCCCAACTCACCCAGGGTTCAGCTCAGGCAGACAACATACGTGCCGTAATTGCCAAGAAAACCATTCGCGCCCCGTTTGCAGGCAGTCTTGGGATTCGCCAGGTGGATCTTGGTCAGGTCATGAAAGAAGGCGATGCTATTGTCACCTTACAATCATTGGACCCCATTTTTGTGAACTTCTTTCTTCCTCAACAGCAGCTGGCGGAAATTCAAAAAGGTCTTCCTGTCCAGGTAACCACCGATGCCCTGCCAGACAAGGTTTTAACCTGCAAAATAACTGCAATCAGCCCGAAAGTTGATGAAGCAACCCGCAACGTAGGCGTACAGGCTACGTTGGAAAACCCCAACGAACAGCTGCGATCCGGTATGTATGTAAATGTTACCGTGGTCTTACCGGCGGAGAAAAGCGTCCTGACTATTCCGGCCACATCGGTGCTCTATGCGCCTTACAGTGACTCGGTTTTTGTAATCGAAGAGAAAAACAACAGCGATGGTTCTCAGGCGGAGAAAATCGTCCGTCAACAATTCGTACGTCTCGGGGAAAAACGCGGCGACTTCATTGCTGTGACCTCAGGACTGAAAGCCGAAGACAAAGTTGTAAGCACGGGTGTGTTCAAACTTCGTAACGGCCAGAGTGTTATCATCGATAATAAGCTGGCCCCTGATTTCAAACTGGCCCCACGACCATCCGAGGATTAATGAGATTTACTGATATTTTCATACGCCGCCCGGTTCTGGCAATGGTTATCAGTTTTCTGATCGTTATCGCCGGACTGCAGGCCATCCGCTCATTGAATGTGCGCCAATATCCCCGCAGTGACAACGCTGTAGTCACCGTAACCACTGTCTACGTCGGTGCCAGCGCCGAACTGGTGCGCGGTTTCATTACCACTCCCATGGAAAGGGCTATTGCCGCTGCAGACGGCATTGACTATATTGAATCCAAAAGCGTCCAGGGGCTGTCCACGATAAATGCCCGCTTAAAGCTCAATTACGACCCTATTAAGGCTCTGTCGGAGATCAGCTCCAAAGTAGATCAGGTTCGCGGCGATCTTCCCCCGGAGGCCGAGGTACCCGTCATCAATGTAGAATCGGCCGATAGCCAGTTTGCTTCCGCCTACCTGAGTTTTACTTCCGATGTGCTCAAACAAAATGAAATAACAGATTATCTGGTACGCATCGTCCAGCCTCGGCTTTCCGCTCTGGAAGGCGTCCAGCGAGCCGATATTCTTGGAGCCCGCACCTTCGCCATGCGCATCTGGCTCAAACCTGACCGTATGGCAGCTTTGAATATCAGCCCGGTTCAGGTGCGTGAGGCCTTGAGATCAAATAATTTCCTTGCCGCAATGGGCCAAACCAAGGGAGCGATGGTACAAGTCAATCTGACTGCCAATACCGACCTGCGCTCGGTGGAAGAATTTAAGCGCCTGGTGGTCCGGCAGGAAAATGGAGCTATCGTACGGCTCGAAGATATTAGCAATGTGGTTTTAGGTGCCGAAGATTATGAAACCGAGGTGCGGTTTTCAGGCCAAACAGCGGTCTTCATGGGAATATGGCCTTTGCCGAATGCCAATTCCCTGGATGTCATAAAACGAGTACGGCTGGAAATGGATGCCATTGGGAAGCAGCTTCCCAATGGGCTGGAGGGAAGGATCGCCTATGACGGCACTGCCTATATCGACAATGCCATACACGAAGTAATCAAAACTCTCAGCGAAACGCTGCTCATCGTAGTGTTTATAATATTTTTATTTCTGGGATCGTTTCGAGCGGCAATAATTCCAGTAGTCGCCATTCCCTTATCCCTCATTGGTGCCGTTTTCCTTATGCAGGTATTCGGATTCACCATTAATCTGCTGACTCTCCTGGCGATTGTGCTATCTGTAGGTTTAGTGGTCGACGATGCCATCGTAGTAGTGGAAAACGTCCAGCGCCACTTAAGTGAAGGTCAGACTCCAATGCAGTCTGCCCTGCTGGGGGCTCGTGAACTGGTGAGCCCTTTGATCTCCATGACCGTCACCCTGGCCGCTGTCTATGCGCCTATTGGTTTGCAGGGAGGTCTGACAGGATCGCTCTTTCGGGAATTTGCCTTTACATTGGCCGGCGCTGTATTTATTTCAGGCATTGTAGCCGTGACTTTATCTCCCATGATGTCCTCGAGGTTTCTTAGAGCAGGCATGACAGAACGTGGCTTTGCCGGAAAAATAGAACGAGATTTCAAAAAAATCCGTACGTTGTACGGAAGATTACTCAACAAGACACTCGATTCCCGACCGGCAGTTTACATTTTATGGTTTTTGTTGAGCATCCTGACCATCCCCATGTTCACCATGTCAGCCAGGGAGCTGGCTCCTGCTGAAGACCAAGGGGTCATTTTCGGTATCCTTGATGCTGCCGCTAATTCGACTCTCGATCAAACCAGCCATTTTGCAGAAGCAGTCAATAAGGCTTTTCTCAGCGTTCCGGAAACCCAGTTTGTCTTTCAGATAACAATGCCCTCTTCCGGCTTCGGTGGCATGGTAGTAAAACCATGGCAGGAACGTGATCGTAATATTTTTCAAATCATGCCTGAAGTACAGCAAAAACTGCATAATATTCCAGGCATTCGTATGTTCCCTATAACCCCGCCGGCACTTCCCGGTGGCGGGCAGTTTCCGGTGGAGTTTATACTGGCCTCCACGGCCGAACCTCAACAGATCCTGAGTTTTGCCGATCAGATCCAGCAGGCAGCCTCAAAAAGTGGCATGTTTGCCTTTCCGCCTCTTATCGATGTAAAGATTGATCAACCAGAGTCCGAGCTGGTGATTGATCGAGACAAAGTCGCCGATTTGGGTCTCAACCTGCAACTGGTTGGTGCCGACCTGACTGCGATGGTTGGCGGTAATTTCGTCAACCGCTTTAATATTGGTGGCCGCAGCTACAAAGTTATTCCCCAGATTCAGCGAATCGATCGCCTCAACCCGGATCAACTGCGCGACATCTATATCACAGGCAACAATGGTAAATTGATCCCTCTCAGCACCGTCGCCACTATCAAGAATAGCACCGTACCTCGCTCCCTGAACCGTTTTCAGCAACTTAATGCGGTTAAGATCAGCGGGGTGGCCGTGCGCCCCCTGGATGAGGCTCTTCGTTTTTTGGAAAGTGAGGCAGCCAAGATCCTGCCAAAGGGATACGTTATAGATTATACAGGTGAATCACGACAGTTACGTGTTGAAGGAAATAAATTTATCCAGGCCTTCGGGTTAGCGGTAATCCTGATTTTTTTGGTACTGGCAGCGCAATTCAACAGTTTTCGTGATCCTTTCGTGATCCTGGCCGGATCCGTCCCTCTGGCCATGTTCGGGGCCATGATCTTCACCTTCCTCAAAATGCCTGATCCCAACGTTCCATTCTGGACCCATGGCTGGACAACCACCATGAACATCTACTCCCAGGTAGGACTGGTCACACTGGTTGGCTTGGTCTCCAAAAACGGGATCTTAATAGTGGAATTTGCCAATAAACTTCAGCTGCAGGGGCACAGCAAACGCGAAGCCGTACACGAAGCGGCCATAACGCGGCTGCGCCCTATTTTAATGACCACAGGGGCCACCATCGCCGGCCATTTTCCATTAACACTGGTAACCGGTGCAGGGGCTGCTGCCCGAAATTCAATAGGTCTCGTGCTGGTAGGCGGTATGGCCATCGGAACCATGTTTACACTTTTCGTCATTCCCTCTATCTACATGCTGATCGCTAAAACCCATGCCAGGGACCAGGTCTTCGAAAAAGATTCCACCGAGACAGCCTAAACAGCCAATCTCAAAGTACTTATCGAAAATCAATTTTCCTGCTGCTTTAAACAGTTTTTGCAGATTCCATCCACCCGGACTTCAATTTTTTTAATCTCACCCGCAAAAGTTTTTCTTAACTTCTCGGTGTTTATATTAATAGATTCTGAATTCAAACAATCCATCTGACCACAATGGGTGCAGTAGAAATGGGGATGAGGGGCGTGGTGTTCATTTGGAGCCAGGCCGTAATAGGCAGCCCGACTACCGACATTGAGTCGTTCAAGAACTTTTTTCTCCACCAGCACATCGAGAATCCGATAGACTGTGACACGATTAATAGGTTGTGTTCGATCAACAATATTAAAGACATCCATCGCGGTGAGAGGATAGTTATTACTGCCGATGGCTTCCAAAACATGGACACGGTTGACAGTTACATCAAGACCAACCGACCTCAGGATATTTTCATAATTACAAAATTGACACATAATCAGATGTAAATTTTAAAAGAGGAGGTTGCCTGTCAGCCGTTTTTTTCTTCTAAGCAGCAGATTATCAATTGCTAGAGAGAGAAAAAAAACAGTTCCTGCCAGAAAGATAATTGCTGCCCCGGAGGTCATATCAAAGGTGTAGGACAACCACAAGCCACCCGTGGTAAAAAACATGCCGAGGAAGCAGGATACAATCATCATGGAAATCATTGATTTGGTGTATTTTTCAGCTATGAACGGTGGGATGGTAAGGAGAGCAATTACCAGAATCAACCCCACTACCTGAACGACCATTACTACAGTCACGGCGACGATACCAATCAACATGAAATAGAGCAATTTGACAGGTACTCCCCTGATTTGGGCAAATTCCTCATCATAGGACATGGCCAGAAGATCCCGGAAAAAGATGGCTATAAGTCCAAGGATGACAAACCCGATAACCGCCATGGTGATGAGATCCGATTGCGGCACGCTTAATATTGATCCAAAGAGATAGCTCATCAGGTCGACGTTATAACCTGGGGTAAGGTCAAGAAGCAGGATTCCAAAGGCCATCCCCATCGCCCACATCACCCCTATTATGGTGTCTGCGCGATGCCTCGCCTTCAATGAAACGGCAGCCATTATCATCGCCGAAAAAAGCGCAAAACCAATCGCCCCGACCATGTACGGCCAACCGAAGTAAAATGCCAGACCTATTCCGCCATAGGCGCTGTGGGCAATACCGCCGGAGAGAAAAACCAGTCGATTGACAACGATCAACGTGCCGATGATACCGCAGATAATACTCGCCAGTATACCGGCAGCCAGGGCATTCTGCATAAACTCAAACTGAAGCGCTTCAATCATTTTGTGCAGTCTCCGGTGCGGGTTTAATCTGCACCCCTCTTAAAACATGTTCTACCGGACAGACCTCTTCCACGGAGCAGGAATAAAAGGCTTCCATAAGTTCGCCGGTAGTGCCGACAGTCTGATGGTAGTGTAATCGTTTATTGACACAGGCAATCGACTTGGCATAAGCGGACACAATCAACAGATCATGACTTACCACCAGAATTGTAAGTTTTCGGTTGAGTTCCTTCAGCAGCTTGAAAAAATCAGTCTGTCCCTTGGTGTCCAGACTCGCTGTCGGTTCATCGAGCACAAGAAGTTCAGGATCGGTCACTAAGGCCCTTGCAATCAGCACGCGCTGCCGTTGCCCTCCGGAGAGATCAGAGATCTTTCGCCCGGCGTGGTCGGCCATGCCTATTTGTCCCAGAGCATTGAGGGCTTCCTGGCGGTCTTTTCGTTTATTCTGGAATGTGAAACGTTTCTTCGGATTATATTTGCCCATCAGTACGACATCCAGGGCACTGGCCGGGAAATTAAGATTATGGTTGATAATCTGAGGCACATAACCGACAACCGTACCGTTTTTTGCCGGGACCAGACCTTTAATCTTTACTGAACCTCTTGAGGGTGTGAGAAGACCAAGAATCAATTTGAGCAGGGTTGTTTTTCCTCCTCCGTTTGGGCCGATAATTGAGACGAAATCACCTTTATTGACAGTAAGGTTTATATCTTTTAATATTTCCTGCTCTTTGTAATAAAAATAGAGTCCATCGATTTGCACAATCGGAGTAGTCATTCCCACAAAACCTCACTTTACAGCCAGTTTAATTTTTTCTGCCACTTCTTGTAAGTTTGCTAACCAGTTCTCGGCAAGAGGATCAATGAATATCAATTTGCCATGGATCTCCGCGGCCACTACCTCGGCACTTTTCCGAGAGAACTGTGGCTGCACAAAAATGACATGGATATCATCCTCTTTAGCCTGACGTATAATCTCTGTCAGTTGCGCCGGTTTGGGAGCTTTGCCTTCTATTTCAATCGGTACCTGTTCAAGACCATATTCTTTCGCAAAATAGCCCCATGATGGATGGAAAACCATGAACTGCGTTCCTTGCCTGCCTTTAAGCAGAGATTTTAATGAAGCATCCAGTGCGTCGATTTTACCAAGGAAAATACGGTAATTTTCTTTAAAATCTTTGGCCTGCCCAGGAACAATTGCCGTCAATCCCTCGAGGATCACTGCCGCCTGTTTTTTCACCAAAGCCGGAGATAACCAGATATGCGGATCAAGGATGATGTGTTCATCATGATGGTTCTCTTCCGCCACGCCTTCATGGTGATGCCGAGCCATGGCAATTTTTTCTATATCCCTGTCTGTCCGGACAATTTTCATCGTTGGGTTTACAGCACTGATCTTGCCAAGCCAGGCTTTTTCAAAAGGAACACCGATGGAAAAATAGGCAGCACAGCTGGACAATTTTGCCATTTGGGATGGTTTGGGTTCATAGGTTGCCGGACTGGCCCCCGGTTGTACCATCACCTCTACTTTGACATTTTCCCCGCTAATCTGTTGCACAAAAAACTTCTGCGGAACAATACTTACAAAAACGACAGGTTTATCCATACCAAGACAAAAAGGCACATGAGAAAATAAAAACAAGATACTGAATTTAAAGATAAAAATTTTTAATTTCATCATTTTAGAATATTTTCAGGCAGTATTGAAATTCAATTCATCAGCCTTGACAGGCTTCCTCAGACAGTGCAACTATATTGCATCTCTTTTCTTTTTCAATCGGAAAATACACATCTGCGCCTTGTCCTGTGTAAAGGTTTTCACTTCTTACGGGGTTGGCGGGTTTCATTACAAGGCGGGAGGAGACGGGTCATTGGCGAGATTGTCGATCTCGCTGATATCAATGAAGGAGTACAAATTAAAGAAACTCTTCTTCATACTCCATAAGGTAAATAAGATCAGGAAATCAGTGTCTTGATGATATCCCTTTTCCCTATCACACCTACCAGCGCATCACCTCTCATTACCGGTAGAGTATGGATATTTCTTTCTGACATAATAGTTGCTATTTCGTCAATTAAGGTATCCTCATTAACAGTACGTGGATTCTTGGAATAAATATCGGCAACCTTTGAACCGGCAATTTTTTTTATTTCCTTTTCCATTTTATCCGGATTTTCAAGATAAAAAACAGAATCAAGAATAGTGACCACTGTGGGAATATGAATCTTTTTTTTCTGATCGATCAAATCACTTTCCGTAACCACACCAAGAAGAGTACCAGATGAATCAAGTACGGGAGCACCGCTTATATTATTGGATGCCAGAAGCAATGCCAGTTCTGTCACTGTTGTCGCAGGAGTTACAGAAATAACATCTTTTGTCATAATATCTTGAGCTTTGAGCATGAATACCTCTCTTGTCTTTATTTTTTTGAACCAAGTCCTACAAGTGCTTTTCTAAACTGGAAATCTACCAGTTTTATAGGATAATCACTTGCAGATATACATGAAACACGGAGGATAAAATTCGTCCAATTGTCCTGCAAAATCTCAGCTATTCTGCTTCGCTTCCCGAATACACGCAACCTTGGCTGGAGAGCAATGCGGACGAAATTTCATTCGACATGCGAAAAGTTTCGCTTTCTCTTTTTTAGCAGTTTTTCTTTAATTTTTCAGTCAATTGCTCATGTTGGAAGGAAAAATCATTTTCCAGTCGGCTTTTAAAGTAATGCTGTAATATCTTTTTGATAACAGGAAAGGCAATAGCAGACCAGGGAATATCCATTTCTTCAAACAACCTGACCTCTGTACTCTCTTCTGTTGCATGAAATTCCGTGCTCTTGAGCCAGGCAAGAAATATGAAGTAAATCTGATCTATATGAACGATATCAAAGAGGCGGTATGGTCGCAACCCTACAACCAGGGCACCGGTTTCTTCCAATGTTTCGCGCACTGCACCCTCCTTGGTTGATTCATTGCATTCAAGATATCCCGCAGGCAGCGTCCAATACCCCTTCCTTGGTTCAATATTTCTATTGCAAAGTAGAATTTTATCATCCCAGACAGGTATACATCCAACAACCATTTTGGGATTTTTATAATGAATACGACGGCAGGAAGTGCAGACATAGCGCATCCGATTATCATCTGGCGGGATTTCCAATTTTACCGGGGCAGCACAATAGGAACAATAGTTCATGTCTTTTCAAGAAAAAGGTTTGGTAAAAAATAATTATTTAAGGTCGTCTGTAAGTAAATTTAGTACATCATAATAGAGTTTTGTTGTCAAGATGAGCAGTGCTCCGGCAGCAGAGCTATTAAGTCAATGCATTAATGTACTGCGGCCTGGTATAAGAACAAAAAGAACAATTTTTGTTCTGCTGCACTTTTACTCACTGCAAAAAAGGAGACAGAAACAAATGGGCGTTGTTGTCGCTTATTCAATATTGGCACTTGTATTTTTAACTCTATCAACAGGAATATTCAAACCAAAAAGATGGAACGATTTAACCGATAAACATGTAAAAATTCTCAAGTTTGGCTGCTTTTTTGGTTTTCTGTTAATTATGGCCAATATTGCAGCAAGACTCATATAAATAAGAGTATCTAGTTAATATCATAAAATAATATCAACTACCAGTCCTTTTAGTTTCTTAATCATGAAAATCCTTCTCATCAATCCCCCGAATTCTGGCCGCTCCATACCTGAAGAACAGTATGGCATCACCTCCATGAAGCAGATTTTTCGTGGTGAACCGCTGGCGCTTGAAGTATTGGCCGGCAACCTCGGCGACCATGAGGTCCGCATTCTTGACCTTAAGGTCGATCCGGACGGGCTGCAACAGGAGTTGAACTCATTCAAACCTGAACTTGTGGCCCTTACGGCCATGACCTGCGAAGCACAGACAGTTCTGAAGTTAGCCGGTGAGGTCAGGAAAAGTCTTCAGACGATTATAGTGGTTGGCGGCGTTCATGCCTCAAATGATGCTGAATTTTTCAACCGGGATATGATCGATTGGATTGTCATCGGTCTTGGCAAGCAAAGCTTTTCTGAATTGGCAGATGCCTTGTCTTCCAATGTTTTCAATCATATTATTCCGGGAGTTGCCCATACCAGTCCGGGAACATCTCTCTCATACCGGCCCCGGATATTCAGCCGCAATGATCTCCCTGAACAACAACCTCCCCGTTACGATTTGGTCGAGCGATATCGCCCCCAATACACCCTGGAAACCCTGGGTCTGGAACTCGGCTTTGTTGTCTCGGCAGCAGGCTGCCCCTATGACTGCTCTTTCTGCTGTATCGGACCACTGACGGGTGGCAAATATCTGACTGCAACGACAGAAACAGTTGTCCGTGACATTCACAACCTGAAAAGCCCGGTGATCCGTTTAGTTGACGCCAACACCTTCGGCAGCCCAGGCCATGCACTGAAACTGGCCGAGGCAATTGAAGCCGCCGGAATAAAAAAACAATTCCTGGCAGATGTTCGCTCCGATACAGTGGTGCGGCATCCACAACTGCTTCAACGTTGGAAAGAGATCGGTCTGCGCGCGGTGGTGATTGGTTTTGAAGAGATCGACGATACAGCTCTCGGTGCCATGAACAAAGAAAGCAGCGCCCAAATTAACCTGCAGGCAATTGAGATCCTGCACCAACTCGGGCTGACTATTGTCGGTGATTTCATTATCTCTCCCGATTATACCGAGCAGCAATTCGATAAACTGGGTGACTTTGTCAAAAGGCAAAAAATCGATCTTCCTATGCACACGGTCCTCACTCCGCTGCCAGGCACCCGACTCTATCGGCAACTGTTTGATAATATAGTTATTCATGACCTCGATTATTATACTTTGACCAACGCGGTACTTCCGACCCGGCTTCCTGAAGAGACATTCTACCGTCGTTACGCGACACTGCTGGCAGAAGGGCATCAATCGGCAAAAGTTTAGTGATTTACAGATTGTTTTTGTTTATAAAAAACAAGAGGAACAATCTGCGAAAGTCACTACATTGCTTAATTTTTCGTTTAAAGGTTACACATGACCGTTTATATCACCGACGTTGCAGCCTTCCTGCCAAACGCTCCTGTTACAAATGAAGAAATGGAAGAGCTTCTCGGGATGGTTAATCAGCTCCCCTCACGGACTCGAAAGATTATTCTGCGAAATAACCGCATAGAAAGCCGCTACTACGCCATCGATCCGAAGACAGGTGCAACAACCCATACCAATGCCGAGTTAACAGCCGAGGCGATCCGGCACTTGAAACCTACAGCCGATTTCAGTCCGGACCAGATTGAATGTCTCTGCTGTGGCACCTCGACCCCCGACCAGATGATGCCCGGGCATGGGTCGATGGTACATGGTGAATTAAAGGGAAAGCCCTGCGAAGTGATGAGCGCTGCCGGGATCTGTACCGCCGGAATGAGTGCCATGAAATACGCCTGGATGAGTGTTGCCTCAGGCCAGACCTGCAACGCTGTCGCGACCGGCTCAGAGCTGGTCTCCTCATACATGCGAGCAAGTTTCTGCGGGCCGGCCGATCTGGAGAAAGCGGCCCAAATTGAAGAACAGCCGGCCATAGCCTTTGAAGCCGATTTTTTACGCTGGATGCTCTCAGACGGAGCCGGCGCCGCCTTTCTTTCTAACAAGCCGTCAGAAACAAGGCCGTCTCTTCGTATCGACTGGATTGATCTGCTCTCATTTGCAGGTGAAATGGAAACCTGTATGTACGCGGGAGCAACTAAGAGGGCAGATGGCTCCCTCTGCGGCTGGCGAGAACAATCATCTCTTGTGCAGGCATTGACAACCAGCAGTTTTCTTATCAAACAGGACGTGAAATTACTCAATGGAGAGATTATCACAACTGCCGTCGAACGCACCCTGCCGGGTCTGATAGAAAAATACAAACTGAATGCGGATGATATCGACTGGTTCATACCCCACTATTCTTCCGATTATTTTCGCTCTGCCCTGCAGCAGCGAATGGATGAGATTGGCTTTTGCCTTCCCTTTGAGCGCTGGTTCACCAATCTGACAACCAAGGGGAATACCGGATCAGCTTCAATATATATTATTCTCGAAGAACTGTTTCATTCCGGGCGGTTGAAAGAGGGGCAAAAGTTGCTCTGCTTCATCCCGGAAAGTGGTCGTTTCTCGATGTGCTATATGCAGTTGACCGTAGTCTGACACCTCAATCCGAAATCGTTTTTTCCTGCTTCTTTTTCTTGGGATAGCCAATGAGGAAGGTATTTTTCAGAGGAGTTCTGGGGGAACCTGTTTCTCCTATTTCCCAGGTAAACGAGTTCGAATTGTCCACATTATCCAGAATCTCTCTTAATTCCTGTTGTGAATAGCTTCGCAGATGGGAAACAGAACTGTCCCATAGGTATATCATTGGGACTATTGGTATAAGATAGGAAAATAACAGCCTTGATATGGTTAATGGTCTTACAGACAAAAGCTTTATAAATAAACGAATCACAAAGATCGGCGTAATAAAAAAATTTCTCACCCGCCGCTGGGTAAATTCAAAAACACAAACAGGCATTTGTTTATCAACGGCATCCTGTATGATCGAGGTCGCTTCGGCTTTATCAAAATGATGGAAACTGGAGAACAAAGTCCGAACCCCTTCCAACTCCTCATCAATACAGAGAGCGTTGACCGAATCGGCTTTATATTTAAAAAGAGGATGACTCTCAGACAGACCCTTCATGGCTTTTTCGTTAGGATATAAATCCGTCAGTGTAATACCTGTGACACTCTCTTCAGGGTTTGAGATTGCATTGATCAGGTATTCCCAGGGTCCTGTTCCTCCTGAACACAAATCAATGACATTCTTCGTCTTCGATTTTTGCATGACCCAAAGAAATTCCGGTATAATAGGGTCATATATTTTCATCTCAACGATGAAATATCTCAGGGCATCCGTAATCTGGTCACGAAACACCCGCGGCAGCCATCTTTGGTCTTCAATTTCGAAGAGTCTTGGCCATTTCATTCGTTTTCTCGGGAAAATTCAACTCACTTGCCATGACAAATCAGGCATCCGCTTCCTGCTTCAGCCGAATATAATCAGCCAGGACCGTGAAAGACTGCAGAACCTCCCGGCTGGAATCTTCGCCGCCGATCCGCACATCATAGTTCTTCTGTACCGCCACCACCACTTCGAGTGCATCCAGGGAATCAAGGCCCAATGGTGAATCCGGGCCAATCAGAGGGACGTCCAAAGGGACATCTTCCGGCAGGACGTCCACAACATTACAGACGTCAATTACCAAAGCTATCAACTCACGTTCCAGACTGTCGTTCATATTTCTTACTCCATCCATACTTGTCACACGTCGATCACATTACATACCCCGCCGCCAGTGTCGAAAGACAAGCAGAGCGAAGGTTATGCACACCAGAAAGAATCCCACCAAAGCAGCAACACGGGGCAGCACACTGATCAGGTTCCCGTCTCGAACAAAGATATCGAGGAACGCATCAAGTCCCCAACCGAGCGGTGAAATGATGCTGATGTCCTGCATCACTCGCGGCATTACATAGACTGGAACCATCACTCCACCCATCGCCGCCGCAATCACCACGGATACCGCACCAAAGCTTGAAGCCTGATCGTAACTCCGCGCCAGCACTCCCACAAGAATTCCGTATCCACAGGCAGCCAGCGCGGCGCTCACCGCCACAACCAGCAAGGCAAGCGGTGCAGTGCCGAGTTCGAGAACCGGCGTGCCGAGAAGCGGCAGGATAAATTTTCCGACCATCAACATCAGACTGAACTGCACCAGACAGATGACCAGATAGGCGAAAACCTTGCCAAGCAGTAAACTGACATTGCCCACCGGCATGGTCATCAGCCGGATCATGGTCCCCTCCTGACGTTCACGAATGAGTGTTCCTGCCAGTGGAATTACAATAAAGAACATGCCGAAAAGAGTCCAGGCCGGGACATTTTGCTGTACCGAGGTCGGCAATGTTGCATATTTCTCAGGATAGGCCGATTCCTCGCTCAGTTCAATCAACGGTTGCCTGGCCCAGTCAGAACCGGGTTGCGGTATCTGCAGCTGCAGTCCACCTGCTCCATATACGGCCAGTTGCTCATCCATGCTGCGCTGAATTTCTTTTGGCAGCAACCGCCCAAAGGCTTCGCTTTTTTTGCCTATTTCCAGACCGAGAACGCCTCTTTGCAGGGCACTGGTGACTGCTGTGCGATAAACACCACGCACGGCAGGATCAAAATAAATTGTCAACCGGCTTATCGACGGGGTGCTTTTCTCTTTATTAAATGCTGCCCGCACCGATGCTTCTGCGGCAGCACTGATTTCAGCACTGAAACCTGAAGGGACAATTATCGCAAACTGAAAGTCACCGCTGAGAACTGTTTGCCTGGCCATCTCGGCATTGACCTTCCCGCCATTAATTTCCTCTACCAGTTCAAGAGCTCCGGTATCCTCCAGCCTGGCAGCTAATTCCGTTCCCAGCTCTCCCTCGTCGAGATTGACAAAAAGTGCTCGGGTCGCTGTCTCCCCTGTGGCGCGAAACAGGTTGTCCTGGATGAGCGACAACACCAACACCAGCAACATCGGCATAACAAAGAGTACCAGAAGACCAGCACGATCTCGACTGAGCAGTAGAAGTTCTTTCTTGATGTTTACCAGTAACAACATATGGTTCTGCTTTAATCGCGTAATTGTTTCCCGGTCATTGACAGGAACACTTGTTCAAGATTTTGACAATTGACGGAATCGCCCACCAATTGCAAAGGTGCACCACAGGCGATTACTTTGCCTGCATCGATAATCGCTATTTGATCGCAAAGCTGCTGCGCTTCTTCCAGGTAGTGAGTTGTGTAAAACAGTGTCATCCCGGTACGCTGCAATTCCGTAAGACGCTCGAAAATTAGATTGCGTGATTGTGCGTCAATACCGACTGTCGGTTCATCGAGAAAGAGGATTTCGGGTTCATGCAGCACCCCGACCGCCAAATTCGCCCGGCGTTTCATCCCCCCGGAATAGGTCGCGATTCGCTGATCGGCGCAAGTGGTCAAGCCGACCAGCTCAAGACATTCATTGACCCGTTCTTCAATACGCCGCCCGGAAATACGCAGAATATGAGCGAAATAGCGCAGGTTCTCACGCGCCGTGAGGCTTGGATAAAGCGCTATCTCCTGTGGCACGAAACCAATCGAACGGCGAACAGTGGCCGCATGTTGTACAACATCATTTCCGAGAACAGTCACTTTGCCGGAAGTCGGTCGCAGCAGGGTACACAAAATCGAGATCGTCGTTGTCTTCCCCGCCCCGTTTGGACCAAGCAAGCCGAAAATGCTGCCGCGGGCAACTTTCAGGTTCAGGCCATCAAGCGACGGACGTTTGGCACGGGGATAGCTCTTAACCAGATCCTCGACAAAAAGTACGCTCTCGGTGGTGGATAGTGTCATCGGTTCTCGCTCATATCAGTCAATGGACGATCGCCGACTGCAGATCTTTAAAAAGCTCTTTTTCTTTTGCAGCACACCGAAAAAGCAACGCGGAAAGGTCATCAAAAGAATGCTGCATCGTCGATCTCCCTTTACAAACCCTTGAAGCGATCAAAGCGAATTCACGCCAACTGTCACCAATTTCGGTGCAGCGTCTTGAGAGATCAAGCAGTTCATCGTTTCCCAGCACTCCTGCCGCTTCCTGTAAAAAAGCGGCATATATGAAACGAAAACCGGCGCCGCCGGTACCGATTTCCTCCTGCATACGGATGACGTGACCAAGATGCAAAAGTGTCCTTTTCTCACCGAGCCTGTCCGGCCATTTCGCCAATTGCCGTGCCAGGAGACGGATTCCCCGCACTCCTATCAGCGGTATCGGGACGTTCAGCATAACCCGGCAAACATCGCGGATTCCGGATTCAACAGCTTGCCGCAAATCATATTGATCCGGCATTTTTTCAATGTAGTAAATTTTTCCCTTCGGAGCCAGTGCACCCATGGCAAAACGGGCTTTACGCAGATCGGCTGCAGGACAACGTACTGTTTTTTCGAAGATAGGGTCACTGATCAGATAATCATCACCCTCTTTACCGATGACGACCAGATTATGAGCATTGAAATGAAACCGATAGGCCGGAGGAAAAAAAGGTAACCAGAATACCCCGGTCTGAGCACCAACCGGACACCCTGCTTCGAGTAGTCGATCAAGTTCTCTTTCTGCTGTCTCCGGACTGCTGAACTTCTTTTTTTTCACTTCGATCCCGAGCCGCCTGGTCGCTTTGCTAAAGATACTGCCCGGCCCAATACGAAAAGTCGTCAACGGTAAGAAATTTATCTTCACAAATGGGACATAGGCAAAAAATAATCCACCACCGATACCAAACGCCATTGCCTCGGAACAGCTCAACCCATGGTGGTTAAGCAGGTTAGCGGTCACACCGCTCTCGCAATGGGCAAATTGCCGATGGGGAAAATCTATCTTCACGAATTATCTGCCTCAGCTTGATCGAGTTCAGCCAGAGGTGAAACAAGGTCGTCCGGTACAATGCGGAGTTCCTCGACACTGATACCAAACAGTCTGGCATAGGGGAGTAAAGCAACCGAATCAAGCTGAACGAAAACCGCCGGCTTCAGATGACGCTTTACACGCCAGCGGGCAACGCCGGAATACTGACAAAGCAACGCCGGATCCATCTGGTTTTTGACCATATGATAAGCCAGCGGGCTCTTCCTGCCGGCCTTAATCTCGGCAACCACGGCATATAACTGGTCGGCAATAGCTTCCCAGGCCTGGCGCAGGGCAATATTCTTTGCCTCCCAGCCTCTACTCGATTCAAGTGTGTATCGGCCGTCTTGATCGACTGCGTAATTGACTTCACGATTACCCGACAGCAAGCCGCAGTATTGAGGAACATCTTTTTTTTTCACATTAATACTTCTAAAATTTGAGCGATCCACTTGTTGGCAGATGAAATATTATACAAGAAGTCTTTTCAGACTTCCGAGCAATACTATCACCTCGATGCGCGATAAACTACCTTACTCGAATCATATGGGCAAGTACTTTCCAAGCACACCGTCCCAACGTGGGGAAGTTTGCGTAAAGAGTTCAGGCACTGTTCTTTCAGAGCATTTTCACCAAACGTGTAAGCCTGCATTAATTTGTTATATTTTACAATTCACAATACACATCAGGACCACTCTTTTTTATCAGGCCCATTGACAAAAGGCATCCGTTTCAGAGCCTGTCGTCCACGTACTTTCGCAGATCCAGGGCGTTGTGTATCGCATGGCCACCAAGATCATTATTGAAATAGCTGTAGACATCACGTCCGGCGGCATGGTGCGCAATCAAGGTATCAGCCGTTGCGCTGAGTTTCTGATGAGAATAATCTCCTCCATAGTTGTTGCCGTGGAATCGATAATAGACCCAGTCTGCAGTAACCCTGTCCGGGTGGTCGTCAATCAGGTCATGCACGCAGAGTGCAGCACCGTGTTTTTCCAGAACACTATACACCTCATCAATCAGCCAGGAAGGATCTCGGAATTCTACGGCAAAGCGAAGCTTTTCGGGAGCTTCTTCCAGAAATTGATCCAGCCTTTCCGCATTAACCCTCCAGTGTGGCGGAAGTTGGACCAGTATAGGACCCAGCTTGCCTTCCAAGGTCGAGGCTGCACCGATAAAATTTTCGAGAATCTGCTTTGGATCCTTAAGTTTTTTCATATGAGTACCGTAACGGCTGAACTTGACAGCAAAACAGAAGCCGGTCGGAGTCATTTCCCGCCATTTCAAAAAAGTCTCGGGTTGAGGCAGATGATAAAAGGTATTGTTAATTTCGACCGTGGTGAAATGGTCGCAATAAAAGGCGAGCCAGTCCACTTTTTTAAGATTATCCGGGTAAAAGTTTCCCCGCCAGTGATCGTATTGGTATCCCGATGTGCCTATTTCTATTTGAGGAGTATGCCGGATCATTTTGTTCTTCCTTCTTTATGTGGGCTCAAAGTGTAAGTGAAAATGGAGAAAAGAAAAAACAGCGTTATAGTTTTGTTTGATGTAAGGTAAAAGGCAATCCACCCACCAAGGAGTCACCCATGGCATTTGAAATCTGGCTGGCTTTTATCGCTGCCTCCACCATTGTTCTGGTTATTCCCGGACCGACCATTCTCACCGTCATCAGTTATTCGATCTCCCATGGTCGCAGGGCAAACATACCTCTGGTCGCGGCAGTCGCCCTTGGCGATTCAACGGCCCTGGTCTTTTCCCTGCTCGGGCTTGGTGCCCTGCTCGCCACTTCAGTGTTCTGGTTTACGGTGATCAAGATCATCGGCGGCCTGTATCTGCTCTACCTGGGCATCAGATTGCTGTGTGCAGATTGTGGCCGGGCTGAGTTATTGTCCCCGAAGCGCCTGAATTCAACCTGGAGAATATTTGCCAATACCTACCTGGTAACTACCCTGAATCCGAAGAGCATCATGTTCTTCATCGCTTTTCTGCCACATTTCATTGATCATACCAGCCGCGTCGCCCCGCAACTGTGGCTGTTGGCTCTTACCTTCATTGTTTTGGCGACTATCAATGCAACACTTTACGCCGTGTTTGCCTCTTCCGCCCGCCGGCTGTTCAGCTCATCCCGTGCCCAGAGGCGTTTTAATCTTGCAGGTGGATCGCTGCTGTCAGTCGCCGGGATATGGTCTCTTCTGGCTAAACGACTGTCGACTTGAATCCGATGGACACTTCTGATCCCTTTGCCCGTCTTTTTCTGACCCTGCGGGGAAATACGCTTGATCTTATACGTAGAATTCCAGCTGTGGACGGAACAATCACCTATCCTTTATCCCGTCGGGCCTCAATCAAGGACATTCTCGAAAGTCTTGGTCTTCCCCATACTGAAATCGGCAGGATTTTGCTTGATGGACAAGAACAGACTTTTGAGAAAATTGCAGAAGACGGCGAACATTTTGAAATTCATCCGCTCTCTCCCGCCCTGCCGCCGACAGTGGCCACGACGCTTCGACCGGTTCCTCTTGCGACCTGCATCTTTCTGGTCGATATCAATGTCGGCAGGCTTGGAGGGCTGCTGCGAATGGTCGGCTGCGATGCGGAAGCTGTCGGCCCCGATAGTGCCGATACCGACATAATTCAGAAAGCTGTCGGGGAAGGACGCATACTTCTCACACGCAACAGGGAGCTGCTCAAACAGCGTAAGCTGATTTTCGGTCACCTGGTCCGAAGCGAAGAACCGGATCAACAACTCAGGGAAATAGTCTATCTCTATGGGCTGCAGAACCAGCTTCGGCCATTTTCCCGCTGCATCGCCTGCAATAGCCAGCTGGTCGAGGTTGAAAAGGAGGCCATAATCGACCGCCTCCTGCCGCTCACCAAAAAATATTATCACCAGTTCAAACAATGTTCCGGTTGCGGTAAAATTTACTGGCACGGCAGCCATCACGACAAAATGGAAGCCAAGCTCAAAATCATCCTCCGCCATTAGTTCCCCATTTCCGGGCGGCCTCCCCGCCGGGAAGTTCCCAGACCTGCAGATGCAGCCTGGCAAGACAAGCAGGGTCTCTAAGTATCTCCATTTTTTCTTTCGGCAGAAGATTGCCAGGGCCGCCGGATAATGCTTTCAGGAGCAATTGTTGTCGAGATTCGGAAAGTTTTTCCGTCATTTTTCCTTTTTGTCTTCGAAAAGCCAGATGTATGCTGTTTACCAGAGGATCAACCACCGCCTGGACAAATCCATTTACTCCCTCTGGAAGCGAATGGTCGTTGTCAGGTACCTCCTGTCCGGAAGCGCCCGCCATTACCAGCTCCGAAGGTGGGGAAAGTTCTTCGGGAATGACAAATAATCCCCGCTTTCGCGTCTTTTGTCCCATGGTCACCCTGCTGGACCAGACAGAGATCGGCACCGCAAATATCAGGGGAACCAGAACCGGAACCAGCCACCAGAAAAAGGGTCGATTGACGACAAAGAGAATTCCGCCCCAAACCAGGGCGAGAAGCATGCCCCAGCCATGAAACCGGAAGGCAACTCCCCAGCTGGTATCATTATCCTCACGTGGCGGCGGATTCCAGGGAATGTTCCGCCCCAAAAGAGTCAGGAAGACAAATTTACTGTGGGCCAGCATTCTCAGCGGAGCAAGAAGCGTCGAGGCGAGCACTTCAGCGCAGGTACTCAGGAGTAGTTGAAAAGGACCACCAAAGGCGTCGGCTCTTTTTTGTTTGAATACGATAAGAACGACACTGAGTAATTTGGGCAGCAGCAGAATGATGAAGGTTGATATCAGCAGATTGAGGGCCCACCACAGATTCCATATCGGCCAGTCCGGGAAAAGACCTCCTTTCACGGAAAAATATTCAGGACCGATTATCGCCTGGGAAACTGCCTCGACGCTGCTGATACTCAGGAACAGGAACCAGAGAAGGGCCGAACCATATGCCATCGCTCCGTTAAGAAAAAGCATCCGATGCGTGGGAAATATTCTTTTTACCAGCAAAAGGCGCAGGTGCTGGATGTTTCCCTGGCACCATCGCCGATCGCGTGCCAGTTCGTCAATCAGGGTCGGAGGCGGCTCTTCCCAGCTTCCGCTTAGGTCGTAGGCCAGCCATACTTCCCAGCCCGCACCTCGCATCAGCGCGGCTTCAACGAAATCATGGCTCAGGATGTCGCCACCCAAAGGCGGTTTTCCGGAAAGTCTGGGCAGGCCACAGTGTTTCATAAAAGGGGTGATCCGGATAATCGCGTTATGCCCCCAATATTGGGCGTCGCCAAGCTGCCAGTAATGCAGGCCCGCAGAAAACATCGGCCCATAGAGATGACCGGCGAATTGCTGCAGACGGGCAAGAAGGGATTGCCTCCCCACAGCCAGAGGCGGTGTCTGGAGTATCCCTATCCGAGGGTTACGGTTCATTATTTGTACCATCCGGACGACTGTACGTCCCGTCATCACGCTGTCGGCGTCAAGGACAAGCATATAAGGATAGTTTTTTCCCCATCTCCTGCAAAAATCAGCGATGTTACCGCTTTTGCGTTTAATGTTCGGGTGGCGATGACGATAAAAAATATGCCCAAAGCCATTCACCTCTACACAGAGCCTTGCCCAGGCAATTTCCTCTTCAATCCACAGGTCAGGGTCAGTTGTGTCACTGAGAATAAAAAAGTCGAAATTCTCATTATGATTGATAGAGACGAGGGAAAGGTAGGTGGCCCTGAGGCCTGCTATTACTCTCGCCGGGTTTTCATTATAGACAGGGATCAGAAGAGCAGTTCGTCGTTTTTCCACATCCGGGGGAAACACACTGCCGGCAGTATCCGTTATCGTATCGGTTATCGTGAAATGGTCATAACCCCGCCAGAGGATGAAAAAGCCGAGCAGTGCCGTCCAAAAACCAATGGAAATCCAGGCAAACAGCAGGCCAAAAAAGAATACCAGTGTCATCTCCACACCTGTCCGCCCCTGATAGGGGAGTATATGGGCCATAAAGCCACTTGCTATCAGGGTGCTGGACGAGATGAGAACAAACAGCATGATTCTTCGCTGGTAAGCAATTGTCCCCCATTCTCTTTCATGTTGAGATGGATTTCTCATAACTTCCTTATCACCATGCATCCTCGATTTATCGGGGGAGAAGCAGACAAATCAAGGTCTGTGCCGGATTCTTTCCCGGTCTCGGATGATGTCACAAATTTCCCCTGGTTCCAGCGGGAAAAAACAACAGGGTAATCTTTATATACGCTGCTGTTCAAAAGACTCCTGTCAGTACGTATGATTTCATGAAAGGCACGCATAACCAGCTGGACCGGTATTTCTGAACTGCCGGCCTGTTGGTCGGCGATCGCTTGCCTTAGTGCATTATTCGCAATTTCAAGGCTGCGTATTGCGGGAATCCCCAGTTTTTTCAGATAGAGCAGAACTCTGTCCTGCGCATCCTGCCAGTGATCGAGATCATTCATTTTGCTCGCCATGCTCTGCATTAGTCATCACTCTTAAGGCCATAGCGCGTAACTCCAGGTTTCAGTGAGTATGGTTTTGCCCTGGGTAAGATATGCCCGCAGCTCGAGGGGAGGCCGGTTTATGACCGGGAGAACAAGAGATTCCGCAAGTGATTCGTTATTCTTTCGCCTTACCTGGAAGACCAGTCGCCAACTGGCAGTGGGTTCGATTCTGTATAATTGATGCTCAATGATCTCACCATCATCGCTGACGTTGATGTTTGCTTCAATCGGAGCCTCACTTGGCAATTGCGCAGGCAATGTATCGAGGATACCGCCTTTAAAATCAACTATTACCTTGCGCAAATCATCAGATTTTCCGGCCGCGTTTCGTGTGGCAATAACTCGTCCCAGGCCATGCGGCTCTTCGGTCGGGGTATACCAGCTCAGGGTATATTTGAAGACGATCGGCTGATCTTTTGCCGGTAGCTGATCAAATATCCAATACGCCACGATATTGTCATTTTTTTCCTCGTTTGAGGGAATCTGAACCAGCTCGACATGACCTGCCCCCCAATCACCTTCAGGCACGACCAGTGCACTGGGCCGCGAATCATACCTGGTTTCCTGATCCTGATAATGATCGAAATTTCCATCTCGCTGCAGCAGCCCAAAAGCGGTAATTTCGTTTGTCTGGAAGGAGTTGATAAAGAGATGCTCTGGATTAATGAGCGGACGCCATATCACTTCGCCCGAACCGTTAACAATACCTAAGCCATCGGAATCATGTACTTCGGGGCGAAAATCGTCGACCGGCCGCTGGTTGCTGTTTTCGCCATAAAAAAACATACTGGTCAAGGGTGCGATGCCGATTTTTTGTATATCCTCACGTCGAAAAAGTTGGCCCTCCACCTGCATATCAGTTGTCTTTCCGGGATTGATAGAGAATCGATACGCCCCGGTGATCCTTTTGCTGTCAAGCTGGGCATAGATGGTAATGTTTTTTGCATCGGCCTTTGGTTTCTCTATCCAGAATTCCTTGAAAAAAGGAAATTCTTCTCCTGAATCCTGGCCGGTATCGATGGCCAAACCTCTTGCAGAAAGGCCATACGCTTGATTCTTAGCCACTGCCCGGAAATAACTTGCACCGAGAAAAACCGCAACATCATCCAGTTGATCCTTTTTATTCAATGGATAAAGAATTCTGATTCCTGCAAAACCCAGATCCGAAGGAGTTTTTTCTTTAAATTGGTTTGCCCCGTAATCAAAGAGATCCGGAGAAAAAGGAAATATTTTTATGCCATCCTCATCGATTATATTTATTCGTTCCGTACGGTTATAGTAAAATCCCGGATAAAAAAACTGCACCTGGAAGGGCAAATTTTCCGCTCGCCAAAGAGTATGTTCTCCTTTAAAGCGGATATCACGCCATTGATCATAGGTCAGCTTGAGCAAAAAATCCGGAACGGTCTCCTTAGGTTCGGAATATGACCTGCTTGCCTCATCCTGTGCTTTGGCCGCCACATCCTCCAGTGAAAACCGATAATCAGCGTCGACTTCCGAAGCCAACAGCAGATTGGCGAGAATGATTATCTGGCTAATAAATAATGCTCCTCTCATCACACCAATGATTTTTCGCATGACACCTGACTCGCTCCTGTCTTGGGAAAATAGCGTCAGAATATTCATAGCTTACCAACACCCTCCACGTTTCTCTAAGGAATATCAATGAGTTGAAAATTCTATCGGCAATGAACCGATTTACTCTTTCTTTTCGGTAACCCGCCATACCATATTGCCGACATCATCAACCACGAGCAGTGCTCCCTGTTTATCGATAGCAACACCAACCGGCCGGCCCAGCGCCTCACCTTTCTCGCTAAGAAAGCCAGTCAGGACATCAAGAGGATACCCGCTCGGCTTTCCCTGTTTAAATGGTACGAATATAACCTTATAGCCACTGGGAGGTTCCCTGTTCCAAGATCCATGCTGTCCCACGAACATTCCTTTTTCAAATCGGCGGGGCAGGACCGCACCCCTGGAAGAGGCAAGGCCGAGAGAGGAGGTGTGCGTTCCAAGGGCATAATCAGGAACTATGGCTTTTTCAACCAGGTCGGGACGCTGCGGCTCAACCCTCGGATCAACATGTTGACCGAAATAGCTGTAGGGCCATCCATAAAAGCCATTTTCCCGCACCGATGTCAGAAAATCCGGGACAAGATCACTGCCTAATTCGTCTCGCTCGTTAACCGTTGTCCACAATTCTCCAGTTTCCGGTTCCCAGACCAGGCCATTTGGGTTTCGCAGACCGGAGGCGAAAATTCGTTTTTTGCCGGTTTCAAGGTTGTATTGCCAGATAGCTGCCCTGCCCTCCTCCTTGTCGATGCCTTTTTCGGCCACATTACTGTTTGAACCGACAGTGATGTAGAGCATTTTACCGTTCCGGTCGGCGATTATATTGCGCGTCCAGTGATAATTGACAGGACCTGCCGGCAGATCCATGATCTTTTCGCCCGGTTCGTTAATCGCAGTCTGTCCTTGATGGTAAGGAAAGCGCCATACGGAATCAGTGTTGGCTACATAAAAATCATTGCCAACCAGCTCCATCCCGAACGGTGAGTTCAGCCCGGCCAGGAAAACACAACGGAAATCAACTTTGCCGTCACCGTCGCTGTCCCGCAAGAGCGAAATACGGTTTGCGCTGGGGCCGGCGGCACCAACCTCTTTCATAGCCTTCCTCATAAGCCAGCTCTTGATCCCTTTTGGCTTAGGCCTGGGAGGAGTATTCGTTTCGGCTACCAGCGCATCCCCATCGGGAAGCACAAAAATCCAGCGCGGGTGATCAAAGCCATCGGCATAGGAGGCAACTGTCAATCCTTCCGCGGCCAAAGGCTTCCGGCCATTCGACCATCCCTTTGCAGGAGCGAGATTCACAGTAGGTATCAGGACCTTCGGAGGGGGCGGCAGAACAGGATCGGGTCCGACGCCGGCTGAAAACGGCAGTTCCGCATCATGGGAACAGCCTGATAAGATTTATCAAGACACAGCTGAGCAGTATGCACTTTGATTTCATATAATCTCCTTTTGAATGGATAATCACATGGAACCTGTTAATTCTGTTTATAAAAAAGATGGTACTGCGATTTTACAGGTATTGAGGGTCAGATTTCGCAACGACTTCTATTGAATATCATCAAAGTATGACTTTATTAGCGAGAGAACAAGTCGGTTAGGTAAAAAAAATCGGCTTTCAGAGTTGCGATCCAATGCCTACATTATTCTATTGGAATACATTCGTTCATCAAATGATTCATCTTGCAAAAGGAAAATGAAAATGAAGATATCGGATTGGCTGGATGAAAAGGAGAAGGAGGAAGGAGATGTCTCTCATATAGAAATACCAAAAAAAATGTTATATGCTGAAGATCCGGATAAGACAATTTTTTACGAGGAAAAAAATCCCTGCGGGCTGTTCTGCACGGAAAATCATCCCTTCGCCACGGTCGAGCAATTTGGACACTGGTATTACAGTAGAGGCCAGGACAAAAAGGCCGGTATACATTCTTCGGAAATGAAATGGTGGTTGTTTACCAAAGATAAGGAATTCGCCATCCAGACAGCTAAAAAACATATAGAATAA
>CAVPXO010000003.1:0-40000 GCA_963709755.1 uncultured delta proteobacterium
TTATACGCCAGGTGAACGAGTATTGGGGGGTGCGGTGACTGAGTACGTTCTCAATGGTTGGCGCGTGGAGCACGACGCCGGTGCCACGACAGAAGCGTTGAAGCGAGCTCAGTATCGGGGCCCTGAGAGCTGTGGGTGCCTGCCCTGCCAGAACTTCGTCGCAATGCGTTCCGAAGCGTTCCCGCGCGAGTTCATGGAACTGCTCGGTGAGCTGGAAATCCCGCCGGTTTCGGAAGTCGAGGTCTATCACAACGCACGGCTTGAAAACGGGAGGCACTCCTACGGAGGGTGGTTCCACTTCGTAGGAAGGGTTGTCGAGGGGCCGGACGGGGTCGGGGATCGGGGCAACGGTTTCCAGTTCTACTTCCGGAACGAGGCCCGTCCTATCTCGAAGGAGATAACCGAGCGCCCCGTGGCACAGTCGGAATTCTACTGTGAGCTGCGCTGGGAATCGCAGCCCAGGAGGCGCTGTAGATCGGCCCTTCGGGGGAGGCGGGAGGGTCGGGAAGGGGTTCACCCGGCGTATAACAAACGGTTGGCGCCTCCGCTCGCTACGCGAGCTCCGGAGAACCCGCCGCGGCCGCCTGGAAGCTGGTGATGGGAGTGCAGGTTCGAAGGTGCTCGCGCGCTGGAGGGTGTGGCGCGGCGGGTCGCCAACCTGGAAACGTTATCTGAAACCCCTTAGGAAAGCGGATGGCTGAGACTGACGGTGGGGAAATCTGGTTCCTGAATCGTGGCCTCGTCGTGCTGCGGCCGAAGCAGCCGTTCGTCGACTGGGTGCGGGAAGCGGATCCGGGACCGGGACCGCCAGTGAGTGAGGAGGTCGCGGGGAAGGCGGTGGAGGCGTTCCTGATCCCGCAGTTCGATATGACCCCGGATTCGGAAGCGTGGATCCGGGACAATTTCGATCTGATGTTCGAGATCGCTCTGGACAGCTGGTATACGGAGCCGGCGTTATGGCCGAAGAACCGGGACTGGAAGGAGTTCAACCGCTGGTTCAATGTGGAACTCATTGACGTGGCCTGGGATCTCGTGAATCAGCCACTTTCGAGCGAGCCGCCGCAGGGTCCAGCAGATCGGGCGGGTGGGAACGGGGCTTCAGATAATAACCGGTGAGCGCCTGCGCTCCCTTCGGTCGCTTCGGAGTACCCCGCTCAAGAACATGGTGCCGATCGGGGCTGCGGGTAGTTTCGGGAAGGGAGCGGCGCCTGGTGAGGTGGCGGAAGCGGGGTCGCTCACCTGGAAACGTTATCTGCAAGCCCCGTGAGCGAGAAAGGCTTGATCATGCTGAACCGGGAACTGTCGAAGAAGACGTCTTGGGTCGTGCTGTGGGCGGCGGGGACCATTGCCATGGCCGCAATCGGAGTCGTGACCGATCTGCAGAACGGGCGACCGCCGAGCTTTCTTGAGATGCTTGGCTATGTCGCCATTGGCGCAGTCATCAGTCCGTTTCTAGCTTGGGCGGCAGTTCAGAAGGCCGGCTTTGGGACCAAGAAGAAGCGGGTGCCGTCGGACTGAACAGGCCGACCTACTATGGGGGGCCAGCAGATAACACCATTAACAAGTCCCCAGTCAAGGAGCACGATGACCCTGCGCGCAATCAGAGATTCTGATTCGCCTTTCGATCGTGCGACGCTTCCTGATCCCGCGAGCGACAGCAGGTCTGGCCCTGACCGGAGTGGGTATCGGATCGGACGTGGAGTGGCGTCCAAACACCATTTCGGGCTCGCCGCTGCTCATTCAGCGGTCGCTCCTCGGAGCGGTCCCAGATACGTCCGGCGGCTCGACGTCGGCCTTCCCAATCAAACGGGGCGGTCCTCGGCGAAAGCCGATCCAGTTAGCTGCCCGGGCTTGACCGACGTGGCCACTCCTGCTTCTTCCGCCGCTGGAGCGGGGTGCCTTTGAAGCGATGGTTGAAGTCCTCGCGCTTCGAGAGGACATGGTAAACGATTCGAGCAAGCTCCTTCGCGACGAGAGCCCGGCCCACCGCCCGGTTCTTCTTCCGTGCCTTCCGTTCGTACCCCAAACCTACTGGGAACAGAACTAATAAAATATCAGCCACAGCTCTTTCAAATTTTACATTTTGCCCTGCAAGCTATTCACTACAAGAGACATATGACTTTGGCAATACGAGTTTAGGAAATGTTGGTAGTTTGATGCATGATAAGCAACTTTTATTGTCACGTGAAATGCAGGAAACCAAGAAGGGGTTTTATCTTTACGCAACACAAAAGAAGTCAAACTATTTTGAGTCACTTTCTCTTGACGATAACGTTAAGCTGTCTATTGCGCCTCTAGTACAAGACATTTTCACCTCCACACTTGTCTTTCATGGCCACAATCAAAATGAACTGAAACCATTTTATGATGAGACAGGCACAATTGTTGGGAGCCCAGATTATATTTTTGAAAAGACTGATGGAACTAGATTTGTCGTAGAGGAAAAGTTTTCTTTCCAGAAACGTGATGCGAAGTCTATTACTGAGCCATACAATAACCATCTAATTCAATTGGGAGCTTATACAACACTTCTGCGTGAAATACGGGCAGACTATGGATATATGCTTTATTGGTCATACGGTTTCGAAAATGGGTATACCCCATTTGTTAGCAAAGCCCAGGCATTCAGGATTGATAATTCAGAAATGTTTGGATCTGAAATTCTTTGCGTGGTTGACGAAGTAAAGAATCTAAATAACAACGGCAAGACAACATTCAATATCAACGCTCTAAATCCTTGGAAATGTGTAAATTGTGTTACTACGGATCGATGCATACACAAAACAGGTAATAATGGGACAGTAACTCTGCCCTACACATAATTCCAGGGGCTGTCCTAAATATTAAGGAGTACGTTGATTAGCCGACACCAAATAGACTGCGTTATTGGCAATGTTGTTCATTTCAAGACTTCAGACTATCAAGCTGTGTCGGGTAATCAACGGCTTAATAACGTATAATTAGCAATCATGGAGATAATTCACTGAGCATCAATAATTTTAATTGCTCCATTTTACCGCACCCGGAGTGCACGATAGTACTTTCCTCCACGTAACAAAGTAACAATAAACCCTTTTTCGTAGTAGAAATTTTTCCAGATTATGTTTGCAGGGCACTTCAGTAAAGAAACGGATTATTTTTGCTTGGAATTATACATAAAAAGTGATCAACAGAAATCGTGATCATCAAAAAACAAACATAAACACATAATATAATAACATTTATTTTAACAATACGGTATTTTATGATCAACAGATGATCAACAAAAACTGCACTTAACTATATGATCATGATTGAGTATAATCAAATCGAATCTGCTTTTTGTGATCAACAAAACATAAGCGATTTCCTGATCAGGAAAATGATCAACAAAGAAGAAGAATCAATAGGACAAATATAGGCAAAATTTAACAATTTTGCAGTACGTTTTTTTGAAAAAAATTTATCATCCATGGTGAATAGAGAACGCTGGAGATGCTGTTTGATTTCGGGCGAGATGCCCCAACGGTGGAAATATGACTTTCAATGTTAAGAATGTCGAACAAGGAAATAGTTTTTCGGGATGACAACGTTGTCTTGCCCAGCTTCAATTTAAAACCCCATGAACGATCTCACATCATGCCTCTCTGGGACTCAATGAAATCAATTTCCTCATCGGTGAGATTCTCCCATATAATCCCATCATCTTGGACTATCCTTCTGTTCTCTCGATCTATTGCATGATTGCGAAGAAAATTTAAGCAATCCTTTCTTATTGCTTTTACAAAACGGGCCAACTCTGGATGATCTGGCACTGTTCCTGCCCAGACATATTCCCGGCAATTTTTATAGTCCGCATCAGTAAGTTTTCGGTGTTTACCAATTGCGAATTCAAGTTTCATCATCCGTCTTTTTAATTGACTCATTTGAATCTCTTCCTCAATAATACTATTTCTTGCTTAAAACCTTGGATCGCTTCAATCTCATCATCTGTGAGATTCTCAATAAATTGCCACCCCATGCAGCTCAGCTTTCTTTCACCTGTAAAGCTCGGTCTTCAAGTTCTGCAAGTCGTTCAGCCAGTGTGCCCAATTCACGGAATTTTAATGCAAATTCAAGCACACTTCTTGCGGCGGATACCTTTGCACCCTCTGCAGCATTTTCGTTTCTCAGAATGGAAGATAGCGCTTGTATGGCCTCATTGGTGATTCCAGTAAGGCCATTTTCAGTAGCGCGCCATAATTCACAAGAACGTTCTTGCAGTAACTTTTTAAAACGTGGCTCTTGCATCCAGCGACTACCAGTATGTTCGGATATTCCGACTTCCAGAGCCGCTTGACGCTGAGTCCGTCCGGCGGCCACCAGATCAACAAAACGTTGCTGTCTGGGGGTGAATTTTTGCGATATTTGTGCTTTGGTGGACATTTCGAATGAACCTCATTAATCAATGTCTTCTTTATCCACTACTGTGTTTAAAGACTCGACTGCTCTATCTGCCCTTGCAATGGCGCCATCTCTCAGTAGAAAAGCGTCGGCGATATATTGTGGATGTGGTGGGCTGTCTTTCAAAGAGTCCCTGTGTGCATCTATCCTGCAGGAACGCACTGATAGGACCTGGTTGGATAAAAAACCGCGTTTGTTAAATCGGTCATTTTAGCCTCTCTGCTAAGCGTCTTATTATAAAAACGGTTTAGTTTCTCGGAAATGTGCGGGGGGTAATACTGAGAAACTGAGAAACTGAAATAGGTATTATCCCCTCTGTAGGCCAGTAAATACAGTGTTTCTCAGTTTCTCAGTATCTTAGTATTATTAGTATACTCTGAATACCCCCCCGCACATTACTGAGAAACTGAATTTTCTTTTTTCCATTCTGGGAGTTCAAAAAAGTGTGCGTTTTTATCTCCGACTGAATACAAAAAAGGAAGACCGGCCAGGGAAAGACCATCGCGGGGTTCAGAGTTCTGTACTAAAACTCGTCTGGTTCGTTCCATCCCGGTTCCGGCCATATCCGCCGTATGCTGTACCAGTTGCCGCTGAACTACCGGCTCGTTTCTATCAAAAAGATACTTCTTTGCTGCATCGACTATTTCCTCATCTGTTGCTTTCGGGGTCGCTGTGATCGTTCTATCTATGACCGGCAAAACATTTTTGTAGTGGGTGATCTCCCGAGATTCTGATACGTGAAAAGAAATGGGGTTAAAAAGCCCTCGAACCTTTGCCCCCCTGTCAGGGTCAACAACTGTTGTTACATCAATTCCGCCGTTCTGATTGGTTTTACGTTCAAAGTATATAAGCTCGTCCGTGTCGCTCCTGACATCTCCTGTACCCTCAAAGACAAGGTTTCCTTCCTTGTCCCGGTATTTGTTCGCATGACCGAGAAGAACCACTGTTGCGCCCAAATTGGCAAGTTTACGAGCAAGCTGATAAAAGTTTTTGACGCTGCCCTTGACATCAGGTCGGCAACCTTTTTCAAGGTATCGATAATGAAAACCCATCCGGAAAGGTCAGCGTGTGAATCAGCAATATCTCTGAGCGTTTTAAGAAGGCCGTCCATAGTGGTTCCGGCATTGACATCTGGATTGATAAACTTGAAGCCATACTGGTCCGCCGTTGCCTTCATCCGCTTGTGGTCGCTTGCAGGTGAATCTGCATCGATATACCAGACCTTCAATCCTTTCTTTGCGAGTTCGGGGGCAACCTGATAATAAAAGTACGTTGTCTTCGCGCCGCCCGGCATCGCTATAACCGTCACAACATGGCTTTTTATTAAAAGGTCCGGGTAAAGAAATTCTTCCTTGCCAAGTTTATCTGCGTATTCTTGTGTCACGACAAACGCCTCCAGTAGATTTTCAGGGTTTACTGTTGCCGGTTCCGGTTTCGCTGCTCAGATCTTCAGCTGTGTAATGGGTCGCCGGGTTCCGTGGTGGTTGTCCTTCCATGAAAGCCCTCTGATTGGCTAAGGTAAGTGAAACGCCATTGACTGTGAACATTTCCCCGGCTGCCTTTAACGCCGCTGTCCTGTCGCCGCTATGCTCGTAATAGGTGAAGAGGTCGAAAGCATCACCGAAAACGCCGACTGTTTCCCGGTCTGATTCATGGCTGGAAATCCATTTGCCATCTTTGATAGATACGCCAGGTGATCCGCTTTGAGATAATGGAGAAAGGTATCTGTTTTTGCCGCACTGTTTATATCCATAGGCAAGAAGACAATCTTCAACAGAATAGGCTGCATTGTATGCGTCAATCGGGCTCATAGTGCCGCTTTCCATCCGCTGTACAGCTCTTTGCCTGGATTGCTCCCTACGTGCTGCCAAGGCTATTTCAGCCGCTTTTATGCGTTCCCTTTCTGCTGCCAGATCATCATGAAAAGTAGTTTGCCATTCACAGGGGTTGCCGGGTTCGATATGGTATTGATAGAGTTCGCCACGATTCGGTAAATAGCATATCTGCCCGGCCGCTTCGGTTTTTCGGTCTGGAATTATTCCGGCTTTTTCAATTCGATCATTGAGGATTTTTTGCAGCAAGATATAAGTTTCGCCAGGACATAAGCTAGTCATAAGGAATTATTACCCGGCACTTTTGATTTTCCGTTGTTGCGCTTTTTGTCAGATAGGCTATGAATTTCGTTTCCGGTAAGATCCGCTTGATCGATTCGATAACATGATCGAAGCCTGTCTGGTTCTCGTCAATGTCCAACCATGCCGCACCAAACTGTCCATGCTCCCGTTGGATCGAATGGATTCGTGAAGGCAAGGTTGAAAAGATCGCCCATTGAGCTTCGATTTCGGTACTGAAGGCGGATTTTCCGCCATAGCTTCAATTTGTCGCCAGTTAATACGATCATATGCTTGTGCTTGATTTTTGTTATTGATCGAAATATACTGATCACGACCGGAGCAGAATTCCACCTGTTCATTGTCGGTGTCCTCTTCGATGGCATAGCGAAAGGCTAAGTTCTGCATCTTTTCGCCTCCCTGGCTGGCATTTCATCGCTACGAAGAATGTACCAACCGTTTTTTTGACTTAGGCTTATCACACTTAAAATGGATGGGTTAATTTTTATCGTTGGGGTGATCTCGCAATTAAAATTTAGTACGGTTACAAGGGCCGCTTGTCTAAAACATAGAGACCTGTCACCTCGCTGAGGCCAAGTCAGCCATCCAATTTAAAACTTCAGATTCAAACCATCCGTAAGAATTACCACCAAGGCGCAATATTTTAGGAAATCTACCTTCTCGTTCCATCCGCCAGATAGTCGAATCTGAGAGACTAACCATTTTTTGCAGCTCAGGTTTTCTGATAATCCTCTGCCGTTTAGCTAGTGCTAACTCTCTTATAAATTCTGCCGCATCTTTTTGTTTCTCTTTACTTGATCTCATAATTTTCCTGCTCAATCTTCGCGAAAGGTAAACTGATTGAGTCATGTGTTGTTCTGATAGCTGGAAATATGCACCACATACATGGTGTGTCAACACTAAAATACTGTAATGTCAGATACTTAGTGTTTCAAAACTGACTATAAAAGGTCTCAAAAAAAGAAACGCCCTGAGAGACTTAAAAGTCAGTCAGGGCGCGAACTTTTTGAGATTTTGAGATCATCTCAAAAGTCGGTCTCAAAGGTCTCAAAATTATTTTTTGTTTTTTGAAAAATTTTTACGAAAATTAACGACTCTCTTCATATCGCTTTTTTTGATCTTGCTTTTCGGTTTACTGTCTTCCGTCTTTTCAATCTTGATGCCTGCCGATTCAGCATATTTTTTGAAAGTGTTGTAGGAAAGACCCGATTCTGCTTCTATCTCTTTGTTTGTATAAATATATTCGTCTTCTACATTTTGGGGAAAACTGTCCTGATTTTCTTTCTGTTGTTTTCCTCTTAATAATTCCGGGTACATTCCCTCAATTCTCGTGACTTCATTATATGATGCTAAAATTTTATGCCTAGTGAGTAGTTCTCCTTTATATAGGATCGCCGTTCGCCCATCGTCCATAAAAAGTTTAAGAACATAATTAGAAAGCCTCTCTTCATCGTTTTCATATATCAACAAAGATTTTATATTTTCAATGGGAATCCTACCATAAAGACCAGAAAAACAGTAATTTTCGCCTGGATATGTAACGATTCTCTTCGCTGATTTTGTTATCACAAACGAAACAACCACGCCAAAATGACACATCGATAAAACTAGTTGACCAGTCACTGCTATATGCAAGATTTCATCTTCAGTTTTATTCCATCTTTTTGCTAATTCCGAAAGTTTGTAAAACAATCGAGGTTATGTCATATCTTCACCCTTGAAAGATACCCTGGAAAAAAATCACCGGGAAGGCCGCAGGGTTTACGGCTGTTCGGGAGCTACCCTATCCCGGCAAAATTTGTTTATCCTCTTGCAAACCGGCTAAACTGAATAACCTTGCCGCTGGTCTCTTCTTCAATTCCTAAAATCTTCCGCAATTTCCTTTCCCACTTATCAAGAGCCTGTCTCTTCTCAGTGTCGTAACCATGCCGGTTATAAACTGCCATGATACCTTGTAACTTGTGACCAAGAACACGTTCTGCCACCACATCATCAATGCCGATCTCTGCAAGTCTGGTTCTAAGTGTTCGCCTTAAATCATGGGGTGTAAACTGTTCTTTAAATCCAATCTCTTGCCAGTGGCGCAAGATAGCCTTGGAAAGTGCATGTGAGGTCATAGGCTCATTTTCTTTATGGGAAGAGGTAAACACATAGGGTGTTTCTCCTGAATAGATACGGGCCTGTTCAATGATCTCCATGGCCATGCTTGAAAGTGGGACACGTTGCGATATTTTCCCTTTTCGTCGTTCTGCGGGTATATTCCAGAATCCTTCAGTGTCGATTTCATCCCATGCCATTCCGCAACCTCACCTGGCCTTTGTCCGGTAAGTAAGATCATCTTCAGTGCCAGCTTTGAGACTCTAAAAATATCCATTTTCAGTATTATCCAGATCAAGAACCGACCATAGCAATTTTATTTCTTCATCGGTTAAAACACGCTCCCGCGCCTTTTCTGATTTCTTTCTCATGCCAGCCAAAGGAGAAACTTTCAATATTCCACGCTCTGCAGCAAAATTGAACATTCGGACAAGAACAGTCTGCAGCCTGTTTGCCGTGACTGGTGCGCGTTCTCGTACCTTATCAATAAGAAGAACAGCATCACGCCGGGTAATAGAAACGGCTTTACGATTATCCCCAGGCGGGTATAACATCCTTTGCAATGAGCCGTTTTGAATCTTTTCCTGATTTTTTGTGCTTCAGTTCAATATTCCAAAACTCTTCAAGCAGGTCATTCACATTAGGAGCTGCTTTTGCTCGCTGCCTTGGCTTCTTTTTGTTTGTAGGCCGGGATCAATGCCGCTCTCCACATCCTGCATGGCAAGAGAGTGTTTTTCTCGTGCTCCTGACAAGTGATAAAGCCAGGATATGTGCCTAGGGTCATTCGCCGGGCTTTTCCGTCAATCATGTACCGATAAACCCATGTTTTTTTACCTGTCGGCATAACCCGGAGAGATAAGCCTTTTCCGTCTGACAACTCAAAACGGGCCTTTTTGGGTGCCAATTTTTTGATATGAAAATCGCTAAGTGTCATGGATTATTCACCTCATTGGTTAAAAACGGGGTACAAAATGGGGTACAAAAAATGCTTCACTTGGGATGAAAAACAGTGAATAGGCATGACTACTAAATTACGCTATTTTTTACGTAATGTCAATATCTTTTGAGGTGTGTTGATAGGGTGTGAAAAGAGGTGAAAAACGCCTATAATTATCTGGGGGACAAGGGGTCGTAGGTTCAAATCCTATCATCCCGACCAATAAATAAAACAAGGGTTTTGAGCTAAAACAATAGCTTAAAACCCTTTTTTTTGTGTGCTTTCAGTGTAAGCTGCAAATAATTTCTAAAAGGCTTTCAGCATAACAAACGTCGATTCCGACACAGATATGTTGCTTTAAAAACAGCTACCTAAATACACTTCGTTGCATGCACTTATCGTTTTTTGTAGCTGGGGAGTAAACATTTCGTAATTAGCCTCCCGGTTTTCGGGTAGAAGGCGATGAAAACCTCAAAGTCGCTACTTAGCCTTCCCCGGCTTTGCATGGTATCCGAATACAATCGAACTCAGTCAATAAATATCGAACACTTACTTTTCGGATTGACTGATATTTCTACGCTTTTTCTCTCGACGGCATATCCAACCAACAATGCTGATGTACGTGTATCCCTCATTGTGCTTTTGCCGGCGATCCTTTACTCTGCGGTTTTTTCCCTCGTCTTGTTGATCCGGTAATGGCCTACCTTCCTGGGGAGTAGCAGACGTTGTCATAACAGCCTCCTGTAACCTATCAGCGGCAATGATATTAGTATATTTCTACCATTCGAATCATATAGAACACGCGATGCACAAGCACCCGTTTCCCACTAAGTTCGTTGTTTCCATCACAGAAAAAAGTACTTAACACTTTGTGTCAATTCCTTTCAGGCTCGATTATCCAGATAATCTAATGAGTGGTTTTCGCCTCTTTTGAAAAAAGGCTTCTCTAAAAAGAATGTCCAAGCGGGTCATTTTTACGTCAATAACTGAGAACTGTTGCCCTCACTTTGATGAGCATCCTTAAAAATGGTCTGTATCAAAAAAAGTAATCAGCCACCCCCGCCACCACCCCCAGGAGTCATGAAGCATTCATTTCACGAACATATTTCTTTAGGTATTTCATAGATCGTTCGTTCGTTGTGCTCAAAGTCAACCAGGTAGAGCAGGGTCGCTTTTTTTCTTATCGCTTCGGTCAGGAGCGAGAGCTTCCCCTTTTCTATCTCATAAATTCGAAAAAAAACGTTGAGGTGACCGGAGGGCGCATCTTCATCGGTACTTAATGTACTGACAGTATGTCCGCCAAATTTATTGATAAGCCTTTTTATCTCCATCTCAGCACCAGGTTTATCCTTCAAACACAGGCCAATCTGTACGCCTTTGTTGATCAATCCGGTACACTTTATAAGCATCTTAAAGATGTCAGTGCGGGTGATAATCCCGACCAGCTGATTGTCTTTATCCATCACTGGAAGACCTGAAATTCTATGGGTCACAAGAATGGCCGCCGCTTCCTCGATAGTATGGTCTATTGAGGTGACATACGGATTTTTGGTCATGATATCTCTTACCCGAATCTCGGCTATGAGATCCACAAACTCATCCATGTCCTGAATTATTTCTTTGGATGGCGAGGCCTGTTTCAGGTCTCGATCACTGATAATACCTACCACTTGCCCGTTTTCAATGACAGGCAACAACCTAATTCGATTTTCCTCCAGCGTATAGATTGCGTCATGCATCGATTCGTCCGCACCTACTGTTATCACATCCCTGGTCATCCATTGTTTCACCAGCATCTGCGTCCCTCCCATATGTTTTTTACCCTTCCAGGACCGAATTATTAAATCATCCGGCAAACGAGTATCCAAATGCGTTTTAAGTAAAAAACAGACATGATATAAAGCAAGTAGTTTGGTGCCCAGCCATCGAGCTCTTCCCAAAAGGAAATCATGTCTTCATTGTTATTATACCATATTTTACCATGCTTTTAACATTGATGAATTCGTCATAACTTGTTGTCAGGGGTGGCCGAAGGCTCGGGTCGGGTGTTATCAAGTCTTTGCTTGACACTTCTTTAAAAATATCAGCAGCAACAATAGTGCAATACGTCGACCAAGTGCTTGAGCAAGACTTTTCACATGTTAAAACACGAAATGTCAGTAACATGATATTCCATTTCTGAGTCAACGAACCTGAAATCATTAAAGCTCTTGCTGGAGAAATGAGGTTTTGACAGATATGGTTGCAAAGACCGTTTTACCAATAACTTTTATTACAAAATCCTGCATGCCGCTTCTGAGGATTTTTGTAAGGCACTCAAAAAAATGTCGCGAATGCAGACTAAGGTGAGGCTAAGGGACAACCAGAACCGGGCAATAAATTGTGTTGAGCACCTTATGCGTAACACTGCCGAGGAAGAGGCCGGCAATTTCAGAGTGACCATGTGATCCCATTATTATTAAATCATATTCTCTTGATTTCGCGAGATTAGCCAACACATAACCGGGGGATCCTGCAATAGTCTTAATTGTATACTCCACCCCTTGTCTCTCAAATATCCCCTCAGCTTTTTTCAATATTTTTTCAGCCTCATTTTTTAAATTTGATTTTATATCGTCAATCAATAACTCCGGAACTTCCGGTAGATATTCCCGACTTTCATAACAATTGAGAATAGTGACATGAGAACCAAGTAATTTGGCCAAATCAAGGGCATATCTGGTAGCATTTATGGAATGAACAGAACCATCGAAGGGAAGCAGAATTTTTTCAATTTTCATGGCAATCCTCTTATGTAAGAACTAAACAATTGCAATACCTCATTTCGATACAACCAGCTGAGTGTTATTATAATTCCTCCGCCCTGTTAATCAAACAGCGGGAGAGGAAATCGCAGGATAACTGTTAAACAAAAAGAAATTGCCTTCTGGGGTTAAAGATTCAAGTGCTGGATATTGGAATCGATTCACGAAATTTATTTCTCAATATATATTTCACTTCCTTCTCGCTCAGACAATAATAGCAGTTTTTGAATGATGTATTATATACTGCCGTGACATTTTTTCGAAATTTTAACAAGCTCCTGTTGTATTCAATCAACTGTATGATAAAATAACCCCATGGAAATCGCACAAATCATAAGCCCGGACGGGTATATCAGTGACATTCTGGACAAGATAGAAGGAACGGAGATCCTCCAGGCACGATTTTACTTCCCCGATGTTTCCGATTATATCAGAAGTGCCCTCAAGGAAGAAAAACCATTTATTTTCTCAGGGAGAAGCGGCAATGCCCAGATCGGTATCAAAACCGATCTTTTGTCTCCTGAAACAATACCCTTGATTGACAATCACGATGTTCATCTTGAAGGAAAGCTGCAAAATCTCAATCCAATATTAGGTGATGCCCTTAAGTTTTTTAAAATCGGAGATGAAATCGGCAGACTCGTTATAATGGATCCGGAGTTGAGAATTCATGATGTTCGTCATTATCTTCACAAAAGGCTTTTCGTCGGCAGAAAAAACGGCAAAGGCCACTATGAGGGATTTGAAATCAAACAGGAAACCGATCCTGTAACCGGCAAGGAGAGTGATTATATTCTTGTAGAACTGGAACCCTATCAATATTGCTTCGAGCCAGACGCATTGAATGAATCAAGTGTTAACAATGTTATCAAGAAGGGTCGACTGGCATTAGCTAAAATCCGGTCCAAAACTCCACTCATGCTGGACCAGACCATCATGAGGCATGGTGAACTCTTTATCGGTGCTATTAAAATTTCTCTCGGCGATATTTATGGCATTATCGATGCGGTTACCGTTCCTGAAGATTGTGGCATAATCCATCTTCCCGCCAGGGTACTTGATCCGTTTCGAACCTTTCGGGACCGTCAGGTGGAACTCTACCATTTTGGGAAGTCTGAAGTGGCACTTAACCAGATTAAAGTGAGGATTCGATTTTTCAGAGCCAGGAACCCACTGACTGTTCCTCTGATCAAAAACAAGGTGAAAAATGGCTACCGGCTCTTCGATCTTTTAACCACTGCCGAGGTGAGCAATCTCTTTCAATTTATTGACGATTCCTCTTTGGGCATGATTCTAAACAAGAACAATTTTGTCCAGATTGCTCGAGCTCTTGACCCCGAAGGTCAGGCCCAGCTGGAAATCATTAAAAATGCAGTCCTGAAGAGCACCATTCGGAAGCCCTCACCTCCACTTTTGAAAGAGGATAATGGAGACTTTGCCAAAACGCTTGAGAAACTCTCTGTACTCGGGGGTGTCAACAGCAGAGTTTTTATCGGAGACACTTTTCCCTCTTCAGAAGTAATCGATGTTTTGAGAGTCAGCGGGGTCAGAACCTTTTTGATAAACACAGGCAATCCCTCCTTTGAGGATGATTATGTCAAGAAAATGATCAAGTTCACTCACGCCGCCTCATCGGACTGTGAGTTCCTGCGCTATGATGCAGAGACCGACAAACTTTTTACCTTTTATCACGGTTGTTTTATAGAACCGGATGACAGGGAGCGTTTCGATGTAGTCAGATATTGGTTTGCTTTTTACGGATCGCACACAAAGGAAGCGGATAACAAACTGACCATAAATCTGATAAACAAGCTCGCTGTTAAATTCGGAAGTGAGATGGGTATAGTCCATGGTGGTGGACCTGGACTCATGAAGGAAGCCAACGATCTGGCCAGACTGCACGATATTATGAGTGTCGGCATTGCCATTGACCTGGAGGGAGAACACCAACTCTCTCTGACTACCTGTGACGGTTTAATCAAATACAGCGAGGGCCTCCGCCTGGCCCGTCAGGATCATCTCCAAAAACTGAGCAACTTGCCGATTATCAACACTGGAGGTTACGGGAGTGCTGAGGAACTGGCCATTACCATTACCTCAATGAAACTTCATGAAAATCCCCTGGCACCGGTAATTTTACTTGACCCGGATAATCTCTGGGCCCACATGCATGCTCAAGTTATTGAAATTGCAAGAAACAGTTATGGTCCAATATTTATCCCCAACCTGATAAAACCATGCCGTAATGCCGAGGATGCTCTCCTTGAGTTGATACAATTTTGTATGGACCCGAATGCCTGGTACTTGCAGAATAAGATTCCCGAAAACAGCATCCAAACGGCAAGGTCCCGATCAAGCAGACTCAGAACCGAAACCTTTTACCAAAAATATGTTGAAGTGTTTGACAGGGCCAATCCTCGGTTATCCTTTTGATGGAGTAAGTTTGATGTTGCGACCCAATAGACAAACCCAGTATTTGGTCTTTAGGAAGGCATAATAATTCTACACATAAAAAAAAGAGGGAGACCAATCTCATGTTAATCCGCAAAATCATCTGGTCATTTATATTTTTATTCTTATTTTCAGCATGTTCCAACTCTGACGAACCAGCAGAAAAAGGCCGCATTGAACAAACCACAGACAAAATTGCCCAAGAGGCAGTTCAGAGTATCAAGACTCCAATTGACAAGGCAAAAATTGCTCAAGAGCTTTCAGAGCAACACAATAATGCTGTTCAAAAAAACATGAGTCAGTAGTATGCGAGATGATTAATGTAGGAATGAGAAACGTACAGACCAGATGTAACAAGCATTACATAATCAATCCCTCAATCCGGCAATTGAGGTTTACGCCATGCGATCAATTATACTGGTTAGTCTTATCAAAACCTCTTTCTATTTTTTTTCCATCATATTGATATTACCTGCCAGCTTTGCCGAGGCACAACAATTTACCTGTGCCAACCTCAATTTTATCGAAATCAAAGCTCCTGACAACACCATGATCAAAGAAATCTGCGCTGGCTCGAGTGAGGCGATTTCTTTTTTGTCCTTCTATAAATTACACCCAAAACGTATCATCAAAGTTCAGATAGTCGATAATATAATTAACAACCATGGCTACTTAGCCTATGGAAGTTATGACCGTCAAAGCGATCTCATTCTGCTGACGTCCTTTCCTTCAATTTTAAAGAGCATTTCATTTCCACAAATGTACGATCAACCTTTTGATAGTGAGCTTTATTTCAGTGCGATTGCCCATGAGATTGCCCATGCTGTCTTTCAGCACAATACTAAAAATGTAAAAGACCAATTAACTGATGCTGCACAAGAATATCTCGCTCACGCAACCCAACTGGGCGTATTATCGAAAGAACGACGCGAGGAAATCATTAAAGCAACCAACGTAGGTCCATGGGAATCCGGAGATTCAATCAGTGTTACTTATATGGGCCTCAATCCCACTGGTTTTGCTGTTAAATCATACCTCCATCTGATCCAAATGGAGGATCCACAACCATTCTTCAAACTTCTGCTTAACAACAACTGGTTTTTCTTATCCGTTCCATAATATTTTCTCACAAAATATCTGCAAAGCCTGCGCGATCTGAAGAATTACTGATTTTGTGGTTTACAATTACAAAATTCGGGATATTATTTTGAGATACATTGTGGTACCAATTAACAGATAACTGAAATACAGTGAGGCAATGAATTGTTCAAGATAAAGGCCATCTCCATAAGCGACCGTAAAGGAATACGAAAGAAAAACATTAGTTCCACAAACCTTATCGCAGATTTTGGTCTGGAAGGAGATGCACATGCCGGTAAATGGCACCGCCAGGTTAGTTTTCTGGCCGAGGAAAGCATTGAGTCCATGCGAGCCAAGGGTCTTGACGTGGTTGCCGGAAATTTTGCCGAAAACATAACCACCGAAGGAGTTGACCTGACCAGTCTCAAGGTGGGAACTCATGTGATAATCGGTGATTCGGAACTCGTCATTTCACAGTTGGGAAAAATCTGTCACGCTCGATGTGCTATTTACCATCAGGCCGGGGATTGTGTTATGCCCAGAGAAGGCATTTTCGCTGTGGTGACCGAAGGAGGAAATATTCAGGTTGGGGATACAATTGAGATTCAGGATAAAATCTCAGAAGCCGCTGCTATCATCGGCAGCAAAGAAAGTGAGGAGAAATGGGGAGAAGACCTTAAACAGCTGGTTAATGAAAAATTCAGGCCTGCATTTATTCGTTTTGATACCCTGAGCGATAAGGAGGGGGGAACTCTTTCTGCTATCCTCAGCGATCTAACCACCACACAACTGATAAAAAATATCGTCATCTTTGATCCTTCAGGGAATCTGGGGCTGACGCTGGCCGGATTGCCCTGTAATCAGGTAAGACCCAATCAGTTCGAGATGAACGGATCCACGATCAATTACAGTCGCACCTTAGATGCGCTTGAAAAAATTTAACGTCAGTGCCAAAGGTCATTGATTAATTTTCGATTACTTTTGTCCCCAATGAACGCCTATGGTTCCAAGCATAAATTTTTTATAGCCGACATTTTGAAATCGGGCATCAGAGAACAGGAGAGCCAGCTGTTCAGCGTTGTAAAAATTCATTGTTGAGCCGGTAAGGTAAGCATACGCTGCCTTATCGTCGGCAATAAACCTGCCCAGAATGGGGATACAATACCGAAAATAAATTCGAACAAACGGATAGAGTAAATTTCTGGCAGGTGGAGTTGTGTCCAGACAAACAACTTTTCCTCCGGGTTTTAATACCCTGTGCACTTCTCTTAGCACATGCAGGGCATCATCCACATTTCTTAGTAAATAACCAAAGGTCACCGACTCAAAAGTATCATCATCAAAAGGCAGCATATTGGCGTCACAAGCCTGCCAACTTATTCGCTTGTCAGCAAAACGTTTTTTTGCTTCTTTCAACATATTCAGCGAAAAATCACCACCCACAACTGTTGCCGCCGAGTGAGTATCTATCATCAGGGCTCCGATATCGCCGGTTCCGGTTGCCAGATCAAGCGTCAAACCACAACCTGGATCGCCAGCCATTTTCACTACAAACTTGCGCCATTTCTGGTCCTGGCCCATAGTCATCACCCTGTTCATAATATCATAACGACCAGCGATGGCGTCAAACATCTTTTGTACACCGGGACCCTTACTCAACCGCCTTCCTCCACAAATTATCGCAGACATATTTCATATTTTAACAGGGCGCAGAACCTGGTGTTCTTGGAAATGCGATAACTTCACGAATGTTGGCCATGCCGGTTACAAACTGAACCAATCGCTCAAAACCAAGACCAAAACCTGAATGGGGAACGGATCCATATCGACGAAGGTCCATATACCAGTTGTAGTCCGCAATTTTTATTCCTGCCTCGATCATTCGAGTTTCGAGAACATCGTACCTTTCTTCCCGTTGACTTCCGCCAACTATTTCTCCGATTCCGGGAACAAGGATATCCATCGCAGCTACTGTTTTATTATCATCATTAACCCGCATATAAAAGGGTTTGATAGACGCGGGGTAATCGGTGACAATGATCGGACACTGAAAAACATCTTCCGAGAGATGCCTCTCATGTTCAGACTGAAGATCTCGTCCCCAGGCAACAGGATATTCGAATTTCTTTTTTGCCTTTATAAGGGTCTCTACCGCCTCGGTATAGGTGATATGAGCGAATTTTTTATCTACAACCCCTTGCAATTTTTGTAACAATCCTTTTTCAATAAATTGATTAAAAAGCTGCATATCCTCAGAACAATTGGTCATTGCATCATTAAGAAGATACTTGAGCATCTCCTCGGCAATTTCCATGTTGCCATGCAGGTCGCAGAAGGCCATTTCCGGCTCCAACATCCAGAATTCAGATAAATGTCTGGATGTATTAGAATTTTCAGCTCTGAATGTCGGACCGAAGGTATACACATCACCTAGAGCAAGTGCATATACCTCGGCCTGAAGCTGACCGCTCACAGTCAATCCGGCAGGGCGACCGAAGAAGTTTTCCGCTTTTGTTTTTTCCTGTCCGGTAGTTACCTGGAACATTTCGCCTGCACCTTCACAATCGCTTGTGGTTATTATAGGCGTATGAACCTGAATAAAACCTCTTTCCTGAAAAAATTGATGTACCGCATAGGAAAGTCTTGAGCGAACACGACTGACTGCGCCAAGAGCATTGGTTCTTGGCCGAAGATGCGAAAGTTCACGCAGGAATTCAAAAGAATGACGCTTTTTCTGTAGCGGATAGGTTTCAGGATCGGCTTTTCCGATGACCCTGAAGCGAGAGGCATGTAATTCAACATCCTGGCCCTTAGCCGGCGATTCTTTGAGTTCACCTTCAACCATGACACTGGATCCGGTCGATAATTGTTTGATATCAATGGCATAGTTATCCAACTTCTCGTCGCCAATTATCTGCAGATTTGCCAGACAGGAGCCATCATTCACCTCGACAAATGAAAAGCTGCCGGTATCTCTTTTGGTACGTACCCAGCCGGTAATTGAGACCGTCTGTCCTATTGGTTTTTCCTGCAGAATATTTTTAATGCGTGTTTTCATTGTAACCACCAATTCAGTTTTCTTTTGAGTACCTTATAAATTTCTTGCTTGTTTTTCACCCCCTCAAGGGGGCACTGAAAAAAGTAAGAAAGAATTTCGTGAAGGTACTTATCCCCGTGCTTTGCGGGAGCCGGAATAGTATACTGCCATTTCACCTTTACCTCTCAACCTGCCTGTGCCCACTCCGCAGATCTCAGCCATATGTCGTGCGGCAACCCTACATTTTATAGTCAGAAGAAAGAAAATATTATCCCTTTCCACCTCGGATAAGCTCTCAAAATTACCCTGCCCCTTGGAAATAACCAAATCCGCGGTTTTAAATACTTCGACAAACTGAGTGGAACATTCCTCCAGTTCCGTGCCTGGAAATCTCCCGCCGTTGGTGATAATACGACCAAATTTGTCTAACCCTGCTTCAAGAGCATCTTCCAAGAGAGCATCATTGATAATTGGTCCTTCTTTTACAGCAATTGTAATATCAAATCCACGCCGGTGAAGATACCCGACCAGCAGAGAATCAAAGATTATTTCACCACAGTTGTCGGCAAGGTAGAGTATCTTACTCCCAATTGCAAGATGTTGAAGAGCGTTAGCGAACTTTGAAAAATGGTCTACCACAAAGGACGCCGAACGGCTTCGGTCCAGAGCGGCTTCGATATCAAAAGTGCCTGAGGCACCGTAGTCGATGATATTTCCGGCAATTGCATAACAAACGGCGGACAAAAGTTCGTGATCCGTCCCCTGAATCTCCTGTCGTAAGCTGGGGACTATCCTCTTTGCTTGAATATTGCTTTTTCTTTTTTTATCGTAATAGGGATCTTCACAACCTGTTATTTCAGCAATTTTGTGGTAAATCGGCCTAGCATTAGCTGGTGGGCTTTTCATGACATCCAGTCCGGCAATAACCAGTGACACGGCCTGAAGAATATCGAGTTGCTGTTTTTCAGAACACTCTGTGATCTGGGCCACCCTGAGTGCTTGTCGCAGCAAACAGGGAAGACATTCTACATGGGTCTTCATAATAAATAATCTTTGCGTACATTTGACAACGCTGCGAACAGTGATTTCTTGGCCGCCGGTTCATCCTGATAAAGTGCCTGCAGCACCCTTCGTACTTTTTCACGCCTGGTGTCATCGGACAGTGGACAGAGATTTTTTTCTACCTCAAGGTCGAACCCGGCAGCAATCTCACAAACCTCGAACTTTTCAAGGTATGCCAGTGGTCGTACAATAGAAAGAGTGCCACTGAATAAATCCTGTTTAGGCACCATGGTTGAAATATTTCCACTGTACATTGCATTGAGCATGAAAGTCTCAATAAGATCATCTTTATGATGCCCCAAAGCAATTTTGTTATACTTTTTTTTACGGGCAATATCAAAAAGTTGACTACGCCTGTTTCTTGAGCAGAAAAAGCAGGTTCTGTTAGCTTCATTGATTGTCCATTCATCTATTACCTCAAAATCCAGGGACAATTCCCGAAGTTGCTTACTAATAGCTTTACTTGGATCAACTGCACCATTTTCCCTTTTCCAGAAACCATGATCTATATATTGCACAGTAAGATCAAAATGTATCGGTGCCTTTTTTTGCCATATTTTAAGCACACAGGCAAGGGTTAAGCTGTCAACCCCGCCTGAAACGGCAATCAGCACCCTGTCACCTTCAGAAAACATGGAATAGTCATGCATTGCCTGGCCAATTTTTCTGTTTAATCTGGTTGGCAATTTATATCCGGTATTCATAATAAGTTATAATGGGGGCTTCTGATAGAGCAAAAAACAGGGAAGTTGAGACAACAAAACCCGCGGCACTGTGATTTCACAGTGCCGCGGGCAGAAAAGGACAATATCATTCAAAAAAACAGATTCCTTGAAAAGGAAAACTTACTATTTCAAATACGGGCATTCACTCAGTCGTTGTTTAATTCCCTGCTCCAGGAGCTGCTCGGCGCTGACCCATTTAAATCCTCTCTTTTTCGCTTTGCTAAAGGTGAAAATATTGCTCAGAAAAGATTGTTGTTTTTCGCGAAAATCAGTTGTCCAGAGGACGATACCATTCTTGGAATATCTCAACACCATAGAAAACTCCACTGAAGCGGGTGAGTCAACAGAATATTCTGTGCCTTCTCGCCGCTGATACTGATTCACAGTGGTGATCAATACACCGCCACAATTCAGTTTTTTCCCAATAGCGGTGACAGTACCTGTTCTTCCACCTGTGATTTCCGGACCAAGAGCCGCCAATTGATTGGAATTAATGACTTGGACACCTGGCTTTCCCTGCAACTCATTTTTTAGAACAGCAGTGGCATGTTCAGCACCTTCTTCCAGCGACTGCGCCTCCGCATAAACAAGAGTGTTATCATCACCGGCCGATGCAGTAGCTGGAAGCACTGCAATACAGGATAGTTCCAAAGGGACCTGCCCTTGCATATTTTCACCCTTTTCAGTATGGGTCGAACACGAAGATGGCAAAAGAACGAAGCAGCAGTAAAAAAAGAACAAGCTTGATATCTTTTTCACATAAGCACCTATGGGTTATAAATAGCGCTGAATTTGGTCCATTATAAATTAAGTTTATATCACAAACTTCCTTTGGAAGAGAGAGCCCCTTTTAATTCTATCTGGCTCGTTGCTTTATTCATCGCGCGTCCAAATCCTTTGAAGATAGCCTCAATAATATGATGGCCGTTTTCACCATGCAAAAGATCAATATGCAAGGTAAGCCCACCATGTTGACAAATCGCCCGAAAAAATTCTTTTGCAAGGGCTGTATCAAAGTTTCCAAGTTTTTGTTCAGAAACAACAGCATCATAGTGCAAAAAAGGCCGATTTGAAATATCGACAACTACCCGAACAAGGGTTTCATCCATTGGAAGGAAACAACTTCCATATCGAGCTATCCCACCTTTATCAACCAGAGCCCTGGTTATTGCCTGACCAAGACAGATACCAATATCCTCCACCGTATGATGGTCATCCACCTGCGTATCACCTTTGGCTTTGACAACAAGGTCAAAAAAACCATGAACACTGAAAAGTGTAAGCATGTGATCTAAAAATGGTACTCCTGTCTTGATTTCATTTTTGCCGGAACCATCAAGATCAAAATCCACCTCAATGTCGGTTTCGGCGGTTTTTCTGGCGACAAAACCCTTCCTTTCCTGAACGTTTCGCATAATAATATTACTCGCAAAAAATTAAAAACCTCTTCGCCTCTCACTGAGGCATGGGGATATCCTTAAGAAATCCGTCAACATAGATTATAATTAATTACAAGAATATACTATATACTGACAAAACCATCTCTATTTTTCGTGACTTTCAAGAAGAAAATAATTATAATGAGTGACTTAACCCAATTGATTTTTTGATTGACACCCAGTTACAGACCTTGTATAAACACCGCAGTTTTGACACGAAAAAACTAAACGAGCGGGAATAACTCAGTGGTAGAGTGCAACCTTGCCAAGGTTGACGTCGCGAGTTCGAATCTCGTTTCCCGCTCCACTATAATGTACAAAAGGTTCGACACTGTTCGGACCTTTTTTTATTAAATGATCGACCATTCGAGGGATATAATGAAAACCTATCTTGCCCCAGTCAACGAGATCGAGAAAAAATGGTACGTTGTCGACGCAGAGAACAAGGTTCTGGGCCGTCTGGCATCAGAAATCGCCACCAGGTTGCGAGGTAAACACAAACCAACTTTTTCCTCTTTTATTGACAATGGTGATTTTGTCGTCGTTACTAACGCTGAAAAAATCCTCCTGACCGGCAACAAAATGGACGACAAGAAATACTATCGTCACACCGGTTACATGGGAGGAATCAAAGAGGCATCAGCTAAAGAACTTTTGGCAAAACACCCTACGGATCTTATCATCAAAGCCGTGAAGGGTATGCTTCCCAGAAACAAACTTGGTCGGGCTCAACTTAAAAAGCTCAAGGTATATGCAGGACAAAACCATCCCCATGCAGCTCAACAGCCTGCTGAATTAGATATTTAATCTTGGAGAATATAGATATGGCTCAAGATCGCTTTTATGCCACAGGAAAAAGAAAGACTGCAGTGGCCAGAGTATGGCTTACTCCTGGAACGGGTAAGATAATAGTCAATAAATTGGAAGCCGATGCATATTTTGGTCAGACTTTCAAAAGCCAGAAAATTGTCAAACCATTCAGAGTTACCGAAACTCTTGAGCAGTTTGATGTTATTGCCACTTTACGAGGCGGTGGAAAATCTGCCCAGGTAGATGCTTTATCCCACGGCATCTCAAAAGCGCTGCTTGAATCCAATCCCCAGAATAGACTGCAGTTAAAGCAGTCCGGCCTGCTTACCCGTGACCCTCGAGAGAAAGAGCGGAAAAAATACGGTCAGAAAGGCGCCCGCGCCAAATTCCAGTTTTCTAAACGTTAAGACTGCACTGATAACGTTTTTTATCCGAACAATTGGCGAACCGCAGAGAACTGTGGTGAATACATTGTTGGCTTTGAGGGGAATAACAGTTCAACTGTTATTCCCCTTTTTTTGTACGATGCTCGAACGAAACAATATTTTCCGAGGAGATGCCCACCATGATAAACGTTGGAATTATAGGTGCTTCTGGATATACCGGTGCCGAACTTGCCAGAATACTCTGCAATCACTCTGAAGTTCAAATTACCGCTGCGACCTCACGTCAACATGCAGGTCGTCCGCTCTCAGAAGTTTTTCCCAGCTTGAGAGGAAAAGTCGACATTATCTGTGAAAACCTTTCCATTGAAGAACTATCCAGCAAAGCAGACTTCTTTTTCACCGCAGTGCCTCACAAAACAGCGATGGACCTGGTACCTGATCTGTTGGCCGCAGGTAAAAGAGTTGTCGATCTATCGGCTGATTTCCGTCTTCGAGATGTTGCTGTATATGAAGAGTGGTACCAACCGCACTCTGCCAGCCAATTACTCAGCGAGGCAGTTTATGGCCTTCCGGAACTCTACCGCAAGAATATTGTGGGCTGCAGGCTGGTTGCCAATCCTGGCTGTTATCCGACATCTATTATCCTGGGACTTGCCCCATTACTGAAAGCTGGTGCCATTGAACCGTATTCCATAATTGCCGACTCCAAGTCGGGAACATCGGGTGCTGGCCGATCCGCTCAGATTGGATCTCTGTTTTGTGAGGTTCATGACGGTTTTAAACCCTACAAGGTTGGCAGAGCCCATCGCCACATACCGGAGATAGAACAAGAACTCTCTGTTCTTGCGGGAACTGAGGTGCTTATCTCTTTTACTCCTCACCTGCTGCCTATTTCCCGTGGTATATTGAGTACAGTTTATGCAGCACTTGCACCCGGTTTTGATCGTGCTCAAATAGATTCTCTTTATGCAAATCATTACCAGAATGAACCATTTGTCCGATTGCTTAAAGAAGATTCATTTCCTGCAACCCAATACGTTCGCGGTTCCAATTACTGCGACATTTCCTATAAAATAGACCCAAGGACTAACAGAATAATTATTATGTCAACAATAGACAATATCGTTAAAGGTGCATCCGGACAAGCGGTACAGAATATGAATCTGATGTACGGTTTCAAAGAGACCACCGGACTTAGTACCATCCCACTATTTCCTTAAGATTAAACTTATTACTGGCTTGTTTTGGGCGATGGCTCTTGACCTTCGAAACATCAAACTGGTTATCAGTTATGATGGCACTCATTTCAGTGGTTGGCAACGTCAACGGCATGGACGCACCATTCAGGGTGAGATTGAAAGCTGTCTCACCCTGATGACCAAAGAGCAAATTGATCTGCATGGTGCCGGCAGGACAGATGCCGGCGTTCATGCTGAAAGGATGGTCGCCCATTTCGAGACCAGATCAACAATTTCCTGTCCTGCCTTTCTTCGCAGTTTAAATTCCATGCTCCCTGGTTCAATCCGAATTCTAAATGTCGAAAATGTTGATCTTGCTTTTCACGCTCGATTTTCCGCCACTGCAAAACGATACCAATATATAATTTTTACAGATAAGATCCAGCCACCCCACTTGAGGCTATACAGTGTGCATGTGACCAGGAAACTCAATGTGCAAGCGATAGAGAATTGTCTTAAATTGCTGGAAGGCACCCATGACTTTAGTTCATTTGAAAATACCGGCTCCAGGGATAAAAGTATTTCTTCCGGTCGTGGCGCAGTGAGGACAATTTACAAAGCAGAATTGATTGAAGGGCCACCCTTTCATCTTATTTTCCAATTTACAGGGAATGGCTTTTTGCGGAACATGGTTCGAAATCTCATTGGGACACTTCTTGAGGTTGGAAGTGAAAAGCTATCTGTTGAGAATTTTTCAGAAATTTTGGAAGCAAGGAATAGAACTAAAGCTGCCGCAACTGCGCCAGCTCATGGTTTATTTTTAAAAGAGGTGCTCTACAACTTTCCGTGATCTTTTAATTCAAAAGCCTTCCAATGATGGAAGGCTTTTCTGTCTCAACGTTTTCAGCTTCTACAGCTTGAATCAGCGTTATCTTGCCGGTTCTATTTTTTCATTGCAGAGTGCCTTGCGAGCAATGACTGCAGTTTCCATGGAGAAGAGAGACATACACTCGAATCATCACAGATTGTCATTACATCACAAAAGGAAAGAAATTCTGTCAAAGCTTCGCTTATTTCTGTATCTTTTCTCTGAATAATTCTCAGCTGCCTTTTCATGTCAAGACCTTCAATCTTAAGCCCCTTCAACCAGCCATTCTCTGCCTCTCGACAGATGCTCAGGGCCGAAAGGCAGGTTATTCCGGCCCCGGACTCGACAGCGCGCTTTACAGCCTCGGGATGTCCCATTTCCATAACGACATTGACATCATCCATATATTTACCAAACCTCTCACTGATCGTTGCAGCTGTGCCGGAACCACTCTCACGCATGATCCATTTTTTCCCAACCAGATCGTTTTTGATGTCAAAGACTTCATTATGTGCCAGTGGATCAGTGGGGCCACAGAGAACTACCAATTCGTCTTCAAACCATGGTCTCCATTGAATTTCATCTCTACCTGTAAGAGGTCCTTCCACAAAACCGACATCTACCTCTTTATCAAAAACTAGTTTTTCTGCATATCTTGTATTGAACACCAACAAGTTAACATGAACGTTTGGATGTACCTTCTTGAAAGCACCAATAAGATAAGGCAGTATGTAATTACCTAGTGTTGTACTTGCAACTATCTCTATCCTGCCATCGAGCTTGTCATTTCGCTCGGACATGATGGTTTCAATATTGCTTACCTGACAGGTTATATCCTTTGAAAGGGGGAGAAGAAACCTTCCCCGGGCATTAAGCAGAAGGCTCCTTCCGTGTCTGTCAAACAGTGAGCCACCTAACTGGTTTTCCAGTTCCGCCAAAGCCATGCTGACAGCAGATTGGGTAACAAACAGCTTTTTACTGGCCTTGGTTACCTGGGCCGTCTCAGCAACTGCTATAAATATTTCTAATTGTCTCAAAGTAATAGACATGTTGACTCTCCAAACTACTGATCACTTTTACTGATATTTAGCATCTCGATTATTTAGGTCTCTTGTGTCAATATAGCATTTTTAAGAAGTTTAACAAGTCTTTTTACATCAAGGATTTCGAGTGAATAGAGGTGTAACAAAGATCCACAATCTGTTGGGGGAAAATGAGTTTCTTATTGACACGCTTATAACAATTATTTAAGATAGGTCGCGAATTTAACCAGTGTAAAATGTTAACCAACTATCATGTAATATGGTGGCATTGTATTATTAAAAATACAATCATATACACCTCAACAAAGGATCAGTATGGAACAATTCACTGCATTCCTGTACCCGGAACAAGTACTCTGGATAGCAGCATTCACAATTGGAGGGTTAGCCTTCGCACTTGGGCCTATTGCTATTGTCTATCTTTTGATGCCCCTCGAGACCCGGCAGATCAGCAACAAATCACTTCAGTTTATTGAGTGCGGTATGGATCCTATTGGTGACAGTTGGATTCGTTACGGAGTTGTCTTTTATCTTTATGCTCTCATCTTCTTAGCTTTCGATGTAGATGTTCTCTTCTTGTTTCCGGTTGCTGTTGCATACAATGATGCAATTTTTGCATCTTCTATACGTGATTTTATCGAAATAGTTCTTTTTGTCGGAATATTATCACTCGCTGTAGTTTATGCATGGATCAAGGGAGTCTTTAAGTGGGAAAGAAAAACGTACCATCGGCGATAGTTCAATTCGCAGCCGTTGATAAACTGATAAATATCGGCAGGGCAAACTCATTGTGGCCCCTGACATTCGGCATTGCTTGCTGTGCCATTGAGATGATGGCAACAGGATGTGCAAGATTTGATATGTCCCGGTTTGGTGCTGAGGTCTTTCGCCCTTCCGCCAGACAGAGTGATGTCATGATTGTCGCCGGTACAATAACTAAGAAAATGATGCCTGGTATCAAGACCCTTTACGATCAGATGCCAGAACCAAAATGGGTAATGGCTCTAGGCAACTGTGCGATTTCCGGAGGACCCTTTGTCTTTGAAAATCAATATAGCATCGTTCTTGGCGCTGATGAATTTCTTCCCGTTGATGTCTATGTGCCAGGTTGCCCTCCGCGACCTGAGGCGCTTCTTCAGGGAATAATAGAACTTGAACACCTCGTCTCTCAATGGAAGAGGTGGAAGAACCCAGAGGCTGCCTAAAGGTTCAGTCACTGGTTAATCAGTTCTACCGACCATGTTTTTGAAGTTCTTGGAGCATTGCAAATGATTTGTGAAAAGACAAAGTTGGCTCTCGAAATTCTTTTTCCGGCGCCAGAGAAAAAAGCAGACCCTACCGAAGAAACAGGTGAAAAACAAGGCAAAAATGTTCCTGATGGACCACGCCAAAACGGGATAGTTGAGCGTGATTATGCAGTCCATGGATATCATCTCGATGCCCAGGTCTCACCAGACCAGTTGCTCGAAGCTGTTACAATTTTGGACGATGCAAAATTTTTCATTGAGAGCATTACCGGTGTCGACTGGATCAAGGAAAACCAAATGGAAATCATATACGACTTTTCCAGATATGACTTTGATATCTGTCGAGTTGTTATAAGAACTAGGGTTGACCGGCAGAAACCTGCAGTTCCTACAATTACCGGAATATACGCAGGGGCAAATTGGCATGAGCGGGAAACCCATGATTTTTTTGGAATTAAATTTATTGGCCATCCGCACCTCATACCACTCCTTCTTCCCGAAGACGCAGATTTTCATCCACTCTTAAAGGACTTCAAGGCATGAATTCTCCAATAGAACTTCAACCAGACGAGACTTTCATCCTCAATGTAGGCCCCCAGCATCCTGCTACCCATGGCGTACTCCGGGTCAAAATGGAAATGAGCGGAGAATATATTGTCAATGCAGAAACTGTCATTGGCTATATTCACCGGATGCATGAGAAGATGGGGGAAATAAAAACCTATCCCCAGTTCCTGATGAATTTAAGCCGTATGGATTACCTTGGCGCCCTCGGTTATTCCCATGGTCATGTACTGCTGATCGAAAAAGCTTCAGGCATTGAGGTTCCTGAACGGGCTGAATACATACGAGCCATCATGGTAGAACTTAATCGCGTCGCTTCTCACCTTTTCTGGTTTGGAGCATTCGTCATGGATTTAGGTGGCTTTAGTCCTCTTATGTACGCACTGCAGGATCGGGAACACATACTCGACATGCTCGAGGCGGTAACTGGTTCACGCCTGACTTATTGTTACTTTCGTTTTGGCGGTGTGTATAACGATGTTGACGATGAATTCATCTCAGCCGCCAGACGCTTCATCCCCCGAATGAGAAAATCTCTCAAAAAATACCATAGACTTGTCACCGGAAACATTATTTTCCGTAAAAGACTCGAAGGCATAGCCCCTCTTACCCAGGAGATGTGTCGAAAATACGGTGCCTCAAGTGCTGTTGCCAGAGGGTCAGGTATTAACTTTGATGTACGAAAAAACGAGCCTTACTCTGTATACCCGGAATTTGATTTCGATGTCCCCGTGTTCCACGAATGTGATTCACTTGCCAGGTACAATGTAAGGATGGAGGAAATAGAACAGTCCTTAAGAATAATTGAACAGGGACTTGATAAACTGCCGGACGGCCCGACCATGCCAACGAAAAAGCCTAAACTCATCAAACCACCTGCCGGAGATTACTACCAGGCTGTAGAAACTGCTCGGGGCAGTTTCGGGGTGAGGTTGGTGAGTGATGGCGGCAAAACACCATATCGTTTGAAACTTCGTTCACCAACCTACTCAAATATGCACCTGTTTGATGAAGCGTGCAAAGGTATGATGATAATGGATGCACTTGCATTTATGGGAAGTCTTGATCTGGTAATTCCCGAGATAGACAGGTAAGAGGAAACACACTATGAGCTTAACATTATTAAATGTCATTATCGCCGTTGTTATAGCCATTGGTTTTGCAGCCCTCAATGCCGCCTATCTGGTTTGGGCTGAACGAAGAGGGGCTGCAAGAATTCAGCGTCGTCCTGGTCCAAATATTAATGGTCCGTTCGGGCTGCTGCAACCTCCTCTTGATGGCATTAAATTGATGGCTAAACAGTTGACGATTCCAGGAGGTGCTGACAAAGTCCTCTTTATCGCTGCTCCCGTCCTTGCCATGTTTCCAGCTATCATGAGTTTCGTGACTATTCCGTTCAGCGATACCATCGTGGCAAAGAATATGAACGTGGGTATCCTGATGATTTTTGCGTTCGCTTCCATGGGTGGCATGTCCCTGGTTTTTGCCGGATGGAGTTCTCGTAATAAATATGCCATGATGTCCTCAGTTCGTGCAGTATCACAGGCAGTAGCCTACGAGATACCCATGCTTATCACCACCATCACAGTTGTAATGATTGCCGGTTCCCTGGATCTCATGGAAATAGTACATCAACAGAGTGGATCAATACTCCACTGGAACATTTTTCCCCTTCTTGGCAATTCTCACAATATCCTTATGCCGATGTCTTTTTTGATATTCTTCACCTGCACTCTGGCTGAGACGAACAGAGCACCTTTTGATCTGGGTGAGGCAGAAAGTGAACTTGTTGCAGGATTTCATACAGAATATGGTTCTATGGGTTTTGGCCTTTTCTTTATGGGGGAATATGCAAATATCGTCATCGGCTCATGCATGACAACAATATTATTTTTAGGTGGTTGGAACGCCCCGCTTCCTTTTCTTAGTTTTATTCCCGGAGTCTTTTGGTTTCTCCTTAAGCTCTATATATTGATTGCTACATTTATCTGGATACGCTGGACTTTTCCACGTACGACCATTTACGGACTGTTGAATCTCAGCTGGAAAATCCTTATTCCGCTGTCCCTGTTCAACCTGCTGTTTACCGCAGGATTATTAAAGGTGTTTTAAGATGGTCAGCTATTTTTCTGAAATTTATCATGGCCTGATGAGCCTTTTTATCGGCATGGGCATAACATTCAAAGAATTTTTTAAGCCCACTGTCACTGTCTCGTATCCTTATGAAACTCTTACAATGTGCGATAAGTACCGAGGTCATATCGAACTTATTGAGAGTGAGGAAGGTACACCTAACTGCGTCGTATGCGGCCTCTGCGAGAGAGCATGTCCATCAAATTGTATTTCACTTGCAGGCGAAAAACCTGAAGGTGAAAAAAAGAAAGTACTTACCAAATATATTCTTGATTTCACCAGATGTTCACTTTGCGGCTCCTGTGTGGAATCATGCAATTTTAATGCTATAACTTTCTCAAAAGAATACAACCTGGCGAGCAGCAGAAAAGAAGATTTTATCTTTGACCTTCTTAAACGTCTGGAGGATAGAAACAAATGAACCCGTCTATAATTACATCCCCAAACATTTTCAGTGTCGAAGGACTTGTAGGGGTTGTGTTCTTGATAATGGTTGCAATCACCATAATTGGAGGAATAATCGCCTGCAATTCTGATAGACTGGTTCGATCAGTTGCCGGGCTTATTGTCTGTTTCGTCGGTGTTGCAGGGCTCTATTACTTTCTGAACTCACCTTTTGTGGCGATGATGCAGATCCTTATTTATGTAGGAGCTGTTGCAGTTACCATCTCTTTTGCTATCATGCTCGCAGCCCCGGAGGAAAAGAAGAAAATAGGTCCTTCCGGACCCCTTGTCGGACCAATAGGCTTTGCCACTGCTGCCCTTCTCGCAGGAGGATTCTCAACCCTGGCAATCAGAACAGACTGGAAAGTTATGGAAAAGGTTAATGATGGATCGATCAAGACCATTGGTATTCATCTTTTAACTGAATACTCCATGGTATTTGAACTGGTTTCCGTCGTTCTGCTCATTGCAATTCTAGGAGCCCTGGTAATTGCCCGGGACGGGAGGGAGGGCTGATGTCGCTGCTGGCACTTTATAATGACCTTAATAGTTTTCTCGTTATTGGAGCCGTTCTTTTCGGCATTGGAATTTACGGTCTGATAACCAGAAGAACACTTATCGGTATGCTGATAGCTGCAGAATTAATTCTGGTCGGATCGTCTTTAAACTTTATGGCATTTAACCGCTTCACTTCACCAGATCCAGTCACAGGACAGGTGTTTACACTTTTCATAATGGCAATTGCAGCAGCTGAAGCCGCAATAGGACTCAGTATAATCATAGCTGTTTATCGCCAGTTTAAATCGATAGACGCAGAAGACACCGTGCAACTTAAAGGTTAGTCAAGGAGCCACCTGGAATGGATTATAAATTACTCATAGCCCTGCTCATTCCGCTTATTGGTACTCTGGGAGTGATGTTAAAGGGGGACAACGAAAACATCAGGGAAGGGATATCTTCAGTATCTTCTATTCTCCTGCTGCTGGTTGTTGGTTCCATGATACCTGCGGTAATCCATGGAAAAACACTCGTTTTCCACATGTTTACCATTCTCCCCGGAGTGAGTGTCACCCTGCGCGCGGATGCAATGTCGATGATTTTTGCCATTGTAGCCTCCTCCCTCTGGACAATAGCCGTATTCTATTCTATGGGGTACATGAGAGGCCTCAAGGAACATGCACAGACACGCTTTAATGCCTGTTTTGCTCTATCAATCTTCGGTGCCATCGGGGTGGCTTTCTCAGACAACCTTTTCACGATGTATCTTTTTTATGAGATAGTTTCCATATGTACCTATCCATTAGTAGGACACCATCAGGATGCAGAAGGATACAATGGGGCGCGAAAATACATAATTTACCTGACAACCACGGCAAAAGCTTTCCTGCTGCCCGCCATGATTCTCATTTATGTACTGACAGGTACTCTTGATTTTGCATCCAACATTCATAGCGGTGTGTTTCCTGCAGGCGTAAGCGGTACTCTGGTCATCATGCTCTACATTTTTTGTATCTTTGGTTTTGCCAAAAATGGGGTCATGCCTTTCCATCACTGGCTACCGGGAGCAATGGTCGCCCCAACTCCAGTTTCTGCACTGTTACATGCTGTGGCTGTTGTAAAAGTTGGAGTTTTTTGCACCACCAGGGTAATGCTCTATACCTTCGGCACTGATACCATGCATGCCCTCAACCTTGGTATTCCCACTGCCTATTTTGTTGGTTTTACAGTTCTTGCAGCCTCAATTATTGCTCTCTCCAAAGATAACTTAAAAGCTCGACTTGCCTATTCCACAGTCAGCCAGCTCTCCTATATTATACTAGGTGTCGCCTTGCTCACAGACCCGGGGGTACAGGGTGGACTGATTCATATCGTCAATCATGCATTTTCTAAAATCACCCTGTTCTTCTGTGCCGGAGCCATCTATGTGGCTACACATAAAAAGAACATTTCTGAAATGGAGGGCCTCGGAAAAACAATGCCCTGGACCTTTGGGGCGTTTGGTATCGCTTCGCTCAGTATGATTGGTGCTCCACCTGTTGGAGGGTTTATTACCAAATGGAATCTGCTCATTGGATCGGTCGAAGCGCATCAGCTTGGTATTCTTCTTATCCTGATTGCAAGTACCATGTTAAACGCTGCTTATTTTGCCCCCATTACCTACAAGGCTTTCTTTGGAAAACGACCGGCAGGAGAGCCTTATGTTGGTATTAAGGAGGCACCTCTAGCCATGCTCATTCCTATTCTGATTGCCTGTACTATATCAATATTATTAGGTATTTTTCCTGACTTCATGTTGCAATTTGTAAAGGCGGTGACGGGATGATTATAAATCTCATAGATTTTCTTAAAGAGCGACTGCAGGCAGTGAAGATTGGCTGCTATATTGGTATTGCGGTCATGTTAGTCTGGTCGGTTGTTGGAGTTGACACGCATCACGCACACACATGGATGGAAGCACATATTCCTGGTTTCTGGTCGATATTTGGGATCATATCCTGTGTTGTTCTCATTTACTTTGCTAGATGGTTTGGAAAGAGTGGAATCATGACCCGAGAGGATTACTATGACAACTAGTTTTATCCATCCGGCTCTGGTTTTGATATTTGGTGCGATATTTCTGCCATTTATTAAAGAGCCTTTTCGTAAAATCTACCTTTGCAGTGTACCGATTCTTACCTTTCTAGATGTAATCTACCTCAGCTGGCACCCAGGAGTGCATGGGGTGGTCACTTTCATGGGAGAATGGACCCTTACCTTTGGAAGAGTAGACAGCCTTTCGATGATATTCGGTTTCATTATGGCTCTTATGGCCATTATAGGCACCGTTTACGGGCTGCACGTCAGAGACAACTGGCAGCACATCGCAGCCTGGTTTTACGTATCCGGTAGTCTCGGAGTGATATATTGCGGCGATTACCTGGTACTTTTCCTCTTTTGGGAAATGATGGCATTTGCCTCTACTTTCCTTATCTGGTTTAATCAGGACAAAGGAGCACTTGCAGCCGGTTATCGCTATTTATTGGTTCATACCTTCGGTGGAGTCGTTCTGCTCCTTGGATTTGTTCTTCGCTATCAGGCCACCGGCGATCTTTCTTTTGTCCAACTTGACGAACACAACACCCAACTTTATACCTGGCTGATTATGGCTGGCCTGATGTTGAATGCTGCGGTTCCTCCTCTGCATTCCTGGCTTCCCGATGCATACAGTAAAGCCACTGTTACCGGTGCGGTATTTATGTGTGCTTTTACTACCAAAACTGCAATTTATACTCTTGCCCGTGCCTTTGCCGGTTTCGACATATTAATCGTGCTTGGTGTCATCATGGCTCTCTACGGCATTATCTATGCCATGATCGAAAATGATATCAGGAAACTGCTCAGCTGGGAGATTGTCAGCCAGGTTGGGTATATGGTAACCGGTGTCGGTATAGGTACGGCTCTCGCTATTAATGGCACCTGTGCACATGCCTTCGCTCATATCCTTTACAAAGGTCTGCTTTTCATGGCTGCAGGAGCAATAATTCATTCCACTGGAAAATCTAAATTCACCGAACTTGGAGGGCTCTACAAAAAGATGCCCGGCACCCTCTTCTTTATGGTGATTGGTGGTATTTCTGTTTCTGCCTTCCCCTTCTTTTCAGGTTTCGTTTCAAAATCTATGATCATATCCGCCGGTTTTGAATCCCATCTGCTTTTGGCCGGTTTTCTTCTCACTGTTGTATCTGTCGGAACATTCCTGGTTGCCGGTCTGCGCTTACCCTACCTCATATTTTTTGGGGAGAACCGGTGCAGTGAGGAAACCTGGGCCAAAGCGGAAGATCCACCCTGGAATATGCACCTGGCGATGGCTGCAGCTGCGTTCTTGTGTCTGCTGCTCGGATCATACACACCATTTCTTTATAATATGTTGCCAAACGCTGATGTCACCTATCATCCATACGGTGGCTACCACCTGAGTGAAACGCTGCAACTTCTCGCTTTCACAGCATTGGCATTTGTTTTTTTTAAGGACAAACTTGGAGCCAAATCATCAATCAGCCTTGATCTCGACTGGTTTTACCGAATGGGCGGACGAGGTTTCCTCTGGCTTGCCAAACATCCTATTCAGTGGCTTGATGACGCCTGGGGTGTAGCATACAGAGTTGTGGGTCTCTACTCACTGATGACAACTGCCAGATTCTGGTCGTGGTTTGACTGGCACGCCATTGACGGTGTGGTTGATGGAAGCGCCAGATGCATAAAAGCAGTTGGCCGAAGAGTAACCATTGTTTTACAGAGAGGGCAGATTCAGCAGACGATTTATATATCAGTCACCTTTGCGGCTATTCTTCTCATCTCGTACGTCTGGCTTTAATATTTTGAATTCAAGGATCACTGGTAATGGATCAACTACTGATTAACTCAGGCTTTCCCATTTTGAGCGTACTCATCTTCCTGCCGTTGGCTGGAGCGATTCTTCTCGTATTTGTGAAGAATGAGTCACTGTGTCGTTATCTGGCCCTGGCCACAACCAGCATCGTAGGTTTGCTCTCCCTTCGCCTGATAACCGGATTTGACAGGACAACCGGTAAATTTCAATTTGTTGAACACCACCCTTGGATTGAATCCTTTAACATTAACTATACTATTGGCGTCGACGGTATTTCAATTCTGCTCATACTCCTTACGACTATTATTATGCCTTTTTGTGTGCTTGCTTCCTGGTCTTACATAAAAACCAGGATTCAGGCATTTATGATATGTCTTCTTATCATGGAAACAGCGATGATAGGAGTATTTGTCGCTCTCGACTTTGTTTTATTTTATGTCCTTTGGGAGGCAATGCTTATCCCAATGTATCTTCTTATCGGGATTTGGGGTGGACCAAGAAAAATTTACGCGTCAATCAAATTCTTTCTCTATACTCTGACCGGTTCAATCTTGCTGCTTGTTGGTATTATCTGGCTCTATACTGTTAATGACTATAGTTTTTTTATTCCGGCAATGATGTGGCAGGATTACTCCCTCACAGCACAGGTTTATCTCTTCTTGGCATTCTTTCTGGCCTTTGCTATCAAGGTTCCCATGTTTCCATTCCATACCTGGTTACCTGCTGCTCATGTTGAAGCTCCTACTGCCGGCTCTGTGATCCTTGCCAGTATCCTCTTGAAAATGGGAACCTATGGCTTTCTTCGATTTGCTCTTCCTATAACTCCGGAAGCAACTATTCTTCTCATGCCATATGTCCTCTGGCTTTCTATCGCGGGTATTATTTATGGCGGCTTCACAGCACTCGCTCAGAGTGATATGAAGAAACTCATCGCATATTCTTCTGTTGGCCATATGGGCTTTGTAACTCTAGGAATTTTCGTCCTTAATATTGATGGCCTGGAAGGAGCAATTCTTCAAATGGTCAATCATGGAATTACAACTGGAGCTCTATTCCTTTGTGTCGGGATGATCTACGAAAGAACACATAGCCGTGAGTTGCGCTCAGCTACCGGAGTTGGCAAATATATGCCCATATATATCACTTTTTTGGCCTTCTTCTCCCTCTCCTCCTTTGGTTTTCCAGGAACAAACAGCTTTGTTGGGGAATTCATGATTCTATCAGGTGCCTTTAAATTTGGTACCGCCAATGGGGGTTTTCCTTATCTGGCCCTCGCCGCAATACCCGGCGCAGTACTGGCCGCTGCATATATGCTGCGTATGCTCCAGAAAATAGTCTGGGGTGGAACTGACAATCCGGATCAATCCTGGATAACTGATATAAATAGTCGGGAAATTGTGACCCTTGCGCCTTTTCTTTTTTTTGTATTTTGGATCGGCCTTGGGCCGCAGCCGTTCTTGGATCTTATGCATACAAGTGTGACACAGCTTCTTCAACAGTTTGATGCCCATCACGCTCAGGCTGTAGCTGCTGCCGGATCAATTTTACATTGAGATTCTAATTAAACCCGATTCACGGGACGGGTACCTTCGTGAAATTCCTTCAAAAACAAGAATGGGATTTCTTAGATACTAAGACCTCTTAAAGGTAACACGATGCTATTTTTACCAGAATTATCACTGTTAGGGGCTGGGCTGATCCTTTTCATTTTCAGCTTAGGTAAACCAAGTAGTGGAAAAATCAAAACTGTAGCTACCGGCTTGGCTGCTTTAACACTTGTTGCATCCCTTCTTTGTATCAAGAGTGAAGGAAAACTTTTCTATTCTGCATATCAGGTGGATTATTTCTCGCAGATTTTCAAAGTCCTGATCAGCTTGGCTACCTTATTCATCCTCATTTTCAGTGACAGAGATGGAGATCTTAAAGAAGATACCCGTTCCGAATACTATCTATTTCTCTTCATGTCTGTTTTAGGATTGATGATGCTCGTATCAAGCATCGAACTCCTTTCAATCTTTGTCTCATTGGAATTGTCTTCTTTTGCCGTTTATATCATGGTGCCGATGCGAAAAAGTGCGGCGATCTCAGGATCCCAGGTTGAGGCCGGTATCAAGTATTTACTCTTCGGGGTAATGGCAACCGGATTAATGCTCTTTGGCATGAGCTATATGTACGGCCTCACCGGATCAACACAATTACCAGTGATTGCAGAAAGATTATCCTCATTATATAGCCAACCGGCAGGAGTCATTGCCATAGTCATGGTACTGGCTGGATTTTTCTACAAACTTGCCCTTTTCCCTCTTCATTTCTGGGTACCTGATATTTATGAAGGTGCCTCCAACGAAACCACTGCCTTTATCGCAGCAGTTCCAAAGCTTGCCGCAGTTGCACTGCTGATCAGATTAGTGAGTTTGGTAAGTTCAGAAGGTGAAGTTATTGTGAATTTGCTCATGGTCTGTGCACTGCTCTCGATGTTCTACGGAAACTTATCTGCTTTAATCCAGAAAGATGTTAAAAGGCTCCTTGGATTTTCTGGTATCTCTCATGCGGGTTTTGTCCTTGTCGGTTTGCTAACTTTTAAGGTTACAGGATACGCAACATCCATGTACTATATCACGGGCTATGTCTTCATGAATCTTGCCTGTTTTCTTGTTATTTGTTCAGTGGCTGAAAAAGGTAAAAATCTTTGGGTCGAAGATTTCACCGGATTGCACAAACGTGCTCCCCTTCTAGCCCTCACTTTGACTGTCGGACTTTTCGCTCTTGCCGGTATCCCTCCTTTTGTTGGTTTTACCGGGAAGTTTCTTTTGCTGCTTGGAGCACTCAAGCAGGGACATTTAATACTTGTCATTCTTGCTGCTTTTAACACAGCCATTGCAATTTATTATTATCTATCCATTGTCCGCGTTACCTTCTGTAGTGATACTGAGGATCGTGGAACTGTTACAAGTACAGGTTTAAACAATACTCTCGCTGTTTTCCTCATTCTGATCATCATAGTGATGGGGGTGATGCCTTCTCAATTCATCGCAATTACGACTTCTGCCATACAAACAATAATGTAATTTGCTTCTTTTCATTTTAGCAAAAAAGGTCCTGAAGGATTTATTCCTCAGGACCTTTTTTAATATTTATTTTTATGGTAATTTTTTCACAACATTGTGGAACTCTGGATGAATATCCTTGCCGTTTGTATATTATACATTTTTAATTAAATTATGAATCATTGGCTAATTGTAATTCTTTTAATTATTTTAACTACTTATACACTTGATGTTGTCGTTTCACTGCTCAACATCAAAGCACTTAGTCCTCTACTTCCGGAAGTATTTGCAACAGCATATGATGAGCGAGACTATCAAAAGTCACAACAATACACTCGAACCACCACTATTTTTTCCCTCATTCACAAAAGTTTTTCCACAATTCTTACGATTCTATTTCTACTCTTAGGAGGGTTCAATTATGTGGATGTTTGGGCTAGAGGCTTCGGATTTGGTCAAATAGCAACGGGATTATTATTTACCGGTGGATTGGTGCTCCTTTCCTTTATCGTCAATTTACCATTCTCAATCTATTCAACCTTCTCCATAGAGGAGCGATTTGGCTTTAATCGCACCTCCTCAAAAACGTTCATTCTCGACATATTCAAAGGGATTCTGCTAACTGTTATTCTCGGTGCACCGCTTTTGGCTCTAATTCTGTGGTTTTTCCTTAACAGTGGGGAGTTCGGCTGGCTCTATTGTTGGTTTGGAGTGGTACTTTTTTCTATTGCCATACAGTTTCTTGCCCCCATTCTTATCATGCCCCTTTTCAATAAATTTTATCCGCTTAAAGATAGTCCACTGCGAGACAGCATTCTCAAATATGTAGAACAGGAAAACTTTAGACTCCAGGGTATATTCACAATGGACGGTTCAAAAAGATCTTCCAAACTGAATGCATTCTTTACCGGTTTTGGCAAATTTAAAAAAATTGTTTTCTACGATACTCTGATTGATAAACTCGAGGAGCCTGAAATAGTGGCAGTGCTCGCCCACGAAATGGGACATTTCAAGCTCCGTCATGTTTTAAAAATGCTATTAGCTTCAATTTTACAAACAGGTGTAATGTTTTATTTTCTTTCATTTTTTCTCCATAACAAGCAGCTATCAGAAGCATTTTTCATGACAGAGACCTCCGTTTATTCAAGCTTGATTTTTTTCAGTTTCCTTTATTCGCCTATAAATCTAATTGTTTCCATTCTTTTTAATTTTTTCTCGCGAAGGAACGAATTTGAAGCAGATAGTTTCGCAGCTCAGTCGACAGGCAATTCCGATTTCCTCATAAGCAGTCTTATTAAACTTAGCCATGAAAATCTCAGCAATCTGACCCCACACCCTGCAATGGTCTTTCTCCATTACAGTCACCCACCTGTACTATCTAGAATCGAGAGTCTCCTCAAAATCAACAGAGATTCTTGTCGTAACGGAAAGACACACTTAAAACTTGACACTTTCAATAGTTAGATGGTTATTTGAATTTATTAATTCAATTTGTGTTTAAAATTACAGATTATTACGTGCACTTAATGCTACAATGCATATCATATCTGCTTAATATGTTGACTAATTTCAAAATATAGGAGAATAATAATGAAAAAAAATGAGTTTCGTAGGCCTCTTATGCAATCCGCAGCAGTGCTTGGCGGTGTTCTTATTCTTTTCGCAATTATTGCATCTTCAGGAGCCAGTAATTCTGAAGGAGGAGTTCTCGCAATTATTTTTGGG
>CAVPXO010000003.1:45000-726742 GCA_963709755.1 uncultured delta proteobacterium
TTGAAAGTTTTTCAAAGGGCCTATGGAGTTTCGCTGGAAATTCACAAAAAGAGTTTAGAATTTCCAAAAGAGGAACAATTTGGTCTTGCAGAGCAAATTCGCAGGGCATCTAAATCGATATGCGCAAACCTTGCTGAAGGTCATGGTAAACAAGGCCATTCAGGAAAGGAATTTAAGAGGTATATATCGATTGCTATAGGATCCAGCGATGAAATGCGTGTCTGGCTTCGTTACTGTCTCGATCTTGATTATATCAATGAAACAGAGTGGCAGCGTTGGAGAGATGAATACAAAGAAATCTCAAAAATGCTCCAAGGATTGCACAAAAGCTGGAAATAGTCTTACCGGCGCATCGCGCCTGACTAAACTGGCTTCTGTCATCTGTCCTCTGTCCTCTGAATGGTAGGAGAACATTGTGGCCGCCTGTGAAGGTACACCGTAAGGAGTGCTGGAGGTTCCACAAGAGCTTATGTTGACACGAGTAGCGAAAAACAAGGTGAGAAACCTTGTCGCCGAAAGCCTAAGGTTTCCTGTAGTCAAGCTAATCTGCTCAGGGTTAGTCGGCCCCTAAGGCGAGGCCGAGAGGCGTAGTCGATGGGAAACAGGTTAATATTCCTGTACCATTTTCATAATGTTTGATGGTAAGGGGGGACGGAGAAGGTAAGGCCATCCGGGCGTTGGTTGTCCCGGTTTAAGCGTGTAGGTGGAGGACTTAGGCAAATCCGGGTCCTTGTATAACACTGAGGCGTGATGACGATGTCTTTCAGACAACAAAGTGGCTGGTTCCATGCTTCCAGGAAAATCCTCGTATCTAGTTATGAATGTGACCGTACCGTAAACCGACACAGGTAGGCAGGTAGAAGATACCAAGGCGCTTGAGAGAACTCTGGTTAAGGAACTCGGCAAAATAGCACCGTAACTTCGGGAGAAGGTGTGCCTGCATGGTGATGTTATTTACTAACTGAGCCTAGTCAGGTTGCAGTGAAATGGGGGGAGCGACTGTTTACTAAAAACATAGGACTCTGCGAAGTCGAAAGACGAAGTATAGGGTCTGACGCCTGCCCGGTGCCGGAAGGTTAAGGGGACTTGTCAGCCGCAAGGTAAAGCAATGAACCGAAGCCCCGGTAAACGGCGGCCGTAACTATAACGGTCCTAAGGTAGCGAAATTCCTTGTCGGGTAAGTTCCGACCTGCACGAATGGCGTAACGATTTCCCCACTGTCTCAACCAGGGACTCAGCGAAACTGTAGTACCGGTGAAGATGCCGGTTACCCGCAACTAGACAGAAAGACCCCGTGAACCTTTACTATAGCTTGGCATTGGTTTTTGAGATAACATGTGTAGGATAGGTGGGAGACTTTGAAGTCGGCACGCCAGTGTCGATGGAGTCAACCTTGAAATACCACCCTTGTTATCTTAGAAATCTAACTGCGGTCCATTATCTGGATCCAGGACATTGTCTGGTGGGTAGTTTGACTGGGGCGGTCGCCTCCTAAAGAGTAACGGAGGCGCGCGATGGTTCCCTCAGGCTGATTGGAAACCAGCCGTAGAGTGTAAAGGCATAAGGGAGCTTGACTGCGAGAGAGACATCTCGAGCAGGTACGAAAGTAGGTCTTAGTGATCCGGCGATTCCGCATGGAAGGGTCGTCGCTCAACGGATAAAAGGTACTCCGGGGATAACAGGCTTATCTCCCCCAAGAGTCCATATCGACGGGGAGGTTTGGCACCTCGATGTCGGCTCATCACATCCTGGGGCTGAAGCAGGTCCCAAGGGTTTGGCTGTTCGCCAATTAAAGTGGTACGTGAGCTGGGTTTAAAACGTCGTGAGACAGTTTGGTCCTTATCTGTTGCGGGCGCAGGATATTTGAGGAGATCTTTCCCTAGTACGAGAGGACCGGGATGGACGAACCTATGGTGCACCAGTTGTTCCGCCAGGGGCATTGCTGGGTAGCTAAGTTCGGCAGGGATAACCGCTGAAAGCATCTAAGCGGGAAGCCCACTTCAAGATAAGATATCCCATGGCAATAGCCATCTGAAGGCTCGTTGTAGAACACAACGTTGATAGGTCGGGTGTGGAAGTGTGGCAACACATGGAGCTTACCGATACTAATAAGCCGTGAGGCTTATCCATATTTCCTGATCATTACTCTACTGACTACCCTACTATTCAATTGTCGATTTATTTTTGACATGAGCAGAAGTTGACTGTTTACCAGGCCGAAGGCCTTAGTATTCTGTCCTCTGGCTTCTGGCTTCTGTCTTCTGATATTTACGGCGGTCATAGCAAAGAGGATCCACCCGTTCCCATTCCGAACACGGAAGTTAAGCTCTTTTGCGCCGATGGTACTGCACGGGCGACTGTGTGGGAGAGTAGGTCACCGCCGTTTTTTATAATACAAAAGCCCCTTGCAGAATTCCTGCTCGGGGCTTTTGTCGTTTATACCAGCAACTGTATGCTGTTAATTTTTTTCGCAAATAAGCAAATCTGCTTTTTATCATTTTCCATCTAATTTTCTAATTATACCTTACCCTTCCCTTTGTAACATCTTATAGCCTGGAAATAGTAGTATAATTGAATCGCTGAACTGCAGGTAGTAGTTCGCTTTTTAAAGAAAAAAATCTAAAGCTTCAAAGCTCCAGAAATTTTCTTTGAAAATCAGGTGTATTTTTTTCAGCTAGCCAATGAATTTTCTTATGGAGAAACGAAGACAACAATTTTCAATGCACATTGGACAGAATTATTTAATATTTATAATAAATTGTGATATCATTTCAGACAAAGAATCATTCAATAATACAGATATTTTTCACTCAAAATCTAACACTGCCAGAATCTGGTACTCTGTTTTCAATATTGCGTGACGGTTATAAGTAGTTTATATGGAGTAAGGCACTAAGATGCTAGGTAGTCAAAAAAATTCCCCAGAACGAATCGATCTTCTTGCGACAACCTTGTCTCGGGTTCCTTTTGCAAAACGAGTCCAGGTGCTTATCCTCAGTTCTTCTCTTGAACAAAAAATTTTGCAACTCGAAGACAAGTTGCCGAATCAAAACTATTCAAGCTCTGCAGTTAGTTGTCAACTGACAGCAAGAAATGAGAAAGAACTCGCCACGGAGGTTCTCCTCCTTCGGCATCAGTTTACTGAACTCGTTTTCAATTCAAGAACATTCAGGCAAGCGACATTGACCATTGTCCAAAATATTTATCTGTTTCGAAACAGAAAGATTTTTTTTGGTACTTCCAGCTCTACCTCCGCTGAGTCAGAGCGTCAGGAAGCAATTCTTCTATTCAGTACTAACTCAGCTAAGAAATCGCTTTCTCTGAAGTATACCTTGCAGCATCTTGTTCTGGCCCGGGTCTGGAATCGTATACTCAGTAATTCTACGAAAATCGATCTTCAGGAACAAGGTTTCATAGAACTTCACGCAATTGTCGAAAAACTAAATACTATCAGAAATATCTATATGTTGTTGACCACTGGTCTTGTAAAAAAGCTTGCATCCAGAATCAACTATATCTACAAGGAATCTGTGACCTTTGAGGACGCTATCCAGATAGGCAGTTTCGGTATAGCAAGGGCTGCTTATAGGTATCACCAATCATCCGGAATTCGCTTCTCAACCTTTGCGACAAATTGGATTTTCAAGGAGATCCAACGTCAATCTCTAAATTGCCGACTCATTCGGCTCTCTACCAATACAATTGAGCAATATACTAAAGCAGCAAAGAATGAAGATAAAGCAAACATATCCAAATTTTCAACGCAAATTCAAAAAGCAACTGCCTCTACCAACGATGTTTTTGAGAGGGATTTTTTTCTCGCCACCCCTGGAACCGATCGATATTTATCCCCTTTAACAATTTTTTTTGAAAACCAAGAACTCAAAACAATACTGCTTAAAGCAATTGATCATTTGCTGTCTGATAAATGTGCAGACATCATAAGGCGCCGATATGGTTTCTTCCCTTATGAAGGCAAAGAGCAATCTATTATCTCAATAAGCAAAGTTTATGGTGTTACCAGAAGTAGTATTTACCAACTCGAGCTAGCTGCCTTAAAAAAACTCAATCAATATCTCGAAGTGGAGCGCCTTCATTAGCCGAATGTCTGTGGTTGGGTTATGGAATACATATACACAGGTTGCTGAAAAGGTCCGGCGGATATTCACTTCATCTTACTGAGCACGCTTGAAACTTTATCTTCCATTGTCTGAATACGGTCTATTCTCGTTCCCAGTTTTATTGTGGTTGTTATTCTGGGAGCACCCATAAGATGCACTTTTTCATGACAGGCTTTAACCGCCCCCATCACCTCATCCCATTCACCTTCAACATTGGTACCATACGCATGTAATTTGCTTTTCAATCCTGCTTTATCAAATATTTCCTGGCATGCAACGACATATTCAGATACAGAAACTCCCACGCCCATTGGTACTATACATATATCCATTATTACATTCATAATGCTCTCCCGCCGCTTATTGAAATAGAATAGAAACTCAAGGCTGTGAAGCACTCGAAGACTTAGTTTTGAATTGTATGCAGAAATTCTCTTATTTATACTGATACTATTCTACGGGATAGGGACAACACGTCCTGAAGCAAAAGTTTTTGAGATTGATCAAGATGCGCTTTTTGATAATGAAAACGGTTTTATGTGAAGGAAAAGAAAAAATGTATTAGTGACCATTCAAAGAAAACCTACATTAAAAAAAATTAATCATGGAATAATTGTGAACTCAAAAGGTTATAGCCATTTCAAAGAGCAAGAAAATTTCTCATCATTGTAACTCAAAGAAGTTGATGTTCTTTTTTCATTTCTTCGTAAACCAAGGTTGATACCTCACGAATAACCCGGCTACGTGAATGCATCCACTGCCCATAATTAGGTGCCTTAGAGCGTCTTTCAATAATACCGACAATGACATATGGAAACCGTCCGCCATTTTTAGTTTTTGGAACCAATATTCCCATATCTCCACAAATATGCCCTGTTGAACCCGTCTTATTATAAACAAGAGTCCCTTTGGGAATAGATGTGCCATGATAAAGACGGTCACGACCCGGCAGGGCCATTAATCTTCTTATTTCCTTGCCAGATGGTAAGTCCTCATTCCAAAGCGCTATCAAAAACCTGACATAATCAGAAGGCGGGGCAGTATTGAGATAGGTGCGACCTCCGGCCGGGATATATTCTCTTATTTCCGTTTTTTTAAAAATTTCACCATAATAACTTTTGAGTATAGTTTCACATTTTGCAGGTCCACCAACCTGTCGCATAACCCAGTTGGTCGCCGCATTATTACTTCGTTGTATCATTGATTCCATTTTCTTTCTGCTTTCTGAACCGTACTTCAACTTACCAATTTTAACTTGATGGAAAAAGGCCAGGGCAACAAATGGTTTTATCATACTCGCAGCCTGGAATTTCTGATCGGCATTGATATCAATTACACTTTTATTTTTTTCTAAATCAAAGACCACCCAACCTGTCGACTCATCCTCGGCAATTCGCCCTTTACGTCTCAAGCTATCGATATATGCTTCAATTGACTGTTCAAATTTCGAGACAGTTGGGGATAAAATAACCAATTTACTCTGTGTATTGGGAATTATAATTTTAGGTGTCGTCGCGACGATTATCTCAGCAACAGGCGGCTTCTCACTTCCGGGAAGAGCACAGATTATAGGTTTTTCCGGACCGACATCATCTATCAGACTGGATTCTCCGTACACCACCATATTATTGTTTTCTCTGATAAGGGACGTAGATATTCTCTTTGACCGCAAAATTTTTGCATGTTTTTTAGCAAGTTGTGTCGTTGATGCCTCGTCACCCCGACGTCGATAAATAAGCGCATAGTTTCCATAATCTGTCTTTTCAATGAAAAGATCATTTTTAACATCTTTGCCGAGGCAACCATAAACTGCCTCGTATCTCTTTTTAAGCGGTTCCAGGTTGGGCCCCATACCATAGCTGACATTGTACAAACTGTGAAAGCTTTGATCTTTTGTTGCATACGGCTCATCAAAACCTGCTTTATCAAGTAATTCTGCGTGCTTTATCAATGTATGAGTTACGGTTCTGGCAGAATCATTACCGTCATAAATTAAGGCGTATTCATCTCCACGACCAACTATATGCATCTTTTTTATGACATCTGTATCAAAAACCGTCTCCAGCTCTTCTTTGTAATCAAGAACCCTCTCCAGATCTTTGGTCAAGATGTAAATAATGTCATACTTATCCTTTTTCGCAGCCAGAGCCTGAAAATTAAAGATACATGTCAAAAAGACAAATTGAAGGAGAAAAACTATTAACGGAAATTTAAAAAATGATCTATCTGAACTCATACCTGAATTGGAACCTTCCATGCTTGAAAATTAAGGGCTGAAAATCTGACTATCTGTTGGGAACCAATTCTAACTCAGCTTGCTTCCGAATTGCAAGCCAGACTTCATAAACAATCACAAAAACATAATAGTTTAACCATTCACTGTAGCTTCAGCTAACCATGATGATCGATATATTCATTAAAGTTGCAACAATAGGTTATGCACTCTATAATATCAGAAAGTTTACTAATTAGAGGATGTTCGCTTGGTTTTGGTTGTCTTATGCCTCACACAAAGAACACTAGCTCATTCGATTTTGATCAGGCTGGAGAGGTGCCATGACTTTTTTTGATAATTTTCAAACAGTTCATCTCATTGCCGCGCACAGAGGTTTTCGAGCTCATTATCCTGAAAATACCCTTTCTGCTTTTAAAGCCAGTGTTGGTCTTTGTCACTTTATCGAATTAGATATCCAGATGAGCAAAGACTTTGTGCCTGTTGTCTTCCATGATTCAACTCTGGAAAGGACAAGTAATGCCAAAGAAAAATATGAACAATTAGGTGTGCAATCATTCAATGTTAATGACTGGACGCTTTCCCAACTCAAGACACTTGATATAGGGTCGTGGTTTCTCGAAAAAGACCCCTTTGGTACAATCCACAGAAAAGAATCGTCCCTGGAAAAAATCATGCAGGAGATGCCCCAGTATATGATGACTCTTGAGGAGGTACTTCTTCAACCCTCGTTGCGCAAAATTCCAATTAACATAGAAATTAAAGACCACCGCGGTAAGGAACAACATAAAAATGTGACAGAATGTGTACTTGAGGTAATCCAAAAAACCAATTCTTCCAAAAGGGTTCTCATTTCTTCTTTCAATCACGACTATCTTGTCATTGCAAAAAATTGTGTCCCAGCAATTTCAACCGCTGCACTTCAACTTCGATTCCATCCAAGAAATCTTGTTGATTATCTGAAATACCTCGGGGTTTCAGCTTATCACCCCGCAGACAACATTACGGATGCTGCTCTGATCAAAAAGCTCCGTGGGGCCGGATTTGGAATTAATGTCTATACTGTAAATTCATATACACGTCAGCAAGAACTTTTTAAAATGGGAGCTACAGCGATATTTACCGACTACCCTAAACTGTCCTGAAAGGCTGATCCAGTCAGTCTGTGCTTACCTGCGAACATTATTTTTTGAAAATAACAGAAAATTTTTTAGCCAAGAGACATTCCCAAACAGACGCCTGATACGGTTAACTCTGTCAAGATTAAACAGCAGTCCATGGTCTCATTAATAGCGATCACCACTCCTGATCACTCCCTTTCTTTCAACCACTTTTTCACTTTCTTCTGTTCAATTACTGCTGTTTTTATTATAGTTGTTGCCTCATTGAATACTGCATGTTCTAAAAATCTAAAAGAAGTCAACCACCCATTTCAACTGCAGGTACTCTTTTCAGAAGAATCAACAACCCACTTATCTCATGGGAATAAACAGGTTGAACAATTGTCAGTGATTACAATTCTTCGGCAATCAATATAAGTATTGGCAACATCGGTAGCAGAGCCAATAAGGAGAAAAAATGGAAAGCGTGAAAGACCTTGATCCGGAAATCTATTCATTAATCAAGCAAGAAGAAAAACGTCAAGCTGACAAGATTCGATTGATTGCTTCAGAGAATTATGTCTCAAAAGCCATTCTTGAAACCACCGGTTGTATACTCACTAACAAATACTCTGAAGGCTATGCGGGGAAACGTTATTATGAAGGACAACAGATAATAGATCAGGTCGAACAACTGGCAATAAAAAGAGCAAAGGATTTATTTGGGGCAGAGCATGTCAACGTCCAGCCTTATTCCGGATCACCCGCAAACATTGCTGTATATCTTGCTTTTCTCAACCCGGGCGATACCATCCTTGGAATGGCTCTTCCCCATGGCGGCCATCTAACCCACGGTGCGAAAGTAAGCATTTCCGGACGCTATTTTGATGCACAATCCTATGAACTTGATGTAGCGACAGGTTTGATTAATTACGATATTATTCGCTCAAAGGCTTTAGCATGCCGACCTAAAATTATCATCGCCGGCCATTCTGCTTATCCACGAATCCTCGACTTCCAGAAATTCAGGGCAATAGCCGATGAAGTGAACGCACTGCTCATGGTAGATATGGCACATTTTTCTGGATTGGTTGCCGGTGGAGTCCATCCGTCCCCAGTTCCTTATGCGGATATCGTCACCACAACTACCCATAAATCACTCAGGGGTCCACGAGGTGCGATGATTCTCTGCAAAGCTCAACATGCCCAGGCAATAGACAAAGCAGTTTTTCCTGGAGTCCAGGGAGGACCACATGACAACACCACAGCAGCAATAGCAGTTGCCCTTAAAGAGGCAACCTCAGAATCTTTCAAACAATATGCTGCCCAAGTAGTCAAAAATGCCAAAGTCCTGGCAGAATCTCTCATAGCCAAAGGATTTAACCTGATTACCAATGGCACTGACAATCACCTGATGCTGGTGGATCTGACAAATAAAAATATTTCCGGAAAAATTGCTGCAAAGGCACTGGACAAGGCTGGTATCGTCTTAAATTATAACGCTGTTCCCTTTGACAAACGAAAACCGTTTGACCCCAGCGGCATTCGTATTGGTACCCCGGCAGTCACCTCCCGAGGATTCAAGGAAAATGAAATGTTGCTGATAAGTTCCTTTATCAATAAGGTCATTTCTGATCCTGAAAACGAAGAACTCCTGACAGAAACAGCAAGTGATGTTCAAAAATTATGCAGTCATTTCCCCGCTCCAGGCCTCGAACATCTCCAATAACCCTGGTGTTTCCAGGAAAATACTCTGCTGCTTTCAATCAGTAAGCAGCAGAGCCATAAGATAATCCGAAAATAAGTTATCAGCTGATATTTATATTGTCTGTATATTATCAGGCTCTCTAACTAGTTGATGCTTATCGTTTATTACCCTCCATTCTTCCTATCAATTCTGTTTGTTTTTGTTTTCAATTTGACTCTCACTCGTCAAATACAGTAACATCATTTCAATGTCTGTATCGACAGCCGCTTTTTGCTGATCTATAATAGCCTCAACACGTCTTGTGTAGCTGATCATGTCTTCAAAACAAATCATGCAACTTCAGTCAGAACTGCAACAAGCACGAAAACGTATTGCAGAACTTGAGGGTATTATCGCCAAACAGACCGGTTCTGTCCTGTCGACAGTCCAGAATCTCACTCTCTGTGACGAACAAAAGGAAGAACTTGAACAGAGCAGGAACAAATACCGCAAATTGTTCAACTATGCCAATGATGCGATGTTTGTCATTTCTCTTGATCAAAACAGTACAAATTACGGTTATTTTTCCGATGTAAATAACGTTGCCTGCAATCGACTCGGCTACACACGCGAGGAGTTATTGCAAAAAACTCCTTTTGACATCAGTAGTGACAAGGATCTTAAGCACAACAGCCAATTGGAACTCGAGCTTAATAAAAACGGCAATGCCACATTTCAGACAACTTACATTAAAAAAGATGGCACAAAGTTTCCGGTTGAAATCAGTGCGCTCCATTTGACTATTGACGGCAAAGATCTTTATATGGCGATAGCCAGAGATATTACCGAACGGAAACATGCTGAAGAAGCACTCCGTAAGAGTGAGCACCTTTATAGACTACTGGCAGACAATGTCCATGATGTAATCTGGACCACCGACGAAAACCTCACTCCCCGCCATGTCAGCCCTTCATTTTGTCACCTTTCAGGTTTTCCACAGGCTGAGGCTATCACTTTGATTCATCGCGATATCATTGTCTCATCACCTTTTACAATCAATCAGTTCCGGTTACTCATTGAGACGAAAGACAAATCCTTGCACTGGGAATCTGAAATCCGAACAGCCTGTGGTGAGCTGATATGGGTTGAGAGTATCGCCTCCGCTCTTCCTGATAATTCAAGCAACTTCACGGGAATCATAGGGGTAACTCGCGATATTTCTTCAAGAAAGAAGATAATGATGGAACTGCAAGCCGCCAAAGAACAAGCTTTTGCTGCAAATAAGGCAAAATCTGAGTTTTTAGCCAATATGAGTCACGAAGTCAGAACTCCTATGAACGGTGTTCTTGGCATGCTCCAGCTCATGACCATGACCACCCTTGACGATGAGCAATTCGAATATGTTGAAACCGCAATGGCGTCTGGAGAGAGCCTTCTTACTATCATCAACGACATTCTTGACTACTCAAAAATTGAAGCTGGGAAGTTGCAAATGAATCCTGAAGCATTCCAGATCAGGGAAATAATCAAACCATTGATAGTCTCATTTAAAACAGCTATAAACCATCAGAAAGTTACTCTCTTCTATTCGATAGCTCCCGAGGTTCCAACCATTGTTGTGGCTGATCATGTACGCTTCCGGCAAATTCTCTTTAATCTGGTTGGAAATGCAGTAAAATTTACTGAAAAGGGTGAAATACATATTGGAATCAGGGTACTGGAGATAATCGGCAAAAACCGGGTAAGGCTTGAGGTAACAATTGCCGATACGGGTATCGGAGTTCCGGAAGACATCGGCGATAAACTGTTCGAACCCTTTACCCAGATAGAATCGCCAAGACACAAAAAAGTTAAAGGGACTGGCCTCGGTCTCAGTATCGTCAAACAGCTCGTCTCCCGGATGGATGGCACTGTACATTTGCAAAGAAATACCGCACAGGGGACAACAGTTACCTTCACTCTCGTGGTCGGCAAGGGGGAAATTCAGCCAACGCCAGAGTCCATAAAATTGCCAACCCCCATTCTGACCAGCCCGAATCGTCGTCTTTCGACCCTTATCGTTGAGGATGAGCAGATTAATCAGCAGATCCTTCAAGCAATTCTCACTAAACTCGGTCACAAATCAACAATCGCCGGTGATGGTTATTTTGCTTTGGAGCTCCTCAAAAAAAATGTATTCGACATTGTTCTGATGGACGTTCAAATGCCGGAACTGGATGGCTTGGAAACCACGAAGATAATCAGAAGTTCAGAAGACTACCGGCATGTGCAGAATATCCCGATAATTGCCTTGACAGCCTACGCAATGGCTGGAGACAGGGACAAATGCATTGAAGCAGGAATGGATAGTTATCTCGCCAAACCTGTTGACATTAAAGCACTTGAAAAAGGTTTAAAGAGCCTGACAACAGACAAGTAACAAAAACGGACAGCTTTCTCAGCGCTTCATTTCACAGGCCAGATTAAGATCCTCACCCAGCATCAGGCCGATATCATCACTTCCTTGTAGTAGAACTCCTTCCAAAGGATATCCAGCTCGACCACCTAACTCTTGTCACCAGATACAGTTCATTCTAAATTGACTCACCTAATAAAATTTCTGGGCACCAGATAGACGATCCTAACACCTTTATTGTTGACCCGACAAACAATTAACGATAGACTCAATGAAGTGCATATACACAATTGAGCATTTCAAATCATACTGACATAAATGAATAAATATTGGACAAGTCAACGGTTTTTCGTTTGACAAAGGATGAGGAAAATATTATCTATTTAATTTAATTATTAAATAGCCTGCTATCTATTTCAATTCTTGTGAATAAACCTGATAATACAATGAAAAAATGTTTGCTTCTCATTATCTTCGGTATGCTTGTAGCCCCTCCCAATAGTATAGGGAACGGTTATGGCAACGATATATCTCCATCATCCGCTGATATTCCTGAAATATGGACGGAAAAAAAAGCAGTTAGCTTTGCCCTGGCCAATAATCCAGACAGTACCATTGCCCATAATCGGATCGAACAGGCAAAAGCTGCAGCTATCATGACCAAAGCGAACGATTATCCTCTGGTAAACGTTTCTACCGAATACGGCCAGACCAATAATCCCATGTATTCGTTTGGCAATATTCTTAACCAGGGTGCTTTTGATAACTCTATCGATTTCAATGATCCTGGCAGGACAGACAACCTCCAGATCAAGGCCCAGGTTAATTATAGGATCTATAACGGTGGCAGGGACCGTGCCGACCAGGCTGCAGCAGGTGCAAACATTGACATTTCACGTATTGAGTTAGTTGGAGTACATCAGCAGCTCAGTTTTGAGGTTGTAAAAACATTCCAAGCACTTATTCAGGCCGAGAGAATGGTTTCCGTCCGCCGGGAAGCTCTCAACTCAATAACAGCTGCTTATGAGGTGGGCAAGGCAAGATTTGATGCAGGAGACCTTTTAAAACAAGACCTTCTCAATCTGGAATTGCAGCAATCCAGAGCCAGCGAAAATCTCATTCAAAGCAAACACTTACTGGAAATCACCAGACGGATATTTCTTAACCTTCTCGGACTTCGCGAAGGAAAAGTAATCATTGACCCCGATAGCGGAATGGAGCAAACCATTCCTCAATCTTATGATTATCAAAATCGTCATGAGCTTAAAAAACTTGAAGCCCTCGAACAAGTAGCTCTGGCCGAGCTTAAAAAGGCACACGGAGGACTGCTTCCTTCAATCGACGCCTTTGCCAGTTATCAGCTTGATAACGGATGGGTGCTTAACGAGACGGGCGATTCCTGGATGGCCGGACTACGGCTAAACTACGATCTTTTTGATGGCCATAGAAGTTCCTCTCAAATAACCATAGCACAATTAAAAATCTTAGAAGTTCAACGATTAAGAAAAAAAACTGAACTTGCTCTCAGCCTTGAGCTCCAGGAAGCGCTTCTTGACTATGAACAGGCTCAGGAAAGGCTGGCTGTTACAGAAAAAATGGTTGAGGTTGCTACAGAGGTTATTCGACTCAGTCGGGCGAGGTTTAAGGAAGGTGTTATTCTTGCCTCCGATTTAATTGACTTTGAAATGCGCCTCTCCGATGCACAGGCAAGACATCTTTCGGCCAAGGCCGGTTATCAGGTGGCAATAGCCAATTTGCGAAGAGCCACAGGGCTTGAACAGTTTTCTCAGAGATAAGAATGGTAAAGGAGATTTTATAATGAAGTGCAAACAATGGGATCTTGTATTCATCATCTTGATGCTCACTGTTTTCCTGTCAAGTTGTCATAATAATGAGGCGACAACTGAACATTCCTCCCAAAATATGCCAACAGCCAAAGTTTCCGTTGACAAAGTAATTAAAAGAGTTGCCGGTAATCAGGTCGAATTGGTTGGCACAGTTCAGGCTGTACAACGTGCAGAGATATCCTCAAAAATATCAGGAAACATCATTAGTATTCCAGTAGATCTTGGGTCGAGGGTGAAGAAGGATTCCCTCCTCATCGAGCTCAGTGCAGGTGAGATCTCAGCAAGAGTACAACAAGCAAAAGCTCAGCTGGAACAAGCCAAACGAAATCTCTCTCGAGAAGAAAGTCTGTTAAAGAAAAACGCTGCAACCCCACAAACAGTAAAATCGTTGCGAGACAGTACCAAAATAGCGGAAGCTTCGTATAGAGAGATTTCAACCATGCTCGACTATACCAGGATCACAGCCCCCTTTTCCGGCATTATCACCAAAAAGCCTGCAAACGTAGGTGACTTGGCAACTCCCGGTAAACCTCTTCTCTACATGGAACAAGGTGATAATCTTCAAATACTGACTGATATTCCGGAGGCGATGATGTTGCAAATCAAAAAAGGTGATCGGTTGCCGGTAGTTATTCCCTCGGTTGATCTTTCCACAGCAGGCATCGTCGCCGAAGTATCCCCGATTGCCGATCCGTCATCCAGGTCGGCACCAATAAAATTACATATTGCACCCGATCCACGACTACGTTCAGGACAATTTGCCAGGGTTATCCTGACCACAGAACAGGTCGAAACCCTGACGGTTCCTACTTCTGCGGTTAGATCGTTCGGTCAGATGGAAAGAGTATTTACTGTCCAGGATAAAATGGCGAGGCTCCGTCTCGTTCGCACCGGTGCCAGAGCCACAGACCATATCGAAATCCTGAGCGGACTTTCAGTAGGCGAAACAGTTATCACAGAAGGCAACCAAGACCTTATTGATGGTCAACCTGTTACTATTCAATAACTTATGAATTCCTCATCAAGCAACACGACAGGTTTTGCCGGAGGGTTGGCCCAATTTTTTATTAACTCCAAACTGACAGTCCTAGGCATTATTGCCTCCCTGCTGCTCGGCTTTCTGGCAATAGTTTTACTGCCAAGAGAAGAAGAACCGCAAATCAAAGTACCGATGATCGATGTACTGGTCAGCATGCCGGGAGCAACACCAAAAGAAATAGAGGAACGTTTAACCATCCCGATGGAGAAACTTCTTTATGAACTGCCTGGCGTCGAATATATATACTCGACCTCAATGGCCGGTCAAAGCATGCTGGTGGTGCGATTTTATGTCGGTGAAAGTCTGGAAACCTCCATTGTTCGGTTGAATCAGAAACTGGCTACCAATTTCGATAGAATCCCCCATAGTGTACGGCAGCCAATCATTAAACCTCATATTATAGATGATGTTCCTGTTATGGCTTTAACCTTTCATGGAAAAGGCTATGATCATTACGCTCTTCGCAGGATGGCCGCTCAGGTTGATGACGCCATCAAAAGTATCAATGAAGTTGCGGAAACAAAAATCATCGGGGGAACGAAAAGAGTTCTGACCATCCACTTCGATCCTTTGCTGCTTGCCTCAAGAAACCTGTCACTCAACGAGCTTGCTCCAAAGATACAGGCGGCAAACAATCAATCTCATTCCGGCAGCCTCAAATCTCTCAACCAGGAAATACTGCTACAGACCGGCACGTTCATGCAAAGTGCCAGGGAAATAGGCCGAATTGTTATCGGAGTTTACGGTGGACGACCCATTTATCTTAATGAAGTTGCAGAAATTCTCGATGGTCCGGAAGAACCTGTAGACTATGTCCTGTATGGAGGAAACAACAGCGAGGGTGAAGAAGCAGCTGTCACTCTTTCGATTGCTAAACGGCCCGGGGCAAATGCTGTTTCCGTCGTGGACGATGTGTTGAGAAAGGTTGATAACCTGAAGGGAAACCTCATCCCTGCCGATCTTACGATAACTGTGACGCGTGACTACGGTGCTACAGCTTCAGAGAAGTCAAACGAACTGCTGCTTCATATGGGAATTGCCGTTTTTGGTGTTGCCCTGCTGATTCTCTTTTTTCTCGGTTGGCGGGAATCGATCATTGTCATGCTGGCCATACCTTCAACACTCGCCCTCACCCTGCTGGTCTTTTACCTTTATGGCTACACCCTGAATCGGATCACCCTTTTCGCCCTGATCTTTTCCATTGGAATCCTGGTGGATGATGCCATTGTGGTTGTGGAAAATATCGTTCGGCATTTTCGGTTACCCGGCAGTAAAGGCAAATCGAAAACAACAGTTGCCATTGAGGCGGTTGCCGAAGTCGGCAATCCGACTATTCTTGCGACCTGGGCTGTCATTGCCGCAATTCTGCCCATGGCTTTTGTCGGTGGGTTGATGGGGCCTTATATGCGGCCCATCCCGATCGGTTCTTCTGCGGCAATGCTCTTTTCCCTGATCATCGCTTTTACGGTCACACCCTGGGCCGCCACACATATTCTAAAAGATCAGAAACAAACTATGACCTCTCAAGGGGAGGAAAAAGCCCCGGACGACTGGTTCACCCGTCTTTACCACAGGATCATGGATCCCCTGCTTGCTCATGGTGGATGGCGTATACTTTTTTTTGCCGCCATCATCGCTCTGCTCCTTGGTGCCTGTTCTATGGTTTTTTTCGGCCTGGTTAAGGTTAAGATGCTGCCTTTCGACAATAAGAGTGAGTTTCAGATTATTCTTAATATGCCTGAGGGATCAACCCTTGAGCAAACAGCGATGGTAGCAAAAGAGATGGCCAACACGGTCAGAAAGGATCCGGCCGTCACCAACTACCAGATCTATGTAGGTACTGCTTCCCCTTATAATTTCAATGGATTGGTTCGCCACTACTTCATGCGTAGCGGACCGACCGTAGCCGACATCCAGGTAAACCTGCTCGCTAAAGACGAACGTTCCCTGCAGAGTCACGACATCGCCACCAGGATTCGGCCACCGCTTGCGGCTATTGCAGAAAAGTATGGGGCAAATGTTGTTGTTGCCGAAGTTCCCCCCGGACCACCTGTATTACAGACTCTGGTGGCAGAGATTTATGGTCCTACAGAGAAAGCACGGGTAAAACTCGCTGAAGAAGTAAAAAAAATATTTACCATGACGACCGGCGTAGTAGACATCGATTGGTATCGTGAGGAAGAACGCCTGCGTAAGGTATTTACCGTCGACAAGGAAAAGGCTGCTTTAAACGGTATCTCAGAAAAACAGATAACAAGAGCCATTGAAATTGCCGTGAAGGGCTATTCTCTTGACCTTTACCATCAGCCAACGGATAAGGAAGCTATTAATATTGTATTGCAACTCCCACCCGAATATCGAGCCAGGGTGGAATCAATTCTGAATATTTCCCTACGCTCAGAACTCAGTCCATCGGCACAGCTTGTTCCCCTGCGCGAGCTGGTAACTGTTTCCGAACAGAAGGTAGAACAGCCGATTTATCGAAAGAACCTCAAGCCAGTCATTTATGTAACCGGAGATGTTGCTGATATTGTAGAAAGCCCGGTATATGCAATTTTTGACATGAATAAAAAAATTACCGAGTTAGATGGTCGAGATTTTGGCGGGCGACAGGAAAAGGTAAAAATCTACAACTTGAATCAACCTTTTTCCGAGAGTGAACCAGCCATGAAGTGGGACGGTGAGTGGCATATAACACTTGAGGTGTTTCGCGACCTCGGACTGGCTTTTTGTGTGGTCATGATACTCATCTATATGTTGATGGTCGGCTGGTTCAAGAGCTATATCACTCCTCTGGCCGTGATGGCTGCTATTCCCTTCTCGCTCATCGGTATTCTTCCAGCTCATTGGGGGTTCGGGGCATTTTTCACTGCTACCTCGATGATTGGCTTTATGGCCGGGGCCGGTATTGTGGTACGTAATTCTATTATTCTGGTTGATTTTATCGAGCTGCGTATTCGTCAGGGAGAACCCTTGTCCAAGGCAGTGGTTGACGCCGGAGCTATTCGTTTTCGACCTATGCTGCTCACTGCATTGGCCGTGATCATCGGAGCCTCGGTAATACTCGCAGATCCTATCTTCCAGGGACTGGCTATTTCACTCATGTTCGGGGAGATTGCTTCCCTGCTGATAAGCAGGATGGCGGTGCCGGTAATCTTTTTTGTTATTAAAAAGCATCAACATCAGGATCCGGTCAAGGTATAATAGACTCCTGCAAACAGCATTAACCTTCCCATCATTTTGCAAAGACAAACTACAATGACAGAACAACCCTTTAACCCTTTTGAGGACCGGCAAAGCCGAGACATTCGCAACGATCTGTCGGAAGGACTGGCTGAGGCAATCGAGACGGGAAGGCTAGACAAACTTCACCAGATTGTTGGATATTACCGGCAACAACGTCTAGCTGATTATTATCATAACTACCTTGAAGATCGATATGCTCGCTATATAAAGGCACTTGATGTCGTCCATGGCAGTATAACCGATCCGGTTCACCAGGGGGTGGTCCTTTGGAATCTTGGACTTTTTTTCGAGGTTCACGAAGTGTTGGAACACGTCTGGTATTCAGCGGATGGCAAGATGAAAGCAATTCTTCAGGCTCTCATCCGCGCAGCCGGGGTTTATATCAAACGAGAATACGGTTATAACGAATCGGCATACCGGATTGCAGAAAAGGCCATTCCTGTGCTCGAAGCAAACCGGGATACTCTTGATACGTATTTCAAAACGGAGACGCTCATCTCTGCCCTGAAAAATCCGGCATCGTCAGCACCAATACTGAGATAGTGTCTGTTTGATTGAAGCTTAACAGGATTCAAAAAAACAAGATCTCTCTGCAGATTTTTCCTCAATTGAACCAGCACTATTCATTCATCGAATACATGGCAAAAGTGGAAGTGAGTCTTTCTGAATTTGATCGTTGTATTGTTTTTTCAACAAATGCAATGGTCCCTTTATCGTTTACTGTGATCACCGCGGAAGATCTGGTCCCGTAATCGACTCCATCAATAAAAATAGTACTCAGCAACCGCTCCCAATCCAGCCCAACATTTGTATCAGGCAACTGATTATCCGGAGGACGATGAGTATCTTCAAGGGAGCCAAATATCTGAACAGGATCTATTTTGTTGCATTCTACCATATGGGGGCGAAGGAGTTGTTTGCCTCGAATGAGCTTAGGCCAGGATACATCCAGCAGGTTATTGCTGAGGCCGTAAAAACCTGGTTGTAGCAGCTGCACTCCAATGGATCTGTTGGAATAATAATAGAGTTCTTCACTATCTCCCAGAACAAGGTTAAAACCATTGTATCTGTGCCCGCGGTGAACAACTGACTGGATATATTCTCTGGCAGAAAATTTACCTGTAAGATAGTCCATCAGGATCTCACCACGGGAGGGTGCATCTATTTTATTTGAAGCCGGTTCACGGTAGTTAGTAACAGCGGCAAATTTCAACTGCGCTGTAATACCGAGCCACGTCCCCCCACCTCTAAGGTCCCGCCCGGCTAAAATCGTTTTTCCTTTGTCGAGAAATCCAAGAGGAGCCGTCGGACGGGAAATGAATTCATCCCGATTAGCCGCTACCACCAGTCGATATCCGGGCGTTGTCCGATAAGAAAAAAAGAGCAAACACATAATAGGATTTGGTCCTATGGCTGACGGGGCCATTCCTCCCCTTTTTCTTCGTCGACCAGATAGCAGAACTTGGTCCACTCAAACTCTTTCTTTGAGATAGGACACCTCAAGGTTATCTTATGCTCACCGACTGCCACAATTTCCCAATCACCATTCCTTCGTGAACCTTCAATACGAATTTTCTGGCCAATCTGGAATGAATACGGTCTAAAAACGGTCACGTCATGATTCATTATCTTTCTCCCCTTAGCTGCTTATTCCCAATAACCTTTTATACTTTTACAGGCAGGTAACCAAATGATACTATAACAATTATATAATGGATAGCTATATGTTCTGTGGCCAGCGAAGCTTCATGCCAGAGTTGCTTTTCCTCAAAAAAGGGGTACTTTATAAGAAGGCATTATTAAAAATCATCTGCTATCATTTTCATTTTTTCTTATATAAACCATGCAAATTGTCTCTACCCAAAAAAAGGCCTCAGCAGCCGTAGCCATCATAAGAAGTCTTGCACCTTACGAAAGTTTTCTAATTCTCAGGAGAGTAATTCATCCTGACGATCCGTGGTCTGGACACTTTTCCTTTCCCGGAGGCCGAAAAGATGATAAGGATCGGGATCTTCTCTCTACCTGCATCAGAGAAACTACTGAAGAAACAGGTATTCTCCTCGATGTCGATCAGCTCGAACAACGTCTTCCCCTGGAACCTGCCGGCCTTAGCCTGAAAAATCCTCTCTGGGTTGAACCTTTCCTCTTTACCATCCAGAATGCACCGCCTCTTATCCTTTGTCAGCAGGAGATTCAGAGTGCCTACTGGCTGGGTGCCAGACAGTTTCAAGATATTGAATTGCATGAGAATGTTGAAATGATGCCAGGTCGCCTTTTTCCAGCATTTCCACTTAACGATTATTATCTCTGGGGATTCACCTACAGGTTGTTGCTGACTATTCTCAGGCTGGAGAAACAACAAAAATAGTTGGCGATTTGGTCACCATTGCTTACTACTAACAGTACATGTGCTATAATTTTTGAAAAATTCTTACATTGGCTCATCGCTAACAGGTGTGGATAAAGGATTGACCGTATGATTGAATATAAAAATGTTCTCGGTACCCCCTTGGAAATATGCAGCATCGAACCACTGACCGGTTTCACCCGCGACGGTAGCTGTAAAGTGACTGATGACGATTATGGGGTCCACGGAGTCTGTGTTCAGGTAACTGAAAAATTTCTGGAATTCTCCAAACGTAAGGGGAACGATCTGTCGACTCCAATGCCACTGGCTGGCTTTCCTGGCCTGCAACCTGGTGATCGTTGGTGCCTGTGTGCTTCCAGGTGGAAAGAGGCTCTTGATCATGATGCGGCCCCACTGGTCAATCTGGCAGCTACCCATGAAATTGTCCTTAATTTTGTCTCACTCGTGGATTTGCTGACTCATTCCCTGGATAATGGCCATAGCTGATAAAAAGTCACTGGTGCAGATATATCATTTTCTCACAATCTGCTCGATGAAGATTTTTATCATTTCAAATCTATAGCCATACCTTTTGCCACCTCTTTCTTTTTTTCCTCCCCCATCAGGATGCCGACCAGTTCCAGTCCGAAGTCAATGGAAGTTCCCGCTCCTCTGCTTGTTACGCAATTTTGATCAAAAACAACTCTTTCTCCGGAATGCTCTTTGCTGCTCAACTGATCGGCAAATAAAGGATGACAGGTGGCCTTTTTGCCTTCAAGTAAACCATGGGGTTCCAGAACCAGAGCAGGAGAAGCACAGATGGCACCATACAATTTGTTCTCATGGTTTTGCTTTTTTAAGAGTTCTGCAAGTACAACTGAATCCTTAAGGTTTTCAGCCCCGGGAATTCCTCCTGGCAGCACGATCAGATCATATGTTTCATCTTTGCAATCAACCAGCTGTCTGTCGGCATAAATCTCTACATTATGCGATGACTTTACCTTGAGATTGTCTCCGATTGCGGCAAGGTCAACTATCGCTCCAGCACGGCGAAAGATATCCACAACGCTGAGTGCTTCGATCATTTCAAAACCTTCGGCCAGCGGTACAAGAATTTTTTTTACCATTGTCGCCTCCTTGAATTAAATTCTTTTAAAATAATTTTTCGTTACTTTACAAGATAATCATTTGTGAGACGTAACTGTTCCCATTTTTTTTTCATGGTCAGTTATCGTTACACTTAATTCGGCTCCCTGATGAACTATTCATGTTATAATATTGTTACAATCATTAAATAATCCGCTTAATTTGCTTAGGGAAAAAATTATGACAGATGAATTACTGAAACAAGCAAGTCCAAAACCAAAAGATTATTTCTCCGGAAAGCAAGTGCTGGGAATAGTATTTGCTTCTATGTTCATTGCAATTATTGCCACTGCTTTTGTAATAAAATTATATTTCTTCCCAGCACCCTTCACGCCGGTTGAACTCTCTCAAAAGGAGTCACAGCAGCTGGCAGCAAAGCTTGAAAAATTCGAGGGATTCAAAAGCCAGGCAGCAGCCCAAAAGCAAAATGAGTTTACCAGGAAGGGAACACTGAAGCCAGAACAGTACAGTGAAGTTGGATTATCACGTACTATCAAATTCACAGAACGTGAATTAAACGCAATGGTTGCAAAAAATACTGAATTGGCAGATAAATTAGCCATCGACCTCGCCGAGAATATGGTGAGCATCAAGCTTCTGATCCCACTGGATCCTGATTTTCCGATGCTTGGTGGAAAAACACTGAAGGTAAACGCGGGAGCTGAATTTGCCTATCGGGAAGGAAGACCGGTCATAAAAATAAAAGGTGTCAGTCTCATGGGGGTTCCTATGCCCAATGCATGGTTAGGCGGAATCAAAAATATAGACCTCATCAGGGAATTTGGAGGGGATAGAGGTTTCTGGAAATCATTTGCCAATGGAGTCAACTCCATAAGTGTTGACGACGGCTTTCTTAAGATTCAGCTCAAAGAGTAGCAAGTATAACAAATCACCGTTTTTGCAGGACGGTGACTTGTTATACCTTTTAAATCGTCTACAGTTATTGGCTTAATGGTAAAGGCAGGTTGGTCTCAATAATCGGAGCCTTGTCCCTAGTCATTATATTCGTGTCAGGAATTGTAAACGCGCTGCCGGGCCTGTCATCCTGGGGGGTTGCGGCAGCTTCATGATCTGCCATAATTAAAAGGTTGGGGTCTATTTTGTTCATTTCCTGCTCTACCCGTTCAACATTTCCAGCCACCTTTGACGCAATATCAACATCAGGATATTTGATCAATATATCTTTCAAGAGCTTTCTGGATTCCACAAGAAGTTTCTTCTTACTCTCTATATCTGAGGTTTTGGTGAATCTGATAAACAGATCAGCGGCTTTTCTTCTGTCAGCCTTAGCAGCATCAATAGACAATTCCTCGACTTTCGCCTTGGCTTTGGTGGAATATTCGGTATCCAGAAGATTGGTGAAAACTACAATTGCTTCTTCGTATCTTCCTCCCTTGGCCAGCAACATACCATTGTTCCACTGGTTCTGCAGATCCTGCATTCGAACCATTTTTCCTGTTTCGTTTTCGACCGCCTCCGACAGCTGTAGTTCTTCTTTTTTTGAACTAATCACAAGCTGCTTGTCAGGACTTAAAATATCGGTTGGCATAGTTTCAAGAAGTCTAAGAGCCTTGGAAAACTGCTTTTCCTGTCCAAGCGTATCGATTTCAGCCAGCAACCCGTTAAACCACTTATCCGCCGCCGCTTTTACCGAATCTTTGATCAGTTCGACATTTGACACTACAGGTGAATAAGGATAGCTTTGTAAAAATTTTTCTGCCTGCCAAATTATCTTATATCCATCTCGCTCAGGGATAAATCCTAAATAATTCCTAAGCACTTCGGAAAACTGATTAAGCTCGGGACCGGCATCTTTTGAACGATCAAGAATCGCAAGTTGAAGCTTTGACCATTCTTCGAGTTGTCCAATTTTCGAATAATCTTGGGAAATGTTCTTATATTCATTGATAGCCAAGCTATAATTGCCGGATGCGGTATAGAGGTCAGCCAACACCTTCCGCAAGGAGACCAGATCTGTTGCCTGTTCATCTGAATCTGTCATCCGGTTAACTACCTGTTGATAAATCTCTGCGGCCTTTTCTTCCTGATGAAGATACATCAGGGCATTACCATAGAGAATTTTTGTTCTGAGATGTATTCGACCAAGCTGGCTCTCCGGAATTTTTAACCAAACCTGGATGATTTCTTCATATTCCTTATTCATCGCATATCTGTCTATCAAGGTTTCAAGCTGAGTTAAATCAGCCCCTTCCTCCCTCTGATTCCAGCCAGCACTTTTGTCCTTTGAATCGGCCAGCAACCGGCCACAATCGTCTTCAAGAAAGGCAATATCATTCTTCTGAAGTTCAAAAATCTCCTCATTACCGATTTTGATAGCGACATCCGTCATCTGGCTCTGGAGCATCTTGTTGCGCAAATCGCTATAACCGTTCAGTACAGTTTGTAAGCGCCGAAAGCAACTCACCATTTGTGCCGCTTCTTCATCTTTCATCTGCATGTTTACTGACTGACTATCTAATTCCTTCCAGCGGTCCAGTTTTCGTCCATACTCAAAAATTCTGTCGTTTATATACATGGCCGATGGCAGTTCTATATCCACACCCATCCTCTCTTCAACAACTTTTTCTTGCGGCTGATCTTCGATATCAAGATATTTTGGCTGATCAGGACCTTGAGTTTCACCTTCCTGAATATAGACGGGTGATGATTGTTCAGGAGGGGTAGATTGGGGAAGCTGGCTTATTCTCGGTTTCTCCGGAAGAGCACAACCACTTAGGCTGATAGCACAATAAACAACAAACGCACCCCATACAATTTTCTTCATATTATTTTCTCGATCAATTTTGATGTTAATATTTTTAACATTTGTTTAGTGCCAAGAATATTTTTCAAGTCACTAACCGAGGTAATATAAAAATCAACATACCTCAATTGAAGAATTTCCATTTATAGAATTAATATCGACAAGAACCTCTCAATATTAAATAAAATACTCAACATCTTTCAGTTCATCACTGACCTGCCTCCGCTGCCGTTTTCCAGAAAGGTTGAAAATTTCTTTCAACTATAAACCGCCCAGTTTCTGAATTACTACCAAAAGTCAGGATTGATGGCTGAGAACGTACCGCATCACTAACCTTGACAACAGGTTCTATTACTTGTCCTCCCTGCTCCGGCTCAACCCCAACATTTATCTGACCAAGGTTGTCCCTTTTAATCCCGAGACCATAAAACGAAATATCTATCGGGTCAAGTTTACTGGCGTAGTGCTGCTCCTGCATCAAGACATTCGCTATTTCGCACCATGCAGGCAAAGCACCGGCTGCACCACTGATACGACTTGAATTTCGCCGCATCGAATCATTATTGTCAAACCCTACATAGACCCCTATAGCATATCCATCCTGAATAGTCATGGCTACTCCATTTTCAGCAATTCCCGGCATATAGCCAAAAAAAGAAGCGTTGGTATATCTGTTTGCAGTTCCGGTTTTGCCAAGTAAGGGGACAGAAAGATTCAAATCTGCTATTTTATTACTGGTTTCCTGACCATCAGTTTGAAATTTCACCTCTTTTCCGGCCTCTCTTCCCGTACCGAATTTTACAACATTTTCCAGAATATTGCCTATGGCCAAGCTGACTTTCCCGTCAATTATCTGTTTTTTTAACAATTTCGGCTGAAAAAGAATCTCTCCTTCGGCGGATTCAATACGATCCAAAATCGCCATGGAGTCATTGCTTTCTTCCTGTTCACGGTCTCCGTGAGTGGTGACCTTACCGGAAATCAGTCCTTCGTACATTCTTGTGGCTTCAAGCAAGGTTACTACATTTGATCCGAGAGGAAAGGATAGTACGGGGTCAAGACTACTTTCTATGCCAAGCTGCTCTGCAAAACGAATAAGATAGTAAAGTCCTGCTGTTATCCTAAAATCATCTACTTGTGAAAGCACTTCAATACTATAAGGCAATTGATCATTTAGTTTTTGATACTCATACTCCAACTGCTCGGCTACCTTGTCAAAAGTAACCACAGTCAATACACCATTCAATTTTATATTTTGCCAAAATAATCTTTTTTCCTCATCATCCAGCCACGCAAGATGATTTTCAATTTCATCGAGGTCCATCCTGACAAGGTTGTCTTTCCGGCCTTGACTGCCCATAAAATAAAATTCACCGGATGACCTGTCGATATAAAAAGAACCGCTTCCTGTAGAATCAGAGAAATCTGCCTCACCAAATCCTGAAAGCGGGTCAATCATTGCGCTGTAGGTTGTAAGTTGTTCTCTGAGCGGTTCGAGCAAAAGATAATAATTAGCCAGAAGAGCCTTACGTAATTTCAGCTCACTGATCTCATATTCTTTAAGTTTCCCTCCCCCCTGATGCAATTCTTCGTCAATTTCCTGAGTAAATTTATCATAATTGAGGCCATATGGTAATTCCTTTAATTGCCCATATTCTTTAATCATACCATCAAAAATAAAATCCGTTTCCAAATTAGACACTGCGAGACGATATGCCGAAGCACGAAGAACGTCACGATTTATCTGAATACCGTACTGATCACGGATTCTTGCTCGATAGCTCCGGTATGGTTCTTCTTCCCCAGCAACTGTTTTCGGACCCAGGCCGACCATTCCAGCTACCTCGCTTAACTGGAGGGGAGTCAGTTGATCACAAAGATGGGTTAACAACCATACGGAGGCAAGATTTTCAGAATGTACGCCCGCCCAACTCATAGAGACCCAGTCATGCGGACTTATGTGGTCCGGTCTTGGGAAATAAGGCAGATTCTGATAGACGAAAACATTCCGGCGGTTATCAAGATTATCGGCGCTATTCCAGCCCAGTTGTAAGGCAGCCGTGTACACCATTGGTTTGAAGGCCGACCCCATTGCCCTTTTCGCCTGAATAGCCCGGTTAAAAAAACGGTTTTCTGTCCCACCTGCCATAGCTTTTATGGCACCATCTTTTATTACCAAAGCTCCGCCCTGCACCAGTGGATATTTTTGCAGATCAAGCATTGTCGCTTCATTTTCTGTTACTTCACGCACACTCACCCAGACCTTGTCACCTGGCTGTAATTCGGCGACAAGTTTAGCCTGATCCCCCTTCGCAGGTTCGCTCCAACGATTGTTTTGCCACCTTACCCGGGCGGTGACCAATCCTGAAAGGCCCTTAGAGTCTATCACCCCCTGGCCTAATTGCTTATCCAAAGAGACAATTATGCGTATTTTTTCTCCCTTTCCTTCAATATTCTCTATGTGACCAAATAGAAAAGCACCTTTTTGGAGAACCGAATCACCAGTATAATCGAGTTGAGCAAGTTCAGCCTGCACCTCCTTCCGGTCATAGCCCCTGAGACGAACATCCAGTCTCGATAATTCACCACGAAGGATACCCAGTGTTTTTTCCTGAAGCTCCTTATCGACAGAGGTGATCACCCGTACGCCGGATGTTGCTATATTGGTTACTTCATGGCTCTCGAGAGCATCAAGGACCTCCGTCGACGAAACTGCGTCCCTGACCAGCTCCATAGCATAATCAAGGTCATAACCGACTTTTCCATTTTTAAAATCAATATCTGAATCAAGCGATTCATTGTAGGTGAAAACATCAATCATGCCCAGATCCAGCATATTACGAAGAACATAATTTAACCGTATTTTTGCACGTGATCGAGCAAGTTCGGCGGCCTCATCAGTCTTTTTAATGAAAGGATTGTAGTAATTCGGTTGTTTCACGCTTCCGGCAATAAAAGCACATTCAATCAGTGACAATTCCTTCGGTGTCTTATCGAAGTAGTATCTGGCTGCAATTCCCAACCCATGAGCATTACCACTTACATAAAACTGGTTGGCATAAAACTCGAAAATTTTCTCTTTTGGGTAGTAATATTCCAATCTCAAGGCAAAAAGCAGTTCTTTAAGCTTTGCTTCAACTGATCTGTCAGTCCGCTTAAACAGGTTTTTCGCTGTCTGCTGGGTCAAGGTACTTCCTCCCTGAACCACTCTTCGAGCTTCGATATTTTTAATCATTGCGCGGCCGATCCCAATGATATCAAAACCAAAATGAGTAAAAAATCTGTTATCTTCCGACGCCACCATGGCATTTACGAAATTTGCAGGAATATCACTATATGATACATACTGGCGATGTGCGGTATCAAAAAAAACACCAAGTTTTGTTTTTCCATCACTATAGAAGACGTGACTTTCTTTGCCGAGAATTTGATGGATATTGTCAATCCTGATCTCATCCCCTGGCTCAACAACGACGAGCCAATAAAAGGTTCCCATCAAAGCTGCCATCACAAGAATGCTAGTGATTGTCGCAAATATAAATAACTTTTTCAGCATGATTCCAAAGATTTTTTTTTTGCAAATGACACCTGACAGGAAATATAAAAGCAGTCCTGTCAGTGAATAGGGTATAAACCTTGCAATTAATTTATAGTTCGGTTTTAAATAGTCGGTAGAAAAATATCAACCAGACAGCAAAGAATGTACATGGTTAGCCGATATATCTCAACAGGCTAATTATTAAACTGGCTGTCTTTTTCATAACCTCTCCTGCAATGGATGATTAACAATTCGACGATATGACTTCTCTATATAAATTACTTGTTATTGTATTCAGGCTATCATTATTGGCAATTCTCCTTTCAAGCTGTGCAGGTGACAAAAACGGAAATAGACTTTCAGATTTTTCTTTCGGAGAACAATTTGGTAATTCCAATACTGAAACGAATGACGAAGAAATCGAAAATATAGAGCCTAAAATATGTCTTGATGAAGAGTTGGTTGCCCTTAGTCAAACCGGAAACTGGGATGAAAAATCAAGAGCGGATAATAACATTTTTTCTGATAAAAATTTTTATGATTTTCCAGTGGTATTCAATAAAAAAGTAGATATGTATTTGAATCTCTTTCAAAACAAACAGAGGGGACAATTTAGCCGTTGGCTTGCCAGATCAGCAATTTATCGACCGATGATTGAAAAAGAACTGGGAAAAGCGGGACTGCCAAAAGACCTGGTCTACCTGGCAATGATCGAGAGCGGTTATAATCAAATGGCCTGCTCAAGTGCAAAAGCCATGGGACTCTGGCAATTCATGAAGGGCACAGGCGAACAGTACAATTTACAGATTGACAGCTATGTGGATGAGCGCCGCGACCCGCTTAAATCCACTCGAGCAGCCGTTACCTATCTCGCTGATCTCTATCAGGAATTCAATGACTGGCATCTCGCCGTCGCTGCGTACAACGGTGGTCCGGGAACTATTCGTAACGGTCTTAAAATGTATAAAGTCGATAACTTTTGGGATTTAGCAGGCGAGAATTATTTAAGCCTTGAGACCAAGCGTTATGTTCCGAAACTCATCGCAGCCCTACTGATCGCCAAGGACCCTGAAAAATATGGTTTTACCGAAATACCATACTATAAACCCCTCCGCTATGATACTATTAGCGTAGGTCCGGGAATGAGCCTTGAAGCTATCGCCTTAATCAGTAACAGCACAATCAAAGAAATAAAAGGTCTGAATCAGGAACTGCGAAAAGAAAATACGCCACTCAATGTGGATCAGTATGTGGCAAAAATTCCTGAAGCTACAGCAGAATTGGCAAAGTCCAACCTTTCACGTCTGCATCGTATTGTAAGTACTGGTTATAAAACCCATAAAGTTCGGAAAGGTGATACTCTCTCGAAAATCAGCAAAAGATATAATGTCAATAAAACTACTCTCCTCAAGGTAAATGCACTGCACAGCGGCAAGCTGGCAGATGGTCGAAATCTCAAAATCCCCTACAATACCATCAAATATCAGCTCCTTCCTAAAGGATCCACAGGAGCTAAAGCTGCATACAATGAGAGCCTGGTTCTGCACCGTATAAAGCCAGGAGATACTATTTCCAAAATTGCCCGGCGATATAATGTACCACCGAATATGATTGTTGCCTGGAATGGACTGAAGAATGTCCACTCCATACGGGCAGGCCAGCAACTATCTCTGTACATTGATAATGGTAACAAAAATAGAGAAATACAACCTGCAACCGCCGTCACAGCTGATCACAAAAATATTAGACTGGTTACAGCAATCCAAACCAAGAAAATTCTGCAGCAAACCGAAACGACCCCTCTCTATCAATGGTACAATGTAAAAAATGGCGATACACTTTGGACCATATCAAGAAAATTTAGTGCCTCGACTGCTGATATTAAAAAATTGAACAATTTGTCATCTGATCTTATTTATCCTGGTTTCATATTGAAATTAAAAAAGGTGTAACTGCAGTAAAGTATACCTTTTGCTTAACATCGTCGTTACCTTAGAATTATGCATGACAAAGGTTCCAATGATGCCTACCATTAATCCTGCTTGAAGAAATATACCGGAATAGATTTATTAAGGAAAAACTTGCTGACCTTCAGCTTTTATCTCTAGAGTTAAATACTAATCATGCCAATAACCGATACACCTTTTCCGACCCATGACAACTATGGTAATGATGTACATGTTGTCGAATACGGTGACAAAAAAATAATTCTAGTGGGCACTGCCCACATTTCACAAGAATCTGTGGTTCTGGTGAAAACAGTCATTGAACAGGAACTCCCGGACTGTGTCTGTTTGGAACTCGACGACAAACGGTATCAGGCTCTCACTCAAAAAAAACAATGGCAGTCTCTTGATCTGAAAACAATTATCAAAGATAAGCAGCTTTCCACTTTGCTTGTCAGTCTTCTTATGTCCTCATACCAGAAGAGGCTTGGTGGGAAACTCGGAGTTACTCCAGGGGCGGAACTGCTGATGGCCGCTCAAACCGCAAAAGAGCTCCAGATCCCTCTCTCTCTCTGTGATCGCGATGTACGGATTACCCTCCGTAGAGCCTGGAAATCCACTTCATTTTTCAAAAAAGGCTATCTGGTGGCCTCCCTGCTTGCAAGCCTCTTTGATAAGAGTGAGATATCTGAGGAAAAGCTGCAGGAACTCAAACAAAAGGATGTACTTACCGAGTTAATGGAGGAAATGGGCGATATGCTTCCCGACCTGAAAAGAGTTTTGATAGATGAGCGAGATCTTTATCTCGTTGAAAAAATCAAATCATCACCAGGCAAAAGAATTATCGCAGTTGTCGGTGCAGGTCATATAGCCGGGATGCTCAAAATATTTAACACAGACAATAAGCATAGAATATCTGACATCACTCGTATCCCTTCGATATCAAGGGCATATAAACTTGCCGGCTGGACAATACCTCTGCTGATAATCGGCTCTATATGCATAATCGCCTCACAAAAAGGAATCTCTGTGGCAGGAAATAATATTCTCTTTTGGATTCTGGCCAATGGTATACCGGCCTCAATCGGTGCCCTGCTTGCCCTTGCCCATCCATTGACAACTCTGAGTGCTTTTGCCTCAGCACCAATAACCAGCCTCACACCGGTAATCGGTGCCGGCTACGTAACTTCCTTTGTTCAGGTTCTCACCTGTCCGCCTGTTGTGAGGGAATTTGAAACCGCCGGAGAAGATATCGGTTCCTTTAAGGGTTGGTGGAAAAACAGACTCCTCAGGGTCTTTCTCGTTTTTATCTTTACAGGGTTTGGATCTGCGATAGGGACCTGGGTTGGTGGTTATGAAATTTTCAAAAACCTTGTGGGGTAAAGTAATAATTTTAAAAATCTCTATGTTATAATTATAAGGAAATATGTGAATGTCTGAAAAGAAAGCTCAATCAACACCAACATTAACCATCCGTCAAAAGCAGTTTCTCAAAGGTCTGGCCCATGCACTCAGCCCTGTTGTTCAGATTGGCAAAGAGGAATTAAGCCCTGGAGTAATTGAGACTATTAAGACCGAACTCCTGAACCATGAGCTAATAAAGGTTAAGATAGGCAGCAACTGCGGTTTGGAAAAAAACAGCTCTTCAAGTAACATTGCCGTACTGACAGAGAGTGTACTGGTTCAATTAATTGGGAAAACAATTGTTCTCTACAAACCAAATCCTCAAAGAGATAAAGAAAAAAGGATTGTTCTACCAAAAAAATAAAAGCAAGGATAATAAGACGATTCAGACTTTTTTATAGCTTCCGGAGGGTTGTTGCTTTTTCTTGGGAGGCGATAATAAGGGAGGTATCTCCCCATTCAGACACAGCGCTCATAGCTGCTTCCCGGGCTAGCGCAGGTGTGTTGTTTGTTTCACTCAAGTGAGCGAGAACGACCACACGAAGGTGATCACCAATAAGTTCGGCTAAAAATTGAGCAGCATCCTCATTGCATAGATGCCCGCAACTGGAACGGACCCGCTGCTGTAAAGGCAAAGGATAAGGTCCGTTTTTCAACATCTGCAGATTGTGATTGAACTCCAGGATAAGACCATTGCATTCCATTAACCTTTTTGCGATCAGGTGTGACATCTTTCCGGTGTCGGTACAATAGCCGATGCTCTGTTTTCCATCGCTCACCACATATCCCACAGGATCTGCCGTGTCATGGGATATTCGAAATGATCGAACCTGCAGATCACCGATTACCAGGATGTCCCCGGTTTCAAATTCTTTCAGTTCGAACAGCCTGCCTATCCTTTTTTCTCCTGATGAAAAAGTACCACCATTAAGATAAACAGGGATTTTACATTTCCTTGAAATTACTCCTGCAGCCTGTATATGGTCGTTATGCTCATGCGTTATACATAAAGCCTGCACATCTGAGATCTGGCGTCCAATCGATTTCAAACGTGTCTCAATTTCCCGTCCGGAAAATCCGGCATCAATGAGAATTCCGGTTCTCCCGCTTTCGATATAAACAGAGTTCCCTTGGCTTCCGCTGCCTAAAACAGAAAAATGCATTTCCATCATACCCCGGTGTGTCCAAAACCACCGGAATCACGTTCAGTCCTGTCGAGAGCGGTAACTTCTTTAAATATTGCACGCACAACCGGTGCCAGGACCAGTTGAGCAATACGATCTCGCCTGTTAATAACATATGGATTTTTGCCATGGTTGATTAAAGCGATCTTCACCTCACCACGATAATCAGCATCAATTGTTCCAGGGCTGTTAAGAATGGTCACTCCATGTTTTACAGCCAGACCACTGCGCGGACGCACCTGCAATTCATACCCTTTAGGCAGTGCGACACTAAATCCTGTCGGTACTAGAGCATGTTCACCAGGTTGTATCGTCATACTGCCTCTGACTCCTGCTTCCACATCCATGCCTGCTGCACCTGCGGTTTCATAACCTGGGAACTGCAGGTCTCTTTCATTTTCTGGAATGAGCCAGCATATTCTCACTTCTTTCTCGTTCATAACAGTTACAATTTTGGCAGGTTCAATTATTGTTTAAAAAAAAGCCGACATCCTCAAAGGGTGTCGGCTTATAACTCTTTCACTTACTCCGGTAAATTCCTACTCTTCCATCAAGGCCTTACGGCTGAGGCGGATTCTGCCACGATTATCGACATCCAGAACTTTGACCTCTATGACATCGCCTTCCTTCACAACATCTGTCACCTTGGCCACCCGCTTAACATCCAATTCAGAAATATGCACGAGTCCATCAGTACCAGGAAGAATTTCAACAAATGCTCCAAAATCTTTAATAGTTTTCACCGTTCCTTTGTAGACGGCACCAACTACTGCCTCGGCAGTGATTGCTTTAACTTTAGCCAAAAGAGCATCAGCAAGATCACCGCTTAGAGCAAACATTTTAATAAGACCGGAGTCATCAACTTCTATTTTAGCATCAAATTCAGCGGACAGTTCCTTAATGATTTTGCCACCAGGGCCGATAATATCGCGGATCTTATCCTGACTGATTTTATGAACCAAGTACTTTGGTGCATGATCAACAACCTGAGCACGGGATTTAGTAATGCCTTTCAGCATCTCATTAAGGATGTGGACACGTCCTTCTTTAGCCTGTTCAAGGGCTTTACCCATGATTTCCCGGTCCACCCCATCAATTTTGATGTCCATTTGCAATGAAGTTATACCGTCACTGGTTCCAACAACCTTAAAGTCCATATCACCAAGATGATCTTCATCACCCAGGATATCAGAAAGAATAACAACCTTTTCCCCTTCTTTTATCAGTCCCATAGCAATACCGGATACGGGTCGTTTCAACGGCACACCAGCATCCATCATAGCCATGCTTCCGCCACATACAGTGGCCATGGAGGAGGAACCATTAGATTCAAGAACTTCAGAGACTACTCTAATTGAATATGGGAAATCTTCTTCTGCCGGCAACACTGCTTCCAATCCCCGAGTAGCTAATGTCCCGTGGCCTATATCCCGCCGTGATGGGCCTCTTAAAAAGCGTGCTTCTCCGACGCAATATGGAGGGAAATTGTAATGCAACATAAAGCGATTGACCTGCTCGCCCTGTAAGGTCTCTACACGCTGTTTGTCACGCTCACTGCCAAGTGTTGTGGTCACCAGAGCCTGAGTCTCGCCCCTTGTAAACAGAGCTGAGCCATGAGTACGAGGTAAGTATTCTGTTTCACAGCTGATAGTTCGAATTTCATTTGATTTTCGCCCGCCAATCCTGATTTCACTGTTGACGATCTTGTCCCGCATAAAAGATTTTTTAAAGGAAGAAAGGAGATCTTTTATTTCACCCTGTCTTTCCCCTGCCGGGTCAAGTTCGGCAAGAACCTCATCCTTAAGAACATCGTAGACGGCACCTCTTTCAAGTTTGTCTGAAGTATTGAAAACTTTTTCCATTCCAGCCGCGGCAATTTCACTAACTTTAGCAAGAAGCGATTCGTCAACCAGTGGAACGTCAACTTCAATTTTTGGTTTTCCGGATAATTTCTGCAACTCTTCCTGGATATCGATAAGTGGTTGCAGATGCTCGAATGCATAGAAAATACCTGACAAAACCTCTTCCTCGCTCAATTCATCAACCTTCCCTTCAACCATGACCACGGCCTTCCTGGTGCAGGCAACGATTATATCCATGGATGATTTGGCGAGTTCTGCAATTGTCGGGTTAAGTATATACGTACCGTCAATAAATCCTATCCTGCATCCGGCAACCGGTCCTGCAAACGGCACATTGGAAATAGTCAATGCACAGGATGCTCCTGTCAGGGCAAGCATATCCGGTTGGGTGTGTTGGTCAGCTGAAAGAACCGTAGCAATAACCTGTGTTTCTGCAGAATAGCCTTTTGGAAAAAGGGGCCGTAAGGGACGGTCAATTATTCTGCAGGTAAGAACTTCATTGTCACTTGGCCTGCCGATTTCACGACGAAAGTAATTACCAGGAATTCTACCAACGGCGGCCAGCTTTTCCTGATATTCTATCGTTAATGGCAAGAAATCTGCGTCGGGCTTGCTTTTGCCGGCACCGACCACAGTGACCAGCACGATGGTGTCTCCTGAACGTACTACAACAGACCCTGATGCCTGCTTGGCAATTTTACCTGTTTCGATGGATATTGTTTTTCCACCAATTTCGGTTTCTACTCTATTAATCATATTTTCTCCAGATGTGCAGCATCAGGGAAAGGCGCAGCGCCAAATTATCCGACTGGATTATCCACCAGCCCCGTATGCTCTATTTTCTCGGACTTCCTTAAACAACAAAAACCTCAAACAGTTCCTTAATACAGAAACTGTTTGAGGCAAAATGATGGCACTATGCCCAGGTCAATAAGTAAACCTGTCAGCAACAAAAATCTACTTACGCAGACCAAGTTCCTGCAGCATCGTTCTGTATTTGTTGACGTCTTTCTTTTTCAGATAATCAAGCAGACTCCGTCTCTGACCGACGAGCTTAAGTAATCCTTGTCTTGAATGATGGTCTTTTTTGTGCACTTTAAAATGCTCAGTAAGATACTGAATACGATCAGTAATAAGAGCAATTTGCACCTCAGATGACCCAGTGTCGGTTGGATGGATCTTGAACTTCTCGATTATTTTATTTTTATTTACTGCTGACTGTGCCACGACAATCCTCCTGAAACGGTATAATAAATACCAGATAGTTAACAATCAATATTAACAACACCCTATAATCTTAAATAAAAGATTATCTACTCTTACAAATGTGGTCTGCGAATTGGTGGCGAACCCTGCAGACCTAGCCAGATACTTTATTTGTGCCTTAGAAATTATTTTTTTATAAAAAATAAATGAGTGAAAAGGCAGTGATACAGCCGAAACGAGATACTGTATAAAATACTCCACAAGAAGATACTGAAAAGTTATCCTTTCCATTGGAAGTACTATAAACATTACTTACACATTAGCCAATTCGTGCGTTCTTTGCAAGAGTTTACATACCTGCTCAACAGTTATCATCTTACTCAGGCATTGATTCAATGCGTCATCCCCGCTCAATTCATCCCAAGTTAAACTATTATCAACGCTGAAATCCCCGCTAGCGGTCCTTCGCAACTGCACGAGATGCGCACCACATCCAAGACTCCTGCCTATATCCGCAGCCAATGTCCGTATGTAAGTCCCTTTACTGCAGACAACTCTAATGCCAAGATCTGCCTCTTCTCCAGAGAGATTTTGTCTATCATCAGTACGTTCCAGGACTGTTATCTCAATTTCCCGGGGATCTTTGGTAATTAAAATCCCTTTTCGGGCATAATAATACAGTGGTTTTCCCTGATGCTTCAGTGCAGAGAAGGCAGGCGGTACCTGCATCTGTTTTCCTTTAAATCCTTGCAGACATGCTTCCACTTCAAAGTTGGATACAAGGCCGACAGATTTACGAGCAGTTACAGCACCTTCTGTGTCTTGAGTCTCAGTTTCAACTCCGAGTCGCAGGGTAGCCAGGTATTCCTTTTTCCCTTCCATAAAATGGGAGATAAGTCTGGTGGCTGACCTGCCCGCGCAGACAATGAGCAAACCTGTGGCGAACGGGTCAAGGGTACCGGCATGACCAACTTTTTTTATTTGCAGAATTCTGCGTAACCGGCTCACCACTCTAAAAGAGGTAATATCGACAGGCTTATCGACAAGAAATACACCGGCATCAAACGTAGAAATAGTTTTGGGGGTCATGTCAGCTTGCATTCGAACCAGTGAGTCAGCGAAATATACGCTCAGTTTTGCTCTTTCAACCTTTTGGCGAGTGCATCTGTAATTTCAAGGCGAACCTGTTCAATAGTTTTACCTTGACACCGATATCCAGCTGCATTCCGGTGACCACCACCATCGAAGCGTTTTGCTACTTCGGCTACATTACAATCACCTTTAGCCCGAAGACTGACAGCTATAAAACCATCCTTTGCTTCTTTTATTAAGACAGCAACCTTGACGGAACGAAGTGATCGTGGAAAATCAATAAATCCTTCAACATCGTGAAGTGTGGCTCCACTTGTTTCAAGCATCTGATTGGACACATGCATAAAGGCTATCTGGTCAGCTTCAAAAAGACGTATAGTCGAAAGCACCATTTCCATCAGCTTCAAACGTTCCTGACTAAAATTGTCATAGAGATGACTGCAGATTTCTTCCGGTCGAACACCTTTTTCCAACAGTTCGGCAGCAATCCGCATTGTTCTGGGGCTGGTGCACTCGTAACGGAAGGAACCGGTGTCAGTACAAATGGCCACATAGAGGTTATAGGCACATTTGTAACTTACCTCGGCACCCAGAGCCAACGCTAACTCGTATACCATTTCACCGGTGGAGGATCGATTGGATTCGACCCAACGTGTTGTCCCAAAATCCTTATGAGACTGATGGTGATCAATAACAACAAATGGTGAATTTCGCAAAAACTCGAGCTTTGATCCACCCAGCCGATCATCATCCCCGCAATCAAGGGCAATACTCATTACATTCTCACCGACCGAGGTAAGAAAAGCCCGGTAATCTTCAAGAGTTGTGTGCGCTTTATCTGTATCCGGCAAAAAGTCATACAGATGCGATACAGGTTCCTCTAAATAACAAAATACAGTCTTACCCATCGCTTCCAAAATGTCGGCAAAACCGAACAACGACCCTAAAGCATCCCCATCCGGATGTGTATGCGTAAAAAGAACAATATTGTCGATTGTCAGAATATCCTGTACTATCTTGTCAGGAATGGTCCTCTTGGGGTTTTCTTTCATTGGCAATTTCCTGAAAAATTTCCTCCAGTTCAGCTACCTTTTCCACCACATTATCATAACGGAACAATAATGCTGGTGTAAAACGCAAATTGAGTGTCTTGGCAATATGGCTACGCATAAATCCCTTCGCTCGTTCCAAGCCAACCCCAGCTTCTTTTATTTCTTTTTTTCCTCCGAGAACAGTGAAGAAAATACGGGCAAGACTGAGATCATCAGGGACTTCTACACGCGAAATGCTTACGCCGATAAGTCTTGGATCTCTGACCTTGCTAATAAGGAGAGTCGACAGTTCATTTCTGATAGCTTCAGCCACCCGAGATGAACGTTTTTGTTCATTTTTCCGACCAATACCAATAGAGTCGAGTGTCTGTTTAGGATCCCAAGCTGGCACTGAATAACCTTTATCCCTAGAGGGTTGCCGCGACTTCTTTCATAACAAAAGCCTCGAAATTGTCCCCTATCTTAATATCATTAAATTTTTCGACGCCGATACCACATTCGTAACCGGACACCACTTCTTTGACATCATCCTTGAATCTTCTCAAAGAAGATATCTTTCCGGTGTAAATTACTACACCATCCCGCAATACACGAACTTTGGCAGTCCGCAGAATCTTACCGTCCAAGACAAAAGAGCCGGCAATTGTACCAATTTTTGGCACACTGAACGTTTCACGTACTTCGGCCAGCCCAATTACCTCCTCCTCAAATGTAGGCTCAAGCATACCGACCATCGCCTTTCGAATATCGTCCAGTGCATGGTATATGACATCATAGGAACGTACATCAACATTTTCCTTCTGTGCCAACTCTTTGACTTTTACACTTGGCCTGACATTGAAACCGATGATAATAGCATCAGAGGCGGAAGCAAGAAGGATATCGGATTCCGTTATCGTTCCTGTACCCTCATGCAATATCCTGACTTTTATTTCTTTGGTGGAAAGATCCGCTGCGGCCTTGGCAAAAGCCTCCAAGGTCCCCTGCACATCTGCTCTTAGCACAACACGAAGTTCCTGAACATCACCCTCGCTCATCTGCTCAAACAACTTATCAAGTGAAATCTTGTTATTGGAACCAAGCTCACTCTCTCTGGCTTTAAGAGATCGTACCTGGGAGACACTTCTGGCCATCTTTTCATCTGTTACGACGATGAATTCATCACCGGCGCTCGGTACACCTGACAATCCCTGAACTTCAACGGGAATAGAAGGACCGGCTTCGGAAATTTTTCGTCCTTTATCATCAAGCATGGACCTGACCTTACCGCTAAACTGACCGACCACAAAATGCTCGCCCAGATGTAAGGTACCGTCTTGAATAAGAACTGTCGCTACAGGTCCTCGACCCTGATGAAGCTGGGCTTCAAGCACACGACCTCTGGCCTTTCTTGTATTGTCAGCCTGTAGTTCAAGTATTTCGGCTTGCAGCTGAATTGATTCCATCAAATTGTCAATGCCGATATTTTTCTTTGCCGACGTCTCACAGTATATCGTACTGCCACCCCAGTCTTCCGGCATAAGATTGAGTTCAGAGAGTTCTCTCTTAACCCTGTCTATATCGGCATTGTCTTTATCGATTTTATTAACGGCAACAAGAATCGGAACATCAGCTGCCTGGGCATGGTGAATTGCTTCCCGAGTCTGGTCCATAACACCATCATCAGCTGCGACGACAAGAACCACAATATCCGTAACCTGTGCACCCCGGGATCGCATCTCTGTAAAGGCAGCATGTCCTGGAGTATCGACAAAAGTGACATCTCCAGATGCAGATCGGACATGGTAGGCACCGATGTGCTGCGTTATACCACCCGCTTCTCCTTCGGCAACATCGGTTTTTCGAATTGCATCCAAAATCGAAGTCTTCCCATGATCGACATGGCCCATTACCGTGACAACAGGTGACCGAGAATTTTGTATCCCACCTTCCTCGGACTCATTAAGCAACTGCATGCCAAGTTCTTCAGTGAGTCCCTGTTCAACCTCATAATCGAAATCGGCAGCGATAAGGATTGCTGTTTCGGTATCAACGGATTGATTAATGGTGGCCATTACACCGAGTCCCATCAGTTTGGCAATCACATCACTGGCTTTAATCTTCATCCGCTGGGCAAGGTCGCCAACGGTTATGGCGTCATATACTTTAAATCGTTTTTTGCTGGCCTTCATTTCAGACGGCGGAGAAACTATTTTTGCCGGTCGTTTACTTCTCTTCCCACGGCGTGCGCCTTCTCTTCCCGGAAAATCTTGAGCAAAATGGGTAAATTTTACATTTTTCTGCGGTTTTTTTATGCCCCGACGAGAATCGACAGCTTTTTCTTCTTTAATCGGAATATTCTTTTTACCTTTTTTCTTGACTCGCCCTGAATCATCAACGGTAGGTGCAACCGGCGTTCTGGATGGCATAGGGGCGGAAGGTCTTTGCTGAACAGGCTTAACACTTTTTCTTTTGACTGGATGCGCAGGTCTCTCCTCAACCGATGGAAGTTCGATGGTGCGAACAACTCTGGATATAGCTTTCCTCGGCACTTGTTGCTTTTCTTTCTTGCCTGCTCGGAGAGGATTTATCTTCTTCGCCACATCCTTAGGTTTTCCTAAGGCTGGATCAGGTTCAACAGGTTGTTTTTCTGTCGGAGGACCGGTCATCACAGAGGTATGTTCTTCTTCTTTTACCTCAGTTGTCACAGATGGAGCAGGTTCCTGTTTGCCAACTACATCAGGCGCTTTTGGAGCAGTATCTGGTGTTTTGACAGCTGTTTCGTGAGTGACAGGTGGTTCTTCCTCTTTGACAGGAGGAGTTTCCGGTCGAGAGACATCTTCAGCCATCTCTGGAACACTGATATTATCGAAAACCTCTTCGGTCTTTTCAGCGGCCTGATCTGTTTCAGGTTGAACCTCAGGAGTAGTCTCTACAACCTGAGCTCTCCGTCGAATTACCGTTGAGCGACGTCGAATTACGGTAGGGCCATCTTTGTCGCTATCAATACGCTTTTCAACAAGCTCGGTATTTGTCGATTTCAGAATAGTATTCCGGATCCTTTCAGCTGTTTCATCGTCAACGGATGAACTATGGCCTTTGATCTCAAAACCGAGTTCAATCAGTTTATCAGTCAACGCTTTACTGCTCATGCCGGCCTCCTTGGCCAACTCATACACCCTGATTTTACTCATCCTTTACTCCCGTATTGCATCGCAACTGTCATTTCATCCATCAGTTCCCAAAGTGAACGCATCCACCCTGCTTTTGATGAATCATTTTTAAATCTCATTGTATTAAAGTCGAAACAATCTTTTCCACTTCTTTTTTTTATCGAGCAAAAGCCGAAAACACTGCTCACTCTTACAACAATAGGCACCCCTCCCCGGCTTTATTTGCCTTGGGTCGGATTCCACTATTTCATTTTTCCAGACAAAACGCTGAAGCGAAGCTTTCGGTTTTTTTGCACCACATGAACAACAGGTTCGTAATGGCTCTGTCATTCGTCAGAATTGTCGATGACTCCCGACTCTTTATACTTTTCCTCTTCGAGTACAGTTTCGGAAGGAACAGCGTCTTCTTTCCCTGCACCAGCATCGGATATTTCTATTTCAGGCTCACTGCTCCCGGCATTATCCTGCTTCGATTTCTCTGTTACAAAAAAAGGATTTATTTTTGCTTCTTCAATCAGTCGTCTTGCGAATTCTTCATCAATTGACCGTATAACCATAAGATCATCAACATTTTTTTGTGCAAGAACTCCCGTGGAAAAAATATTTTTCCCCAGCAACTGGTCAGCCAGGGATTCATCCACTCCCTGAAGCTTCAACAGTGACTGATATCCCTCGTCCGAGAGATTATTATATCGCTGCTCGCTTTTCACATCTATCCGCCAACCGATGAGTTTAGAGGCAAGTCGAACATTTTGACCTTGCCTGCCAATGGCAAGCGAAAGTTGATCATTGGGAACAACAACCAGCAAAGAATTTGCGTCCTCATCAGCCATGACCATACTTACATGGGCAGGAGCCAGCGCATTGTATACATATTTAGCAGGATCAGGACTCCAGGTTACAATATCAATACGCTCACCCTGCAATTCCTGCACAACATTTTGAACTCGAGACCCTTTCATACCGACACATGCTCCTACCGGGTCGACGTCTCCCTCGGAACTGCTTACGGCAATTTTTGCTCTAAATCCCGGTTCCCTCGCAACCCCCATTACTCGAACAATGCCTTCAGCCATTTCAGGTACTTCCAATTGAAAAAGCTTACCGAGAAATTCATCACATGTCCTGGATAAAATAAGCTGTGAATCGCGACTGGTCTGCCGAACCTCTTTCAGATATGCCCTGATCCGATCTCCCTGTTTGAAAGAACGTTTTGGAATCTGTTGATCTTTTGGCAAAATTGCATCAGTGCGACCGAGATTAACTATCATGTTACCTCTTTCAAATCGCTGTACTATCCCGCTGACCACCTCGCCTATACGGTCCTTGAACATGCCGTAAATAACTTCCCTTTCAGCATCCTTCATTCGATGAATGATAACCTGCTTGGCGGACTGTGCCGCTATTCTGCCAAGATCAGAGATATCTTGCATTTTTTCGCCAAGCTCATCGCCAAGCTGTACTTCAGGATCGAGTTTCTTGGCTTCTTCAAAAGATATTTCCGTCTGTTCGTCTTCCGCCTCTTCAACAACAATTCGGAACTGGAAAACCTCTACTTCACCAAATTCCTCATTATATCGAACTTCCATATCTCGACGACTGCCGAATTTTTTCCTGGCAGCAGACTGAACAGCCTCTTCGATGGCTTCTATCAGTAAAGTTTTATCAAAACCTCGATCTCTGCTGATCTGGTCGATTATGCGTTTCAAATCTGATAGCATTCTCTTACTCCGTCATTATGACTTTCAGCTCCGACTAGCGGAGAACATTGCATTGTTGAAAACAATATGGAACCGTTCTTCTTAGATTGTCAGTCTGGCTTTATTTATCATTTCAAAAGAAAACGTCATAGTACGACCATCATTCAGCTTCAAGTGAATCTGACCATCCACAACCTCTTCAATCACTCCTTCGAAAACCTTCTCTCCATCAATTGCGTCATGTAACTTGACCCTGGCTTTTTTCCCGAAAAAACGATGAAATTCTTCAACGGACCTAAGGGATCTTTCCAAACCGGGGGAGGACACTTCTAAATAATATGCATGATCGATAAAATCTTCTACATCAAGATAGCGCCCCAGTTCACGACTGACGTTACTGCAATGATCAAGTGACACACCCGTTTCCGAATCAATAAAAACGCGTAGAACCCAACCTTCACCCTCCCTGCGAAACTGAACGTCAAATAATTCAAGTTTCATCGCCGGCAACAGGCTTTGTAAAAAAAACCGCACTTTATCGATAATTAATTCACTCATTTACTTCTACCCAAGTCGCTAAAGATCCACCTCTCAAAGAGTGAGACCATTCTCAATATTGACAATTGCAACGACTAATATGCGGACATAAAAAAAAGCGGGCAAAGCCCACTTCCAAAAACCATCCAGTCACCGTGACAGGATGTATAGTAAGTTAAACCCAGCCTTGATCGAAATACTGGAACGCAACGCCAACGACATACCCAGCAGAAATGGATCCGGATCAAAGATAAAAAAGGATTACCAAACGCTGTAGAAAACCATATTATTTAGGCAATGTCAAGTCGAAAGACACTACAAGTATGTCCCCCCAGAGGATGAATCATGCAGTCCAAGATAGACTTTGGTTCGCTTTGATGACTACCTGCTGCTGTCTGCAAAAGTATGTGCACAAGATTATATAACGAATTTTGCTTTTCAAACACCTTTAAATCATAGAACTTTTTCGTTATCATACATCATTGTTTTGTTTATTATTTCTGCAGCTTACACAATATCAAACCTTACCTCACCGCAGAGTGCAATGAGCTGAAACCTCATGAAAATATAAAAAATTCTATTTGACAAACAGCAGTTGTGCCTATATTTAAACGACTATTCAAAGTACCTCCCAGTGTTGCACCGTTAACTGCGTCTCAGGTCAGCAGCATCCATATCTGTTTGTAATTGATAAAAAATATCAATCTTATTATCGGGATTTTTATTGATGTGTCTCACGATACAGCAGTACATTTACATTCGACCTGATAAACCGTTCATTTAGCTCGATCAATATTCGATTTCATGACAGAAAAAATTCTTATAATTGCTGAAAAACCAAGTGTTGCCGCTGATTTGACTAAAGTACTTCCCGGCAAATTCACAAAGCAAAAAACTTATTTCGAAGGAGATAAATATGTCGTCTCCTATGCCATTGGTCACCTTGTCTCAATTTGTTATCCTGAGGAAATCAATCCAGTTTATCAAAAATGGGATATGGATAATTTGCCCATTCTGCCAGACTCCTTCCCCCTGAAAGGTCTCGAAAGCACGAAAGGACAACTGAATGCACTTCAGAAATTGATTCGCCGTAAGGATATCACTGAAATCATTAATGCCTGTGATGCCGGTCGAGAGGGAGAATTGATTTTCAAATATATTATCAAATATGTTTGGAATAATTCAGTCGCCAAAAAATCATTTAAACGGTTATGGCTTCAGTCGATGACAGCTGACTCTATCAAGAAAGCCTTCTCATCCCTGCGGGCAAATGAAGAGTTGCTCCCACTCGAGGACACAGCGCTTTGTCGTTCAGAATCTGACTGGTTGATAGGAATCAATGCAACAAGGGCACTTACCGGTTTTAATTCTCGTCGAGGGGGCTTTTTTTTAACCCCCTGCGGCAGAGTACAGACCCCAACCCTTTCACTGCTTGTCAAGCGTGAACGCGCCCGCCATGACTTCGTTTCCCGCCCTTACTGGAACCTGCTTGCACATTTCACCTTTAATGACGAATCGTACGATGGGAAATGGATAGACGTTTCTTTTGTTAAAAACCCCAAAGATCCGTATGAAAAAGCAGATCGGATATGGAAAATCGAAGACGCCGATTCCATCGTAGCGCAATGCACCGGCAAGCCCGCAACAATAGAAGAAGAAAGTAAAAAAACTACTCAAAGCCCGCCACAACTCTACGATCTGACATCATTGCAAAGGGAAGCAAATTCAAGATTTGGTTTTTCAGCAAAAAATACCCTCGGAATAGCCCAGGCACTTTATGAGCGACATAAAGTACTTACCTATCCGCGTACTGACAGCAAACATCTCCCTGAAGATTATATAAGCACTGTAAAGGAAACACTTAAAAGTCAATCGAACTGGAAGCTTGGGAAATTTGCAACAGAGGCTCTTGATAAAAAGTATGTACAACCTAATTTACGTATCTTTAATAACGCCAAGATCTCTGATCACCATGCAATAATTCCCACCACGCTTCTTCCGTCCAATCTGTCTGAACCCGAATTCAAAATCTACCAGATGGTAACGCAACGATTTTTGGCAGTATTCTTCCCACCTGCTGAATTCCAAAATACTAAGCGGTATTCACGCGTCCGGAAAGAAACCTTTCTTACCGAAGGAAAGATTCTGCTTGCGGCTGGCTGGAAAGCTATTTATGGAACGGTCGGCGGCGAGGGTCAGGATAAAATCATTGCCCCGGTACCCGAAAACACAGCAGTAACCTGCCGTAATATTGACAGGGAAAGCCAGGAGACCAAGCCGCCTGCCAGATTCAATGAGGCCACTCTGCTTTCGGCGATGGAAAATTCCGACAAACTGGTTGAAGATGAGGATCTTGCCGATGCAATGAAAGAACGTGGTCTCGGCACTCCTGCCACCAGAGCCGCCATTATTGAAAAGCTTATTAAAGAAAGGTATGTTGTTCGGGAAGGAAAGGACCTAACCCCTACAGGCAAGGCCTTTGAGCTATTAGCATTGCTGGAAGCCATGAAAATTGAGGTCCTCGCTTCTCCTGAAATGACCGGCGAATGGGAATTTAAACTCAACCAGATCCTCAAAGGTGAGTTCACCCGTGATAAATTCATGGACGAAATCAGGGCGATGACCAGGCATATCATAGATCAGGTGAAAAATTTCGAAAACGACGAGGTGCGAAAGGAGGCTCCATTCAGCCCGGTAAACGGAATCCGCATCTTTAATTCCCCCACCGCCTATATCTCCGAGGACCAGAAAATCAGTATTCGTAAAATACTTGGCGGGCGAATGTTATCCGAGGATGAGGTCGTTTCCTTACTTAAAGGTGAAACAATCGGGCCTTTCAGTGATTTCAGATCTAAAAAAGGCAAACCTTTTACTGCTTCAGTTCGACTTGCCAACAATAAAATAGAGTTTATGTTTGCAGAATCAAACGCCGATCTTGATATAGACAATATTAAGGATGGCACATCTCTTGGTGTCTCACCAACTGACGGAACCAGAGTTTTCGCCACTCCAATGGCATACATGTCGGAATCCGCACTGGACGGAGAAGAAAAAGGCTTGAAAATCAGCCGTATAATACTCTCCAGGGAGATCACTGAAGAAAACATCGTACAGCTCCTTACGAAAGGACGAACCGAATTGATAGAAGGTTTTATCTCCAAAAAGAAGAGACCTTTTGATGCCTTTCTGGTTCTTGCAAAAAATGGTAAAGTAAGTTTTGAGTTTCCACCAAGGAAATCAAAACAAAAAGAACAAAAAAATTGACAGCCCTGAAAGAAAAGTGAACAGATAATTATGAAACAAATCAAGAAAGAGTATCAGGAACTGACCGGCCATCAATTGGCACAAATCTGTGCCCAGGCTGCGCTTGACACTAAAGCAGAAGAGCTTGTTATTCTGGATGTACGTGGTTTAACAACTTTCACTGATTATTTTTTAATCATGAGTGGAAAATCAACCAGGCATGTCCAGGCTCTGGCCGAAACTATCGAATCCAGGTTGCGGTCAAAACGGATAAAGACCTCCAGCGCGGAAGGTCTTCAGGAGGGTCTGTGGGTTCTCCTGGATTTTGATGATGTTGTGGTCCATATTTTTTACCATGAACAGCGGAAATTTTACGATCTGGAAGGGCTCTGGTCTGAAGGCAAGAACATTGAGATAGAATCTTCACCTAACGATTGAAGCCTCAACAAAACTCTGTTGAATTTAATGAGAAAAAACTAGGATTATGCAATATTTAAGCACTAGAGGAGGGATTTCTCCCATCCCATTCACCAAGGCTGTAATGATGGGCCTTGCGGACGATGGCGGTCTGGTTCTTCCCCGCACTATTCCCAGAATCGGCAGTGAGACCTTCAATTCCTGGCAGAAATTGAGCTACACGGAACTGGCCTTCGAAGTTATGTCAAGGTTTGTCGATGATATTCCCAGTAGCGATTTGAAGGACATCATCAACCGTTCCTATTCGAACTTCAGCACCGAGCGTGTCACTCCTCTTGTTCATAAAGGCGATCTGCATATTCTTGAACTGTTTCACGGCCCAACACTTGCTTTCAAGGATGTAGCCCTGCAGTTTCTCGGTAATCTTTTCGAATATCTTCTGGCGAAAAGCCATTCGGTTCTTAATATCATCGGAGCGACTTCCGGAGATACCGGGTCGGCAGCGATCTACGGAGTACGTGGTAAAGATAGAATCAATATTTTCATCCTCCACCCTCACCAGCGAGTAAGTGTAATTCAGGAAAAACAGATGACCACGGTGCTTGATGACAATGTCTTCAATATCGCTATCCGTGGTTCTTTTGACGACGGTCAGACAATCATTAAAAAGATATTCGGCGATATTGAATTTAAAAATAATTTCAATCTTGGCGCAATTAACTCAATCAACTGGGCACGGGTTCTCGCTCAGGTGGTTTACTATGTTCACAGCTGCCTCCATGTGGCAACGCACGAAAAAGATTCATCTGTTGATTTTGCCATTCCAACCGGTAATTTCGGTGACATTTTCGCTGGCTTTATTGCCAAGAAAATGCTCCCTGCCGGAACAATTCGCCAACTTGTGCTGGCAACCAACGACAATGACATCCTGTCCCGATTTGTCAATAATGGTGACTACTCATTGGGGGAAGTCAAAAGAACTTCGAGCCCTTCAATGGATATCCAGGCCGCCTCCAACTTTGAAAGGTATCTCTATTACTTGATGGATAGTGACGCTGCCCGAACAAAAGAACTTATGGAAGAATTTGGTCATAACGGCAGAATTGATCTCTCTCATTACCAGGATCAGATTCGTCGTGATTTTGTTGCTGCATCAATAGCTGAAACCGCTGTTAGTGAGACAATTGCTTCCTTTTACAAAAGCTATGATTACGTCCTGGATCCACATACCGCAATAGGGATAAAAGCCGCTCAGCAGTATAAAACAGGCGGAGTCCCCATGGTTTGCCTGGCAACGGCTCATCCAGCAAAATTCAGTGAGGTGGTTGAAAATGCTACCGGTATCCCACCCCAGGTTCCGGATTGTCTTGTCGGTATCATGGACAAACCCACTCGTTGTGAACTCATGGATGCCGATATGAAAAAAATTCAGGATTTTGTTTCAAAAAATGCGTTGCGGCAGTAGATCATTGTAAACCTGAAAGAGTATGGCCCCGCCATCATACAGATGATGGTCTTGACAAGTGCAGGAGACTACTCTAATGTCGTATGAGTGAAACATTTTCGCCAAGCCTACTACAAAAGATGCTCCTGTTTATTCACAGTATTTTGAAAGAGGTAAAATTATGTTTGGATTAGGAATGCCAGAACTTATTGTAATTCTGGTGATAATAGTAATTATATTTGGGGCCGGCAAATTACCTGAAATTGGCTCCGGTATCGGTAAAGGGATCAAAAATTTCAAAGAGGCCACCAAAAAAGAAAATGATCCCGAAAAAATCGATAAAGACGAAAAAGATTACGAAAACAAGGCCTGATAATACCTCTCAAGGCGCTATTATTAAGAAGACCTTTTTTAGTTTTTAAAAAATGGAGGAAATCACAAAATGTTTGGTCTTGGAACCCCAGAGCTCATAGTTATCTTAGGTATCGCGTTCCTGGTGTTTGGTGGGAAGAAACTACCGGAAATCGGAGCTGGACTCGGTAAAGCGATTTCTTCATTCAAAAATGGATTGCGGGACGTTGAAGAGAGCGGTAAGGAAATCATTAACGATATACCCGGAGTAAAAGAAGCGGCAGAAGTTAAACAACAGGTTGATCAGGTAAAAAATCTCGGTAAGATTGAAAGCATTCTTAAATAATCGCTCTTTTTTTTACCACGCTTTTTTACAGCAGCCTTCATTCAAAATTGAGGTGCTGCTGTTTTTTTCAGTTCCCCTCGAAGGTCAAGAAGATCTCTCTCCCACTTAAACGATCTCCACCCAGGAGTCTGTTGGAAAATATGCATTCCGGTGCCTCTACAGGCTTTATGCAATAATCTTGACTTTTTTGTCATAACTAGCTAAATAAATCGTGTTAGTCATACGTTTTTGTCCTTGTTTATCCCGCAGGAATCCCCCGACAGGTCTGCATCAGATAGACGTTCGATAGACGTTTACCTTTGTCATCAATTATTTTTTACAAGCATCAGGAGAGCAACATGTGTCGTTTAGCCCTGAAAACAGCGGATGAACCGTTTTCTCCATACGAGGTTCTCACAGCAATGGAGGCCATGAAGGAAGGGTATGACGGATCTGGACTTGGTCTGTTGCTTCGCGGTATGGAATTTGAAGATTTTAAATACAATCCACGATTCCCCATTTTATCCGGAATTGCCCACACTGAAAGAGCATGGAAAAGACTGACGGAATACATGGAAAAACGTGGTTATGAGCTTAAATACGACCACCGTTTTCACATGAAGCCTGAACTGATCGAAGCTAATGACCGCCATCGATATTTCCTTCGCGCCTACAGAATGCCTGTTGCCTTTCGTGATCAGAGTGACGAGGTTAGAGAAGCGGAACTTCTTCGCACCCGTCTGGCTCTCAGAAAACTTGATAAAGAAGAAGATAACATCACCGTCTTCTCTTTTTATCCGGACGTGGCCATGATAAAGGAAGTGGGCTGGCCATTACAGATTGGTGATGCCCTCTGCCTCCATGACGGGCAGATTAAATCCCGTGTCTGCATGGCCCAGGGAAGACAGAATACCAATTATGGTATTAATCTCTATGCCTGCCATCCCTTCTTCATACAGGGCATAGCGACCATGACCAATGGTGAAAACACCGCTTTTGTCCCCATTCGGGATTGGCTGATCGGCAAAAATATTCCAGGCTATGCCGGATACCAGAGTGACAGTGAGGTGTTCACCCACATCCTCCACTACACGTTGAAAAAATTAAAACTGCCCCTTCAGGCTTATAAGCACATCATAACCCCGCTCAACGATGCTGAATTGGCAGAACATCCGCAGGGAGAATTTCTCTCCGGCCTTCGACTGGCCTGTAAACGGTTAATCATCGACGGCCCCAATGCTGTTATTGGGACGCTTCCCGATGAAACCTGCCTGCTGGTCATGGATCAGAAAAAGATGCGGCCTGCGACAGTTGGTGGTCGGCCGGGAGTATGGGCTATCGCCTCCGAGATATGCGGCGTCGATGCGATGATTCCCGATCGAGATCCGGCACTCGATTTTCAACCTATGCGTGAACATACAATTATCATCCCCCCACATAGAAAGGAATTAGAAATATGGTCTCAGCACGATCCGTTGCCATTACCCCTAGCAGCCTAGCTCCAATAGATCTACCCTGGCTTATAGAACACCGGGAAGATCGTTGTACCCTTTGCGGCCAATGTACCGCTGTTTGTCCGAAAGGTGCCATAAGACTTGCTCACATGCGACAAAGGGTGCCAAAGCTCGATGTTTTTAATAAAAAAAGGGGCAATGACTACAGGACATTTACTGGTATTCGCCAGGAAACCGATCCGGCCAAACTCTGTATCGGCTGTGGAATGTGCTCCATGGTTTGTCCTAATGAAGCAATAACACCTGTTCCCGGCACCAACGAAAATCGTACTGTCTTCTTTGAAAATCGGAAAGGAGAGCCTCAAAAACGTGGTGGTCGTAGAAACACAACAGGACCGACTCTTCTCGACCGCATCATGTTTAACCGGATCTCCATGCTTACCGATCCCGCACTCGATGCCGGTAGACATGAGTTCACTACGACGACAACGATTGGTCGCATACTCTCACCTGAGGATTTCCTCGAACGCACCTTGAGCGGAGGGTGGATTCCGCCGACTCGGGAAATATTCCCCTTTATTATCGGCTCCATGTCTTTTGGTGCGCTCTCACCGAATATGTGGCTTGGCCTTTTGCAAGGTGTCGCCTATTGCAATGAAGTTCTTGGAATACCTGTCGTTATGGGTACAGGTGAAGGTGGCTGTCCGCCATGGGTTCTCAGGAGCCCTTACCTTAAATATATCATCCTGCAGATCGCCTCCGGTTATTTCGGCTGGGATGAAATCATTCGGGCAATTCCTGAAATGCAGTGCAACCCGGCTGCGATCGAGATTAAATATGGACAGGGTGCAAAGCCGGGAGATGGCGGACTGCTCATGTGGTATAAAGTCTCAAAACTCATTGCCCGTCTACGCGGAGTTCCTGAGGGAGTGGACCTGCCGTCACCGCCGGTGCACCAGACTTTATATTCTATCGAAGAAAGTGTCATGAAAATGATTCAGACCCTTTCAACTGCTTTTGAGCACAAAATTCCTATTTATCCTAAGATATCAGCCTCCACATCTGCTAAATCGGTGTTGAACAATCTGGTCCGTAACCCTTACGCAGGCGGTCTTATGATTGATGGAATCGATGGTGGGACCGGTGCGGCCTATAATGTTTCCATGGATGCTACCGGTCACCCAATTGCCTCCTGCGTCCGTGATTGCTACCTCGATCTCGCAGCTCAGGGTAAACAGAATGAAATTCCAATTTTCGCTGCCGGTGGTATCGGTAAGAATGGCAATGTGGCCCAGAACGGTATGGCAATGGTCATGCTGGGCGCCTCTGGTGTTCATATAGGTAAATACATTATGCAGGCTGCCGCCGGATGTCTTGGTAATGAAAGAAACCGCTGCAATGTCTGCAATCTTGGTATTTGTCCCAAGGGGATCACCAGCCAAAATGCAAAACTGTATCGACGGCTCGATCCAGACAAGGTTGCCGAAAGAGTAGCCGACGTGTTTATGTCTATTAATACAGAGGTCAAAAAAATAATGGCGCCGCTGGGCAGATCCCAAAGTTTGCCGATCGGCATGTCCGACGCTATCGGAATTGCCGACAAAGCCGCTGCTGACAGACTGATGATCAGGTACATCTGTTAGTTTCTTAGATTTTTTTTTGAAGGGCATGATTCCCTCTTGGGGGATATTAAAATGAGCACCAACTTAGCTCCTGTTTATTCGGGCGAGACAAGTGACGACAAGAGAATTAAAAGAAGGTGGTGCCCCGGAAGATTCAAAGAATCCTTCCGCACCCCTGTTATAAGGAGTTTCCAGTGGCTACTACGGTATTAAAAGGTCTAAATGAACAAGGTGGGCGCATCGGCTCAATGGAATTCGAGAAAATGGTGCGACAGGCTGCTGCCACTTCCGGCGACCTTACTCTTGAATCATTCGGTCAGCACAATATAGGCATCCGCCTTCAGCGAAAAGAGGGCCTAAAAATTACCGTCAGAGGCCCTTCAGGGCAGCGGCTCGGCTGCATGGGCCTGCCCGGCACCTCTATCATTTGTGAAGGTTCCAGCTCCGATGACGTTGGATATCTTAATATTGGCGCTGAAATTACTGTTCTCGGCGACGCGACTAACGGTGTCTGCAACGCCATGGCCAACGGCAAGGTCTTTATCGGTGGTTCCATCGGTGCTCGCGGACTGACCATGACAAAATGGAACCCTGAGTACCAACGTCCGGAACTCTGGGTTCTTGGGTCTACGGGTGACTCCTTTGCCGAGTTCAATTGCGGTGGCATTGCTGTTGTCTGCGGCGTTGCCCCAAGGACTCCGAACAATGTCCTTGGATACCGACCCTGTGTCGGGATGGTTGGCGGCACTATCTTTTTCCGCGGGAAAACCGATAATTCATTTTCTAAAACGAACGCCAAACTGACAGTCCCCGACGATGAACAATGGCAGTGGCTCCAGGAAAATATTGGATATTATCTGTCCAAAATCCGTCGGCCAGATCTCCTGGAAACGCTGACAAAGCGTGAAGAATGGAATGTTCTTTTGCCAATCACACCCCAGGAAAGGGCTCTGATGTTTGCCGGCCCCATGCCAATGGCCGAATTCAGGAATAATCACTGGAACAAAGCCTTTGGCGGAGACCCTCTTAGAGATATCGCCCCAGGTCTCGACCGCAGTGTTATCGGCACCATTGTGACCGATGAACACCGTAGAAAAAAACCGTACTGGGCAAATTGTGAATCTGCGGCCCCGTGCACGTACTATTGTCCGGTACACATACCGACAGTTGACCGATTAAGGCTTATTCGCGAAGGTCAAATAGACAAAGCCTATGAAATGCTTCTTCGCTATACCCCATTACCAGCTTCGGTGTGCGGTGCTGTATGTCCAAATCTTTGCATGGAAAACTGTTCCCGTCATGGAGTGGACGACCCCATCGATGTACAGGTTCTAGGAAGATCCGTCAATACTGCTGAAGCGCCGCCTGCAGCTGAACCTCTTGGTAAAAAGGTAGCCATCATTGGTGGCGGCCCGGCCGGTATGAATGTTGCCTGGCAGCTGGCCCTGGCTGGAATTGAAGCCCACATTTTTGAACAGGACAACAAAATAGGTGGGAAACTTGCCCAGGTAATCCCGTGGGAACGTCTTTCCCAGGCTATATGGGATCAGGAGATCAAGCGATTTACAGAAACTCCTCATATATCGGTCAATTTAAATATTGAGATGACCAAGGAAAAGTTTGCCGCACTGCAAGAAGAATTTGACTATGTTGTTGTGGCGGTTGGAACCCACGTTCCAAGAACGTTGGCCTTTCCCGGTAGTGAGAAAGTGTTGACTGCGCTTGATTTTCTAAAAAAAGCCAAAAGCAACTCACCAATGCAGGTTGGCAAGCAAGTGGTTGTCATCGGCGCAGGAAATGTTGGTTGTGATGTTGCATGCGAAGCATATCGTCTGGGTGCTGAGCATGTTACCCTTGTGGATATCCAAAAGCCTCTTGCTTTTGGCAAGGAAAAGGAGGCTGCTGAAGCACTGGGAGCCAAGTTCAAATGGCCGGTCATAACCAAGGAAGTTTCCGACAAGGGCCTTTTAACAAATGAAGGTGTATTGATTCCGGCCCAGACCATTATCATTTCGATAGGGGATGTTCCGGCTCTCTCCTTTCTGCCGGAAACTATTGAGAGCATTTCTGTCGGGGGAGCAGCCTGGGTTACTACAGACAAGGCCCATCTTACCTCAGATGCCCGCGTCCTGGCAGTAGGTGATGTAGAACGGCCAGGTCTTGCCACTCACGCTCTGGGTGCCGGCAAAACGGCGGCAGAATACATTATTGCTAATTGTAAAGGTCTTGACTGGAAGCCTTTCGATAAACAGGTCATCCCCCAAAAGGCATTGACTATCACCCATTATATTCCAACTGAAATTGGCAATACGGAAATGGATCAGGCCAACAGGTGCCTTTCCTGTGCCTCGTGTCGAGACTGCCACCTCTGTGAAACCATCTGCCCTACTGGGGCTATCAGTCGACGAGACCTGGAGTTGGGTTCCAGAAGCGGCTATCAGTTTGGTCTGGGAAACAGCTATGAATATGTTTCAGATGATAAAAAATGTATCGCCTGCGGCTTCTGTGCGGATACCTGCCCTTGTGGTATCTGGACTATGAACGCTTTTTAGTGCCTTACTCCAGAATTCTTGTCAAAAAAACAAGAATTCTGGAGATGGTATTGAAATTAAAATCTTGAATATACATCCAAGGCACTTACCCCCGTGCTTTGCGGGGGTTGAAGGCTCAACTTCGAATTTTTTCTTGTTTTCACGTCAAAAGACTATGGACAAGATCTCGCCTCGCACTTATCAGAGAACCGTTACAATGCATAAATGCTTATCTACGGATAAAACGAATAGATACATCATATTTGGCACTATCCATATCGGCTGGTAGCTGACTGGCATCAGGAACCATGATAGTGAGCACCCTTCCTGTCCTGGGATCATTGGCCTGTTTGTTCCGTCTCTCCCTCCCCGACGGTCCGGCAATACCTTTTCTAGGCTGTCTTACATGCAGCAGCTCAGCAGTAATAACAGAATTATTTTTCTGGAGCGGCTTTTGAGTCTGTGACATCAAGGGCGGGATTGATCCGATAATTATTTCCACTTTACGTCCTCCTTGGTAAAATACATAACGTATATCTACCCCATCTTCATAAAAACGGCAAGCAAACTTAACTTATTGGTAATGCGTTCTTTTCATATTATTACCCAAGGAATCATTTACATTCTTTCTCTCTTTCATAAATTTACAACCTTCCTTTTCACTCTTCTTGAGTGTATATTTTTCATAAGGTATTCTATTAAAAATCAGGCAAAATATAATGTAGTTAGCTCTACTTGTTTTGTTCTCTAACCAATTTTTCATTGACTAATAATAATTTAAAAATGAACCCGTCGAATGGCTGATCCTCTGAAAAAAATTCTTGAACCGATTAAAGAACTACAAAACATTCGCGGCGTCGAACTGCCTATCGGATTAGAATTTTTACAGCTTATAGTCACTGGCCCGCCAGGAGCAGGTAAATCACATTACATTGAACAAATTCGGGGATGGCCCAATGAAGGGTACCTAGATCTTACCCAAAAAGGCTGGTGGAAGCATCAATCCCTTATTTTCCGGCCCAGGGAAGTCCACCTCGGTCTCCCCTTTCATGGCCATAAAGAGGCACTTACCGTTTTTGATAAAGAATGGCTCGACAGCAGCCTCCCTTTGGAACTGGAATTCGACAGAATAATGATTCCACCTCTAAAGAAGAATTTCCTGCAGACAGATTGGCGCCACAGATATATTTTTGAGTTTCTTATTCCAAATCCATCAATCATTTACCAACAGCGGATCCAACGTCAGAGCCAGGGATATTTCCCGGTTGATGAGAAGCTCAGCCTTGAGATGGTGAAACAGCAGGTTGCAGTCTATCGGGAGGTAGCTCTCTATTTGCACAGGGCAGGAATAAACATCTATGTGCGAAAAAGTCTGGACAAACCCCCAATGCGAATAGCTGAAAAGGGTGTAACCAACATACCCCGTTGGACCTTTGATAGAAAACCCAGAAGACCCAGCCTGAAAAGTGTTGCCGGATGGAAATGGCTTATCCGCAGGCGCTATCCCATTCAGTGGCTTACACTCGATAGTGAACCGCAATCCCTTGAACGGGAAGGAAGAATCGCGCATGATGGTAAATGTTTCGAGCTTATTGTCGGCGATGTACAGTTACGATTCCAACCGGAGATTGCTCTTGGTACCAAGAAGAAAGCCACCCATAAAAACTGGATTATTAATAATGAGCAGGGTTGTTCCGCTCGAAAAATAAACGGCTTTGTCCGTCTACGCCTAGGTGAGACGATAATTATAGGAAAGTCGAATAATGCGTTCAACGAGTTGTTTGAATTTAACGATACAGTCGCCAATCGACATGTAAGTGTTACCAACAGAAGAGGCGATCTGTTGCTCACCCCTTTGACTGAAGAACGGAAAACAAAAATAGTCCGTCACGATAACCACGATTATAGAGAACAGCTGGAACAGGGACGACACAAGGCACTGCTTGAAATCAGCCGGATTTATGGCCAGAGGATTGAGCCCCTCCCCCCCGACAAAGCACTTCAAACTCTTAAAATGGTAAATACACTGTCCAGGCAGGAACCGTTTCGGCCTCGTGACAAAAACGGCAATCCTGGTGGTCTTGTGGAATATTCCGGAAAAGCAGTCCCGGTCATTGTTGGCGATCTGCATGCCCAGGTTGACAATCTTTTAAAAATCCTCACTGAAAACTGCTTACTCGACTGCCTGAGGATGAAAACTGCAAACCTGATTTTCCTGGGTGACGCAGTCCATTCAGAGAACATAGATGAGATGGATAAATTTGAGACCTCAATGCTCATCATGGACCTGATTTTCCGACTCAAACTTACGTTTCCGGAAAATGTATTCTACATTCGAGGAAATCACGATAGTTTTGATCCTGAAATGAACAAGAACGGCTTCCTGCAGGGAATTCTTTTTCGCGAGACTCTCCTTGAACATCGTGGGCCTCTGTATGTAGAAGAGATGGAAATATTCTATAGACAGTTGCCGTACATCATCTGTTCCGACTCATTTATAGCCTGCCATGCCGGTCCTCCACGTAATGAATTCACCAAAGACGATTTGATCAATATTGCTGACAACGTGAAACTGGCAAATGAGCTGACTAATAACAGATTGCAGCGCACAAATTACCCTGGCGGTTATTCAAAAAGGGACGTCAAAAGACTCAGGAAATGCCTTGAACGCCCACAAAAGACAAGGTTTATAGTGGGCCACACCCCGATAGACCCTTTCGGTAGTTTCTGGCTGCATGCGGGTGCCATCAAGAATCACCATATAATTTTCAGTGCCCAGACGGAGGGACCAAGTATCTTTATCCAGACTGGTAACAGTTTTATGCCAATCAGTTTTCCAGCTGAACCACTCACACAATTGATAAACGATCTCAGATAATTTTTCCAAACATCCGCCGAACTGATTATAGTATAAAGAGGTTCCCCGGAATTACCTTGATACTGCTTAGGAGATCGATTGATCATTTTTCCCAGCCCACTTTGACTCTGATCAAGCAGTAATCGAAATCAAACAACAAATCGGTTGACTTTCCTGGTAAAACTAGTAATGAATCGGTCAAAATTAATATTTTTCTACCGATACGCTCACCTTACAATAGCTCGTATACACATATCTTGAGTCCACATATTTTTATTAAACTGCAATGCTCGAAGGTTCATTTTGCTGAGGAGGTTATGTACTATGCCAATCATGTCTAATCGTCACCTGTCCGGGCTTCTTCGCGGATCACCATTCAAACCTATCCAGGAACACATGAGAGTTGTTTTTTCCTGTGTCTGTTTAATCCCACCACTGTTTGACGCTGTTTATCGGGAAGACGTTCCACTGGTGTCGGATTTCGCCGAACAGATCAACCAACTCGAAACTAAGGCAGATAAACTAAAATCGACCTTCAGACTGAATCTCCCCAGATCCCTCTTTCTCCCGGTTGACCGGAAAGATCTTCTCAGTCTCATTGGTGATCAGGATAAAATCGCAGACACGGCAGAAGACATTGGCAAGACTTTTCTTTTTCGAGAAATGATGGTACCGGAAGGGATAAAGTCTCTGCTCGATGAGCTTCTTGAAGCTACTATGGAAATTTCCGCCGCCGCTAAGGATATGATTGAACAACTTGATGAACTGCTGGAAGTTGGCTTTGCAGGACGGGAACTTGATAAGGTGTCCGCGATGATTGCCGGCGTACGGCGAAGCGAGCACAATATTGATGAGATCATGCACCGGATCAAAAAACAACTGTTTTCCATCGAAAAAACCCTTGATCCTGTTTCTGTAATGTTCTGGTATCAAATAATTGATATGCTTGGGGTCATTTCCGATCAGTCGGAAAATCTGGCCGATCGATTGCTTCTTTTTCTTTCTAAATAACTTACGAGGCTTCCAATGGAAATTATTGCTGCATATGGAACTGCCATGATGATTTTGGCAATTATTTTTGGCCTCTATATGACCTGGGGGATTGGGGCAAACGATTTGGCTAATGCGATGGGGACATCTGTGGGGGCAGGTGCTGTATCTGTGAAACAGGCTATCTTTATTGCCATGATTTTTGAGTTCCTTGGTGCCGTTTTGGCCGGTGGGCATGTCACGTCAACCATCAGGAAAGAAATCATTGACCCAAGTTCAATTGTACAGAATCCTGAAATATTGGTCTACGGCATGTTGGCTTCCTTGCTTGCAGCTGGAGTATGGTTGATGATAGCCTCTTCCAAGGGCTGGCCTGTCTCAACAACCCATTCAATAATCGGTGCCCTCATCGGCTTTGCAATTGTCGGAATAGGCCCCGAAGCTGTTAAGTGGGGCAAGGTCGGAAGTGTGGTAATGAGTTGGATAGTTTCACCGGTTATTGGTGGTACTATCTCCTTTTTGCTGGTGATGAGTACCCGAAAACTCATCTTTAATACTGATGATCCCCTTAAAAATGCCAAGAAATACGCACCTGCTTACATCTTTTTAGTCGGCTTTGTTATCTCTCTGGTCACTCTATTCAAAGGTCTCAGTCATCTCCATCTGAAACTGACCACCATAGAAAGCTTTATAGTTGCAACTCTTTTTGGATGCATGACAGCGACCATTGGTTGGTTTTTTATCCGCAAAGTAAAAGATGATCCAAAGGCCAACAAAGCTTTCAGTTACGCCAGCGTAGAAAAAGTTTTCACACCCATGATGCTTTTTACTGCCTGCTCCATGGCTTTTGCTCACGGGTCCAACGATGTTGCGAACGGCATTGGCCCCTTGGCTGCAATTTACAGTATCATCAGTTCCGGTGGTGAGGTTATGCAGTCATCGGCGCTCCCTATCTGGATTCTTCTTCTGGGAGGCGGCGGTATCGTTTTAGGCCTGATTACCCTTGGATATCGGGTCATGCTGACAGTCGGAAAAAAGATAACCGAATTGACACCTTCTCGCGGTTTCTGCGCCGAACTTGCGGCGGCGACCACAGTTGTTATCGCCTCACGTACCGGTTTACCTGTCTCCACTACCCATATTCTTGTAGGATCTGTACTTGGAGTCGGTCTGGCAAGGGGTATCGGGGCACTTGATTTGAGGGTGGTGCTGAACATCATTATCTCCTGGTTGGTAACCCTTCCCGCCGGTGCAGTTATGGCAATGCTATTTTTCTTTACCCTGAAAGGTATTTTTGGTTGACATCGCTGCATCGGCCATTGAAACTTATTTATATTTTATTTTCCCATTGTTTCAATCAGCTTACCCTCAATTCACAGGGGTAGTGATTGTTTGGCCTCTTTTTCTCCTTGAAAAGAAAGGCCGTTGAGCTTTATAATTCTAGAGTGAGCATAACTTTTTTTTCGTATCCTGCCTGTCACTGACAGTTTGTTCAGAACTGTTTAGGTAAACAGAAAAGTAAAAAGAAGGAGAAAGTCAATGCAAACGACAGGTTCTCATCGACGAAGAAAAACTAAAAAGATTTCTGCCTCAGAGCTTGAGCGGAGAGACCATGAACGACGAACAGGGCCAAGTGAAGGATATACGTATATCCCAATGGTTGGATGGTATTGTCGACGTAAAATAGCTCGACGAAGTTACGAAACCGATCACTGATTGGTAGAAACTATTTGTTCTTGATAGCAAACATAAAATCACGCCATACAGGTGCTGCGGTAGAACCACCACTCTCTTGATTGCCCATTGATTGGTTGCGGTCGTTTCCCACCCATATCCCGGTGGTATACCGTTCATCGTATCCAACAAACCAGGCATCACGATTTTCATCGGAAGTTCCTGTTTTACCACCCTTGACCCCGGGGACGTCAGCGACCTTCTTGCCGGTACCCTGGGTGACTACCCCACGAAGCATGTATCGCATCTGCCCCATCACTTGCGGACCTGCGACTGTTTGTCTCCTTCGTTTATTTTCGGGATAAACGACGCTCCCATCAGCGCGGACTATTTTACCGATAAAGGATGGTTCTGAAAAACTACCATTCCCGGCAAAGGGGGTATATGCAGCAGTCAATTCCAGAAGTGTAACATCCGCCGCCCCAAGCGCGAGGGAGAGATCCGGTGGTAATTTGGAGGTAAAACCTGCTTTTTTGGCAATTTCATGCACCTCTTTATATCCGGTTTTCTGCATAATTCGAACAGTTGCGGCATTGAGGGAATAGGCAAGTGCATCTGCAAGCGTTGTCTGTCCATGATATTTTCCGCCATAATTCTTAGGGCTCCAGCTTTTCCCATCCCTGCCGGCGATAGTGATGGGGCTGTCGTCAATAAGAGTAGACGAGGACCATCCCTGACTAAGTGCAGCAGTAAAGACAAACGGCTTGAAAGTAGATCCGGCCGGTCTTTTAGCCTGAGTTGCCCGATCAAATGGTGATTTTTTAAAAGAAGTTCCTCCGACAATCGCCCTCACTCTCGAAGTAGCTGTCTCAATACATACCAACCCGCTCTGAGGAACTGCTTCAATATTATCTCCGGCAAGCGTCTGCCGACTCAGGATAGATCTTACCCCTCTGCGTACTGCAGCAAGTCCCTGTTCCTGAATCCTGGTGTCCAGATGAGTATATATTCTTGCTCCGGCTGTCTGTAACGGTTCCTGCAGGATTTCCCGAGCCTGTTTCTTCACCACTTCAAGATAATACCCATTATCATCGTTTTCCTGCTGACTGCGGGAATTTAAGGTAATCACCTCGGCAAATGCCTGCTTTGCTGCTTCTGCGCTGATATATCCATCGGCCGCCATTCTGTTTAGAACATATTTCTGTCGCTCAACAGCCCTGTCAAGATGGTCAAAAAGAGAGTATCTGCTTGGAGCCTGAGGCAACCCAGCCAACAGAGCACATTCTCCCAAATTCAGATTTGCTGCACTTTTGCCGAAATAAATCTGTGCAGCCGCTTCGACTCCATTCGCCCCTTCACCAAGATAGATCTGATTGAGGTAGATATAGAGAATTTCTTCTTTGCTGAGCAGTTTGTCGATTCGCCAGGCCAGGATAGCCTCTTTAAATTTACGGATATAGGTCTTTTCCGGTGTGAGAAGCAGTGATTTGGTCACCTGTTGAGTAATAGTCGAACCGCCCTGGCTTCTTGCCTGACTCCGAAAATTATTAATCGCTGCTCTTAAAACTGAGAAAAAGTCGAGTCCGGGATGATCAAAGAAACGTCCATCTTCAGCAGCAACAAAAGCCTTTGGTAACAAGGGTGACATTGCTTTAAGAGATATTACCGTTCTATTTTCGGTATACATTCGCTCGACGATCCGGCCTTGATTATCGTAAATAATGGTTGCCTGAGCAGGTTTATATCTGGCTATCGAACTAATATCAGGAATTCGCAGACTAACAAGGATAAAAAGAAGACTTCCCAGAAACGCTGTCTGCAGCAGACAGATGCAGATCAGGAAAGTAGATATGTGTTTTTCAGTATAGACTTTTTTGCGGGTAGAAGGTTTTCCGGATGGACTCTTACCTGTTGTTCTATTTGGTTTAGGGGGTGACACTTTCTGGAAACTCATGGTAATATTCAACAACTTGTTAAGACAGTGGTTAACTCATGTTGGAGCACTGTAACATCTGTCTATGAACTATCAATAGGAAAGTCGGCACCATGTCAAAAATTCGTATACTCCCCGATCAACTTGCCAATCAAATTGCGGCGGGTGAGGTTGTTGAACGTCCGGCCTCGGTCGTCAAAGAACTGCTTGAAAACAGCCTGGATGCGAATGCCAGTCGCATTGAAATTGAAATTGAGGGAAAAGGGACCAGACTGATTCGCATCATTGATAATGGTGAAGGAATGGATGAAGATGACCTGCTCTTGAGCCTTGAACGTCATGGAACCTCCAAAATCCAGACGGAAACCGACCTGGGAGCTATCAACACTCTTGGATTTCGCGGAGAGGCTATTCCCTCCATCGGCTCTGTATCGCAACTCACCATAACATCCCGCCCTAAAGAAGCTGATCTTGGTACAAGAGTTGTGCTGCACTTTGGTAAATTAACCAAGGTTCATGAAACAGGCTGCAGTTATGGAACAACCGTCGAAGTACATAACCTCTTTGGTAATACCCCCGCCCGACGAAAATTTTTAAGAACTGCCCGCACGGAACTCGGCCATATCGATGAAGTGGTTAAAAATTATGCCCTCGGTTCCCCCAATGTCACATTTATCCTCCGAATCGATGGCAGAGACACCGTTTATCTCGACAATTCTCTATCGATTGAGCAGCGTTTGGGAAATATCATGCACTACGACAGTTCTTTTATATCCATAGGAACAGTCCGGCAACCAAATACTATACGACGTGTGTCCGGGTTTCTTGTGCCACCCGAAAAGGTGACAATCGGACCATCTAAAATGCGTATTTTTGTTAATGGCCGGGCAATAAAAGACAGAATGATCGTTCACGGTGTAACCGAAGGATTGCGTGGATTTCTGATGAAAGGCAAGAACCCGTCCGGTCTGATACATCTGACCCTGCCGCCGGACGAGGTTGACGTCAACGTACATCCTGCAAAACATGAAGTTCGGTTTCGTAATTCCCAGGATATCCATACCCTTCTCAGCCAATCCGTGTCCCAGGCCATGAAGGAACACCAGCTTTCATTAAAAGCTGTTATCCTGGGAACTGATCAAATCGCCGACAGATCGCCAATCCCCTTGGAATATGAGTTCTCGGAGACACCCTCCTCTGAGGATACTTTTTCCACCACTGAACAATCAGTCGATGATGGCGCATCAGAGAAGAACAACTATTTGGCTCAAGTCAATGAAAGCCATCTTTCCTTGTCCAAAAAGAAAACCACCCCTCCTCTCCAACCGCTTTTTTCCACAGCAGAGCCGATGCAAAAATGGTCATCAATACAAGAAAATTCACTAGTTCAACAGGAGACTCGCAGGCAGGAATTCCATTCGATCAACCACAACCTGTTGGTAATAGGCCAGTACGATAATCTCTACATTTTCTGTAAAACAAGTGAGGGACTTCTGGTTATCGATCAGCATGCAGCCCATGAGAGACTGCTTTACGAAAAATTACGCAGCCAGTATCTAGCCAACACTGTCGTCCGCCAGACCTTAATGTTTCCGGAGACAGTCGAACTTTCACTCTTTCAAGCTCAATTAGTAGAAAAAAACGGAGAGGATATAGATCGTTTTGGCTTTTCTATTCGCGAATTCGGCGGCAACACCTATATCATATCCGCAGTTCCTGCACTTGCCGGTCTTGCCAATCCGCGCGCACTCTTTCTGGACATTTTGGAACAATTCGGCAGCGAAAACAACAACAGAGACTCAGGAGGATTTCTTGATACCATACTGGCAACCATGGCCTGTAAAGCTGCAGTCAAAGCGGGGACATCGCTTTCGAAACAGGAAATCGACACCTTGCTCAATGAAATGACCAAAGCTGATTTGTTTTCACACTGTCCCCACGGGAGGCCTGTGATCAAACAATTCACCAGGGATGAGATAAAAAAATGGTTTTACAGAACCTAGCCTTATTTCATATCAGGCAGTGGCTATCGTTTACGCTGGAAAGATCAATACCGAAAAAATGCTGTCAATTTTTGGTAATGTTTGACATCATCAATCATATGATTGTCAGTTTATCAACTCTCACTGAGACACGGTAGTAATTTTTCCCCTATTAATTACTCATAATGCAAAGAACCGCTTTTGAACTAAAAGACAGCATGAATATCAATTGCCACAACAGACAAATTCATTTGATTTTGCTTTTTTTCTCGATTCTGGCAGTGTTGCTGCAGAGTGGCTGCGCTAAACCACCGGTCGCCAAGATAATGGAAACAACCGCTTATTGCGGCTGTTCTGCCTGTTGCAGTTGGGAACGAGGCAGCTGGCACCTGCTAAAACTTGATTTTTGGAATCGATATGTCAGTGCCGGTTCCAGCGCCGGCAGAGAGTACAGCGGCCTGACTGCCAGAAATACAGTCCCCTACGAACCCGAAGCAGGACTATTTTCGACTGATTCCATTTCCCGTCCCTGGATGATTCCGGTTCGTATTGTTCTGTTTCCCTGGTATCTGCTGCCCAAGGATGGTACCATTGCCGCTGATACTCAATATTACCCGTTCGGAACGCGTATGTACGTTCCAGGCTATGGCTGGGGAGTGGTAGAAGACAGAGGAGGTTCCATCAAAGGGCCCAAAAGGATAGATCTCTATTTTGAATCCCACAATGATGCGCTCGCCTGGGGAAGGAGAAAATTAAGTGTTATTATTGAATATCCCAAAAGATAAAACAGCAGATAGAATGCACCCGAAAGACCATTACTCTTGCCATCCATTATGATTATACACCCTCTCAGCCTTTTTCGGGTTTTCCTTCCTTTTGCTGCCGGATATTTTATTTCCTATTTATACCGGGTTGTTAATGCGGTAATTGCCCCCGACCTTATTGCAGACATCGGAGTCGGTCCAACTGCTCTTGGTTTGCTCACCGCAACGTATTTTATTTCCTTTGCTTCCTTCCAGCTGCCACTCGGCGTCCTGCTGGATCGATATGGTCCCAGAAAAGTTGAGGCCATTCTGCTCGTTTTTGCCGCACTCGGTGCCTTTATCTTTTCCCGGGCTGAAAGCCTCACTGGTCTGGTCACGGGCCGGGCTTTTATAGGTTTCGGCGTCTCCGCTTGTCTTATGGCTGCTTTCAAAGCCTATACCCTATGGTTTTCCAGAGATAAATGGCCGCTGGTCAACGGATTTCAAATGGCTGCCGGTGGTCTTGGAGCACTTGCTGCCACTTCTCCTGTTGAGGCAACTTTACAGTTTACAGACTGGAGAGGTGTGTTCATGGGCCTGGCTTTTTTGACACTTTTGACAGCTGTTGCTGTATTCTTTATTGTCCCTGAGAAAAAAACTAGAGGTACGGGAGAAAGCCTGCAAAATCAGCTGCGAGGTATCCGTGAAGTATTTACCAGCAGGAATTTCTGGCGAACTGCACCACTCACGACCATATCCCAGGCTGCTTTTCTCGCCATTCAGGGACTCTGGGCCGGACCATGGCTTACTCATGTCGCCAAATTTGAACGTACTGAAGTCGCCGGACTACTTTTCTGGATCGCTGTTGCCATGATTGCCGGATTTATAACTCTTGGCACCATTGCCGAGCGGTTAAGCAGACGAGGTATTTCCGTCGCCACAACTGCGGTAACCGGCATGATTCTTTTCATGTTCGTGCAGCTTCTGCTTATTATCGGCCCCATAAGCTGGAGTGTTCCTGTCTGGCTCGCGTTTGGCTTTCTCGGAACGTCCGGTATCATTGCCTATTCGGCCCTCTCGTTGTCTTTTCCGGTCCACTTGTCCGGCCGGGTAACCACTGCAATCAATCTGCTGGTTTTCATCACCGCCTTTGCATGTCAATGGGCCATAGGTGGAATAATAGATTTCTTCGCCAGTGAACAAACAACTCTTCCCGTTCATGGATTCAAAGTCGGTTTCGTCCTGATGTTACTTCTGGAATTTTGCGGTGCTTTGTATTACATCGTTTCCGGTCCTAAAAAAATTGACGATGCCTGAGATTGCAAAGAAGGTCCTTCATAAAAAGATGTCCCTGAAAAACACAAAAAAACATTCCTAAGTAAATAAATCTTATAGAGAATCAAGCTCCATGGAAAAAGAACATACAGTTACAATAATTGGTGGCGGACTTGCAGGTTGTGAAGCCGCATGGCAGGTCGCCGAAAGAGGCTGCAAGGTCCTTCTTATTGACATGAAGCCTCAGAGCTTCAGTCCCGCTCATCGATCAGAAAAGCTTGGTGAACTTGTCTGTTCCAATTCACTCAGGTCAAACGATCACACATCCGCAGTCGGACTGCTCAAAGAGGAGATGAATCGCTGTAATTCGTTAATCATCAGGATAGCATATGAGACACAAGTGCCGGCGGGTAAAGCTCTGGCAGTTGATAGAGAAAAATTTGCCTATCGAATCACAGAGATAATGGAACAGCATCCTCTTATCACGATCAAAAGAGAAGAGGTCCGAAAAATTCCTGACCCATCAGGCGGCCCAATAATCCTTGCCACCGGGCCGCTCACCTCCGAATCTCTTACCGAATCGCTTGCGGAACTTACCGGTAAGAAGCGTCTGGCTTTTTATGATGCGATTGCGCCGATAGTCGACGCAGACTCCTTGGATATGGATATTATTTACTGTAAATCCCGTTACGATGATGGGCCCGGGGATTATCTCAACTGTCCGATGGATAAAGAAACGTATCTGAACTTTATCAATGAACTTGGTAAGGCCGAATGTATGCCTCTAAAAGACTTTGAGGATGTCAAATATTTTGAAGGTTGTCTCCCTGTGGAAGTAATCCGGTCCCGTGGCGACGAAACCCTGAGATTCGGACCAATGAAGCCCGTCGGGCTGGCTGACCCCAAAACAGGGGAAGACCCTTACGCTGTGGTCCAGTTGCGAAAAGAAAACCTGGCTGGGACTACTTATAACATGGTCGGTTTTCAAACCAAGCTGACCTATGCGGAACAAGAACGGATTTTCCGACTGATCCCAGGCATGGAGAGGGCCGAATTTGCCCGACTGGGCTCGATTCATCGCAATACCTTTGTTCTCTCACCAGAGCTGCTGCAAGCAACACTGCAGTTCAATATCCGGCCGGATCTGTTACTGGCAGGTCAACTCTCGGGGGTTGAAGGATATGTGGAATCCGCAGCAATGGGCATGCTGGCAGGCATCAACGCTGCACGCCTGGTCAAAGAACTGGCTCCCGTTGTCCCACCTCGAGAGACAGCACTCGGTTCCCTGATCAACCACCTCATCGAGAGTGATCCTGCCCGCTTTCAACCATCGAACATAAACTTCGGACTTTTTCCTCCATGGGAAAAGAAAATAAGAAAAAAATTCAGAGGGCAGGAACGAGCGGAAAGGGCACTGACAGCGCTGGAAAAATGGCAGGTTGAAGAACAGCTGTGATTGGATATTGCAACAGCTTTCGAACGTATGACTTTCTTTTCGCAGGTCAGTCTTTTTCCGATAGTGGGTGCTCCGTAAAACCCCAGTAGGGGAAATCCAGGTGATAATCTGCAACCCATCCCGGACTGTGTTCCCTGCTTGCTACCAGACAAAGTGTGTTTCCTTTTATAACAGAGCCAGTTGCTCCAAGGCTTTCAGAAGATGAGGGATGGAGCACCATGGCATTGTCGGCGCTGTATTCGATATCTCCGGACCCCTTGAAAACACCGAGATGAGGTTCACCGAGATACGATCCCGCCAGCCCTCTTGACAACTCCGAAATGACCAGAAAAGATACCTTCAATTCATCGCGGATGGATTCCATCTGACGCAACCAGGCGTCAATACCAGTACGTCTTTCCGTGAATTCATTAAATGGCAGCTTATGCAGGCTATCGACCACCACCACAGTGTAGTCACTTCTCGTTTCATGGCGGATAAAATCGATATGTTTACGCATCAGCTCCGGCGTTACTTTGCGATCATTTATCACTCTCCAGAAGAAAAACATCTTCTGGAGTTTTCTCCGTGCAGCCTCATACTGTTTTTTCTGTTGTTCAGGAAAGTTTTGTTCTCTCATTTGGTCAGTTGATACCCTGGCCAGTCGACTCAAGGTCCGTTGATATATTTTCTGACGACCATTTTCAAAATCATAATAGAGAACTGGAATTTGTCTCAAGGCCATTTCTGATCCAATCTGAATCAGGAAGGTCGACTTTCCAACTTTGGGACCACCACCGATCACATTAATGCCATGGATACCGCCAAGAGCTTTATCCATGAGGGAAAACCCTGAGGATAAATTGAGATATTCCTCACCCTGTTCTTTTTCCTGAGTTTGCAAGAAACAATTATATTCATACAGGGGAGAGGAGAAAGGGGAAAAAGCACGGGACGCTTTGACCATTTCCCCAATTCTTGCGCCAAATTCTTTTCCCGAATCCCTGGCCAACTGCCAAAGATTATACTGTTTCGGGCTATGTGCCTCCCAGGCAAGAATCCTGGCCTTATAACCTACCCTGGAGGCCAGGTTTCTGGCACCGTTCTCTGATTCGGGACTGTTTGTCACACAGATAAAAAGAGTTTTTACCTTGTTAAACAGGTGGGTAGGAATCGTCTCCAGGGTATTATAGTGAGAAACAGCAATACCTGGAAAACCCAACTGCTTTAAGGTAAGAAGATTTTCTTCTCCCTCACAGATAAAGAGTGCCCCATTCTCACAACGCTTAAGATCTTCTATGTTAAAGATATTAAAAGGCGTTTTGTTGAAGTTCTCATTGCCGTGCCAGAAATAGTCTTCCGGCTTTTCAGGATAGACGCAGCGAGCCGAATAACAATTTCCATCGTCCTGAATATATGGGTAAACTATATAACGACCATTAAAACCCACCCGCATTTCAACAAGAGCAGCCTTTGAAATACCGCTCTTCTTGAACAGGCTGTAGATATGAGTGGTAATTCTGTCCTTAAAAGCGCGAATTTCATCATTGAAATTTTCCACCGGGTAAACCGACTGCTCGGCGAGGATTTCCTGGTCCGGTTTATAATCCGGCACCTCACTCAGCGGAATGCCGGAAAGGTGAGCAAACCAGAGTGGAAAACCTCCTGGAACACAGCGGTTGACACAACGAAAATATCCGTGGAAAAAACTATCCCGGTTAAGAAAGACAATTAAGCGACCATCAGCATAGCCATGTTCTTTACAAAAGGGACAATCGGAGACAAATCTTTCCTGCCATTCACCGCCGAGACGAGTGAGGTAGAAGCGGGAAATTACATCATTACCTTCGGCCATGACATGCTCCGTATGAGACGGTGTGATCGGCATGAATCTGTAGAAACATTTATTCGATCACCTTTGATTCGTCACGCATGGCCATAACGATAGAGTGCACTTGTGTCTGGTCAAGCAACCTGTCAAATTTAATATGCAGAGAATAGTCATGTTCAACAGCGTAGGTCTTTTTAACTGCCAATATATTACCGGCTAAAATGACTCCATCCCCCGATTCTCCGACCCCAGGAAGAGTAATCTGCATGTTTTTTCCCAGGAGCAGCCGACCATTTTCTTTTTGTGAAATCTTTACCAGACAGGAGAAGCCACCTTCAGAGATATCAAAGAGTTCCACATTGAAGCTTGTCCCTGTGCTTCGGCCTTGATCATCGAGCAGTGTTATGACATTTCTGCCTGAAATCCGATATCGTTTATACAATCGTCGATCACATGAGCTTCGTTGTATTAGATCCTTGATCTTTTCAGATCTTTTACAAAAATCATATAACTTTGACTCGAGCCCGGGATAGGCATCTATCCACTCTTGCAGCGCGTTCAGTTTCAAAATGGATATTTCTGAAGTTCCAACGGAAGAAGCGGAAATAGTCCAGACTGAAGCCTCAAAAAAAGCATCTGCCCCAAAAATTTCTCCTCTTCCCATTGTCTTAACAAAAACATCACTGCCATTCTCACTAAAATAAAGTTTAACCTGCCCGGAATTAATAAAAAAGAGAGCTCCATGCAAGGCACCCTGGCTGATGATAATCTCTTCGTTTTTATATTTTTTATTCTTCAGTGCATGAAAGACAGTACTGAATTCGTCTGTACTCAGAACATCATACAAGTCTCCCCATATTTCCAGATGAATTCTATCAATTGAAGCAATTTTCTCTCGATCGATGATCTGCGCTGCTTGAAGTATTTGACTGAGAGCTGTCGAGTCGATCTCGACAAGCCATTCCTTTAATTTTTCAGCCTGAGCAAAATTGCGCTGACGGGCAACTCGTTCAATGAGCTCTAACACCTGTTCTGCTGCTGCTGTTTTATCACCACGTGACAGCAGGGTCCGTACAGCCTGTTCCTGTGGTAAACCTGTAATAACATGCTGAGCATTAACTTTTTTGCTCATTTTGGCGGCTTGTTTCAGGGCAGTTTTCCGCAACTTAGTGGCCTGGACATAGGTTTTTCGGATTTCATGGAGCTCATTGTGCAGGAACTTCAAAGCTTTCTCTGCCGCACTCCAGATTTGTTCCGGAATTTTTCTGGTCGCTCGCTGCCCCTTTGTCTGTAAAAATTCAGAGATACCCTTGTACGCTGGCTGATATGGACATCGACTGAGAGTCTCCAGCAGTTGCAGCAAAAGATCATTTCTATTTTTTTCACTGAATTGCTGATGGGACATCAGCAACTCACTCAATCTTCCAGCCACTTCCAAATCACAAAAATTGGCAAGAGCCCCGATTATCTCTACCTTTATTGGTTCTGAGGACTCTTCAAGCGCTCTCTGCAACATTCGCTTTCTATTTTTTCCACTGATCTTATAGAGGGTAAGAAAAGCTTCACACTGAACCCGGAAATCATCATGCTGAAGATAGGGTAAAATACTTTCGGCATCATCCTCTTTGCCTGTCTCACCAAGTAATTTGATGAGATTACGTTTACCGTACCAGGCCATATGTTCCTGCAGTCGCTCGTGAACAACGGAAGGCAGAAAACTGGGGCTATAGGTAAGAAGATCGATAATTTGAAGCCGGGCGGATGCTTTTTCGGCTTTAACAAGAGCCTCGATAAGGAAACGAAGCACAACAGGCCCCTGGAGTATTAAACGAAACCTGAGAGATTCATCCTTTGGAGAAGCAAGACACTCATCGAGGAGGCCCGGTAGATTTGTCCGCCTGATTCCCCTGTCCTGAACTTTAGCCACTATAGCTTTTATTGAAGCGGAATGTGGTATCTCTCCGGAGCGGATCTGATGAAAGAGGTTCAGTATACCATCCCCTCGATTATTCTCTCCAGCCTGCCAGGACTCTTGCATCACCAGCTGCAAAAGAGTAACTGTTTTTTCCAGCAGTACCTCCCCGAAAACACCTTTGCGGACTTCTTCCATGAGCGGTTCGAGGATGAGATCTACAAGTCCCCATTGATTGTCGGCAATGAAATTTTCAGAGATGGCCACAATACTTTTTAATAAGGATTGCTTGACCTCTTCACTGCCATCTCTGAAAGCGGCAATCATGCTATTGAGAAGCAAGGCTAAATCAGGCGTACCTGTTTTTTCCTGTATCTGGCGAATCGCAGCAGGCAGGTATTCAACAAATTCTTCACTTTTCAGCAGGCTGGTTTTACCCTGAAGAAATCCCTTTATGCCTGCTTCAAGGCGTCGTTTTCTTCTTTCCCTTTCACCCTCATGGATAAGGTTTTTGGCTTTTTCAGTCCTCAGGAAATGTTTGCCCTTTTCGCTGTTCATCAAGAGCAGCAGGGCCTTTCCAAGAAACTGCACCTGGGACGAGGAATTCCCTTCTGCTCGTCTTGCTTTTTCAATTTGCTCCCTGTAAATAATCATTATTCCGGCAAGCTGCTCTGTAGTGAGAAAGGCTATCAGCCCATCATGCACAGCACCGGCGAAAACATTAGGGTATTCCTGAGCCAATAAGACAGCCAGGGCCGGGGCTTTGAGATTTTCTATCAACACCTTGGCCAGCCCCGTGGCCACATCCTTCCTGTTTTTTTCTTCGATGAGTATCGAAGCTTGTTCCTGCATCAAAGGGAAGTTTTCCGATGCGATGATCATCTTTTTCTTTTGAATATCTCTCAAAATACTTGCTACGCAGGCAGCCAGGATATCGATTGCCGTTTCCGTACCGGCCATCTTTTTCTGCAGTTCTGCCTTAATCACCGGTCTGTTATCCTTACCAAAGAGACAGGCCACCAGTTCCGGGCGAACCTTTGCAAGTTTCCGTGGGTGAATCGAGTCAGAACGATCTACAGGTGCCTCTTTTTCATCCCCCTCGAAAACATTATCCGGAAAATAGCTGGCCAGCCCCAGACTGGTTATATACTCAAGCCCTCCGCCCTCATTCTTGATTTTTTCAACTGAAGCATTAAAAACAGAAACAAGTTGACTAAACGCAAAACTGTCTACCTCCGAACTGATGACCAGATTGGACGGGCCAAGTAGTCGTAACTGTCTATAAATAACCAGATTTGGAAACAAATCCAGAATATCCTGTGTCAGCGGTTGCCCATTCAGATAAAGTATTTCCCCATTAAAAGAAAATGTCAGCTCACTATTTAGCCGCACATAGCTTTTGATATTTTTGTATGCCCTTTCTATAGCAGTGGCTACCTGAGGTGCATCCGGAGGATAAAGACGACTGGTGACAATAATATTGTTAAATGACTTCAGTGCGTCAATGCTTTTACTCTGGGACTCAATCTGATTCATTATTCGACACCAACGTGTTCATGAAATGTAATGTTTTTAAAAAATAATAGATCCTTCATACAGAAGAGTCTTATGCAGGCATCACTTTTTCTATTGTTTATTTAAATCTCAACGGATTACAATTACAGTATATTCAAAATTTCATCATACACCAAAAATTAAAAATAATAAAATTTCTAACGTCCGATCAGGCCACTTCACATAATCAGCTATCTCGCCTCAGGAAATAAAAACATCCAGCTCTATAACGTCATTGGCCTGCAAAACCTCTATAAGTTCATAAAGAGGTAAACCAACTACATTGGAGTAAGACCCTTCGATAGCTTCAACAAGAAAAGCTCCCTTTCCCTGGATACCATATGCTCCTGCCTTATCAAGCGATTCTCCTGTGGCAACATAGGCACGGGCAACAGCTTCCGAGAATTCTGCGAATTTGACCCTGGTCGTAACCGATTGAACAATATTCACCCCACGGTTTTTGTGAGCAACACAAAAACCAGTCTTTACACAATGCACCCGACCTGAAAGTGACATGAGTAAAACTACCGCCTGATCTTCATTTAATGGCTTGCCAAGGATTTTATCCCCAAGACAAACGACTGTATCTCCACTTATCACCCAGGATTCGGGAAATTCGGCACTTACTTCCGCAGCCTTTTCCCTGGCCATTCTTAATACGAAGTTTTCGGGACTTTCATAATCAAAATGTTTTTCGCAGACTGATGAAATCCGAACAGAAAAATCCAGTCCCATTTCTCTGAGGTACTCCTGTCTGCGCGGAGACCCTGAAGCTAATATTATTTTATTACGATTATGATACATTTTTTTCTCAAGTTGTTATTGCGTACAAAGAATAGAACTTAACGGCAGACTCTTAAAATAATTCTTTTCAGTAACCCTCGCATGAACCTGGAAGGATTAAAACGAATACCGTTTAGAGTATCCGGAGCTATAAACCCTGAACCATGGAAATCTTTTGGAGAAAGTAAAGGATAACTGAGTTTATGATAATTACCGGCAGCCAGGCCTCTTGTTGAAGCCACTCGCCAAAGTGGACTATTTCTTTTGTTTAGTTCAAGCAGGTCAAGGAGCGCAGAGTCAAGCGCTACGGGACAGCTTGCAGCAGCCACACAGTTCAAGGCCAGAGGAATTCCGTCAAGTGGACCTGATCTGTGCATAGCCACGATACCATCCACAAAGTGCACCTGGAACGGCAGGAGTTTCACTAGATCAAGGATTATACCGGCAAAATGTTCGTGAGTGTCTCCATGAACCATGTGCAACATTGCCTTATTTACACCTTTAACAATGCCGAACATGTTCTTAACAGCCATGGTCACAAACATCTGGTTATGGGCTTTGACTTTTGGTAGTCCGACAAAAAGATCACATTCAAGAGCCTCCCTGGCTACCGTGACGGTCACTCCCCCTGCAAGTCGTTTCCTTACGGGAGTATCAAAATGCACAATTTTGACATCCATTCCTTTCAGGGCCTCTACTATTTTGAAGGTACGACAAACTTTTTCGCCACTGCCAAAGGCCGGTGAATCGCCAACAAGTACCCTTGCGCCCTGATCCAGAAACCAACTGGCAACACCGGCAATAAAATCACCGTGGGTACAAGCAAACGAAGGGCAGCTACTGCTGATAAGATTAGGCTTAAGCAGTATAATTTTACCACAGAGTGAACCGGAAAGCTGGAGTTTGCACGCCATTACATCAACAAGTCCGGCTATGGCGAACCGGTCATAGGCGGCGCATTTCTGCAACATCACCTGTAAAGATGCATTAGTCATAAATTATAATGAAGTGAGTTCTACAGAAGTGACACTTGAAAAAAGAAAAACCGGACCCTAGCAGGGGAGTCCGGTTTTTCCAGGAGAAAAGAGAGAAGAGATAAAGCATAATCTTTGTTGCACATCCCATGCCATCTTTCTCTTAATATCACACAGTCGTATATTCAGTAGGTTATGAGAGGTTTTGACGCTAAATACCAGTGGCATCAAAGTAAACATGTTCAATTTTTTATACTAAAAATCTCTCAAAATATGAATTTTTTTTATTCTTATTTGTAATTTCAAGAGAATAGACCATCTAGTTTTTTAAACTGCAATTGCTTCTTTTTTTACTGTTATTTAAAAGTAATGACACGAGTGCGAATAACATCCGAATTCTTGACTATGAGTTCCAAAACATTTGCGGGAATTGCCGACTCGACATCAATGATGTTATACCCGACACAGCCGTTCGATTGGTTCAGGTAACTTGCAATATTCACCTTATTATCACCAAAGATGTTTGAAACAAAGGCTATCATTCCCGGCACATCTCTATTAATGACAATTAATCTGGAATGTATTTTGTCGCTCGGTGTTGATTCAATATTAGGGAAATTGACACTGTGGGTAACATTGCCGTATTTCAGATAATTAGAGATTTCTTTGGCTGCCATCGTGGAGCAATTCTCCTCCGATTCGGCGGTTGAAGCACCTAAATGGGGAGTTGTCAGCACCTTATCATGTTTGACCAGCGCCGGCGTCGGGAAGTCGCAAAGGTATGCTTCGAGATAGCCGCTATCAAGTGCCTCGATGACAGCTTCTTCATCGACAATAGGCCCCCTGGAATAATTTATGAGAACTGCCCCTTTTTTCATTCTGGCAATAAATTCGGCATTGACCAGGTTTCGGGTTCTTTCAATAAGCGGTAAATGAAGACTTACCAAATCGGCGTCTCCAACCGCATCCCCAAGATTACGGCAGATACGAACCTCAGGAGAAAGCTGATGGATGTTCGCTAAAGAAGGGGAAGGATCAAATCCACATACCTTCATGTGCCTGAATACTCCGGCGTTGGCAAGCCGAACTCCTATCTGGCCAAGCCCTACAACTCCTAAAGTTTTTCCAGCAATTTCTTCCCCTTTAAACGCTGCTTTTCGCGCCTCGACCTCTTTGCCTACCTTCTCGGGTGCCATGGTCGAAAGGGATTTACAGAAATCGATTCCTCGATAGATATTTCTCTTCCAGACACCTATCATCGGGAACACCAGATCGACTACAGCATTGGCATTTGCTCCCGGAGTATTCAATACACAAATACCTCTCTCAGTCGCTCTCTCAACATTGATATTGTTAGTGCCCGCTCCGGCTCGAGCAACAACAAGGAGGTTCTGATAGTCGTCAACATCAAGAGGAGAACTACGGAGTATAATGCCATCAGGATCTTCTTCGTCCGCGGAAATCGTAAACTTATCACTGAACAGCCTCAATCCTTGTTTGGAAATGTTGTTTATTTTCTTAATCTTATACAACGGCATGTAATTCTCCCTCTTCCATTTTTATAATTTTTTTCGTTTTCTGTACTGGTTACATTAAAAAACAGCTGCTTACTATATAACGACCTCACCGAAGGTCAACTTTTTTCCTGTTTTTCTTTATTATTTTTATAATATCATTATGTTATTAAATGTGTACAAGGTAACTTGCCGTTCTTGCAGAACACAGAGACACGGATCCTTTGAATGAGACTCTTGACCAATTTCCCGTAGTGCTTCCTGCGATATTCGTAAAAAATACGATTTGCGAAAGAATTGGTTACGATTATTCTTACGATACACTCCTTCCATTTCCGGAGGCAAAATCTGATATAGACGTGATTTAGTCTCTTCCGGCTGCTCTTTACTACAGTCGATTTTGAGACAGGTTGGGAGAAAACGAAAACCGCAACGAAGCCAGTCATAGCGTAAAAGCTCAATAATAAGCTCCCGGTCTTGTCGTGCGGAGACTGATTCAACGAGTTTCGTGCACATCAACTCCTGGGTTGCCGCAAGTTGAAAGAATCCGCTAGCCTGGCAGACAACAAGTAACTCTTCAAAAAAAACAAAGATATCTTCCTTATGTTGTCGCAAGTAATGCCAAAGAGAAATAAAGTAACGGTTATTGTGAAATTTTTCGACGATCTCAGAGAACCAATACAAATGACCGAGGGTCCCATGATCCATCCATTTAGTTTCAAGAATGGAATAGGGGGGACCGCTACAGTGCGAGTAACCGAATTCATGAGCCCCATGGCAAATAGGGGTATCCGGTAAAATTTTGAGCAATCCCATCTGGATGTAATGCGCACCCATGGCAAAAACATCCCTGAAAGAGGTTGCAAAGCTTTCACGTGTTTCATAGGGAAGTCCGAGAATGAGATCAACATGGAGATGAATGTTTCTAAAGCTCACCAATCGACCAATGGCTTGATGCGCTTCAACAGGATCGACTCGCCTGTTGACAGCCTCGAGAGTTTTTTCATGAGTTGACTGGATACCGAGTTCAAACTGAAAATGGCCAGGTTCAAGTGTGGCGAGAAAGGAGAACATCTCCTCGGTAAAACGATCGGGAGCCATCTCGAAATGAAACAGGGTCTCTTTTCCCTCGACCGCCAAAAATTTCCAAATGGCAAGAGCCCTGTCCGGAACATCATTAAAGGTCCGATCAATAAACCGTACGACCTTGGGCCGATGACCGAGAATAGCGGCCAGCTCATTTTTTACCGTTTTAAGTTCTTTATGATATAAACCCTTTTCAACTGCCGACAAACAATACGTGCAGCCAAATGGACAACCCCTGCTGCTTTCATAATATATGTGTCTGTTTTGTAGATCCCGAGAGAAATCATCCTCCCTGTATGGGTAATCAAACGATCGATCCTTCATCGCAAAAAACGATCCATGATAGCGAGACTGCAAGCGACCCGTCTGGAGATCCTGGTAAAATTCCCGGCCGACACCTTCGATTTCGCCCAACACCACAGTGCAATCGTTTTCTCCCAGCCTGTCCAGTCGCCCGCCCAGCACCGAGGCCTGGGGTCCTCCAATGACCACCCGACAGGCAGGAAGGCAGGTGCGGAGGTCAATGGTCAGATTCTCCACCAGACTGCTGTTCCAGATCGCTGCTGAAAAAAATATATACCTTGGATTTCCCTTGCTGAGACGCAGCAGCATCTCATAGTAATTATCATTGATGGTAAACTGGAGCAATTCCAAGTTAAATTCGGGGCAATTTTTCTCGAGCTCATTCCGGACATAAAAAAGGGCCAGACAGGAATGAGTAAACCGGGCGTTGAGACCGACTATTTTGATCTGTTCCTTTGTGTAATTCACCTGCAACACCTTGCTATAACTATGAAGTTGGAAATTATTTTAGCGCCAATGGACTTTTGTCATTACTCTATACCGGACAAAAGGGAGAAACTTTCAGGCTTCACAACTCCACACGAAAACATATTCATTTATCAGGGGATACATCAAATGACATATTATTCTGATCACTTACCTATAATGAGTATTTTCCTCACCCTTTTCTTTCTCGCTGCCAGTTGTTTTGCTTCAGTAGCCCCGGCTGCAGGAATTGAGAAATCCAACTACGAACTTTCTCTTTCCTTTATTCCCGAACAGGGCCGATTGATCGGTACAAGCAAGATTACTATCGAACCAAACCAAAATCTCAGCTTTTTTTTTCATGATCTTGAAGTTACCGGCAGCCTCTTAAAAGATGAAAATGGCAGGGAACATGAACTTCTTCCGATACAGGATGTGCTGATGCTTCCCGCATCGGAGAAAAGCCGAACCCTGTATATTTCCTACACCAAAACCATTCCCGGAACCAGTCAAAAAGATGTTGACAACCTGATCAGCCCGGAAGGTATTTCCCTGAACAGCAACTGGTACCCTCTTCCGGAAAAACCGATGCGGTTCCAGGTGATTGCTACCCTGCCCGACCATTTTTCTGCAGTCATGGAAGCTGATAGTTTTCCACTCAAGCAACAAGGTAATACAGTCAATGCAACTTTTTCAACTCCTGTTACCAGTATCCACTTCACTGCCGGTCCATACTCTATCGAAAAGCAGCTGGTTCGGCCAGGTCTCTTTGTTTATTCAATGTTTTTCATAGAAGACAAAGACCTCGCCGCTGAATACCGCCAGGCAGCAGCTTCCTATATCAATCGCTACGAGAGCGAGATCGGCCCATATCCATTTAATCACTACGTCATAGTTGCCAACCGACTCCCAACCGGCTATAGCATGCCGACCTTTACCCTGCTCGGCCAGATGGTCCTCCGTCTCCCGTTTATAAAAGACACCTCCCTTGGCCACGAGATTGTTCATTCCTGGTTCGGCAATGCTGTGGGCGTCAATCTCTCGCAGGGAAACTGGTGCGAAGGGTTAACCTCCTTCCTCGCCGACCATGCCTATAGGAACGAAAAAGGAGAAGGGGTTGCCGATCGACTGGAGAGTATTACCAGATACCTCAGTTATGTGCACAAGGATTCAGCCATTCCACTGGCAGCTTTTACTTCTGCCAGCCATAATCAGCCCATGGCTGAAGCAAGGCGGGCGGTAGGTTATGAGAGAGGAGCCTTATTCTTCCATGAATTACGAATAAAAATCGGCAGCAAAGCATTTCGTGACAGCTTACGCCGTTTTTATATAGACAATTATGGTAAGAACGCTACCTGGGACGACCTGCAAAGGAGCTTCGAAGCTGTAACTGAAACTGATCTTGAAACCTTTTTTTCTGAAAGACTCGAGCGGAAATATATCCCGGAACTGAAAGTAGAAAACATCAACGTCGACTATTCAAACAATCAAATATCCCTCACTTTTGATCTGCTCCAACAATCGCCGGAACCATTTTCCCTGATTGTACCTGTTCAAATTAAAACGATGTCATCCACCTTAAACGTAAAAGTAACGATAACTCAGATAAAGACCAAGGTTTATATTCCTGCCGATCAGTTACCCCTTGAATTTACCATCGACCCTGAGCATGATTTTCTGAGAGATGTAGCAAAAAAAGATCTGCCTGCCGTCTGGTCCCGATTCATGGGATCGGAAAAAAAACTGGTAATCCTTGCCAAAGAGAGCGACCGGAGCCTTTACCAATCATTTTTCAATACCCTGGAGAAAAAGGACCTGACCATTACCACAGCGGCAAAGGTTACAAATCTTATGCTCAGCAGCAACGATCTTCTCTTTCTCGGGCTTGATCAGGCTCCGAGCAGGGCACTCTTCGGTCTGCCGGATCGCCCCGATCAAGCATTCAGCCTGGACGTTCGTCGTAATCCGCTGGATCAAAGCCATGTGGCGGTACTTGTCTCAAGCAGCGGGAAGGATCAGACCGACGCCGCCTCCAGGCGAATCAGTCATTACGGGAAGTACTCCTATCTGGAATTTCAAAATGGCCATATTGTAAAAAAAGAAACCCAGACCACCGAACCCGATCTCCGGTTTATCCTTGAAGAACTGCCCGACGGCGGGGCTACCACTTCTTTAAGCCGATTTGAAGTAGTCATTGAAAAGCTTACAGACGCCAGAGTCATTTACATAGGGGAAGACCACACCTCTTTTGCCGACCATCTGCTCCAACTGCGTATTATTGAAGCTCTGTATAAAAAGAATCCAAAACTTGCCATCGGCATGGAGATGTTCCCCGCCTCTTCCCAACCCGTCCTCGATAAATATACCTTAAGCGGTGAAATGAGTGATGAGCGAACCTTCCTCAAAAAATCCAATTATTATGATGTCTGGCGATTCGATTACCGTTTTTACCGGGACATTCTGCGCTTTGCGCGAAAAAAACATCTTCCGACAGTAGCCCTTAACCTGGATCGCCGGATTGTCTCAGAGGTTTTTCGCTCCGGAGGCACCGACAGCTTGAGTAAGGAAGAACTGGGCTCATTGCCGGTGGACAGAAATCTTGACATGAAAGGCTACAGTGAGCGGCTTTCCCTGATGCACGATGTCCACATACAGGGCAGCCACGGCAGCGGTGCGGAAAGCGGTTTCATCCAGGCACAGGGGCTTTGGGACGAAACCATGGCTAAAAATATAGCAACCTTTCTGATTAAACATCAGGATTACCAAATAGTGGTGCTGGCAGGCTCGCAACATACCCGCAAGGACTCCGGCATACCTCCCAGAGTTGCACGAAGACTACCTGTGAAACAGGCATCAATTTTAAATATTTATGACGATAATGCACCTGCCGATTTGGCTCAGGTAGCTGACTTTTTTTTCCTTGCTTCCCCGGCAGAACTTCCGGAATCACCAAAGATTGGCATCGTCCTTACAACCGAGAAAGAAGACAACCGCACCTTTCAAAAAATCAGCCAATTCAGTCCCCACAGTAAAGCAGAGGCTTCAGGATTGCTCATAGGTGATATTTTGAAAGAGGTCAACGGCTATGCTATTTCTGACATGGCCGACCTGCGAGTTGCCCTGTTTGATACCAAGGCAGGCGAAACCATCGACATCAAAGTCGTCAGAAAAAAAGAAGGCGTGAAACAGGAACTTCCTGTCAAAGTTGAACTGACCGTTCCTCCAGCCATTCAACCCCACCAGTAATGCACACAGAACCATTGAAATCCAGGGCTGCAATCCTGTATAGTACTCATTCATGCATAGTAGTAATGTACAGTGCTAAAGACAGTCGAACACAACAAATATATCACCATGTGATGTTATTTCCCTTAAAACCTTTGCAAAAGGACGATCTATGTATAGAATCTTCACCCTGTTTGTACTTATCTTTAATTTTATACTTTTATCTGGAGAATCAGGAATGGCAACAACAAAGCTAAAAGATGGCCTGTACGCGAAATTTGACACCGCCAAAGGCGAAATCCTCTGCATGCTGGAATTTAAGAAAACGCCTCTCACCGTAACCAATTTTGTTGGTCTTGCAGAAGGGACGAAAGATCTCGGCGGTGGTGCAAGGGCCAAAGGTGATCATTTTTATGATGGCCTTAAATTCCACCGTGTTATACCAAATTTCATGATTCAGGGTGGCTGTCCGTTGGGAACCGGTACCGGTGGCCCTGGATATACCTTCCCTGACGAATTTGATCCAAGTCTAACTCATTCCGGCCCTGGAATCCTTTCCATGGCTAATGCAGGACCGGGAACAAATGGCAGCCAGTTTTTCATCACCCATGTGGCTACTCCATGGCTTGACGGCAAGCACACTGTTTTCGGCCATGTCGTATCCGGCATGGAGGTGGTCAATAAAATTGAAGGAAATGATGCCCTCAACTCCGTTGAGATTATTCGTGTAGGTTCTGCCGCTGAGGCTTTCAAAAGCGACCAGAAAGCCTTCGACGCAATATTAGCCAATTTCGAGAAAGACTCACGGGCGAAGGAACTTGAAGCAATGGAAGCAGAGCAGACCCTTATAAACGAACAGTGGCCGAAAGCCGTAACTACCCCTTCCGGTCTGAAATATGTAGTTGTTGAGGAAGGCGCCGGGGAGACCCCAAAAAAAGGACAGGTAGTGACAGTCCATTATACCGGTAAGCTGCTGAACGGCAAAAAATTCGACAGTTCCTATGATCGTAAACAGCCAATTGATTTTCCCGTGGGCGCCGGGCAGGTCATAAAAGGCTGGGACGAAGCGTTGCTCAGTATGAAAAAGGGTGAAAAGCGGGTTCTGATCATTCCTCCCACTCTCGGCTACGGTCCATCCGGACGGGGTCCAATACCACCAAACGCGATAATGGTCTTTGATGTGGAGCTGGTTAATTTCCAGTAGGTAATAAGTTTCGGCTTTATTTACCAATGGGGTAATGGAAAATACTTTCCATTACCCCTACTTCATGTAACTTTCCTGATCGTCCGGATCAGATTAGAGACCTATCTCCTCGGCGATTGCCTGCATGGCCACAAGACTTAATTCGCAAAATTCGGCCAGTGGAATCCCAACTTTTTCGCATTCGGCAATGATCTCACGATCAGCCCCACGGGCAAAGGCTTTTTCTTTATAGCGTTTTCTTACCGATTTAGCCTTTACCGCGGAAAGCTTCTTGGCTGGATTAACAAAGGCCGCTGCAATGATTAACCCTGTAATAGTCTCACCGGCAGCAAGTGCATGATGAAAAACAGTGGTGCGTTGTTCTCCCGGCCAGGCAGTTGGGTTATGCAGTCGAATGGCCTCAATGATCTCTGGATCTACTCCTTTTGCCTTTAGGACGGCAATAGTCTCTGAAGTATGGGTAGCCAGGTCAGGTTGCGTTTCAGAATCCAGGTCATGGAGCAGTCCGGCTAGTCCCCACTTCTCCTGATCTTCTCCGAGTCGCTCGGCCATAGCTCGAAGAACCGCCTCGGTAGCGAGTGAATGATTGACAAGATTCTGATTTTTCAAATGAGCACGGACAAGTTCCAATCCTTCTTCACGGGTCACACCATAAGTCATACTCTTCCTCTGAATCGAAATTTCAATCGTAGCAACAGAAACTCAATAATTCAAACCAACCCGCTTACGGACCAGATCAAGAGTTACGGCCGCTTTCTCTCTGGCCTTGCCTGCTCCTTGGGCAAGAATTTCCCGCAACATCGCCGGGTCCGCGAGATATTCCCTTTTTTTCTTCCTGGCCTCGCCAAATTGGGTATTAAGCATATCCAGCAGTTCAAGTTTCAGATAGCCATAGGCAGCACCCCCGTTGATATAGAGATCATGAATCTCTATCATCCGTGCAGGTGCTGCAAACAGTTGCATAATCTTATACAGATTACATTTCTCCGGATCCTTGGGAGCCTCGACGGGAGTTGCATCGGTCTCAATGGCCATAACCCGCTTTTTCAGCTCTTTTCCCTCCAGAAAGATGGGGATGGTGTTGCCGTAGGATTTGGACATTTTTTGTCCATCTAACCCGGGGACGATCGCCGTTGTTTCACTGATTGCCGGCTCCGGTACAACAAAAGTCTCGCCGTACTGATTATTAAATTTAATAGCAAGATCCCGGGCAACTTCCAGATGTTGTTTCTGGTCTTTCCCCACCGGAACCTGTTCCGCCTGATATAATAAAATGTCTGCTGCCATCAATACAGGATAGGAAAAAAGCCCATGACTGGCTGCAACTCCCTTGGCCACCTTATCTTTATAGGAATGGCAACGCTCAATCAGTCCCATCGGGGCAAGAGTCGAGAGCACCCAGGTCAGCTCGCACACCTCGGGTACGTCTGATTGCACCCAGAAAATACATTTATCAGGATCCAGGCCAAGTGCCAGGAAATCAGCGGCAGCCTCCAGGGTACCTAGAGCAAGTCTGGCTGGATCATGCACAGACGTCAGGGCATGGAGATCAACGATAAACACATAGAGTTCATCACTCTCCATATGAGAAATCATGGTTTGCATCATACCGAAATAATTACCGATATGCAGTTGTCCGGAAGGTTGAATACCTGATAGTATTTTCATGGCTGTTTTTTAAAAGAAATTTTTATAAACATAAAAGAAATAGATTCTTAATGTCCCTGAGGCAGTCTCATTGTTAACAAGTTGGGTACCATACCGTAAAATAAAAAAAAAGGGGAGTAGGGAAAAACGTATTCCCTACTCCCCTTTTAGCTTTAGTGCACAGAATCTGCGTCAGGAACTACTTAACCTCTTCAAAGTCGGCATCGACCACATCATCATCGCCATCGTCTTTCTTTTGCTTGGCTCCACTCTGACCGCCTGCTCCTGCATCGGGATTTTCCTTTGCAGCCTGGGCATACATCAGTTCTGCCAACTTGTGAGATGCCTGGGTTAAAGACTCAACTGCCGATTTAATAACTTCAATGTCATCGCCATCTTTGACTTTCTTGACATTCTCAATCTCTTTTTCTACACTACCCTTAGTTTCAGCATCGACTTTATCACCGAGGTCTTTCAGACTCTTTTCAGTTGCATGGATCAGGGCATCAGCTGAATTCCGGGTCTCGACAAGCTCTTTGCGACGCTTGTCTTCATCGGCATGCAACTCGGCATCCTTGGTCATTCTCTCGATTTCTTCCTTAGTCAGGCCGGAGGATGCAGTAATCTTGATAGATTGATGTTTACCGGTTCCCAGATCCTTAGCGGCTACACTGAGTATTCCGTTGGCATCCAGATCGAAGGTAACCTCAATCTGCGGCACACCGCGTGGGGCGGGTGGAATATCGGAGAGTTCAAATCGACCAATTGTCTTATTATCCTGAGCCATTTCACGCTCACCCTGGAGAACGTGAATGGACACCGCCGGTTGATTATCGGCAGCAGTGGAAAAAATCTGGCTTTTCTTGGTTGGAACCGTGGTATTTTTTTCGATCAATTTAGTGGTCACTCCACCAAGGGTCTCTATCCCAAGAGAAAGGGGGGTTACATCGAGCAGTAAGACGTCTTTCACATCTCCCTGCAGTACACCACCCTGAATCGCCGCACCAATGGCCACAACCTCATCTGGATTTACACCCCTGTGTGGCTCTCTGCCAAACAGTTCTTTTACCTTTTCCTGTACCTTCGGCATACGGGTCATACCACCAACCAGAATAACCTCATCTATATCAGATGCCGTAAGGCCTGCATCTTTTATCGCAGTCATACATGGTCCAACTACACGCTCAATCAGGTCTTCGACCAGGTTTTCAAGTTTAGCACGGCTCAGCTTTAGATTGAGGTGCTTGGGACCGGAAGCATCAGCGGTAATAAATGGCAGATTTATATCGGTCTCTTTAGTGGTAGAGAGCTCCATCTTGGCTTTTTCTGCTTCTTCTTTCAGACGCTGCAGTGCCATCTTATCTGATCTGAGATCAATTCCCTGCTGACGTTTAAATTCATCGGCCAGCCAGTTAACGACCCTCATGTCAAAATCCTCACCACCGAGGAAAGTATCACCATGGGTTGATTTCACTTCAAAAACACCATCTCCGATCTCCAGGATGGAAATATCAAAGGTACCTCCACCAAGATCAAATACCGCGATTTTTTCCTCACCTTTTTTGTCAAGACCATAGGCGAGCGATGCAGCGGTTGGCTCATTGATAATACGCAAAACATTGAGCCCGGCTATTTTTCCGGCATCTTTGGTAGCCTGACGCTGAGAATCATTAAAGTAGGCAGGTACGGTAACAACCGCATCCGTTACTTCCTCTCCCAAATATTCTTCGGCAGTCTGTTTCATTTTGGTAAGAATCATCGCAGAAATTTCCGCAGGTCGATAAACAGTTCCATCGACATTAACAGCAACACTGCCATTATTACCTTCAACGATTTTAAACGGGCTGATCTCAATAGAACGTTTTACTTCGACGTCAGTAAATTTTCGCCCTATCAGGCGTTTTATCGCATACAGCGTCCGTGTAGGGTTAGTTACAGCCTGACGCTTTGCGACCTGCCCAACCAACCTCTCGTTATTATCTGTGAAAGCAACAACCGATGGAGTTGTTCTATTGCCCTCAACGTTGGCAATTACCTTTGGTTCGCCCCCTTCCATAATTGCCACACATGAATTGGTGGTACCCAGGTCAATTCCGATAATCTTACCCATCTTCTCTCTCCTTAAATCATTCTCAGCGGATTATGTTTCCGTCCAGCGTTCTTTAAACGTTATGTTAATTGCTCTACCTGTGGTAGTGGCAACATCTTCTAAAAATTGTCATCTTCCCTGCTTTGTCAAGAGATTGGCACAGCTTTAAACAGCGCTTATCCTTTTGATTCGTCCTCGTTTTTCCCGGAAGAAACTACTACCTTTGCAGCACGCAACAACCTGTCTTTGTAGTAATACCCCTTCTCAAATTCAGTAACGACATGATTGGCGGGAATAGTATCACTTTGGGCCATGGTCAATGCTTCCTGATGTTTGGGATCAAAGGGTTTGCCAACGCTCTCTATCTTTTTTACTTCAAATTTTTCCAGAGTTGTGATTACACTTTTTAAAGTAAGTTGAACACCTTCAATTAAGGCAGCAAGGTTTTTCTCAGCAGGAGCACCCTCAGTCACTCCCTGATCTATGGCCCGCTCTAAATTATCAACTAATGGTAACATTTCTCTGAAAATAATTTCTCCTGCATATTTTAGACTTGCCTGTCTTTCGCGCTCAACCCGCTTCTTAAAATTCTCATTTTCAGCAGCCGCCCGCAACATTCTGTCTCGAAGTTCAGCAACCTCTTTCTGAGCCTCGGCAAGTTCTTTTTCTACGTCTCGTTCCACTTCTTCACCCTGTACCTCTGCTTCAATGTTTTCCTCAGGGGTGCTGGAACCGTTTTCTACATCAGCAATATCTTCAGAGTTATCCTGAAGATCTACGTTTACTTTCTCTTCGCTCACCCACTCCTCCCTTTTTCTTCATATTTCTATCGTTGCGCCGAGTTTTGTGTAACTGAACACATTTTCGGCTACTCCGTATGCAAACTTGTGCCAACAATAAGTAGCCGGTTTTTCCTTGTCAAGTAACCCTCAACCTTTAATAATTATATGCTATGTCAAGTGGGAATCTGCGGTGGAAAAGACCAATAGTTATGGATTCTCATACCTGTTCAATTTGCTCTGGAGAGTTTTACGGGTGATTCCCAACCTTCTCGATGCCTCACTCTTGTTGCCATCTGTATCGATAAGGGTTTTGAGGATAAGTTGTTTCTCTGCATCAAAGAGAGAAACAGGCTCTGCTGATGCATCTGAATAATCTTGTTTTACATATTGTTTTTGGATGGAGAGGGGGAGACTCTTTTCCGTCAACTCAGTACCCCGCATAAGAATAATACCCCGCTCAACAGCATTTTCCAGCTCCCTGACATTGCCAGGCCAACTATACACTGAGAGCACCTCCATACATTCAGAAGTTATTCCGTCGAAAGCCCTTCTGTTTTTTTCAGCAAATTTGCGGGCGAAATATTCCACCAGTTTCGGAATATCCTCTTTCCTGTCTCTGAGTGGCGGCACAGTGAGCATCACCACATTCAACCTGTAATACAGATCCTCCCTGAAATTATTTCGAGCAACTTCTGCTTCCAGATTCCTGTTGGTAGCAGCGATGATACGAACGTCGACACGGATCGTCTCCTCACCGCCAACACGCTGCAGCTCCTGCTCCTGCAGCACCCGAAGCAGTTTGACCTGCATCGCCTGGGAGGTCTCACCTATCTCGTCAAGAAACAGCGTGCCGCCATCGGCCTGGACAAATTTACCTTCGCGCTGTTTTTCCGCCCCGGTGAAGGCACCTTTTTCGTGACCAAAGAGCTCAGATTCAAGGAGACCTTCCGCCAGAGCTGCGCAGTTCACCTTGATAAAAGGCCGGCTATGTCGTTCACTGTTTTCATGCAGGGCCTGGGCGACCAGTTCCTTTCCTGTACCGGATTCGCCATATATGAGAACCGTCGCCTCGGTTGGAGCGACATAACTGATCATCTCCAGTAATTCGAGCATCGGCTGCGATGAACCAATCATAGCTGTCTTCAGCTTCGGACTGTCGGCTTTAGCCTGCTGTTGCCTGCTTACCACCTGATGGTGATCGACCGCACGCAGTAAAGCAAGACGCAACCGGTCAAAATCAAGTGGTTTGGTAAGATAATCATGAGCTCCCTGCTGAATAGCCTCCACTGCATCATCTACCGAGGAGTATGCGGTCATTATGATGACAGGCAGACTGGGATGAATTGCCTGAATACGGGTGAATGCCTCACGGCCATCCATTCTGGCCATGCGAACATCCATCAAAACAGCGTCATACCTTTTTTTTTCAACGGCAGCCACCGCCGTGGTGCCATCATCGGCCTCGGCATATCGCCATCCCCACTCTTTCAGCATAGAGCAGAGCATATAACGGTGCACCTGGTCGTCATCAACCACCAGAATCGTTATCGGATCTTTTTTCACAGCCACCGTACTCCTCCTTTGCAAGAGACGTTATTTTATCAATGATCTATCTTAATTATCTTAAAATACCATTATATGTGATCATCTCCCAGGAAAAGCAAGGCAAAAAGCTTGGATTTTCGTCACACCGGGTGTATGAGTGGTATTGAAAGATACACCCGGGTCTTTTATATTTTATTGGTCATTTTTTTGGAGCAATCATGAGCGATATCTCGATAATTGCCCTTGGCGGAACTATCGACAAGGTCTATTTTGACGCAAAAAGCGAATATGAAGTGGGGCCACCGAACATCGAAAAGGTTCTTTCGGAGATGAATCTTTCAATCAGCTACAGTGTCAACTCTCTTATGAGAAAAGACAGCCTTGACCTGACCGATGAGGACCGGAAACTGGTAGCCGAGACAGTTGCCAATGACCCATGTGACCGAATTCTCATCACCCATGGTACCGACACCATGGTCGAAACGGCAAAAGAACTCACAGCCATTGTCCGGAAAACCATTGTTCTTACCGGTGCCCTGGAACCTGCTCTTTTTAAGACCAGCGATGCCGTCTTTAATATTGGCTGTGCCTTCGGTGCCGTCCAATCGCTGCCACCTGGAGTGTACATTGCCATGAATGGTAAGATATTTCCAGCCGACAAGGTATGGAAAAATCTTAAGCAGAACAGGTTTGAGTCACTCAGCTAAGGGGATTTCGATTTGTCCTTTCTACCTTTCAAAGGTATAAAGCAGATCGGCACCGGTGGATTCAGAAGAGCTTCTTGTTTCCACCGAGAAGCCCCGACTCAGATCGTATCTTACCCGGAGTTGCCCGATCTGGTTAAACATATTCAGGTCATAACCTATATATAAATCCTTTGTTACTCGTTTGCCAACGACAAGGGATACATTCTCCTTTGAACTGCTGCCTTCAAAATGCAAGTCATCAAGACGCAATAAGCTGCCAATTTCCCGAACCAAACCTAAACTTTGTTTCATCCCCAGCGTCACCGCTGCGGCCTCCAGTATATTTCCTTCCTTCTGGGTAGAATCAGACAGAGAGTGTCCAACGATCATCAGCGACAGAATTTCAGTGTCCTCCATGTAAGGATCGGAAAAGAGATGGTACTGCAGGTCCTGAACCAATCCACTGATATCGAGCCCGACTGTATATCCTTCCCCTTTTGCCTCTTCGGCGCTGACCTCCACCTGAGCCCTGATGTCAACACCGGGGTTATCGACAGGTCCTCCTGTAAACAACATGCTTCCCCGTTCAATACTAAGGGTCCGACCATATATCGAAAATGTACCTTCCATAAGATCAAGTTCCCCCTTCCCTGCCATAAAATCGTCCGGTGTTGTGTAAGCCCTTAACTCTCCCAGAAGTCTGCCTTTCAAACCATATCCATCAATACGGACATCGTCACCGAGTCGAACGTTAATATCCAGATTGAAGGGCCAACCATTCGCCCGTTCTTTTCTGGTGCCGTTTAGAATAATCACATCTTCTGAGGCACTGATCGAATCATCCATCTCCTCCGGTGTAATCACCCCATAAGGAACCTCTATTGAACCTCTTATTTCGCTTTTATCCTTGTTAAAAGTCAGCACAATATCGGGATTCACGCGAATAGCGTACTCCGGCAGACTAACCAGAAGAAAATCAGTTCCTTTGATGTTCAATTCGCCTTTAACTCCAGCCGTTCCATATTGCAGCACACCGGTGGCTGTCAATTGTCCCGGGCCTGAAGTGGCTTTGCAGGTGACATGGGTTGTCTCCGCCCCTGCTTCAATGGACAACATAATATTTTCTAAAGTGATACCTTGATAAGGAAGATCGATACCACCATCCTGAAGATTGATTTTCCCGTCGATCTTCGGCTGCCCTACTGTCCCCGAAAGGACAAGTGAATCGTTTACCCTGCCATTCGGCTCAACACCATAACCGGTAAAAGCACTGAGCATGGCCAGGTTAAAATTTTTCAATTCCAGGGTTCCTCTCAAGGGAAGAGAACTGAGCGGAACCGCGAAATCACCAGCACCTTCAACAGCCGCGGTTAGAATTACCTGGCTGCCATTTTTCAGCCGAATGTTAAAGTTTCCCTGTAAAAGAGCCTCTGTCAGATCGAGGGTAAGGACAGAATCATCAAAACGAAGCGGAACTCGATCTGTGTCCTTTTCCTTTACCGATAAATCGCCTGCCAAAACTCTAAGTTCCGACTTTGCCGAAATGATACGGCGAGTATTACCTTTGGCGGCAATATCGGCAGTTATTGCACCGTTTACCGGTATATTCATCAGGTTCAATCGATTAAGCCACTCCAGCGGCACCGAAGCAAGCTGCCCGGATGCTGTCCACAGCAATTCCTCTTCCAGTCGTACATCTCCCCCCAGACAAGCTGTGCTTTCCCCGTCCGTCAAACATAATTTTTCAAGTGAAAAGCCATCCCTGTCCATTGTAACCTTTGACGTTTTCTCTTGCCGCCAGGTGCCATAGTCTGCCGTGTTCAAATTAATTTGAGACAGTTCCCCAAGCCACTCATTCCTATATGTCCCTCTGGACCTCAAGCTAAAATCACCTGTCTCACCCTCACCGTTGACGACAATTTGATGTTCGGCCAGGGTACCTGTAATTTTGATGACACTTTTATTAATTGAATACCCGTCCAGAGATATGTTTTCACCGAGCAGTGAACCGGTCAGCCTGCCATCTTTTTTTAATGCGGTATGGATCTCTGCCTGCGCCCTGCCAAGGCTGTTCCCCCTGTATCTCAGTCCGGATCCCTGCAGCTCTGCATCAAGTTGCGGTGTATTGATAGTACCTGTCAGTTTTCCCCTAAACAGAATATTGCCCTTACTCTCCGGCAGGATAGTACCTATATCAGGTGAAGTGAGGCTAAAATCAAGAGCGAGTCCTTCTCCCGCCAGCCCTTTAACAACCAGCCTGGATGGACCACAGTTCAAAAGCAGACCTTTTGTTTTGATGGTACCTCCCGCCAGCGTAACCTCTCCCCCCCCCGAAAGGTCATTGCCCCGCAAATTTCCCGAAATATTTTTTATCGTAAGGGAACCTTCCGGTCCTTTTTCCCCCAGCTTTCCCTGGGTAGCTAATTCGCCATTTATATTGCCGGGAAAATCGGGATAGAGCCAGGACGGATCAAACTCATCCAGTTGTATATTCCCGGACCAGAGGGGAGCATCAGCCCATGAAAACAAACCATTTTTGATGTATGCTCTACCTGTCAGGTCACCGCTCTGGATAATCAATGCATCGGTATGTACATCAGTTTCGTTGAGGAAAACATTACCAGCAGCCGAAATTTTATGATCCCGCAATATGCCATTGAGACTTGAGATATCAAAGGAAGCAATGACACCATGCTCCTTAACATCGCCGACACTGACGAAATCGGCTTCAAGCCTGCCCTGCAGCTGCCCGTTAATGACTGAAGGATCAAAATTTTTGACCAGAAACCGACCTTCCCACGAAAAAATATCCTGCCAGGAAATTTTCCCTCCTTCAACCTGAACAGAGCTCTCCTCGTTCTCAATACGCAATGAACGAAAATCAATACCCAAAAAGTCTCCGGTAATGTTACTTACCAGATGCATCCCTGTCAGTGCATCCCATGCCCCTCCGGCATGTACCTGTCCTCGATAATTCTCAAAATTACCTGCAAGCTCGCCATTTACCGTGGTCAACTCGATCTTCGGACAGTCTTCGATGAGCGTTGACAAATCGACTGCTTTTGCCTCAAGCTTCGCCGTCCATTCCGGCTGCTCCAACAGGTTGACAAAATCTCCCGCGACTCTGATATTTGCAGGACTGTTAAGGCCAAGCTCAAGATGTGGTCCCTTGAGCGGCCCGCTCACCGATAAAGTACCGGTCAAAGGATGAAATCCAAACCCTGCCAGGCGCCAATTCCCCAGCAAATTGAGAGTCCACTCACTTTTGACTTCAATGTTTCCGTGCAACCGAAGTCCAATATCCTGTCCCTGCAGGTCGAATTCATTGACAGTAAGTTGATCTGCATTTCCCTGCAGGCTGGCAATACACTTGTCAACAACGAACAGTTCCGAGTGACTGTCCACAACACTCAGCTTATTTACCACGAAGCTGCCAACCACAACGGGGAAGGGAAATAATACGACAGGCAGCTTAAAGGCACTTGTCGCCGGTGTATCCGACGGGGTATCTTTTATGGCTACTTTAACCCCTGTTACGGAGATTTTTGCTATATTGAACTCAGCTTCCAGAAGTTTTCCGGGCTGCCAGGAATATTCCAGCCGATCCACATCAACATCCATGCCGACGTCTGCAAAATGAATATTCTTAAATGTACCGTTACCAAATAAGCTTCCCTCTACCTGACCAATGGAAACCACACTGCTCCCAAACCGATTGATACTCTTTTGAATAAGAATCAAGCCGGATTCAGTCGTCGACAAAAAAACAGCGCAAAACAGCAGAAGAACAAAAAAAAGGGAGATGATGATAATGGAAATTCGTTTCATCATAAATCTCCTCCAACGATCAGATGCACGTGAAAAGGCATACCATCCTCAGAGATGGCCGAGGCAAAATCCAATCGGATTTGACCAAAAGGTAAACGAAACCGAACTCCCGCACCCGCACCCTGTTTGAAATCGAGAGACAGATCATCCGTTGCTGTCCCTGCATCCCAAAAAGTGGCAAGGCTCCAGTTTTCGGTGATGACGCGCTCCAACTCAATGCTCCCAACCACCAGGTACCGACCACCGATAACCGCTCCCGACGAATCGCTCGTACCAATCGATTTGTAGCTGTAGCCGCGTATGGTACTGTCACCACCGGTATAAAAACGCAAAGATGGCGGCAAGGAATCTATGCTGTCGACAAGGGTTGCCCCCAGCGATCCTCTGCCTATCAACCGTAAATTTTTAATCGGCGAGATAATTGCTTTTCCATTGAGTGTTGTCTGAAGAAAATTGACATCTGAAACCAGGCCATTGACAGAACTAAGAAAACCTAGCGATGCCTGCATTCCATTCTGGGTATAGAGAATATCGTCCGCTAAAACCATACCGACTTTGAAAGAGGGGACCAGGAGTGTCGAATCACCGCTGGTATTGCCTACATCATAGACCTCATCACGCAGTTCAAGGCCGCCACTGAGACTATACCGGGGACCCGAATATTCATGGCTTATTGCAGCTGTTAAGAGTTGGGTATTGGTATCCTCCCATTCCTTATCCTGATAGCCCAGCCGATTTACCAGCTTATTAAATCTGGGATCACTGTGCGGGATGTCGTAGCGCAGGGAAATAATATTTTCAAATTCTGCCAACTGCAAGCCGGCACTGATCTTATGGCCTTTAGAATTAAATAACCTGTTAGACCAATCCACTTTACCCTTTATTCCCGTATCGGTTGCATAGCCCAATCCTAGACTGTATTTATTCAGATGTTCGGGAGGAGTCAGTTCAATATCCACTGGAATACTGAAGTTGACAGCCTCATCGGTCTGTCCACGGACCACCACCCGGCTGAAATAGTCCGTCTGGTAGAGAATAGACTGCAGCTCGAATAGTTTTGCCGGATTGTACGGCTCGCCCACCTTATACGGCAGATATCTGACCAGCAGATCCGGCTCGATAATTTGTTGGGTGCTGATTGTTTCACCAAAGCGATACTGACGACCACTGTCAAGAACCAGATGGATGGAAGCACTATTCGTCTCTCGGTTGATAGTCAAGATCCGCTCAGTAAAATTCGCGTCCAGAAAACCTTCACTGAGAGCAAGGTATACTAATTTTTTTTTCCCCTGCTCGTACAAGGACTGATCAAGAATATCACCTTCCTTTACCGGAAAATTCAAGGTAGCATCCAGAAGGCTCTCATTACGCCTTCCCTCTCCGGTCACCTCCAGCACGACATTTTTGACAATAACCGGTGCCCCCTTCTCAACCAAATAATCAGCACGGAAAACATCGCCATCTTTTTCCAGTCTGCTTTTGATTGTGGGATTATAATAGCCCAGGGGAGCAAGGGCGGCCCGAATATCAGTCTCCGCCTGTCGATGCAGGCGCCTGATCGTTTTGGGCTGAAGCCGCTCGTTGTCTTTCTGCAGATTGATGGCCAGGCGTGCCATTACATTTTTATATAATGGTCCGCTCACTCCCTTTACAGTAACAGCAACTTTGACCGAAGCCGAAGCCGGTAATGCAATGAGCAGCAGAAAGGCGAAGAGAAAGAATACTGTTCGACAAGATAAGAATGATATATTAAGAAAAAATGAACATTCAGGATTTAATCGCTTCACCGCTGATGTCCATTTGAAACGCATTAATAGTTTACCTTACCAGCCGAAAATTGAAAGATGAGCCTTGAAACAGTAAATATAACTAAAATAGTCAATGGAGGTTACGGATTAGCAAACCTTTCCAATGGGCAGGTTGCTCTCGTCCGACATGTGCTGCCGAACGAGACCGTAATGATAACCACAGAAGAAGCGAAAAAAAACTATCTTTTTGCCATAGTACGTCAAATCTTAAAAGAACATCCAGCCAGGATAACACCACCCTGCAAATATTACGGTCAGTGTGGAGGCTGTGATCTGCAACATTGTGACTACGATACCCAGTTAAATATAAAGAAAGGAATCATTGAGGATCTGCTTGGCAGAGCAAACTGTGGAGCAGTTCGTGAATCGATATCACTCCTGGCTGCCCCCGCCCCCTCACCATCGGTTTTTGCCTATAGGCAGCGGATACGACTTCAGGTGGGTGATCGCGGCACGGTTGGATTTCACCGGTTTCATTCCCATGATATCATCCCCATTGACAGTTGTCTATTGGCTGGAAAATCCATAAACAGCACCCTCGTTGCCTTGCTGGAACATGAACATGGCAGCAAATTATGTGAACTTTCAACTGAGATAGACCTGCAGCTCAACCCACAAACAGGCAGGACCGTCTGTATTTTTCATCTTATCCGAAAAGTCCGGGCTGCGGACATTCAATCAGCCAAACGTTTTTGCCTTGAGACCAGTGAGGTGGAGAGGGTTTTTTTCATCGGTACTGATTTTCCTCTTACTTGTCCAAATTTTAATGACCAGATACAAGACCAAGGCAGGAAAGACAACCTCTTCACTGTTCAATACCATGCATTATCCAGTGTAAACAGACCAATAACTTTTTCCTGGGAAGCAGGCGGTTTCTGCCAGGTTAACCTGGACCAGAACAGGACACTTATAGAGAGTGTCGTCAATTTCTGTCAGATAGACAAAACAGAGACAGTTCTTGATCTCTACTGCGGCATGGGAAATTTTTCTATTCCTCTGGCCATGTCGGCCAAAGAGGTTTTCGGAATAGAAGGCCAGGGTTCTGCCATCCGCAGCGCTAAAAATAATGCGGCAAATGCAGGATTGACCAATACCCGTTTCCTGAAAAGTTCAGTTCACAATGCCTGTATAGAACTTGCCGAAAAGGGTGAAAAATTCGACTGTGTACTGATTGATCCTCCCCGGCAGGGAGCCCCGGACCTGGCAAGTCAACTGGCCGCCATTACGACCAAACGTCTGGTATACATTTCCTGCGACCCGGCAACATTATGCCGCGACCTCGCAGCCCTGACCGACGAGGGTTTCACTCTCTGTAAAATCCAGCCCGTCGACATGTTTCCGCAGAACCACCATATTGAAACCGTCGTTCTGCTGAAAAAATAACTTCGTACTTCAAAACGCCGCTGCAGCCGGCCACTTGATCTGCCTGACGACCTCTGTCGAGAATAGTTGCAAACCTCTGCAAGATATCCTATCTTGTTAGATGTGATGCGGGAGCTCGATATAACTGGGCTGAGAGGGGTTTAAAACATGACCCGACCGCTTGACCTGATCCGGATAATGCCGGCGGAGGGAACAGCGTGACAAGCGTAGCCGTCTCCTGACCGGAGGCGGCTTTTCTATTGCAGTCACGGGCTCCCATAAAAACCAGAAGTAATATCTTTTACACTTGGAGGTTTAGATGAAGAGAATATTGCTCTTTTCCGGATGCCTGATTCTGTCAATAGGACTGTGTTTTGTCAACACAGCTCTTGCTGAAAAAACTATTACCCTCATGACCCATGACAGTTTCAATATTGGCAAGGAAGTAATTGCAGCCTTCGAGAATGAAAATAACGCAAAGGTCCGCTTCCTGAAATCAGGAGACGCCGGAGCTGCTCTGGTGCAAGCTATTCTCTCCAGGGACAATCCGCTTGCCGATGTCTTTTTCGGGGTTGACAACACCTTTTTTTCCCGAGCTGTCAATGCGGACATTTTTATACCCTATGCTTCACCACTGCTCACTCATATCCCCGCTTCCCTGCAACTGGATAAAATGAACCGACTTCTGCCCGTCGATTACGGCGATGTCTGCCTCAATTACGATAAGGACTGGTTCAGGAAGAAAAACTTGACACCCCCAACAGATCTCGCTGATCTTATCAAACCGGAATTTAAAGGGCTTACCGTGGTTGAGAACCCTGCCACCTCATCACCGGGCATGGCCTTTCTTCTTGCGACCATTGGAAGATTCGGAGAGGACGGATACCTCGATTTCTGGAAAAAACTGCGAGCAAACGGGGTGATCATCGCCAACGGCTGGGAAGATGCTTATTACGGGCACTTCACTTCCGCCTCGAAAGGCGATAGACCGATTGTTGTCAGCTATGGTTCCAGCCCGGCTGCCGTCGTTTATTATTCCGAAAAACAGCTGACCGAAGCACCCACTGCCGCAGTCATTGCGGACGACACCGCCTTTCGTCAGATCGAATTCGTCGGCATCCTGAAGGGCACCAAAGAACCGGAACTTGCCAGAAAACTGGTTGATTTTATGTTGAGCAAAAGGTTTCAGGAGGATATCCCGCTGCAGATGTTTGTCTTCCCGGCCAACATATCAGCTCATCTTCCGGATGTTTTCGTCAAGCATGCAGCTGTAGCCGACAAACCGGTAATCAGTCAGTCCAGCAGCCATCGAAGCGCATCGGGATAATTGGATTGAGGCCTGGACGAATGCCGTCCTCCGCTGATAAGCAAGCCAAAGGATTAATCCACGGGGAGTGCACTGCGTGAAACGGCCTCAACCACTGTTTCGCTGGTTGCTGTTCTCTCTTCCCTTGGCATTCCTGGCGCTTTTCTATTTTTACCCACTCATAAAAATAGTCCTGCTGAGCCTCATGCCGGAGGGCTCCTGGAATCCCGGCAAACTCAACAAGCTGGTGAGTTCTCCCATCTATGGCCGCATCCTCTGGTTCACCTGCTGGCAGGCTGCCGTATCCACTGTCATCACGCTGGTTCTGGCCCTGCCCGGTGCTTATGTTTTTGCCCGCTACAAATTTTACGGCAAAAATCTGCTCCAGTCCCTTATGACCGTGCCATTCGTACTGCCGACTGTCGTCACTGCAGCCGCCTTCAGAGCCTTACTGGGGCCACACGGCCTCGCCAATAACTGGTTAATGGCCGGTTTTAATCTTTCCCAACCGCCGATCAAAATTGATCAAACGGTTTATTTTTTCCTCCTCGCCCATGTATTTTACAATTACACACTGGTTCTGAGGATCGTGGGGAGTTTCTGGGCAGGACTGAATCCGGATTTAAGGTCGGCGGCAAGGATGCTTGGGGCCACGCCGTGGTTGACCTTTCGCAGAATAACTCTGCCTCTGTTGATGCCCGCCATTGGCTCCGCGTCACTTCTGGTCTTTATCTTTTGTTTTACCAGCTTCGGAGTAGTTCTCATCCTTGGTGGCCCCGGTTACGCAACCCTTGAAGTGGAAATCTACCGACAATCGGTGCAGCTTTTCAATTTGCCTATGGCAGCTGCACTTTCCCTGATCCAGATCGCTGTCAATTTTCTTCTCATGTGGCTTCACGCCCGTCTCACGAAAAAATCACGAATTGCTTTCTATACAGACTCTGCAGCCGGTACCGCTAAAAAAGTCGAGACCTCCGGTCAGAAGATAATTGTCAGGACCAACCTGCTGTTCATGGTACTCCTGTTGGTAACTCCTCTTCTCGCTCTTGTATTTCGTTCTTTGACAGGAGAGGACGGCCTGACCCTTGCTTACTATTCGGCGCTCTTTACCACCTCCGCCAGATCGGTATTTTTCGTCGAACCGATTTCGGCGGTGGCCAACAGTGTTGGTTTCGGTCTGGCCGCGATGGTAATCGCTGTTATCCTTGGCCTGCTTGCCTCCACTTTCCTGGCTGCCACCCGTGGAAAAGGTACATCCTTCTGGGACGCAATTATCATGCTGCCCCTGGCCACCTCCGCAGTGACGCTTGGTTTTGGCTACATCATCACCCTCAACAGGCCGCCACTCAATCTGCGCGACTCGCTGGCGTTGATCCCCATAGCCCACGCGCTGGTCGCTTTTCCTTTTGTTGTCCGCTGCATACTGCCCAGTCTTAAACAAATTCCGCAGACCCTGCGGGAAGCGGCCGCCCTGCTCGGCGCCTCCCCTTATCAGGTTTGGCGGCGGATAGATATCCCTATAATCAGCCGGGCAATTCTGGTTGGTGCGGTGTTTGCCTTTTCCATCAGCATGGGCGAGTTCGGCGCTTCGTCCTTTGTCGCCCGGCCCCACACCCAGACCATGCCGGTGGCAATTTTCCGCCTCCTCGGCCAGCCCGGCGATTTAAACTATGGACAGGCCATGGCCATGAGCAGTATCCTTATGCTGGTTACCTGCTCCGGCTTTTGGCTGCTCGGCAGGCTGGACAGCACCAGAAAAATCTAGAGTCACTAAAGTGAAAGACCATAAAGCTACACATACCGGAACCATACTTGAGGTGGAGAACCTATCGAACAAGTATGAAGGGCAGATGCTCCTGCAGGATATCAGTTTCTCCCTGATGCAAGGAGAAATTCTCTGTCTCCTCGGCCCATCCGGATCGGGCAAGACGACTCTGCTTCGTTTGTTGGCAGGACTTGAAAGAGAAGAAGCGGGGACTATCAAGTTTTGCGGCAAAGATATCAGAGAGGTTCCACCACATAAGCGTAACTTCGGCATGATGTTTCAGGAGTATGCCCTCTTCCCACATAAATCCGTGCTGCAAAATGTCGCTTTCGGCTTAGAAATGCAATATTGCCCAAGGGATGAATTGACCAGAAGAGTACAGACCGTGCTTGAGATGGTTGGTCTTACCGGCTTAGAACATCGAAATATCGATGAGCTATCTGGAGGAGAACGACAAAGAGTCGCCCTGGCCAGGAGCCTTGCCCCGGAACCCCAACTGCTGCTTCTGGATGAACCGCTCGGTTCCCTTGATAGGGCACTCAGGGATCGGCTGACCGGAGAGATACGGATGATTCTTAAATCCCTGGCCGTCACCGCCGTTTTTGTTACACATGACCAGGCTGAAGCTTTTAGTATAGCCGACAAAGTAGCTATTCTCCACCACGGCATCCTCCAGCAATTCAATACCCCGGAAAACCTCTATCGTCGCCCGATTAACACTACCGTCGCAAAATTTCTTGGCTTTCGGAATCTTGTCAAAGGAACTCTGGACAAAAACGGCACATTTCATTGCCCTCTTGGAAGCCTGCCATTGGTGCTGCCCGAAACTAACCCGGGACAAGCAGCCACCTTGCTGATCCGACCGGAAAGTGCAAGTCTCACTCATCCCCCAGATGCAGCGCAAAATGGCTTTGTTGTGTCGGGAACTATCACCGAGCGACTTTTCCAGGGCAGCACCTACAGACTCTCCTTACAGACTGGAGATCTTCTTCTTTCTTTCGATCTTCCGATCGAGCCGCCACCGTTAGCAACCGGACAGCAAATAGATCTGTTCCTGAATTTTTCAGGTCTGGTTCTGATAGCAGATTGAAGCCTTGTCCTCTACTGAAAGACTCTCTGTAAGACTTGGTAACATCAACATTGGCCATGGATTGCTGGATGAAAGCTAATTATTTAAAAAATAATTTCTTCTTTAAAGCTTAACTTTCCTTGTTTCTGAAATATACGTACGACATGTAAATGAAAGTCATCGCTTCCTAAATTCTCATAATACACAAACATATTATCATCATTTTCGATGTTACAGGATGATAAAGAACCGCACCTGAAATGATTAAAACTATGTTGTTTATATAAATCTGTGGTTCGCATCAATTCAAGATCATGCGTGTGTCCACAGAAGACGTATTCTATTTTGTGCTTATGGACAAAATCAATCAGCAATGCAGAGTTTTTTAGTGGGCATTCGTCTGTACCAAGGATGGAATAGTGGGTCATCAACAGTATTAAGTCATACTCTATCTGACTGATCTCTAACGAAACAGCTTTCAAAATCTCTTTTTCCACAAATCCATCATCGCTGTAGAGTTCATTGGAATCAATACTGACGACCAGAATCTTTTTTCCATTCACTTCAAACTGTTTGATGGAATTTATATCCGTAAAATTGTCATTAACCCTGGTTATTTCCCGATTCAGGAAGAGGTGGTTTTTTCTGGTCCTCATCGATTCAGGAATCCTGATGATTTCGGAATTATGGATGTATTTCCGAAACAGCTCATGAGAGCGCATATTCCTTTTGTCGTGATTGCCGATAGTAGATATGACATTCCTGCACGTTATAGCTTTTAAAAAGCGACCGGCTTTAACGTATTCGGTTTCCAGCCCGTCTGTTGTATTGTCGCCGGTGTTGATCACAATATCGGCATTATAGGAGTTAATCTTCGTGAGCAACACCTGGTCATCTCCCTCCCAATGGCGTGGCCCAAAATGCAAATCCGAAATATGTAATATATTCATGTTAAGTAAGCGACCACTGCCAGCCAAAGATTACGGATATCGTCACAGTATATGCAATAAGTGCGTAATACCAGCGACCGGCAAATTTGGGTGTCTTTATGGGTGCCACATTCAACATTGCAAACAACATAAGCAGTATATAAATGATGATAGCAAACGTATCTCGACTGAACAAACCATTGAAGAGAAAAATAAAGACGAGGATAATAACGTTATTATCCAGAGGAAAACCCATATAGGTGGATTTGTCCACCATGCCGAAAACATTAAAATAACTTAATCGAATCACACCTGTGGCAACTATGATAAAAGCACCGGGAATAAACCAGGGACTGAAATGGCCGTAACTCAGGAGAACGATGGCTGGAAAGATACTAAAACTTACGATATCAATCAGAGAGTCAAGCTGGGTTCCATAGAGTCCTTGTACTTCCGTCCGCCCTTTCATACGCCTGGCCAGTATGCCGTCGCTCCAGTCAAAAAAGACAGCCCAGATTATGCCGATCATCGAGGCCTGGAACTGACCGACAAGCGCGAAATATATGGCCAGCACTGAACAAAGAAGACCGATCAGAGAACAGATATTGGGCAAATCCCCGGCATATGAAAGAATTGTATTTTGTGTGGAAACCACCGGCGAAACTTGATTGCCGAGAGAGTTTGGCGATGCTGTATTCATGAAAATTACTCCGCTGCAAGAATATTGCGCAATGCTTCAACCAGACACATATTCTCAGGTTGGGTGCGGCTGGCTATACGGACATAACGGTCAGATTCCGTCATCGTCTTGCCTGCACAATGTTTTATGTAGATATTGTGATCGATAAATAATCTTTTAGTTGCTTCCGGCGCAGACAAACCGTGATCAGGTAACCGGCAGAAAATAAAATTGGCATCAGGCTGGTAGACTATCATTCCAGGAATTGTTTGTAATTCCTGGTAAAAATGATCCCGATCTTCCATTACCTTAATGCAGCTTTGCTTGAATTTCTGTTTATACTGAGGCACAAGGCGCAGAAATTCTTCTGCAAAACCATTTATATTCCAGATATGCAGCCCCTGGCGGACTTGATCAAGAAACTCGACGTTTGCCGTAAGCATATATCCGATTCGAATGCCACAGATACCATATGCCTTGCTCATGCTCTTAAAAATCACCAGATTCGGATACTCCTCAATTTCATTTTCAAGAGTTTCCTGGTCGCCGTTTCCGGCAAAATCAATAAATGATTCATCAACGATGAGCATACAGTCATGGGCAGCCAGTTTTTTAGTGAGGTAAATAAGTTGATCTTTCGGGACTAAGATTGACGTCGGGTTGTTTGGCGTGACCACTATTGCGAGTCGCGCCTGCCGGCGGATAGCCTCTTCAGCGAACTTATCGACATCCAGTTGAAAAGAAGGTGGATCAATATTAAACAGGGTTACCTTGCCTGCAGGCGCAGCATTGACATACTCATTGAATGACGGAACCGGCACAATCAATTTACGATCGAGCCCGGCAATAATTTTAATAAGCTCTGCTGCTCCATTACCAACTGCTATTCGCTCAGAAGGCTGGTTTATCAACTCGCCCACAAGGCCAGCCAGATCGTTCTGGGCAATGGGGTAATTTAACACCAGTTGATGGATATGTTGGGTGATGTGGCTGAAAAAATCTTTCGGTGGAAAATAGAGATTATAAAGGTAGTTATGGTCTGTAAAATTATGCCGCCAGTAGCCACCGTGTTGCTTGGATACATATTCGTAACGTTCCTGAGGTGTAGGGTGTATTTTTGTCATATGTATTTACTGGATCAATTTCGAAGTCGGGGCCATCGCCATCGATGGCTTGATATCTGGTGAGTAGCGCATCGCTTTGGAATAATTCAAGAATGGGTCGATGGTAAAGGCAGGTGTTTGGTCATAGCTGTCGCACACCAGTTCTGCTGCCCGCAGATCAGTTATCGTATCAATCTCATACCAGCTGTTGGTGTCAAAGAACACAGGTGTAAAAAACAAACAATCCTCTTCAACCATGTCGGCAAAGACCGTCTCGTAATAGCCATTTACCATATTGTTTGAGATATGGTCATCCAATCGTTCTCTGACTAATTGCCATGTTGCGGCAGATAGGCTGTAAATATTGACTGTTTTGTATTCCTGGCTCTCGGCTGTCTCAGCCCCGCAATGAAAGGCATCAATCTCCATCTGGTTATTAAGCGTTACAGTGGTGCCATTCATCCAGGGCTCAATTTCCGCAACCGCGACCCGGTCAGGGTAGAGCATATCCGTGAGCATATCTGTATTGAAAACAAGATCACTCTCAATCAACAGAAAAGGTTCTTTAATTACATCTTTTGCAAGCCATAAAGAGTAAATATTATTTGTTGTTTTGTACAAAGGGCTTGTTATGTACGTAATATCCATGCCCCCCTTTCTCGTTCCGAGATAATCACGAATACAGTCGCCCTGATGTCCGATGACTACTACAAGCCGGTTAAAATTGTGTTCCTTAAGAGAACAAATCAATCTTTCTAAAATTGATATTTCATTAACCGGAACAAGACATTTGGGTGTCATGTCAGTTAAAGGAGCGAGCCGACTCCCGGTACCAGCAGCCAATAGCAGAGCTGTCCTGACTGGTTCTCGTGCGAGGTCGGTATAGATAGTTCCATGTTTCATATTGTAATCCTTCAGAATTGTAACCAGACAATAGTAAAACCTGTAGACACGACGATACAACACTGTATGGTCGCCGCCCAGGGTGGCCCAGTTTGAGAGAGTATAGCTTTAATTTCTGCCGATTGGCTCAGGTGTGATAGCTGAAGGGCACAAAAAACTGAAAGGTAGTGCAAGCACAAAAAGTGAGTGATAAAAGGTTTTCAATTATCAGAGAATCGAAAGACCATTTCACGAATCGAAATATCAGGATAACATTTAAATTCGATTAAATAAATGTATTTCCGTTATATTTTGGAATAGAGAGTGCAGGCTTGGGCTAAGTTGCTGGATACCGGTAGAAAAAGTTTGTTCATGGGTGTTGAGTTTTCCTGACTGGAAATGGTATCATTTTCTGCTGCTCCTTCATCCCCAAATTTTAATCTGAGGGAGAGACTTTTCATTTCATTCCCCTCTTTGAATCCTGCCATTGGTGCTGCCCAATATACACGTGGGACAAGAAGGAACCTTGCTGATCCGACCGGAAAGTGCGAGCCTCACCCATTCCCCCAATTACGCCCATAAATGGCTTTGTTGTGTCGGGAATTATCAGCGAGCGATTTTTCCAGGGCAGCACCTACAGACTCCACCTTACAGACTGGAGAACTTCCCCTTTCTTTCGATCTTCCGATCGAGCCGCCACAGTTAGAAACCGAACAGCAAATAGATCTGTTCCTGAATTTTTCAGGTCTGGTTCTGATAGCAGATTGAAGCCTTGTCCACTATCGGAAGGCTTGAGGTCGTGAGCTATCGCAGAATATTCCTACTGTGTTTGAAGTAAAAAGTTGTAGAGTTGCAGGGTAAAAAACATCTGCTCCCGGTCGATACCAACCTACACTGGTGCTACATGTTACGTGGAGATAGTTCAGCCAGAATGTCCTCTATCCAAATGATTAAAAATGGAGACTGAAAAAATAATGACAAAATCCATAGAACTGCTCAGCTCGAGATGTTTTCCATCTTGCCATCCATTAAGCAATATATATGCCACAAAGTAGCACAACGAGAGAATGTACTGATTTTAAATAATAAATCTTAATTTAGCACCTGTATCAGTTTATATATTTGTTCGTTTTTCTGTAATTATTCGATGGCTTTGTTCGGATTCACGAAAAATTGAACCTTGACTTGCAGATGAATCTGCATCTCACAGAATGAGTTACTGACGCCTAAAAAATTTGCCAAAATTATCTTGAAGGAGTAACATCGTTGGTCTTGACATTTAGCTTTTTCTGTATCTCATATTCCCTGGATGCACTAACCTTCCTCAATCGAGCAAATTTATCTCTACCCCTATGATCCGCACCGCCTACACATTACATCCTGGTTTCATTGAAGAATTATCAAGACGAATCCATCTGCTGGTTGAATCAACTGTGCCAACCACAATCGTTGGCAGCCTCTTCCAGAATATTTCCCTCATTCCCTCGCAGCGATTTATTTCGCAAATCATCGACGCTGCTGTATGGACAAGCTTTGCCACCGACGAAGGGAATTCCGTGACCATATCGATCATCCTCAGTCCATCAGAAGACTCATTCGATACGTTCATCTTCGACAAGCCAATCAGCTTTGATGTAAACAACCTTGTAAAATTAGGTGCGGCGCTAGAAAATCCACGGGCTGATATTTCTGTCTGGCCAAACGAAGAAAAGAAATTAGTAGTCTGGGGGTTTAGAACACGTTCTGCCGACACACTTATCCCAAACCTGTGTGTTGAAGCCATGGCACCAGGGAGTGTGCTGATAACTTTTGGAGGAAAAAGCCTTGCGGCACTGTGCGGTAATGAGGCTTTTTTTACCGATCACTCTGCCTTAATGAGAACAATCATTCCTAAGCTATCATCACCAAAAGACAAACAGAATGACAGGATTCTATATCTGATGCGATATATGTCGCTTTTGAACACTGCTAGAAAAATGCGAGAACATTCCAGAGGGGGAACCCTTTTGGTGGTACCTGATGACGGTGAATGGCAACGTTCGATTGACATCCCTGTCCCCTATACCGGTGGGGCAATCTTTCTTGAAAGTGATTACGATGTGACTAAAAAGCCTTCCTTGATAACCACCGTTAAAAATTTCTTTGGAGCATCATCCCAGAATAAAACAATAGCGGAAAGAGAGAACCTCGAACGCCTGGGACACCAGCTGGACCGGCAGTGCAAACATATTGCCAGACTGACGGCCGTGGATGGAGCACTGGTCATGTCCTTTGATCGATTTGTGTATTGCTTTGGCGCAAAAATAACCCCCGCCCCCAACCAGACTCCTCCTGGAAAAATACGCGTATATAAACCGGTAGAGGGAGACAACGGCACAACGGTGAACCTGATGGATTTGGGAGGAACCAGACATCAGTCAGCGGCCCAGTTTGCCAATGCTCAACCAGGGGCAGTTGCCATTGTTGTATCTCAAGATGGTCATGTCTCCTTTATATCCTCTGATCCTGAGACCAACGATCTCATCGTAATTCAGCAAGCCGAGTTGGCTGTTATCCCTGAAGGACTGGGAGCCGCTTTATGGAGTTACTCCCTGTTTGCAGAAATGGATCTGTTGTAAACTTTCATTGTGTTGGGACTGGTTCGCCTATCCGATTAAATTAGTATCCTTATTTATGGGCTGAAAATACAAGCTACGCCCAGAACAGCCAGAAATGCTCCAAACCAGGCACCAGGAGCGGGTCTCTCTTTCGTTGCGATCCAGAGGATTGGTAATATGAGAATGGGTGAAGTTGCTGAAAGAGTCGACACAAGGCCAGCTGGGCCATGGGCCAAGGCAAAAAGCAGCAAGGTCATTCCAACAGCCATGCCTAGAATACCGCTTAGACCGGTTTGCCACATGAGCTTTCTGGTTACAGGGGTTACCTGGATACCGGCTTTTGACGGCCGCAGTAAAAAAACAAAATTCAATGCTAAAGCCGCGATTCCGACTCGTAACGCCGAGGCAGCCAAAGCGTCGACGCCGGATGCCATGATTGGACGGGCAATAAGAACAGAAATAGCCTGGCACAAAGCCGATAAAAAGCCCAACGCAATCCCTGAAGCGAGGGAACCTTGAATTTTTTCAAAGGCATGCTGCTGGGAGGACCTGGTACCGAAAAAGACAGCCAACAGAACACCGACCATTATAAGTATACACCCAATTACCGTGGCAAAGGGCAGTAATTCTTCGAGAAAAAAATAACCTACAATGACTGTGATAGGTGCATTCGTGGTGAAGAGGATTCCAGTTCGTCTTGGCCCAAGTCGCTTAAGGGTGGCATAGAGAAGAGTATCTCCTATGAAAATACCTATCATTGCCGATAAGGCTAATACCAGCCCCGAATGAAGACCTAGAGTACGCCAGCTACCGGTGACAAAGACGAGAATAATGAGAATGAAGGAGACAATACTCAGGCGAATGCGATTAAACCTGACAGCCCCGAAGGCACGTGTCGGAGTCGTCGATAGTAAGCCTCCAAAAGACCAGCAGAGGGCGGCGGCCAAAGCGGAACACTCGGCGATATACATGAAATCTCCCCTCTGAACAGAGGAGCCTCCTGCCAGATCAACCGGCGTTGGGAATGTTACCTAAAAGGATCGAATCAGGGGGTTATAAAAAATCTCCATTGTCGTGTCAAGAGGAGAAAAACAATTGTCCTGCCTGTTTCTTTCTATATAAGCCATTTGGCTTACTTTCCGCAAAAAACTATTTAACGATCCACTCATTCCAACCTTGGCATCCTCATTCAATCATGAAATTAAGTATTGTAGAAATAGCTTGCATTTACCCAAGTCGAAGGAATAGGATCTCCAAAGAATGCGCAATCCTTACATTACGATAGGAGAAAATACATTTCCCTGCCGAATTTTAAAACACTCATTACAACTGAATTAAGAAAGGAAACAAAATATCATGATAGATACCAAAATAGGTTTAATCCGGGAAGGCAAGATCCCAATTGACCGACGCGTGCCACTTACCCCTGCACAAGCCAAGACAGTGATGAGTCAGTTTCCAAATGTCGAGGTAGTAGTCGAAAGAAGCGATATTCGTTGTTTTTCGGATATGGAATATGAGCGCGAAGGAATCCGGCTTGTCGATTCGCTGGATGATTGTGACATTATCCTGGGAGTAAAGGAAGTCCCTGTTGATGCCCTGATACCGGACAAGACATATTTTTTTTTCAGTCACACTATAAAAAAACAATCCTACAACCGGAAATTACTCCAGGAAATTCTGGACAAGAACATAACCCTCATAGATTACGAAACACTTACAGACCAGACCGGTAAAAGAATTATTGCTTTCGGTCGATGGGCAGGAATAGTTGGAGCATACAACGGTATATGGACGTTTGGTCAACGGTACAATTTGTTTGACACCCGACGAGCTTATAAATGTTTCGATCTTGATGATTTATGGTCTGAGCTTACCAAAATAAGCCTTCCTCCTATAAAAATCGTTTTGACGGGAGGTGGCCGGGTAGCCAAGGGAGCAATGGAAGTATTGACCCGGCTAGGCATTCGTAAAGTGACACCCCGGCAGTTTCTCGAAGAATGGTATGATTTTCCAGTCTTCGTCCAACTTAACGCCCGCAACTATAACAGGAGTAAGGAAGGCCGGGATTTCAGCAGGAACAGTTTTTATCAGTCTCCACAAATGTTTGAGGCGGATTTCATCAAATACGCAGCGGTCGCTGATATCCTTATTGCTTCAGCATTTTGGGATCCGAAAGCACCAGTTCTTTTTGAAAGGAAGGATATCTTGAGCGACGATTTTAATATTTCCGTCGTTGCCGACATAACCTGTGATATAGAGGGTTCTATTCCGTGCACTAAGCGACCGAGCACTATTGAAGACCCTATTTATGATTATAACCCATCAGATGACCAAACGGAAAACCCTCTTTCGGATGAGGCGAACATCACCGTTATGGCTGTCGACAACTTGCCATGCGAGCTCCCCAGGGATTCCTCAGCCAATTTCGGGAATGACTTGGTCGAAAAGGTTCTACCGGAAATCCTCGGCAAAGATTCGAAGGGAATAATCCAGAGGGCAACAATAACCAGGAGTGGTAAGCTGTCCGGACGATTCACATATTTACAGGAATATGTTGACAGTAAGTAAACCAGGATCAATGCCTTGATCAAAAGATAACTTGCCATCAATAATTAGAATTGTATAATTAACTGCTTCGACTAGACCACAGCCAAATTTTTTTCTGTGGAGACAAATCAGCATTAAAAAGGAGAGAGTGTATGAGTTTTTTTAAAACATTAGCGGTAGCATCAGTAGTAACAGCATGTATGGCCGGCAGTTCAATAGCTTCTACTCTGGATGCCGTTAAAGAAAAAGGCTATGTCAACGTCGGGGTATCCGGGAAAGTAATTGGTTTCTCGGCTCCTGACGCTAAAGGAAAATGGACTGGTCTCGATGTAGATTTTGGCCGGGCAGTTGCTGCGGCAATTTTTAATGACCCGGAGAAGGCCAGATTCACCCCGGTAGCTTTCAAGGAAGCTTTCACCGCTCTCCAGTCAGGAGAAATTGATATTCTTTCCCGAAACACTACCTGGACTTACCAGCGAGACACCAAACTCGGTATTGATTTTGTCGGCACCATTTTTTACGATGGTCAGGGCTTCATGGTCAAAAAAAGTCTCGGAGTGAAAAGTGCCAAGGAACTGAATGGGGCCAGTGTGTGCACCCAGGCAGGAACCACTACTGAATTGAATTTGTCCGATTTTTTCGTTTCCAAGGGAATGGCCTATAAACCTGTTGTATACGAGTCTGCCGACGAGGCAACTGTCATTTATGATACTGGCCGCTGTGATGTCTACACTACCGATACCTCCGGACTTGCTGCCCGAAGAAGCACCTTGGGCAATCCGAATGATAACATTATTCTCCCTGAAATCATCTCTAAGGAACCACTGGGACCAGCAGTTCGCCAAGGCGATCAACAATGGAGCGACATTGCCCGCTGGACTCTTTTTGCGATGATCAATGCTGAGGAACTGGGGATAACTTCCCAGAATGTCGACGAGATGATGAAATCAAAAAACCCGTCCATCCAGCGTTTTCTCGGGGTTGACGCCAACTACGGTGAATTCATGGGACTTACCGCAGACTGGGCTTACCGAATCATCAAGCACGTGGGCAATTACGGAGAGGTTTACGAGCGGAATGTTGGTCCTGCTACCGCTCTTGGTCTCGAGAGGGGATTGAACGCACTCTGGACCAACGGTGGTATCATGTACGCACCTCCAATCAGATAAATTATCTTTGACTGTACATCAAGCCGAGCTTTAGATCGGCTTGAGCGTTACCATAACCGCAGGCAAACAACTTGCGGTTATAGTTTTTTTTGCCATAATACACAATCCCCATATGTCTTAAGGAAGATCGGTTGCATGTCGAAAGTTACCCGCAGCGAAACAAATCAACCGAGGAGAAATCTTTTCAATGACCCCCGAGTGAGGGGTTGGCTGGCTCAGGCTTTAGTCTTGACGTTGCTGTTCGTTGTAGCCGGGTATGCTCTCTACAATATTATTCACAACCTCAATAAAGCTGGAATAACCACGGGCTTTGCTTTTCTTAATTCCCCGGCTGGTTTTGATATTAGCCAGACACTGGTGAACTACTCCAGCAGAAGCACCTATATCGATGCTTTTGTTGTTGGAATCCTGAACACCCTGCTGGTCTCTTTCCTGGGAATTATTTGCTCAACCATTCTTGGTTTTTTCCTCGGTATAATTCGGCTTTCACCAAACTGGCTCATCTCTAAAATGGCTGAAGCCTATACAGAGGTGGTCCGCAATATTCCGCTCCTGCTCCAGATTCTTTTCTGGTATCTCGCTATACTTACTCCCCTGCCGGGACCCCGGCTGGCCATGCACTTTAGCGACATTGCCTTTCTCTGCAACCGCGGCCTGCAGATTCCTAAACCTATTTTGGAACCTGGTTTTATAGCGATACCATTGGCCTTTTTCGGGGCTATCATCCTCTGCTTTTTTATGTTTCAGTGGAGTAGGAAAAGACAGTTACAAACGGGACGCCGTTTCCCTGATTATTCAATAGCCATTGCTTTGCTTATTGGCATGCCACTCGTTGCCGTGATCCTGACAGGTTTTCCACTTCACTGGCAAGTGCCTGTTTTGACGGGTTTCAATTTCCAGGGTGGCATTACGGTTCTGCCGGAGCTGATCGCCCTCTGGCTGTCACTCACTCTTTATTCAGCCACCTTCATCGGCGAATATGTACGTTCCGGCATCATGGCGGTGGACAAAGGACAGCGGGAAGCAGCATATGCTTTAGGCCATCACCCCTGGATGATCTATCGATTAATTGTTATTCCCCAGGCAATGCGGGTTATTACACCACCCTTAATAAGTCAATACCTGACTTTGGTGAAAAACTCCTCTCTGGCGGTGGTTATCGGTTACCCTGATCTGATCCATGTATTCGCCGGCACTGCACTGAACCAGTCGGGGCAGGCCGTAGAGATAATCAGCATCACTATGGCGGTATATCTGATTATAAGCCTGTTCATCTCGCTTATAATGAACTGGTACAATAAAAAATTTGCCCTTCGGGGGCTCTAAGGATTAATAATGTCTGAAACTTGGAGACCAAGTTCCCCATTACCGTCACCTAGAGTTGGTACAGGATATGCCGGATGGTGCAAAACCAATCTTTTCTCAACACCGGGGAATATCCTGCTCACTATGCTGAGCATCGCTCTCTTAGTAGTAACCCTGCCACCGCTAATAAGTTGGGGAATACTTGATGCAACCTGGCTGGGTGATTCACGCGGAGTCTGCGACACGGCATCTGCTGCTGGATCAACAGGGGCTTGCTGGGTTTTTGTCAAAGTTCGATGGGGTGTGTTCCTGTATGGCTTTTATCCACAGGTTGAACGTTGGCGGGTTAATTTTACTTTTATAATCCTGGCCGTCGCCCTTCTTCCTCTCTTGGCGCCAACTCTTTTAGGAACGACCAGGAGAAAAGTAATTCTCTATCTTATAGCTGCTATCGCTATATTCTATTTATATGGTCCAATACCCGCTGCCTTTACTGCCTGTTATCTCTTTGCTCCCTTTGCCTTAGATCGATTGCTGCAAGGTAAGCCGTTTCTCGAATTATTTGGCAATCAAGTAATTGCCATTCTGGCAGGTATTGGTTCTGCTCTTTTAATCGGAATTTCTGTTTACTACGCGGTTCTCCTTTGTTGCACTGAAAAAGCAGCCGGCGCAATAGGTGTGACAACTCTCGTATTGACTCTTTTTCTGTTGTTCATCAGCAGACTCACGGCAGCAGGTTGGCACTGGGTGCTGCTTTTTACGGTTTATCCGGTATTTGCCTTTTTTATGCTGGTAGGAGACATCTTTAACCTGCCACTCGTTGAAACCCATTTTTGGGGTGGTCTTTTTCTTACACTGGTTGTCGCAGGATCAGGGATGGCTACTGCCCTGCCCATCGGTATTCTGCTCGCCCTCGGCAGACGATCAAAATTACCGGTCATTAAAACCCTCTGTGTATCCTTCATCGAATTTGTTCGAGGAGTACCACTGGTGAGTGTCCTGTTTATGGCTTCGGTGATGTTTCCGCTCTTCTTGCCCGAAAATGTGACTTTTAATAAACTGTTGCGGGCACTTGTCGGCATCGCTTTTTTTTATGCAGCATACATGGCCGAAGTAATACGGGGAGGATTGCAGGCTATCCCCAAGGGACAATATGAAGCGGCTATGGCCCTTGGCTGGTCCTATTGGAAGATGATGAGCCTGATCATCATTCCCCAGACCTTACGCCTTGTTATCCCGGGACTCGCCAACAATTTTCTGTCCCTTTTGAAAGATACCACACTTGTGGCGGTGATCGGCCTGCTCGACCTGCTGGGTGTGGCCAAGGCCTCGATGGCTGACAAAGAATGGCTTGGCTTTACCAAAGAGGCCTATATCTTTGCCGCCATAGTATTCTGGTTTTTTTGTTTTGCCATATCCCGCTATAGTGTCTATCTCGAGAAAACATACCATCCGAATCATCAATAGCCCAAGCAACAGGAGAATTATCAACCATGACTGCAAGCACAACACCAGAGACATCCGAACAAGAAAAAATTGTGATCATCTCCGGTTTGAACAAGTGGTTCGATGACTTTCACGTCCTGAGAAACATCAATCTAGAGGTTGAAAAAGGTGAAAAGCTGGTCATTTGCGGGCCATCAGGATCAGGCAAATCCACTCTCATCCGCTGCATAAACCGCCTGGAGACCCACCAGCAAGGAAAAATCATTGTTGACGGCATGGAGCTAACCAACGACGTCAAACGGATCGACAAGATCCGCCGGAAAACGGGTATGCTTTTTCAGAATTTCAACCTCTTCCCCCACATGACAGTTCTTGAGAACCTGACGCTGTCGCCAATCTGGATCCTGAAAATGCCTCTCAAAGAAGCTCGTGAACTTGCTTTTCATTATCTGGAACGGGTAAGAATCCCCGATCTGGCTAACAAGTATCCAGGACAATGTTCCGGTGGACAGCAGCAGCGTGTAGCTATCGCCAGGTGTCTGTGCATGAGTCCCAAGATCATGTTGTTTGATGAACCGACCTCGGCACTTGATCCTGAAATGATTAAAGAAGTACTTGATGTTATGATAGATCTAGCCGGTTCTGGAATGACCATGCTTTGCGTCACCCATGAAATGGGCTTTGCCAGGACAGTTGCCGACAGGGTAGTTTTTATGGACGAAGGGGAGATTGTCGAGCAGAACGATCCTGAGACATTCTTTAATCATCCCAAATACGACAGGACATCACTCTTCCTCAGTCAAATTATCAATCACTGATCTCCCCTTGTGTTCCATGATCTTGGCAGTCGCGCAAACTTCTTCCGGAGCGCAACGAGAAAAGGATATGCAACTTTCTTTTATTAGCCTGGCTCTTATGATATCATGATGAGCAACAGCAGGATGAGCTTTTTTTCATAACATCAATGGAGAAAAAGAGTATGCTAAACAAGCCGCCAAAGGTTGTTGCCAGTATAGCCAAAAATAGATTGTATATAACCATTTACGGAAATCTCAGCAGGGAGAATCTTGATAAACTCTATACGGAGATGAGATTTTGCGTGGCAGATCTCAATCCGGGATTTGGTGTAATTACGGATCTTTCAAATTGTACAATAGCCGCTCTCAGCGGGATCCCAACCTTTAGAAAAATAATGAACTATCTTATCATAAACAAGGTAGGAAGAGTGGTTCGCGTAATAGATGAAAAAAAAGTAATACTAAAGCAATTAATTAATTTAACTGCAAAATTTAATGGCTACAAGGCTGACCATTTCTACAGTATGGCGGAGGCAGAAGTTTCCCTATCGAACACACAGAGGCGAGAGACCTTGCGATTTGTACTTATTGGTCAGTCTGTCAACTTCAAAATAGGTGATCTGGAGGGTACTGGCTTAGTACATGATTTATCAACCGGCGGTTGTTCTATTACAACAAAAGAGGAACTGCCGGTTATTCAAGATAAGATCTTCATCTCAATAGAATTTAAAAAGCACGAGAAAATAATGGGAGCTTTGGAGTGTAACGCCGCAGTCGTTTGGGTCAAGAGTAAATCTTTTGGTGTTAAATTTGAGATCTTGGGTGATAAGCCGAAAGAGGAGCTGTGGGAACGTTTGATTTATGAATCAAACTATGAATTAACTTAGTCTATCCTGTTTACTTTGAGAAGAGGTAGAAACCCAACTCTTTCTCTTCGTAAGCTAAATTTTTAAACTCACATCCAAACTGCCCATTGACAACATCTCTTACGACAACCTCTTTGTCGATCGAATCAGCACTTTTGTTATCTAAAGTAAATTTAACACGCAAAGTATCATCTTTGTTTATGCCAACAGCACCAACAGCCGTAAATCTCAAGCCGGTCATTGAGAGGTTGATAACATTCATCGAAATCCATTGCCCTGATCCGGACGATAAATTTCTAAACCCCCCGACAATATCCACGCTCTTTCTGTAAAAACGCCTAAAATTAAGTTGAATTACTAATCTTTTTTCACATTTGCAACGGGTGACTATCTTGTGGCGTGTGTTCTTATATTTGGCGACTGATACACGATAGGCTTTTTCACAGTAAGGACACGAAAAAGAGATATAATTATCTTGAGATACGTGTACATAGATTTTTTCCATAACATCCTTATATCAAAATTAAACTTAAAGCTGATGCAGTACTCAAACTTCAAAACCATGTATGTCTCCATCATATAATTTTTTCATATCCGGTGGCAAGCTCTATCTCACAAAAAAAATGCGAATTTAGCTTTAACACCTTTCGCTTTTCCTGATGTGCAGAGAATTGTTGGCCAAGCAGCAATACATGTGCAATTTCTAATGCTTTGCTTAATTCCGCAGAAATTGCCAGTTGTACTCTTGTGAGCGCGCCAGTGTGGAAAGTGTCATGGGACGATGAGGTAAAGACCTTAATTTAAATCAGTTTCATTTCGTTTATATTCCTGACTTTTAAATAGTACATTTATATTGTCTTTTATAAATAATTAGTTAAACTGACTGGAATTTCTTTTGACAATTCCTTGGAGTACCTGGTATTTATTCTCAGCATAGAAAGGGGTAACAAATGGACAAGCGGCGATATGAAAGAATGAAGGTTGACAATGTAATTGCTGACCTATCGGATGGATTCGGTTTTTATTCTGGGACTGTCAGTGACATTTCACATTACGGTATGCTTCTTGATGATGTTCCCAAAAAATTAAACACCCAGGCAAAGAAGTTGACATTAATTGTTTCTACAGACAGGACAAATATCAAAATATTAGCCATACCCAAGTGGTTTAGTGAGAATAATCAAAGTAAGTCCATGGGTATCGAAATTATTAATGCTTCCTCGGATTGGACTAATTTTGTAAGAAAACATGAAACAAAGGTGGTCAATGACGATGTCTGGGGGGCTGTTGCACTGACCCATTCATAGCAGTTGCCAAGGGGACTGCCAGTGCATGAGTCAGAAAAGAAAATTCCCGAAAATCTATGAAATCTTCTATTGCGAGAAGCAGGACCAGGTATCATAGTGGGATTTGAGAGAATGGTTTGTCGCAATTTCACATATAAAATTTGACATTACCTTCATATCCTGATCAGATATTAGTACCGATTGAAACGGAAGGGCAGTATTGAGGAATATTTGGTAAACCGACAAACCCGTTAACGGTGCATTTTAATAATTGAAAAAATATAAAGCTCTCCTAAAATATGAAATCAAAACGGCGTGCTTTGAGATTCCCCTGCGGTCATCAACCGGTGAGTTATAAGACCGCCTATGATGCTGGTGACGCGGTGCTGCTTAATATCTCTACTGTAGGCTGTGCCTTTGAACAACCTAGTCTGTCACTGTCGATGCAAGAAAAGGTCCTCGTCTCCATTGCGTTGCTTGGTCAAGACTCCATTATCCAGGCACAGGGGGTAGTTGTAAGGGTCTGGAATGAGATTACGGCTATCCGCTTTACTCTTTTTGAAGCCGATGACCAAGAGAAGTTGATAAAATATTTTTCAAAAATGATGCGGAAAAAATGACAGTGAAGAAGTCTCATGCTTCACCTGCACAATAGCTCGTATCCCTATTAAAGAATATAGGGAGGTAAGGTCACCAGCCAGACAATGGAACAGTATATTGCCCGACAGCCAATATTGGATATCAATAAAAGACTCTATGGTTATGAGTTGCTTTATCGTGGATCTGCCGGCAATATGCTGGGGCAGGTGAGCGGCGAGCAGGCGACCGCGAGTCTTCTTTCCAGTGCGTTTCTCACCGGCGATATAAAAATTATCTCAAATAATCGACTTTGTTTTATCAACTTCACCAAGGATCTGCTGGAAAATAATCTGCCTCTAAACTTTCCACAAACAAAGATCGTGGTGGAAATCCTCGAAGATGTCGAGCCGACCGCTGAGATAATCTCTGTGTGCCGAAATCTCAAGGAAAACGGCTATACCCTCGCTCTCGATGATTTTATTTATCACAGAAAATTCGAGCCCCTGCTCGAGCTGGCAAAGATTGTTAAAATCGATGTACGTCTCACTCCTCTCAATACTCTCGTTCGAACCCTCAACCATCTCAAGCACCATCAGGTCAAGCTGCTGGCTGAAAAAGTTGAAACGGAAAGTGAATTTGTACTCGCCAACCGGATGGGATTTTCTTACTTTCAGGGTTATTTTTTCTGTAGACCTGAAAAGATCAAGATCAGGGAAATCTCATCGATCAGAGCAAACCTGCTGAGGCTACTGGCGGAGATCACCAGGAAAGCATGTGATATTGATCGCTTACGCGATATAATTTCAACGGATGTCGCGATTACCTACAAACTGCTGCGATTTCTGAATTCTGCCTATTTTTATCTTCTTCAGGAGGTCACATCGGTGAAGCATGCGGTGGCCTTTCTTGGAGAGAAAGAACTGAGGCGATTTATTATGCTGATCGTCATCTCGGAATTGGCGTCCGACAAACCCGAAGAACTGGTGCGGATGGTTCTGGTTCGTGCCAAATTTTGTGAACTGCTGGGAAATTCAACATCACTTCCAGCAAATGAATGCAGTGATCTTTTTATAATAGGACTCTTCTCCCTGCTTGATGCAATGCTAGACATGCCGATGTCGGAGGTTTTGGTGAATCTGCCTATCAATGCGGTGGTAAAGGATACACTGCTGGGAAAAGGGAGCACCTATACAGGTTTTCTCCGTTTGTCGGAGTATTTTGAAAGAAATCAAAGAATTGAATGCTCAGCAATTCAGAAAGACCTGTTACTCACGGACGACCAATTGCAAGAGAGTTACCTCGAAGCTGTCAAATACGCCAATCACCTCTCCTGAAACTTCTTAATTACCTGTTACCTTGTCCTTCCATTCGATCCTTTTCGGTTAGGTCGAAAAACGATTTTTAGTCATTTTCTATGAATTTCAAGTTGTGGGAGTTATGTCTTTGCCCTTGGACAGCCTGACTGAGGGTGCAAAGCCGGGCCAGATCATCGGATGTGAGGTGAATCTTCAGCGCACCAAGGTTATCCAGCAGATGGCTCCGCCTCTTCATACCTGGAATAGGAAGGATATCCAAACCCTGGCTAAGCAGCCAGGCGAGTGCGACTTGGGCTGCGGTACCGTTTTTTTCCAGGGCCATGATTTCAAGAGCCTCAACCAAAGCACGATTTTTCGCCAGATTTCCTTCAGCAAAACGGGGCATTTTCCGGCGATAGTCACCTTCTGCAAGCTCAGCACGGGACTTCACCTTGCCGGTTAGCAAACCACGGCCGAGGGGAGAATACGCCACAAGGACCGTACCTAGTTCACGACAGACAGGGAGCACAGAGCTTTCCGTGTCTCTGGTGAACAGGCTATATTCTGATTGGAGAGCAGCTATGGGATGAACAGTTGAGGCACGACGAAGAGTTTCGGCTGACACTTCAGAAAGGCCTAGATATCTGACTTTTCCTTCACGTACAAGATCTGCCATGGCGCCTACAGTGTCCTCGATGGCCACCTGTTTATCCCACCGATGCAGGTAATAAAGATCAATCACTTCCGTGCCGAGCCGCCGCAAACTTGCTTCGCAAGCGATCTTGACTCTTTCCGGTCGACCATCAACACGCACCTTCCCATGTTCATCCCCTACGAAACCAAATTTGGTCGCTAAAAAAACATCTTGTCGACGACCAGCCAGAGCTCTGCCCAATAGTTTTTCATTGTGACCGTCGCCATACACATCAGCAGTATCAAAATGGCGAAGACCGATAGCCAAAGCCGCCTCTATCGTGGCTAGTGATTCCTTTTCATCCGCTGGACCGTAGGCGTCCGACATGCCCCAGCAGCCAAGACCGATAGCTGGGGTGCAAAGTTCTGTAGGCGATTGGTTACTTTCCATAACATTTTCCTTTGAGGCTTTAGAGTGGTTATACCCTATTATTAACTCAGACTACCTTTTCAAAGCAGATTTTTCAATCTTTAGCCCTCGAAAAATCTAAAGCGGGGAAGCCCCTTGAGGTTAAGATTCCGATGCGGAGAGAGATCTCTCCGTGCGTCTTTTTGAAATCCGTTATTGAGGAACTGTGCACAGCCCTGTATATTCAGTCTATTACTTCATTTTTTTAACTATGGATATTTCATGAACCTTGCTCTTGCCACTATTTTCTGTACTTCATTTGTTCTTGCACTCTCCGGTGCTCTCATGCCTGGGCCGCTGCTTACTGTGACAGTCAGCGAGAGTTCAAGACGAGGTGGCAGCGTCGGTCCGTTGATGATTTTTGGACATGGTCTCCTGGAACTGACTCTGGTCATTGCCCTCATTTCCGGACTGGCTCCTCTTCTCGTTCGAGATGATGTTTTTGTCCTTATTTCATTAACGGGTGGTGCAGTCCTTCTCTGGATGGGAATTTCCATGCTGCGCAGCCTGCCAAAACTCACCTTGGCCTGTGATTCCAATCGAGATAAATCTCGAAATCTGGTACTCATGGGAATTTTTCTCAGCGCAGTAAATCCTTATTGGCTCATCTGGTGGGCATCAATTGGACTCGGCTATATCATGCACTCTCTGAAATTCGGAATCCCTGGAGTGATGGCTTTTTTTCTCGGCCATATTCTTGCGGATCTGGCCTGGTATGCTTTGATCTCTTATGGCATCGCCAAAGGTCAACATCTCTTAAGTAATGTAACTTATAGAAAATTGATCGGAAGTTGTGCAATGTTTCTTATCATTTTTTCCTGCTGGTTTTTCTACAGCGGTGTGCAGAAAACGCTGGATATAATCTGACAGGTTGAGCTCTCAATGACCGACAACCATAAAAAAGCCCCTCCTCGGTATACCTGTAACGAATATCGGGAAGAGATGATTCTTCTTGGCTTACGGCAAAGATTACAGAAAAAAGACCTTACCGAAGAGGACCGAATAAAGCTGTCGAAGGAGATTGATCGGCTTGAGAAGGCAATAGGCTTATAACAACTCCTGATTCAATGTACCATTCGTGGAGAGTAAAATGCTCACTCTTATCTTTGCCAACGGACCTCTCGACCAATCACCGCATCTGAAAATCCTTCTCGAACAGGCTGACCTGGTTATTGCCGCGGACGGTGGCGCTAATCATTGCGCAGCGCTTGACATTATTCCCGATATTTTACTTGGTGATCTGGATTCGATCGATCCGACAATTTTAGCTACATACAAAAAAAAAGAAGTTGTGATACATCAATACCCTCCACAAAAAGATGCGACGGATCTGGAATTAGCCATTGATCTGGCCATCCAGAAAGGAGCTCAAACAATTTGCCTGGCCGGTGTTCTTGGCGGTAGATGGGATATGAGTCTCGCCAACATCATGCTTGCCGCAAGTGACAAATACAAAGGCCAGGATATTTTCCTGATGGGTAAAGACTGCTCTATGCAAATCCTGCACCCCGACAAGACACACACAATCGAAGGCTCGCACGACCAGAAAGTATCGTTACTGCCCCTCAAAGGGGACGTTCATGGTGTTACATTAACCGGCTTTGAATACCCCCTCACGTATCACACCATTCCTTTTGGCGCAACTCTCGGCGTTAGCAATATCCTGAAAAACAAAACGGCAACAGTACTGCATACTCAAGGTATCTTGCTTTGCATCCTTTACAGAGAATAATTTGTGATACAGGAGATTTTCATTGAACGAGTTTCACGATAAAAAAGCTGTTGATTCGTTATTGGATTTTGCACTACATGCCGGAGCCACCAAGGTAAAACGTTTACCACCTGAAAGCGTGCGAGTAGAAAAAAGATTGGCTGCTTTCTGCCGGGACCCCAAGTGTCCTTATTATGGCCAGTCAATGAGTTGTCCTCCGCATGTTTCAGGCCCTGCAGCATTTAAAAGACTGCTTGAGTCATGCAGACATGCCGTAGTTTTCCGCATAGAGATTCAATCTTCCTCACTACATGGCGAAGATAGACCAGAAGTGATGCGATTGCTGCATGAAATTACCGCCGCAATCGAGATTGAAGCAAAACGGCTTGGCTTCACCGAGTCGGCAGGTTTTGCTGGAGGTTCCTGCAAAGAGAGTTTTTGTCATGATCAAATCTCCTGCAGAGTGATAGCAGAACTGGGTGAATGTCGTTATCCGGATCAGGCAAGGCCATCCATGTCTGGATATGGAGTAAACGTTGGTGAATTGATGAAAGTTGCAGGCTGGTCAACAAATCTCTTTTCATCGGATATTGATCAAGAAGAACAGCCTGCCTGGGTGGCCGGGCTCGTCCTATTGCGCTGATGCTTTAAACAGTGGTGGAGAGCAATCAATGGGTTGCAAAGGGATTACCAGGTAAAATGTGCCGACATTGCCTCCTGTAATCCACTGCAATCAGGCAGTACAATCGTTCTCTCAGGAAAAGTAATCTCTCCCTGAATACCAATGAAGAACAGGCCGGTTTCCCTGGCTGCATTATAATCCGTCAGGGCGTCGCCCACAAAAACACAATGCTCTGGCGCAAGTTGGTAATCATAGAGAAGATTGCGAATATGTGACGGTTTTTTAATCGGCGAACCGACAATCTCGTCGAAATAGCCGGACATGTCCCTACGTTCAATCACCTCTTTCAACTCACTCTCCGGAGTGCCGGAAATAACGAAGATTGGCATTGCACCCTGTATTGTGTCCAGAAATTCTTTCGCACCTTCAATATAGTCAGCAGCAATAACTTTCTCCATGACCAATCTCGAGTATTTTGCGGCCCACTCCATAACCTCCTCATCCGTTAATGGTTTTTTGATGATATATTGATGGGCGTATCGTATCTTTTCCACACGGCTTATGCCGCCATTTTGTTGATGATAGGCGACAACTTGAGCAATGGTTTCATCATCATAGTCACTAAAAAGAGTCCTGAATGCCTCAGTCTTAGTAGAATTTGAATCAACAATTACACCATCGAAGTCAAAAAATATCGACTGCAGTGTCTGTTTTTGGGTCATTTTCATCTCTCCCATAAGCAAATTCAAAAAAAGATACTTTGCGATTTTCTCAGTTTGGTCTACTTTCAAATAGTATCAATCATTCGAACTTATACCAGGCAAATTAGCAGGAAGGCGACAGTGAAAAACGACAAAAAGAGCATTGATGGCAATCAGCGACAGGTATCTTCTCTCGATACACTTATTACCACTCCGGTTATGAAACTGTTAAAAAGCAGGGTACATAGTGACCGAACCGGGATCGAAAAGGATTTTTTCAAGCTGGATTTTCCCCGTTGGGTGAATATCGTTGCCTGCACTGAGAGAAACGAAATCATTCTCATCCGCCAATATCGTTTCGGTACCAATAGGATTGAACTGGAAATTCCTGGTGGAGCTGTGAATGAAGGGGAGCCACCTCTTGAAGCTGGCCTGCGTGAACTGCTTGAAGAAACCGGTTATGCCGGCACGCATGGCAGAATTATAGGGAAAGTCTGTCCGAATCCGGCTATCCAGGACAATTTCTGTTACACTGTCCTGGTGGAAAATGTAAAAAAAGTGGCTGAACCAAGGCTTGATGAAATGGAAGACATTGAAGTACTGACCATGCCGGTAAATGAAACATTTGCCCTCGTTCAGGACGGCACCATTAACCACGGCCTGGTCCTCAATGGACTTATGTTCTACGCAATGACCAGAAATAGTATGGTATTATAGCCACATGGAACAACTGCAAGCCGCTTCCCCAACTGGACGGTTTCCTGAAAAGAATTGACAAAACCACCATTTCCCGGTAACTCCTATATAGTTGTTTCAATCAACGAACAAGCGGCAGATATCTGCCGCTTTTTTTATAGCCCCTCCCATTTTTCAATGAGCGTTAATCATGAGCGAAGAAAATCAAACCCTTGCACAGCGTAGAGAAAAAGCACAGTCCCTGGCAGAGCTGGGTGTAAAACTCTATAGCAATAGTTTCAAACCAGCCAATGCCGTCCAGGATCTTCTTCCTAAAGGTGATGGCCTGGGCCCACAGGAAGCTGAGCCTGGCGGGGCGAGTTATTCATTGGCAGGGCGAATTATGGCGATGCGTAAATTCGGCAAAGCAGCATTCTGCACTCTTACAGACAAAACCGGTCATATCCAGCTGTACATTAAAAAGGATATTCTTGGCGACGAAGTCTTCGAGACCTTTAAAAAGTGGGATATCGGTGACATAATCGGCGTTGAAGGCACCCTTTTCAAAACCAAGGTGGGTGAACTTTCCGTTCAGGCCCGGCAGATAACCATGATTTCCAAATCCCTTCGTCCCCTGCCTGATAAATGGCATGGCCTGACCGATGTCGAGACTCGCTACCGTCAGCGTTATGTCGATCTTATCGTCACCCCGGAAACCCGGGAGACTTTTAAAAAACGGGTAGAAATCATCCGTCTGATCCGTAATTATTTGAACGGCAAAGACTTTATGGAAGTTGAAACGCCAATGATGCAGACCATTCCCGGTGGCGCTACCGCCAAACCATTTCAAACTCACCACAATGCCTTGGATATGGATCTTTACCTCCGTATTGCACCGGAGCTCTTCCTGAAACGCCTTTTGGTCGGTGGCCTGGAGCGGGTTTTTGAAATAAATCGAAATTTTAGAAACGAAGGACTCTCCACCAGGCATAACCCGGAATTCACCATGCTTGAGTTCTATCAGGCCTATGCGACCTATCATGATTTACTAACGCTTACAGAAGAGATGATTTCATCTATCTGTCAAAAAGTGAACGGCACGATGAATATTTCCTATCAGGGGACAAAAGTTGACCTGACTCCACCATGGAAAAAGATGACCATGGATGAAGCTTTGACTGATGTTGCCGGTATTGATAAAAAGACGCTGGCCGATGACGCCAAGGTTATCGCACTTGCTAGAGAAAAAGGTGTTCAGCTTGACTCTAACGCCGGATCCGGCAAAGCCAAAACCGAACTGTTCGAGCTGCTGGTTGAAGAAAAACTCATTAATCCAACCTTTATCACCTCCTACCCTACAGAGGTTTCGCCCCTGGCCAGAAGAAACGAACAGGATCCAACGGTAACCGACAGGTTCGAGCTTTTTATTACAGGGCGTGAGCTTGCCAATGGTTTCAGCGAACTCAACGATCCTATTGACCAACTTCAACGTTTTGAAAAACAAATCGCCGACCGCGGCGAAGACGATGAAATTTACCCCGAACTGGACGCCGACTACATCCGCGCCCTTGAATATGGCATGCCCTCCGCAGCCGGTGAAGGTATCGGCATTGACCGTTTAGTGATGCTACTTACAGACGCACCATCTATTCGAGACGTCATCCTCTTTCCCCACCTGAAACCCGAGGCAAAGTTGCAACAGGAGAAAGAGGAAGAACTATACCATCCAAAACTTAGATAACCAGAAAAAATATGTTCGAATGGTTTGTCGGCCTGAGATATCTTCGGGCAAAACATAAACATGGCTTCATCTCGCTTATCTCCTTGATATCTGTCGCGGGGATCACCGTAGGAGTTATAGCCCTTATTGTAGTGCTCTCCGTCTACTCAGGCTTTACTGATGGCCTGCGCGACCAGATCCTGGGAGTCAATTCACATATCATTGTCCAGCAGCTTGGTGGGACAATCAGCAATTATCAACTGGTAAGAGATCGGATCCTGACGGCTAAAGATGTCACCGGAGCTACCCCATACCTTTATGCCCAGACCCTGTTGAGCAGCTCAAGCGGAGGCAATGGCGTTGTCCTGCGCGGCCTCGATCCGGCAACTGCTGAAAATGTTGTCGGGCTTTCGCACCAGATGATTGCAGGGTCTATTCATGACCTCGATCAAGACGAAACGGTACGAGTACCCAATATCATCCTCGGAAAAAACCTGGCCGCAGAACTGAGAGTTGGTGTGGATGACCGGGTGCGGCTGATTTCTCCTTCCGGTCCTCTCACTCCTATGGGCATAATACCCAAAGTAAAAACCTGCCGTGTATCCGGAATTTTTGAGACCGGTATGTTTGAGTATGATTCAACACTGGCATATATGTCTCTTGCCAACGTTCAAAATTTTATGGGACTGGGCGACGTCGCTCACGGCATAGAAGTGGCAGTGACAAAAAGTGCCTTGGGAAAAGCCGATCAGGTTGCCAAACAGATCACCGAGAAACTTGGTCCCGGATTTATCGCAAAGGACTGGATGATGATGAACAGTAATTTATTTGCAGCTTTCAAGCTGGAAAAAATCGGCATGTTCATTGCCATGGCCCTCATCATTTTAGTGGCGGCACTCAACATCATCAGCGCACTGGTTATGGTGGTCATGGAAAAAAGCAAAGATATTGCTATTCTTAAATCGATGGGGGCAACCTCCGGATCTATCATGAAGATTTTTTTTCTGCAGGGACTGGTCATAGCCATTGCCGGTACGACCATAGGTGTTATAGGAGGACTTGGGTTGTGTGAACTGCTCTCACATTATCATTTTATCGAGTTACCATCAAACGTCTACCCGATGACCACCCTCCCAATCAAGGTGCTGCCCTTGGATGTGATAATAATTGCCGTCAGTTCAATTGTCATAACCCTGCTGGCAACCCTGTATCCTTCCTGGCAGGCCTCCAATGTCCAGCCTGCCGAGGTGCTCTCTCAATGACTCTTTTCAGTGCGGAAAATATTACAAAAATATACGGTAATGGCACTAATTCATTGACCGTATTGAGAGATGTCTGCCTCAAGATCGAGCCAGGAGAAATGACGGCCGTGATTGGAGCCTCAGGTTCGGGAAAGACTACCCTGTTGCAGATTCTTGGAACACTCGACCAGCCGAGCGGTGGAGAACTTTTCTATCGTGACCAGCCTTTATTGAAAAAAAGCGCCAGAGAGCTGGCTGCGTTTCGTAATGAATCAGTTGGCTTCATCTTTCAGTTTCATCACCTGCTGTCAGATTTCACGACTCTTGAAAATGTCATGATGCCGGCACTTATTGGTGGCAAAAACAAAAAAGAGATGGTTGATCCGGCCAGGAAACTTTTAGAGCGCGTTGAGCTTGGTCATCGTCTTGACCATAAGGTCGGAAAGCTATCAGGAGGGGAACAGCAGAGAGCAGCACTCGCAAGAGCTCTTATAATGAACCCCGAGCTTTTGCTGGCCGATGAGCCTACCGGCAATCTTGATTCCAGATCAGGAGATATTGTTTTCGAACTGTTGCACGACCTGTGTCGTGATCGTAAGCTCTCTACAATTATGGTCACCCATAATATCAAGCTCGCCGAAAGGATGGATCACTGTCTCACCCTGAAAGACGGCGTACTGAGCCGCACCGTATAATCAGCGAGAGCACCTTCACTCATGTGAAATAGAGCTGCCATTTCAGCGCCAGGAACCTTCCTCTTGTAAAGGATTGACCTGTATCCTTCCGGCTCCTGCCTTCAATTGTTGTTTTACCCGATCTTTGCGGATAACCTCGGGTTGTAAGCGAAATCTCGTTGCAACAATGTTGGGATCGATAAGATTTTTTCCTATCAGATTTTTCACATCCTTATCGTCAGGTGAAGGAAGTTTTCCATCAATCAGATTCTGCACATTTAGCACCTTAGGCTGTTCCAATGGAATTTGCGGTCGATTTTTTGCATCAACATTTATTCTTGGGTTGGAAAAAGTCCCGGCTAATGTAAATGCATCAGAATTCCCCGAGGCGGCCTGCTCTCCTCCCTGTTCTTCCGTAATTACAGCAGCTCCCTTTGGCTCAAACCTCAGATCCAATTGTTTATCAAAAATATCGGCAGTGCCTGATATCAAAACCCTGGCAGTTGGCGAATTCAGCACTGTTTCGCTCGTAGTAAATATACCTTTTCTGACAGCAAAAACACTTGTCAGGTCAGAAAATTCAGTAGAGGTTTCCTGTTCTGATACACTCGGATCGGAAGGTGAATCTGCAATATTATTTAAACCATTTACCGTCTCAATTCCTTTCACAGCACCATCCTTGAAAACCATTGTCCCATCAGCATAAAAGCTCGTTTTTATGGTATTACGACTGTATCCGGCAAAGAACAGACGAATATCTGCATCCACGGTACCTTTTAAGAAATCCTTATTTAGAAAATCCTGCAGCAACGGTTGAGCCTGGGCACCCTGAATCCTGCATTCGATACTCGTTGTCGGCAGATCCATGTTAAAATCAACAATTACATTGGATTCTGCATGTCCCTGATAAAAAGCAAAGGAAGAGAGATCAGCCACAAAGATTCCATCGGCGCCATGCACATAAAAATCAAAATCATTGACAGTTCCTCCCCCTGCTTGCAATTCCTTAATCTTTATTTTTCCTTCAAGAGTAATTTTATTCAAGGCACCATAATAGTTATTTGCCGGCTGCTCACGTGGGATCACTTTATCCCGCCCGTTTTGATTTTCACCATCGGCTGCCAGATATCGATCAAGATCAAGCGCGTCCATATCGAATGAAAAACCAAGATCGAGATGATCGGAAGCTTTAAGCATCAGAGAGATATTCTCGACAAGAGTATCATCGACTGTAATTTTACCGTTTTCCAATGAGATCTTGTCTTTGTCACCTTTTATCGCGAGATCGGCTGCAACAGAGCGAAAGGTAGTAGAATCGTTAGTTGCAAAGGGAAAATCCTTGTTCATTGAAGCAAAAAACTGTCTCGCCGAAAAAGAAGGTATATGCAAATCAAGATTGTATCCGATATCTCCAAGCAGATTTATGAAATTACCCTTTACCTGTCCTGTAATAGTATTGGCAAAGTTTACAGCCAGATCAACTGGTAATTCATCCTGTCCGGGGTGTTGTCCCAGTGGTCCAATTTTTCCTTCCGCAGCCCAAGTTTTTCCCTCGATGGAAGCTTTAAAATCCACCGGAACTGATTTATTCAATGTTACATTGTTGAGCACGAGCATCAGATCATCAATCCTGTGCTGTGAATTCAGGGTTCTGTCTTCTAGATTAACAGTACCATCGGTTACTGCAAAAAGCGTAATGAAGAGGTCTTCTGGAAAAGACCAGCCAGCAAAGCTTGAAAATGGTGCTCCCATGGTTTTTCCCGCACGATCCTTGCGCCTAAAATCCCAGTTTACTTCTCCATCTCTATTTTTTTCGAGATTAACCTGTAGGCCTCCGATAATGAACCTGCTAATTTGCACCTCTTTCTTTAACAGGGGCAACAATTTGATCCTGGTCTCAAAAGATTCGATTTTTAAAAAACCATCAGATAGAAATCCCTCGGGATTACCTATTTTCAGATCCGAGAAGGAGACACACAACGAGGGAAAAAAAGAAAGGCCGAGATTCGATCCTATAGAAATAGTCCTTCCTGTAATATTACTTAATTCTGCTTCTATTTCAGGGTTGTATTTCTGAACATTAATAACTACAGGCAAAACCATGATAGTAGCGGCCATAAGAGATAAGAAGATTACTACTGGAATGACACCATATTTGATAAATCTCTTCATCCGAAACTCCATAAACAATAATATCCCCTTTGCAGGCTTTTTAGTACTCCCCATTGACGTTCGTTTTAATTGATCATAATTTCACGACAATAATTTCTTAAGCAGTTAATTTTACAGCGGCCATCACTTTTAAATCAAGATCAATGTTAATCAACCTTAAAGTCAGGCGTACCACGTTTCCCTTGATTGAGTTACTTTTTGACAGATGCATTGTCGATTTTTATAGTTTGAAGAAACCACCTTAACTCAGGCAAAAACCTACAGGAGACCAGGTTCATGAAAACACATGCAGAAGCAATGGTACTTGCCTCTTTTGCCGGTGATTCTCTAGCTCTGGGAACTCACTGGATATATGATACAACAAAAATCGACGAACAATTCGGCAGGATAACTACTCTCCTTGCCCCACATGACAGAACATATCATCCTTTAAAAAAAATGGGGGATTTCACCCATTACGGTGATCAAAGCTTCCACTTGCTCGAATATCTTGCAGCACATGGCGGTAATTTTGATAAAGATGAATATTGTCACCACTGGCAAAGTTATATGGCTCAATATGATGGCTACAAGGACAATGCCACCAGAGAGACTCTTAAAAAACTTGAAGCCAGCAAAAATTCTGCTTCATGTGGCTCAAATTCTACTGACCTTGGTGGTCCTGCAAGGATCGCACCTCTTATCTACTGTTATCGGGAAAATTTGGATGAACTGCTGTCCGCAGTCAAAGCTCAAACAGAATTGACCCATTGTGGGCCCGGGGTTCTTGATGGGGCCGTATTCCTGGCCAGAAGTTGTTACGAGATTTTGCATGGGGTGACACCTCGTGAAGCATTCGAACTGGCACTTTCTCAAAAGATTGACGACCCGGAACTGGATCGACGTCTTCGCAGTTGTTTGGATTCAACTCACCTCGATATCCGCCGGCAAATAAAAGAGTTTGGCCAAATGTGCCCTATCAAAGCTGCACTTCCCGGCGCCATCTACACAATTTTAAAAGATGTAAACTCTCTCGAGGAAGCCTTGATTGATACGGTCATGGCCGGAGGTGATTCAGCGGCCCGCGCAATGACGGTGGGTATGCTTCTGGGTGCGTACCATGGCAAAGATAAAATTCCTTCGCAATGGCTTGAAAATATCAACAAATACAAACAGATAAGCGAATATTTGGAAGAATTACCTTAAAAAGTGAAATGGTTAGTTCCGTACATCACGTTGTTTTCTGACGAATTACAACAAATGGCCCTCAATTACATTTGAGAAATACAAATTTGATTTATGTAATCGACGAATTACATGGGAAATTATATTCATAATTTTTCTTGATAAACAGAAGAAATAGCAATAAGATAGATTCGAGTATCGTAAAAAATATTAATGGCACGATGCTTGCTTTTATAAAACTGTTCCTGATGTAATATGACAAAGCCCCCCCAATCGGGTAGAATTTACGCAATTTGTATTTTCTGCCCGATTTTTTTATCTTATCACCTGAACTCTGATCCACCTTGTCAGCGGTCGACTAAAGCCTGTCTATATTCGTAATAAGCTTGACGGGATGCGATATAGGGATCTATAGAATATCGTTTCAAATCCTCATAAGCATTTGGGTGCAGCGACAGTCTGTTGACTCTGTTGGCTGTATAATAGGAAGTACTGATCACGTAACTGTCATAGAAGTAAGGCACCGGGTGGGAGTAGATATCTACAACCAGCCCGAGAGAACCTCTCACGCTCGAAGGCCCAATCACTGGCCAGCAGAAATATATTCCCTGCCCCATGCCCCATTTTCCAAGAGTCTGACCGAAATCAGCTTGTCTCGGATCAATGTCAAACTCCACAGACGCTATATCTGCAAAACCATAGACTCCAAGAGTGCTATTGATCAGAAATCGGCCAACAACGACACCTGATTTTTCCAGGTCTCCCTGGAGAAGGGAATTAAGCAGCCTGACCGGCGTGGTAAAGTTCCAAAAAAAATTACCAAACGATTCACGTAACTCAAGGGGCACGACCCATATATAACCGTTGGTTACCGGTTTAAGAAACCATTCATAAAATTTATCATTAAATTGAAAAAAAGAACGATTTATCGGTTCCAGTGGGTCATGAACGACCACTTTGCTAGATTTATCAATTAAATCCGTTCCGGCCAAATCGTCGCCCAAAAGGTCCGGATAACGTTCCTGAGCGCGGGCCTGGCTACTGAATGCAATAATAGCCACCACCATTAATACATATAAAACAGCTACATATCTATTATTTTTCATAACCTCAGTTGTATTGGAGTTAAATTTATACTGATCCCAGACATTATTTTTTTGCTCATAGATTGACCAGAACCCAACCAATCGATCCATCAAATGAGTTGTATATTGTCGCAATTCAACATCAAATAGTCAATCAGTTATTTACAGTTCTTATAGCTTCAGGGATTTATCCTCCATTCACTGTTACGCCAACCAGTAAGTCGCAACCAAAATAATCCGGGACTTCAATTACCAATACTTTTCAGATTATGAAGACAAAAAGTCCAGCCAGAATAGCGAGAAAACCAAAAGGAATAGCAAGAATTTTTGAAGTCACTGAATCCCCGACCATTGTTCGATCAAGCACTCTATACGTCGCATAGAGGGATGCCAGCAAGCCTCCAATTACCGTTAGAAACTGCAGAACAAAGGTCGAATCTGAGCTTATCAGGCGAATACTGTCATAGGAGTATTGCCAGCCGAATAATTGCTGTACATTTGGTACTATCCGACCTGCACCTCTGACAAAAGCATCGAGATGAACCGCCATGTACCCGCCGAGAATTAAAGGAATACAACCATAACCAAACAGTGGCAGGAGGAGATTCTTGTCCATCTTTGCGTAATGAGACTGAACGATGACCATACAATAATAGCCTGACTGAAAAACAAGTATCCATAGAAAAAATAATATACTGCCAACGACAGGCTCCGATAGGGTTATGCCTGTGTTCGCTACAACCGACACCAGCCAGCCAACCAATTTTGAAAACTCATTTTGCAGAGCAAAAGGAAAAAAGATCGCCCCCATAGACACTATAAGAAAGCTGTCCGCCCTCCTGGGTGTCTCCATTGCCCATAATTCCTGCGGCGCAAGACGAAGGTTCAGCTGAATGGAACTGTTATCGCAGTTTTTAATGCATTTTGCACACATGATACAATCCCTGTTATTGTCAACCAGATACGGGTGCCTGAACATGGGACATCCGGAAATATCGGCATCCCCTGTAAAGCAGGCATGGTTTTGGCACCGATTCAGACAGACATGCCTGTTGGAACGCAATTCAACCACAGAAGGCATGGAAAATATTGCATTGACGGCACCCAAAGGACAGAGATATCTGCACCAGCTTCGCCTGGAGAACAGGATACTGAACAGTATTGAACTTAAGGTAATGACCAGAATAATCCCCCCGGTCAGATAAGGATTGTTGTATGCATCCCAGATTATCTCTACCCAAAACACAAGAATGCAAAGTGCAGCCATAATCCAGCCGGAATAATTCTTGATAAACACGGGCGTCTTACGGGTTGGTTTGACAATGTTCTGCAATAAGGTTCCCGGTACGGCAAAGGAGCAGACACTACACCATGTTCTTGCCAGGAAAAAAAATGAGAAAAACAACAGCGGCCAACCAATATACCACCCCAGAGTAAGACCGATATTCGACTCTGGATTCGAAGGGCCGAAAAAAAGAAACAGGATAGTAAGTATAAATACGCAGCCTATAACTACCTGAGGAACTCGTGGGAAGATCCAGCTGGCTAAAAATTTTCGAATCCAGTTTATTCGGAGAATATTATATTCCCACTTCCCTTCTGTTTTTGGCAGTCCAAGTAAAATCTGCTCGGGAATTATTTCATCTTTTTTTGCCAGCATAACTGCCCGGCGAATGACGCTCGATAATTCAGTCAAGTTGCCCGGCCAGTCATAATTCATAAATATGCCTATCGTTTCCGAACTCATTTTATGAATATTCTTGCCATATTCCTTGCAATGACGACCAAGATAATGAGAGACAAGCCTTGGCAGGTCCTCTTTATGATTACGTAGCGGAGGGACATTAAAATGCTGCGCTTCAAAAAGGGCGCGCAGTTCGGGCAACAACTTCCCCGTGCTTATGAGATAATCAATAGAAAAAGTACTGATAAAGATGATTCTGGACTGCATTGCCAGCTGTCGTCCGCTGTCTACATGAGTATAGGTGCTGCTCTCAATAATTTTGACCAGCTTATCCTGTAGCTCTTTTTTCATCAGATGGATATGTGTGAACACAACAGTCCCACCTGACGTTTGCTCAAAAAATCCGGCCTGACGTGCCTGGGCAAAAGGAAAAGTACTCTGCTCCGTTCCAAATAACTTACGCTCAAGCCGCATTGGCTCAAACTCCCGTAAATCGATTTCCCGATACTGGCCACCGGCACGACTGCTTTGTAAGTGTATCTGCTTTGCAATTATTGACTTGCCGGTCCCCGATTCCCCAGTCAATATAAAAGGCGCGCTGTTACCGGCAAACCTATCGATAATGGCCTGAGTTTTTTTTGCGGTTTTTGATGCACGGATATCAGCATCCCGTTGGCGGGCTAATCGGCGCAGTTGAATTGCCGACACAGATGTGTCTTTGAACAAGATGACATCATCTGCTGCAGATTTTTCCTCAGCCAGACCTTCATCGCCATTGATGTCAACCTGATCGACAAAGGCAACCCTCAATCTTTCAGCAAGGACAGCATCCAGTTGCTTGTGTATTCTGTTGTTTGAGAGAAAAGCTATTCTGAAAAATCTTTTGTCAAAGCAGATAACCACCAGATCACCCAAAGCCCGCACAGAAAGTGAACGGGGTTTGCCTGTGAGAATACCGGTCTCACCAAAATGCCCTCCCGGTTTGATCCTGCCGACTACTCTGGAAACTCCATCTTCACGGCCAAGAACCAGTTCAGCCTCTCCCATTGCAATAACATAAAAGACTTCACTGGTCTCTCCCAGCCGGTACACATATTCACCTTCGGGAATAATCTGAACTCTGGCAACTTCCGAAAAAGAGGCGAGTTCCGTGGACGTCGCTTCCTTAAAAAGGAGTGAACGCTGTAAATTCTGTGCTATGACTTCTCGTTTCATTCGCCGGCCGAGTGGTAAGGATCGTACGTCAAGCTCAACTCATCTTTCCGGTTAGATTTGTAAATGTTTTTCAATAACATCTGCTAAAAGAGGCGCTATTGAGTATACATCAAGCAGGTCATCACTTTGTCTTCCGGGATAGGTATCCGAACCGATCACTCTCGTGACAGGCCCATTTTTGAATTTTTCCATAGAATCCCCGGCCATCACCAGATGGGTTGCATGGGCTACTACCTCTTTTGCCCCCGCTTCCAAACATCTCCTGGCAGTCTGAAGAATCGAACCGCCGGTACGTATCATGTCATCGCAGATTATCGCAGTTTTACCCTTCACCACACTGGACACTTGACCGACAATGGTTTTATCGATGTCGTATCGATCTTTGTCCGCTGCGGTATGCGGACAGTTTAAAATACTTGCCAGTCTGGCAACTCGCTTGGAAAATCCATAATCAGGGGAAACAAGTACATAATCTGTCAGATCGCTCTTTTTTATTTTATCTATGACTAAATCGTCTGACCAGACATGTTTGGTACGTATCTCGCCTGCATGGGCATGCAAAACAGCTTCGGAGTGCAGATCGACAAAAGCGACAAAATTTGGTCTTGCCCTGAAAATTTGCCTGGTCCGGGTGATTCCTTTGGGAATTTCGTGAGAATCCGGCTTCGCTCTTTCCATGGTGGAATAACCGAGAAATGGAATGATGACGTTTATGGAAGCAGCGTTCCAATATCTCCCCCCTGAAATCAAGTCGAGCAACTCCTGGTGTGAACTGTCGTCATGAGTCACGCCGAGAATGACCAGATCCTTGCCGGCAATAGATTGCGGAAATGCATGATAACACTCCCCATCGGCGAATTGTTTCCGCTTCATTTCGGTAAACGGCATCCACAGCCGTTCAGCAAGTTTATGCCCCAGCTCAGTGGAAGCCTGATTGGCCACCAGAATGACATTTTCCCTTTTGTTCATATGTATCCCCCGGTTACCGAGACAAGGGTCAAGTCCTGCCTCGGAAAATAGCCGCTTTTATCCCTGCAAGGCTTTGACTATGGCATCACCCATGGCGACGGTACCCACGGCCCTGGACCTGTCCCTTGTCAGATCAGCTGTCAAAATGCCCTTTTCCAGGGTCGCGGCAACGGCTTTGTCGATAGCGGCTGCCGCATCATCAAGACCAAAACTATAGCGCAGCATCATAGCCGCAGAAAGAATTTCAGCGATAGGATTGGCGATCCCCTGACCGGCGATGTCCGGTGCCGAACCGCCCGCGGGCTCATAGAGGCCGAATTTTGCACTGTTCAGTGACGCGGAGGCCAAAAGACCCATTGATCCTGTGAGCATTGCCGCTTCATCGGAGATAATGTCACCAAACATATTTCCGCATAACATGACATCAAACTGATGTGGATCACGGACCAACTGCATGGTGGCATTGTCTACATAGATATGATTCAGTTCGACATCCGGATATTCCCTGGAAATTTCTATTACTACTTCGCGCCAGAGCACCATTGTGGTCAAAACGTTGGCCTTATCTACCGAGGTCACTTTGCCGCGCCTGAGGCGAGCCGCATCAAATGCCATTCTGGCGATCCGGTCAATTTCCGATCGCTTGTACCCCATGGTATCAAATGCCCGTTCTTCCTGGCCACTGCCCTCTCGGCCCTTTGGAGTTCCGAAGTAAATGCCTGATGTCAGCTCGCGTACGCAGAGGATATCAAACCCTTCACCTATGATGTCTGGTCGCAGCGGACAGGCGGCGGTTAAAGATTTAAAGACCTTGGCCGGTCTAAAATTACAGAACAGATCAAAATGTTTTCTGAGAGGCAAAAGTGCCGCACGTTCCGGCTGTTTTTCCGGGGGCAGGCTTTCCCACTTGGGACCACCCACGGAACCAAACAGGATGGCATCGCTTTTTTCACATAAAGAAAGCGTTGATGCAGGTAAGGCTTCACCATGATTATCGATTGCGATTCCACCGACATCGGCATTTTCATAGGAAAGCTCAAAAGAAAATTTTTTCTGCGCCACATCAAGAACTTTAATCGCCTCTTTCATTACTTCGGGACCAATACCATCCCCAGCCAGGACTGCAATTTTTTTCATTATTTCACCTTATATTTTTGGGTTTAAATATTTTACGCCAAATATCAAAAGACTTCGTTCTGCCCCTGAAAACGGCAGAGTGCACTCCACAACATGGTCAAGGCTATAGGGAGAACGATCAAGAATCTTCGAAGCTGCAGCAAGTTCCTCCCGCCACTTCGGCCCCTTCATACAAATTAGTTGTGGACTCGCGGGCGAAAATCTTTCGACCATCTGCAGAAAAGAACCAATCTCGGTCACCGCTCTTGCGGTTATATGGGTAAACGTCAGCGATGCAGGAAGCTGCTCCGTATCTTCTACACGACTGGGGAGCACCCTCACCTCTTCCAAACCAAGTGTCCTGATTATATGTCCAAGAAAACTTACCCTTTTCAAACGAGGTTCAACCAGCGTTACGGCCAGCTCCGGCAATGCAGCCTTGCAGATGAGGGCGGGAAAACCTGCTCCGGTACCGATATCCAGAAGATGAGTGTTATTGTCGGTGAGCAGAGGTAAAATGGTCAGAGAATCCAGAAAGTGGTTTTCGACGATCTGTTCATCGCTGGCGGATTTGGCAATAAGGTTGACTTTTTTGCTCCATTTCTTCAATTCACCAAAATACAGGGTCAACCTGTCAAAAGCTTCGGGAGAAATTTCAATGCCCAGATGCTGCAGTCCTGTCTCCAGACGTTTGTTGAAATCAAACATTATTTGCCAAGACGAACTGCTACAGAATTGACATGGCCATTGAGTCCTTCAAGCCTTGCCAGCCGCATGATATGTTCGCCATCCGCGGCAAGCGCTCCTGCAGAATAACTTATAATGGAGCTCTTTTTCAAAAATGTTTCAACCCCCAGAGCCGAAGCGAACTTCGCTGTTCCCATAGTCGGCAGAACATGATTTGGCCCGGCAAAATAGTCTCCCGCGGCTTCGGGTGTATTGCTGCCCAGAAAAATCGCCCCGGCATGGCGGATATGTGGAATTTGGGTCCAGGGATCTTCGATCATGAGTTCAAGATGCTCAATTGCTATCTCATTCGCTACCTCGATTGCCTCTTCCAAGTCCTCAGCGATAAGAATCACTCCCCTGTTCACAAGAGATTTACGGGCAATTTCTTCACGGGAAAGGAGGGGAAGCTGTCGCTCAAGTTCTGCCAGAACTTCACCGGCCAGCGGCTCGTGGGTGGTAACAAGAATAGCCAGGGCCAGAGGATCATGCTCCGCCTGGGCCAGCATATCAGCTGCCACATTGGCGGCGCTTGCCGTTTTGTCGGCTACGATCAACACTTCGGACGGACCGGCGATCATGTCAATGCGCACCATGCCTGAGACCTGCCTTTTGGCTTCTGTGACATACTGATTCCCGGGCCCGACAATCACATCCACCCGGGGGATGGTCTCGGTACCATAGGCCAAAGCAGCAATCGCCCAGGCAGATCCTGCCTTGTAAATCTCGGTAATACCAATCTCCTGGGCGGCAACCAGCAGATGCGGACTTACAGAGCCATCTTCTCCCGGGGGAGTAACCATCACTCTTTGATTAACGCCCGCTATTCCTGCCGGAATACCATTCATCAGGACCGAGGAAACCAGAGGAGTGGAACCCCCTTTACCTCCGGGAACATAGAGCCCGGCAGAGTCGACGGGGCGAACCAGTCTTCCAACTATGGTTCCATCTTCTCTGGTCTGCATCCATGAATCTTCCATCTCACGCTCATGAAATGACTGGATGCGCTCTATGGCTTTGCCGAGAGTGTCCAGAAAATCTTCGTCGACCAGCTCATAGGCTTTTTGTAATTCCTCGCTGCTGACCTGTAACTGTTCCAAGGCAAGATTCGGCGCATCAAATTCACGACTATAGGCAAGAACAGCCCTGTCTTTATCTTTCCTGACTGCCTCTAAAATTTGGCTAACAGACTTTTGGCACATTGTATCGGCTGCCTGGAAACGATCAAATAAACCACTGAGAATAGTTTCGCCTGCCGAACTGGCAATAGCAACCGGTGAAATTAACATGTCTTTCCTTTTGTTACACTTTCTGGTAGCGAATAATAGGTAGAGCAGTGCTTTGCCTGTTATTTCGAGCAATTTTTTATAACATAATCTCCCCACGCTCGCAGAACGCGAAAACGGGATCGCACTATAAGCTATTTATAGTAATTTATAAAGTTCAACAATGCTGGAATTTGTCAATGTTCATAAAAACACACCCTCTCTGTTTTTTCGCACCCACACTTACGACAGGCAACGACCTTACTTGCTCTCCCTTACTCTCTCCCACATACACAATACAGTCTCTTTATTTCCTTAGGAAAATACTTATTATTTACCATCTTGATGGTGTATGTTTTGCCTCTATCGATTTACCGCTGAACCATAAAGACAAGTATAATGTTTTTAATGATTTTTTAATTTATTAAGTTATTAATTTTCAAGGTTATTGCCGAACAACCGCAACACCTTCTGGAGAACTTTTATGGATTTTGAACCGAAATGGATTGCCTGGGAAATCACCCGTCGCTGTAATCTCAAGTGTGTACATTGTCGTTCTTCGTCAGAGCTGAATGTTGTCGGCCATCCGGATTTTTCTTTTGACGAGGCAAAAGCGATTATGGATGACATCGCCACTTATGCCAGTCCGGTCCTGGTCCTTTCCGGTGGTGAACCTCTGCTTCGAGAAGATGTTTTCGATATCGCCCAATACGGTACCGGCAAAGGCTTTCGCATGTGTCTGGCCACCAACGGCACTCTGGTGACAGACGATATTTGTTGTAAAATCAAGGAATCTCAGATCAAAATGGTTTCCCTCAGCCTGGATGGAGCCAAAGCCGAAACCCATGATAATTTCCGTAATCAACAGGGAGCTTTTGAAGGCACCATGAAAGCCATCAGCCTCTTTAAAAAACACGGCATCCCTTTTCTCATCAATTCTTCCTTCACTGTACGCAATCGCAAAGAAATTCCCGATATCTACCGGCTCGTTAAAAGTCTCGGTGCGACAGCCTGGTATATGTTTATGATCGTCCCCACAGGTCGAGGGGAAGATATCATGGAGGAGCTTATCCCCGAGGATGTCTACGATGAAATCCTTCAGTGGCATTACGAGGTTGAGAAACAGGAAAACGAATTATTGATGAGACCGACCTGCGCCCCGCATTATTATCGGATTGTACGTCAGAAAGATAAGGAGGAGGGAGAGAGACATAAACGTCGAAATCTCCAGTTCTCAACCGGTGGCTCCAAAGGGTGTCTTGCCGGCCAGCTCATCTGTCTCATAGACGTTGACGGAGAAGTGCAACCCTGCAGCTATTTTGCCAAATCGGCAGGTAACATAAAAAGAACCTCCTTTAAGACTATTTGGGAAGAGTCAAAACTTTTTCTTCAACTTCGTGATTTTAAAGGGTATAAAGACAATTGTGGAAAGTGCGAATATGTCGGAGTGTGCGGTGGATGTCGGGCCAGGGCCTATTCCATGACCGGTGACTTCCTCGCCCAGGAACCATTTTGCAGTTATGTTCCCCGACAAATTGTACCCAGCACCGAATAACGACGTAGCTTTTGAACGGAAGCCAAGCATTCTTTTACTATCATTTAACCAACATGGACCCCTATGAATGACACCTTTCTCAAAGCATGCCGTGGTGAAAAAACAGACTATACCCCGATCTGGATGATGCGTCAGGCGGGCAGATATCTCCCCCAGTACCAAAAGGTTCGTGGCAAAGTCAGCTTTCTGGAACTCTGCAAATCGCCGGCTCTCTGCGTTGAGGTGACCCTGCAACCAGTTGATCTCCTTGGTATGGATGCAGCGATTCTCTTCTCGGATATTCTGATTTTGATGGAAGCTATGGGAGCACCACTTGAGTTTCATGAAGGTCGTGGGCCAATATTCCAGCAAACCATTCGAGATCAGGCTGCCCTTGATAGGCTGATCATTCCCGATGCGGATGAGAAGACAGGTTTTGTCATGGAAACCATCAAATTGTTACGCCGGGAACTGAAGGTACCGCTGATCGGTTTCGCAGGAGCTCCCTTTACCTGTGCGACATATCTGATAGAGGGCGGGTCATCAAAGATGTTTTGGGAAACCAAGAAAATGATGTTCACGAACCCTGTTCTGTTTCATAAGTTGATGGAGAAAATCACCAAAAGCACCATCCTCTACCTGCAGGCTCAGGCGAGAGCTGGGGCCCAGGCCCTGCAACTCTTTGATAGCTGGGCCGGCATACTGGCGCCATGTGATTTTAGTAATTTCGCCCTGCCTTATGTGCAGAAAATATTTGCCTCCTTGAAAGATTTCGACATTCCCTTGATCTATTTTGCCAACAACGGGGCCACCCTGCTTGATTTGTCCGCCACCTCCGGTGCAGATGTCATTGGTCTTGACTGGCGTATTAATATTGGCGACGCAATCAAAAGAGTTGGCCCAAGAGCAGTACAGGGCAATATTGACCCCTTTGCTCTATTACTGCCGGAAGATGAACTGCGTGAAAGAATCGGCCGTTTACTCGATGGCGCAAAAGATGCCTACGGCCATATCTTTAATCTTGGCCACGGCATTCACCAGTTTACGCCTCCCGAACAGGCGAAAATCGCTGTTGATGCTGTTCATGAACTGAGCAGCAGGTAATTCCACGATTATCAAGAAATTTTATGACTGCACGCACACCGACAATTAAGCAGTGTCTCGATTTTCATGAGCAATACGAGATGTTTGATAATATCAGAGCGCATTCCCTCATGGTTGCCAGGGTCACGGTGGCACTGGTTGACGGCCTGCACGGAAGCAGCAAAATTCTTTTTCCTCTGCCGGACAAAAAAGAAGCTGTTGCCGGGGCGTTACTCCATGATATAGCAAAAACACTCTGTATTAAAAGCGATTGCCGTCATGCCGAGATAGGTCGACAAATCTGCCTTGAACTTGGCTATCCTGAAATTAGTGAGATTGTAGCCGAACATGTAGTGCTAAAAAAATTTACGGCAGATCTCTACGCACAGGGCATTTTCGGAACCAAAGAAATCGTTTTCTATGCAGACAAACGAGTTCTCCATGACCTGGTGGTTTCCCTTGAAGGCAGACTCGAATATATCCTTAAGCGATACGGTGCCAAGGATCCGGCCAGAGAACACCTGATTCGCCAAAATTTCCATCAAGCTCTTGAGCTGGAAAAATACCTGTTCCATTTTCTGGGTTTTGCACCGGAAGAAATATTCAAACATATATCTTATGAACAATTTTCCACAACCGGATGATGGATTTTAAGGTCTTGCAACAAATAAATTGATTTATCCTGCTTAATAGATTGTTTATCTAAAATTTAGTTCAATATCGCCAAACACCTTGCAGAAATGGTGTTTTTCGAATAACTATACAAATGATCTAATAATACGAATCAATTCAATTTATGCCATTTTTTTTATTTTTTGAGAGGTGCAATACGGGAGAATCACGACTGTCCTGAACAGTCTTAAAGCAGCAATATATTAAAATTCAAAAGGAGGCATCCTCAATGAGAGAGCTGAAGCAAGTTGTTCCTACAATGGTTGTAGCGTTTTGTCTAAGTGCAGGTGTTACTATGGCCGGAACCCTCGATGACGTAAAAGCCAAAGGTTTCGTGCAGGCAGGAGTGAACGGTGATCTTTTCGGTTTTGGAAAACCAGATGAGAAAGGCGTATGGAAGGGACTTGATGTCGATACAGCCCGGGCAATTTCAGCGGCGATCTTCGGCGATGCCGATAAAGTAAAATATACCCCTCTGACTGCCAAAACCCGTTTTACGGCATTGCAATCCGGTGAGATTGATGTTCTTACCCGTAACGCCACCAAGACCCTCAGCCGCGACACAGACCTTGGTCTTAATTTCGTTCAGGTTAATTATTACGACGGTCAGGGATTTCTTATTCCTAAAAAACTTGGCGTAAACAGCGCCAAAGAACTCGATGGCGCAACCGTCTGCGTGCTCCCCGGCACCACTACCGAACAAAATGTTGCTGACTATTTCCGTTTTAACAATTTGAAAATGAGTCCAGTTGTCATCGAGAATACCGCTGAACTTTCCAAGGCCTTTTTTGCGGGTCGTTGTGATTGTTTAACCTCTGATGCATCCCAGCTTGCAGGTATTCGTGCAGTTGCTCCCAACCCGGCCGATTACAAGATCCTTCCTGAAATTATTTCCAAGGAACCTCTGGCCCCTGCAGTTCGTCATGGTGACGACCAGTGGATGGATATTGTTAATTACTCTGTACTGGCAATGATTGAGGCTGAAGAACTAGGAATTACATCCAAAAATATCGACGAAATGATGAAGAGTACCGACCCTAAAGTCCAGCGCTTCTTGGGAGTGACACCAGGTAACGGCAAGGCTCTGGGGCTGGATGAAAAGTGGGCTTACAATATAGTTAAGCAGGTTGGTAACTACGGTGAGGTCTTTGAGAGAAATGTTGGTATTAACACACCTCTTATGATAGAAAGAGGCCTGAATGCTCTTTGGAACAACGGCGGTTTGATGTATTCACCTCCATTTAAATAATAAGCAATAAGAGCATTTTAAGACTTACAAATGAGTTCGTTGTTTTTTAAATCCCAATTAAGGCACCGAAAAGAATAATCTTCTTTTATGCAGGGATGGTAAATAGCTGCCCGAAGGGCATTTCGGGCAGCTAGCTATACAGGTGAATATGAACATATCGGCACAAGAGAAAATTCCGTTTCTGCGAGATCCGGCAAAGCTGTCAATTTTATACCAGATCCTCACCTTGGCGGGAGTTGCGCTGATCAGCTATTATCTGGTCCACAACACTCTTGTCAATCTGGAGAGGCAATCAATTTCTACCGGGTTTGGCTTTCTGGATAAGGAAGCTTCCTTTGAAATTGGTGAGACCCTTTTTCCGTATTCTGCAGCTGACTCCTATGGTCGAGCTCTTGCTGTTGGTTTTTTCAATACCTTGCTGGTATCTTTTGTTGGAATAACCCTCACAGTCATACTTGGAACCTTTCTTGGTATAGCCAGATTATCCTCAAATTGGCTCGTAGCAAAACTGTCTGCAATCTATATCGAAATATTTCAGGATATTCCAATACTGTTACAGCTTTTTTTCTGGTACGCCTTCTTTTATGAAATTCTTCCCTCACCACGCCAGGCTTTGAATCCCATTGAGGGTATTTTCCTGTGCAACAGAGGTTTGATTTTTGGCGTTCCTCAATGGCATTCAGCATACAAATTCGCGTTTTTTGCCTTCATTGCCGCCTGTGTAATTGTCTTTTTTCTAAAAAAATGGGCAGCAAAACGCCAGGCGTCTACCGGACAGATCTTTCCAATCATCAGGGTATCTGTGGCTCTGATCATAGGCTTACCCCTCATTACCTGGTGGCTGACAGGCGCTCCTACGGGAATGAATGTTCCAAAGCTTTCAGGTTTCAACTTCAAAGGCGGTGTAATCGTCAGTCCGGAATTTACAGCACTGCTCCTTGGTCTTGTCCTCTACACTGCTGCCTTTGTTGCCGAAGTAGTTCGGGCCGGAATCCAATCAGTAACCAAAGGCCAGACTGAAGCTGCGATGAGCATAGGTTTAAAATCGGGCCAGGTTCTGAATCTGGTTATCCTGCCCCAGGCTATGCGAGTTATAGTACCACCACTTACAAGCCAGATGCTCAACCTGACCAAAAATAGTTCGCTGGCTGTGGCGATCGGATATCCTGATTTTGTATCTGTGGCCGGAACTACTATTAACCAAACTGGCCAGGCTATAGAAGGTGTAGCCATGATCATGATCGTCTATTTGTTTTTCAGTCTGTCAACATCAGCATTCATGAACTGGTACAATAAGAAAATCGCATTAGTTGAAAGATAGTTATTCCTATGGAAAAAAGTCTGCATATATATACAGCTGAAGAAATAAAGCCACCATTAACCAATATTGGGATTATCGGCTGGATGAAGGCTAACCTTTTTAACGGTTGGTTCAATTCCGCCTTAACCCTTGTGGTCATTTATCTGCTTTGGCTTTCGGTTCCACCTCTGATTAACTGGGCTCTTATAGACAGCAGCTGGCTGCCATCCGGCGAACAGTGCAAGGTCGGAGAAGGCGCATGCTGGTCTGTTATTACCGCCAATATCCGTTTTATCCTTTTCGGCTTTTATCCCCATGATCTTCAATGGCGGCCACTACTCGCTGTGGTTATTCTGATCACCTTACTTTTCTACAGTCAAAACCGTAACCACTGGAGAAAATCACTTTTCTACGCCTGGATGACAGGCCTCTTCACCATGGGCCTTTTATTAAAAGGTGGACTCTTTGGCTTTCAGTCTGTTGAGAGCAATCTCTGGGGCGGTCTTCCTCTAACCTTGTTGTTATCTGTTTTTGGTCTGACAGCAGCGTATCCGGTCGGAATAATGCTGGCTCTTGGCCGTCAGTCCGAGATGCCTGTTATAAAATCTTTTTGCGTTGTGTATATTGAACTTATCCGAGGCGTTCCTTTGATCAGTCTGCTTTTTATGTCCTCGGTCGTTTTCCCTCTCTTTCTACCAGAGGGATTAATCATTAATAAAATACTGCGGGCACAGGTGGCTATAATTTTATTTACCGCGGCCTATATCGCAGAGGTTGTCCGTGGTGGACTGCAGGGAGTCGGCAAGGGCCAATACGAGGCGGCAGATTCACTCGGTCTCAACTACTTTCAGACCATGAGACTGATCATTCTGCCCCAGGCGCTGAAGATTGTCATACCACCTTCGGTAAGTATTCTTATTTCCGCTTTCAAGGATACTTCATTGGTGGTCATTATCGCCTTGTATGATTTACTTAAGACAACGCAGACCACTCTTTCCGATCCCAAATGGATGGGCTATTCGGCCGAGGCTTATATTTTTGTAGCCCTCATCTACTTTGTCTGCTGCTTTTTCATGTCCAATTACAGCAGACGGCTGGAAAGAGAACTCGATACCAGCCTGAACTGATTTTTTAATCGATCAACAGTGACTATGAACCAGGATAAAATTTGATGAACTCCAAGCCAACTGAAAGAAAAACCGACCAGACTCCGATCATCACCATTGAGAATATGCACAAATGGTACGGTGATTTTCATGTTCTGAAAGATATTAATCTTACAGTCCAAAAAGGTGAGCGGATCGTTATCTGCGGGCCCTCCGGATCCGGAAAATCAACTTTGATCCGTTGCATAAACCGCCTTGAGGAACATCAGCGAGGAAAAATCATTGTCGACGGTATTGAGCTGACTAATGATTTGAAAAATATTGAAAAAATACGAACCGAGGTCGGAATGGTTTTTCAGCATTTCAACCTGTTCCCCCACCTCACAATAATTGAAAACCTGACTCTGGGTCCGATCTGGGTGAGGAAAACACCAAAGAAGGAAGCAGAAGAAACTGCCATGTACTATCTGGAGAAAGTACGGATAGCCGAACAGGCTCACAAATTTCCAGGTCAACTGTCAGGTGGACAGCAGCAACGTGTAGCCATCGCACGCAGCCTCTGCATGAAACCTAATGCCATGCTCTTTGATGAACCCACCTCAGCCCTTGATCCTGAGATGGTTAAGGAGGTACTGGATGTCATGATCAGCCTCGCCCAGGACGGCATGACGATGCTTGTCGTCAGTCATGAAATGGGATTCGCCAAAAGCGTTGCCCACCGTGTTCTTTTTATGGACGGGGGCGAAATTCTTGAAGAAAACAATCCGGAAGAGTTTTTCAACAATCCACAACACGAGAGGACCCAACTCTTTTTAAGTCAGATTCTTGATTGATTTCAATTCCTAATCTGTAGAAATTGCTCTCTCTCCGGCACACCTTTATGGGCAAGAAACCTTAGAGGCTGTACAATTTTTTTTTACAGTAATTAAAGTTCAATGCCAGTTTTTTAAATCGAAAAAAGGAACGGGACACACAGCATCAATACGCCTGTATACAATACGGACATTCCTAGTCCAGCCCGTATATAATCTTTAGTTTTGTATCCCCCGGGACGCATTATCAAGGCGTTGACCTGATGGGTTGGCAGGACAAAAGTGTTCGAGGCTGAAACTGCAACAACAAGTGCAGCAACCATCGGATCGGTGCCAATTGATAAAGCCATATTCATTGCCAGAGGGATCATCAGCACAGTGGCACCAACATTGGAAGCTACCAGGGAAAAAAAGGCAGTCAACAGAGATATCACCAACAATAGCACCAGAGGACTGGGATCACCAACTGCTCCAAGAACTCTTTCCGCAATATACGCTGCCGTTCCTGTTATCTCAAAAGCTGTACCAAGTGGGATAAGCCCGGCCAGCAGAAATACCGTACGCCAGTCAACTGCTTCATAGGCACGGTCAGCGGGGATAATCTTGGTGAGGATCATGCCCAAAGCACCGGTAAGAAGTGCAATTGACAATTTAACTTCAAAAACCAGTGCTAGTGTTAAGGCCAAAATAAGAAAAAAAACTGCACAACGTGTACGTTCCGGCTTAAGTTCCTCTCCCCGGATTTCATCGATCAAAGCGATGTCCAATTGATCCACCAGCAATCGAAACTGTTTCCAACGCCCCTGCATCAGAATGGTATCACCTTGCTGCAACTTGGTCACATTTATTTCATCCATGATGATTTTATCTCCACGGACGATAGCCAAGGGGTTGATTTGAAAAAGACTGCGAAATTGCAATTCTTCCATGGTATGTTGACTCAGATTTGAGTGAGGAATAACAACACCTTCTACCACCCCCGACTCATCAGGAAAGTTTTCATCGGCAAAAATATCATGTTCCGGTTTTATTACCCATCCCTGGTCATCTGCCAACCGTTGGATATTCTTCTCACTGCTCATGACCCAAAGACAATCACCTGCCTCAATAACAGAATCTTTGGTAGGAGCGAATTCTTTTTGGTAACCTTCATTTTTAGCAATACCAACCACTGTAATATGATAACGTGGTCGAATTCTCAACTCGCCGAGAGTCTGGTTGGGATAGTAGGCAGGAATAGATAGTTCGTAACTCTGTCCAACTTCCTTGCCATAGATATCCTGCAATCGCCTGCCCATACACTCATCACCATCAAGACTGCAAATGACACCAGCAGGAAGAAGTTTCTTGCCGAAAAGAGCAAAATAGGCAATTGCCGTGGCGAGAAGCGCTATCCCTACAGGGCTAACTGCAAAAAGCCCGAAAGGCTTAAACGGTTGGTTTGCCAGCGCCTCAGGGTTATTCACCCACCAACCTTCCATAAGGTCATTCAACATAATAAGAGGACTTGAGCCTACCAGGGTAAGACATCCGCCAATTATTGCACAAAAGCCCATGGGCATCAAAATTCTACTGGCGGAAAAATTCAGTTGTCGGCTGATGCGCATGGTAGCCGGCATGAAAAGAGCCGCAGCTCCGATATTCTGCATGAAACTGGAAATTAAGGCAACAGTGAGAGAAATAACAGCCATGATTCTGCTTTCACGACGGCCAACAATCTTAATGATCTGTCCGGCCACAGCATTCATCACTCCGGTTTTATTCAGGCCGGCACCAATAATCATGACTGCAATTATTGATACAACGGCATTCGAACTAAGACCGGCAATCGCCTGTTCTGCAGACAAAACGCCGGTTAGAGGGAGCAGTATCATCATCAGCAATCCGACAAGATCCACGCGCAATAGATCTGTAACAAACAGAAAAATAGCCAAACCAAGTAGACCAAAGACAATCATCATGTCTTGTGTTATTATCGTTGTTTCCATACGGTATTGTCCTGAAATATTGAAAATATCGTTGAACCTAGGTATCGAACACTCCACTTGCAACAACAGGAAGATACCGTCGATCCAAGGAAACATCAATAGTATTTTATTGTTTCATTAATTTCTTAATAAGCTTTGTCGACAGATCAAATGAATCATTTCCTTTCATCGAGTTATTGATATACAGACAAGGAACATCCAGGTTTTAGGTTGACAAAAGCCATGACAACCTGTTTTGCTGCAAAAATATTTAGCTGCAACTCTTGCTCTTCCCCAACGTTTATTATTATAACGTTTGACATGCTTGACGTTAACAAGGCACCTTCCTGAACTGAAGCTCATGACAGAAATAATTGATAAAAGCTATTTTGCTGAACTTAACGATGCAGACCCCGGAATGATTTGCAGGAATGGGAGATGTAACTATATTGCAGATCTACACAAATACTCTATTAAGGTTTGGGAAGATAAGTATATTTTCGACCTTACCCATTCAAAAATAGATCATGTGATCGCAGCTGGACCAGCACCACACATTTATTTCGACCTTTTTGTGATGTACTATCTCCTGCGAGGAAAGGATATTCTTTTGAGCGGTGAATGGATTTCGGAAAAGGACATCCCCGGCGGTCCCACTTTTTTCAGGGGTCCACACCAAATACCAACAGACCTTATTACCAGACGATTCGGCAACAACCTCCAAGAATTCATCATCTGTTGTGGAAAAATGGCTGGTACTCCTCTTGAGATGGCAGATGCGGCTTTTTCTTTTTTAATCACTCCTGACATTCCAGTCACAGTGCTCTACTGGATTGGAGATGAGGATTTTCCTGCTGAGGCAAAAATTCTCTATGATAAATCGATAATAGAACTCCTGTCACTGGATATAATTTTTGCGCTTGCCGTTGGCGTATGTACCCGTATCGGCTCTCTGACAGCAGTCGATTTTTAAATCGTTGCCGAGACATCAACCAACTGTGACTCGGTAAGTGACCGATTATGCCGGTCTCGGTTGACATCCCACAAAAAACTATAAATTGATCTGGCCAAGTCCCGGAGCATCAGCAGGATACAAGATCCCATTTTTCAGGTGAAATAATTCTGAAAATGGATCCTGCAGGAGATCAAGATGTCCGTCCAGATCGGCATATTCAATGTTACTTCGGCTTAAAGCGAAATGAAGGCCTGCGGATATGCCCAGGGATGATTCATCCAGACATCCAATCATTACTTCCATACCGGCAGCTTTCGCCACGGAGTTGATGTGCTGGGATTCAAAGATGCCACCCATTTTCATGAGTTTAATATTTATCATGTCTATTACATTGTTGCTGGCCAGTCTAAAGGCATCCTTGAGAGTCGTAATGCTCTCATCGGCCATGACAGGTACAGACACTGCCTGAGTGACTCTCCCAAGTCTGTCATCTTTTTTCCGGCAGGTAGGTTGTTCGATCATCTCAAGATTGGCTGTTTTTGTGCTGTTAATAAACTCCACTGATTGCTCAAAGGTAAATCCCTGATTAGCGTCAAATCGCAGCACAAAATCATTTCCCAAACTCTCACGGAGCTTGAGTACTTTTTCAATGTCTCCAGCCAGATTGACACCACCCTTGAGTTTAATGATGGAAAAGCCATTTTTCAGGTGTCTTTTTGCCTGTTCCAGGGTTTCGTCCAGGGACACAATCCCTACGGTAATGCTGGTTTGGATGTGGTCCCTGAAACCACCCAGCAGCTGATAGAGAGGGAGCCTTGCCTTGCGGGCCAGGATATCGTAGAGTGCCATATCGACCATGGCAATAGCAGAAGAGGCCTTTGGTGCAAATTTTTTCAGATCATATGTTATCCTGGCGATATGAAAAGGTGATCGACCTTCCAGCATTCCCTTGATCACCTTTTCAGTTGTGAAGATCACATCTTCCGGCGTTTCGCCTGTTACCACTAGATCCGGGGCTGCACAGCCCCACCCTGTGATGCCTGAATCAGTGACGAGCTTTAAAATAATATTGGTGGTGTGACTTACCGTCTCGTAGGCGATGGTATAAGGAACAGCCAACGGCATATCCAACCTGAAATACTCAATGTCGCTGATTTTCATGTCAGTTTCTTCAAGAGTTGAACCAACTCATCTGCACCAGACTCCAGGACATCAAAGGCCGGAAGACCAATTTCCCTGGTGATTTTTTGACAAGCCGGCAGTATGTCTTTCGTTGCCATGAGTTCATGATTGAGAGTAACCGCAATAACTTTTTTGCCGGAGATGGTTTCAATGGCGTCGATCTGTTCAGGAAGTGAATGAAGCCGATAACCGGGAAAACCATCATACTCCAGACGCATGGGGGCATGCTGGAGGATCACATAATCAGGACGACCGGCTGCAAGGATCTCAAACCCTCCTGGATAGGCTGGGTTCATAAGGCTCCCCTGCCCTTCGATGAGAATCAAATCCGGAGATGCTTTTGCCCAGGCTTCATGAACTGCATGTTCAATTTCGCCGGATACGAAATCATTGATACAGCTGTCCATGATCATGGAATATTTTGCTCCCTGCATCCAGGCGGTCTGTCCCGTCCCTGCCAATTCAGCCTTAAGACCTGCCCGGCGGGCGGCTTGGACAATGATCCATGCTGTTGTACGTTTGCCAATGGCTGAATCGGTTCCAAGGACAGCTAGTTTCAGGCAATCCACCTCTTCGATTTTGCCGGTAAAAAAATGCAGATCATCCCTGTCTGGCGTTCTTCTAATATCTCGAACCCGGCAATTGTTTTTTTCAGCTATGGCCATAATGCTCTTGTCTTTGTACAAAAAATCATGCAGTCCACTATCCACATTCAAGCCCATTTGCAGAGCTGCTCTAATAGTTTCTTTTGCCTCAACCGGCAGACGTCCACCATCAGGGGCCAGGCCAATGACAAGGCTCTGGGGCCTCTTTTCTTTGGAAAGACCGGACATTGCGGCAGCAAAGCTCTCAAAGATAGGTATATCGTAGTTTTTATTATCAAGTACTTCTCCTGCATCACAACCGGCGTAAACATGATCTATAATACCGACAATCTCATATCTCTCAGTGAATCTGACCAATCCGTGGGCGGTTTTGCCGTTAGGGGTATTAAATGCACAATCGGCATACACCAGGGCTTTTCCATCAATTGTGGTCTTCATATTCCTATCTCTTTCAATATAATCGTCTCTTTGCCATCTTTTCCGATTTCCAGGAGTCTGTATGAGATTTTTTGAATGTAAAGAATTTACTCTATAAAACAACTTTGAACCAACTTTCTATCTTGATTGCTAATGAAATGCTGGTTAATGAATACAGAGAGAAACGGAATCCAAGTAGAAAAGTTTTTCAAGACTCAATCCGTTCTGAGGCAGATTTAAATTTTCTTGTAGAACCAGAAGCAGAGTTGTCCTATGCCATTTCGTTACATTTTCACAATAATACTGATGCTGACAGCTGTTTATCCCGCGAACAGTGAAGAGTTGCAATCCGCACCCATGCATGTCTATCCTGACCTGGAATACATTCTTTCCCTGTCCCAATCCTCGGCAGACCTTGATCCTAAAAAGATCTCCGGACTCATAAATTTCGTCAGCTCTGAACCTGCCAAATCAGGCATGATACTCAGGGAGCGGGAGGGCGCCACGGGTGCCTTATACACCTTTTCCATCCACGCTGACCTTGCCCAGGTGCTCGACTATGTGTACAATCCCGAAATACCTCTCTATGTCACTATGCCGTCATCTTTGCAAAAACATAAATGGCTGACCCCCCAGATAGATGATGAGCTAAGGGAGTTGCCGCGTTATTTAGAATCAGCTAACGGCATCGGCTTGATTCGTGCGAGAGACCAGGAGGTTGTTACTCCTGATACCAATACAGGGGGCTATTATAAATACGATCAGGATCGACTTGTGACCATAATACCTGGCCCGACAGGTCCGGTTCTTATTTCTGTCTCAAGTCAAAACGATTTGTCCGAAGTGGGAAAAAAAGGTTGCGTAGTAGGCGACGACAAGGACTGGAACTATCTCTATTCCGGAGAAAAAGGATTGAATATAATGGGACTGGGATGGGTGAAATCGTACATGTACCAGGCTCATTCTATTCTCATTTACGTTGCTGATTCCTCGTCAAATAGTATCCATGTAGCTTCCTTCAAATGGCTGAATGCAGGCTGGGCCAAAATGAATATGGTCAAGTCAAGCCATATTCTGCAGGGAATTAAGCGCTTTGCGTCAGATTTCAAGGCAGTGATAGAGGCTCCCGGCTTGCCTGATGCGCCGGTGCTTGCAGAAAAATATCGGCAACTGTTGCAGAGCAGCGAACAGGGACTGCGCAAGAGGGTTTCTGTCTACCTGCAGGCACTGGAAAATTCCGGCGATTCGGAAGTGCTTTCCAACCCTTTCAAGAATCTGCTGGCTTCCGGAGAATATCTGCAGCAAATGAGTCGTGAGGAACTGGTTAAGGTAGTGTTGATGGAATATGTTAAGGATTGCATAGGAAAGGAATCGTTAATCCATGTTGCATCATCAGAGAAAAAGCCTCGTAAATCCTATCCGCTGTATTAAAAATTAGGTTTCTGCCTGAAGAGGTGGTGCATAAGTCAGTAGTTAGGCATGGTGTTCATCAATTCTTTGCACTCCCTCCATCATAATTGCCATAAACCCTCCAATAGGTAAAATATTTTCGAGTTCTTTCGGAATTCCTCTTGTATAACTAAAGCGTCCTTGTTTTGCGCCCATCACAGCATACACTGCATCTTTTTGACGAAGCTTGAGAAAGTGTGCATAGATGATTTCGCCTTCCTTGAAAACGACTAACGCCTTACCATTTTTAAGAATTAATTCAATCATTCCTGTTTTCTGCGAAGAATTGATGAGTTGGAAAAGATCGACGACATTTACTTCCGCTAATTCACCCGTCATGCCGGAGGTAATATTTCCTGATCTCAGGGTCATTGTCTGAGCCCGATCTACCAACATTTTCAACAGAAAAAGCTGCAATACCGGGTATTTTTTTAAAACATCCCTGAAATTCTTAACGCTCAGCATTGCAACTTGAGTCGCTTCCATCGAGTGGATAGAATGTGTAACCGGTTCTCCGGTAAGAAGTCCCATTTCGCCAAAAATTTCTCCTGTTCCAACTTCTCCTAATTTTGAGCCATCATCTTCAATTACAGCCACTTTGCCTTTCAGAATAATATAGAGATTAGTGCCCGGAGCACCCTTTTTAATAATTATCTTGTTAACAAGAATAGTCTTAAACTCAAGCAAAAGGGTTAACTCGCTTAAGGAATGATCATCAAGTGGTTTAAAAATTTTAAGTTTTCGAAGTTCTCCAAAAAACTGATTAAGACGTTCTTTCCGTCTACGCTCTTCTGTCTCTTGAAGTAATTTCATCTGTAACGTAGCAAATTCTTTTTCCTTTTTATGTTCGAAATATATCAGACCTTCACAACCGCCACAATCAAATCGAGCTTTTTTAGAGTCATTCTGGGGAAATCCACTGATTCCATCTTTTGCTGTAACAATCTTGGCAATTTTTTGTGCTAAATAAAGACAACCCGGTTTATAGGATGAAACCGACATACTGAAATTTTCGACTTTGAGTTCTTCGCCGATATTATAAAAGGGGCAGGAATTCTCACTTACGATGAGGAAAACAGCATCCTGAAATTTATTAACTGGGGTTTTCATACATTTCCCTCGATAACCTGTCGAGGATAAGATTATCTTTATTGCTGGTTCAATGAGTGAACAGCAGCTACGTATTCTTATTTTTATGAGACCATTGCAATTTTATCGTATTTGTATGACCGATAACCAGTATTTTTTTTGAACTTGGCAATGACCGGCATCAACGTGAAGAAATTATAGAATTATTTTTCGTACTATTATATTGCCGACGGAATAACCGGCACCAAAAGAACAAATTACACCAAGATCATGCTCCTTCATATCATCGTGGTTTTTATGAAAGCAGATTATCGATCCCGCTGAGGCAGTGTTGGCATACGTATCGAGAATTGTAGGAGTAACATCATCTGTTATTTCCATTCCCAATAATTTTTTACATATCAGCTTGTTCATATTAAGGTTTGCCTGATGGAGCCAGACCCTCTTCAAATCAGTTGGTTCGATGTTGTATTCTGCAAGATGCTTACGAATCATTTCCGTTGCAAAAGGAACTACCTCTTTAAAAACCTTCCTGCCTTCCTGGACAAAAAGCTTTTCCTTCTCGGTATGCTGAACAGGACTTGTCCTGTTCAGAAAACCAAAACCATTATATATATTGGTGGAATATTTGGTCGCAAGTTTTGTCCCCACTATCTCAAAAACATTACTTTTACAGCAATATTCCTCCCTTTCAATAATCACCGCCGTACATACATCGCCAAAAATAAAATGACTGTCGCGATCCCGAAAGTTCAAATGCCCTGAGCAGATTTCAGGATTCACCATGAGAATTGCCCTGGCATTCCCTCTGAAAATTGAATCAACAGCGGTCTGAATACCAAAAGTGGCAGATGAACAGGCAATATTCATATCAAAGGCAAAACCAGAAATGTCGAGCGCCTCCTGGATTTCAACAGCCATTGCCGGGTAGGATCGTTCCGTATTAGAGCAGGACACAATTACGGCATCAATATCCTCTGATTTTTTACCAGCCTTTTCCATTGCTTCTCTGGCTGCATTGACACTTATCTCACATTGGATTGAACGTTCTTCAACAGACCTTTTGCGCAACCGCGGGCACATTATCTCTGGATCGAGCACACCTTCGCGATCCATGACAAACCTGCTTTTTATACCAGAGGCCTTTTCAATGAATTCGACACTGGATTCAGCCAAAGGCTGACAGGTTCCACTGAGGATTTCATCTTGATGCTCCTTGTTGAACGCTTGCACGTATCTATTAAAAGAACGAACAAGTTCTTCGTTTGAAATTGAAAATGGCGGTGTAAACACTCCTGTGCCGCTGATGACAATTCTGGCCATAATTTACCTGACTGTTGTATTGAATTAATAAATATGACAAAGGAAATAATTAAGTAAACCACTTAACCATCAAGCCACCAACGGACATTTACAACAAGGCGTTTTGTCAGTTTAGCCAATAGCCACCAACTCAAGGTCGAATATAAGAGTCTCGCCGGCAAGAGGCGCATTACCGTCAAATGTGACAGATTCTTTGCTCATTTCACAAACAGTAACAAGAACAGGCTCACCTTCTTCGTCGGTAAACTCAAGTTCGTCTCCAATTTCAACTTCCAGGTCATCTGGCAATTCTGTAAGGGGGACATCAAACACCATGTCTTCATACCGTTCGCCATAGGCCTTCTCCGGTGAGAGCGTAATCGTTCGTTTCTCTCCTGCCTTCATATCCAGTAAACCTTCTTCGAAGCCGTCAATAAGTTCACCTTCACCAAGAGTGAAAACCAAAGGTTCTTCTCCTTCGGTTGAATCAAAAATGCTGCCATCAACAAGTTTACCAGTATAGTGGACGGTGACGGTGTCTCCGATTTTTGCTAGGGTCATATTTTACTCCTTAAGTCTTTAAAAATCAGTTGTAATGAAATTTAACTACGCTGGATGCTCCCAATCACGTAGAGTTGCTCGGAATTTAATCCTTATAATACGGAAGTTCGTGGCTTTGCTGATACCATTTACCCAGGTAAAACACAATTGTATTTTCCACAGATAAAACAAGTTTTTTGACTGCAAGAGAGTGACACTTTCTTTGATTACAGGTGTTCTCCAGTCCGTTTTTTCGAATTTTTTCCCTATTTCCGGAAACTGTCACAGCCGCTACTAGTCTCTTCAATTTCAAACAGAGATATAAATACTCGTGATTTCGAATGGTTCAGCTGAATTTCACAACAATCTCTTTGTGTGGAATATATTTTGTATGGAATCCATTCATTAACACAGGAAATGCGTGTTGTAAAACCGATACAAATGTAAAGGAGGACAGAACACCATGACTATTAAAATTTTAATCAAAAGAAAATTTAAGCATGCCAATAAGGAAAATGTTTCCGAAGTGATTTACGAATTTCGGAAATTAGCCATGAAAGAAAAAGGATATATTTCTTCTGAGTCACTCTACGGCTGCGACGATCCTAATCTGATCCTCGTGCAGTCCATGTGGACTTCGAAAGAGGATTGGGATAAATATATGAAGAGTTCTGCCCGGCAGGAAACGGAGAAGAAATGTGCAGACCTTTTCGAAAAGCCTACAGAATATGAATCCTATCACTTAGGCCTGCCATTCATAAAAAGTGATCATGATTTCGTTGAACCACTGGAATTCTGACCCACCGGAAAAGATCAATCTTTTTCTATAATGCCCAATTCGACACGTCTGTTCTGCGTACGGCCTTCAGTCGTGTCATTAGAATCAACCGGGTTCTGACTTCCAAACCCCTGGGCTTTTATCTGTTCAGGAGGCAGATTTTGACCCATAAGAAAACTCTTGACCATGTTCGCCCTGAATTGAGAGAGTCTTCTGTTGTATCCTTCATCACCGGTCGAATCTGTATAACCTGAAATGCTGACAATTGCCTCGGGGTGCATCTTTAAAATTCTGGCAAAATCTTTCATTTTTTCAATATCTGATACACTGAACAAATTTGAATCATACTTGAATCGTAATACAAGATTTTCTTTGGGTAACGGAAGAATTTGTTTATCAGAATTCTCAATAGAAATATCCTTGGTTATGCTTTCAGTAAGAATTACTGGTGCAGCAGCCAATAGCTCGGGAGAAGCAGATTGTACGGTTTGTTCCTTTTCTTGCTCAAGGACCAACGGCTCAACGTTTATTTTATCCGGTACTGCTACTTCTTTGGATTTTTTGAGTTTTTTATTTATTTTACCTGGCTCACTCACCTTGTCGGGAACTGTTTCAGCTTGCTCCTTTTCCTGTGAAATATCAGTACTATTAGCAATATTCGAGAGGTCAACGGCAGCTGGAGATTTTGTGTCGTTCCGACTTTTAAGCAATATTCCTTTGGCCTGGAGCTCCTGGTGAATGCTTTTTATGGATGACTCATGAACATCCAAACCAAATTTTTCTTGAAACGACATCAAGTAATCAAGAGTTTCCCTGTATTTTTTATTTATAAAATCAGGAAACAAGAAGTAACATGACATCAAAACCAGAATAATCAAAAGAAAACTCCATACTGGTCTGACGAGAGCGCTCTTTCCTGTCGCGCTTTGCTTTTCGGTCTGAGCCAGCTGGCTCGGATCAACCGGATCGCCGGGCTGCTCGGTAACGGGCCCGGGCTGTCCAGACATCACAGCCTCAGGAGCTTTCACTGTATCATACTTTTCTTGGAGCTGTTCTCTTCTCCGCTCCGGTATCTGCAAATCTTTAGAGGACTCCAAAACGACTGAACCAGTGATCATTTTAAGATCTTCGGCAAATCCGCTCATTAAACTATGATCACAGATTATGTTGATTCTCCGGGGAAATCCATGTGAAAAAGCATAAATCTCCCTTATTGCAGAGGTATTAAATATTTTTTTTGTTGTCCCCGCTATTTTCAATCTATGCTTTATATATTCTCCAGTTTCTTCAAAGGTTAAAGGTTCGATATAATAATTGAGTGTTAATCTCTGGGCAATAGCTCTATTCTCAGGACGTTTTATTACCTCATTGAACTCGTATTGGCCTACAAAGAAAATGTTAAGCAGCGGATTACTGTCTTTTGTGACAATATTTGACAACAGTCGTGTCTCCTCCAGCAATTCCTGAGTCAGAAGCTGGGACTCATCAATAATGAGGAGCACCTTCTGACCTTTTGCGTAGGCATTTTGTAGAAATTTTGTGAAACTGGATAAAAATTTCCCCTTGCTGGTAAACTCACCACCAATATCAAAAGCGGAAGCTATGTGATTAAAAAAATCCATTTTTTCCAGACTGGGGTCAGGTATCGAGGCATAGATCACATCATTGCTCAGACTGGCAATCAAGGAGTTAATCAGGGTCGTTTTTCCTGTTCCCACATCACCCGTCAGAAGCAGGAAACCTTTATTGTCGAGGATGCCATATCTCAAGGTTGCCAAGGCCTCTTTATGTTTTTCCCCAAGCCACATAAAAGTAGCATCCGACGATATTTGAAAGGGCTTAATTTTTAAATCATAATGAGTTGTATACATAGGTCTATGTCAGATTGAGTTTCATAGTTGTTATTTTGAAAGACTCAGCTCAGAAGACTACAGAGTAAAGTTACCATTATTGATCAACATTTTCTTTATCTTTGATCTACAGCAATTTTAACAACAACTTTATGAAGCTCCCCCGATGAGATCAATGGCATGTGTGCATCATCCGGAAAAAATATCGCAAACATTCCACTTTTGGCAGCCAACCATGAATACGGCTCATCATCGAAAAATTGCAGGTCCATTTCCTGATCGTAGTCTCCGGAAGTTTTTTTACAAGATGCCTTTGATCTCCACCCCATAGTATCGATCCCATCCAATATCAATTGGATATCGATATATTTTTCATGGGTCTCAAGTTGCGCATCTTCCTTCTTACGACCAGGATCAACTGCCACAATTGCATATATTCGATCATCTTCAATTTCATATCTGCCCACCGGCAGGTCAATCAGCTCCGGGCGATTGAGAAAATCAAAAGCCTTGGCAAAGCTTTTATTCAGTGCAAAATATTGGGGTGCGTTCTCCAGTACATCCAAAATCATTGTTACTCCCTCCTTGGTAAATTGTTACTACAAAATAAGCGTGAATAATCAGAAAGCCAGGAAGTTAAGAAGCAAAGATTTTTACGGAAAATTAAGTAATCGAAGAGATGACTTCACAATAAATTGAAGGAGCTTATTATGGGGGGCTGATATTGAATGAAAGCTCATTGTTCTTACTGGTGATCCTTATATCACTTCACCTGAACTCCGCGACGTTCGAGCAGGCTGCCCTCGGCCAAATACAATTGAACCAAAGCGATGCGGTAATTCACGATTGCCTCGACTTCTGCAATCTGGGTTAGCAACAGGTCACGCTGCGCCTGAGCAACTTGAAGTGCCGTGCTGGTGCCGACAGCAAAACGTTCTTTCTCCGCATTCATGGTTTGTTCCTGATAGGTGCGTGTAGCCCGGCTGGCATCGATCTGCTGGCGAAGACGTTCAACTTCATTAACCGCCAGACGTACATCGAGATGGACTATCTGCAGCAGGTTGGCGATGGCCTCCATTGTTTGTTTTTTTGTGGCATATGATGCCAGATTACGGGCTTTGCCCGCTCGATTGCCAATGATATGGCTGAGACGAAGGCCTGCACTAAGGTCATAGGTGTTATCATTCAATTCGCGAAAAGAATCGGAAAAAGTATCACCATAGCCTGTTTTCCCCAGGGTGATGAACAGGTCAAGCCGGGGTAACAGTCCATTACGGGTGATGATTGTCTCAAGACGATTTTGTTGCAGCCGCAGACGAGCCTCATTTAAATCAGCACGAGAGAGTTCTGCCAACCGCAGTCGATCACTCAGATCGACAATCTGTCTCGGCAGGATACGAGGTTCACTGGTCGTCAGGAGTTGCCGTTCAAAATAACCATCCGGCGTCGGGCTGATAAGCCGCAACAGTCGCAGGCGGCTCTCTTCCTGCTGGCTACGTGCATTGATCAGTGCCTGAACGCGAAGTGCCTCCTCCGCCAGTGCTGCAGCGACCTCAAACTCGGGCAGGAGACCTACTTCAATGCTCAATTCGATTTCTTCTCTTTGCTTTCTTGCAACTGCCAAGGATTGTTCAAAGATGGCAATTTCCTGCTCTGCCAGTACATATTGCCAATAAGCTGTCTCCGTGTCAGCCAAAAGTGATTCGGTAAAACCCCTCAGTTCGTTGACACTTGCCAAAGTTTCAAGCTCAGCCTGACGAACGCTGGCCAGATTGACTGCGGCGCCAAATCCCTGGAGCAGCGACTGGGTTACGCTTAAGCTAAGACGCGCCTTTTGTTCATCCGGATCACCACTTGTAAACGTACGGTCCTGACCGATTCCGGCTTCTACGCTCGTTCCGCTCGGCAATGACTGACGCACGCCTGCAGTTATAAGTGTTTGCTTTGAAAAAGCATCCTCTTGACCACCATTGCTGTCATTTTTTTCGGTAAATTTTTCCTTGAAATACTGTCCTTCAGCAAAAAGTTCCGGATCGAATCTTCCCCTCTCTATTTGTTCAAAGGTACCGGCTATCACCGGCGAGAGTTGTTGAACATGGAGATCACGATTATAGCGAAGGGCGAGCATAACCGCCTGCTCAACCGAAAGTTGGGGTCCGTCCTCAGCCCGTTCGATCGTGGGGGATAGCCCGTCATCCTGCACTTCTATTTCAATTGGAATCACACCAGGTTCGGTTTCTCTATCGTCAAGAGGTTTCTGCATTGCCGTATCATAGACAGGCCAGTGATCGACTGGTACACAACCAGCAGTTATGCAGAAAACAGACAGAATGGCGAATACGAATTGAAAGCGGAAGATTTGGAGCAGTCTCATTTCCGGTCTCCATTCTTTTCGGGATGGCACAGAGAATAGACTGCAGGAATAAGAACCAGTGTAATGAGAGTCGACCCGCTCAAACCGCCAACAACGGCCCGAGCAAGCGGGGCCTGGGCGTCCGCTCCTTCTCCTATGCCTAATGCCAGAGGCAGCAGGGCCAGAATAGTGGTCAGAGTGGTCATAAGAATAGGACGCAATCGTCGTCTCCCCGCCTCCGCGACAGCCTCTCTCACCAACATACCTTTCCGGACAAGCTGTCCAGCCTGATCAACCAGAAGAATGGCATTATTGACAACAATCCCGCCGAGCATGATGCAGCCTATATACGACTGGAGATTAAGGGTCGTGCCGGTCAGAAAGAGTATCAGCAGAACCCCGACTGCGGCAACCGGCACCGAAGCCATAACCACGAAGGGGTCCCGCAGCGATTCATACTGACAGGCAAGCACCATGTAGACAAGAACGAGAGCAAGAACAAGGGAAAACATCAGCTCACGAAAAGATTTCTGTTGCTCTTCATAGTTGCCGGCAACCAGGAGAACATAACCAACAGGGCGGGGGATCATATCAAGCAATGCCTGTACCTCACCTGCAACAGAGCCAATGTCCCTGTCAACTACATTGGCCTTCACAGTGACAAGCCGTTGCTGATCAATGCGGTCGATCAGAATAGGACCGAGACTCGCCTCATCTGAAACAAGATTGCGAAGCGCAACCTGCTCTCCGGATCGGGTCGTCAGGGTGAGATCAAGAAGTTCTTCAAGAGAGCGATTTTCAGCATCCTGGAGCTGCACAAAGATTCGATAGGAATCACCCTGGGAACGGAACTCTCCTGCTTTGGTACCGGCCACCGCTGTTTCTAAAACCCTGGTCACATCACGAACGCTCAGACCAAGATCAGCAACCTTGTTGCGGTCGACACGAATTTCCTGCTGGGGAATACCGGTTTCCTTGCTTGTTTCGATGTCGGTAATTCCGGGAACAGCGGAGATCATCTGTGATGTCCTCGCCACCAGGATATCAAGTACCTGTAGATCGAAACCGCGAATTTCAATGGTCAGTCCTTCAACGCCCCCAAGTAATCGTTCAAGGAGAAACTGCCCTTGGGGAGCGATTGTACGAACGACCATGCCGGGAATTTGTCCGGCCAGTCGTTGGCGCAGATCGTTGGCAATCTGGATATTGGAACGATCCCGCTGTGCAGCAGGAGAAAGAGACAGACGAATCTCGGCCTTAGTGGCGTCGCTTGGCCGCCATCCTGAAGAGCCGATACTGATAACGGAAGAGACGGCCTCGGGAACGGCGCCATAGACAATTTTTTCCATCTTGCGAGCCTGTTGGTCAAGGAGGTCAAGTCGAGTTCCGACCTCCATCTCCCCGGTAATCCGCACTTCCCCTTCATCGCTCGGCGGCAGAAATTCAGTGCCTATGAAAGGCAGCAGCAACAGGCTGAAGCCAAGTAGTGCCAGTGCTGCAAAAACAGTAAAGAGTCGATGCATCAACACCCATTGCAGCAGATTTCTGTACCCATTATCGAGATCGATAAAAAGGGCATCGGACCATTTTTTCAATCGCTCAATCCAGGGGACACGACGTTTCTGCATCTGTTCCGGGGTTTCAAGGATTCTGGAAGCCAACATCGGCAGCAGACTGAGCGATACAAGCAGGGAACAGATGAGAGAGAAAATAATAACGTAGGAGAGTTCCTGAAAAAGTACTCCGGTAACGCCGCGCACAAACACCAGGGGTAAAAAAATAACAAGGGTTGTAATGGTGCTGGCTATAATTGCACCACTAACCTCCAGGGCTCCTTCTACCGATGCGACTTCCGGATGTTCCTTGTATTCGTTGCGCCTGCGGAAAATATTTTCAAGAACTACCACTGAACTGTCAACCATCATCCCCACACCGAGAGCCAGTCCACCAAGGGTCATGAGGTTTAGGGTAAACCCTCCGAAATAAATGAGGCTGAAAGTAGCTATGATTGAAATAGGGATGGAGAGAGATATAACAAAAGTAGATCGAATATTGCGCAGAAAAAAAAGCAGCACGAGGACTGACAGCCCACCTCCATAGAGGACAGACTGTGCCACGTTGGCGATTGATCGTTCAATAAAGTTCCCCTGATTGATAACGGGAACGATGTGCATCTGGGGAAAAGACCTGTTGACCGCCTCAATTTCCTTCAGAACGGCCTTGGCAACTTCAACGGTGTTGGCATCTGCCTGTTTACGAATAGCGACCCTCAGACCACGTTCTCCATTGATCCGGGTGATTCGTCTCAATTTTTCGTAGGTATCCCGCACCTGGGCGATCTGTCCCAGAGTGACGGCTGCTCCCTCGCGCTGAAAGATAACGGTGTTGCGTATTTGATCGAGATCAGTGAACTCAGCGGGTGCGCGTAGAGTAATCTCGTAACGGCCCCGATTGATCTTTCCGGCCGGCAAATCGATATTGGCATTGCGGATAGCCTGTAAAATCTGGTCAATAGGTAGCCCCAGAGCTTTTATCCGATCAGGATCCAGTTCAACCCTGACCTCGCGATCAAAACCGCCGAACAAATCGACCTGAGCGACGCCTTCCAATCTCCCAAAACGATAGCGAACCTGGTTTTCAACAAGCTGGGTCAACTCTACCGGATCAAGATTGCTTGAAATTCCTAAAATTACTACAGGATAACTGGCGACGTCGAATTTACTGACGCGAGGACGAACGATATCATCGGGGAGTTCGTTTATCTCATCTTCAAGCTTGGCCTGTACATCAAGAGCCGCCGTATCAATATCCGTCCCCCAGGAAAAAGTGACCCGGACAGAACTGTTGCCTTCAGATGATTGTGATGATAATTCCTCAACACCCGGCACTGTGCCGACGATTTCCTCTATTATCTCGGTAATCAGCCGCTCCATCACCTCGGGACTTGCTCCTTCGTATTCGGTGCGGATAGTGATGGTCGGCAGTTCTATATTCGGCAGCAGATCAATCTTTAAGCGGACCAGGGAAAAAAAGCCTATAATGACTACGATCAGAGTGACCATAGTGGTGAAGATCGGTCTTTGAACACTGAATTTTGGCAGATTCATCAGCGTACGACCTCAGGTACAGTGTCAATTTTTACTTTCTCTTCTTCGGCAATTTTAATAGCGGATCCATCACTGAGCAACTGCTGGCCTAAGGTTACCACCCGTCCGGATACCTGCCCTCCCACTATCTGAACCAAGTTGCCGTTGCGAATACCGATATCAACCGGATGCCAACTTACTTTCAGCCCATCCTCACTTACCAGGAAAATCCCTGTACTGTCATCCCTTTTGGTAAGAGCCTCTTCGGGTACGATCATTGCGTTTTCGCTGCGACCAAGAACCACCGTTGCACGAATGAACATTCCTGGCTTGAGGCGCTGCCGGTCATTGCCAATGGTGAGTTCAACCCGGGCCTGACGAGTTGCCTGTTTGAATACGGGGGCAATACGCTCAATATGTCCCTGGAATGTCTCACCGGGAAATGCATCGGTCACCAGCACTATTTTCTGCCCTGGTTGCAGCCTGGAATAGTCCTGCTCTGTGACAAAAATCACACCTGTGATAGGGTCAAGCTCAACAATACGCAACAATGGCGTATTGGCCGAGACCATTTCCCCCTCATCCACATATCGTTCCGCCACCACCCGCTGATCGGATCCGCCACTCCATCCTGCGGTGATTCTGGTGTAACCAAGGCGAATATTGGCCGTCTCCAGATATGATTCCGCCCGGACAACATTTGCTTGAGCGACTTCATGTTCAGCCTTTTTGGCCAGCTGATTGGCACTGGCCGTATCTAGCTGAGCCTCAGAGGCTACCCCACGCCTCCGAAGAGTAATGACCCGTTCCAGTTCCCGGTTGGCCGTTTCCATAGCACTGAGGGCTTCAGCCAAATTGGCTTTTGAAACCGCCAGATCAGCACGGGCGAGAGCTACCGCCTGAATGTATTCATCGTTATCAAGTTCTCCGACCAGTTCTCCGCGTTTGACAATATCGGCAATATGTACTGTCAGCCGCTCCACCCGTCCACTCACCTTGGGGGCGACAACAAATTCAGCGCGTGGTTCAAGCGCTCCACTGAAGGTCCGAAGCAGTTCAATGGAACCGTGCTCTATATTTCTAACTTCCACCGGTGCTGCCTGGCGATTTTGTTGTTTTCCGGAATGCAATTGTCCTTGTTGAAATGGTCCGGCGAACCGGAATATAACTGCTGCTAAACACGCCAAAAATACGACGAAAAAGAAAATTTTGCCGCTTGTGATTCTCATTGACAATTACCCGGATTATTTTAAATCAAAAATGGATGGTTAATACTCCATTCTGTTGTTCTGATGGATTTCTTTCAACAGTGTGAAGAAAATAATTACCACAGTAGAGTATTAAATCATATGCCAAAACTGCCGGGGCAGAACCTTTTCGAAAAGTATTGACAGCCCCCGCTGCCTGAAGAGCATATATGAAGATACGTGGTGTTGGATGACCTGTATAAATGTACTGTAGGTCGAAGAATTTCTTGATAATGTCGCGGTTAAAGAAAATTTAGGAATGGCTCATATCATGCCTGGTTTCAGGCAAAACCATGAATTTCCAGAACCCTTTAAAACACTTTAAATAAAGGAATGGGAGAAGGACAAAGTGAATCCATTTCCGACAGATCCTTTTCATTGCAATACCCCTTTGAGAGGTAACCTGCACCAAGGCCCTTTTCAGTGATAACCTGAAGATGAGTATGATAGAACCAGTTGCCGTTTTCATCAAAATCCCCGATTTCAGCAAAGGGTTCCCCGGCATTAAAGGTTCTGTTTATCTCGGGAAGACTGCTGCGGCGCAGATGACCATACAAGCTGTAAAAGGTCTCGAAATATCTGCCGGCATGGCGGAGCAGGACAAAGCTGCCATAATTACCTTCACCACTTTCATAACCGCTCTCGACAACATTACCATGGAGCGGTGCATGAAGCGGTGTTCCAAGGGGCACAATAATATCGAGCCCCAGGTGGATGAATCGTTTTTCCGCCACCATCTGGGGGCAATCGGAAAGCAGCGCTTCTCTGTTTTCCAGATAAGCAGACAGTCCCCAGCTGTACTCCTGCCCCATTCGGTCTTCAAGAATCTTCTGAAATCTCTGCTGATCGCGAATATCTATTTCAGCAAGGAGGTGGCTGTCTCTTGAGAGATCGGCAATATAGGGGTCTCCTGTCAAATCCTTAAAGAGAGGCTGGTGTTCCATCTTACGACTGTAGAATATATAGGGATAGCGCATGATTTATCCTCAGGACAGGGCAAAATCGGTGGTTTTCAACAGACCGGTTACCGGTACAATCGGTATGCCGTCATCATCTTCCATGACTCCATCAGGCCACTGAAAATCAGCCGCCATGTTTTTGAAATAAAAAATATCATAGGGAAGTAATTTTAGCGACAGTTCCTCACCCGTTCCACTGATGATTGACGAGAGCCCGAAATCCACTTCTCCTGCAACCGTGCGGATAATATAGCGAGGAACCTCTCTGCCGCTGCCGTCGCGGCGTACCCTGGTGGCAATATCCACCACATCATAGAGCGCAACTGGGTTTTTGGCGTTCCATTGGTTTTGCAGTGGTAATCCGGCGACATAGAGATGATGAAATTCGATCCCGGCCTCCCGGCATTTGTAGGCGAGCAGATGGATCGTCTCCGGCGCGTCGTTGATCCTGCCAAGAAGCGGTGTATTGTTATAGACGGTGATGCCCTTGTTCTTCAGCAGCCTGGCCAGACGGGTATGTTCGACCCGAAACTCATCCGGCATCAGAAACTGGGTTTCAATTTCCAGCCGTTTCGGGTTGGCAACGGTGAGTTTATTGAGACTTGCCAGTTTATCGATAACTTCGGCAGTATAACGCTCCGGTTGATAGTTGAACATGAGACTGCGCAGACGTACAGCATTTACATGGGGGATATCGTCCAGCACCTTGATAATTTTCGCCACCTGGAATAATGACTCCACCCCATCTTTTTCGGAGATGATCACCACGTCGGTAATACGCTCATCGCTCCGGATATAATAAAGATCTTCTTCTGTACAGTGGTCATCAACCTCAACACGGGTTTCATGCACCCGGGAAACTTTTAAAGACCGGGTATCGACAAGAGAGGGCGACAGTTTTTCACCAGCAAGTATCGCCTCCATTACAGCCTCTGTCGTTTCAGGCTGGGTTATGCCGCCGCCAAACCTGAAGGGACGCGAACCTAGAAAAAGTGCGTCATCGCCAAGTTTCGCCATATATTGGATATCAATGGTTCCCTCTTCATTGACCCGGATATTTTCCAGTTCATTGGCTATCGGGACAAAAGCCTTGAAGTAATTTGGGGTATAGGGACTGCGAATCCAGATAAAATTGTCATTGTCCTCGACTGGCTCAACGGCCCAGCCGCTCGAATTCCAGTCGATCTTGCCGATAGGGGTGGCGGTACAGATTCTTGGTACCACACGATCGGAAAGATGCGCCCTGAGGTAATTGCCCACCTTCAGACCGTTGGATATGGGCGACCAGTAAATACTGTTGCCATGAATGGGACTGCAGGGAATATAGATATAATGCAACTCAGCCCCTGCACCACGCAACAGACTGAAGAGCCTTACCAGTTCAGGCCCTTCGTCATTGCAGTCTTTAAGAAAAGGTGTCTGCACATAAACTACAATACCGTTTTTAACTAATTCGGAGATGATCATCAGGCTCTGCGGGGAAATCTCGTCGGGGTGGATAAAATGAGTGGCAATCTCCAGACGTTTACCGCGCGCCTGCAACTCAAGGTTCTTGCGTTTGAGATAATTGAGCAGACTGGCATCATCAGCCAGAAACATGTGCGGATAGTAGGCGATTGACCGGGTTGCAAGGCGCAACGTCTGTACATGCGCAACCTCCATCAATCCATCAATGGCGCTGGCCATATTTTCACGGTTCATGAAGGGATCGCCGCCGGTAATGACAATCTCTTTAACTAAAGAAGAATTTTTTACAAGTTCGACAGCCTCCCTGACATCCTCGGCGGTAGGGTTAGCCTTGTTTCGTTCCTCTTTATGTTTGCGGAAGCAGAATCTGCAATAAACGGGACAGGCCATATTCAAGAGAAAAATTACCCTGTTCTGGTACATCTGCTCGAGGAGTCCCTGGTGGAACTGGCCGATCCAGGTATTGGTATGACCGATGGTATCAAGTTCTTCGACAAAGGGCAGATACTGATAGGCAACATTGCCGGAAACCCTCATCTGCCGCACGGTATGCATGGAGAGGCGGACCGGATAAGTATTGATAACCTTCTGCATATTAGCCCGATCCGTCTCCTTGAGTTTGATATTGGTCACCTCTTCCAGCTGTTCTGTGGTCTTAATGGAAATAAATCTATTTCCGGGCAACACCAGCTCCAGGATGGCCATGAGCAGCAGGTGAGGCATCTCTATATTGTTGATAACAATTTTTCTGGTGCCATCAGCTCGGCCCAGCTGCTGCAGCATATCCTTAAAGAATCCCTCTGCATCATCGGCATATCCACAGGCAGTAATCAGTCTGACAAGCTTTGTCTTGCCATCACCGGTCTGTATCACTTCAACAAAGACCCGGTCAACGAGAGGACTTACCCCCAGATGTTCAAGGAAACTGCTCAGTGCTGCCGTAAGGGCGGAGAGGACTACCTGGTTTTCTTCTCCTGAATTCCGATAAAGAACCCTTAAAACTGTATCATCTGGCGCCATTAAAGCTCCCTTTATTTGATATATTGAAATAATAATTGACATTCAATGGCAAATCTGCCATTTTAACTATAATAGTAATCAATCACCTATTATAGTGTATATATAATTCATCCCAATTAAAGATGTCAAAAGGAAAATATTACTTTTCAAAGTCACTGGAAAAAGGGCTGAAGATACTTGCTCTTTTTAATAAGAATACCCATGCCTTAACCCAAAGTGAAATCTCCAAGACTTTGGGATTGAATATGACCTCGACCTACCGTTATATCAACACACTGGTGGAAATGGGATATCTGGAGAAAGATGCGAATACCAAGAAGATCAGGCCATCAATAAACTGTTTACTGATGTGCCTAAATTTGATGCATGCTACCGACAATCTGAAAATAATTAAGGAAGTTGTTAACCGAATCAATCGTGAAAAAAACATCAGCATCGATGTTGCTTTTGCAGTCGATGACACACTGGTGCGGATCTATCATAAAGAGGCAGAGGAGACTCTTACTTACAGTTTACCGGAATTCTCCAGGAACTGCCTGCATAACACGGCACTGGGCAAGGCATATCTGTCCAGCCTGCCGGATCATTTAATAGCTGAAAAGATTGCAACGATGAATTTAGCAGGCAAGACCCCGAAAACCATCGTCGATAAAGTCAGCCTGTTCCAGGAAATAAAAAATACGAAGGAACGCATGTTTGCCATAGCCGATGAAGAATATCTGCCTGGCGTCCTGGCCATTGCAGCGCCCCTGTATGATCCCATTACTGGCATGGGAGTGGGTGCAGTTTCCTTCGATTTTTCAGTATTGCAACATAATGTTGCAGAGATAATGGCAACCTATGGAGAAATGATAAAAGAAACGGCTACGATTCTTTCGGAGCTGCTGCCTGCTGTTAATCAACGCAGGTAAATCACATCTTCTGAACTACAGTTATTGCCCTACTGCTGAGATCACCTGTCATTTAGATCAATACCCCCTCAAGGGGAATAAATCAAAAAACCTGGAGGCTCCTTTGAAATGAAGAACTCAAAGCAACCACCAAGGCACTCTGCCTTATTTCTCGTTCGCCGGAGCTTGCAGAATAACAAGACAAAAGAAGACTTCAGGATAAAGTCTATCTCCGAAATACTCTTATATATTCAAGAAGTTAAAACATAATTAAATTTTCATGAAATCTAACAGCTGGAAGCCATGGGCCCTGCTGGCCCCATCAATGACCGCGGTTTTTTTACTCCTCGTCATTCCTGTTTGCTTTATCGTCGTTTATAGTTTCTGGCTCCGTGCCCCGAGCGGTGCTGATATTCCAGCCCTCCAGTTTGGCAATTATGCCAAATTTTTCGAGGATCTCTTTTACCCTAAAATTCTTTTTCGAACAATTCGCATCTCCTTTGAGACCGTCTTTCTCTGTATAATTATCGGCTATATCCCCGCCTATTTTTTTTACCGCAGCACCAGCCGTTTTAAAAAAATATTTCTCCTGCTCATTATGCTGCCGTTTTGGGTCAGCTTCATCATCCGCACCATGAGCTGGATCAACATCATGGGCGACTCGGGACTCATTAATCATTTTCTTTTGAAAATTGGGATGATAGATACCCCCATCCCTATGCTTTACAATGAATTCACAGTCCTTATGGGACTGCTCATGTACCTGCTGCCCTTCATGATTCTGAACATTTATGTCAGCCTTGACGGTATCGACAAAAGCCTCCTCGAGGCGGCTCGCTCCATGGGCTGCACCGAATGGCAGGCTTTCCGGGAAGTGACATTTCCCCTAAGCCTTCCCGGTCTCAGCGCGGGAAGTCTTCTGGTCTTTGTCCTCACTGCGGGAACTTACCTGCCACCCATGATCCTTGGCGGGCCAGGCAACGACATGATCGCCAATCTTATTTTCAAGCGGGTGATCGGCACCCTTGACTGGCCTTTCGGCTCAGCCATCAGTGTTATTCTGCTTGCACTGCTGTTTGTGATTGTATGGACTTACAACCGTTACCTGGGTATCAACCAAATCTTCAAAAGCTTTCAAGGAAATTAATCAATGCAACAGTCTTCTATTGGATGGAAACTCATCAGACTCCATACAATTCTTGTCTATATCTTTATGTTTACTCCCATAGTCGTGGTCATGGTACTGGCATTCAATCCCAAACAGTTCGGTATCTTCCCTATGGAAGGATTCAGCTTTCGCTGGTTTATCAAACTTGCCCGGAATGATTCGATCCTCGATGCTTTTAAAAATTCATTGATCCTGGGTTCTCTGACAGCTGTGATATCAACAGCTATTGGCATTATGGCAGCTCTTGCTTTTATACGTTTTGATTTTCGAGGTAAAAACACCCTCAATACGCTTTTGCTCTCACCTATCATGATTCCTGAAGTTGTTCTGGGTGTGGCCCTGCTGCTTTTTTTACGCTTTCTCCAGCTTCCAAAGAGTTTTACACTGCTTCTTATTGGTCACGTTGTACTGACCCTGCCCTATGTCCTTTTAATCGTCCAGGCACGACTGGTCGGTATAAATAAGGAATATGAAGAAGCAGCGAAATCCCTGGGTGCCAATGGTTTCCAGACTTTCAGGGAAGTTACTTTTCCGCTTCTACTGCCGGCTGTTCTCGCTGGCGCCCTTTTTTCCTTTACTATCTCATTTGATGACATAACGGCTACGCTCTTTTGGGCAACAGCCGAGAACCAGACTGTTCCAGTCAAGATTTTCAGTATGCTGAGAAACTCAATCAGCCCTGAAATAAACGCATTGGGTGCAGTGATGATTGTGATGACTGTTGCCACGCCCTTGCTGGCCGGCTATCTGTCTCGCAAGTTTTCAAAGGTAAAGGCATAGCAATCCAATATCAACACAACAAAGAGGAGAATCAATGACTACCGTAACAAATGAAAAACTGGACAGGGTTTATGATGCGTATAAAAATGGCCAAATCAGCCGTCGTCAATTCCTTAAATACCTGGCCATTGCGGGGGCTTCCATAGGTCTTCTGGGTTCTCCATTTGGCAATTTGTCAGGAGATGCCCGGGCGGCCGGGTCAATACGATTTGATGGCTGGGGAGGAAGTACCTCTGAAGCATTTCGTAAGTACGCCTTCAAACCCTTTACAGAAAAAACAGGACTGGAAGTAATCGAAGGTGAGTTCGGCGACATGAATTCCTACCTGACCAGAGTCAAGGCCTCCTACCCGCCAGGCGGCGAATTTAATATCGCCCATCTCAGTGCTGTCTTTGACTATGCCCGTTACGCCGAACTGGGATTTGCTTCGGTGCTGGATGAAGCTAAAATACCCAATCTGAAAAATGTCATGCCGTCCATGATCAAACCACTGCGTGAAATAACCAATGGAACACTTTCCGCAGTTCCTTACGATCTCGGACAGACCGGTATCGCTTATAACACCAACAAAATTAGCAAGGAAAAAGCTGAAAAGCTCGGAGTTGCACTGCTGTGGGACAAAGAACTAAAAGGCAAATTGGGCAGCTGGGGAGGAGACTTCAGAACCAACATGTGGTATGCCGCACTGTATACAGGCCAGAGCCCTAACGATATGACCGACCTCAAGTCGATATGGTCGGCACTGCGTGAACAGCGCGACCTGATGAAAAAATACTGGAGTTCAGGCGCCGAATTAATGAGCCTTCTCGCCAACGAAGAAATTTATGCTACAGTCGCCTGGTCCGGCAGGGTCGCCGCTCTTCAGCAGGAAGGTCATCCCATTGGCTATCTCTCACCCAAAGGCACCTACTCATGGATGGAATATCTCTTTGTCCTGAAGGATACCGACATGGAAGTGGCCCAGAAGCTTCTTAATTTTATGCTTGAGCCTGCTGCAGCCATAGCAGTTTCCGAAGGTCAAAACTATCCACCAAGTCTCGATCCATCCAAAGTTATGCTGACTGATAAGATAAAGAAAATGCCGGCCTTCGATCCAACCGGAAAGCTGGAAGGTTACCTCTTTGCCGATCCCGCCTACTGGAACGCTAATCAGCTGGAATGGACTGAAAAATGGGACCGCATCAAGGCTGGAAGCTGATACTGTTTTCTTATTGATATAGTTTCGTATGATAACAAGGGCCGGCCTCCGAGCACCACAAAGGTGCCCGGCCCTGTGGTACCAAAACAAGAACAGGGAGTTAGAGTACATTGGCAACCGGCAAGAAACAGCCTATGGTGCAGTTTAAAGGCATAATGAAAAAGTACGGCAAGGTTACGGCCGTCGAGAAAATGGATTTTGACATTGAAGAAGGCAGCCTGGTTACGCTGCTGGGTCCTTCAGGCTGCGGCAAAACCACCCTGCTGCGTATGGTGGCGGGTCTGGAAGAGCCGACCGAAGGAGATATCTTCATCAAGGGAGTACGAATCAATGATGTCCCAATCCACAAGCGTAACCTGGGAATGATATTTCAGAACTATGCTCTCTTTCCTCATAAGACCATCTTTGAGAATGTGGCCTTTGGCCTGAAATACCGCGATATTTCTAAAAACCAGATTCGGCAGAAAGTAACACAGGCACTGGAAATGGTCCGGCTGCCCGGTGTCGAAAAGAGAATGCCGAGCCAACTGTCCGGCGGACAGCAACAGCGAATTGCCATGGCAAGGGCTATCGTTATCGAACCCGATGTCCTGCTGATGGACGAACCGCTCTCCGCCCTCGATGAAAACCTGCGCGAGGAAATGCGACGGGAAGTAGACAACCTTCAGCAGATACTGGGTGTTACCACTATCTTTGTCACCCATGACCAGCGAGAAGCACTCTCCATGTCTGATCAAATTCTGGTAATGAAGGCCGGTCGCAAGCAGCAGGAAGGTGCCCCGCAGACCGTCTACAATGAGCCGGTTAACCATTTTGTCGCTGATTTTCTCGGCCATTCCAACTTTATCAGAGGTGAAGTTGTCGACGTCAGCGACGATCATATCAATGTTAAGATTGAAACCGGTGACCTTCTCATTGCCGATAATAAAGGTACTTTTAACAAGGGTGATCTGGTCGAGCTGGTGGTCCGCGCCCAGCGCTTTGATCTTTTCCCAAAAGAAGAATTCAATGCAGAAGCAGGGATGAACTCCTTTGAAGGGCGAATCAAGGACCTCAGCTATATGGGGGGAGAAGTCAGTTATTTTATCGAACTCGGGGCAGGCCGTGAAATTCATATCATCAGCATGATGAGGACCAGAATCTATGATATCGGTGAAAAGGTCAGCGTTCAGGTGGCGCCGCATCATTGCCACCTGCTCCCTATTGAAAACTGACATGTTATGGACGGGAGATTTATTTCAAAAAAAGGCTCTCTATGCTGAAACTCGATCAGGTCAAAAAGGGATTTTTACGCCGATATCCAAATCAATTTTGTACTGTTGACTCGCATACACAAGGTGAGCCAACCAGATTATTGATAAGCGGTGCAGACGATCTCCCTGGAAACACCATCAAGGAAAAACGGGATTTTTTTGCCTTGCGAAACGACCAGCTTCGCATGCTGCTGACTCAGGAACCTCGCGGGCACAGAGGTATGTTCGTAGCGGCGGTTACCCAACCGGTGACCCCGGAGGCGCAGTTCGGCCTCATTTACATGGATGCCAGGCGCTACCCCTACCTGTGCGGCCATGCCACTATCGGCGCTGTGACAACCTTGATCGAGACCGGCATCATAGCGGCAGAAGACGGGGATTCGATTATCACTGTCGACACCCCGTCCGGCCAACTGCAGGCCCATGCACAGGTTGCAGATGGCCGGGTACTTTCGGTCGGTATCAATATGGTTCCCTCCTTTGTCTTCCAGACAGACTGCCGGTTGGAGGTACCTGGTTTTGGCCAGGTTAGCGTTGATCTCGTTTGTGTCGGTGGTTTTTTCGCCATGGTATCGGCGGCATCCCTCGGTATCGAGATCACAAGCGAAAACAGTAAGGAACTGATTTCTCTGGGCATGGCCATAATCGATTCAGCCAACCGACAGCTGCAGGTCTATCACCCTGAACGACCCGAGGTAAACACCATTGATGTTACCGAGTTCTACGGCGAAGACCCTTATGGAGATGGCATAAGTGCGGTTACTTACGGCGAATCACACATGGATCGATCCCCCTGCGGCACTGGCACAATCGCAAAGTTAACGCTGCTCCATCACAAAGGCAGACTCAAACCCGGTGAGATATATAGAAACAAGAGTCCCCTTGGCACGGTTTTCGAAGGCAGGATCGTCCGTGAATTGACCATTGGAGAATTTAGCGGTATCATCGGCCAGGTCAGAGGAAGTGCTGTTATTACCGGACTTCATCAATTTGTACTTGATCCAAACGATCCCTTTCAGCAAGGTTTTTTACTGTGACGACCTTAAAAGATTGTTGGAGATGTGAATATATTCTCTTCAACGCCTCTCTCGCCAGCGGGAATATCAATAACCCCATTCTGCCAGATGCTCAGGCCCTTGCCATTTCCCAGGGGCGCATTATCGCTCTTGGCACAAACGACGATATTCTCCACCTGGAGGATGCTGCTACGGAGAAGATCGATCTCGGTGGCCGCCTGGTCGTCCCCGGATTTATCGACAGCCATATCCATTTCTACGAATGGGCGCTTAAACGTGGGGATCTTCAGTTGGACGACCTCAGCTGCCTTGAAGATCTGCTTGCCAGCGTTGAAAAGAGCACCCATTCCCTTGCACCCGGCAAGTGGATCATGGGCCAGGGTTGGAACGAGACCGACTGGAGTGTACCCTGCCAACCTGATCGCTTCATTCTTGATAAGATTGCACCGGATCATCCTGTGCTGCTGTGGCGATGCGATCTCCACCTGGCGGTCGCCAATTCCGCGGCTCTCCATCTTGCCGGAATAAACAGCTCTACTCCTGATCCACCTGAAGGCAGGATTGAACGAAATGCCGAAGGAGAGCCCACCGGCATTCTGCGAGAGCTGGCCATCAACCTGGTACGGCTGGCTATTGATGCTCCGCCGACCGATCAATTGATCGATGTTTTCAAGGACGGTATCGGGGCTCTTCATAAGCTGGGGATTACTGGTATTCACGACATACGCCTGATGGCGGATAATGATGGCGCTCGATCTTTTAAATGTTTTCAAGAGCTTGATCAAAACAATCTTCTCAATCTTCGATGCTGGATGAGTTTGCCCGGCCATCGACTCGACGAAATCATTGCTCTTGGCCTTCGTTCAGGTTTCGGAAACGACAGGCTGCGGACAGGCCATGTGAAGTTTTTTTCAGACGGCGGTATGGGAGCGCGCACGGCCTGGATGATAGATCCTTACCTTGATGCCGAATGCGGGATGCCGCTGATGGATATGGAACTACTGGCGAAAGAAATCGAAAAAGCCGACCATGCGGGTCTCGCCGTCATGGTCCACGCCATTGGCGATCGTGCCAACCGGGAGCTGATCAACATATTTGAAAAGCTCGTATCGCAGAGGAAAAAGGCCTCTACACCGCCAGCCTTTCGTCATCGTATTGAGCATGTGCAGATGATCCGTCCCGAAGACATGAGGCGGCTCGGCAGACTGAATCTGGCACTGTGCGTTACCCCTGGTAATATGATTCTTGATATAAATCTGATCGACAGCGTCATAGGAGAAAAGGGCAAATGGGCCTATGCCTTCCGGCAACTGATGGATACAGGAGCCCCAGTCATGTTCAGCTCAGATTGTCCTGTTTGCAATCCCGATCCGCTACCGGCCATTCATGCAGCGGTAACCCGACAACGCTTCAATTCCACGCCGAAGAATGGTTGGCATCCTGAGTCCAGGATCAGCGTCGCAGAGGCCTTGAATGCCTATACCTCAACTCCGGCAGCGGTCCATAATGCCGGCGACATGGGCACTATTGCACCGGGCAACAGGGCAGACCTGGCAGTTCTCAGCCAAAACATCCTTACCGGACCGTCCGCGATTATCCCTGAAACAAAAGTGGAGATGACCATGTGTGATGGCCGGATCGTCCACAGACTTTTTTAATACAGCAATGGCTTTATAGAAAGACCGCTGATCGCCTGCCCGCATTCACCCACCGCAGCGTTTCACTTTGTAACCATGTTTTTGCAGTTCTTCAAGGAGCATATCCCGGTGATCACCCTGAATTTCAATAGTGCCGTCTTTTACCGTACCACCCGAACCGCATCTTTTTTTCAGCTCTTTTCCTAATGCCTGCAAGCCGGACGGATCGAGCGGGACTCCCGAAATTATCGTCACTCCCTTTCCTTTGCGCCCTTTTGTTTCTCTGCCTATCCTGACGACCCCATCCCCGGTCGCGACGGGTTTTTTCTTGCTGCAGATACAACCTTTTACTGGATTGCCACAGACTGGACAAACTCTGCCATGTACAGTGGAATAAACAGTTGGATTTGAATTGTTTTTCAGCTTTGCCATTTTTTTTTAATAATTTAAAAAATCCGTCTGAAATGTGAATCCCTGGCTACCCACGGCCCCGATATTGAGCTACACCCTGATCCGGAATCCAGAGCCCCCTGGGTGGTTCTCCAGTCTGATAAAAGACATCAATGGGAATTCCGCCCCGCGGATACCAGTACCCGCCAAGGCGGAGCCATTGTGGCTGTAAGCATTCAATGAGTCGAAGAGCTATTGTGATTGTGCAATCCTCATGGAAAGCGCCATGATTACGAAATGATCCGAGAAACAATTTCAGGGATTTGCTCTCAACCAACCATTCTCCCGGAACGTAATCAATCATAATATGCGCAAAATCCGGTTGACCGGTAATAGGACAGAGGGAGGTGAATTCCGGCGCAGTAAAACGCACGGCATATAATATGCCCTTTTGTGGATTCGCCACCCGCTCCAGTACCGCATCTTCTGGGCTTGCAGGTAATTTCGCCTGCCCTCCAAGTTGCGTCAGTTTACTATAGATAGTCTCTTTGCTCATTTTCCTCTCCTTCATTTTCGCTGTCCACGACAAACGGTACCCGTTGAAAAGAGCGGGATAAGTTCCTTCACAAAATTCTTTTTTAAAAACAAGAAAAGAATTTCTAAGTCACTAAACACCGCGCTTGTTCCCCCACAACATCACATGCAACTGAGGCAGAACCCGCACGTTAAACCATGCATCGGCTATCACCCTTTCTACAATCCACAGCATCCGCTCATTGATCTCCTCCATTTCGACAGTTCCTTCAGCTACGCTATTCGGCGGAGTATGGTTGCAGGGTTGCAAATAAACGGGAAGAGAAGGGTAGTTCGCAGCGACCTCCCGTGCATAGAGATAATCGGTTTCATCCAAAAGAACAAACTTCAGGGTCGTCAATGCTTTTCCGGCAGCCTCTATGCACTCCTGCAGTTGTTGGCGGTTGGTTGCCATGCCGCTGGAAGGAGGTTTTGGGCTGAGCGTCAGGAAATCCAGTTTAGAAAACCAATCTTTTGCCACACTGCCTTGCGTTTCCAGGCCAAAGGTAAAACCCGATGATTTTCCCAGATCAAGCAATCTGCCCAACGGTTGAAGCGCAGGATTGCCACCGGACAGAGAAACCAGCAAAGGGCGCCCACCGGAAAGCATGTGGACTTTTTCAAGGATTTCCTCAGCCGACATATTTGTCCAATCCTTACGAAAGAGATTCTCCACTGCATATAAAGTGTCGCACCATGAGCAACGATAATCGCAGCCTGCCGTGCGAACAAAGACGGTCGGCTGACCGATCAAGGCTCCCTCTCCCTGAATTGTGGGTCCAAAAATCTCACTGATACAGATGGCCTCAGACACATTCATGGCCGATATTCTGCCCAGGTTTTTGGCGACTCGCTGACACGTACCGCAGTAACTTCAGGCCAACATGCCATGCACCAATCATAGAAATGTTTCGCTATGTATTCGGCAGTGACGAAGTCGTCGGCGAATATATCATTGAGATGCCGATGATCTATCTCATCATCGATATATGTCTTTAAAGCATTCAATTCGCGATAATCGCGCACAAAACCGTGGTGGTTCAGCTCATTGCTCGACAGTTCAATCTCGACAACATAATTGTGTCCATGCAGCCTTGCGCAAGGATGATCACCAGGCAACCCAAGCAGTTGATGAGAAGCCGAAAAAGTGAATTCTTTTGTTATTTTAAACATTTATATAACACCATTATTTTGAGCATTCAGGATTGCCGTTTTCCAGAATTCTGAATCTATATACTTGGTGGGATCCGGCACCTTGGCAATATGAAAGGCCTCTCTTCGTTCCACGCAGGTACCGCAACGACCACAATGCATAGCCCCACCCTTGTAACATGACCAGGTTTTTTCAAATGGTACCCCCAGGGTTTGCCCAACTGAAACGATATCGGCCTTGGAAATCATGACAAATGGCGTATGGAGTTTGATGTTCGACTGGCCGTCCAGTGCATAATTCTGCATTGTTTGGAATGCCTCGATAAAAGCAGGCCGACAATCAGGGTAAATAAAATGATCCCCCCCGTGCACGGCCGCTGCAATCGCATCCGCTCCGCGAGCAGAACCAATACCATAGGCGATTGCCAGCATAATGGCATTCCGGTTTGGCACAACCGTAATTTTCATGGTCTCTTCGGCATAGTGCCCATCCGGCACGGCGATATCATCAGTGAGGGCAGATCCTCCCAGCATTGCACCAATATGGGAGATGTCTATGAGTTGATGGGGAGTGCCGAGCCTGTCAGCACATTTTCTGGCGTAATCGATTTCTTTCTTGTGGCGCTGGCCGTAATCAAAGGAAACGAGCCCGATCAGCTCATTTTCGACCGCTATTTTATGGGCGAGGGTGACGGAATCCAGTCCGCCGGAACAAATTACAATCGTTTTCATTTTTTTGTCCTTGTTTTATTAAACCGGGTAGGTCCGCGACCGGTATGCTGTCCAAACTGGCAAAGCTATATCAATTTTAATCAGAATTTGTAAGATATTTTTTTCGATCGGCTGCATTTTCTGCATCTCACAGCACAAAATATTACCAGAGGGAGAAACGATCCGAGTCCTTCGGAATGAAGTAAAATTACTCTGGCAACCATCTGAATATATTGGTCTAAAAACCTAAAAACAGGATGATACACAGTTTATATTGTAATCATTATCTTTATAATTATTTTTTACAATCATACTATCTGCTAAAACAGTAATAACACATTGAAATTGAGACTTATGATACTGTATTTATAAGAATAATTTTTGTAAATGGGCTGTCTATAGAGTATACACCAACCAAATGACCACCTTAATATAAGAGTTTTGATATCAGGAAGATTCAATGCGATATAGACAGATCCGAAGCCGATAAACAGGCAAAGGAAAATCTTGAGCAGATCCATCCAGAACTGTCTGTTTATCAACAACAATAATAATAAGGGGGAAAAAATGAGAAAAATATATTTTAGAGCAGGAGTGATAGGTATATCCTTACTGATAACAGGAATGGCTGGCTCAGTTCAGGCTGTCCAAAGCAGTGGTGACAGCGCCCTACAATTGGGAGGCAGTTTTTTCCATGCACAGGGTGCCGATGTTGGAACTTTAAATTTAGAGGTGGAGTATGGATATTTCACCACCAAAAACCTGGAATTTGGCCTGATTCAATCATTGGGATACAGTTTTATCGATGGCGGTGATGATCAATGGGCCGCCTCAACCATTCCATTTGTAAACTATCATTTCCTCGGCTTGTCAAACAACGATGTTTTTCAGCCATTTATCGGCGCATTCATCGGCGCGAGCTACAACGAAGATGACATAACAGGAACCTTGGGTCCGCAGATCGGCTTCAAGTCTTTCATTAATGACAGCACATTTATCACAGTGAAATACCGGTATGAATGGTTTTTTGATAATCTGGCCCTCAACAACATTGAAGACAACAGCAGTGACGGAAACCATGTCGTTACTGTAGGTGTAGGATTTCTTTTCTAGTAATCGAAAATACCAGCCGGCGGGAAACGGTTACTGTCTCCCGCCTTTTTATTTGCTCGCATATGACAACAATATATAAAGATTATGCTGATGAACCCAAGGATGTCTTTCTTTCCTTGCCAGAACAGCTCGCTTGTGATTTTTACGCTCTTGAAATGGATAATTATACTGCTGATATCGTTTTCTTTGAAAAATTTCTTTCACAACAGGGCAATTTTCTGGAACTGGGTTGCGGAACTGGCCGCATTGCACAGCAACTATCAGAAACTGGAGGTCAGAGTCGTTTTGTTGTCGGTATAGATATATCCATCCCCATGTTACGGCGGGCTCTTCAAAGAAAGACAAATTCTTCTCAGCATTCTCCCTGTTATCTTTGTATGGATATGGTCCATCTGGCTTTTTCATTACGTTTTGATGCAATCCTCATTCCCTACAACACACTCAATCTTCTTGGTTCAGAAGATACAATCATACAATGCCTGCAATGCTGCAGACAATGTCTTCTGCCTGGGGGCAAACTTTTCGTCCAGCTCTTTGTTCCAACGGAGGATTTCATCAGGCAAAAAAAGACTTTCCAGTTCCAGATGTTTGACCGCCTGGACGGCGGCAAAATCATCAAGGAAATACTCAAATATTATCAACCTGAATCACAGACAGTTCAAATAGAAGAACGATACCGGGTTCGTCCTGTGCAGAAAGGTGAGGAAAAAGAAGATTATAATTCTATCTACACCATAGCTGGCTTTTCCGCTGACAAATGGTTCTCCATTTTCAGTAACGCAGGCTTTACCGCCCAAAAGAGCTATGGCGACTATCTGGCTCATCCTTATAAGAAATTAACTACTTCAACTCTTCTTGCTATCCTCGCATTGTAGTTATTAAAAAAATAACTACCTTCTTGACCTAAATCAAAGATAATGAAAGATTTGTTCTGTACACTCATCTCAACATCAATTGAGGAATGCAAGGCTTTTATCCTCAATTGAACAAGCTGTTCAACCGCTCATTCCATAGACCAAGTATTCTAAAAACGAATACAAAAAACTTGTCTCAGGAGGATAATATGTTTTGTAACCAATGCGAGCAAACTGCCAAAGGTACCGGTTGTACCAAGATTGGTGTATGTGGAAAATCAGGTGATGTAGCAGCGCTTCAGGATCTGCTTACCTATGCAGTTCAAGGTCTGTCACTGGTCGCCGTTGCTGGTAGAAAAGTTGGTCTCATCGACAACGACATCAATCGCTTCAGCCTTGAAGCTATTTTCGCGTGTCTCACCAACGTTGATTTTGACCCGCTTCGCTTCCAGAGCTGGATCAATAAAACTGTTGAATTACGCGAAGCTTTTAAAGAAAAAGTAACCGCTGCCGGTGGTTCGGTCGATTTTGCCGCACCAGCTGCATCTTTTACGCCAGCCGGAACCCTCGAAGGTCTTATTGCCCAGGGGGAAGAACTCGATTTCATGAACAAACTCGACGATAACGAGGACCTCCGCTCCCTGAAACAAATTACCGTCTATGGTCTTCGCGGACTTGCTGCCTATGGCGATCATGCCGCAATTCTGGGCCAGGAGGATGATTCAATCTATGCCTATATCCATGAAACTATGGCAGAACTCACCAACAGCGGCCAAGGTCTCGAGCAATTGGTTGGTCTGGCATTGAAATGCGGCGAAGTAAATCTTAAAGCGATGGAACTGCTGGATGCCGGCAATACCGGCACCTATGGTCATCCCATTCCCACAGTGGTTCCTCTTGGAGCCAAAGCCGGAAAAGCTATACTTATATCCGGTCACGACCTGAGAGACTTGGAGTTATTGCTGAAACAGACTGAGGGGAAAGGTATTAACATTTATACTCATGGTGAAATGCTGCCCTGCCATGCATATCCCGGATTGAAAAAATACAGCCATTTTTATGGTCATTTTGGCTCCGCCTGGCAGAATCAGCATAAAGAGTTTCCGGAATTTCCTGGTGCGATTCTGTTCACCACCAACTGCATTCAGAAACCTGCCGACAGCTATAAGGACAGGGTCTTCACCACCGGTCTTGTTGGCTGGCCGGACCTGGTCCATATCGGCGAGGATAAAGATTTTACTCCAGTTATCGATCGCGCCCTTGCAATGCCCGGCTTCCCCGCGGATACCGATAAAGGGAGTGTATTGGGCGGATTTGCCCGCAATACTGTTCTCGGCGTTGCCGACAAGGTAATCGACGCGGTTAAAAGTAAGGCAATTCGCCATTTCTTTTTAGTCGGCGGTTGTGATGGAGCTAAACCCGGCCGCAACTACTACACAGAATTCGTGGAAAAGGTTCCTGAAGACTGCATGATTTTGACGCTCGCCTGCGGTAAATTCCGATTCTTTGACAAGAAACTCGGTGATATAGGTGGGATTCCACGTCTTCTCGATGTCGGACAATGTAATGATGCCTACTCTGCAATCCAGATTGCGGTGGCACTTGCGGGTGCCTTCGAATGTGGTGTCAACGATCTGCCACTTTCCATGATTCTTTCCTGGTACGAGCAGAAGGCTGTGGTTATCCTGCTGACCCTTTTCAGTCTCGGCATAAAGGATATCCGTCTCGGACCCTCCCTGCCGGCCTTTATTTCACCAAACGTTCTTAATGTTCTGGTTGAAAATTTTGCATGTAAGCCTATCGCTGCAACACCTGAAGAAGACCTGAAGACCATACTCGGTTAATTTTTTTCTTTTCCATTCACTCTAGATAAGGCGTGGTATCGATTACGATATCACGCCTTTTTTGTTTTTCTCGACACTTACCGTCTTACTCACTTCTCTGTCGATTGGGATAAATGATAACTCAGCAATAAATAATAGCCCAACTTGACCCAAATCAAGGATTTCTATGCCTTCTGTGGTACTATATAGACATAAACGCTGCTAAATGCCGTACATGATGGACAACACATAAAAATGATCCTTCAATGGCAACAGCTCGATACAATCTTATACAACCTGGCCGAGAGGATAAGCATATGAAAGAAATAAGAAATATTATTCAAATTAACGATGAATTATGTGACGGATGCGGACAATGTGTGCCCGATTGCGCTGAAGGTTCCCTGAAAATTATTGACGGCAAAGCCAGACTGGTTGCCGACAAACTCTGCGATGGCTTAGGGGCCTGTCTCGGTTCCTGTCCGACCGGAGCGCTGCAGGTTATACAGCGGGAAGCTGACGAATTTGACGAAGAGGCAGTTGAGGCATACCTGGAAGAAGAAAAGAAGAAAAGTGAGGCCCAAAAGCCTGCAACAATGGATTGCGGATGCGCATCAACACATATCCAGTCATTTAAACCCGGTGTGCCTGCCGGGGGTTCGTCCTGTCAATCTGCCAACAAACCAACCCAGATACCCATGGCCGGTTCAGCGAATTCTGCTCTCACCCATTGGCCGGTTCAGATTCGCCTTATTCCTGCCCATGCCCCATTTTTAAAAAATGCTGATCTACTGGTCGCGGCAGACTGCACGGCAGTGGCAGTTCGGAATTTTCAGGAAAAGTATCTGGAAGGCAAAACAGTGATGATGGGCTGCCCTAAATTTGACGATGCAGAGAGTTATGTCAACAGATTTGCCGAAATAATCAGTACATGTAACCTGAAGAGTCTGACAATTCTGATAATGGAGGTTCCCTGCTGTTCAGCTATGAATGTCATTGTTCGAAAGGCAATCGAGAAGGCTGGGAAATCAGTTCCGGTTGAGCAAATAACAATCTCCACCAGGGGAGAAGAGCTGGCAAGAAAAACCTGGTAACCAGAAAATAAGGTTTTCTTTGCCCGGTAGAGTCCCGGGCAAAGAACCTATTTTCCCCAATTAAGGTGTATCCCAGTCGACGATTCAGATATTCTCACCCCTAAAGGTTGCAGCAACTGAAAGAGCGGTCGACCGAAATAGAAGAGTTCTCCACTTACTTTCAGTTTGAAATCTTTTATAACCCTTGTTCGGAAGTGCAGGTCAGTTCGTACACGTTTTTCCATATCTTTTTTTTGCTGATCAGACAACTGGCCGAGATTGCACTGAACATAGCCCAAATCATCACAAGGACAGATTCGTTCGTGTTCCATTACGACCGGAATCAATGGATCGTCGGTATCAAGAATATCAAAACGGCTTAAGGTATCTTTTTCCACAAGGCCCAGAATCTCTTCGGTATCCCAGCACTTCAGAACACGACAGGCGAAGGGTCTGTTTTCATAAATGGTACAGCCAGATTGTTCATCGTAGTAGCAACAGTCCCATTGCCGCCCCGTACCGACTATTTTTACCAGTTCAACATTCGTCGGCTGTATTTTTTCCGTCAAAGGATTATTGGCCAATTCTCCTTTCCTGATTGTTATCAGACTGCTTACCGGTATTTTTCCACTTTTAACCAGCAGAAGGTCCTGAGTATGTAGAGCGGGCCCGCCTTTTTTACAACAGTTCCCACATTTTTTGCACATCGTTTGTTCGATTACCATGTAGCTGCTTTGATTAAAAATTGAATTTCTATGGTTCTATCAAGACAAAACCTTTGGATCTTAGCAGCTTGTATACTGCCATAGGGTTATGACTATTTACCCGCATATATATTTTTGTCACTTCATTTTCCTCAATCAGTCGAATGAGACGTGTAAGCAAAATTCGATTATTCTCCAGCAATAGTACAAGTTCACTTAAAATATTCTCACGATCATCATCTTCAATCCCTACCAAAATCGAACCATCCTCAGCCACCCCAAATAGTTTTCTGTAGGCTGCGGTGAGATCAAGGATTGAGAAAATGCCGAGAACGACATTCTCCTCATTGACAACAGGAATCCCTCCGACTTTGTCTCTGTCAAATATTATCAATGCATCATCAAGAGTCGCATCGGGTGTGAGGGTGGAACATGAGGTTGTCATCATATCCTCAACCGTGGTTTTTTCTACCTGTTCAAAAGCTAGAATTTTTTCCCCATTCGAGGTGACAGATGATGGATAGGCTGATCGCAAATCTCTGTCAGAGACGATGCCAATCAGCTTATTCTTTCGATCAACTACAGGTAAGTGCCTGATATTATTCTCGTTCATAACACGACGAGCATCCGGGAGATAGAAATTTGTGGAAATGGTGATTGGGTCTGAGGTCATATATTCTGAAATAAACATATTGCCACCATTACCGACAGTGCCGGCTCCTTCTGTACTTCAATTGCTCAAAAACTCTCGCCCTGGTTTTTGACATAGAGGGTAAAAGAACTGTTACTTGTATAGTATAGCATATCTCAACAAGGAAAAAGTCTGTATATAAAAAATGTGCCGATCAATAGCAGGAGAAAGAACCCATGACATCACAAATCATGCTCATTTCAGTCTTTTTGTTGTTAAAGCGATAAAGAATAGTTATGTTCTCACCTTTAATGAGGCATTTTCAAATCAGAACTAAGTCCAGTCACAAAAGCAAACTCCTGTTTACAACTCTCATGCACATAACCCTCTATAAGTCTGCTTTATGTCCCCGCTGTTATTTAGCTGGGCTATATCTACAAGAAATAGCCTCACTTGATCCGAAAATTAGAATAGAAGAAGTCGATGTAATGGTTGCTCCAAGACAAAGCTGGGATGCTGGTATCAGAATGATTCCCGCACTGAAAATAAACGACAGGATTTTAAGCGCGCTGTTTATGAGCAGAACAAGTATTGCTGACTTCATAGCCAGCAACAGACACTGATTCCAACCACCTTAATCGTTTGATCATATCTTGAAGAAATTTCTCACAAACTCCCTTGGTCTGCTGGATTTTGTCGCCTGGGCTTTAGTCTTTGTTTTCTTTATCGGCAGCTCGCTGCTCTTTGACGGAGAACCTTTGCTGGCCATTGCCGGAGCAGCCGGCATCATCATTGAAATGCTCTGTATCGGATTTGCCATTGAAATAATCATGGAATGTCTCAAAAACAACAGAGGTATCGGTACATTAACAGGTTTTATCACTAACGGCCCCGAAGCTGTTTGTTTGCTGGTCGGTTTACTTGTTGGTGACATAGTGTTTGCTGCCTCCACTCCCCTGGGATCCAACTTCGTAAACCCTCTTCTCCTTTTAACTGCAGCAATTATTTGCAAACAGGGAATTAAAACTTTTACCACAAACCAAATCTACACTGTCGCTACACTCGTATGCACCGCAACCTTCGCTGGTTTTTTCTTTCTGCTGACCCCTTCCCAGTATATTTTCTGGTTGATGGCCTGTATTCCTGTTACCCTCATTTTCTTTTTCATCCGCCCAAAAGAAGCTGCTGTTGAAGAAGTAGAAGAGTACTCTTTTAAACCGTCATTCTGGCTCATACCAGCAATAGTCGGCTTAACAATTTCAGGATATTATCTCGATCCGGTTGTCTCTTTTGCAGCGTTCCATTCCAATGCACCCAAGGGGGTTATCGGCTTTATAATTCTTGCCACCTTGACGAGCTGGCCGGAATTCAAATCCTGCCTGGCACTGCTCAGCAGAGGAAAAACTCTCGCGGCAATATTGAATATAACCATATCAAACATCACCAACATCTGGCTTGCAGCAATTGGTATAGCCACTTATCTGTTCGCCAAATAGGTTACGGAACATCCATACCGCAACTACTTACTGATTTTGATCATTTCCCCTTCAGTGTCTTTGTTCTTCTAGTCATGAGCGATTTTTTCGAGTCGGTTCAAACTGCTCAAAACAGCTTTTATTGAAGCAATAATGATATCTGTATCAACCCCCGTACCCCAAGTGACAGAACCACTTGGAGCCTGGATCGCGATGTACGCTGCAGCTTTTGCACTTGACCCTCCATTCAAAGCATGCTCGTGATAGCTGGTAAGTGTGAAATCCCCGGTTATGTGTTGCTTTAATGCCGAACAAAAGGCATCCAGAGGTCCATTGCCGGATGCAGTAACCTTTGTTTCAATGCCATTAACCAGAATAACGGCCTCAACGTCCGCATAGGAACTTTTTTCCTGCTTGTTACTATGTCTTTTGACTACATTAAAAGTATCGAGCTCATACGGGGTGGTCAAAGCGAAATATTCATTTTCAAATGAGCTGAAAATTTCACTGTGCATAAGCTCTCTTCCCTCTTTGTCGGTTAGAGCCTGAATAATCTTGCCGAACTCTGGCTGCATGCCTTTTGGCAGTTTGAAACCAAATTCCTTTTCCAGCACATAGGCTACTCCGCCTTTTCCGGATTGGCTGTTAATACGGATAATTGATTCATAAGTACGTCCGACATCTGACGGGTCGATAGTGAGATATGGCACTTCCCAAAGCCCCGAACCTGTCTCATTATATTCATGCATGCCTTTATTAATCGCATCCTGGTGAGAACCGGAAAATGCAGTATACACAAGTTCACCGGCATACGGATGACGAGGATGGATCGGCAGGCGGCACACCCGTTCATAAGTGTCAATCAGACTATTTATATCGCTGAGATCGAGTTCCGGATCGACTCCCTGGGTAAACATATTCAGGGCAAGGGTTACCAGGTCAACATTTCCTGTCCTTTCACCATTGCCGAACAAGGTTCCTTCGACCCGCTCTCCGCCGGCCATCAAAGCCAGTTCGGTTGCAGCAACAGCGCATCCACGGTCATTATGCGCGTGAATACTTATGATCGCAGACTCCCTATCCGACATATTACGGCAAAACCATTCTATCTGATCTGCGTATACGTTGGGAGTTGAAAGCTCAACTGTAGCAGGAAGATTTATTATCACCTTGTTTTCCGAGGTCGGCTGAAGAATACCCATTACCGCTTCACATATTTCAAGTGCAAAGCCCAGTTCAGTACCAGTGAAACTCTCCGGAGAATATTCGTACCTGAAAACGGTTTCCGGATATTTCTTTTCCTCCTCCTTCAGCAAGGTAGCTCCCTGAACAGCCAGATCGACGATTTCCTTTCGATTCATTTTGAACACGGTTCTTCGTTGCAAAGTCGACGTTGAATTATACAAATGAACCACTGCTTCTTTTGCACCCTTTAAAGACTCAAAAGTTTTCCGAATCAGAGATCCCCTCGCCTGGGTCAGGACCTGAATCAATACTCCTTCAGGGATCAGGTTTTTTTCAATAAGCATCCGGGTAAAGTCATACTCGATCTGGGATGCCGAGGGGAATCCTACTTCAATCTCTTTAAATCCGATACGTGTCAGGAGCGCGAACATCTCCAGTTTTTTCTCAAGACTCATCGGCTGAATCAATGCCTGGTTACCATCCCGAAGATCAACGCTGCACCAGATAGGTGCTTTTATGATTTTCTTTTCAGGCCACGTTCGACCAGGAAAATTGATCGATTGAAAAGGACTATATTTTTTTACTAACTCAGGATTCATATTTTCTCCTTGACGACATATTGATTCCGATAATTTCAAAAAAAAAGGCCACGGTTTTTCAACCGTGGCCTTTAGATGTTTTGAGTTTTTAAACTAAACTACAACTCCTCCACCTCAGCCACGGAATTCGGCAGTAGATAACCTGGTAGTAGAGAGAGAAGAGAGTTTAAAAAGTTCATGCGTATAATTTTAATTTATTTTCGTCGACTTACTGATTCAAAGGCAGTGTTCTATATCTATAGCCTTCTTCAGAATTTGTAGACAAAAAAAAATATTCTTTGCCTGCCTATAGTAAGACAGTTAAAGTACACATCTTTGACTTAAGTTGTCAAGCTGGTTTTTTCTTAAAAGCAAAGATGAGTTTTTTCCGGTTTCAGTGTACGGAAAGAATACAATTGTTTTCACATATAGCTTGGCAGCATGTATTTTCAGGCCATTTGTTCCTTACTATCCTTTGCCGGTTGACATATCCTGACTTGACAGATATATTTTCGGTTCGTTTAAATTTCATTGGTTTTTCAGCATGTTCTTCAATGCCGATAAAAATTTCTCAATTATTATAAGGAAATACATTAATGGGGAAAATTACCGGATCCCAGGCTGTCGTAAGGTGTCTTCAGGAAGAAGGCGTTAAAATAATTTTTGGATATCCAGGCGGGGCGGTCATTGACCTTTACGATGCCTTGATGGATTCGGATATTGAAAATGTCCTGGTCCGACATGAGCAAGGTGCTGTTCATGCTGCAGATGGATTAGCAAGGGTCACAGGTCAAGTTGGTGTTGCATTGCTCACCTCCGGCCCGGGTGCTACAAATGGGGTAACCGGTATCGCTACTGCTTATCTGGATTCAATTCCTCTAGTAGTTCTAACCGGCCAGGTACCTCGAGCGCTCATTGGAAACGATGCTTTTCAGGAAGTTGATATTGTCGGCATTACAAGACCTTGCACTAAACACAATTATTTAGTCAGCAAACTTGAGGATTTAGTTCCAACCATACGTGAGGCTTTTCATATTGCCCGCACAGGACGTCCGGGACCTGTTCTGGTAGATCTGCCAAAGGATATCTTGGGCAGTTTACTCATCTATCCGGAAAAATCAGCGATCAACATGTTGAGCTACCAACCAACATATAAGCCGCATCCGGTACAGATTGAAAAAGCCTGCAAAAAAATCATTAAAGCTACCAAACCGGTACTCTATGTTGGCGGCGGCGTCATTTTATCCGACGCATCCAGTGAGCTTACTGAGCTTGCAAAAAAACTTAATATTCCGGTAACCATGACCTTGATGGGACTTGGCGCTTTTCCGGGTTCGCACGAGCTTTCCATGGGAATGCTTGGAATGCACGGCACGTATACTGCAAACATGGCTGTGGCGGAGTGTGATCTCTTAATTGCAGTGGGCGCCCGTTTTGATGACAGAGTGACCGGCAAACTTAAGGAATTTGCTCATCATGCTGAAATCATACATATCGACATTGATCCAACCTCAATCAGCAAAAATGTAAAAGTCCATATCCCAATAGTGGCCGATTGTAAAATCGCCCTTGCAGCTATCAATGAGTGGTTTGATACCAAAGCAAATATTAACCTCGAAGATGAAGCAGAAAGACATATACCGTGGTTTAACTTAATCTGTGAATGGACGACAAAGCATCCTCTGTCATATAAAGAGAATAACGATGTCATTAAGCCTCAGTATATTATCGAAACCCTCCACAAATTTACAGGCGGCAAGGCAATTATAACCACCGAGGTCGGCCAGAATCAAATGTGGGCAGCTCAGTTTTATCAATTTGATTATCCCAGACATTTTGTTACCTCCGGTGGATTGGGAACCATGGGCTTTGGCCTGCCTGCCGCTATTGGGGCACAAATGGCATTTCCGGATAAAACCGTCATCGATATTGCCGGTGATGGCTCTATCCAGATGAATATTCAGGAATTGGCTACTGCCAAACAGTATAAATGTCCGGTTAAGGTAGCGATATTAAATAATGGGTATCTTGGTATGGTAAGGCAGTGGCAGGAGTTGTTTTATAGCAAGCGGTATGCTTCCACAACAATGGATGTCACTCCTGATTTTGTCGATCTCGCCAGGGCATATGGAGCAGTCGGTCTAAGAGCTACCATAAAAAGTGAAGTGGAACCGGTTATTAAAGAGGCCCTAGCGACCGATAATATTGTTATTATGGATTTCAAGGTAGAAAAGGAAGAGGGTGTATACCCGATGGTGCCTGCCGGAAAAGCGAATACTGAAATGCTGCTTGTTTAGTGAAGTAGAAATTCTTTTCTGTTTTTAACATAGAATTCCATGAAGGTATTACCCCGAGGAGAGTAATTTAATGATGGCAAATCTGAATTTTCAACACTCAGGAACATGCAGATGAAACATACAATTTCGGTACTTCTTCAAAATAAACCTGGGGTGCTCTCCCGGGTAACCGGTCTTTTCAGTGGGCGTGGTTTTAACATCGAAAGTCTGTGTGTCGCTGAAACTCTCGACCCGGGTGTTTCCTCTCTCACCGTAGTCTCAAGGGGTGATGATTCTGTCGTTGAACAAATAACCAAACAGCTCCATAAATTGATAGATGTTATTAAAGTAACCGATATAACCGATAAGGAATATGTCGAACGGGAAATGGTGCTGATACGAATGAAAGCCGAAGCACATACCCGAGCTGAAGTTTTGCGTGTTATTGATATCTTCCGTGGTAAAGTTGTGGATGTCAGTGCAAAAAGCTACGCGGTGGAAATCACCGGTTCAGCTTCGAAAATCCAGGCAGTTATTGATATTCTACGTCCAATAGGCATTAAAGAAATCGTTCGAACAGGCATAATCGCCATGTCACGGGCGAATAAAACAAAATAGCAACCCCTCAAGTAAAGGTTATACATTTTCATGCTGACTCCACAAGTACCTGTAGCGAAGGAAGGTTATCCTTTCATTGGTTTCGCAGTCCTCTGTACTGTTATTCTTGCTCTTCTTGATTTGACTGTCGCAACAGCAATTTCATTTATTGCAACTACTTTTGTGCTCTGTTTCTTTCGTGATCCAGAACGGTTTGTTTCAGCAGGACAAGATGCTCTCGTCTCCCCTGCTGACGGTAAAGTTATCTACGTGGATAGGGTTCAGGATACGTTATTTACTGAGGGAGAGGCCTTGAAAATCTCAATTTTCATGAATATTTTCAATGTTCATGTCAATAGAATTCCCTTCAAAGGTAAGGTTGAAAAAATACTATATAAGCCAGGTAAATTTTATTCAGCTGACAGTCTCCAGGCTGGTTTGGAAAACGAATATTGTGCAACCGTTATATCAACAGAGCAAGGCAGAACTTTGGCCTTTGTACAAATAGCCGGACTGATTGCCAGAAGAATTGTCTGTTGGCTGGAACCTGGTGACGAGGCAGTTCGCGGGAGAAGGTTCGGACTCATCCGGTTTGGTTCAAGAGTAGATCTGTATCTGCCTGTTGACACCGAAGTGCTTATCAAAAAGGGCGACAAGGTACGTGCCGGTGAAACCGTCCTTGGTTACCTCCGATGATCATTTCCAGCACCTTTCGGTACTATTTATTTTATTATATTTTTACGACCTAATTCTTGAAAATCTTAACCCAATCGACTACTTTTGAGAATTATTGGCGGAACAGCAAAAGGCCGTAAATTACTCACCCCTCCTATGCACGAACAAAGCATACGTCCCACTTCCGACAGGGCAAGAGAGGCTCTTTTCAATATACTTGGCAAGCGAATTGAACATGCGAAAGTTCTTGACCTTTTTGCCGGTACAGGTGCGTTAGGACTGGAAGCATTCAGTCGCAATGCCCAGTTTGTAGTCTTTATAGACAACAACAGTTTAGCATTGGAACTCATAAAGCAAAACGTCCTCCGTTGCCTTACTGGTTATTCTGGTGATTGTGAGATAAGAGTCATTAACCATGATTTATCCGTAAGCTTCCCTCTTAACCAGTTACCCAAACAGACACAATCAGGGTTTGAATTCATTTTTGCAGATCCCCCCTATTCCCGGGACATGTCTCTTTCTGTGCTCGAATTTCTAAACAATAGTAGCCTTTTAACTCAAGATGGCCTACTAATAGTGGAGGAAAGATATAATGTCGATTTACCAGCGTCCCTCTCAAGGCTTGAACAAACTGATAAGCGAGTTTATGGTGAAACGGCGTTTTTCTTTTATAGATTTTCCAGTGCAGCAAGATGTAACCTGTCACATGAATAAACGAACCCTCAATAATTTTAGAAAGAGAGTATAATGACCAGCGAGGAAAAGCGTGAACCATCAGTTGCAGTCTATCCCGGAACGTTTGACCCCATCACCATGGGACATGTTGATATTATTGACAGGGCGCTCAATCTTTTCGATGAAGTAATAGTTGCCGTAGCGGTGAACTCTGCGAAAGATCCGGTTTTTACCTTGAAAGAAAGAATCCAGATGATCGAAGAATCCTTTAAAGGAAAAAAACGTATCAAAGTAAGATCAGTATCGGGACTCTTAGTCGATTATGCTTATAGGCACAATGCCAAGGCTATTGTTCGAGGAATCAGGGCCGTATCTGATTTTGATTATGAATTCCAGTTGGCACTTATGAACAGAAAACTCCAGCGTGAAGTCGAATCTGTCTTTCTTATGCCAGGCTTCCGCTGGATTTATATCAGTTCATCAATCATCAAAGACGCTGCTAGAAATGGTGGTGATGTCAGCGACTTAGTTCCTCCCCACGTAAATGAAATGCTGAAACAAAAATTTTTAGTTAGGCCATGAATACTACTGAAAAGGCAAAACAGAAGATTTATTCCAGAAGAACCTGTTTGACTTTTATTGGAACATTAGCATTTCTTTACCCTGTTTTACAATTTGCCGGATTCAAGATTCCCAAAAAGCCCACCTATGTAAACATCAACAAGCGGTTACCTCTTTCAGGTGTCTTAACCACAACCGATTTTATCCTTTTCGACAGAGATAACAAATATTGGGCGCTCTCTCGAAAATGTACACATCTTGGCTGTAAGCTCAATTATCATGAAGACAGGGATATTTTAGAATGCCCCTGTCATCAGAGCCGTTTTAATGTGGCAACTGGGGAAGTCATCAAGGGTCCGGCCCAGAAATCTCTCACCTTCTTTCCTGTCGAAAAGAGACAGGAAGAACCGTTCTATGTTGTCACTACCTGAGTCCCTTCATTGGCCCATTATTGCTTTCAGTCGGTATTTTTCTGCCTTAAAAGAAATCAAATGGGGTGCATGGGCACTTATAGCATTCTATATTTCCCTTCTTTCTGGGGTGATAGTCGGTTTGCAGTATGATTATCTTAATCCTTTCTACTCGACAACAGCTATTGATCTGCTCGCTCCCTACGGACGCTTCTTTCGATCTTTACATTTCTTTTCCAGTCAATTTTTCTTTTTCTTTTGCTGCTTTCATTCGCTCACAATTTATCATAAAACCCAGAGTTACAGCAACCTGGAGTGGATGCGGTTGATTGGCAGTCTTCCTCTTACCCTCCTGTTGCTCTTTACCGGTTATATTCTCAGGGGGGACCTTACCGGATCCTCAGCAGGAATAATCGCTGAAAATATTATACAGGCGATACCTTTAATGGGGCATCCGCTCAATGATCTCCTTTTTGATGTCAGCAACAGCGGGTTAAGAAAAGTCTATATACAGCATGTTGTTGCCGTAGATATTCTTTTGTTGATTTTCATTTGGAATCATTTACGCATATACCGAATTAAAATTCGTGAGCACCTGCCTCTTATCGCCTCTATGCTGATTTTTTCAGTGTTTGTATCAGCTCCATTTGAACCATATCGTCTGGGGATAAATTATTTGCCAGGACCATGGTTTTTTCTTGGACTTCAGGAACTTCTAAGATATCTTCCTCCGCTTGTGGCGGGAGTTGGTGTTCCGGGAGTAGTTCTAGCTGCTTTATTGTCAGCCCACCCCGCAAATAAATTTTTCCGGGTTTTGGTTATTTTTATTGGTTGCTCTATAAGTTGCTACATCATTTTGTCTTGTATCGCCTGGAGCAGGTAATGAGATGCAAAAAAAAAAGCTATCTCCTTGCAAGAGATAGCCTTTTTTACTCGAATATTTTTGAAAAAAAATTTTAAAGATAATTACCTTTTAACTCTTTTCGTAGCTCCGCGATCTCTTTCTGCAGGGTTTCACGAAGAGTTGAAATTTCCTGCTTTAGATCATCGGTGATCATTTTGTTGTCGATCCGAACCGTACTCATTGCTTCTTCTGTGCTATCCTGGCTATCTGAATCACTGCTACCTTCAACCCCGGCATATCTTTCTCCTGTATACTCACCAAGATTGTTCTGCTGTGGTTCAGCAGAAGCCTCTTCATCTTCATTCTGATCGCTGTCACTAATCGTCAATTCCAACTCTTTTCTCGCTACCTGCTGTGACAACAGATCCTCCTGCCACTTCAAAACCTTGTGCGTTTCAGTCAGTAATAATTCCTGATTTTGATACAAATCGTTCTGCTGCGATTTATTCAAGGCATCAGAGACAGACTGCAGTAAAACATAGGCATCAGCACTTGAGTCATAACGATTCTGATCAATATGTCGTGAGATGGTGGAAAGCAACTGCAGAAATGTCTTCTCCAGTGGTTTGCCTGAAAGATTCTGCTGCAACTGGTCAATCTCCTTCCAGAGACCCAAAATAATTTTATCTTCAAGTTCGACACCGAGGGATTCCACACAGACTCTCAAAGGTTCATAGGCATTAGCAGTCATTTCCCTGTCAAAATCAGACGCGAGAGTTTCTGAGAGTACTTCTCTGTTTTCTCCTTGGGGCTCAATGATTAAGTTTGACGAATCAATATTTGGCTCTCCTGCAGATGATGACCCGTCAAGAGCTGTTTCTTCCTCCAATGCTTGATCAGGCTGTTCGAAATCAGGTAACTGTCCTGCTTCTTCAACCAGCTCAAAAACAACTTCATCCTCCTGAACATCATCCTCCTGAATTTCGTCCCCCGGAATTTCATCATCAATACCTTGCAATACAGGGGCGGGAGAAACTATTTCTACATCAGCAGTTATCCCCACTTCCTCGACAATTTCATCCGACTGCATAAAGAGCAGTTTATCTTCTTCAGGTTCCTCAACATTTTCTCCACGATCAAAGAAAGAATCAAGCTGATCGTCAATGTCTGAAAAATCTTCTTCTCGTTTCTCGGCTAAGCTATTCTCCACGCTCGGTTCAAAATCATCCTCATCGAAAAAATCACTGAGGCTTTCTTCCTGTTCCAACTCTGAGATGAAAGCAATGGCTTCATCACTTGGTTCAATCTCAGTCTCAGATTCCGGCTCAGGCTCAAGTTCTGGTTCAGATTCAGTTTCAGACGCAGGCCCAGGTACTACACCTGGCTGATACCCATCGATGGTCGGTAATATTTGGTCTGCTTCAGGAGCAGCTGTTTCTTCAATTGATCCGAAAATATCCTCTTCATTTCTTTCTCCCTCAATCGAATTTTCAGGTAGGAAAGAATTTGAATCGGCAGGAGACGGTAAGTTGTCATTAGCGCTGAATTCCGTAGAATCTTCAGGCGAATCTACCTGCTCTGAGGTAATGCTGAAATCTGCATCCTCTAAAGCTGTTGATTCAGATAAGTGAGATTTGATTTCCTCATCGAAAAATTCCCCCAGAGTCCCGGCTATTTCCTCATCAATATTTTGTATTTCCACGGAATTTTCAAATATTTCAGCATTAAAGATGCTCACTTCATCGTTCCCCTCAAGGGCTGGGGCCAACTCTCCTCCAAATAGAGGCAGTGCTTCTTCATCCGAATCATCATCAGCTTCAGTTTCAACATCTACCCCTTGAAGAACTATATCTCTATCTAATTTACTGAAAGCAAGTTCCGCCTTCCCTGCCTCCTCCTCTGTAAAATAAGAATCTACAAAAGTGTCTTCAAAATTTTCTGAAAGCGAGTCAAGGCTATCTTCTAAATCACCTGATTCCTCATCCTCTTCAAGGTCGTTCCCTTGAAAAGCAGGCGATGGTTGTTCACCTTCAAATTGTTCCTCATTTATCATGCTCAATGCAGGAGCCGGAATATAACTTTCAGTTGGCATGATATCATCGACATCCTCCCCGAATTCCATCTCCACATCAACACCCTGAAGAGCAATTTCCTGATCTTCCTCATTTCCTGTATGCTCAATGTCACCCAAAGAAGGAGGCTCTGCATGCTGGAAACTGGTTCCCATAAAAAAGCTTTCGACATGGTCATCGACGCTGTAGGAACTTTCAAATCCAAGAGACTTAGCCTCCTCTTCTGCTTGAAAGCCCATGGTTTCGTCTTCAGGAATATCGGCAAAAGCTGGTGCAATAGCGACTGAATCAGTGGAGCTGTAGTCCTCGTCTGCCTCATTCTCTTTTCTATTAATCGCTTCAGGTGCAATAGTAGAACCAAGCAACGCCTTAAAAGAGCTGAATCTTTCGACTGCCGGAAAAAGAATGGCTTTTTCCTCTTTCAGGGTCATCGGTGTGACAACTATTTTTTCTAAACTTTCGTAAAACAGATGTAATAACTTAAAAGCATCCGCATGTGCATTGCTCTTTTTAAATTTAATATAGGCGGCGAGAGTTCCAATACCTTGTAAAAGGATCAGCCTTGGCCTGCTGTCTGCAAATTTATTCTCAAGCCGAATCACCTCCTGGCGCAACTCATTAAGATCTTGATCAGTTATTTCCCAGTCAATTCCGAGCACTATAGCTTTAAGATTCAACAGATCATTTTCTATAAAATTAGTTCCCGATTCTTTCTGTACATTTGGCTTAACAGGTTGTGTTACATCAACGATCTCAGGTTGCTTACTGATATGATGTTTAAGACTCTCAAATCTTTTAACATCTTCCAATAGTATTTCCTTCTTCTGCTCTTCGGAGAGATCAAATGAAGAAACGATTTTTTCAAGATTATGATACAGGGTAAGAAGCAACTTTATAGCACTGGGGTGAGAATCTGCCTTTTTTTGATAAATATATTTACTGATTTTTTCAAGAGCCTGGACATAAACCAGATTTATTTTTTCCCCAGCCCAGATATTCCGAAGATCAACCAGTTCCTCATTGAATTGCATGAGGACCTCATCTGTTATTTCCCAATCAATAGAGAGGATCAGGCTTTTTAACCGACTGATAGGCGACTCTTCATCATTTGAGAATTCAAAAAGGTCAACGGAACCAGTGTAATATGAATCATCATAGTCATCGGTTCCAACAGTCAGATCGTCGTCATATTGATTTTCGGTATACTGTTTCACCACAGCGCTCTCTCTAGAGTAATTTTTTCTGTATTGAAATCACCGATGAAGAAATAATTTTCTTCAGTGTCGCGGCGACATTATATCCGGTAATTGCACTTGCCTCAAAGTAGGGCACCTTTAATCGACTGTTAAGATCTTTTTGCAAAACCGAAGTTGGTAGAACCGGAATACCGTGCTCTTTAAGATCAACTTTATTGTATTGCATAACAAGTGGGATTTTGAAGATACTTTCCTTGTATGATTGAAGGTTTTCATGTAATTGGTTTAAAGATCGAATATTTTTTTCTCTTTGTTTCTCCATCGCATCGGCTACAAAGACTATCCCATCCACGCCTCTCAAAACAAGTTTTCGGGTTGCATTGTATTTAACTTGTCCCGGCACTGTGTAGAGCTGAATTTTAATATCGTAGCCTTTGATCTGTCCCATATCAAAAGGAAGAAAATCAAAAAACAACGTTCGGTCCCCATGTGTTTTTAGACTTACCATCTCTGAGACAATCTGCTTGCGGTACGTACGATTGATATATTCCAGATTAGTGGTTTTCCCGCACCGCCCCGGACCGTAATATACTACCTTAACCTGAACAATTTTGTCCTTTAAGTTGATAAAACTCAACGTTCCGCTCCCTATCGTTTTCCATTCAGAAAGATCAAGTCATTGATTGACTTCTTCAAATATTTGGGTCACATTACGCTGCACAATTCTACTTTTTATCCCAAATATTCCTTATTTTTTCAATAACATCAACAACATTCAACCGAAGGAAGCCTAGGGATATTTCTCTGCCGAACATTGAAATCAGAAGCAGTTCATCATCGATTTTGCTAAAATGAATGTTTGAATCCTTTCCCTTATGAAACAACAGTGAAAATTCCTGCTCACCAACAAGCTTGGCCATGGCATCAACAGTAGCAAAATTTCCAGCCGCCAACGCTGCAAAGGAATAGACGTCATATTTGCTTTCGCCATTGTCTTTTGCAGTAATAATATTTCCAGCCATGTCTATTATAATGACACAATCAACGCCGAGCTTTATCAGCTTGTCTGATAAAATCCCATCTATCTGCTCGAGTTGCTCTTGACTGACGATCCCATAATTCATGCCACAAACCTCATTGTAAATGTTGATTGCTGGTATCAGCTTGGAAAAATATGCCTAAAAATTATTTTGACATAACAAAATATCGAAGCGCAAATGTTAACGTGTTATAAAATCCGCGCCCTTTGGCATTCGGTTGATGAAAGAGGAAATCTTTCCACGTAACCCACAAAAAATTCAATAAAATATTGCTCTTATCACTATACGATAGTTTTTTATCTATATGAAGATATATTATATTATATTTATTTATTATTTATTGCAAATTCATCCTGCAGATACCCTGGAAAAGTATTTTTTGTTGCTTTTGTTTCTTCAATCACTACCATAGAAATTTGGCATAAAATGTTAATTTGTAGTTTTCTGTCAATTTCATTAAACGAAAAGTCAGGGGAATTAAAATTGAGTACAAAGGAAAAAGATTTACCACCATCTCACCAAAATCAATTTATTGACACACATTGTCATCTTGACATGGCTGCCTATGGTACGGATCTGGAAATAGTATTGGACCAGGCTGAGGCCTGTAACATTATAAAAATTGTAACTATTGGTATTGACATAGCCAGTTCCAGAAGTGCTGTGAGTCTTGCTCGTAAATATAAGCAGATATCCGCCACCATCGGCATTCATCCACACGATGTCAACGATCTTAACAAAAGCCACTACTCTGAACTCGAACAACTCTACGTAGATCACAGAAAGTATATAGTCGGTTACGGTGAAATTGGTTTAGACTATGTAAAGCAACATTCTGATCCTATCAAACAGCGTGAACATTTCAAAAGGCAACTTGACCTGGCCCACGCACTGAAACTGCCGGTGGTGGTCCATAACAGAAATGCTAACGACGATACCTTAAAAATTCTCAAAGAAAGTAAGCCCCTTGACTATGGGGGAATTATGCACTGTTTTTCCGGCGATGTTGCTTTTGCGCATAAAGTAATAGACCTCGGCATGTTGATTTCTATTCCCGGGATTGTAACTTTCAAAAACGCTACAGTACTTCATGAAGTAGCTCGTAAAATCCCTATAACTTCGATCATTTTAGAGACTGACGGTCCTTTTCTCGCTCCTCACCCATATCGCGGCAAACGGAACGAGCCTTCTTACCTGTTGTATACTGCAAATAAGATTGCCGATCTTCGAGGAATAGATATCAATCAAGTCAGCAGACAAACCACCGCTAATGCTATAAATCTCTTCAAACTCAACAGGAAATGATCCAAACCATGATTTCAGAAAATATACAGAAAGTCAAAGAAAAGATCAGAATTGCCGCAACGAGAGTCGGCAGGGCTGCTGACAGTGTAAAGCTGGTTGCCGTCTCCAAACGATTTCCCGCTGCAGTAATCAGAGAGGCACATGCTAATGGCCAGTTGATTTTTGGTGAGAACTATATTCAGGAAGTACAAAGCAAAAGAGATGATGTCCCTTCTTCTGTTATTTTTCATTTTATTGGTCACCTTCAAACCAACAAAGCAAAAACAGCAGCCGCAACTTGCGATATGGTAGAGACAGTGGATAGATTAAAATTAGGCAAAGCTTTAAATAATCACCTCCAGTCCTTAAACAAAACTATGGATATGCTTATTCAGGTTAATATAGGCGATGATGCAAACAAAGCGGGTGTAAAAAGCACTGAAGCAGAAGAATTGCTCATTCAATTGAACAAGTTGAAAAATATTAGAGTGTGCGGCCTGATGACCATTCCTCCGTTAGTTGAGGAACCGGAACAGTCACGACCTTATTTCCGAGATCTACGACTGTTGCTGGAAAAATTTATAGAAAAAGGTCTGTTCCCGAAAATTGAAAAACCGGAACTTTCTATGGGAATGTCCAGTGACTTTCAGATAGCCATTGAAGAAGGTGCAACTATTGTAAGAGTCGGAACAGCTATTTTTGGAGAGCGTTTACAGACAAATGGATAAAAAAAGGGGACCTGTTAAAATACAGATCCCCTTTTCTCACTTCTATTGAACTATTTTCTCTTTGATGCCCGCTTGGCAGCCTTCAGTGGATTGATTCTCACCTTGATTATATTAATTTCAGGTTTTGCATGGGTAGCAAAATTACAAAAACCCAACTTCCATTTCGCTGCTGGATACAGATAGCTCTTACAGTACTGTACCTCTTCTTGTTCAACAATACGTCCACACCCCTCACATTTATCTATGACAGGCTGAAAACGACCATCACGATAATTTACTGTGGTCTGGTTCTGCATATATTTATCCTCCAATCGGTCAAACACTTATCTGGCATTTCGAATTCACGCCAGGAACAACAGTCGTAGCAAAGCGACGACTGACATGGTCAAAGCTATTTTGCAACATTTTAGTATACCAAGGCAAACTACTGCAGACAAGCTTTTTTTATACTTTTTAACCTTCAATATTATCCTGCGAGCTTCTTCTCTCGACCAAACCATTTTTAAAAATTGAACACCGCAAAATGGGTATGAGCTTGTATTATGGAAAATGATAATATACAATCGATATTATTTATTGTTTGTAGACAATCGAGTACCTGATCATTTTTAAATTACGAGTTTTGGAAAATCGGAGACAAAATGCCAGTTTATGTATGGAAGGGGAAAAACTCTTACGGTGAAAACAGAAAGGGAGAAGTTGAAGCGCTTGACCTGCCGGCAGCACTGGCACAGGTAAAACGGTTAAGAATTTCCAACCCGGTCGTGAAAGAAAAGCCCAAGGATCTCTTGGCAAATATCTCCTTCTTTCGACCCAAGGTAACAGGTAAAGATATTGTTATTTTCACTCGACAACTGTCAACTATGATCAACGCAGGGTTACCTCTGGTCCAAGGTATCGAAATTTTAGAAAAACAGCAAAGTAATTCAACTTTTCGAAAAGCGATTGAAGAGATTCGGCAGGACGTAGAGGCAGGATCTACTCTTGCGGATTCAATGCGAAAAAAACCGAAAGTCTTTGACAACCTTTTTACCAACATGATTGAGGCCGGTGAAACGGGCGGTATTCTTGACACCATCCTTGGACGACTTGCCACTTTCATGGAAAAGTCCATGGCCTTGAAAAAGAAAGTCAAAGGTGCCATGACCTACCCGACGATTTGTCTCGCAATTTCCATACTCATCCTTGTCATCATTTTGGTTTTTGTAGTACCGGTATTTACTCAGATGTTTGAAGATTTTGGTTCATCTCTTCCGCTTCCGACCCAAATTGTTGTAGATATGAGTGATTTTTTTAAGCATAATTTCATTTATCTCATAATTGGATTTTTCATAGTAGTTATGATTGTCAAAAAAATCTATACTACCGAAAAAGGAAGAATAGTCATAGATAGAGGATTATTAAGGGCACCTGTTTTTGGCATTCTGCTTCGTAAAGTGGCTGTTGCAAAATTTACCAGAACGCTTAGCACAATGCTGCAAAGTGGCGTACCAATACTTGAAGCCCTACAAGTTGTCGCAAAAACTGCCGGCAATAAAGTTATCGAGCAGGCTGTCTTCAGGGTCGGCGATTCCATCGCTGAAGGGCGACCTATAGCCGAACCTTTAGAGGAATGTGGAGTTTTTCCCAATATGGTCGTACAGATGATTAATGTTGGCGAAACTGTTGGAGCACTCGATACAATGCTGGAGAAAATTGCTGATTTCTATGATGAGGAGGTTGACCAGGCGGTAGAAAATCTAACAGCCATGATTGAACCTTTTATGATGGTATTTCTTGGAGGTATGATTGGAGGTCTTGTTGTCGCAATGTATCTGCCAATTTTCAAAATTGCCTCTGTTGTTTGACGTATGAGTGAATTATATGTTTATTTCTTGTATAGAAAGTTTGACTTTCCCTCTTGAAAGTTTATCATTAAGGAGGGTTTCACAACTAAAACAGACAATTATGGAGGAAATATGACTCTTACCAAAGCAGATTTAGTGCAGCAAGTGTATAAGAATCATGAAGGGTTGACTAAAGCTCAAGCAACTGACTCTGTCGAGGCTTTTCTTCGTATTTCAAAAAATTCCCTGATAAATGGATCAGATCTTCTTTTGAGCGGTTTCGGCAAATTTAATGTGAAGTACAAAAATTCTCGAAGGGGCCGCAATCCGCAGACCGGCAAGGAATTAACACTTGATGCACGTCGTGTAGTTACTTTTAAGCCCTCAGGTATACTCCGCGAAAAAATTAACGATTTTTGATGCATTTTTTTGATGTAACGAGCTTTAAGCTTTTCCTTTCGGTATTTTGAACCTATTACCCTGAATGTACTTCGGTAAATTCAGGGTATTTTAATACCACATCAAATTCTATCGAAAAACTAACACTTCCTTTAACAAGTTGATCATGTTTCTTTCCTGCAAATCAATACCATTTGAATCTATCAATTTCACCACTGAATGGAATCTTCATCCTTGGGATTTTAGAACTATCTCTGCTGAGTTACAAAAAGATCTCTCACAAAATGGTGTTATTCATCCACCTCTTGTCATTGCTGACTCGGAGAACACCTTTGCCCTGGTTTGTGGAGCGAGACGATTGGAATTTATCAGAAGATTCATTGGTCTGTCTCTGGTTGATTGCATGGTTATTGACAAAGATACTCCGAACAACTCTATCCTCAATCTTATCCTGGCTGATCAAAGTTGTGCCTTCAAATTATCTCTCGCGGAAAAAGCCCGATTCGTCGAAATAGCTTCACGATTTTTAAATATGAAAAATATTGTGACTGCCTTCCAAGAAAAGCTTCAGTTGAAGAACGGTCGGGCGAGCATCCCGAACTTACTGAATATTCTTCAGCAAGATGAAGAAATCATAAAAGAAATTCACGCTGGTTCCTTGCAGGACCGAATGGTTTCAGAGTTACTTTCTCTCCCAGAAAAATCCGATAGATGGGCATTAGTACAATTATTTGTAAATCTCGGCATGGGAGATAGTAAGCAGAGGAGATTTTTCAGCCTGATCCGTGATATCGCCTTTCGGAAAGGAACATCTATAACTGCTTACCTACAGCATGAAGCAGTTACTGAAATACTCAGCCACGAAGAAATGAATGTTCCACAAAAAATTCAACACTTAGCCAACCTTCTCCAAAATGAGATCAACCCTGCATCCACATCAGCTGAAAGTAAATTTATAAAAAAGGTCAAGAGCTTGCGTCTCCCGGCAAACCATTCAGTATCTCATTCAGCCTTTTTTGAAAAGAATGAAATTACCCTGTCGATAACCTTCAAAGATTTTGCTGATTGTGAAATCTACCTCAGTCAACGCCAGTAGCAACTTCTTCCCAGCCACCATTAGTAATTGAAGCTACCTAGCGGTAACTTACTTGACCAGATATTAAAATATCGTCTCCAAGTCGTTTATGGTTAATCCTGACCAAACGTGGAGCAGCATTGCGATCACGCACAGGAAATCCCTCGACCAGAGGAACACCCCTATCACCGGCAAAGATCGGCGCATAGAAAAGGTGCGCATAATCAAACAGTTTCTCACGGAGGAATGCACCGTGCAAACTGGCTCCTCCTTCAACAAGAACGGAACAAATGTTCTCCTTCCCAAGTTGTTTTAGAAGAGAATGCAGATCCAATCCTCCTTCTGTTCTATTAATTGTAATCAATCTTATTCCTAGATTCTGGAATTGTGACCTTTTGTGATTTGGTGCATCCGGCGCACAAATAACCCAGGTCGGAGCCTTTGAATTAAGTTGAAAAACCTTGGAACTAAGTGGAGTTGACAGATCACTATCCAGAATTATCCTGATTGGATCTTTTGGTATACCACGTAATATTCTTGTTGTAAGTGAGGGGTTATCTATCTGAACTGTATTTCTGCCAACGACAATCGCATCAACACTGTTTCTGAGTTTATGTACCTCATACCCTGTTTGCTCACCTGTGATCCAACCACTGGAACCACGTTGGTAGTTTAACCTCCCGTCAAGACTGACACCGGCTTTCATAATAACCCAGGGCATACCTTGGGTTATGTGTTTAATGAAAGGAAAATTCAGTTCTTGACATTCTTGTTCAAGTACACCGCATTTCACTTCAATACCATGATTTCTGAGAAAATCTATGCCGCCTCCATTAACCAGCGGATTCGGATCGGTCATGCCGACTACCACTCGTGAAAAACCGAATTTGAGTATAGCCTGGCTGCATGGAGGCGTTTTTCCTGTGTGGCTGCAGGGTTCAAGAGTTACATAAATTGTTGTACCCACCAAAGATTCGGTAGCCTTGCGTATCGCATTTATTTCCGCATGAGGTAATCCTGCTTTTTCATGGTAACCTTTAGCAATGACCTGTCCGTTTTTAACAATTACAGCACCAACGCAAGGATTGGGAGATGTCCGTCCTAACCCTTTTCCTGCTTCTCTAAGTGCCAGCCGCATAAACTTTTCATCCTGCTTTTCCGTCATTTGCCCCTCTGGAATCAAGTAACGATTTAAGCTCATCCATAAATTCATTAACGTCTTTAAATTGACGATAAACTGAAGCAAACCGAACATATGCGACTTCATCCAAATGCGGCAGTCCTTCCATTACCCATTCTCCAACCACTTGAGAGTGGATTTCCTTTGCCCCATAGTCTTGCAGTTTGTGTTCAATAGTATCTACAAATTCATCGATTTTATCGCGGCTGACATTTCGTTTTTCGCATGCTTTTTGCAGTCCGGCAACAAGCTTATGTCGATCCCACCCCTCCCGTCGTCCATCCTTTTTTACCAGCATTGGCAACATTACTTCAAGACGTTCATAGGTTGTGAATCTTTGATCACAAGCCAGACACTCTCTTCTTCTCCTGGTAATTGTTGCATCCTTATTGAGACGTGAATCAATCACTCTATTATCCAGATGCTCACAATACGGACATTTCATTGAAAACCTCTCAAAACAAATATTAAACGCTTTTAAGATCTGCTTCTATTACTTCACTATACTCTCTATAGCTGACCTTACATTTTTTTTCACTCAATGTTGTGCGAGTCTCAACTATCCCACAGAAATAACCAAAACACCAGAAAAGGAAAACAGAAAAGCCGATTTTGCTGCAGCAAAATCGGCTTTGAAAAAGATCAACAATTAAGTCTTCTCACTTCACTCACTGAATTTATCAATTCTCAGCTGGTGACGTCCCCCGGAAAATTCAGTTTCTAGCCATGTTGTTACCATTTGAATGGCCTTGCCCGTTTCCAGTACACGTGCTCCAAGGCAAAGCATATTGGCATTATTGTGTTCCCTGCTTAATTTAGCGGTATTTATATCAAAACAATTAGCCGCTCTGATGTTCCTGTGTCTGTTTGCGACAATAGACATTCCGATACCGGTACCACAAATCAGTATACCAAACTGGCAATCGCCATTCACTATACTCAAAACTGCCTTATCTGCATAATCAGGATAATCTACTGAATCAATTGATGAGCAACCTACGTCGACAACATCACGTCCAGCCTCAAGAAGACTTCCTTTAATAATTTCTTTTAACTCAAAGCCACCATGGTCGGATCCAATTACTATTTTCACTTTTTTCTCCGGGAGAAATTCATGATCCATACCTTTTCATTGCAATAACAGCATTCGTTCCGCCAAAGCCGAAAGAATTGGAAAGTGCCGCGCGAATATCCATTTTTCTTGCAACTTTGGGAACATAATCCAGATCGCATTCCGGACTAGGATTTTCAAGATTAATGGTAGGAGGGGCGATTTGATAATGGAGAGCAAGCGCTGTGAAAACCGCCTCAATTCCACCTGCAGCTCCAAGCATATGCCCTGTCATTGACTTGGTTGAACTGATCGCCAATTTATGGGCATAGTCCTTGAAAACTGTTTTGATAACATGGGTTTCACACTTATCATTTAATGGGGTAGAGGTACCGTGTGCATTAATGTAATCGAAGTCTTCTGCCATCAAACCAGCATCTTCAAGTGCCATCCTCATGGCTCTTGCTGCGCCCTCACCATCCTCCGGAGGCGCTGCTATATGATAAGCATCACTACTCAGGCCGTAACCGCAAACCTCTGCGTATATTTTTGCTCCACGGGCAACAGCATGATCGTAATCCTCAAGAACGAGCATACCGGCTCCCTCGGACATAACAAAACCATCACGATCCATATCAAAGGGTCTTGAAGCTTTTTGCGGGTCTTCATTCCTTGTAGATAAAGCCTTCATCGCAGAAAAACCTGCCACTCCCAGACCACATATAACAGCCTCGGCGCCACCAGCCACTATCATATCGCACATACCGTATTTGATATGTCGGTAAGCCTCCCCGACAGAATGAGTGCCGGCAGCACAAGCTGTTGTTAAAGTTAGATTTGGCCCCTTGGATTTAATAGCCATGGAGATATGTCCGGAAGGCATATTGGGAATAACCATAGGTATAAAAAAAGGAGTAATTTTTTTGGATCCCTTTTCAAGAATTACGCTATGGTATTTTTCTATTGTCGGTAAACCTCCCATACCACACCCGGTGATAACACCAACCCTGCCGCTGTTTTCATCGGTAACCACATATCCGCTGTCCTGCATGGCCATTTGGGCAGCAGCAAGTCCATATTGAACGAAAAGATCCAAGTGCTTTACAGCTTTCTTTTCAAAAAAATCCTCAGGCTGAAAATCTTTCACTTCCGCAGCAATTTTTACAGCATAATCACTGGTATCAAATCGAGTTATCAGATCTATCCCACTAACTCCGGAGCAAATATTCCGCCAACTCTTCTCAACTCCGGTACCCAGAGGCGTAACTAATCCTACACCTGTAACTACTACCCTTCGCTTCACAATAATTACTCCTTTTATTTATTGTTCCTGTCGCACCGTGTAAACGGGGGTATGCAAAAATTGCTACTTTTTAAATTTCAGAATCTATTTCAGTTTCTTAACGTAATCAATAGCATCTTGGACAGTAGTTATACCTTCAGCATCCTCATCGGGGATTTCGATATCAAAACCTTCTTCCATTGCCATTATCAGTTCAACCAGATCAAGTGAATCAGCTCCAAGGTCATCAACAAAAGATGCATTTGCAACAACTTTTTCACTTTCAACACTTAACTGCTCAACTATTATGTCTATCATTTCTTGTTCAATTGTCATTATCCTTCTCCCTTACTTGAAATTTGACATAGTTCAAAAAACTATGTGCAATGATTGTACTTTACTCTACACTACAATATCCGAACTCAATTCCGGATCACATATACATTCCGCCATTTACATGGAGCGTCTGCCCTGTAATATAGCTGCCATCCTCAGATACAAGATAAGCTACCGCACCTGCCACATCCTCAGTTTTGCCGAAGGCAGCAAGAGGAATTTCTTGTTTAATCTGCTCCTGAGTTTTTACATCGAGTAACTCGGTCATTTCGGTTTCAATATATCCTGGGGCTACACTGTTCACGGTAATGTTACGAGAAGCATATTCCCTTGCCATAGACTTCGTAAGACCAATAATTCCAGCTTTTGCCGCTGAATAATTAACCTGCCCCGGGTTGCCGGCTACCCCGGAAACCGAAGAAACATTAACGATCCGACCCCATTTTTTTTTCATCATTGATCTGGAGGCCGCTTTAGCACAGAGAAAAGATCCCTTAAGATTAGTATTCAAAACATCATCCCAATCAGAATCTTTCATTCTTGCCATAAGACCATCTCTCGTAATCCCGGCATTATTTACCAGGATATCAACCGATCCGGAATCACCAATAATTTTTTTAAAAGCATCCTGTACTGCACTACTTTCTGCTACATCAAAACATATTATTTCTGCTCTGCCGCCAGCCTCTAGAATTAATCTTTGCGTCTCTTCGGCCGCTGAAGATCGACTGACATAATTGATGTATACCAAAGCTCCCATGGAGGCTAAACGAATGCAGATTGCACGGCCAATACCCCGGCTTCCACCAGTTATTACGGCAACTTTTCCTTCCAGACTCATTGGCTAGCGACGCTCCTCAATTTTTCTTATCAATTTAGGAATGATTTCAAAAAGGTCGCCGACAATTCCAAAATCGGCAACATTAAATATTGAAGCGTTCTCGTCTCTGTTGATGGCGACAATGGTTTCTGCAGACTGCATTCCCGCAACATGTTGCACTGCCCCGGAAATGCCGCAGGCGATGTACAATTTAGGAGCTACAGTTTTTCCTGTCTGTCCAACCTGATGTGGATAAGGAATCCACCCGGCGTCTACCACTGCTCTTGATGCAGAAACTTTTGCTCCCATCGTTTCAGCCAATTCCCTTATCAGTTCAAAACCTTTTGCGTTTTCAAGTCCTCGACCACCCGAGACGAGAATATCGGCTTCCTGAATATTGACACGACCAGCTTCACCCACAACAGACTCAAGCACCTGGACCTGGCTCTGCAATTGTTTTTCTGTCGGAGAAATTTTAACAATCTTCCCTTTACGAGCACCATCAAACTCAATCTTTTTCATGACTTTTTGACGCACTGTAGCCATCTGCGGTCTGGTAGACTCACAGACTATAGTAGCCATAATATTGCCACCAAAAGCAGGTCGAGTCTGCAGAAGCGCACCATCCTCCTGGCGAATCTCCAATTTGGTACAATCGGCTGTAAGCCCTGCGTTTAATTTTGTGGCTACTCCAGGAATAAATGAACGACCAATGGCGGTAGCCCCTGCCAAGACGATTTCTGGTTTATACTCACAGATTATTGCAGCTGTGACATCACTATAACAATCGTCCCTGAATTCTCTAAGGGCTTCATGATCGACAACATAGACGACATCGGCACCGTGGCCTATAAGTAAATTGGCAGTCTCTCCAGTTTCATGACCCAGCAGCAAAGCACTCAGCTGGACACCTCGCTTGTCGGCAAGTTGCCTCCCTGCACCTAAAAGTTCAAGAGAGACCGGAGCAAGTTCGCCCCGTCTGAATTCACAAAAGACCAAAACGCCTGCCCAGGCAGCTAAGTCTTCCTGAATTTGCTTGGATTTCACATCGAGTTTAAGTGCTTCAACTTCGCAACTTTCTACACAAGCTCCACACAAAGTGCAGGTGTCGCCGACAGCAGCAAGTCCGTCTACAACGGTAATAGCACCAAACGGGCAATTGTCTTCACAGATCCCGCATCCTATACAAAGCTCTTTACTAACTTTCAACATACAATCAATACCCCGCTCTGTTACAGATATGGAATTAACTTTTCGACAAGTTGATCGATTTGCTCATCCAGTGTGCCGGTTAAAACCGATCTTCCGCCTCTTGCCTCCGGCGGAAACACATTGACAACTTTAGTAGGAGAACCGGGAAGGCCTATACAGAGTGGATCAGCACCAATATCTTCCGCACTTAATTTGAGTATTTCAGCTTTTTTGGCCTTCATTTTTCCTTTAAGTGAAGGCACTCGGGGTTCGTTGATATCTTTAACAACTGTAAGCAAAGCCGGAAAGTTTACAGCAACCACATCGTAGCCATCATCCATCATCCGTTCAACAATCAGCCCCTTGTCCGTGTCTTCTCGCACCTTTTGCACGCAGGTCAAATAAGGGATACCGAGACGTGTGGCAAGACCAGGACCTACCTGAGCTGTGTCACCATCGATGGCTTGTTTTCCACATAAAATCAGATCAAAGTTATCAATTTTCTTCAGAGCATGTTCGAGGGTATAGGATGTCGCCCAGGTATCGGCTCCTGCGAATGATCTATCGGAAACCAGGACTGCTTTGTCGGCACCGCAACTAATGGCCAACCTGAGCATTTCTTCAGCCTGGGGAGGACCCATCGTCAAAGCAACGACCTCACCCCCATGTTTTTCTTTCAGCCGAACAGCTTCTTCCAAGGCATGTTGATCATAAGGATTCATGATCGACTCCACACCTTCTCTGGCTAGTGTGTTGGTAACAGGGTCCAGCCGAACATCCTTCGCATCGGGAACCTGTTTAAGGCATACTATAATTTTCATTCAACAACCTGTAATTATAACAAATCTTATCTATCTCTAACATTATATATTTCGATAGATAGAACGTAATTCAATCAAGAGTATTCTTTATTGAGTTCCTGCCCAATTACATTACGCTGGATCTGGTTGGTTCCCTCGTAAATCTGTAAAATTTTTGCGTCCCTCATCATTTTTTCAACTGGGTATTCGCACATGTACCCATAACCACCCATGACTTGAACGGCATCAATTGCAACTTTCATGGCTACATCTGTCGCATATGTTTTGCACATTGCCGATGCCTTTGACATATCTTTGGGATGTGCCTGAATATGCTTTGCAGCAGAGTAGACAAGGGCACGGGCCGACTCAATGCCTATCGCCATGTCAGCCAACATGTGTTGAACTGCCTGGAAGGCAATGATTGGTTTCCCAAACTGTTGGCGCTGCTTAGCATACTTAACAGCCTCATCGAGTGCGCCTTGAGCAAGTCCAACCGCAAGCGCCGCAATTCCAGGCCTGGAAAGGTCCAGCGTTTTCATAACGGTGATAAAGCCGGTTCCGGGACGGCCTATCATACGGTCTTTCGGGATGCGGCAATCTTTGAATATGAGTTCGGTCGTCGAAGAAGACCTTATCCCCATCTTCTTTTCCTTAGGTCCGCAGGAAAAACCGGCATCACCTTCTTCAACTACAAATAATGATGCCCCGCGAGGTCCCCGACTTCTGTCGGTAATAGCCACAACTGAATAAATCTGAGCCTCACCACCATTGGTTATCCACTGCTTTGTACCGTTAAGTACCCATTCGTCACCATCAAGTACGGCTGTCGTTTGAATACCGGATGCATCTGAGCCGGCATTGGCCTCAGTCAAACCAAAAGCACCGAATTTTTTACCTGTAGCTACATCAGGAAGATATTTTTGTTTCATCTCTTCGGAACCACCAATAATAATGGGGTATACTCCGAGAAAATTAGCAGCAAAAGCGGTTCCCACCCCTATACAGCCCCGGCCTAGTTGTTCCACTGTGAGTGCGATATCAAAACAGCCGCCACCAAACCCCCCATATTCTTCAGGAATAGGAACGCCAAAGAGATCAGCCTGTGCCATCTCGTTGAGAATTTGTCTGGGAAACTCATGCTTTTCATCAAGTTCGGCACGCTTGGGTATTATACGTTCATCAGTGATTTGTCTTGCTATATCGACAATCATCTGCTGCTCTTCGGATAGAAAATAATCCATATTTTTATCTCCTGTTTACCACTTAATCAGGGTTGCTCCCCAAGTTAAACCACCACCAAAGGAACAAAACAAAATTGTATCGCCTTGCGAAATCAAACCACCGCAATTTGCTTCATCAAGTGCGATTGGAATTGATGCAGCGGATGTATTACCATACTTGGAAACGTTTATAAATACTTTACTCTTTGGAATATTAAGCCTGTCCAACAATTTATTGAGAATCCGTATATTGGCTTGGTGTGGAATAACCAGACTGAGGGTATCCTTGCTGATATTTTCTTTTTCGAGAAGACCACAGACAGACTCTTCCATCGCTCTTACTGCATATTTAAAAATTTCCTTTCCTTCCATCTGAAGATAGGAACCGGTGTTTCCCTCTACAATAAGATCCGGATTGGTACTGTCGGGCGCATGCATGAAAAGAAGCTCCCACAAGCTTCCATCAGAATGCAGATTCGAACCGATAACGCCTCTATTGGTATCACTATAACCAAAAACGGCGGCACCGGCCCCATCACCAAAAATAACACAGGTATTTCTGTCCTGCCAGTTAAGTCGGCCCGACATTGTTTCCGCTCCGATAACCAGTACTTTCAAGGAATGATCTGCCTGAATATATTTATCAGCGAGGTCAATTCCATAAAGAAATCCGGAACAGGCCGCATTAAGATCGTAGGCGAAGGCATTTTTGGCGCCAAGTTCTGTCTGAACAAAGCAGGCGCTTGAAGGCATAAGCATATGGGAACTAATCGTCGCGACGACAATCAAGCCAATTTCCTCAGCTGATACTCCCGCAGCTAAAAGGGCTTTTTGGGCTGCCTTGGCTGCCAGCTGATAGGTCTTCTCTCCTTTTCCACCTATATGCCTGCTTTCAATACCGGTCCTGCTTTTTATCCAATCCGCACTTGTATCAACAATCGTTTCTAATTCAACATTAGTGAGAACCCTTTCAGGTAAACATGAACCAGTCCCCAATACAACAGTACCCATTACATCTCCAAATTTTCGACGTTATTACTGGAGGCTAGACTTTCAAGGATATCTTTGTTGATATTGCCCTTTGCCATTTTAGCGGCTTCCAGAATGGCGTTTTTTATAGCGTGAGAGCTTGATTTTCCATGGCAGATTATACCTACTCCATCTATTCCGAGCAGTGGAGCACCTCCATATTCTGCGTAATCAACACGTTTTTTAAAAGACTTAAATGCATGTTTTGCAAGTAAGTATCCAATTTTTGCACGGAAGGATTTAACTATTTCATCCCTAAGCATCTGCATGGCGGCCTCAGCAAGTCCTTCACTCACCTTGAGACATACGTTGCCAACAAAGCCATCACAGACAATTACATCGACCTCTCCCTGAAAGACATCACGTCCTTCAACGTTACCGATGAAATTAAGGGAACTATTTTCCAGCAGAGGATAGGTTTCCTTTATTAGACTGTTTCCCTTCCCTGTCTCTTCACCGTTGGATAATAATCCTACACGAGGATTAGGAACACCATTAATACGGGAAACTGCCGAGGCCATTATTCCAAACTGAAAAAGATGCTGTGGGCGACAATCAACATTTGCGCCGATATCCATGAGAACCACAGGCTTTTTGAGGGTCGGAAAAATTGAAGCAATACCAGGACGGGAAATTCCTTGTAATCGACCAAGCTTACGTATTGCGGCCGCTAAAGTAGCACCCGAATTACCCGCACTTACAACAGCATCTGCCTCTCCACAGCGAGCGAGTTCGAAGGCTACCATGACAGAGGCATCCTTTTTTTTTCGAATTGCATCAACGGGATGTTCATTCATATCAACAACCTGAGATGAATGAACTATCTTTATCAACTTTGCAGTCTTAGAATCAGGGGCTAAGGTATCGAGATGATTATTTAAAAGTCTCTCATCCCCAACCAGGCTTACACTGAAGCCCGTCTGCTTGACAGCAATCAGTGCCCCGGCAATCAATTCCTCTGAGCCATTGTCTCCACCCATGGCATCCAGGGCTATTTGCACACTACTCTCCTATTTTACTTCAGCATCAAGAGAGTAAACCGTCCTCCCTTTGTATTTTCCGCAACTACTGCATAAACGATGCGGTAATTTCGGTTCTCCGCATTCTCCACAGAGTGCGAGTCCAGGTGCAGTCAGAAAATCATGAGAACGTCTTTTCCGAGTACGGGAATGGGAATGTCTTCTTTTTGGTAAGGCCATTTTATCCTCCAAATCAGGTATGTATCATACCATTTTTTTAATTTCATCAACTGCTGGTGAGCTTTTTAAGAACAGCGAAAGGTGAGTTGCTCGTATCCAAAGAGCAATGACAAGCTTCACTATTAAGAACAGCACCACATCCAGCACAAATACCTTTACAATCTTCGCTACAAAGAGTCCTTAGAGGAAAAGCCAGGAAGGCCTGCTCCCGTAAGATCTCATCAACATCAATTTCCGGTTCCTTGAGATAAAGAATAATGACATCTTCATCATTACATTCAATATCATGGAGTTCATGGACCTGTTCTTTTCTTGTTGTAATCAGGTATACGAATTCACAGTATAATTTTCCTTCTACCTGCTCACCACATCTGTCGCATAAGGACACACAACGACCCTCCAACTCACCATTGAGAAGCACATTCTCACTATCACGCCTGGAGATACTAATGCTTGCCGTGGCACCACTGAGGAGGAACTGCTCATCTTCATAGGGGAACCAACTACAGTCACTTATCGAATATCGATGAGTTTTCCCGGTGATTTTTTCAAAAAGAAATCTCATAAAACATAGTTCGGTCAAGAACAGTAACGAATCAAAAAATAAAAGAAAGGAAAAATAATCAATTTAATTAAGATTGGCTAGAAAAAAACACCACAGAAGAGAAAATCAATTCAGTGGAAGATTAAAAATCAAGAGATGCTAAACTGTTGACTCACTCAAAATAACATAAAATGGACAACATTCACCTGTTTAAAGAACATGGGCAAGACGTTCAGAATTTTTTTCCAAACGCAACGAGACTCTATTTAATAACCATTTTAGCAACTTAATAACCAAGAGAGGGTCATCATTAGTCAATACATCAAATGCTTCATGGGAAAGGACCAGAAGTTCGGAATCTTTCACTGCAGTAAGAGTAGCCCCACGGACCCGACGACCAAGCAGGCCCTTTTCACCGACAGGAGCACCAGGATCAAGAAGAGCAACCACCTGCATTCTATCCCCAAAACCAGTTTTATTTTGTACGGCAACCTGTCCATTCCAAATAAAATATAAACAGTCGGCAGGATCACCTTTTTTGAAAACCTGTGTTCCGGCAGTATAAAAAACCTGTCTCATGGCCTTGAGCAGAATCTCCGCTTCTTTCTTTTCAAGGAAGTTAAAACAACGTTCCTGTAATTCAACACTATATTCAACCATGGGCAGCCTACTGCGCCTCCTCAAGAAATGAACGATTCTTATCTTGTAATACTTTGACGAGACCTTCGTAACCTTCCGTACGTAGTATTGACTTAAATTGTTCCTGATAATTTCTTACCAGGCTGACGCCTTCGATATTAATATCATACACCATCCAACCGGAATCAGTTTTACTCATGATATAGTGCACTGGTATGTTTGTGTTTCGATCTTCTACGAGGGTGGTAACCTGAGCCCTGTCTCCTTTGATCACTTCCTCAACGAATTCAATTTTTTGTCCTGAATAGCTCTCTAGTTTACCGATATATACATTCTCCAATAACTTCGTCATGATCACGGTAAAACGATCTTTTTCTTTTTGATCAATGTCTCGCCATGTTCTACCTAAGACACGCTTTGACATTTCCCTGAAATCGAACCCGCGTTTAATAAGAGACATTATTTTGTCCCGACGTTCGTTAAGATGCTCTTTTCCCTTTAAATTTTCATCTGACAATACAGCGGTAAGATCATCCAGGACGGGTTTAAGAGTTTCAATTGGCCCTTGATCTTTCGACCAAACAGATCCGGCCGACACACAGCAAACAATAATTAACAATAAGAGTATTTTTTTCATTTTTTATATCTATCGATCAGAAATTGTAATAGTTTGCGCTTACTGAAGTATCTCAACCTTGCACTGCTTTCAGGCTGAACAAAAAATAGGAGTTTATATTATAATTATTATTTTGCACTGCCAAATGCAAATTTACTGATAAGAGATTCAATATCGAGTGACGACTCTGTATCTTTTATCAACTCACCAGGCTTAAAAACCTTCTCATCACCACCAAGACTCAACTGGATATATTTATCTCCAATTATCCCCTGTGACTTAACCGAAGCCATGGAATCAGTGGGTATTTTCAGACTATTATCAACTTGCAGAGACAGTATAGCATACGCATCCTCCCCAAGCCTGATCCCGACCACCTGCCCAACGTCCACACCAGCAACCTGCACTGACGCACCTTTCTTCACTCCGGCAACGTTGTTAAACTCAGCCTTAAGTATATACGTCTTGCTACTGCTTAAAAACGACACCTCACCTAACTGCATGGCAAGATAAACAAAAGCAGCAAAACCAATTATGATAAACAACCCAACGACCGTTTCCAACGTATTATTTTTCATTATTCCACCAGGTGACTTTGATAGATGTCTCCCATCGTCGATTGTACAAATTCCTGAATATAATTTTTCTCAGACCACTGAATTTCCTCTGGACTGGAAAATACATCCGTTTTCCCATTATTTAAAATTATAATCTGATCAGCAAGATTAAATATTTTCGGTACATCATGACTTACGATAACAGAAGTAAAACCAAACTCAGCCTGCGTTCTGGCAAAAAGATGATATATTTCATGGCTCATAACCGGATCTAGACCAGTGGTTGGTTCATCAAAAAGCATAATTGAAGGTTTAAGCTGCATGGCACGGGCTAATCCCACCCTTTTTTTCATACCTCCACTTAATTGAGCCGGATATTTTTCTTCATGCCCTGTCAGCTCAAATTGAGTCAGTATCCCTTCGACCAGGTCCCGAATTTCTTCTTCGGTTTTTTTGGTAAGCTCTCTCAGTGGCAAAGCAACATTCTCAAAGACAGTCATTGAATCAAAGAGTGCAGCCCCCTGGAACAAAACCCCAAACTGAGTGCGAAGCTGCTCCAGCCCCTTTCCCCTGATCCCCGTGACATTCTTGCCATGGACAAAGATTTGCCCGGAATCAGCTTCCATAAGTCCTAACACAAGTTTTAAAGTGACACTCTTCCCCTGGCCGCTACCACCGACTATTACCGTCGTCTTGCCTGGCGGAATAGAAAAATTAACTCCGTCTAATACGTATTGAACACCACCGTTTTTTTTGACAAAGGTCTTGACTACTTTTTTAAATTCAATTGCAGGGGTCATCAAAGAAGTACCGCAGTCAATAGATAATCAAAAACAAGTACAGATATAGAGGAAAAGACAACAGCCTGGGTAGTTACCCGGCTGACACTTTCAGCACCGAAACCGGCCCCTCGAATTTCCCGAACAAAATATCCCCGTCCAGAACAAATCCATACCACCAAAATAGCAAAAACAAAGGACTTGATCACTCCCAACCGAATATCATGGTTGGTGACGCTCGTCTGCATCCCCTGAATATAGCTACCAGGGCTCACGTCCATCATTCCAACACCAGCAATATAACCACCGGCAATACCAACTACATCAAAAATGGCGGTCAAAAGTGGCATAGCAATGAGCATGGCTAGAAATTTCGGTGTGATAAAATATCGAAAAGGATCAATAGCCATGCACTCCAGGGCATCAATCTGCTCTGAAATTCTCATAATACCTATCTCGGCACACATGGCCGAACCAGCTCGCCCGGCAACCATCAAAGCAGTCAGCACGGGTCCGAGTTCCATTATAAGGGTCAGGGAAACCGCGGAGCCAAGCATTCCTTCAGCTCCAAATTTATTCAACGAATAATACCCCTGAAGCCCCAGCACCATACCAGTGGACAATGCTGTAAAAAAAATCACCAAAAGAGAACCGGCACCAATAAAGTGGACTTGGTTTACAAGCTCCTTCAACCTGAACGGGCGTCTATATATTCCCCGAAAAATCTTCAGAAAAAATAGCGCCATTCGCCCAAGATCAGTCAGCACATAAAGTCCGGAATTACCGATCCGTGCGATTGGATTACTTTCCATGGAAGTTGTGTTCCTGATTTTTCAGTGGCAGTGAATAAAGTTATCAATCTTAGTTCGTCTCAAAATAGTCACGCCTATGATATGATCTGGCAGGCAATAAGTCAATGTCTAGAGATTCTTAGCAGTTAATATAGTTACCATCAATAATTATTGTCCTTTGGAGAAATTCCTGTCAGCCGGGCAAGGGCTGTGTCGGATTCAGTTCTTCCTGGGATCATATGTTTCCCGCAAAGCTTCACCTATAAAAATAAGCAGTATCAACATACCCACAAGAACAAAAAAGGCGGACAACGAAAGCCACCATGCCTCGATATTCCCTTTTCCCTGAGCGAGCAATTCACCAAGGCTGGGCGTAGATGGCGGAACTCCAAGGCCTAGAAAATCAAGGCTGGTAAGAGCCAAAATCGCTGCAGAGATACGAAAAGGGAGAAAGGTGATAACAGGCGTTAAGCCATTAGGCAGCAGGTGTCGCCACATAATAGTCATATTTCCTACCCCCAGAGCCCGGGCTGCGTTCACATATTCAAGATTTCTGCCTCGTAAAAATTCTGCCCTGACATAATCGGACAACCCCATCCAACTGAACAGTGAAAGCAAAAACAGCAGAAGAAAGATACTCGGTTTAAATATCGAGGCAAAAATTATTAACAGATACAACTCCGGCATAGCTCCCCAGATTTCAATAAATCTCTGAAAGATTAGATCTGTTCGACCGCCAAAGTATCCCTGGACAGCTCCTGCGAGTATTCCAATTATGGTCCCCGTACAAGTAAGGGCCATCCCGAAAAGTATACTTAACCTGAAACCATAGATAATTCTCGCCAGCACATCCCTCCCCCTGTCATCGGTGCCAAGAAAATTTCTTCCGGTTGGAGGCGAGGGAACGGGACCGACGATTTCCTGGTTTATGGTATTGTAACTATTCCTATTGAGAGGAAACACTATAAAATTTCCTGATTCCTGCAATTTTTCAAGTATAAACGGGTCACGGTAATCAGTTTCTGTCTCAAAATCTCCACCAAAGGTAACCTCTGGATATGAGACGAAAATCGGAAAATAAAATTTTCTTTCATACTTTACCAGAAGTGGTGAATCATTACTGATAACCTCAGCCATTAAACTTAATCCGAACAATATCAAGAAAATGATCAGACTATAATATCCCCGCCTGTTCCGTTTAAACCGCTGCCAAATTCTCGCCCTTCTCCTCGAAATAGCGAGTTTCAACTTTGCAACAGGATACTCTTTAGTCATCTATTCCCTCAAAACTAATACGCGGATCGACCACCACATAACTCAGATCGGACAATAATCTGGAAATGAGACCGACCAGGGTGAAAAAGTAGAGGGTTCCAAGAACTACCGGATAATCACGATTGAGAACAGATTCGTAGGCAAGCAGTCCCATACCTTTCAAGGAAAAAATAGTCTCAATAAGCAGACTGCCTGTAAAAAATGAAGCCACAAAATAACCAGGAAAACCAGTAATGATCGGTATTATACCATTTCTAAAAACATGCTTATACATTACCTGATTCTCAGCCAGGCCTTTAGCCCTCGCAGTAAGAACATATTGTTTTCTAATCTCCTCAAGAAATGAGTTTTTGGTAAGCATTGTCATAACAGCAAGACTTCCGACAGCGGTTGCTGTTATAGGTAAAACCATATGCCAAAGATAATCCAGTATTTTCATGCCAAAATTCAGTTCATTCCAATTGTCCGAGACAAGTCCACGGAGAGGAAAAACCGACCAGAAGCTACCGCCTCCAAAAAAAACAATTAAAAGAATTCCCAGAACAAACCCTGGAATGGCATAGCCAACAAGAATAACGGATGAGCTTGTAATATCAAAACGAGAACCATCGGTAACAGCCTTTTTGATCCCGAGCGGAATACAGATCCCATAAACTATAACAAAACCCCACAGACCAAGTGACATGGAAACCGGCATGCGTGAGATTACCAAATCAGCGACACTTTGATGATAATAATAGGAGGTCCCAAAATCCAAAACGATATATTTCTTCATCATATTTATAAAGCGGATCACAGGTGGCTGATCAAACCCATAAAGTTTTTTAAGTTGATCTATTTTTTCTTCATCGAGACCTGAATTCCCACGGTAAAGTGCGGAAGATCCGGCTCTCACCTCCCCACCGCCACTGTTCAGTCCCTCTATCTCACCTATGATTTTTTCAACCGGACCTCCGGGTACAAACTGAGTAATCGCGAAAGTGATTACCATTACTCCGAAAAGAGTTGGTATCATTAAAAGGATCCTTTTGAGGATATAAACAACCATTGTTATCTCACCAGCAAATTTAAATTTTGTTATTAATTCCATTCAACAATAAGAAAAAATTCACAAATAGACAGCATAAAAGAAGAAAATTTCTTGTCTTTTCTCTGCCTTTATGTCTTCTTAAGCATAAGATGTCCAGGAAAAACAAACCGTATTCCCCTGGTGATTGTGCAGGTAGTTTCCAGGGACCTCTCTGACAGAGAGAGGGATATAAGCTTTTTCACCTGATGATTCCCTTGCTGAATACCAAGGCAATAAACTCTAAGTCACTACTCATCCGATATTATGGGAAATATTAATAACTATATTCAAAACGAATCAGATTTGGACGCGCTGGTACTTCGGGCTAGAAAATCAGATGCCGTCGCTCTGGACACCGAATTCGTCTGGGAACGTACCTACTATCCCCAACTTGGCCTGATCCAGATAGCATTATCCGACGAAGACTGCTATCTCATAGACCCCATAGCCATAAAAAATTTACAATCACTCGGGAAACTCCTTTCCGACCGTAGTGTCATCAAGATCTTTCATGATGCGCCACAGGATTTGGCGATCCTCCAGCGGGCAACAGGAGCGACACCACAAAATATATTCGATACACGATTAGCTGCAGGTTTTTCTAATCTCCCGGCCACCTTGTCCCTGGTAAATCTGGTGAAGGAGCTACTTGACATACCTCTTTCTAAGGATGAGACTCGTACGAACTGGCTGCAAAGACCACTCAGCAAAGAACAAACACGGTACGCTCTCGATGATGTCCGCTACCTCCGTGCAGTTAGGATTGTTCTCCTTAACCGCATAATCGGCCCGAAGATAAAATCCTGGTTGCAAGAGGAGCTGAACCTGCTCAACAATCCTGCAAGTTACTCCGGTCCAACAGATACTGAACGCTTCCAAAAGATAAGAGGTAACAGCCATCTTGACAGACAAGAGTTAGCCATTCTCAAGAATTTGACGATCTGGCGTGAGGGGGTAGCAAGAAAAGTCGATCGGCCTCGTGGACATGTTATAAAAGATACTCTTCTCCTGGAAATAGCCAGACAAAAACCAGCAACCGTTCTCGATCTTACAACAAAAATAGGTTTGTCGGAAAGAACCGCAGCTAAATATGGCAAGACTATTGCTGCCATTATTGAAACGACTACAGGACAGAATGAGTCGACCTATCCTGAATCCCATCATTCAATGCGACTCAGCAAAAACGATAAAGTCGGTATGGAAAAATTAACTAGACTTATCACCTTAAAATGTGAATTATTAGGTCTTGATCCAGGTCTCGTTGGCAACAATTCAGAACTAAAAAAATTAGTAAAAACTATTAATTCCAGACAAAATGAACCTGAGCAATTGCGCCAGACTGACGGTTGGAGAAAGTATTTTCTCGAGGACTATTTCAGACAAAACAGGAAAAAGTGATTATCATTTGATTCTTATTCGAATATCGGGATGAGAATACTTGGATATATCATAGTGCATAACACCTATCAGGAGAGAACAATGCATACTTTTTCAGCTAGCAATCTCTTATGTTCTATATTTCTCACTCTACTTTTTTGCTTTGTTTCAACAGCTGACGGGGCCGACAAAACCACTTATGCTGGGTGGGAGAAAAATTCTCTGTACAATAGTTTTTATAATTACAAGGAAAGGGATTCCCTGAAGGGGAAAGTTCTCCAGTTCAAAGAGGTTACTCCTTTACCCGGAATGGATCCCGGAACGGCATTTATTCTTGAGGAAGGTGATGAGAAAATTCTCGTCCATCTTTGTCCAGTTGCTTTCAAAAGCCCCAGTGAGACTGGTATTCGTAAAGGAATCAAGACTAAGGTAAGCGGTAGCTGGGCGGTAATAGACGGACAGGATGTGTTTATGGCGGCAAAAGTTAAGCAAGGAGATAGTTTTGTGCTTAAAGTCCGCCTGACGAAAGACGGGACTCCTTTCTGGAGTCTGAGCCCCGAAGAAATTGAAAAGGAATCGGCGGTCAATTAACAATTCGAAGAGCCAGATTATCCTGAACAATTCTATTGCCTCCAGCAAAGATAGCTGTGTTCCGAGACGATCTTCCCTGCTATCGCATCACCACAATCTTGATTTTTATGTAATAACCTAAAGAAAATTCAGGCAATTTTAAAAAGTCACTGTATATTATTCCCAACAGTTTCCCTGTCCGGTTATTCAGGTTTTTTAGGCAATTGCTGCAAGTACCACTCCATAGGATCGATCAGTTCAAAACCAACTTCAAGAAGCCTCTTTTTTACGTTAATAACATTATTGGTCAGCAGATAAGGAAAAACTGCCCTTTTCTCTTTGTCCCAGAATCGTGCAACCAACACGCTTCCCAGAGAAATTTTTTCTTCTGTTATAATATCAACAATCTTCTTCATTTGTCCCTGTTGTTCCTTAACAAGTATACACAACAGGCTACCAGGCTCATCTATATTCATTATATTGACAAAGGCCTTCAACAAGTCTCGTGTTGATAAAATCCCTCTAAGATAACCATCTTCGTCAATCACCGGTAAAGCACCTACTTTTCTTTTCTGCATCACCAGCAAGGTGTCCTGCAGCGTATAATAGGCATAGATCGACATCGGCTTTTGGGTCATAATATCGCCAATAGGATGATTTCCTATTTTTGCCAGAGTGAAGTCATAATCGGGTTTTTTAAGCAGAGTTGATGGCATAGAATCGCGCACATCGCGGTCCGTGACGATGCCGATGAGTTTTCCTGCTCCGTCAACCACCGGTAAATGGCGGATATCCTTTTCTGCCATAAGATTTTTAGCCTCAAATATCGTCATTTCCGGACCGGCAGTAATGAGATTCTTTGACATTCTATCGCCTACAAACATAATCCCTCCTAGAAATCTTCTTTATCTCAGTATACGAATGGGTTCCAATGCATCAACTACTTGATTGCCGACAGCATTTTAATATGATTTTCTACAAGAATTGGTAATATATCGAGATTATAACCGCCTTCCAGCACCGAGACAACCCGTCCGTCAGTATAGCGATTAACCAGATTCATTATCACCTCTGAAATAAAATCATAGCCGTCGGTCGACAAATTCGTTCCCGACATCATATCACTCACGTGAGCATCAAATCCGGCTGACAGGATGATAAATTCCGGCTCGAATTTTTTAACGGCAGGGACAAGGTCCTGCATGATCAGTTTTCGGTATTCATCATCACCTCTTCCCGGTAAGATAGGTGAATTAACAGTAAACCCTTCTCCCTCACCAACACCAACCTCAAATTCTCTGCCTGTGCCGGGGTAGGCGAAAGATGGATGTTCGTGAATTGAATAATATAAGACACTGGGATCGCGATCAAAAATATGTTGTGTACCATTACCATGGTGCACATCAAAATCAATAATAGCCACTCTGTTTATATTGTATTCCTTTTGTAAATATTTTGCCCCGATCGCTACGTTGTTGAAATAACAAAAGCCTAACGGCTTGTCTACCTCCGCATGGTGCCCCGGAGGTCGAACTGCACAAAAGGCATTATCAATTTCACCTTTCATTACCATATCAATGGCTTTAAGTACTCCTCCGACTGCCAAAAAAGCAATGTCGTAGGTATCACGACAGATTGCATTATCCGGGTGTTCGAATTCATTAAATCCCGAAATACAGGCCTCATCGAAGCGCATGATATAATGAATAGTATGGATGGCTTCAACCCATCTCTGATTTGCCCTGTCCGCTTTTATTAAAGTGAGTTTATCCAGCATTCCGGACTCAGAGAGTCTTTTTACAATCGCTTTAAGCCGTTCAGGTGATTCTGGATGAAACCCTCCTGTATCGTGCAACAGATATCTGTCGTCATACACAAAACCAGTTCTTTTCATAAAGTTTTCCTGTTTGCTCAGTTTGTATCTCTTTATGCCTCTTCAGCCACGCTTCCCGAAAATCGGTATCCGGAAATGAAACACCAACACACCTGCAACTCTTTCTATCAGCACAATTTTCAAGCTCTCAAACGTAATCGTCATGAATCCATTTTGATAATAACTCTGCCGGTTTGCTCCCCTTTCAAAATTAGCTCAATTTCTTTTTCCAGCCCATCCAGTCTTATTTCTCGGCAAATATTCTCCAATTGAGCTGGTTTCCAATCGGAAGCAAGATGTTGCCAGATTTTACGTCGGGCCTCCATAGGGCAATTCTGGGAATCAATTCCGACCAGTGAAACTCCTCGCAGGATGAAGGGAAAAACTGTCAAAGGCAATTCCGGTGACGCGACATTACCACAACAGGTGATCACCCCCTGAAGATCGGTTGCTTTGATTGCCGATGCTAAAATCTCCCCCCCGACAGTATCAATCACTCCGGCATAGACTGCTTTCTGCAATGGACGTTCAGAGCCGTCAGTCACCTCAGCTCTTGAAATAATCTTCCGGGCTCCAAGTCCCGTCAGAAATGGTCCCGCATCTTTTTTCCCGCTGACTGCGATTACCGAATAGCCAAGCTTTGCGAGCATGGCGACTGACATACTGCCGACGCCACCAGTTGCCCCTGTCACCAGTATATCCCCTCTGTCGGCGGGAATACTTTGCATCAAGGCCATAATAGACATTCCAGCGGTAAAACCGGCGGTACCAAAAATCATGCTCTCCCTGAGATCGAGGCCGGCTGGCAATGGAACTACCCAGGCGGCCGGTACCCTGATATACTGTCCAAATCCACCAGAGGTGTTCATCCCCAGATCATAACTTGTTACAATTACCTGATCTCCAGGCTTAAAATCACCACTCAGGCTCTCCACAACGACTCCCGATGCATCAATGCCGGGGGTATGAGGATATTTTTTGGTCACTCCACGATTACCGCTGGCAGATAGAGCGTCTTTATAGTTAAGAGAGGACCAGTTAACCTTTATTAGAACTTCGCCGTCCGGCAACTGATCGATAGTTTTTTCGTTGATTGATCGGGAGAACCGCTTTCCCCCAATTTCTTCAACCACCATTGCCCGATATGTTTTTTCAGCCATAGCTTAGAACCTCTTGATAGATTAATTTTTGTTTTTAAAACCTTCCTCAAAACTACCAAGTACAGTGCCTCCTCCAAGATCACTTTGTTGAGCGACCTTAACAACATTAATTATCGAACTATAGCCGAGGAGTCGGTTTGAGAATAGTAATTTTTTTTTATCGAATGAACTAAATGGTCAATCCACTGCAGAAACAAACAGAATTTCCAGTTTGATTACATTGCGTAAAAATATATATTTCCCGAAGCATTCTCCGACCTCTTGCTATTTTCCCTTGACAAACAAATTAAATATACATTAATAGACTGTGTAACATTGTTACTCTTCAGGCAATCAAACCGATCAAAACTGACTGTTTTAATCTATAATATTAAATTGTTATTCTGAAATAACATTTTCTTCATTCATCCCAAATATTATAAACAAAAGGTTTTACTACATGTCTCAGGACAGACAATAATCACATTCAACAATACAAAGCAACAATGTTAGACGATCTTAACCCGGAAGTACAAAAACGGTTGGAAAAGGCGGTAATGGAAGTTTTTTCAACCTCTGATTTCCATAAAGCCAGCATACGTGTTATCGCCGAAAGGGCCGGCGTAAGTTTTACGACTATTTACAAACATTACGGAAGTAAGGAACGGCTTCTTTTCGCTTTTGTCAATATCTGGATGGGCGAACTCACAGAACGTATATCAGATCATCTTAAAGGCATTGAAGACCTCAAAGAAAAACTTCGAAAAGTTTTCTGGCTGCATCTCGACTACTATGAACGAAATGAAGGACTTGGCCGCATCCTCTTCATGACTCTACCCATGCAGACCTGGATGACAGATGAATCCTTCGACCAGAAAAAAAGAGTCAACCTTATAATTGAAGTGCTCAAACAAGGGCAACGACAGGGCATAATAAACCCGAACGTCAGGGCTGGATCCCTTCTTGATTTCATGCTTGGGTTTGTTCAACGTACCTTCTTTATGTGGATATTACGCGGAAAACAGGAAAGCCTTGTAGAAAATGCAAACAACCTCTTTGAGATGGTCTGGCAAGGCATGGCAAATCCGGAAATTATCCGGTACATTAATCCCAAGGGCAACCCGGAACATCGCGAAGAAAGATAAATCAGCCATTCACCCACCTGCGATAAAAAACTGACTGGTGACTGAAACCAACCTCAATCAAGGAGCATAAAACATGTCTTTAGAGAAGAGAGCACTCCTGCTGAACAAAAAAGAAAAACTTGCTCTGGGGGGAGGAGAGGAAAGAACAAAAAAGCAACATGAAAAAGGTAAATTGAGTGCAAGGGAACGACTCATGCACCTTTTTGACGAAGGTACATTTATAGAAATTGATGCTTTTGTCAAAAACAGATGCACCAGGTTCGGCATGGACAAACTTGATTTCGAAGGAGAATCTGTAGTTACTGGATATGGGCAGATTGAAGGGAGAGTCGTCTTTGCGTATTCGCAGGACTTTACAATAACAGGTGGCTCTCTTGGTGAAATGCATGCAAGAAAAATCGTCAAAGCAATGGACAGCGCTGCCAAAGTTGGTGCTCCCATCGTCGGCCTCAACGATTCCGGGGGTGCCAGAATTCAGGAAGCAGTCGATGCACTGTCCGGATATGGTGACATCTTCTATAGAAATTCCATATATTCTGGTGTAATACCACAGATTTCCGCTATAATGGGACCATGTGCCGGCGGTGCAGTATATTCTCCTGCACTTACCGATTTCATTTTCATGGTCGACAAGACTTCGCAGATGTTCATAACCGGCCCACAGGTAATTAAAACGGTTACAGGTGAAATAGTATCATCGGAGGATCTCGGTGGAGCGATGACCCATAATAGAATCAGCGGTAATGCTCACTTCATCGCCGATTCCGAACTGGAATGTCTGACCAAGATCAGGGAGTTGATCCAATACCTGCCTTCTAACAGCATGGAAAAGAGCCCTGCCTTACCTTCCTGTACCGATATCAACAAACCTATTGACGCACTGGATGATTTGATCCCGGACAACCCCAACAAACCGTACGATATGCTCGATGCCATCCATCTTATTATCGACAACGGTATTTTTATGCAATACCAGCCTTATTTCGCTACCAACCTTATAACGGGGTTCGCCAGAATCAACGGCAAATCCGTCGGTATTGTCGCCAATCAGCCTAATGTCATGGCCGGCTGTCTCGACATAAACGCCGGCGATAAAGGGGCAAGATTCATCAGAACCTGCGATGCTTTCAATATTCCTCTACTTACCTTTGTTGACGTCCCTGGATTTCTTCCCGGCACGGCCCAGGAATATGGGGGTATCATCCGGCATGGTGCAAAAATGCTCTTCGCCTACAGCGAAGCAACTGTGCCCAAAGTTACCCTGCTGACCCGCAAAGCTTACGGTGGCGCTTATCTGGCCATGTGTTCCAAATCCCTCGGCGCAGACATGGTATTCGCCTGGCCGTCAGCGGAAGTTGCGGTTATGGGTTCGGAAGGTGCCGTTAACATCATCTTTAAAAATGAGATTGCCAAAGCAGAAGATAAGGTCGCAACCAAACAAAGGATACTCGAGGAGTATTCGGCTGAATTCGCAACCCCTTATAAAGCAGCAGAACGCGGTTTCGTTGACGATGTTATCGAACCACACGCCTCCCGCCAACGGATAATTGACGCCTTCAACATGCTCGAGGGAAAACGAGAGCGACGACCTGCTAAAAAACACAGCAATATACCACTTTAATGAGAGGAGAATAATATGGTCGTTACGGAACTGCTGGCACGTTTTGCAAATCCCGACGTCATGCAGTCCTTGTCTCTTTCGGACAAGCTTATTGCAGGACTGATCACAACATTACTGGGAATGGGCATAACTTTCGCAGCGCTTATCATATTACAGTTCATCATTTCCTGGATGGATAAAATTTTAAATTCCAGAGAAAAGCCAACAAAGGTTGCAACGGCTGCACCAATAGTTACTCCAGCGATTACTACTGAGGAACCCTCTCAGGACGACAATGAACTTGTAGCGGTTATCACTGCAGTAATTGCCATGAAAATGAAAACTTCAGTGGGACGCATAGTAATAAAAAATATTGAGAAAATTGATGATCGCTCACCTGTCTGGAATATGGCCGGAATTATCGAGCAGATGAACAGCAGATTTTAAATACACGGAGGTCACATAGATGAAAATGTTCAGAGTTGTTGTAAACGGGAGCGAATACAAGGTAGGGATCGAAGAATTGCCTGACGAGAGTGCTATTCCAGCCCCGAAACACACTCCGCCAAAACCCATTATAAAAGCACAATCAGCCCCTGCAGCTGCCAAGGTTGAGCCGGTTATTACTGGAGGAACCATTATTGCCCCCATGCCGGGAACAGTTCTTCATGTTGAGGTGAATGTCGGTGATGCTGTCATCAAAGGACAGACACTCTTAATTCTTGAAGCAATGAAAATGGAAAATGAGATTATGGCCCCCGCCGACGGTGTAGTCCATGAACTCAATGTTACCAAGGGTGTATCGGTCAACGCCGGCGAAATCCTGGTTGTCCTGTCATCTTAAAAGGAGACATCTACCATGCTGGAAGCTCTTCTCGTATTTGCCAGAAGCACTGGTTTTTATGGTCTGACTGTGGGTGCAGTCATTATGGTCGGCATTGCCTGCCTGCTCCTTTATCTGGCGATTGTGAAAAAATTTGAACCATTGCTCCTTGTCCCGATCGCCTTTGGTGTTCTGCTGACCAACCTTCCTTTTGCCGGATTGATGGCCGAGCCGGTTATGAGCATTAAAGACAATGTCATACACACTGTCCAGCCGGGTGGTTTACTTTACTATCTGTTTCAGGGCGATCACCTCGGAATTTTCCCACCCCTCATTTTTATGGGAGTGGGTGCAATGACAGATTTTGGGCCGCTCATTGCAAATCCTAAATCACTGTTACTCGGTGCAGCAGCACAATTCGGTATTTTTATCACCTTTATTGGAGCAATCGCCTGTGGACTTTTCACAGCCCAGGAGGCTGCTTCCATTGGAATTATTGGCGGAGCCGATGGACCTACTGCTATTTTCCTGTCATCCAGATTGGCCCCACACCTCCTCGGTCCTATTGCCATTGCCGCATATTCCTATATGGCCTTGGTACCAATAATTCAACCGCCGATAATGCGCCTGCTCACCAGCAGGGATGAGAGATTAATCAGAATGACCCAGTTGCGGGAAGTGAGTAGAAAAGAAAAAATTATCTTCCCCATAGTTGTAACAATAGTGGTCTCACTCCTGGTGCCGCCTGCCGCGACACTTATCGGCATGCTGATGCTCGGCAACCTGTTCAGGGAATCAGGCGTTGTCGGCAGACTTGAAGATACCTCCAAAAATGCACTCATCAACATCATTACTATTTTCCTGGGTGTAACGGTTGGCGCAACGGCCACTGCAGAACATTTCTTAAAAATTGAAACCCTGGCAATTCTCACCCTGGGCGTGACTGCATTTGCCATAGGCACTGCCTCTGGCGTACTTCTCGCCAAGCTCATGAACAAACTTTTCAATGTAAATATCAACCCGCTTATCGGCTCAGCCGGTGTATCTGCCGTACCGATGGCTGCCAGAGTTTCTCAGGTGGTAGGACAGAAAGAAGACCCAGGTAACTTCCTGCTTATGCATGCCATGGGACCAAATGTTGCCGGCGTCATTGGTTCTGCTGTTTCTGCAGGGGTTTTGTTATCACTTTTCGGCAATTAACGAGAGCCGCCAACTTTTAATTTCCTTATAATTATCCATTTCAACTATGAGGCGTCCGGCCAAACAGCAGACGCCTCATAGCTCAGCTTGTGCTTTTTCTTTTATTATTACACCAGATCAATATTTGAATGACGGAATACAGCTTTTTACTTGTAAAGTTAACAGCAATACATTACAACAGAATGTAACAATGTTATCTGTAAAAAGTTAAAGATCAAAGCTTGTATTATATTTTATCATATATTCAGAGAGTTAAGTTTTTCTAACAACAATAACAATACTACATCACAAGAACAACAGCAGCTTAAGCTAACCAACCAAACCGGGAAGTTTTCCATCACTGAGAACAAAGTTTTTCAACCATGTCAAAAGTCAATATGTCAGAAGAACTGAACGAAGATATACACAAACGACTAGAGAAAGCCGTGCTGGAGGTCTTTTCCAGCTCTGATTTCCATCGGGCATCGATTCGTGATATTGCTAATAAAGCCGGAGTAAGTTTTACAACAATTTACAAACACTACGGCAGTAAGGAACGATTGGTTTTTGCTTTTGTTGACATATGGATGGGCAAGCTGACGGATCGAATTGTCGATCACCTGCAAGGTATAGAGAATCTAAAAGAAAAGCTTCGAAAAGTTTTCTGGTTACAGCTTGACTACTACGAACGACATGAAGGACTTGGCCGTATTGTTTTTATGACTTTGCCGATGAAAACCTGGATGGCGGACGAAACATTCGATCAACCCAGAATGATGTCACTCATGATAGATGTCCTGACCCAGGGACAGAGGGAAGGAATTCTCAACCCCAATGTTCGAGCCGGTACTCTCCTCGATTTCCTGATGGGGTTTGTTCAGCGCAGTTTCTTTATGTGGATCCTTCGTGGAAAGAAGGGCTCCCTTTCGGAACAGGCTAATGTCATGTTTGAGATGGTCTGGCAAGGGATGATGGCCAGTCCACAACAATTGCCCCAGGACTCCGCTCCTGAAAAAAACAGGTCCGGGCCAAAGCGCTGAAAGTGCCGGTCCGGTAAGAAAACATTATGTTACAAATATCTCTATCTGGAGGAATACTATGGAAATACTGAAAATTGATCATTTGGGAATAGCCGTAAACAGCATTGACGATGGGAAAAACTTTTGGTCGGAAATACTCGGCCTGAAGTTCGATGGTTCTGAAACAGTGGAAGCCCAAAAAGTGACTACCGCTTTTTTCCCCGTTGGAGAGAGTGAAGTTGAACTTCTTGAATCCACCTCACCAGATGGTCCCGTAGCGAAGTTCATTGAAAAGAAGGGCACCGGATTTCAACATGTGGCCTTCAGAGTTGCCGATATTGAGGCTGCCCTGCAGGAATTAAAGGAAAAAGGAATTCAGCTCATAGATCAGCAACCAAGAATCGGAGCTGGCGGAGCAAAAATTGCTTTTCTCCATCCCAAGGCAACAGGCGGTGTGCTCGTCGAACTTTGCGAGCGTTCATAAAAAATTATCATTCAATCCCTTGCGGGATTATGACCTTATGCACAAAAGGAGCAACTGATGTCAGAGCAGCCAACAAAACAGACATGGGCAGAACTCGCCTCCAAACAAATGAAAGGAAAATCCGTCGACACACTCGACTGGATGACTCCGGAAGGAATAAAAGTTAAAGCACTCTATACTGCAGAAGATCTTGATGGCATAGAAAGCGTAAACAGCTTTCCGGGACTTCCTCCCTATACGCGTGGACCTATGTCAACTATGTACGCAGGGCGCCCCTGGACCATACGCCAATACGCAGGTTTTTCTACTGCCAAAGAATCGAATGCTTTTTATCACAAGGCCCTCGCTGCAGGGCAGAAAGGTTTATCGGTAGCTTTTGATCTGGCTACACATCGCGGCTATGATTCGGATCATCCCAGAGTTGCAGGTGATATAGGTAAAGCAGGAGTTGCAATCGATTCTGTTGAGGACATGAAGATTCTCTTTGACGGTATACCTCTCGATAAAATGTCAGTCTCCATGACCATGAACGGTGCAGTAATCCCAATTCTTGCCGGATATATAGTTGCCGCTGAAGAACAGGGTGTCAGCCATGACCAGCTGTCGGGTACCATTCAGAATGATATTCTCAAGGAATACTTGACCAGAAACACCTACATCTATCCTCCCGGCCCATCCATGCGGATAATTTCCGACATCATGGCCTTCTGTTCCAAAACTATGCCAAAGTACAACACAATCAGCATCAGCGGTTATCACATGATGGAAGCCGGCGCGAACAGCGTACTCCAGACGGCTTTCACCCTTGCTGACGGTGTTGAGTATGTCAGAGCCGCGTTAAAGAGCGGAATGGATGTAGACACCTTTGCCCCCAGACTTTCCTTCTTCTTCGGCATCGGCATGAACTTCTTCATGGATATAGCCATGCTGAGGGCCGCCAGAACTCTCTGGCATCGCCTGATGAGTGAATTCAATCCGAAGAATCCGAAATCATCGATGCTGCGAACCCATTGCCAGACTTCCGGCTGGAGTCTCACCGAGCAGGACCCTTACAACAACGTCATTAGAACAACCCTTGAGGCCATGTCCGCTGTTCTCGGTGGCACCCAGTCTCTGCATACAAATTCCTTTGATGAAGCGATCGGGCTGCCTACGGATTTTTCTGCCCGTATTGCCAGAAACACCCAGATCATTATACAGGAAGAATCCCAGGTTTGTCATGTTATCGACCCATTAGGTGGTTCCTATTATATTGAGTCACTCACTAATAGTATTATCGATGAAGCACAAAAAATAATAGATGAAATTACAAAATTAGGCGGTATGGCCAAGGCTATTGAAACCGGTATGCCTAAAATGCGTATCGAAGAATCCGCCGCCCGTAAACAGGCCAGGATCGACCAGGGACTTGACGTTATTGTAGGCGTCAACAAGTACAAGCTTGTTGATGAGAAAATCGACTTTGAGGTCAGAGAAGTCCCGGCCACGGTTCGTGACGAACAGGTTGCCCGTATCAAACAAATAAAAGCCAATCGCGATCAGGCTGCCGTTGATAAAGCACTCGCTGATCTTACCTCTGCTGCTAAAAATGGCGGTAACCTTCTTGAAGCTGCCCTGCCTGCAGTTCGGGCGAGAGCTACAGTTGGGGAGATTTCCGATGCGATGGAAGCAGTATTCGGTCGTTTTGTGGCAACTACCAGGTGTATTTCCGGTGCATATTCATCTGAATTTGATACAAATAATGAAACCATCTCTGCCATTAAACAACGCACCAACGAGTTCCTTGAAAAACAGGGGAGACGCCCTAGACTGCTCGTCACTAAAATGGGCCAGGACGGACACGACCGTGGTTTCAAGGTTATCGCCAGCGCGTATGCCGACCTTGGTTTTGATGTTGACATCAGCCCGATGTTCCAGACTCCAGAAGAAGCCGCAAAAATGGCCATTGAGAATGATGTCCATGTAGTTGGAGCATCCAGCCTGGCTGCTGGTCATAAATCACTTATTCCCAGCCTCATTGAGGAACTGAAAAAACAAGGCGGAGAGGACATTCTGGTCGTTGCCGGCGGAGTTATCCCCCCTGCTGATTATGACTTCCTTTTTAAAGCCGGAGTCAAAGCGGTCTTCGGACCGGGCACTCCTATCCCGGTTTCCGCTGCCAAAACTCTTGCACTGATAGAGGAAAAACACTTTTAAGAAATATTATCTGCTTCATGCGCATTAACTCCCAAGAATATGCTCTATTGCTCTTGGGAGTTAATGCCGAAAATGTCCTGTTTTTTGGGGACGAGTTGTAAAAACGGGTTGTACCGCAACGGGTCTGGTGATTTTCCCTCGCTTATCACTGGATCCGTTGTGTTTTGCGCCTTTCAGTGGCTATAAATCATACGTGTATTTTTTTAACCTAATCTTTTCCTATGCTTAAAAATCCACAGGATTATATTGACGGTATACTCAGGCAGGACCGTCTGATGCTCGCCAGAACCATCACCCTGATCGAAAGCACCTTGCCCACACACCAGGAATTAGCCAGAGTCATAATTGACCAACTCCTTCCTCATACCGGCAAAGGTTACAGAATTGGCATAACCGGTGTTCCCGGCGCAGGCAAAAGTACTTATATAGAGAGCTTTGGCAACATGCTCACAAGGTTGGGTCACAGAGTTGCAGTTCTCGCCATCGATCCAAGCAGCAGCCGCAGCGGCGGCTCTATCCTTGGCGATAAAACGCGTATGGAAAAACTTGCGGTTAATGAAAATGCCTTCATTCGACCTTCCCCTTCCAGTGGGACACTTGGTGGGGTAGGAAGGAAAACCAGGGAAACTATGCTTGCCTGCGAAGCGGCAGGTTATGATGTTGTAATCATTGAAACTGTTGGAGTTGGTCAATCGGAGACTACCGTCGCCTCAATGGTAGATTTTTTTCTGGTGCTGATGATCGCCGGAGCAGGCGATGAACTCCAGGGAATCAAAAAGGGAGTTCTCGAGGTAGCTGATACCATTGTCATCAATAAAGCGGATGGTGACAATGTAATGCGAGCGGAAATCGCCCGAAAAGAGTACGAAACAGCACTGCATATGCTCATGCAAAGCAGTCCGAACTGGAGCCCAAAAGTCCTTACCTGCAGTTCAATCGAACATACAGGAATTGATAAAATCTGGCAAACCATACTGGAGCATCGCAAGAAACTGACCGAATGCGGTGAAATGACGGAAAAGAGGAAACACCAGGCTCTCGACTGGTTGTCTTTTCTCCTTGAAGATGGTCTGAAACAGTGGTTTTACACGAATCCTAAGGTAAAAGCGGCAATACCTGGATTACGAAGCGAAGTGGAAAAGGCAACGATATCTCCTACTGCTGCAGCGGATATCCTGCTTTCATTCTTGAAAAAGAACGAAATATAATGAAAAAATGAGCTTAGCTTGGCAAAATGAATTAATTATTTGTACCAGCCGGAATACGTAATATAGCTATTCGCCATTCTTTCGATTTTACCAGAAATGAGTTCCTGATTTATATCTTTGATTTTCTTAGCCGGTACGCCGGCATAGATTGTTCCTGCCTCGATATGGGTTCCCTGTGTGACAACAGCTCCCGCAGCAACGATAGAATTGCTCTCCACAACACAGCCGTCCATAACGATAGCTCCCATCCCTATCAACACATTGTCATGGATGGTGCAGCCATGAATGATTGCATTATGGCCCACCGTGACATTGCTGCCAAGATTTGTAGAGTATTTTTGGTAGGTGCCATGAACAACAGCACCGTCCTGAATATTCACCTTGTTGCCCATCCTTACATAATTGACATCACCTCGAATTACCGCACTATACCAGACTGAGCATTGATCCCCCATCACCACATCACCAACTATTACTGCATTGTCTGCCAGAAAACATTCCTCACCAAATTTCGGTATATTCCCATTCAGCTCTTTAATAATCATAACACCCTCACAGATGGATTATTCTCATTCTGGTATGTAGAAAAGCCTTCAAGACAAATTTAAAATAAACCTAAACAAAAAGAAAATGTAGACAGTGAGATTCTCTGCCTACATATAGACGAGCAAGGCGAGGTGTGGGACTTTGAATTACGAAATAGTTCAAAGTCCCGCACCTCCGAGGATTTAACTCACTACACAGAGCACAGCACCTTTCGCAACAGTATCACCACTTCCAAACTTAATACCTTGAACTGTTCCGTCACAGGGAGCTACAAGAGCATTCTCCATTTTCATTGCCTCAAGCACAACTATGGTATCGCCTTGCTTAACAGCATCTCCATTCTTTTTCTCATATTTAACGATCATACCAGGCATCGGAGCCAGGAGCAAAGTCCCGTCTGCCGAGGCGACAGCAGGTTCAGCGACTTTCGCCTGAGCTGGTGCTGCCGCAACTGTTTGAGCAGGGGCAGGGGCAGCGACGGCAGTAGTCGGCTGTGCTGCAGATACAACCTGCATAGCCCCTGTCGGATCGACAGCCACATCGAAATACTCATTATCGACAAAGACATTGAATGTCCGAACGGCCTGAGACTTCAGCGGAGCGTCACCCTTAGGTTCAATGAGTTTACCGGCTTTGGCTTTCTTGATTATTTCATCCTTTCTCTTTACCTCTTCAAGGGTGATTGGCTTCACGCTCGCTGGTGGTTCGGATTTACCATATTTCCATTCCAGAAATTTTCTGCCGGTAACAGGAAACTGAGCATAGAGAATGAGGTCGTCGAGATCGACGGCCAGATCACCAATTTCAGTTTTGGCCTTTTCAAGCTCCGGCTCAAGAACTTCTGCCGGCCTGCATGTAATGGGAGTTTCTCCACGGGGATATCCCTTAAGAGCCTTTTTCTGCACCTCTTCGTTAATAGGAACAGCCGTTTTACCATAAAGACCATAACAAAGGTCTTTAACCTGCCCGGTGATCATTTTGTATCGCTCATCGGGAGTGTCATGCAGGACATTATTAACTGTCTGCACGCCAACTATCTGGCTGGTAGGTGTAACGAGAGGAATCTGTCCCAGGTCTTTACGAACCTTCGGTAATTCTTTGTAGACCTCATCAATCTTATCCAGCGCATCCATCTCTCGCAGCTGATTGACAAGGTTCGACAGCATCCCACCAGGAGTCTGATGCAGTAAAACATTGATATCAATAATCGAGACTTTTGAGTCATCAAGCAGATGTTTATATTTCGGCATCACCTCTTTTTCTAAAATCTCATTTATGACTGCCAGTTTTTTAATATCAAAACCAGTGTCTCGGTTTGTCCCGAGAAGTGCCATAACCAAGGGTTCTACAGCCGCATGAGAGGTCCTGTATGCATACGGTGTCATACAAGTGTCAATGATATCTACTCCAGCTTCTATCGCCTTCAAGTGAGTCATCGGAGACATGCCTGAAGTGAAATGGCTATGCAGATGGATAGGTGCCTTCACTGCTTTTTTCAAAGCTTTGATCAGCGGATAAGCGTCATATGGTGCCAACAATCCGGCCATATCCTTAATACAGATGGAATCCGCTCCCATGTCCTCCAGAGTTTTGGCCCTATCGGTATAATATTCAAGATTATAAACTTCACCACCCAGACGGGGTTCGGTCAGGGTATAACAGATGCAACCCTGAAAATGTTTACCGGCTTTTTTAATTCCTTTAACTACTGTCTCAAAGTTCCGGTAATCGTTCAGTGCATCAAAGGTCCTGAAAACATCCATGCCATTTGCAGCTGCTCTGTCAACAAAGGCATAGGCAAGATCATCTGCATAGTTACGGTAGCCGACAAGGTTTTGTGCTCGAAGCAGCATGGAAAACGGTGTCTTTTTAATATATCTTTTCAGTGTTCGCAGTCTCTCCCAAGGATCTTCATTGAGAAACCTATGCATGGTATCAAATGTTGCACCACCCCAGGTTTCAATTGCCCAGAAGCCCACTTCGTCCATCAGTTCCGCCACCGGGATCATATCTTCTGTACGACCACGGGTCGCAAAAAGGGACTGATGTCCATCACGAATGGACAGATCCATAATTTTTACGGGATTCTTCGCCTTTGGCCGATCCGCAGAATAATTCAATGGGGTCATCTTTACTTGATCACTCATCCTATGTCTCCTATCGCCTGATCTTTAAACTTTAGATTCTATTAGAAGCGGGTAAACGCTCTAAGTTGGATTAATCTCCGCATTGTCATCATTTCCTGACATCCACTCTGCCCCCACGGACTAAAGGTGACTCCTTGGGTCTCCCCAAATGGCAACTGTTGCGCCAGAGCCATTTCCTCTTCCTGTAGTAGATAGAGACTTACAGCTGCCAGGGCGGCGGCCAATTTCTTTTTTTTATCTGCCATCAACTCACCCACTGATTTTAATGTCTTAAGGTCATCTTCCGAAACTCAGGAATCAGTACCTTGGGCAGCATAAAATTTTCCGGCATTACGCTTTTGCATACAACACGAAATGCACTCTTATGCGCTATACATTGCGTAGTCAGTCTCCTGACCAAGCAGTTTGTCAATTTCAGTCTGAACTTCATTACGCTTGGGATTATTTACCCAATTATTCCAGTCTTCGACTGAACGCCAGGTGCTAATAACCATATACTCGTCCTTTTTATCGATTCTACTGAGTGTCTCACCAGAAATATAGCCAGGTTGCTCCAAAGTGAGTCCTCTCAATTTTTTCAAAAGAAGGGTCAGGTTGCCAACGTTATCTTTCTGCACCTTTCGTTTTATGAAAATTTTCACCGTCATGTGAATCTCCTTATTTTTGCTCAAAAGGGAAAACGCTCAGTTAAAGTGGAATATTGCCATGTTTTTTCATAGGATTGGTATCCCGCTTGTTGCGCAGCAACTCCAATGCCCTGATAATTCTGGCCCGAGTTTTGGCAGGTTCAATAATATCGTCGATATATCCTCTCTGAGCCGCAATGTAGGGGTTAGCAACCTTATCCTGATACTCTTTCTCCTTTTCAGCGAGAAATGCGCCAGGATTATCTGCATTTTTAGCCTCTCGGCCATAGAGAACACCGGCTGCTCCCTTAGCTCCCATCACGGCAATTTCAGCACTTGGCCATGCATAATTGATATCTCCCCGTAAATGCTTGGAAGACATTACACAATAAGCTCCACCATATGCTTTCCTTGTAATAACAGTCACTTTAGGAATAGTAGCTTCAGCATAAGCATAAAGAATTTTTGCACCATTTCTTATCACACCGCCGTATTCCTGCGCTGTTCCGGGTAAGAATCCGGGGACATCAACGAAGGTAACAACAGGAATATTAAAACAATCGCAAAATCGTACAAACCTTGCTCCCTTCACCGATGAATCAATATCCAGTACCCCGGAAAGATGCGCAGGCTGGTTGGCAACAATGCCAACACTCATGCCATTATACCTGGCAAAGCCAACTAACAGGTTAGGGGCAAAGTTGGCCTTAATCTCAAAAAAGTCCCGATCATCAACTGTTTGCAGGAGTACTTCTTTCATATCATAGGCAGCATTCGGATTATCCGGAATAATTGCATTGAGCTCGAAGCTATCCCGATTTGCCGAATCCTTACAGGGCACGACAGGAGGATTCTCCATATTATTTTGCGGCATGAAAGAGAGCAGCCTTTTCACATACTCAATAGCATCGGCACCCGACGTTGCAGCATAATCAGAAACGCCGCTTCTGCTGGAGTGCATTGCCGCTCCACCTAAAGCCTCAGTCGTTACATCTTCGTGTGTCACCGCCTTAACAACTTTCGGCCCGGTGAGGAACATGTACGACTGATTTTGTACCATGATTATAAAATCTGTCAGCGCAGGTGAATAAACCGCCCCGCCGGCGCATGGTCCAAAAATAGCGGAAATTTGCGGCACGACTCCCGAAGACATTACATTACGCTGAAAGATTTCCGAGTATCCCGCTAAACTTTCAATACCTTCCTGAATACGGGCTCCACCTGAATCACCCAAGCCAACGACCGGAGCACCGTTTTTTAAGGCGAGATCCATTACCTTGCAGATCTTTTCTGCAAATGTTTCGGAAAGAGATCCACCAAGCACCGTGAAATCCTGGGCATGAACATACACAATTCGACCATTCACAGTACCATACCCGGTGACTACTCCATCTCCGGGGAAAATCTGTTTTTCCATGCCAAAGTCTTTACATCTATGAACCTTGAACATGTCAAATTCTTCAAACGATCCCTTATCCAGCAGCAGGTCTATGCGTTCTCTTGCGGTCATGAGACCCTTCGCATGCTGCGTATCTATCCTTTTTTGACCACCACCCAGCCGGGCCTCAGCCCTCAACTTCCCGAGTTGGTCGAGTTGGTCATTTGTCTTCATTGTGTCTCCTTGAAACAAATTTCAAATTGCACTTAGCAGGTCACTATCATTTCCGGCCACAATAATCAGGAAAAAACTTTCTTACATAATTTTCCTAAAGAACCCAGATCCTCACATACATGAATACCGGCCTCCTGCATTGCTTTGATCTTTGCCTCAGCCGTTCCCTGTCCTCCACTCACAATTGCACCAGCATGACCCATACGTCTGCCGGGAGGGGCAGTAAGACCGGCAATAAAACCAACCACCGGTTTTTTCATATTGGCCTTTATCCATGCTGCCGCTTCCTCTTCAGCACTACCACCTATTTCACCACACATTACCACTGCTTTAGTATCAGGATCTTCATTGAAGGCCATCAGGCAATCGAGAAATCCGGTACCATTTACAGGATCACCACCGATGCCGACACAGGTTGTCTGACCGAGGCCCACCTGGGTTAATTGATGTACCACCTCATAGGTGAGAGTTCCCGAACGGGAGACAACACCAACTGGTCCGCCGGGTGTATGAATAGCACCTGGCATAATACCTATCTTGCACTCACCAGGAGTTATGATTCCAGGACAGTTAGGACCTATCAGTCTACTGGTTCCCTTGGTCGCAAGGTAATTTTTTATCTTTAACATATCCATAACCGGAACACCTTCGGTTATGCAGACAATAAGCTCAACGCCTGCGTCTATCGCCTCAAGAATGGCATCAGCGGCAAAAGGAGGGGGAACCAAAATCATGGAAGCATTTGCTCCGGTTTTATCCCTGGCCTCCTGAACCGTATTGAAAACAGGAACCGAATCCATTTTCTGGCCACCTTTTCCAGGTGTGACTCCTGCTACTATATTAGTACCATAAGCGATACACTGCTGGGTATGAAACTGCCCTTCCTTGCCGGTAATACCCTGAACAAGGACACGTGTTTGGGAATTAACTAGAATGCTCATTTTTTTCCTTTGCAAGTATAGTTACACATACACCTTTTTAGAGTCAGGCGGTCAATCTTCAACCACCTGTCACATAATCCTACATCAAAATCTCTATCCTTTATCCACAGAGGTTTTGATGTCACAATTGTCTTTCCGCCAGCCCAGTCTGTATTTCTAAAAAAGGTGAGTTTTCTGCCGGAGGAGTTCAAAACTCTTACTTCCTCCGTTCTCTTTTTAGTGTTATTAATTTTTTACTGGAGTATTTGTCGATGGTCTGGTCGGCGTAGCGATTTTCCAATCAAGCTACAAGTTCGGCAACTTTTTGGGCAGCATCGGCCAAATCAGTTGCATTTATCAGTTTAAGTCCCGATTCCGAGAGGATACGCCGTCCTTCCTCGACATTAGTTCCTTCCATCCTGACAACTACAGGAACCGATAAATTAATTTTTTTAGCGGCCTGAACCACACCCTGAGCCAGCACATCACAGCGAAGTATGCCGCCAAAGATATTAATCAGAATACCTTTCACTTTCTTATCACTGAGAATAATACGAAAACCATTCTCTACCATTTCAGCATTGGCACTTCCACCAACATCAAGAAAGTTTGCCGGATCTGCACCAGCCTGCTTGATGATATCCATGGTAGCCATGGCAAGACCTGCACCATTCACCATATTGCCGACATTACCATCCAGATTGATATAATTGAGATTAAATTTAGCTGCCTCTGCTTCGGCAGGATCATCCTCATTAGGATCATGCATAGCCAAAACATCGGGATGCCTGAACAAGGCATTGGAATCAATATCCACTTTGGCATCGAGAGCTATAACTGTATTTTCTTCGGTAACAATCAACGGATTGATTTCAACCATGGAACAGTCATAGTCAACAAAAAGATTGTAGAGATTTTTCAAAATAGCACCGAACTCTTTCATCAGCGCTTTATCGAGTTCAAGCCCAAACATAACCCTGCGCAAATGGTAACCCTGAATGCCGGTAACTGGATTTATTGGAACCTTGATAATTCGTTCTGGGGTTTTTTCAGCAACCTCCTCAATATCCATTCCCCCATCCTGGCTTGCTACGATTATGATTGTTGCAGTGCTTCGGTCGGGAATAATTGAGAGGTAGAGCTCTTTTTTGATGGCTACGCCTTTTTCTACTAATATCGTCTTAACTATACGTCCTTCAGGACCAGTTTGCTTGGTAACCAGGGTCATACCAAGTATCGCTTCTACGGCCGCCGTCACCTCCTGGCTGTTCCTGGCAATTTTTACTCCGCCTCCTTTCCCCCGTCCGCCGGCATGTATCTGGGCTTTGACGGCAACAGGCAGTCCAAGATTAGCAGCAATCTCTTCGACGCCCTGTACAGTTTGGCTTACACCTCCTTCCGGAGTTGGCACCTTGTACTTTCGGAACAGCTCTTTTGCCTGGTATTCATGGATCTTCATAAACACTCATCCTAGGAAATGGAGCAGGAGGTCTCTCCAGCCCCTAAAGATTGTTGGAATAAAGGCAGCTGCCGGAAAAGGCAGCTGCCCGCTTAGATTTATCTTATTTTTTTACGTATCCCATTTTAGTCAATGTCTCGGTAATCTCAGTCAGAATAGCCGGATCATCGATAGTTGACGGAACTTTGTAGTCCTTATTGTTCGCGATAGAACGCATGGTACCACGTAGAATCTTACCTGATCTGGTTTTTGGCAAACGTGCAACCTGACAGGCATCACGGAAACAGGCAATCGGACCTATGGTTTCACGAACCATTTTAACCAGCTCGTCTTTTATTTCATTTCCGTCACGGGTAACACCGGCTTTGACAACAAAAAAACCAACCGGAAGCTGACCTTTCATTTGGTCATCAGCACCAAAGACGGCACACTCGGCGACATCAGGATGATTGGAAATTATCTCTTCCATGGCTCCGGTTGACAGACGATGTCCGGCTATATTGATAACATCATCCATTCTTCCCATGACATAGACATAACCATCTTCATCAATATATCCGCCATCGCTGGTTTCATAATAACCAGGAAACTTGGTCATGTAAGATTTGACAAAACGTTCATCATTACGCCACAGAGTCGTCAGTGTTCCTGGAGGCAACGGCAACTTACAGACAATGTTCCCCTCTGTTCCACGAGGGACTTCTTCACATTCGTCATTGACTACCCGAACATCATACCCAGGCAGCGCCTTAGTTGGAGAGCCTTCTTTCACAGGAAGCTCTTCAACGCCGCGGCAATTGCCAACTATTGCCCAGCCGGTTTCCGTCTGCCACCAATGGTCGATGACTGGAACACCAATCATATCCTCAGCCCAGTGAAGGGTGTCAGGATCAGTACGTTCACCGGCGAGATACAGGCATTTAAAACAGGAAATATCATATTTTTTGATGAAATCTCCGTTTGGATCTTCCTTTTTAATTGCTCTGAAAGCTGTCGGTGCAGTGAAAAGAGTCTTCACTTTATGCTCTGAAATTACTCGCCAGAAAGCACCTGCGTCCGGAGTTCCTATTGGTTTTCCTTCATAAAAAACCGTCGTTGAACCCTGCAGCAAAGGAGCATAAACGATATATGAATGTCCAACAACCCAGCCAACGTCAGAAGCAGACCACCAGACCTCACCGGGATTGATATCATACAGATTTTTCATGGTCCAATACAAAGCCACCGCATGGCCTCCGTTATCCCTGAGGACTCCTTTAGGCATACCGGTCGTACCGGATGTATAAAGTATATATAACGGATCTGTGGCATCGAGTTCAGTACATCCTACGGGCTTGCTCTTACTGACCAGCTCTTTCCAATCAATATCTCGTCCGTCAATCATAGTAGATTTGACGAAATCGCGCTGAAACAAAATAACTTTTTCTACTTCGTGGGTTGACTGCTCAATAGCGCTATCGACAAGTGGCTTGTACTCAAGAGTCTTCTTGCCTTCTATCGCACCGGAAGCGGTAATCAACACCTTCGGTTGCGCATGGTCAATTCTAATGGCCAGCTCGTGCGGAGCAAAACCACCGAAAACAACAGAATGTACTGCTCCCAGTCTGGCACATGCAAGCATAGCAACTGCAGCTTCGGGAATCATCGGCATATAAATGACAACAGTATCCCCTTTTTTTACACCCAAACTGGCCAAACCACCGGCAAATGTGGCTACCTGGGTTTGTAATTCCTTATAAGTAATCTTCCTAATGGTGTTTGTTACAGGACTGTCATATATGATTGCAGTTTGATCAGCTCGACCGCTTTCCACATGACGATCCACTGCATTATAGCAGGTGTTCATCTTCCCGCCGACAAACCACTTATAAAATGGGGGATTAGAATCATCGAGACCCTTTTCGGGTTTTTTATACCACGTGATATCTTTCGCAGCTTCTGCCCAGAATTCTTCAGGATTATCCACACTCCGCTGAAACACCTCGTCAAACTTACCCATAACCGCTCCTTTTGGTCTGAATTTTAGTCCATCCACCAGTCTCAATTGCATTTTATACTGCATCGAACGTCATAGTTCAAGTGATAAATCAAACATTGTTACACATGCATCACTGATGACAGATGAATTAATTTTATTTATTTATTACATATCAGTTTGTTAGACTATTAACCACAGAATCAAACAATAGCATTTTTTTTTCACCTATTAGAAAACAAAAAGGACATTGTTATTATACTGTTTTTCAGTTATCTTATTGTATTTATACTTCTTTATTGGACTGTCCATTGGAGCTTTGCACAACAAACAGAACATTGTTACACATGTATGAGCAACTCAAATAGACTTAGTCGTCCTTATTCAATTTTTTTTATTAAATTTTCTTATCAATCTTCAGCAAATAAAATCAAGTCATTTTACATTAAGAGATTGTTATTTTGATGTTCTTGTATACTTAACGGCACATTGGCCAATCAATTCAGAAAAGCAAACAGGTGCTAAATTCGTAAAAATAGCTTGAACACCATTATTTTATTGCGGAATATCCTTCTCCTATTACTCTATTCGTCTTTAATTATAAATTTTCAGCAGAGTTAGAGAAATGAAAAGCTCATCAAAGTCGTTTTTGCCAAATGTGGTTCCTGCAAAAATTTTTCTGCCGGTTCTCATCTCAATGTTTTTGTTCATTGGAACTTTTTTTGGCTACATATTGCCTAAGGTCGAAGCCCACCTCATGGACCGAAAACGTGAGATGATTCACGCTCTAAGCGAAGCGGCAATGAGTTCAATCCGCTATTATGCTGATTTAGCTGAACATAAAACCATAACAGTCATACAAGCGAAACAACAGACAATCGCACATCTGCGGAGTCTCCGTTATGGCCCCGAGGGTAAAGATTATTTTTGGATCAACGATACCCATCCTACAATGATCATGCACCCGTATCGCCCTGACCTTGAAGGAAAAGACGTCACGGAGACAGTCGACCCTGCAGGAATGAAACTATTTCAGGCCTTCCTGGAAACAGTTAAAAAAACAGGAGGAGGATATGTAAGCTATCATTGGCAATGGCAGGATGAGCCCGAGAGGATTTTCTCCAAGATTTCCTTTGTTCAGGAATACAAACCGTGGCATTGGATTATTGGAACGGGTGTATATGTCGAGGATGTCCGCGCCCAAATTGCCCACATAACTAAGCGCATGACTCTAATTTTCCTCGGAATTCTTGCAGTAATCTCGATGCTCTCAGTGTATATCGTCTGGCAGGGCGCTGCCGGAGAGACCCATCGTCGTGAAATTGAGGAATCTTTAAAAAAAAGTGAATATAAATATCGACTGCTTGCCGAAACAGCACGGGAAATTATCCTGCTTTTTGACTCCAATCTCAACATCAGCTATGCCAATACAGCGTGGAAAAGAATAAGCGGATATCTTCTCTCGGAAATGAAGGATATGATTATTACCGACATGATTCCACCGGAACAGCAAAGGCCATTTAAAGCCAAAATTGAGCAGATAAACAACGATCATCCCGACGACTATCTGCTGGAGATGAATTTTACATTAAAAGACACTCGCACCATTACCGTTGAAGCGACTTTTGCTAAATTGGACACAGCGGATAAATTGTCCACTTTCCTGATGACAGCGAGGGACATCACCGAAAAAAAGAGAATAGAGGCCCAGGCAAAAATGCAGCAGGAGCAGCTGATGCAAGCCAATAAAATGGAATCTTTGGGAACACTGGTTTCCGGTGTAGCCCATGAAATAAATAATCCCATATCCTCGGTTATGCTTAACATTCAGGTTTTTGATAAATTATGGAGGGCTGCACAACCTATCCTGGATAGCCACTACGAAAAATATGGTGATCTTGAAGTAGGCACCATGGCCTATCCGCAACTACGGGAAAGAATGCCCAGGCTCCTCCTCTATTCTCATGAAGGGGTTGAGCGGGTAAAACGAATCGTCGGCGACCTGAAGGATTTCTCAGGCCATATGCCTTCAGACTCCAGAGAGACTGTCAACCTCAACCAGGTGTTGGAAAAAGCAATAGGATTAATTTCAAGTCTCATCAAGAAAGCTACCTACAACTTTAAAGTGGTCTATGCTGAAAATCTGCCTACCATACAGGGCAATAAACAGCGGCTCAGCCAGGTCATCATCAATCTGGTTGTTAATTCCTGTCAGGCACTCACCAACCCCAATCAGAGCCTTATGGTCACTACCGGTTATATTGAGGAATCAGAAGAGATTTTTCTTGAAGTACGTGATTCCGGCGCCGGAATGTCCGCAGAGGTCCTCGCCCGTGTCAAGGATCCTTTTTTTACAACCAAGCGCGACAGCAGTGGAACGGGACTTGGACTCTCTATCTCGGATACGATAATACGAAATCACGGAGGCTGGCTTGACTTCAGTTCACAACCTCAGGAAGGAACAACTGCAACAATTTTATTGCCACGTTACAGCTCTGATGAAGTTATTGGGAGAATGATATGAACAAGAGACCATACCCAGCGGATCCGATCCTGGTTATCGATGATGAAGAAGCCATCCTGCTTTCTGTTGACACCACACTACAACTAGCCGGAATGGACAACGTTCTCACCTGTTCCGACAGCAGGCAGGTAATGGCCATAATTACACAACGGCCCCCAAGTGTAATCCTTCTGGACCTGAACATGCCTCATGTCGATGGGGAAGCAATCCTGAACCAGATAACCAGCCAGTACCAGCACATTCCAATCATTATTATTACTGGTCGCATTGACGCAGAAACCGCTGTGGAATGTATGAAATCAGGTGCTTTCGACTATATAGTTAAACCAGTTGACGAAAACCGACTCATTGCTTCAGTTAAAAAAAGTTTACAGTATGGTGAGCTGCACCAGGAAAATCTTGTATTAAAAGAGCAGTTGAGAGAAAGCAATCTGAACCACCCCGAAGCTTTCGCGAGCATCATTACAAATTCGCCCAAAATGCTGCTCCTGTTCAAGTACCTCGAGTCAACCTCCAGAACCCCGGAACCGGTACTTGTCCGCGGGGAAACCGGAACAGGTAAAGAATTGATTGCAATGGCCATACATCAATTAAGCGGCAATACTGGGGAGTTTGTCGCAATTAATGTGGCAGGTCTTGACGATAACGTCTTTTCAGACACCTTGTTCGGCCACGTAAGGGGCGCATTTACCGGGGCTGACTCCGACCGGCTCGGCCTTATCGAACGTGCCTCTAACGGCACACTGTTTCTGGACGAAATTGGCGATTTGAGTTCGAGTTCCCAGATCAAGCTCCTCCGTCTTCTTCAGGAAAAGGAGTTTATGCCGCTTGGCCAAGACACTAATAGGACAAGCAGCGCCCGCATCATCGCCTCTACCCATGTTGATCTTTGGGATTTGCAACAGAAAGGACTCTTTCGCCAGGACCTTCATTACCGACTTCGAACTCACCATATAATCCTTCCACCGCTCAGAGAACGAAAAGAAGATCTTGGTGTTCTTTTAGATTATTTCGTTCAATGTGCGACCGAGACACTTGATAAGAAGAAACCGAGGATACCACAGGAACTGATAGCCCTGTTGGAGACATATAATTTTCCCGGCAATATACGCGAACTACAGGCCATGGTTTTCGATGCCATAGCCCAGAACAATAACGGGATTCTTCCTCTCAATGTTTTCCGTAATCACATTTCGAGAGCACAACTAAACCAGAGCAAAATCCATATAATTGACCATAACGAAGGCATTCCAATAACATTTGCCGACCCTCTACCCACCATAAAACAAGCTACTCGTATGTTGGTCGAAGAGGCTATGCACCGGGCGGGACATAATCAATCCACTGCTGCCTCTCTGCTTGGTATTTCCCAGCAGGCCCTCAGTAAAAGATTAAAGAATCTGGAGTAAGCAAAAATACCTCTACAACTTTTATTGTATTCACAACCATTATTGTTCTGCTTATTATTTGATAAACAGTGGCTAAGAACAATAGCACTCCTGGTTGCAACAACTTAAGTTGTACCCCTTCCTTTGCCTCGAAAATCTAACATCTTATTGAAATTATAAGACATAAATCACTTTTAACGAATGGCATATTGTTTGCTATCTTAATGATACAACAGGCTGAGTTTATAGTAATGCTCAGCATCATTCTTGAAAAATCATGACAGACAAAAAATCCCTCTGAGTAATCCAGCCAGCCAAATCTATAAGGCAACTGGTTAAAAGTAGTTTCACCAGGGATCGAGAACGATTCATCACAGGCGAGCAAGAGATTCTTCTATCGAAAATGTCGGCAAGCGACCAAACACCAGACTCCAGTTTCACTCAAACAGGCTTGATTTCTCCAAACCTGTAAAAATTTTGTCACAAATTCGATTAGTTGAAAATGTATTACAACATTGATGAGTAATTTTCGATCCTGAGAGGCGTTGCCAGGAAGTTCATTGTCCTGGCAACACCTTTTTTCTTCCCTGCTTTTTTCAAAACATCTGCAGCTATCCTCATAAATTACATCTTCAGACCGCCCCATACCAGCCAACAGTGCAATCCAGCATCTTTATGAACATTGAAGATTGGTAGTGATTGAATACTTAGTTAACTACGATTATCATAGTCATGTATAATTTTCGAGTTCCACTGGATTTTGCTATTAAAAACACCAGAGCTGTGAACAACCGGCAGTATTTTTTTACTCATGGTGAATTACAGCTTTGTTATATCAATTATTAAAAGGAGCAGGACATGCCTAATACCCAATACTGGGCTGATACTTATCTGGAAAAATCTGTAACTGCGGCTAAAGCTATCGCACGCATTCGCTCGGGTCAACGGGTATTTATAGGTTCCGGCTGTGGTGAGCCACAAGCCCTTGTAAAAGAACTCGTCGATAAAACATTTAATTTCAGCGGACTGGAAATAGTTCGCCTCCTAGGGCGAGAAACCGCTTCACTTACCGCTATTGCCGATAAAACCAGGGATACCAACCTTAATATTCGTTCTATTTATCTTGGATCAACAAAATCTGAATCAATAGCCAAACAACGGCGATTCATTACTCCGATGAACATGTCCGATGTCCCCAGCCTGTTCACAACCCGGAAAATGCCTCTGAATGTGGCATTAATCCAAGTATCTCCTGCAGATGATTTCGGTTGGATGAGCCTTGGTATTTCTGTGGACGTCACCATGGCAGCCGCCCGTTCAGCAGATTTTGTCATTGCTCAGGTAAATGCTCGGATGCCAAGAGTTATGGGCCAGAGTTTCATCCATGTCAACGATGTCGACCTCATAGTAGAGCATGAAGAGGACCTGTTGTCGGTGCCTCCTTCAAAAATGTCTTCGGAGGCTGCCACACGTATCGGCAACCATATTGCACGGCTGATCGAAGATGGCTCCACCTTACAGATTGGCCTCGATGCTGCCTCCCAGGCAACCGTTCAAGCTCTTTCCAACAAAACTGATCTTGGTGTTCACTCCCAGTTTCTAACCGATGATATCATGCATTTATATGCTACAGGGAATATCAACAATAAGAAAAAAGGTATCAATGAGGGAAAGATGGTTGCCTCAATGGCAATAGGTAGTCACAACCTTTACGAATTCCTCAACGATAATCCAGCTATTGATTTTCATCCTTCAGATTATGTAAACGATCCGTTTATTATTTCCCAGCATAACCGCATGGTTTCGATGAATGTGGCACGAATGATGGACCTTACAGGACAGGTGACTGCAGAGGCTTCAGCTGCAACACGTTTTGCCGGTGTTTCCGGTATTCCCGATTTTGTTAGAGGCGCCAGACGATCACCCGGTGGTAAATCCATTCTCATGATTTTTTCTACCCGGGAGACGGAAAATGGTCTCCAATCCAACATTGTTCCCCACCTCAACGACTATGTAGTGGTCGTTCCCCGAGGTGACGTCCATTACGTGGTTTCTGAATACGGCTCGGTTAATCTTTTCGGAAAAAGCATTCAGGAGCGGGTCATTGCGATGATCAGTATTGCTCATCCAGCTTTCCGACATGAGCTCTTTGAAGCTGCTAAAGAGCGCGGTTTTATCGGTGCCGAAAGAAGCCTTGGAGAAGCAGCAAAAGCGGTGTACCCTGTCCAGCTTGAGGAGACCCTGACGATCGACGGTCAACTTGTCACCGTCCGTCCTTCAAAACCAGTCGACGAGCGTCGTATCCAGGAACATTACTATAGCCTGCCGAAAGAAGATGTATTGACCAGGTTTTTTTGCCAGAAGACCATCTTCGCCAGACCTGAAATGGAAAGTCGTTCCCAGACCGATTACATAAACGATCTGACCCTGGTGGCAGTAGTGGGGGATTTCGGTTTTGGTCGTGTAGTAGCCGTCGCCGAAAGTATGAAGCTGGATGGTGAAAATATGGCAGAAGTTGCATTTTCAGTCAGCGAAGAGTTTCAGGGAAAAAGACTTGGTTCCTTTTTCATTAAAAAACTTGCGGCAGTGGCCAGAGAAAACGGTATTGCAGGGTTGGTTGCATATACCTTCCCGACTAATAAGGCAATGATAAATCTTTTCAAAACACTACCTTACAAAGTAAAGACCGTCTATGAAGATGGGGATCTGGTGTTGAGCTGTCGTTTCAACGAACTTGCCTCGTAAAAAGAACGGAAGAATTGGATAACCCTAAGTTTTTATTCCTGATTGATTAAGCACTCAGAATAAAAGATGTAATACTGGAAACAATAGGATTAAAAAAGGAACTTATCCCATCCCAGCCGCTCAACCTTACTAATAAAAATGTAACAACGATCAGATAAGGGCCATAACTACACATTGTTTTTTGCACCTTTTTAAAAAACAAGCTGTTGGGCATAAGAGCAAAGAGAATACCGGAACCAGGTAGCGGAGACACTATTATCATGCCATAAACAGCCATCGTTACGTTAACAATAACGATTGTAGAAAAGACTTTATCTTCAAAACCATATTTTCCAAGTATCCAGGTAAGACTTGCGGCAATATTAGCCATAAGAAGGTTCGCCAGAGGACCTGATATTCTACTCAGCACAAGAAAGAGCCGAGGATGATTTTTAAAATTGTTCGTGTCGATCTTAATTTCTTTTGCCCAGCCAAAGCCTGCAATAAAAAAATTTAAGGTGCCGAGAACCGTCATATGCATAAAGACGTTAAAGTGGAAACGATCTTTGGCATCAATCTTGGAATCACCGAGCAATGTGGCAATAAATGCTTGTCCTTCGGCACTTACTATTATCGCGGTAAGCATGGCAACACAAAAAATTACCAAATCTTCAGCTACCGGCTGTGAGTAGTTGATAAGATAAGGCAGATAGAAATTCTGTGTCATGCGACCCCCTTGAAGAAAAATTTATTGAGTGAATCCATTCTCTTTACAGCAAATTCCCCTGGAATACAAAAAAAAAGGTGGGAGCCGGTAAGACTCCCACCAATTTGCAGCTACAGGTGGATGGATGTAGATGCTACCTTGTTTACAATTTTACCTACTTCTGACTATCTGTTACCATTTTCTGAATCTGTTCAACAATCTCAGGATTGGCCAGCGTCATAACATTGCCGACATCTCCTTTATTCGAGATTGCCCCAAGTACCCTTCTCATGATCTTACCTGAACGGGTCTTTGGCATATCCGGTACAATCCAGACGTTTTTACATTTAGCAATCTTACCAATCTGGTAGGTTATGGCATCGGCGATTTTCTGCTGGATTTCCGGAGACGCCTCAAAACCCGGTTTCAAGGATACATAGACCTCAGGTTCCTTGCCTTTTATTTCGTGATTGACAGGAACAACCGCAGCTTCGGCAACCTCTGAAACAGTCAGGCAGACCGATTCAATTTCCTTGGTACCCAGACGATGTCCTGAAACGTTAATAACATCATCGATACGTCCGAGAATCCTGATGTATCCATCCGGAGCCATCACTGCTGCATCACCAGTCAAATACGGCCAATCCCGCCAATCTTTGCTGTTGGGATTTTTGTTGTACATACTAAAATAGGTGTCAACAAATCGCTGCCTGTCTCCCCATATAGTTTGGAAACAGCCCGGCCACGGGTTCTGGATACAGATATTTCCTGCTTTTCCAGCACCAGCTGGAATCTCAATACCGTTTTCATCAAAGATGATCGGATGTATACCTGGGACACCAGGCCCGGCACTACCCGGCTTCATTGGCTGAAGTCCGGGGACAGTAGAGCAAAGGAATCCGCCGGTCTCCGTCTGCCAGTAGGTATCCACAATAACTGCCTTCCCTTTACCAACCTCTTTCTCATACCATTTCCATACTTCAGGCTCAATCGGCTCACCAACAGTAGTCATGTGCTTGAATTGGAAATTATATTTCGCTGGTTCATCCGGGCCAACCTTCCTGAGAGCCCGAATAGCAGTGGGTGCTGTGTGGAAGATATTGATATTAAGCTCTTGAGCAATTCTCCAGGAACGCCCTGCATCCGGATAAGTCGGAACTCCTTCAAAAATAACCGAAGACGCACAGAGCGCCAATGGTCCATAGACGATGAAAGAATGGCCTGTGATCCAGCCAATGTCTGCCATACACCAGTACACATCCTCGGGATGAATATCCTGAATATATTTTGACATTGCAGTAACATAGGCGAGATAACCTCCGGTACCATGCTGGGCACCTTTTGGTTTGCCTGTTGTTCCACTTGTGTACATAAGAAAGAGTGGTTCTTCCGAAAGCATCTGCTCGGGTTCAACACGAGCACCGTAATATTTTTTCAGTTCATTATTAACAACAACGTCTCGTCCTTCGACAAGGGCTGAATCCGAAGACATCTTACCCGGATATCGTTGCCAAATGAGCATCTTGTCAACTTTCTGGCCATCTTTTGCAGCCAGCTCACAGGCTTCGTCATCTACGGCTTTGTGATTCAAAAGTTTACCTGCACGGTAGTACGAGTCCATGGTAATCAGAACCCGACTGTTTGAATCAACAATCCTGTCTGCACAGGCACTGGAAGAAAAACCGCCGAATACCACTGAATGAATAATTCCAAGTCTGGCACAGGCTAACATGGTAATAGGCAGTTCAGCTGACATTGGCATATGAACCGTGACCCTGTCACCCCTCTTTAAACCTGCAGTATCTCTTAAAAGAGCCGCAAACTCATTGACACGGACAAAGAGTTCCTGATAGGTAATGTGCTGAACCCTTTCCTCTTCTAACTCTGGAACAAAATGTATTGCGGTTTTGTTTTTATTCTTGGCGAGATGTCTATCGATACAGTTATAGCTGGCGTTCAGTTTGCCACCTTTAAACCATTTAAAACAAGGCGCGTCACTTGAATCGAGGACCTCGTCCCAATATTTATACCACGTCAACAACTCTGCAAATTCTGTGTAATAATTAGGGAAATTATCTAATTTAAAACGTTCAAAAATGGAGCTGTCAGTAAGGTTGGCCTGACCAATAAAATCTGGAGAAGCATGGTAATAATCTTCTTCCTGCCAATGAACCGCGATTTCAGCTTCAGAAGTTTCAACTACATCATTCTTATCACTCATAAAAATCACTCCTTATAGATGGCTTTGTATTTTTTAGTTGGGGTCGTTATCGAACCCAACTAAACCTAATCCAGGGAAAGAATTTGTTTATGCAGTTACTTTTTCAACTCGAGCTTCATCTGTATGCATTGGACGCCTGGTCATCTGAGCCAGAATGACACCCGCAACCAGCAAGCCTCCGGAAATATAGAAGGCATAGTTCAAACTGCCGGTGATATCCTGGATAGTTCCACCCAACCTGGCCATAAAAAATCCAAGACCCCAGCCAATAAAAACTAATCCATAGTTCATACCAAGATTTTTGGGGCCAAAAAAATCGGAAGTAAAGGATGGCATAAGAGCGAGCCCACCACCATACTGCCAGTAGGCAATACCAACAGCGAGGAACAGAAAAAAGAGATTCTGTGTGGAAATAATGTAAGGCAGAGAGAACAGGCAAAGTGCCGAAATACCACAGTTCAAACAGTAGGCGTTAAGTCGCCCAATCTTGTCTGAATAGTACCCCGTACCTACACGGCCACAAGCATTGACTAATCCACCAAAAGAGACAAGCAGCCATCCGTTGGCAACGAAAAAGTCCATACCTTTTGCTGTCTTCATCAATAATCCGTTAGCATTGGCAATAATAAGCAAACCAGACTGAGTGGTAAGGATAAACATGACAACCAAGGCGTAGAATTGCCAGGTTTTGACAACGTCCGAAGCTTCCCAGTTGGTAATTGTCGAGTTGGCCGTCGCCACATTCCCACCAGATAAGGTAGGAGGTTTATATCCTTCGGGTGGTGTCTTCAGCATCGATCCGGCAATAACGACAATCGCGGCGAAAAATACGCCAAGTCCGACAAAACTGCCTGTAATTCCATAGTTTTTGATAAGATACGAACCAAGTGCACCAATATATAAGGCAGCACCACCATATCCACCAACAACGATACCGGCAATCAAACCTCGTTTATGGGGACCAAACCACTTCAGAGCAGCAGGAGTAGGGGCAGCATATCCGATACCCATACCAATTCCACCCAACACACCAAAACCGATGATGATTCCAGTGTAACTTTTCATGAGACCAGCAATTATACAGCCTACTGCGAGAGTCAAGCCACCGAGAATTGCACCAAATTTCGGGCTGATTTTATCCTGAATTCGTCCACCGGGGATCATCAGGAGGGCAAAGATGATTACACAAAGAGAGAAAGGGGTTGCAGCCTGAGCATTGTTAAGATATACCCAGCCCGCATTTATACCGGTCATAGTCTCACCGGCTTTATCAACGTCCACAAGAGCTGATTTCCATATACTCCAAGCATATAAAATACCAAGACAAAGGTTTATTGCCATACCGGCAAAAACCGTAACCCAAGCTTGAGTCGGAACTGATTGATTCTGTTGCGACATTTTTATCTCCTTTTGAAATAGTGATCATAACATTGTCAGCCACTCGTCCTTACATCAGCCCAGCAGTTGGTATTTTTTTATTAATTTTTTACGAGTGATTGATTGGCATACAATGAACTGTGAATTCATTTTTCACCTTCGATCTTGAGTCACACCTCCATTTTTGTTAAGTTTAGCGGGCGATGTAAGTACATACGAACAAAACTCATGCACTCAAAAGTAAATTTAAAATACTATTTTGAAACTCGTCCCTTTATTTATCAATTTTGTTTATCAAATATCTAAGCATTACTCAAGATAAATGTTTTACATTTTGCACATTCGTCATTCATTTGTATGGACAACCTAACTTTTCCAAAAGAATTGAAAAAACATATTCATGTTTCTACTATCCTTTCCTCGTGAACATGGATTGATTTCTGTTTGACTGGCCTTCTTTCTATTCCACCATTTTTTAAAGTTGAGTGATAATTATTGTTAGAGAATTTTAATAAAGGTAAACAAGTAATATTTGTGGCATAAGCAATCTGAATTATCAGATAATCAAGACAAGGATCAGCTGGTGAGAAGCCGATACATCTCAGCCATTTTTCCCGGCAAAGAAAACACCTCATTCACGAAGATATAATTCCCCCTGCCAAACATGTATGCCAGATAATCATGTGCATATTTATCGATGGTAATACAGAAGCAATGTACCCCGCTCCCTCGAGCTTCCAAGAGTGCTTTTCTCGTGTCCTCAATTGCGTACTGTCCTTTGTAGTCATCGTAATCTTCCGGTTTTCCATCGGAGATGACCAGCAGCAATCGAACGCTGTTTTGTGCTTTCTGCAATTTTTTTGTCAGATGCCGTATTGGCGGTCCCATACGCGTATAGTCTTTCGGACCAATAGCAGCTATTCTTCCCTGCACCAGGGCACTATATGGTTCATCGAGGTGTTTTATATGAAAGAGCTCACTCCTCGAACGTCTCATTCCTGAAAAGCCATAAATTCCATATCGATCCCCGGTCACTTTAAGCGCTTCTGCCAAAAGAACGAGGGACTCTTTAACTGCCACACCGACCCAGCCTTCCGTTGAATTAGACATATCAACGAGAAACATCGCGGCGATATCTCTTTCGTCACGCAGGAGTTGGACAAAAAGACGTTCCGATGGTGAAAGCCCTGCCTGGGTGTCGCCCAGCGCTTCAATAAGGGCATCGAGATCGATATCGTCTCCATGACGACGGCGCCTGATAAACCGGTCCCGGTTCCTCAACATTTCAAACTGACGTCGAAGTTTGCCAAGCTGCGGTTGGTATTTTTGTAGCGTACCGGATACGAAACCCGATCGAACCGGATGAATTGTTTTTTCCGTCAAAAAGCACCAGCCGGCCCGATAACCTGCACGTCGATAATCCCATTCATCATATATGAAAACATCGATTGGTGGTGTACAGCTGGAAGTTTCTACAAAACTGCCAACTTCCTGCCTGTTGACACCTTGTCCTGCCTGACCTGCTGCGGCCTGTACATAGGCTTCAGGCAGGCTTCCAAGGTCATTTTCGATTTCCCGGATCAAAGCAGCAAGCTCTCTTGGAATTTCGAGACCTTCATTGTCAAGTAGTATTGCGTCATTAGATGTCGAATGTTTTTCCCCCTGCTGCTGCATGAGGAGAAAAGCATTATGTAGCACACTGTCCGGTACGTTACCTTCACCATCCTCTTCTTTTTGAAGTGTTCCTTGTTGTTCAAGAAATCCAGCCAGCATTGCCACGAACTTTTCTTTTTCTTCCTCCCGCCTCTTTTTGATGGTTTCCCCTGCCCTGACAAAATTAAATTCACCTAATAACAGAGCAGCATCTCCAAGCGTATAAGAGCCGGATAATCTCGAAATTGCTTTGTACAGTTGTGGCAGGACCTCAAAACTCCCTAGTGCCCAAAGATCGGTAAACTTCACCAGCCAAGGTGGGAGATCAGGATGTTCTCTTGAAAAGACACAACTTTCGAGAATTTTCTGAAAAGCGACACACTTGTTTTTATCCACTGTACCCGGAGTTATATCTTTTATTAAACGGGTACAGAATTCACGACCCTGACGGACAAGTCCGGGTAATTCCTGTTCAAGATACCGAAACACTTTGATAAACCGGAGCAGGGAAAAAAGATCTGTTGCCAACTGCCTGTCTGGATATTGCGTGAACAAGTCAGACCTGACATTGCCCTGACTGAAAACCTCGGAAAAAATTCCGGATTCGATATGCCCCCATTGCAGACTTATGATAAACTTATATAAAATGAGATTACTTTGTCTGGCAGGAAAAATATTCAGAGTTTCAGGTAAAAATATTGTTTTGGTATCGGTTGAGGGCAGTCGGGCAACATCAAAATTAAGAGAACGACCTGAAATTCCACGCAGGTAGTGAGTCATTCTCGTTGAAATTGTTTCAAATGCAATTCCCGATTCTCCCCGCATCGGGCCAAGAAAGAACCTGTCAACATCAGCCATAAATTGTCTCGCACCAAACAAGCCCCTTTGTTCATATAAACCAAGAATCTGGCGCACCCATTCTCCGAGGAGTTCTTTTGGAAAAAACTGCAATGCGTTTACACCATTACTCAAATAGGCAAAACAAAGGCTGTGGCTGACCGGCCATATTGCACTGACGTGACTCAATAATGCTTCTACGCTTGCCTCGTCCAATTCTTTCAACTGCTCGAAGATCTCATCAACTTCCCAGGTATTTGGGCTGGAGGGAGAAACTGTATCGTAAAATTTCTTTTTATGTCTGGAGAGCGCCATATGGTTTTCCTGACCCTCAAAAATAGAGAAAGGTCTATCACACTAAAAGAGAGAGTAGATCATTTCATCCATCGCTGCCAGCAACTCAGGATCATCGGTCAGGCTTTCAAGCATTCCTGCTCTACAGGCGCTGACCGCATCAATTCCTGAATCGATCAGCCTGATTGTCTGAATAATCAACCTTGTTGAGGCCCCCTCAGCAAGTCCCGACTCCTTAAGACTTCTGGTCATTGTGGCAAGTTTGACCATCTTGATCACCATCTCTTTATCTGCTCCAGTCTCCCGAATAACAATTTGTTTTTCCAATTCGGCTGGCGGATAATCAAAACTGATTGAGACAAAGCGCTGACGGGTGGAAGTTTTTAAATCCTTCAGTACGCTCTGGTATCCAGGATTGTAGGAGACTGCCAGCATAAATTCAGCAGGAGCGGAATAGAGCTTGCCTAGTTTTTCAACAGGCAACTCTCGTCTGTCGTCGGTCAGCGGATGAATGACGACGGTAGTATCCTTTCTTGCTTCAACTATCTCATCCAGATAACATATCGCCCCTGCCCGAACTGCAAGGGTAAGAGGCCCATCTTGCCAAAATGCCTCATTTTTTTTGATGAGATACCGCCCGACAAGATCCGAGGTAGAGAGGTCATCATGACAGGAAACAGTTATAAGCGGACGCTTGAGTCGCCAGGCCAGATTCTGCATGTATCTTGTTTTACCGCAACCTGTTGGACCTTTCAGCAGCAAAGGGAGCTGGTTGGCGCTGGCAGCCAGACCTATTTCGATTTCATTTGCCTGAGGAAGAAAAAAAGGCTCAGTAATTATTCGATGCTCTTCAATCCTGCACTCTAATGTTTCAGCCATAAGCCTCCCCATATTAAAAGACATGTCGATTCTAAGAACATATGACACCTTCTCAAAATGGACAAGGAACAACAAAAAGAGGATTTGAGGGGCAGAGTTGCCTTTGCTTTCTCTTTAATCTGAGCCAGAACTGGTTGACTCATTCATAAAAATTTAATACAAGACATTCAGCAAAGACTGCTCCATAGAAGTAAAAAACATGATAGTTTATCAAGGTTACTATGAATATTTTTGAGAGACTTTTTTCATCGCTGGCTATTATTTTTGCAATGGGGCTTATCATCAGCCTTGTATACTTTCCAGAATTACGGCAACTTCATCGTTTGATTCCGATTTGTCTGCTTGGCCTTGTTGTCAATATGGTTTTGATGTTCATTGTTCTGCGGGATATCGCTACTCGTCAGTTTCATGATCAGCGCAAGAAATATTTTTGGATGGCCCTTGTGTTGATTTTCTGGCCATCAATCCTAATTTATCTGCCCAGATATGGTTTTCGACCAAGAGTTATGTAAAGGCTTAGGAACAACATGGAAGGAAAAAAGGAGAAATGACAGATCATTTTTTCCACGCCCCACTCGTTCATATCTTGACTTCTATATAAATACAAAGTATTTTTCTTCTCTTTTGATTTCAAATCCACTATTTTCTGCCATTTTTGCAGTAAAGTGTTTTGTACAATGAGTTAAAGTAATTAACTAAATCGTCCCGCTTATTCATCGGAATTATTTGATATATTAATGACAGGCATACGGGAAAACATTACCTGAGCTATTTTACTGCAATAAAACTATGTTTGAAAATTTAACAGACAGGCTGGAAGGAGTATTTAAAAAACTTCGCGGCCATGGCACTCTTTCTGAAGAGAACATTGATGAAGCTATGCGCGAGGTACGCACTGCGCTTCTGGAAGCCGATGTCAACTTCAAAGTTGCTAAAAATTTTGTTGCAGCCGTTACTGAAAAAGCAATAGGTCGGGAAGTATCAAAAAGTCTCTCGCCTGGACAACAAATAATTAAAATTGTCCACGAGGAACTTGTTTCTCTTCTTGGGGGAAACACGCAGCAGATCGATCTTGACGGCAGACAGCCGGTTGTCATTATGATGGCTGGACTACAGGGATCCGGTAAGACTACCACCTCCGGTAAACTTGCCAAGATGCTGAAAGACAAGGGACGTAAGCCTTACCTTGTTCCTGCAGATATTTACCGTCCGGCAGCCATTGAACAGCTCCAGGTGCTCGGTGCACGACTTGATATCCCCGTACATCCGTCCACTGTAGATTTAAAACCTGTCGATATTTGCCGTCAGGCAATGAGCGAAGCCACTTTTCATCATTACGATACAGTTATCATTGATACTGCTGGACGTCTGCATGTCGATGAAGCTCTGATGGGCGAATTGCAGGAGATTCAGGCAGCTATCCCACTCTCAGAGATCCTGTTCGTGGCTGATGCCATGACTGGTCAGGATGCAGTAACTGTTTCTGACAAGTTCAACCAGGACCTGGAAATTACTGGTATCGTGCTTACTAAAATGGAAGGTGATGCCAGAGGTGGCGCAGCACTTTCCATTAAGAATATTACAGGAAAACCGATTAAGTTTGTCGGAATTGGCGAAGGACTTGAAGATTTAGAGATCTTTCACCCTGAAAGGGTTGCCTCCCGAATCCTTGGCATGGGAGATATTCTCAGCCTGATCGAAAAGGCAGAGGCCGTTGTCGACAAAAAAGAAGCCGACAAAATCGCCAACAAATTAAGGAAGAACCAATTTACACTTGAGGATTTTCTCGATCAAATCCAACAAATCAAGAAAATGGGTTCGCTTGAACAAATTCTCGAAATGGTACCAGGTATTAATAAACTCAGGCAGTTAAAAGATGCCCCAAAACCGGACGAAAGAGAGCTTGTAAAGACGGAAGCAATAATCCGTTCTATGACCAAAAAAGAAAGGCAAAATCATCAAATCATCAATACCAGCAGAAGGACACGTATCGCGTCTGGATCTGGTACTTCGATTGGAGATGTTAACAGAGTACTGAAAAGTTACTCTGAGATGCTGAAGATGATGAAAAAATTTCGTGGCAAACCGGGAGTTATCTCCGGCGTGAAACGTAGAAAGATGCCCAAGGGCATGAAAAGAAGATGATGACTTCCTGAAATCCAATATTTTTCAGAAGATCATTGGAATAACTCACACAATTAACCGGAGGATATACCGGAATGGCAGTTCGTATTCGATTAACCCGACTTGGCAGAAAAAAGAAACCTTTTTACCGTATTATTGTAGCCGACAGCGAAAGCAAGCGTGACGGCAAATTTTTAGATGTCGTTGGTACCTATGATCCGCTTCAGGATCCTGCTGTTATCACTATTGATAATGCCAAATTGCAGGAATGGTTGGGAAAAGGTGCCTTACCGACTACGACGGTTCAGAGTCTGATCAGGAAATCTTCTGCTGTCGCACAATAGTGATGGAAGAACTTATTGCCGTTATCGCCAGATCTCTGGTCGATCAACCGGATGCTGTCAAAGTCACACGCACAGATGAAGAAAATAATGTGACACTCGAACTGTCTGTTGCTCCGGAAGATTTGGGCAAGGTTATCGGTAAACAGGGACGAACGGCGAGAGCACTGCGGTCGTTGCTTGCAGCCACTGCTACAAATGTTGACAAGCGATCAAGACTTGAGATTGTTGAATAATAAATAACAGTTGTTATGGTAAAAGATTTTTCTTACCCCGAAGACAAGTATGTGCTCTTGGGAAAAATTACCAAAGCACACGGTTTGCGAGGCGAAGTAAAAATTTTTTCCTTTTCCGGACAACCTGAAAACTTTAGTGGCTATAAAGAGATCGTTCTGGTCGACTTGACCGGGAACCTCTCTTTACCACTTACTGTGGAAAAACACAGAGTCCAGGGAAAAACTGTTATAGTACAACTTGCTTCAGTCAATAGTCGGAACAGAGCAGAAGAGCTTCTAGGTAAAGGAGTTCTCCTTGAAAAAAACCTTTTGCCTGACGCAGTTGAAGGAGAATATTACTGGTACCAGTATGAAGGTAAGCTTGTTCTGGATCAGAACGGGCGAACAATTGGCAGAGTAGAAAGCCTTTTCAGTAATGGTGCTCAAGACATTATGATTGTCAAATCCGGAGAGGAAGAAATCCTTATCCCGATAACTGAAAGCATTGTTGTGAGAGAATCAGCCGAAGAATTGGTCGTCAACCCACCACCCGGGTTACTGAACCTCTCTCATGATTCAGACGAGTAAATGTATACGATGTCCTTGAATGATTTTTGATATTTTAACAATTTTTCCCGACCTTCTGGAATCACCCCTCAAAGAGGGGATAATCCGCAGGGCGCGCTTAAGTGAGCAGATCAGTATAAATATTATTGATCTCAGGACCTTTGCAGAGGGTCCTCATTCAATGACGGATGATCGGCCTTTTGGCGGCGGCGAGGGTATGATAATGAAACCTGAACCGTTGGCTGAAGCTGTAGAGAGCAGGAAAATTTCGGGACCTCAAGCCAAGGTAATATTGCTCAGTCCGCAAGGCCGTCGTTATGATCAGAGACTTGCAGAGGAGCTCTCGGCTGCGCAACATCTGGTTCTGGTGTGTGGCCGGTACGAAGGTGTCGATGAGCGTTTTCGCAATCATTATGTAGATGATGAAATTTCCATTGGTGATTTTATCCTCACAGGTGGCGAACTGGCTGCTATGGTGGTTATAGATTCGGTAACGCGGTTGTTACCTGGAGTTCTCGGTTGTACAGATTCTGCGACAAAAGATACATTCAGCAGAAATCTGTTGAAGCATCCGCAGTACACCAGGCCTCGCGAATTTAAAGGGCAGCAGGTACCTGAAGAGTTGTTGTCGGGTGACCATGGAAAAATCGAGACATATAGATTTATTGCCTCAGTTAAACGGACCCTGGAAAGACGACCGGATTTAGTACGAAATGAACATTTTACTGCCACAGAGATTTCGCAGCTTAAAAAGCACAATCTTTTCGAAATGGTAAAAGAAATTCAGTGCAATAAGGACTGAAATGACGTATCAGGGTGTGTCCACTTTAAATATAGCCCTCATACATCATCCAGTGGTGAATAAAAAAGGCGAAATAATCGGTTCTGCCGTTACGAATCTTGATATACATGATATAGCCAGGGCAGCGAAGACATACGGTATTTCAAACTACTTTATAACTACTCCTTACAAAGACCAGCAACAAATGGTCAGAGAGTTAGTAGACCACTGGCAGACAGGGCACGGCGCAACTTACAATCCAGCGAGAAAAGAAGCGCTCAGTATCGTGCGTCTTGCAGATTCGCTGGATGAGGTGTTAATAACCCTCACTAAACAATATGGTAAACGACCGCTGGTTGTTGCAACCAGTGCTCTTTTACGTGACGACACCCTGAGTTATGTGGAAGTTGGTCAAAGAATTACCAAAGGAGAGCCAGTCCTGCTGCTTTTTGGCACAGCGCATGGTTTGGCCCCGGAAATATTACAATTAACGGATGCAACACTCCCTCCAATTAAGGGTGGAACACAATATAACCATCTCTCGGTTCGATCAGCTGCCTCAATCATCATTGACAGACTGCTTGGGTCCTGAGAGGGTATACATGAGATTATTTAAAATTTAACAATCGTATTTTTTCATCAACAGGATCTAATCCTCAATATACTTCAACCAATAGAAGACGCTATGAGCACAATTATTGACAGAATCAACCAAGAGCAAATGCGACAGGACCACCCTGATTTTCGTCCCGGTGACACGGTGAAAGTACATATCCGCATCATTGAAAGTGGCAAGGAACGGGTTCAGATGTTCCAGGGTGTGGTTATTATGCGTAAACGCGGTACCATGGACGCTACCTACACCGTACGGAAGATTTCCCACGGCGTTGGCGTGGAAAAAACATTTTCATTCCATAACCCTCGTGTTGAGAAAATTGAAGTTATCACTCGGGGTCGTGTGCGTCGTTCTCGTCTTTATTATCTACGCAACCTGACCGGAAAAGCTGCACGTATTCGTGAACGCGGACTATCCCGCTAAGTTTCTCGAGATTTACCATCCCGGTTCTGATCCAGGTATTTTCCTCGGGTCAGAACCGGTCTCAGGCGGACACACTTCTCCGTCTTGATGATGGATATCATTCTCCCCGAACATAGCGGCAACAAGGACAACTTCCAGTTAGAGCAATTCCTTTACTCTAATGGATATCTCTGTGTTGCCGGATGTGACGAAGCTGGGCGCGGACCTCTGGCCGGCCCTGTTGTTGCTGCATGTGTCGTGTTACCCACAGGTTTTGACCACTCCTCATTCGTTGATTCAAAAATTATTACCCACCAAAAAAGGCTTGAACTCAGCAGTCGCCTGCTGGATATCGGTGCCCTCTCCAGTATAGGACTTGTTTCAGAACAGGAAATTGACAAAATCAATATCTTACAAGGCTCGTTACTCGCGATGAAAAGGGCGGTGCACAATCTTAAAGGATTGGTGCCCGATTTCATACTTGTCGATGGTAAATTCCCCATTCCCCTTGCCACTTGCCAGGCACCAATGATAAAAGGTGAATCTAAAAGTGGTTCTATCGCAGCCGCAAGTATTCTTGCAAAGCTTGAACGGGATCGTATCATGGTCGAACATCACCAAGATTTTCCTTGTTACAATTTCCACAAAAATAAAGGTTATCCTACGCTGGAGCACCGCATAGCAATTCAAATAAACGGGATCTGCCCGATTCATCGTAAAACCTTCAGGGGAGTCAAAGAATATGTTGAACAGTCGGCAGCGTCTCGGGAAAAGCGGTGAGGAAAAAATCGCCAAATATCTTAAAAGAAATGGGTACTCAATAATCATTAAAAACTATCGCTGCAAATTGGGCGAGATTGACATAATCGCGAAAGATGGATCGGACCTTGTTTTTATTGAGGTGAAGACAAGGTCAGGGCTAAGTCATGGTTCTCCAGCCGAAGCGGTTAATAAAAGAAAACAAAGACAGATAAGTAGAGCTGCACAATGCTATCTCGCAGAGCAACAACTTTTTGACTCCCCAGCCAGGTTTGATGTTATTTCAGTACTCAGTAACAATTCAAATCATCATATAGATCACATCTGCAACGCATTTGACCTTTGCGAATGACAGTTTGGCTGATTATCGTTTAGATAAGAATAATATAGACAAATTCTAGAGGAAAAATTTTTCTTCCAGTATAACTTTTAGGCCACACCCTCTACAATTCGGATATTTGTTGTTCTTCCCTGCTTTTCTTAATTAAAATTTCGCGGTACACTATAGATTATGACAATAATTGGAATTACCATGGGTTGTCCCGCCGGGATCGGACCTGAAATTATACTTCGCTATTTTGCCGAAAACGATCGTTCCACCGATATGCGAACTGTCGTTCTCGGAGATATAAAGGTGCTTGAACTGTGCGGCAGGGAGTTGCAGTTACCTGCTCCCTGCATACCATGGTTACCTGGTTCTCCCTTGCCTGTAAGTGGTATCCCGGTTGTTCAGCTCTCTACACTTGAGCAAAAAGATATTGAGTGGGGAAACCCAAACTTAGCGACTGGCATTGCCATGGCTCATTATATTGAGAATGGCGTAAGACTTGCCCAACAGGATTTCATTCAGGGAATTGTGACTTGTCCCATTTCCAAAAGTTCGCTCAATGATGCAGGATATCATTTTCCCGGTCACACAGAAATGTTGGCGAGTCTTACCCAAACGACCGCCTTTGCAATGATGATGGCCGGCAGCAAACTGAAAGTCACATTAGTTACCATTCACTGCCCACTCCGTGAGGTTGCTGAGTGTCTCACCAATGATGCTGTCTATAACATGATCTGCATTACTCACCATGCCTTGAAAATCGACCTTGCCATTACTCATCCGAAAATCGCAGTAGCAGGATTGAATCCCCATGGTGGTGAAACCGGACTCTTTGGTTTTGAAGAGGCAGAAATCATTGGACCCGCTATTGAACGTTCCCGAGCGAACAATATCAATGTCTCCGGTCCCTATCCGCCGGATACGGTCTTTTGCAAAGCTGCCTCGGGGGCGTTTGATGCTGTGGTCTGTATGTATCACGACCAGGGACTTATCCCCTTCAAACTCCTCCACTTTGATGATGGTGTAAACATTACTCTTGGACTGCCGATTGTCCGTACCTCCGTTGATCATGGAACGGCCTATGACATTGCCGGCAAAGGGTTGGCCAGCCACAGGAGCCTTACTGAAGCAATTAAACTAGCCGCGGTCATAAGCCGTAATAGGTCCATCCATAAAAGGTAAATATTATGACCGACCTGGACAGAAAAGGAATATTGATAGTCTTTGAGGGGGCAGACGGCACAGGCAAGTCCACTCAGCTGGAACTTCTCGGCCGTTACCTTCATGACAAACGCTTTCCGGTTATCACTACCCGTGAACCAACCCAGGGAAAGTACGGTCAGATAATACGTTCACTTTATGTAAACCGAAACAATTATAGCCGCGAAGAGGAATTAGAGTTATTTTTAGCGGATCGGCGGGAGCATGTGCAGGAGGTTATAGCTCCTGCATTGGAAGAGGGAAAAGTTATCCTCTGCGATCGCTATTTTCTTTCTACAGCCGCATATCAAGGTGCCCGAGGATTTGATCCAGAAAATATACTGAAACTCAATCACTTTGCTCCCGACCCTGACCTTGCATTGCTTTTCCAGGTTCCCGTTGATATTGGTTTGCACAGAATCACATCCGGGCGTGGGGATAAGCTCAATGACTTCGAACAAAGGGAAAATCTCGGAAAAGTTGCCGCCATCTTTTCTTCCATTAAACGGCCTTATATCCAACCAATTGACGCAACCCGGTCAATTAAGGAGGTTCATTGGAAGATAGTGGATTTGGTCACCCCTCTGCTCCCTGTACTTTTAACTGACCCGGTTTGAATCATGATCCACCGTTTACAAATTTTCTGCACGCTTCTTTGCTGCTTTTTTCTCGCCTCCTGTGGAGCCAATCAACGGGTCTCACTGCAACCTGCCGTAGAGGATCCAGCAGATCTTTCCTGTGCATATTTTTATTTTCTCCAGGGCTCCCACGCAGAATTCAGGGAACATTACCAGGAAGCTTTTGACGCCTATGAAAAGGCCTTGATCTGCGATCAGGACGCGGAATATGTGAAAGAAAAAATTCCGCTGCTGCTGCTGAAAATGGGAGAGTTCGATAAAGCGACAGACTGGCTTGCAAAGGCCCTGATTAACTATCCCGACAACAACACCTACCGACTCCTTCTGGCCAATCTGTACATTCAACAGGAAAACATTGAAAAAGCAATCCAGTTATATAAGGAAGTACTTGAAAGCGGGACAGATAATGAAGGAGTACATTTACGGCTGGCCCTTCTCTATAGCCATCAAGGCGAATACAAGATGGCGGAAGATATTTTCATACAATTGCTGCAAAGCGACGTTGATTCATATTTTACCCATCTGTCTTATGCCAGACTGTTGAAGGATATGAAGAGATATCAAGATGCGGCCCGAGAATATGAAGAGGCTTTCTCGTTGAATTGGTCTAAAGATTTGGCTTATGAAATCGGCTACCTTTATGTATCTCAAGAAATGTTTAACGATGCTTTAAGAATCTATACAACAATAACCGAGAATGACCAGCTTGATGAACGGGCAGCACTTAGCCGTATTCAAGCCCTCGTGGACCTTGATCGAAACGACGAAGCCCTGGATGAATTATACAAGACTCGTCTTTTCAGCAAAAACCCTGCGAACATAGATCTTATTATCAGCAAAGTACTCTTGCGAGAAAATAAAGTCGCTAAGGCAACAGAAATATTAACCAGACTCACCAAGGAAAAAGAAGGATCCGACGCCCGATATATACTAGCGTTACTCGCCTATCAGAAAGGGGATTATGAAACCAGCATGGCTCATCTTGCTCACATTGACCTTGAGAGCGATAAACTCGAAGAATCTGTTTATTTGCAGATACGTATCCATCAAAAACTCGGAAACATCGATGAAGCAATAAAGCTTTTGAAAAAACATACCGAATCCGAAGCCACTCGCAGCCCACTTTTTTACGCCCTGCTCTCTTCTTTGTATCAGGCAAAAGGTGATAATCCCGCAGCCCTGACGCTCATGGAAACAGCAGTCGAAACCTATCAGGATAATCAACAGCTGCTTTTTGAATATGCCTTGGCACTTGAAAAAAATGGGAAAACCGAACAGGCGCTGAGTGTTATGGCACGTGTATTGGAACTGCAACCGGACCACCCGGAAGCACTTAATTATATTGGCTATACCTGGGCAGATAATAACATGCATCTTGAGAAAGCCTTGAGCTACATCCTAAAAGCTGCGACGCTCAAACCAGATAACGGCTTTATAATCGATAGCCTTGGCTGGGCGTATTACCGTCTTGGCAATTTTCAACAGGCAGCGAGAGAACTTGAACGTTCTGTGCAACTTATACCGGATGACCCTCATATTTATGATCACCTTGGTGATGTATATCGTTCTCTCAATAGATTTTCTGAGGCAATAGAAATCTATAAAAAAGCCTACGAGATGTTTAAGGATGAAAAAAATAAAAACGATATCAGGCAAAAAATTGAAGCCCTGGAAAATCAATAAACCATTTCCGGTGGCTGGCCGACATGTTCTGCTTTGGCTGTTTTTCGCCTTGTTGCTTGCCGGTTGTGCCAAGAAACCCTGGACAGAGCCATTGAGAGAATCCGAAACTGACTCTGTATCTCAACTGGTCGATTCTCTTGCTGCCCGAGATGCAGCATGCGGCGATACCTTGGTTGGAGATATTATCTTGTTCTATCAGAACCCTTTCGAAAAGAAAGCGTTGGACGGCTTTCTGCAGTTTTCCATGCCCTCATCATATAAATTTGTTATGACAAATCCCTTCGGACAGCCGGTCCTGATTATCGCAGGGGATCAAGTTTCTTTTGAAGCGATTAACACCCTTGAAAAAGAATACTTCAAAGGAAGTCTTCGTTCTTTTGGACTACGTAATAACATCCCCGGGTATTTCTTAAAAAGCAACTGGGGTTCCCTTCTTACCGGGAGAAATAAGCTATCCAGTAAATCAATAACTGATATTCGCGGTGATCGGGACTCGAGGGGAATCTGGCTTACATTCCAAAATAAGGAACAGAAGGGATTTAACCATCTTCTTTTAGATCGCAATCAGGAGGTCTATCCTGTCCGAATTCTGGAAGACGGCAAAGGTAAGGAGATTGCGAAAATAACCTATAGCAATTGGGTAACAATGGGACAATGCAGGCAACCGCAGGAGATCAACATTACCGGACTTGATTACGGCACCGATATTCAGATCAAACTGTCAGATGTTCTCATTACCAATGAAAAGCGAACATACAAACTAAGCCCTCCTCCCGGTTACTTTCAACAGTATTTACCATGAGGCTTTTGAGGAATTTACGAGGAATTTAAATAAGCTTAAAGAGCTCTGCTCTATTCGGCTGGATTGGCAATTTTGTTAAGCGGCAACTCGTTTACTATTAAAACGAAGAGGTTATCATTTCTAAAAAAGACCTGCTTCAAATCGTAGTCCCGGTCCGGGAAGAGATCAAGGACGACCTGCACCTTCTCAGGATCCTGATACCTGGCTGTGCGAATACGCTTGATGTATTTTCCATTCGCCAAGATAGTGTTCTGAACATCCGGGCCAAGGCTCGTTGCCATGAAATCACAGAGAATTCTAGGAAGATTTTTTTCAATGGCAGAGACGGCAGGCGGGAAAAAACTATTTAAGCGAACGAGCACCATCTCCCCTTTACCGGAAGAATCGTCGAATGAAACTTCAAGAATCATCGGCACCACTGGATCAGCAATTTTCTCATTGGCAACTGCTTCTCCTTCTTTCTTCACTGATAAGACCGGGGGCACGGGTTTTTCATCAAGAGGTCTAACCGAAAGTTCTTCTTTTCTCGGCAGGGAACTTGGGGTATGCGACTGAAGGGCAGTGGAATTATTGGATTGTTGTGCAGCCATAGTAGAGGATAGTGTCACGATCAGTGTATTCTCCCGGTCCAGGTACTCGCTGGTATATTGCACGGATTTTTCTTTTGATAAATCAACAACTATTCTGGTTTTCTTCACAGGTGTCTGATGTAATCCTATTCGAATAGTTGATGCCAGATTACTCTCAGCCAACCCAATGACGTTTTTCCCCCAGTAAATGCTGTCCGGAAAATCAATAACCAGTCGAGGATTCTCTCCCTGCAGGATAAATATTTTCGGGACAACGGCTTCAGATAATTTTAAAGTTATTGTCTCTTTGGCATCGGAGTCTTTACCGTGGGAAATTGATTTAATTGTTACAACACGTTCAGACTCTGAAAAAGAAGCGCCAGGCAGAAATAAATGTATTGCGGCAAAAGTGATGACAAGAAAAAAAAACCGATTCATACAATACATCCTTTTTTTACATATTAAAACGAATGCTTATGTTAAATGCTTTGTAGAACTCTTTTGAATACATCATCCTGACTTGAAAAGTCAACCAAATTTAAGTAAATGGAGGAGCCGGCAAGCGAGTTTGCCCCACCAAAAAGTGAAGGCCCAAGTCTCCTCTCTCATGTAATCACCTATGGAATCGTAATGACAGACAGCACAATACTCTCCTCTATCACCCGTCCCGGTCGCTACCTCGGCCATGAATATAACTCAGTTAAAAAGATATGGGAATCGGCAAAGATCCGCTTCGCCCTGATCTTTCCGGATCTTTATGAAATAGGCATGTCGCATCAGGGATTACAAATTCTCTATCACCTTTTGAACAGTAAAGAAGATTCTCTTGCAGAAAGGTGCTATTGTCCGGATATCGACCTTGAGAGACTGCTGCGCCTGAAAAAGTCACCGCTGACAAGCCTTGAGTCGGCCCGTCCTTTGACCGATTTCGATGTGCTCGGCATTACCCTGCCCTACGAACTCTGCTATACCAATATACTGACAATACTCAGTCTGGCTGCCATTCCTCTCTATTCCAGAGACAGAGATATGTCATTCCCATTGCTTCTCGGTGGTGGGCCATGTTCGCTTAACCCTGAACCGGTTGCTGAATTTTTTGATGCTATTCTTCTGGGCGACGGCGAGGAGGCAATTATAGAGATTGCCTCTCTTCTGGCCAAACACAAAGATGACAAGCTTGCGAAAGATACGGTTCTTGCTCTGCTCGCTGAAATTGACGGGGTATATGTACCGTCCCATTTTCAACCGGAATACAGTCTCCAGGGTAAACTGCTTTCAGTACACAGGACCGGCGGGCGCAAGGATTATATTACCAGAAGGGTTGTGACAAATCTTGATCAGATAGATCATCTCAAACATCCAATTGTACCCAACGCCAAAATCGTCCATGATCGGATGGGAATTGAGGTGGCACGGGGGTGCACCAGGGGTTGTCGCTTCTGCCAGGCAGGCATCACCTACAGGCCTGTGCGGGAGCGTACTCCGGAACAAATTATGGAACTTGCCGAAGTTGGTTTAGATGATTCAGGATTTGAGGAGCTTGCACTGTTATCGCTCTCCACTGGCGATTATTCGTGCCTTGGGCAGACTCTGCCAAATTTAATGGACAGGTTTGATGGAAGATTCATATCGGTAGCTATGCCGTCAATGCGGGTCGGGACCCTTACTCCTGAGATTATGGAACAGGTAAAACGGGTTAGAAAGACAGGTTTTACTCTCGCTCCCGAAGCCGGTAGTGAAAGATTGCGACGGGTTATCAATAAGGGGATCACCGAAGAAGATCTGATTGCCACCTGCACAGAAGCCTTCTCTTTAGGCTGGAGAATCATAAAATTTTATTTCATGATCGGTCTGCCAACCGAAACTGAGCGGGATATCGATGAAATTATCCAACTGGTGCAAAAAACCATTGCAGTGCGCAGTGGCGGCGGACACATGAAAGGCAAGAAACAGATAACAGTGAGCGTCGGAACTTTTGTACCTAAACCGCATACCCCTTTTCAATGGGAAAAACAACTGAGTATGGATGAAAGCACTCAAATCATTCGTCGGCTGCAAAACAGGCTTCCCGGAAAAGGGGTTAATTTCAGATACCATAGCCCCAAAATCAGTTTCCTGGAGGGTATCTTTGCCAGAGGTGACAGGCGTCTTTCCAGACTATTGGAACTTGCCTGGCAGGATGGTGCGCGCTTTGATGGTTGGGATGAACATTTTGATTTATCCCGCTGGCAAAAAATGGCAGAAATCTGTCAACTAGACCTTGACGCCTTCCTGCAAGGCAGGGACTTAAATGAAGCACTGCCATGGCAACACCTCCAAACAGGAGTCGATCTCCAATTTCTAAAGGATGAATTAGAGAAAGCAAAAGAAGAAATTTATACCCCCGACTGCCGCTATCATTCGTGCCAGAAATGCGGTCTCTGTGATTTCAAAACTCTCTTTCCCATTGTACATAATCGCTCAAAAAAGATGGATATTGAATCCTCTCCGCTTATCACTGCGTCAGAAGGAAAGGGCAAGACGGACACCTCAACGCAAACAGGACATTTCAAATATCTGGTTCACTATTCTCGAATTGGGAATGTCTGCTATCTCGGTCATCTTGAGATACTTCAGGTTATCTTTCGCAGCCTTCGCCGCGCGTCAATCGCGACAAATTACAGTCAGGGATTTAACCCATCTCCTAAAATTTCGTTTGGCCCCGCTCTGCCGGTAGGAACGGAAAGCCTTGCTGAATATTTCATAATGGACCTTCCAAACCCACTGGGTGACCCTGCATCGGTAGCAGAGCGACTCAATGCCAAACTAATTCCCGGCTTAAAAATTTCAAAGATTGAACTCCATTCAGGAAAGGTTCCGCAAAAAATCCTGATTTCCTACAACCTCACCCTTCCCGGGAATATCACTGAAACTGAACGAGACAGAGTCGAAGAGTTTAACAACAGTGACATCTTTACCATAAGTAAAACCAGAAAGGAAAAAACAAAGGATATCGATATTCGACCTCTGATACAAACACTTTCCATTACCAGCTCGGACACAGTTCAGCTCGAGATGATTTCTGCCAGTGCGCAGCCCGGCATCAAACCCCTCGAAGCCTTGACAGAAATCTTCAGTCTTGACACAGAACGCAGTCTTCAAACTAAGATTCTTAAAACCGGCTGGCAATCACTTGATGATGATTAAAGGAATTTTTCTCTTTGGTTACTGGTTGTTTTGCTCTGTATTTGCGCTGGTATTCCTGCTCCAGCCGCAATCTGCTTACGCTCAGCAAAATATCAGACAATATGTCGATAATGGGGGCTATGCTGTTCGTGACTCTTCCGGGCTAGTGAAATTCAGGGCGCAGGATCTCTTTATTCCAGCCTCCACTCTCAAGGTTCTCACTTGCCTGGTGGCCCTTGAAAAACTAGGAAAAGAATACCGATTCGAGACACATTTCTTCCTCGATGAGCAAAACAACCTCTACATAAAAGGCTATGGCGATCCTTTTCTGACCTCGGAGGCCATCCTGGAAATAGGCAAAGTGCTTAGGGAAAGGGGCATCCGCCAGCTGGAATCACTCTTTCTTGATGATAGCAGCTTTGCCTTGGATAAGGAGCTGGCAGGAGATGAGACATCTGCCAATCCCTATGATGCTCCCAATGGAGCCCTGGCAGTAAATTTCAACGCTGTCCCGATACAAGTAGCTGGGGATGCAACAATTAGCTCCGGTGAGCCCCAGACTCCTCTTATACCTTTGATGACAGAAGCAGGAACCCACCTTCCAAAAGGTGTTCACCGCATAAATATTGATTCTTTTACCCAACCGGGACAACTCCCCCTCCCGCTTCGTTACACCGGAGAATTGTTTACCGCTCAATTCAAAAAACTCGGCATAAGTGCACAAAAAGGTTACAGCAGAAAAATAGTCCCCGATCATTTAAAACCTCTCTATATTTATCACAGTATTAAATCACTTGATGAAATCATCCGGGCATGTCTGGAAAACTCCAACAACTATATAGCTAATCAGCTCTTTCTCGCTTGCGGGATCAAAGATTATGGACTGCCTGCGACATGGGAGAAATCCCGTCAAAGTTTTGCCATCTTTGCAAGGGACTCTCTGCAGCTCAGTTCTCTGCAGATTTCAGTTGTAGAAGGTTCTGGTTTATCAAGGAAGAATAGAATCAGTCCTGCTGCCTTTCTTGCTGTTCTTGATCAATTTAAGCCTTACAGCTATCTGCTCAACAGGCAGAACGACATCCTTGTAAAAAGCGGTACGATGAAAGATGTATATTGCTATGCAGGATATTTTCCACAAGGCAATGAACTGTTTCCCTTTGCCATTTTACTCAACCAATCCAGAAATAATCGATCGAGAATCCTCAAAGTTCTGAGGTCTGCCCTCCAAGATAGAATAAACCAAAACCAATAAAGAGATGATCGAAATTCTGCCCATCCCTGATCCTCTTATTGTTGAAAATCACTTGCAATTGAATACAACTTGGTTCATTATTCCATATAAGTAACTTGTCAGGTTGGGATCGCCAGAAGAAAGTATTGCTGATATTAGATCTCCAGTGCCTCGCCACCATTCAATTTCCGATAAATGTATCACCAAGATATTCTTATGTTATCTATTAATTACTCCCGTATCTTAACGATTGGGCTCTTTCTCTTTGTGAGCTTACTTAGTTCCTGCAGCACTCCTTCGGGTAGTGTCGAAGATGGAAAAAAATGGTTTCTCATGAATAATTGTTCTGCATGCCATGATCCACATGGCAATAACGGCAGAGCTCCTGATATTGCCGGCATTAATATGCAATTTAGTAGCTTTGTTAGAAAATTAAGAACAACCAATTCCCCTATAATGCCGTATTTTCCGGAATCAAAGGTTTCCAAACAGGACGCCGCCGATATATATGCATATTTGAAATCCATCTAAAAAACCCAGATCAACTCTTTACAAAAATAACTGCAATAAATGAAGAAAATACCCTTTACTTTTATTGATAATGATTATTATTAAAAAAAGATATAAGGAATTAACCCTGCTGAGACACTTAAAGTCGATTCCGTATTGAGGGGTATTTTTTCAGTGCTCACATAATGGGCATAAATTCATTATTGAAATTCTTTAAAATATCTAATGAATTTCCAAATTACTACAAGGAGAATTGTATGGTAGAAAACCTCTACTCATTTCTTGAAAAAATTGGATTCGGCCATCCTCTTCATCCGATGCTTACTCATATACCGATGGGAATGATAATTGGCATGGTAGTTTTTTCTTTTCTCGGGTTAATCTGGAAAAATAAAAATTTTGATCGGACGGCATATTATTGTTCAGCTCTTGCCCTTGTGGGTATACTTCCGGTTGTAAGTGCTGGTGTTCTCGATTGGCTGCATTTCCAGCAGGGAGGGTGGAATGTCTATATCATTATTAAGATGGTCCTGGCGGTAATTCTTACCATATTGCTCATTTTCTCTATTATATTGAAAAAGAGGGATATTACGCCGGGGAAGATGCTGCTTATATATTTATTTTGTCTTGCCTGTGCGGGTGGGCTTGGATTTTCTGGCGGGGAACTGGTCTACGGTTGAAACGATATATCATCCCTGTAAAACCAGTAAATGCGAAGGTTATTATATGTTGAAGAGGGATTAGAACAGGCTTTGCTTTTTAGCAAGTAAAGCCTGTCCTAATAGACCATCATCTGCAAGGAGATATTAAACGTTCTACACTGAAAGTTTTTTTCGAAGATTTTCATCAATAGCATCCAGAAAACCTTCAGTTGTCAGATAATCACTTACCTGCATATCTTTGCCATGGATGCAAAGAGCAAGATCCTTGGTCATTTTACCACTTTCGACCGTTTCAACGCACACAGTTTCCAAAGCTTCACAGAAAGAGATAAGTTCAGCATTGTTATCCAGTTCACCTCTGAAAGCCAACCCTCTGGTCCAGGCAAAAATGGAAGCGATGGGGTTTGTGGAGGTAGGATTTCCTTTCTGGAACTCCCGAAAGTGTCGGGTTACGGTACCATGCGCGGCTTCGGCTTCCATAGTTTTTCCGTCGGGGGTAACCAGCGTTGAAGTCATCAATCCAAGAGAACCAAATCCCTGAGCCAGGGTATCGGACTGCACGTCGCCATCATAATTTTTACAAGCCCAGACAAATCCTCCTTCCCATTTCAGTACTGCGGCGACCATATCGTCAATCAGTCGATGCTCATAAACAATACCCAGGGAATCCATCTGCTTTTTATAGGTTGACAGATAGAGTTCTTCAAAAATATCTTTGAACCTGCCATCATATTTTTTGAGAATAGTATTCTTGGTAGACAGATACAAAGGCCATCCCTTGTGAATAGCCTGGTTGAAGCAAGAATGAGCGAAACCATAAATCGATTCATCTGTGTTGTACATGGCCATAGCCACCCCACTACCCTGAAAATCGTACACATCGAAACTTTGTACTTCACCACCATTTTCAGGAGTAAAGGTCAACCTTAATGTTCCTTTTCCTTTTACTACCAAATCGGTGGCACGATACTGGTCACCAAAGGCGTGACGACCTATACAGATTGGTTTCTTCCATGATGTTACCATCTGAGGTATGTTCGAAACCATGATCGGCTCACGAAACAAAGTTCCCCCAAGGATATTTCTGATAGTGCCATTCGGGGAATGGTACATTTTTTTTAATTGAAATTCTTCGACTCTCGTCTCATCGGGAGTAATTGTCGCGCATTTGATTCCAACCCCATATTTTTTGATTGCATGTGCCGCATCAATTGTTATCTGGTCATCAGTTTCGTCTCGTTTTTCGATACCGAGATCGTAATATTTAATGTCAAGATCCAGATAAGGAAAAATCAGTTTATCTTTTATGGATTTCCAGATGATGCGCGTCATCTCATCACCATCCAGTTCCACTACAGGGTTGGCTACTTGAATTTTTTTCATCGTTTTCATTTCGGGTTAAAGTTATCTACTCACCAGCAAGGAAAGACCGTCACTATGTTTTTCTCTGCAACCTATTTGAATTATAGAGATTTTTGAATATTTAAGAATCATTATTTTTACGAGTACATTGGCAGGATTATAATACATGCAATCATTGAAAGTTGCTACCATCCAACATAAAAAACATCAGCTGCCATTGCCTTAGGATATCACTCATCCTATTGATTATAAAGGCTATATGAATGCATTAATACAAATGTTGAAGTGCTTAACAACATTTTCCTCTTCCCTATGTAGTCCTTTTTTTCACTGCAGATACTTATTGAGCAATAAATCAGCATTAATAATAATAACAATATGCACACACTGCACAATTAGCTTACATAGTACATTAAAATTACCTTCTGTTTTATTGCATGACAATACTCATTTAAATCGTCCAATTCATTTTCCTGTCGATCTTTTCAGCAGTTAGCAGATTGTATCTGGGGTATCTTATTCTATCCCTCTCTAACTCTCTACGAGCTATTTTATTGCTGCTTACTCTTTCGCTTGACCAAACAGCACAAAGGGATAATAAGAAGGTCATGAAAATTTTAAAATTGGTGGTTATCATCCTACGAAAAAAATTTCGCTCTGTGACAGAAGCACAAAGCAAAATCTATCTTAATATATGTAGGTCATTATCCAAAAAGTAAACTCTTGAACAATGAAGAATCGGCTGGAACTGCTTTATAAGAAAATCAGATGCCTTAAAACTAGAATATAGAAAAGATCAAATGAAAACGACAAGACGAGAATTTATTGGTTCTTTCACAGTGGTAAACGACAAACAAGAATTAAAAAAAGTGATAGTGAGCCAAGACATCATTACCCATTATTCTGGAGAAAACAGACACTCTAAAAACCTCCACCTGGACTCAATAGATGGAATTGAAGTGCTCAAAACTGATGATCCGGATATTTTCAGGCTTCCTGACAACACGACGCTCAGAAAAATCAATTCATCCCGATCAAATAGATAAGAGCCTCGTTATCTTACACCATTAATAAGATACTCTGCTTATTCAATAATTTCCCGCAAGGCCGTCTCACGAATGTTAATTTTATTTTGCATGCTGATAATACTGGCCTCAACTACTCTTTCACTACAATCGGTCAATGGACAACGTTCACAGGTTTCACCGACAGTTTCTTCAGGAATCGAGGGATCATTCAAAAAATGTATAAACGATTGAAATTTTTTGTCAATTTTGAATCCAAGGGCGATCGCAGATTCACGCTCTTTTGAAAGTGATAACGGTCGTGCCATACTCAGAAGCAGAAACTTGGCACCACTTTGTACAAACTGAATCTCTTGCACTCCTGTTGTACTTGAAAGACTGTCTTGACGCAATTTTTTCAAAAGCCGAAGAGGAAGCCAGCGTCGACAGTAGTGTTCATGAATACCCAAACCATACGGCACCAAAACTTCAGTCATGTTGAGCTCTTTTGTCAGCTTAACCGATAGACGATCCTCAGAATTGGTGAATCGCGCATAAAAGATAGATTTTATGCCGAAAACTCCTGGAATTACCTGGCTCATACGGTAAAGAAGCATTTCAGGAGTGACTCGATACTTATTGAGCAAATTTGCAAGACCGGCAGCGTTCCATTCACTTCGTTGAAAAAACTCTTTTATATCCTTTGCAAATTGATCCTTCTGAATAAGTAAAGCCCCACCAAAATAAGATGCTTTAAAATTAGCAACAAGTTGCCCGAAATTCTGCACCTTAATCCACGACGAAGTAAGTGGTCGTTCATTCACACCAAGCTCTATAAAACCAATTTCGCGTGCAAGAATAAATTTTTTCTGAGAAGGCAGCAACCTGTCATTAATGGAAAGCCACCTCTTACCTCTATAAATTGAGCGAAAACCACTCAAAACGGGGTGACATGAAAGCTCTGACTCTTCAAGGCGGTAGAAATATTTATCTTCTAGAATTTTCTTAAGCTGATTGAAATTGGTCTCACTATCAATTCCAATTTGAAGAGCATATTGATCCGCCAAATTTTCCAGGTCTGGGAAATAATTGTCATGCTGCCGCTGAAAAGTTCGCAGTGCTGCGAATAAAAAATTTTCCAGTGACATGTCATACGCTCGGCTAATTTGTAAAAATGTTTGCAAAAATGCATGGGCATTTTCCGCATCATTTTTAAATAAGCCAAGGATATCACGGGCAGAAATCCCAAACAAATGGAAAGGAAACTGTTTAATCAGTTCTGAATTAATGAGCGCTGCAAATGGATCAAGGGATTTTCTGACCCTTAAAGAGACCAATGCATCGTATTCTACACCCAGGGCCCTTGCCAGACTGATCATCTTTTCCGGCTTGGGATATTTTTTACCAGACTCGATTTCGCTGAGATATGAAACAGCAATACCAGCTTTTTTCGAGAGATCCTTTAAGGATAATTCCCGCTCAATCCTAAAAGATTTAATCTTAATTCCAAAGATTATTTTTAAATTATCAAAATTCATTTCTTGAGTCATAAAGTCAATATACTCCAAGCATTAAGTGACTTCAAGAAATAACGAACAATGGGATCCAGCGAAATTTCGCTTGAAATGCAATTGCCTCATCCTTACTTTAGTGAAAATTCAAAAAAGGAGTCGCCATGAGAAAATCTGCCCCTAAACGATTATTGTATCCGCAAAGTATTGTAGAAACTTATCCGGACATCCTTGACGCCCAAGCTCTCAATGCACTTGAAAGTTTGGCACCTCTTAATGTGGAACGCAATTCCCTGATGGAAAAGCGAAACGAGAGGAGACGGCAAAGATCCGAAAATCATGAACGAATCACCTTTCTGGAGAGTAATACAAAAATAGCAGGAACTGACATTACTGTCGCTGACGCAAGGGCAGGTAATTTTATCGGCCCAACCATACCGCCAGATCTTGAAAGGCAATGGATTCAGGGTACAGGCCCCGGTACGCGACCGGGAGCACCGCTTAAAAGCAGCATCCGAAATGTTGCATACGCGCTTCTTTCCGGAGCCGATGGCTGGATGTTTGACGGAGAAGATGCCCTTGGACAAATTGAGACGATGTCCTTAGACAATTTAAGAAATCTAAAGCTGGCATTTCGAAACGATCCTCAATTCCTCACAGTTGCTGAAACAGTATCCATAGAAATGAACCGATGGGCTGAATCTTTTCTAGGTAGAACTATTATAGATGACTGGAAAGAACAGTTGAAATTTACCACCAGGATATTCAGACCACGGGGACTTCATCTCGACGATCGACATTTTAGAGACGCGAATGCAGGCGGATTTTCAGCATCGATTGTCGACACAACTCTTTACATCAGTAACAACCATGCTGAATTGCAAAAAAATAATTCATCCCTGGTGTTATATCTTCCTAAAATTCAAACAGCCGAGGAGGCTGCATTCTGGAATAAATTTCTGGATAAACTCGAAGTCACATTGGGATTACAACGCAATTCTATACTGGTTTATGTCCTTCTTGAGCAAGTTGAGGCTACTTTTCAGATTATGGAAATACGAGCCGCCCTCGGTGGTCACTTCATCGGTTTCAACACCGGCAGATGGGATTATATAAATAGCGTAGCAGACGCCATGGCCTGGGACACAGATTTTATTAATCCAAATATAGAAGCAATCGGTATGACATATGGATATATGCGCAACTATGAGGACAGGGTTCGTCGCTGTGTAAATACTCCTGACAAAACAGGAAAATTTGCACTGTTCCAGGGTGGAATGGAGCCCAATATACCTGTCGGATCTGCAGCCGGTATAAAAGCCGGTATGAAAAACGCACTTGCCGGAGCAGAAAGAGAACAGGAAGCAGGAGCAAGTGGGAAATGGGTAGCTCACTGGAAAATGGTCCATATCATTCGACCAGTATGGGAAAAGGCCGGCAAGAAAAATCAACTTGGCAGATCTTTTCCGGAGTTAGGATATGAGCAAAAAGATGCGGACGACCTTTTTCTCCTGGAAGAGGCCCCTCGTACCATACGTGGAGCAAGAAACCTGTTAAGCGTTGCCCTCCAATATGGAAATGCTTTTGCCCAGGGTTTTCAGGCGGCCGCACTGAAGCCTGCTGATTTTTTCGGCAATGATGACATTCTTTACCTGATGGAAGATATGGCTACAGGTGAAATTCGGATGAGCATTCTTTGGGAATGGGTACATAAGAGGGCTGTAATTACAGAGGATGATCCCGAGACCGGGATCATAAAAGGACAGATATTTACACAAGAAATATTTAGTCGCTTACTGAAAGAGGAGTACGAAAAACTTCAGAAAGCAGATAATCGTGATGTACATGAGGATTCAAAAGCGACAACATTGCCGATTATTTACGAAATGGTAAGGAGCTACATCAAGGAGGGAATTAAAATCCCATGGTATATCGACTTATTGAACATCAATCTCAACAATGAAGACTTAAATGAAGGTAAACGGCGAATCGCGGTTTACATCAAAAAATTCAGGGAAACCGGTATGCGAATCACAGAAAACCTGGATTACGCGACATAAACTCAAGGAGAAAATCATGTTAGGAAAACAGCTGAATGATTTACAAAAATATTTCTCCAGCCCCCGTTTTCATGGAATCCAAAGACTATATTCCGAGCGACAGGTGGCCGAACAGCAGGGAACCATTGCCAATGACTTTACAGTTGCGAGAGAAGCGGCAGAAGGATTTTACAATCTTCTCAAAGAAAATTTTTCAAGCAGGACCTCAATCACTACCTTCGGGCCTTATTCCCCAGGACAAGCCGTAACCATTAAAAGAGCTGGTATCCAGGGTATTTATCTTGGAGGTTGGGCAACTTCCGCGAAAGGTTCCGCCGGCGAAGATCCTGGTGCGGATTTAGCATCATATCCTTTAAGCCAGGTACCCGATGAAGCTGCCCCCATCGTCAGGGCCCTGCTTACTGCCGACAAAAATCAGAAATTCTTTCGCTCTCGTATGACGGAGAAAGAGAGGCAAAAATCACCCGAACATGACTTCCGTCCCTTCATCATTGCCGATGCCGATACCGGGCATGGTGGGGATGCTCATGTTCGTAACCTGATACGACGGTTTGTAGAGGTTGGTGTTCCCGGGTACCATATCGAAGACCAGAGACCTGGTACAAAGAAATGTGGTCATCAGGGCGGTAAGGTATTGGTTTCGGTCGATGAACAAATAAAACGTCTTAATACAGCGCGTTTTCAATTAGATATAATGCAGGTTCCGGGCATCATCGTGGCAAGAACAGATGCCGAGGCCGCCACTTTGCTCGATAGTAATAATGACAGCAGGGATCATGCTTTTATTTTGGGTGCAACAAACCTGGATGTCCCTCTTTATAAATTTTGTGCCTTGGCAGTTCAACGGATGTTCAACGAATTTGGACACAAAGATATACTAGGTCATCTGTTATTTGATTTGGCCGAGGAACAGCATCAACTCGCCATCGACTGGTTTAAGTCTGCCGATATTTATGAAAAATTAGAAGCTATCATTTCTCAAAAGGTTTCAGAAGACAGATTAGAACTGGACCATATGCTGGATGAGGCTATGACCATTGTCGTGCAGGCCTGGGAGACCGATGCCGGAATAAAAACCTTTCCGGAAGCCGTTGCAGATCGATTACAACTTCTTCAAGAAGATGGTCGGGAAACCGATATGACCGTTGACGAATGGATGAAGTACGCCAAGAACGTTTCCCATTTTATGGCAAGACAGAAGGCCAAACAGATTGGAGCCAATATAACATGGGACTGGAATCGTCCAAGGACAACTGAAGGTTTCTTTCAGATACGCGGAGGAATGGATTACGCCATCGCCAAATCTTTAGCAGTTGCTCCATTTGCCGATATCATCTGGATGGAAACCAAAACTGCCAATCTACAGGAAGCTGCTCAATTTGCAGAAGCTATCCATGCCGTCTATCCGGATAAGATGTTGGCGTATAATCTCTCGCCTTCATTTAACTGGGATACAACCGGAATGACCGATGAAGATATGCGGCAATTTCCAAGTGAAATTGGAAAACTGGGGTATGTATTTAATTTTATTACCTACGGTGGACACCAGGCAGATGGTGTGGCGGGAGAAGAGCTTGCAACCGCCCTCAGACAAGATGGAATGCTTGCCCTGGCGAGATTACAGCGAAAACTGAGATTACTCGAATCTCCCTACACAACTCCACAGTCCCTGGTTGGTGGTCCCAGACTCGATGGGGCCCTGGCAGCATCTTCCGGCAGAACAGCTACAACCAAGGCGATGGGTAAAGGATCCACTCAATTTCAACACCTTGTCCAGACAGAACCACCAGTTTCACTGCTTGAAAGTTGGCTCCACAAGTGGTCTGAACTGAATAATTTTGAGGACGATCTCAAGGTTCGACTGCGACCTAGAAGTTCAGGTTCTGACATTTTGGAACTCAGTGTCATTGACAAATCCGGAGCGAAGGTGGCCGCAGTTGTCTTTACGGTATTGCGTGATCGTGAAGACAAGGTATTTCTGTTTATCCGCAATCAAATCATTCCCGAAACAAATCTACGCAGAAAACGGCTCATGACCCTTCTTCAACTCTTTTTGATACACCGATATAAAGGAGACATCGTTCAGTATATGACCCCCACCGATGACAATCGTCATCAAACAAATGGCATGAAACGATATGGTATTTTTAAAAATGTTACAGAAGAAATCGGTGATATCATCGTTGCCCATATTGACAAGGAAGTTACAGCCAGACTGGTAAGCTCAAAGCAACAGGGGATAAACCAACTGTTAACGAAAGAGGACGCTGCAGTTTAAGAAGAGTTGTATTGAAAACAGGACGTAATTGAAATAAGCCATTATCATCGGCATGTTGACAGCCCCGATGATAATGGCAAACAAGAAGAATAACTGATGTACCTTGCTCCGCAAAATCTTTGTACTTAACGTCTTTTCAAAGATGGAGAACGATATTTCTATTTTACTGTATCCGAACAATTACTCGTTTCCCGGATTTGGCTGCAAATATCAACATATCACATCATAAACCCACCTGTGGCAGCAACATCCGAAACCAATGTTCTCCAATTAAGCGAGAGGATTGACGACCATGACAAAACAAACTCTTGAAGCAACGGCAAAGGCTATGGTAGCCAAGGGCAAGGGAATTTTGGCTGCCGATGAAAGTTTTCCAACCATTAAAAAAAGATTTACCTCTATCAATCTGGAGTCCACGGAAGAAAACAGAAGGAAGTACCGTGACCTCCTTTTTACGGCACCAGGCATCAACGAATATATAAGCGGGGTTATTCTTTTTGATGAAACACTGCGCCAGCAGAGTCTGGCCGGCAAACCCTTCCCTACCCTTCTGGCTGATCGCGGCATCATTCCCGGGATCAAAGTTGACCAGGGGCTCACAACCATTCCGGGGACACAGGATGAAAAAGCGACTAAGGGGCTGGACGAGCTTGAGACACGACTTGAGGAATATAGACATCTGGGTGCCAGGTTCGCAAAATGGCGTTCTGTTATCAATATTGGAGATCATCAACCAACACAACTTTGTCTGGAAATAAACGCTCACTCTCTGGCAAGATACGCAGCCATATGTCAAAAACAGGGTCTGGTTCCCATAGTCGAACCTGAAGTCTTAATTAATGGCAATCACGACCTTGCTCGCTGCGAAAGGGTGATGGAACAGACATTACGCCTGGTTTTTTCAGAGCTTGTACGACACAAAGTGTTGCTTGAAGGCATGATCCTGAAACCAAGCATGGTGACATCGGGAATTGATAATCCGGATCAGGCCAATGTGGATACTGTGGCCAAGGCAACTATCCGTTGCTTTAAGCGTACTGTCCCGGCGGCAGTGCCCGGCATTGCCTTTCTATCCGGAGGTCAAAGTTCAGAACTGGCCACGGCACACCTGAATGCCATGAATCAGCTTGGCGACGTTCCGTGGCAACTGAGTTTTTCCTATGGCAGAGCTCTGCAGGAAAAGACTCTCACGACCTGGCAGGGCAAGGATACCAACAAAGAAGCAGCACAGAAAATCCTGCTTCATAGAGCCAAATGCAATGGCGCTGCCCGCTTTGGGACCTATTCAGAAAAGTTGGAAGGTGAGATGTAAGAGTTGTCACTCTCCCATACGGGCAATAAATTCTTCAGCAAGTGCGACTTCCTCTTTACAGCCAATAAAAATAGGTGCCCGGTCATTTTTGCTCTGTGGAATCAGGTCGAGTATTGGTCCATGGCCATCAGAAGCGGCCCCGCCTGCCTGTTCAACCAGAAAAGCCATAGGATTTAACTCAAATGACAGGCGAAGCTTGCCGTTGGGGTGCCCGTTCAGATGTGGGTACATAAAAACGCCGGTCCCTTTAATCATTACCTGGTTAATATCGGGAACAAATCCTCCGCTATAACGAAGCTTGCAGCCACGTTTCTCCAGTTCTCGAACATAGCCCTCCACAGCAGGAGTAAAAAGGTTCCGCAAGCCGCCGGGAGAGTAAATATTAGCCTGCGGCTTGATATGCAGGTTTTCCTTGACCAGAGTATATTCCATCAACTGATTCATTCCAAACTCATGCACTCCTTCCCCGGTACTGTAAACCAGGGTAGTACGTGGACCATAAAGAATATACATGGCTGCCACCTGCTTCCGTCCCGGCTGCATAATGTTACAACCTTCAAAGATCGAGACGATCGTTCCGACAGCCAGGTTTACGTCAACGAGGGATGAACCATCCAACGGATCAAAGGCCACCGAATATCGGCCATTGCACTCCGTCGACATACAGATAATCTCATCATTCTCCTCGGAGAGTACATTACCAACCACTCCTGAATGCAAGAGACGTTTTGTCATGATTCTATCTGCCAGAACATCCAGGGCCAACTGCTGCTCTCCATACAGATTCGATGTCCCGGCAACTCCCAGGTCTCCGGTTCTAATTGAGTTAATAATATAATTAGAAGCTCCGGCTATCTCACAAATAAGGTGCACCAGATCGTCTTTGACCCCGCGTTCACGAAGATGCTGACGAAGATTTATTTGAAATTTTGTTTTTCCACGAGTACCCATAATCATCCTTTATTACGTCAATTTTTTGATATTCCCTATCACCTGGGGAGGTGAGCGAAACTGCAGCCGCCAAAAAAAGTACCACCATTTCATGAAGTTAACCAACCATAAGTCCAGCAAAATATATCACACGAGCTGCTCTTTTTCAGCATTACGATGTAAAACAGATAAACACATTGTAAGCACGATCATATTAAGCAAAAAGTTATAATTTCATTTAAAATAGCCAGTTATCCTTTCCAGAAGTCCTATGTTATAAATTCTTTAAATTTTGCATCTTAAATGGTAAAAAAATATGATTTTGATTCAACCTCATCATCTCGAAAAATTTTTCCAAATAATACTAATATGCAGTTAAAGAAAGACATCCCCAATGTACAGGTACAGTCGATCATTAGCTATGCAGTTATTTTAACTGCATTAATCGGGTTATATTTTACAACTCGGGTCGACTACCTGCTCTTCCATTCTCTGGCTGAGATTTTCAGTATCGTCGTTGCTTTTTCGATTTTTGTCATCACCTGGAATTCAAAAAAATATATCAGTAATCCCTATCTCTTATTTCTCGGCATTGCTTCCCTGTTTATTGCCTCTCTTGATCTGTTACATATCTTTTCATACAAGGGAATGCCGATTTTCAAGGATTACTCCTATTACGCAAATCAATTATGGATTGGAGCCCGTTACATGGAAAGCATGACTCTTCTTGTGGGCTTCATATTCCTTCACAGAGACCGAGTTCCAAGAGCAAGTGCTGTGTTTGCAATATATGCAATTCTTACAGGTCTTCTTATCAGCAGTATATTTTATTGGAAAATATTTCCGGTATGTTTTGTGGATGGAATCGGGCTGACTCCTTTTAAAATTGCAAGCGAATACATAATCTGTGTTTTTTTGTTTGCAGCACTTCTACTTTTGAAAAAAAACAGGCAGAGATTTGAAAAGAAAATATTTTATTTCCTCATGCTGTCCATTTTTTGTACTATCATTTCAGAACTTTGCTTTACCAGTTATACCAACAATTATGGCTTTGCGAACCTGCTGGGGCATTATTTTAAAATCTTTTCGTTTTTACTGATTTATGAAGCTATTATTAAAACAGGCATTGAAAAGCCATTTAATTTGATATTTCTTGATCTTGACAAGGCCAATAAAAATCTAAGGAAAGAAATTGAGATCCGATTAAAAATCCAAAAGGAAAAGGAAACGTTGATTGCAAGCTTAGAGCAGGCCTTGGAAGAAATCAGTACCCTTCAGGGCATGCTGCCGATCTGCTCAATATGTAAAAATATTCGCGATGATAAAGGCTATTGGAATTGTATTGAATCGTATTTCTCAGAACATTCGGAGTTGGTTTTCAGTCATGGGTTATGCCCGGATTGTGCGCAAAAACATTATCCGGAGTTTTACGATCCGGGAAATAAGGATCTATAACAGAGCCATTCCTTCTGGTAAGTAAAGGGATCCTCGGCTGATATTATTTCAGGGTCGAAGAGCTTTCATCCTCCAGGCACTTTTTCAGGATTTCAGAAAATGTATCGAACGATACCGGCTTCTTTAAATATCCAGCAGGCTGAAGGGGTGTCAGTTGTGCCAGGTTTGTTTCAATCAAATACCCGGAAGCGATCAAGACCTGGACATTTTCTCGTATTTCTCTCAGATTTTGCAATGTCTCAATGCCATTCATCCGTGGCATATGAATATCCAATACGACGCAACCTATTTCATATGCATGTTTCTTAAAAATTTCAATCGCTTCTACCCCATCACCAGCTGTCATAACTGGATAACCCAGCATTTTCACCATTGACTCGGTAATCTTCAGGAAAACATCATCATCATCAACAATCAGAACTGTTGTAATCTGCGACATGTTACCTCTTCTTTTAATATTGGTTAGAATGAAAAACCAAGAATGACCTGAAAAGGATCTGTTTTTGGGAGGCAAAGCCAGTCTGTTAAAATGGAGTACTGCACCACCAGGCAACATTCTATCTCCATAATTCGGTCATTATTTTCTATTGGTTTTTCGTTTTCTGTTTCCATTATTGGAAAAAGGACCTATGCTATATGATTTTTCTCTGCCTGCACTTATATTACTATCATTCTATAAATCAAAGTAACATTTTCATTCAGTTATGAGCAAACAACTTTCTCAGGAAATTGCCAAAAGAAGAACTTTTGGTATCATCAGTCACCCAGATGCCGGCAAAACAACACTTACCGAAAAGCTGCTTCTCTTCGGTGGTGCTATCAATCTGGCAGGTGCCGTTAAATCTCGCAAAATCGAAAGACATGCGACCAGTGACTGGATGGCTATCGAGCAGGAACGTGGTATTTCCGTAACCACCTCGGTTATGAAGTTCACCTATAGGGATTTTGAAGTTAATCTGCTCGACACACCTGGTCATCAGGATTTTTCAGAAGACACCTACAGAGTTTTAACCGCCGTTGATTCGGCAGTCATGGTAATCGACAATGCCAAGGGAGTAGAAGCGCAAACCGAAAAACTGATGGAAGTTTGCCGTATGCGCAATACTCCTATCATGACCTTCATAAATAAGCTTGACCGGGAAGGGCTGTCACCTCTGGATATCATGGCAGAAATTGAGGAGAAACTGCAAATCGAATGCACCCCTCTCTCCTGGCCTATCGGCATGGGTAAGTCCTTTAAGGGTGTCTACAATATCTACAAAAAGACTCTCCACCTCTATACACCCGGCCAGAATACCAGGGATACCAAAGGAATTTTGATTGAGGATTTGAATGATCCCAAGGTTGATGAACTTTTAGGTAAACGGGCCGCCGATGACCTGAGGGATGATCTCGATCTTTTGGAGGGTGCAGCGAACCCTTTTGAATATGAGCATTATCTGAAAGCCAGCCAAACTCCTGTCTTTTTCGGTAGCGCTATAAACAACTTCGGTGTCAACGAGATGCTCGATTGTTTTGTGGAAATGGCACCACCACCTGGACCGAGGGAAGCTGTCAGCCGTCAGGTTTTTCCCAATGAAGAAGATTTTTCCGGCTTCGTATTCAAGATCCAGGCGAACATGAATCCAGCACATAGAGATCGTATCGCCTTCTTCCGCATCTGTTCAGGGAAATTTACCCGCGGCATGAAAGTAAAACATCATCGTCTCGGTAAAGACATAACCCTGGCCAATGCCACTATCTTCATGGCCCAGGAAAGAGCCAATGTGGATGAGGCCTGGCCAGGAGATATTATCGGTCTGCATAACCATGGAACCATCAAAATTGGTGACACTTTTACACCGAAGGAAATGCTTAAATTTACCGGTATCCCAAATTTTGCGCCGGAGCACTTTCGGCGGGTATTATTGAAGGATCCGCTGAAAATGAAACAACTGCAGAAAGGCCTTCTGCAGCTTGCTGAAGAAGGGGCCATCCAGGTATTCCGGCCACTCATCGGTTCGGATTATATCATGGGTGCCGTTGGCGTATTGCAGTTTGAGGTCACCATGGCTCGATTGCTAAATGAATATAGCGTCAAGGCAATATACGAGCCGGTTAATTTCCAGGCGGCACGCTGGGTTCGTTGCGATGACAAAAAAGCCCTGGCTGAATTCGAAAGAAAAAACCAGGGTGCCCTTGCCAATGATTCAGAAGGGTTTCTCACCTATCTGGCTCAAAATGAGTGGATGCTGAAATACTTCATGGAAAAATGGCCTAATATTACGTTTGACAAGACGAGAGAGAATATCTAACACCCATGACAATCCCGCTTAGCGGGATTGATCTATTTCACCATCATCATCAACAAATATTAATGCCTGACCGGAGGTGAGTGCCCTGGCGGTTTTCTTCCTGGCAACTGTAATTATGCGTTGGATCGTTCCCCGTGAGACTCCCATACTCTGACCAGCTTCCTCCTGAGTCATTCCCTCTCCATCACACAAACGCAATGCCTCAAGTTCATCCCGGTGCAACTCTATTTTTGTGAGTTCAGTGAGAGGAGTCCCTGTCGGTTTGAAGGCCTTGCCACAAAACCTCCCCTGACAATTCCTCGTTTTCTTTGGTCTTGGTGACATTATTTTTTGCTCTGCCTGAAACTAAATACGAATGACTTGAGTCTGATGTCTTTCACTGTTAGTCTATAGCTGAAAATAAAAATTACTAAAAATCCATCCAGTTAAATGATAAGGAGAACACGCGGTAATTAAGTATCAATGTGGAAGCATTTATACCGCTAACAGACGAAAAATTCAATCTATCAGTGATGACAATTACCCGAACCTTTGCAGACTTGATCTGCATGCATGACGGGCAATTGACCTGAGATTAATCCCTGAACGACATCCTGCACAGTTTTCAAGCTGCTTCGGTCAGCAAAATATACTGCAATACCCACATCAGCAAAACCACGCATAGGCCTTGCCCCCATTCCTCCTACAATAATCGCCTCAGCACCGGCATCCTGGAGGATTTTCACAGGGACCATACATCCACCAGCCTCATGATCACCATTCTGAATCGTCGTCACATCTTTTATTTCTTTTTGTTCATCAATATTGACCAGGGTAAAAATATCACAATGACCGAAATGATCCGATCGCTCTGCGTCAAGTCCTCCTGGAGAATTTGTTGGAATAGCTATACGCATTTTCATCAATCCTTTACTTTTAATTTTTTTTAAAAACAATGAGGGTAAGACACCTTCTCTGTTATGAACATATGCACATTACGGCATTTTTCCAGTACTGTCAAGCTACCATGCTAAAAATCTTTTGAATCAGGTGAAGACAAGGCATCAGAAATGCAAAGAACAAGCAATAGACATCTTGAATGAGATCAGGTAAGTTAGCAACAATAAATGCAACTATCTAACAGTGATAAGGAAAAACTGAACCAGAAAAACCTGAAAAATCCGAGACTATCCGAGGTACGGGATTTCTCTGATGATCAGTATTTATTTTGGTAAACACCACCCCATCGATAATCCGGCTGCACATATACACAATATGCACTGCAAATCCACATTATTCAACTTCATTTTTTTTCTGCTTTTGATACTTCCTGCCATTGCAGGTTCAGAAGTCAATTCTGAGAAAAAAGCAACCATCAATGAACTGACGGCAACTACATCAGAGACTCATCTCATTGTTTTTGGAACCCTCGAAAACAGCTTCACCTCGGAAATGATAGAGATACTCCATAGCGGCATCCCACTCCGTTTCTCATTTTTTATTGAGTTATATAAAACGGGCGAGAACAAGTCGGACGAACTGGTAGTTTCCAGGAATTTTCAGCATGTCATGACCTTCGACACGCTGAAAGAGAACTATAAAGTCACCCTGGAAGAGGACAACAACAAGATCCTTTCGTTCAAATCTCTTTTTGAAGCCCAGAAAGAGATCAATGAAATCAACGGGGTCAAGGTTATCGAGCTCAAACAACTCCTCCCTGACAATACCTACAAACTCAAATTACGGGCGGAACTCTATCAAAAAACACTCCCGCTGAGCCTGCACACTATCCTGCCTTTCCTTTCCTGGTGGGATGTTGAGACCGACTGGCATACCATTACGTTTAAATATTAACCGTGACTATGGAAACACCTTCAATAGAAGGCAAGCCGAAGAATAATAAACGGCCATATACAGCAAAACAGGTACGTCAAAAACAAAAATTGATCCGTCGGGTCATTTTTATTTGCCTCCTGCTGATTCCGTTCTTTATCTGGCTTCAAAGTCAGCTCCTCAGGGACGAAGTAAAATTACCCGTCAACAGCAATATCCTTATTTTTGCCCTCATCAATATTAATGTTCTGCTGGTCCTCTTTGTTCTCTTCCTGGTTTTACGGAATCTGGCAGAGCTTTTATTTGAAAGAAAAATTAATCGCCTTGGCAACAAACTTAAAACAAAACTGATTGCCTCCTTTCTTTCGCTTACCCTCATCCCAACAATATTGCTCTTTTTCGTTGCACTTCAGTTTGTTTCGACCAGCATGGATTACTGGTTTAATGCCAGCATAGAAGATTCACTGACAGAATCCCTCAAACTGGCTCAATCATTGTTACATGAAAAAGAAGACCAGGTTACCCTTATGAGCGAAGGTATTGCCGAGCGCTTAAAGGATCTGGACATGGCTTCGTATACGTCCGAGACAATAAATAACACACTGGATAACATCCTCACCTTTAATCCCATTAATGGACCTGACAGCATCACCCTTATCACCAACGATAAAAACCTGGAAATCAGCGTTACCGGACCGCAGCTCCGAGGTATCATTCTCCCTAAGGTTTCATCAGGAATTCTCGAAAGGGTCCGGAGCCAACATGGCCGTGAGATCCTGATTCAAGAGATAAAAGACGGAGATCTGGTGAACTGCATTGCCGAGGTCCAGATCGGCAACGGGGGACTTGGTCGGGCAGTACTTATCACCTCACTTCTGGTAAAAAGTGAACAACTTGCCCGTATGACAACCATATCCCAGGGCATTGAAGGATATCGGCAGCTTAAACATTTCAAGGAGCCATTTAAATTTTGGCTGCTGATCATTCTGCTTATAGTTACTCTCCTGATCATCTTCGCTGCTATCTGGTTTGGTCTTTATATTTCAAGAGGTATCACCGATCCGCTTGAGAAACTGGTTCTGGCCACAAGGAGAGTGGCAGATGGAGACCTGGAGTTTGTGATGGAACGTGAGTCGAATGACGAGATGGGATTGCTCGTGGATTCTTTCAATCAAATGACTCTCAATCTCAATTTCAGTAATATAAAACTTGCCGAGACCCACACCGCTCTACAGAGGAGCTCCCAGGAATCAGAACAGCGGAGAAGATACACGGAAATTATCCTGCAGAATGTCTCTGCCGGAGTTATTTCCCTCGATGATCACGGTAAGATTACTACCATTAACCGCTTTGCCGAAAAACTGCTCAGTATTGACAGATTCATGTTCATCGGACTTACTTTCGCAGATGTCCTGCCGCCACATCAGGCCGCTATTGTGGATGGCTTCATCGAAGAGCTCCACGTCACCGGCAAGATGACCGTAGAACAACATATAAAGATTAACATTCTTGGAAAAAACTATTCCCTGCTCATCAATTTTACCAGACTGGAGGATGAAGAAGGAAATCCAGTTGGTTTTGTGTTGGTTTTCGACAACCTTACTAAACTTGAGAAAATGCAGCGTATGGCAGCCTGGCGAGAGGTGGCAAGACGAATTGCCCACGAAATAAAGAACCCTCTCACCCCCATCCAGTTGTCTGCCCAACGACTTCGCAGACGCTATCCGGAAATCCTCAAAGAGGAGAACAGCATCTTCGATCAATGTACCAACACCATCATTACCCAGGTTGATGAACTCAAGAGATTGGTCAGTGAATTTTCCCAATTCGCCAGGATGCCCAAAGTTCAAAAATCACCCGACAATCTAACCAAATTATGCAACAACACCCTTTTTCTTTATCAGGAAGCGCACAAAAATATCTCCTTTAGTTGTCAGGCAGAAACGATCATTCCTGTTTTCAGCTACGATTCTGAACAGATCAAGCGCTGCCTGATCAACCTCCTGGACAATGCTGTTGCAGTTTTGCCTGACGGGGGTACAATAACAATAGAGCTTTCTCTTGATCAGGAACAGGAAAATGTTTTCATCAAAGTACACGATGATGGTCCGGGGATCTCCAAAGAAAATAAACTAAAACTCTTTGAACCTTATTTTTCTACAAAAAAAACAGGTACGGGTCTTGGCCTTGCCATCGTATCCACGATCATATCAGATCACAATGGGTATATTCGGGTACAGGACAATAAGCCGACCGGGTCAATTTTTATAATCGAATTGCCGCTCCTGAACAGGCAGTAATCTTCAGAATGGCAGTCTACGCAGACTCACCCCGCCGGAATGGGTTTTAAGGTCCATGCAAACAGCCGATACAAGATAAATGAGCAAACGCATATTAATAATTGATGATGAAGTAAGCATTCAGGAATCCTTAGCCGGGATACTTGAGGATGAAGGTTTTTCCTCTCTTGGTGTCTCTTCTGCCGAGGAGGGGTTTGAAGTGCTTGACACCATGAATATTGACCTTGTCCTGCTCGATATCTGGCTTGGTGATAACATGGATGGCATGACTGCTCTTGAAAAAATCCACGAGCAATACAGTATGCCTGTTATCATGATTTCCGGGCATGGAACTATAGAAACAGCTGTCCAGGCAACCCGGAAAGGTGCTTTCGATTTTATTGAAAAACCGCTCTCCTATGACAAAATAATCCTGGCCATCACCAATGGTTTGCGGTTTGCCAGACTTGAGCAGGAAAATCTTCTGCTTCGCCAGGGCTCTACGCAGAAATCGAACCTCACTGGAGAGTCTGCGGTAATAAAAGGGTTAAGAAACCAGATTGAGATAGTTGGCCCAACTGATGCCTGGGTTCTGATCAGGGGCGAGCACGGTACCGGAAAGGAACTGGTTGCTCAATCCATCCATCGCGCCTCCCGCTCGAGCGATCAACCAATGATCGAGGTGAATTGCGCGGCAATTCCCGAAGAGCTGATCGAATCTGAACTCTTTGGTCATGAAAAGGGCTCTTTTACTGGCGCCCATGTCAGCAAACGGGGCAAATTCGACCAGGCAGATGGCGGCATTCTTTTTTTAGATGAAATTGGCGATATGAGCCTGAACACTCAGGCCAAAATCTTACGCATCCTTCAAGAACAAAAATTCGAGCGAGTTGGCGGCAATAAAACAATCAAGGTCAATGTTCGGGTACTGGCCGCAACCAATAAGAATCTCGAAGAAGAGATCGAGGCGGGTAATTTTCGAGCTGATCTTTTCTGGCGACTTAACGTTGTGCCCATTCATGTCCCGAAACTGCGTGATCGGCTGCAGGATATTCCCCTCCTCGTTGATGCCCTGATGAAACTTCTGGTCAGCAGAGGCGTACAATACAAAGAGTTCAGCTCCGATGGATATCAAGCCCTTATGGAGCACCATTGGCCTGGCAACGTTCGTGAACTGAGAAACTTTATTGAACGACTGGCTATCATGTGTCAGGAACCTGTCATAACTGCAGTGCAGATTCGCATGTTCCTCAATTCCAATCAGATTGCAGGTCGCGTCGAAAATGGCTCCACCATCAACCCATTTTTAGCAGCAGACTACAAGACGGCAAAAAGACTGTTTGAAAAGGAATACCTGCAACAAAAACTTATACAAAACGAAAACAATATTTCTAAAACGGCTGAGCAGGTTGGGCTGGAGAGGAGTCACTTGCATAAGAAGCTTAAATCCTTTGAAATTATACAATAACTACTGTATGTTGCATACATTTGGAAGCGAGTGCCGCTTATTTGTCAGGGTGGCCCTTTCCTTTCTTAATGAACAAACGCTTACCCTACACAGGAGCAGAAATGGTTTTTCCAGAATATAGACCCAGACGACTTCGTAAAAATAGTGCCTTCCGCGCCCTCATCAGGGAGACACAACTTTCCCCTGCGCAATTCGTCTATCCCCTGTTCGTTATGCCAGGCAAGAACAAACGGGAAGAAATCTCTTCCATGCCTGGTGTATTTCGATTGACCGTCGACCTCTTGGCGACAGAGGCCAAAGAATGTTTACGGTTAGGAGTCAGGTCGGTCATCCTCTTTGGTTTGCCGGAGAAAAAGGACGCTGTTGGGTCCGGTGCCCATGCCAAAAGCGGGATCATACAGACTGCCGTTAAAGAACTGAAAAATAAGGTTCCGGAACTATTGGTGATTACCGATGTCTGCCTTTGCGAATACACGGATCACGGTCATTGCGGCTGCCTGATTGACAATGTTGTGGACAACGATGCTACACTTGAGATTCTTGCCAAAACAGCCCTCTCCCACGCCCAGGCCGGCGCCGACATGGTTGCACCATCGGATATGATGGATGGCAGGGTTGCAGAAATCCGGGCTGCCCTTGATGAAAATAATTTTGATTCAGTACCTATAATGAGCTATGCAGTTAAATATGCCTCTGCATTTTACGGTCCTTTTCGGGATGCCGCAGATTGTTCACCTCAATTCGGTGATCGCAAAAGCTATCAGATGGACCCGGCCAACAGCCGTGAGGCACTACGTGAAGCAACGCTGGATGTGGACGAAGGAGCGGACATCCTCATAGTCAAGCCGGCGGTCGCCTACCTCGATATCGTCTCCCGGCTTCGTGATGAATTTGATTTACCTATTGCTGCCTACCATGTCAGTGGTGAATATGCCATGATCAAGGCCGCTGCAGAAAGAGGTTGGATTGACGGAGACCGGGTAATGGAAGAGACATTACTGTCAATTAAACGGGCAGGTGCTGATATAATTATTACCTATTTTGCCAAGGATATGGCAAAAATACTGCAAAATCGAAGATAAGGAAACTGCCGGAAAACAGAAACAGGGGAATGGGAATTTGCTCGCTCCCCTGTAAGTGTCAGAAAGGTTAAAATCTCATTACATCTGGGTAGACACTACACACGGATATCAAGAAATCTGGCAGCACTATTTTGAGTCTTTTCTTGTCCATTGGCCTGCTGTTCGACCTGGTTCTCTGCTGCGCTTCCGCTCACAGGAATAACATTTTTGGCGAGAGCCAATGCCTCAGATGAAAAAGAAGTCACGTCCGAAACATTTTCTGCCAGCTCTTTTTCACCTTGATCAGGTTCCCTTCTCCCTGAGCTGACCTGGTTTTCCCTTTGGATTCGTTCGTTGTTAATAAGTGTGGTTACGCCGCTTGCTTCACCAATCATAGTTCACCTCATTTGCTGATACTAACAATTCATACCTTAAAGAAGTATACGCCTATGGCAAGCGTTTAGCAAGAAAACCGCAAAAACAAATTCACCAGCAATGAATCATCAAGTTTTTTTTCGCCACTTCGCCCAAAAGAGACAAGTCACTGCAGCTCCTCCACAATCGGCAAAAAGATCATAAGCACTTGCCGTCCTTCCTGGGATGAAAGACTGGTGAAATTCATCTGAAAGACCATAGAGAAGACAAAAAACGATGGTAAACAGCATTGCTCTCCAAGATTTTGAGTGTTTCTGCTGCGCGCTGAGTGCAAAAAGAACCGTTCCCGCCAAAACCCCATATGCTGCCATATGGGCTAACTTATCAATACCGGGCAGAGACGGCAGGGAGAGGCTGTCTCCAGTCTGATGTGAGAGAAAAAAAATGGTTCCCATTACTGTAATCATGGGAACCATTCGTAAAACAGCGATCATTTTCATGCTGCAGTCGATTAATCCGGATTAGGCAGATGTACCTTTTTAAGCTGTTCTTTGCTGAACTTCTTGTGAATACGTTTCACTGCAGCATTGAGTGTTCCTGCTGGAGCATCAGCTAAAATCTCCACGCTCTTATCAGCGTACGCCGTAATCTCGACTTGCTTGTTACGAACACCGAAGGTGTGACTCCAGTTAATCTCAATGGTCTCAGAGTTTTCAGCAATGGGAGCTTCCAGCGCTTCTCCGCCCTGGGCAACCTGAACACAGTCTTTCTCTGTCATTTCCATGAGCCAGGCATCTCCTTTTGCAGTCGAAAAAAAGAAGAAGACACCGAGCTCGCTGAACGTCGCCTCTCTGTTCATGGCATCTTGCTGTATTCTTTTTACACCATTCATCAGGGTAATTTTCAGTGCCTGTTCCGGCGTAAGTTGCGGAACCACCCCTCTTTCTTTCAAGGCACAGCAATGTTTAAATTTTTTTCCACTCCGACAAGGGCATTGTTCATTTCTACCAATTTTCGCCATAAGGTCCCCCAACGCATATTTCTGATATTTTTATGAACATTTACTGTATCCACAATCGTGACAGGTTTCACACCCTTCTTCAAATCGGAGCTGGCCGGAACATTCCGGACAAATAGACGAAAATCCCTGCTGGGTGCCAGCCAAGAAGGACTTGAAGAGTTTACCTAATTGAGCGGGCAGATCCTGCATATGGCCACTTGACCTGTCAAGCTGTTTGATAATTTCATCCATAGGTACATTAAAGCGCAAGGCCAGAGAAACAAGTCGGCAGGTTGTTGTCCACATCGTGGATTTATCTTTTAAATCAACGCGATTGTCAAAGGGAAATTTAGCAAAAACTTCCATCGGTTTTTCGTTTTCGTCAAAACATACAATAATATAAACCGATTTCTGATACTGATCCTTTACCCTATACCGCTTAGCGTCCAGGGTATCCGGAAGATTTTGCTTAACAGGGCCCCTTTCAGAGACTATTGCAGTTTGATCCTTTGCCGATCCTTCCTTGGTATTCAGCACCTGGTGATCCCTTGAACCGTCCCGATAAACCGTCAACCCCTTACAACCAAGTTTATATCCGCTGATGTAGGCGAGCTTTACCTCTTCACGGGAGGCATTGTTGGGTAAGTTTATGGTTTTTGAAATTGAGCTGTCGACTCCGCTTTTCTGCAGTACTCCCTGCATTTTTATATGATCTTCCGGATTGATATCCTGAGCGGTGCGAAATATTTCCTGCCACTTTCCAGGAATTTCCTTGTGACCAATTACCGTTCCACTGTCGGCCACCTTCGTCATAAGCTCGGCTGAATAAAAATTCTCTTCCCTGGCGACTCGTTCGAAATATTTATTCACCATAATCAGCCTGTCACCATCCATGACATGCTTTACCATTACTATGGAGAAATAAGGTTCACAGCCCGAAGCACAATCGGCAATCATCGATACCGTTCCTGTCGGCTGGATAGAGGTAAGCGCAGCATTTCTTCGTGGTCTATAGGTATTGGTTTTTGGATCATAAGCGGGAAAAGGTCCTTTTTCCACAGCAAGTTCGATTGAACGTTCCTCTGCAGCATCCCTGATAAAACTCATGACCTTACTGGCGACATCCCTTCCCTTCTCGCTTCCATAAGGTACTTCCAGCTGGATAAGCAAATCATGAAGTCCCATAATTCCCATACCGATCTTACGGGTCTTCAAAGTCATGTCCTTGATCTCAGGGATAGGAAAACGATTGCAATCTATAACATTATCAAGAAATACCGTAGCCGTCCGCACGACCTGCTTCAACCTTTCATAATCAATCTTGCTTTTATTAACAAAGTTGGCCAAATTTATTGAGCCGAGATTGCAACTTTCATAAGGAAGCAACCACTGTTCACCACAGGGATTGGTCGCTTCAAAAACTCCAAGCTGGGGAGTCATGTTGTCCTTGTTGGCAGTATCAATAAACAGAACTCCCGGTTCACCATTGTGCCAGGCCAAATCAACAATTTTTTCGAAGACTATTCTGGCATTAAGTTGCCTTTCAACCTGGCCTGTCGATGGTTCGATCAAATCATAATCGGCATCAGCTTCGATAGCCTGCATAAAAACATCGGTGATTGCAACACTGAAGTTAAAATTATTAAAAGTGTTCTGATCCTCTTTGGCGGTGATAAAATCCAGGATATCGGGATGATCAATCCGTAAAACTCCCATGTTGGCACCCCTTCTCTTCCCCCCTTGCTTGATGGTCTCGGTAGCTGCATCGAATACAGCAGCAAAAGATAGAGGTCCCGAAGCCACACCCTGGGTTGAACGCACCGAAGCATTCTTAGAACGAAGACGAGAAAAGGAATATCCGGTACCACCACCGGTTTTATGCACAAGGGCGCCATTGCGGATGGCAGTAAAGATGCCATCCATAGAATCCTCTATCGGGAGGACAAAACAGGCTGACAGTTGTCCCAGGTCCGTTCCGGCATTCATGAGGCAGGGTGAGTTTGGCAGAAAATCCAAGCCGTAGATCATCTTAAAAAAATCTTCCTGCAGCTGCTTATGATTTTTTCGATCTTTATCGACTTCCGCCACCGCATTGGCTACACGACGAGTCAAGGTTTCCCAATTCTCAATTGCTTCTCCTTTTGAGTCCTTCAGATAATACCGTCGTGCAAGTACTGTTTCCGCAGTACTCGTCAAATCCTGTTTGGTTAAGTCAGGTGTCATGCAGCCCCTCTCTCAGTTTGAAAAATTTAATTCTCGGAAATTTCTTGTCGGCTAATACCTTAGAAACTCTTTTCTAGCTTTCGACCCTTCATGAGAGGCTAAAAAATACCAAATAATTTCGTGCAGGTATTTACCCCAACTTATTTTCTATATATCAGGGTGAGAAATGTGCTCGATTCAGCGTGAAAAAAAGAGAATGCAAGCTTATCTTTTCAGCCAAAAACAGAGACAATCATAACGGCTTTTATACACCACATTTATGGAGGGCTCAAGACCAAACTACAACATATGGTATCTTTTATCAATATAGACCGATTTTTGCGGGCTTCAGAGAAAATATTTTTTTTCAACAAAAAAATTCATTTTAGAAAATGTTTTTTTTGCTCCCGGCAGTTGGCTTTCGCTCAATATTCTGGCAAGTTTCAAAGGTACTAAAGTTTGATACACTCGTAAAACCTGAAATTCAAGCTGGCTAAGTAAAAACCTTCATATGCGGGACGAAATAATTCGTACCCTGAAATTTGCCATAATATTCATTATAAATGCTTGTCAGCCTTTGCCATTCGAGCTTCTGCCCCATCCATCAGACGACTTTTTTCCACAATAGCTCGAGTGTGCCTTCCGCTGGCTACCTTTCCCGCCCTGTCAAAAACCTCCACTTCAAAGAGATATAATTTACCCTCCGGTTCAAGAAAAGTAGCTGCAACTCTTACTTCCTCACCCACAGGGGTCGGAGCGAAATGTTTAATGTCAATACCGACGCCTACAGAAAGTTCCCCCTGTTTCAGTGAAGGTTTTAAAAGCCTTGCTGCAGCTACCTCCATCAGACCGATCATTCTCGATGTGGCCAATACTTCCGGGAATTCATCCTCGGTACCGACTGCCACCTCACTTGCCAGATCCTGAAGCAGGATAGTATAGAAGAATTCACCTTTTGTGCCATTTTCCATAACTTTTTCTCCTTTCGTAATGAGTAATCACAACATTAGTTTCTCTCGATTCATAAGTTTATTTACTGCGATCCAGTTCTAAAGTAAAGCTGAACCACGACGTTAGATTTTGGAAGGATTACTCAACAGCTTGCTATACCTGAAGAGCAATAAATCAATCAGAACCTTTCCCTGATACTTCGGTCAAAATATGATGCTTGCAATCCCACCCTGTGTAGTTTACCCTCTTATTGATTTTCTAAACTAAGCCCCCAACTTTGTTAATATTTATAAAAGGGGTTTTCTTTTGGACCTTTAACTGAGAAAAAGGTGAAAGCTGGATTGATCTTTTAAATTAATTAACGGATATGTTAACTAAAATATTTAAAACCCTTGATAAGACCATGCTTCATATCGAAGAATGGTCTCTTTTTGTTGCGGTCTGCGTTGCACTACTCACTGCCATGGCCAACGTCATTTTACGTAAAACCACCAATGATTTGAGTCTCTATTGGTCGGACGAGATAGTGCGAAAGGTAATTTATTTCTCGACGTATATCGGTTGTGTCGCTGCAATCCGAAGCCGCTCTCTCATTTGCATCGACGCCCTTCCTCAGATGTTGCCTATCCTAAAAAAGCCTCTTGCCATGTTCTCCCATTGCGCTGTGCTTCTTTTTTCGGGAGTGATGATCTACCTTGGGGTAAAAATGACGATCATGATGTACAACGATGAATATGCCCAAACCGCTACACTTCAAATCCCTGAGTATTATTTTTATGCTGTACTGCCTGTGATGGGACTCATGATGTTGCTGCGTACTCTCATTGTTATTCGAGAAGATTGGACCGGAAAAAATGACATTACCGGGAGGCCGTAACCGATGGATAATAGTTACCTCCTTATTTTTGCTCTACTGTTAGGTTGTCTGGCCACGACTATTCCCGTCTTTATGTGCCTCTTTTTCACAGGTACTGTTGGCCTCGTTTACCTGGTCGGCATTGATCCGCAGATAGTCATAGAGGTGCTTTATCGCAGTATCGATAAATTTGCTCTGGTGGTGGTGATGTTCTTTGTTCTATGCGGCAATATCATGACCACTGGCTCCATTGTCGAGAAACTTATCAAAACAGCCAATGTTTTGGTCGGATTTCTGCCGGGGGGGCTGGCAATGGCCGGCATTCTTGCCTGCGGTTTCTTTGGTGCCATATCAGGGTCGACGGTGGCCACTGTCGTTGCCATCGGGGGGTTTATGATTCCGGCACTCATTGAAAACGGCTATGATGAACGGTTTTCAGTTGGTATCATGACCACCGCACCTATCCTTGGTGTTGTCATTCCACCATCTATTGCCATGATCCTCTACGCAATGGTCAGTAACGATCAGCTGGAGGCACTTTTTCTTACAGGTTTTATTCCGGGAATCATTATTATAGTGGCAATGAGTCTTTATGCCTATTGGGTCTGCAAAAAAGTCGGCATGAAGCAGCGACGACGGCCATCACTTCGTGAAGTCTGTGCGGTTTTGAAAGAAAGCACATGGGCCCTTATGTTGCCGGTGCTGATTTTCGGTGGCATCTATTCTGGGCTGTTTACAGCAAACGAAGCAGCTGTTGTTGCCTGTTTTTATGCCTTTTTCGTCGAAATAGTCATCCACCGCGACATGAAAATCGGCGATGTCAAGCGGGTTGTCGTCTCTTCAGCTGTTATTTCTGCAACACTGCTGATTATCGTCGCTGGTGCTTCAGTCTTTGGAGAATATTTAACTTTTGAGCAGATTCCCGGTAAAATTGCCGCAATAGTCGTTAATAATATATCTTCACCCTGGGTGTTTTTGCTGTCGGTAAATATCCTGCTGCTGTTTATTGGTATGTTCATGGATATAATTTCAGCAACTCTTATCCTTACCCCAATCTTTCTACCGCTCCTTTCTAAATTTGGTATCGACACCATGCACTTCGGGCTGATCATGACCATAAATCTCGGCATCGGTTATTGCACCCCGCCACTTGGAGTTAGTCTGTACATTACCGGGGCCACTGTTAATCGTGATATCGTTTATGTTACCCGCGCAGTACTTCCTTTTCTAACAATCCAGATTATTATTCTTTTTATTCTAACCTTCTGGCCGGATCTTGTTTTACTCCTTCCGCGGTTAGTGTATGGCTGATATAATCATCTGAAGGCTGGTTAATTGAAAACTCAGAGGGAGATGGATATGATACCTAAAATATTAGTCCCAATCGATGATTCATTAACATCCAAGAAAACAATCGACAAAATAATTGAACTAAAGGAACGCTTTTCAAAGAAACTTACCCTGCTCCATGTAATCAACAAAAACCAATTGGCCTACCGGATGATCCCGGAATTTCAGGTTGACATGGTGAGGGAAAATGCCACCAGGGCCGGCAGGCAACTCCTCGAGCGCGCCGATGCTAAACTCAAGGAAGCGGGGTTCATCAATGAGCTTATGCTGGAATTCGGGGAACCAAGAGACATAATAATTTATACTGCTAATAGTCAGGACTTCCACCTGTTGATAATTGGCCGTCACGAGGGCGGTGGAGAGATACGGGACGTCCTGTTCGGCTCGGTTGCCAACCATGTCCTCCACAATGTCAGGTGTCCGGTATTGCTTTTTTAGTGACTTAGAAAATCCTTTCTTGCTTTTTAAGAAAGGATTTTCGTTAAGGAACTTATCCCCGTGCTGTGCGGGGATGGGCTGCTCGAATCATTTTCTTGTGCTTTTTACAAGAAAGATTTTTCGTGAAGGAACTTATACCCCTCAAGGGGGCACTAAAAAGAGTCCCCGTGCTGTGCGGGGATGAGCTGACTCCAGAATCATTTTCTTACGCTTTTTGAAGAAAGATTTTTCGTGAAGGAACTTATACCCCTCAAGGGGGCACTAAAAAGAGTCCCCGTGCTGTGCGGGGATGAGCTGCTCGAATCATTTTCTTGCTCTTTTTGAAGAAAGGATTTTCATTTTTGAACGAATCCCCCTCAAAGAGGCACCACCACTCCAAGGCAGGATAAACCATAAGCCGTATCCCCATCAGGGAATACGGCCTTTTCTTTACGATCTACTTGACGCTCCTCCTTTTTATGATTTCGCTGACAAGTAGAGTTCGTTCACCTTTTCCCAATTGATGATATTAAAGAACGCAGAGATATACTCTGGTCGGCGGTTCTGGTAGTGGAGATAATAAGCATGTTCCCAAACATCCAAACCAAGTATTGGGGTTTTCCCCAAACTAAGCGGACTATCCTGATTGGCAGTGGTGATAATCTCCAGTTGACCCTTATCGTGTACCAGCCAAGCCCAGCCACTGCCGAAGAGTAGGGCAGCGCTATTAGAAAATTTCTCCTTAAAATTCTCAAAACTGCCAAATTTTTGGGAGATTGCATCAACAGCAGGACCAGCGACCGTAACATCTTTTTTCAGTGTCGGCCAAAAAAAACTATGGTTAACATGGCCACCACCGTGATTGCGGACTGCCGTACGAATGTTCTCAGGAACCTCTCCGAGATTGCGAACCAGTTGTTCTACACTGAGACTCTCGAGTGACCCGCTCCCCTTAATAGCTGCATTAAGCTTGTCAACGTATGTCTGATGATGCTTAGTATGGTGTATCTCCATGGTTTTAGCATCGAAATAAGGTTCAAGCGCATCATACGCATAGGGTAATTCCGGTAATCTATGGCTCATAGGATCTCCTCCTTGCAAAGTAGAATTCGATTACATATCAAACATTATTCTGGACTCCTTCTACTATCGTCTGAACTCCTGTAACAGATACGATTCCAAAATAGCGGTTTGATATATAAGACGTTGGGATGAGATTGATATTTTGTCAATGGTATGGAACAATGAGTTATTCTGATATAAAAAATCATCCTAAAAGATTATTTTATATTTATCTCTGGATTTACTGTTTTTCATTGCGAATTTCATGGAGCAAGTAAGACAATGACCAATCTATTTACCTATGGGTCACTGATGTGCAGTGATATCATGTTAAAGGTTGCCGGTTGTCAGGCTGATTCTGGCAAAGCAATCCTCAACAATTATTTCCGCTCCAAAGTTCGAGACCAGGAGTATCCTGGAATTCTGCCGCAGCAGGGGGCTACTGTCTCCGGCATCCTCTATTTCGATCTTGATTTTCGGGCGATACACCAGCTGGATATTTTTGAGGGGGAACTATATCAGAAAGAGAAAGTAGAGGTTATCACAGAGAATCATGGACCAACCACAGCAATGACCTATATGATAAAACCCAGGCACAGGCACATATTGACTGGTGAAGAGTGGAGCTTTAACCAATTTCTAGTCTTCGGAAAGAAAAAATTTCAAGAAACATATTTAGGTTTTCAGGAACTTTAGCGACAAGCTGCCACCGTTACCATTTTCCATCCCTATGCACAGTTGCATTGGTGAATGCAGGAAGACATACCGCAATATACTCGGCACCTTCCTCGGAGGGACAACTGTATTGCACCCATTCCCCCGCATCTACAATAATAGCCTGTCCTCCCCTGACCTCATATACCCGACTTTTTGTTTTCACCTGCAACATACCTTTTATGACAACGGTATACTCTGAAAATTCGGGCGTCTGGCCAGGTTCAAGCCATCCCGAAGGACTACGCATAAGAGCAACGCTCAGTTCTTCGGTTTCCGAGTTCACCGAACCAATATACTCTTCGATTATTTTCGGTTTATTGTCGATAGCTTCTATAACCATCGGCTGATCTATAAATTTAGCCATTTCCTTTCTCCTCTTCAGTCAAACTGTTGCGACCCAATTGACCTCGCTCGATAATCTTACCTGTTTGGCAACTTTTTATATACCGAAATTTAATCAGGTCTGTTCTTTTCATGACATCGAGCAAAGGCTACCGCTATGGCTGAGTTGGATCAAGCATATGGTATTGTCGAGGCAGGTGAAAAATGCAACTTAACTGGTTTTGCTCATTAACACTTTGAGACCAAGCAAGACCATGGCACCACCAAGTACTCTGTCGATCCAATGCCCCCCTCTCTGAAACTTTCGGTTGACGGAAGGAATGGAAAGAACCATAACAACAAAAGAAAACCAGCACAATTGAATCAACATTATCCAGAGTCCAAAAATGGCAATCTGATAGAGCGGCATATCTGGAGAAAGTACCAGGGTGAAAAGTGACAAAAAATAGATAGGCGCCTTAGGATTAAGAGCATTACAAAGAAATCCGGAACCGATTGTTTTCAGAGATGATTCAGGAGGGCGCCTTACTCCCTCCACTCTATGACCCGCCGAGGCTTTAGATCTCAACCCTCTAACTCCAAGATACATCAGATAACTTCCACCCAGAATTTTTACCCACCAGAGTAAATCTGAGGAATGGGCAACTACGGCTGCCAGCCCGAAAGCCGAATAGGCTATATGAACGGAGAGACCCAGGGCAATTCCCAGGCTGCACAATAAGCCGGTTCGTTTGCCGTTGGCAAGCGTCTGCTGCGAGACAAAAATAAAATCAGGCCCCGGAGATGCTGCAGCCAAAGTATGAACTACCGTCAACACTAATAATCCATGAATAATATCCAAGATACACACTCCACATCATTTTCCAGTAAATCACAACTGACAAACTTGTAAAAACCTAAAGTTTCGGATGGCTAAGTAAAAAACTTCATATGTGAGGCGCGCAAAATTTCTATTATTTCGGCGTACCAGGGTACGTCGTATTGATAGAAATTTAGCAGCAACGACACAGATGAAGAGTTTTTACGACGCCATTACAACTGACGTTTATCTATTACCCTTGCCCCTTTGCCGTTGAAACGCTCCAGAGTCCTGTCTTCGACAAGCTTTATCTGCACACCGATACCAAGTTCAGAGGCCATGCGTTTCTTGATTGTGTCCACCAGGGCACGCTGCTTTTTCATTTCATCAAAGAAAATCGATTCAACGACCTCGACCATGACGGTCAGTTTATCTTCGTTATTCTCACGCTCGACAATCAATCGATAGTGCGGTTCAGTTCCTTCTATCTCAAAGAGGACTGATTCAATCTGGGTTGGAAAGACGTTGACGCCTTTAATGATCAGCATATCGTCAGAACGTCCCATCATCCGACTTATCCGAACGGTGGTACGTCCGCAGGGGCACGGTCCGGGAATAAAACGGGTCAGATCACGGGTTCGATAGCGGATCACCGGGAAGGCCTCTTTGGTAAGAGTTGTGATCACAAGCTCCCCTACCTCACCTGGTGCAACCGGTTCCAGGGTATCCGGATCAAGTATTTCAACCAGAAAATGGTCTTCGTTTACATGAAGACCATTGCATTCCTGACATTCTCCTGCAACACCCGGTCCCATAACCTCGGACAACCCGTAGTTATCAGTTGCCCTGATCCCCAAACGCTCATTAATTTCATGCCGCATAGCCTCCGACCAGGGCTCTGCTCCGAATAAACCGTAACGCAGGGACAGGCCGTTTGGATTAACTCCCATATCCATCATCACATCGGCCATCTTCAGAGCGTATGATGGGGTGCAGACCAGGGCAGTCGTTTTAAAATCCTGCATAATCTGGATCTGCCTTTTGGTGTTGCCCGAAGAAATAGGGATAACCGAGGCACCCAATCGTTCCGCTCCATAGTGCAGACCAAAACCTCCGGTGAAAAGACCATAGCCAAAGGCGATCTGGATAACGTCATCAGGAGTTACACCGGCACCACACAGAACCCTGGCAACAAGATCAGACCAGATACTGATATCGTTTTTGCTGTAACCGACAACGGTGGCCATTCCCGTGGTTCCTGAAGATGAATGGACCCTGACAACATCTCTTAACGGTACGGCAAAAAGTCCATACGGGTAATTATCGCGCAGGTCTTGTTTCAGGGTAAAAGGATAATCCCGCAAATCATCGAGCGAGGCGATTTTTTCAGGGTCAAGCTTTAACTCATTAAACTTATTTCTGTAAAACGGCACATTGGTTGCCACTCTTCTGAGAATATTTTTCAACCGTTGAAGCTGCAGTTTTACTAAATCCGGGCGTGCCAGGCACTCTTCTTCTTTTTGCCAGTACATTCGTCAATTATGGTTAAGGTTAACGATCATGCTCTCATGGGTCATACTTTAAATGTCAGTTTCAGGTTACAGAGCGCAGATCTGTTCTCTCGTCAAAATAGTAAAACCCTGTTTTTGCAGAGCAGCAATTGCTTCCTCAACCTGCTCAAAGCGAAAAATCAACACCGCATTCTCACCTGTTTTATTGACGAATGCGTACATATATTCAACATTAATGTTGGCATTATGAATACATTTCAAGACCTTCGCCAGCCCGCCTGTTTTATCTTCAACCTCGACAGCAATAACAGTGGTTTTTCCCACCGTAAAACCGCTTTCCTGCAAAACTGACTTAGCCTTCTCCACATTATCGACAATCAAGCGGAGAATACCAAAATCAGCAGTATCAGCCACGGAAAGGGCTCGGATATTAATGTTGTTGTCTGCAAGAACGGCAGTAATCTCGGCCAATCTACCTGATTTATTTTCCAGAAATACGGCAATTTGTTCTACCAGCATTGTCAACCTCCCTTCCTCAGATTTTACGCTTATCGAACACCCGTTGCGCTTTTCCTTCACTGCGCTGGATAGTCTTCGGCTCTACCAGTTTCACCTTACAGGTGACCCCGAGCAGATCTTTAATTTCCTTCTGGATATGTTTTGTCAGATTCTCAAGTACCCGGATTTCATCGGAGAACACCCCTTCGCTGACCTCGACCTGAACCTGCATGGTGTCAAGATTTCCTTCCCGGTCAACAACTATCTGGTAATGTGGTTCAACTCCGTCAACGCCCATAAGAACATGTTCGACCTGCGATGGAAAAACATTAACTCCCCGAATGATCAACATGTCATCGGTCCTTCCGGTCACTTTCTCCATACGAACAAGAGTCCGGCCACATTCACAGGGTTCGTAAAAAAGCCTGGAAATATCCTTGGTCCTGTAACGGATGAGCGGAAAAGCCTCTTTAGTGAGAGTGGTGAAGACCAGCTCTCCTTTTTCACCCGGCGGCAGCACCTCTCCCGTTTCGGGATCAATAATTTCCGGCAGAAAATGATCTTCGAAAATGTGCATGCCCCGAGTTGTATGCAGACATTCCTGGGCGACCCCCGGCCCCATCACCTCGGAAAGCCCATAAATATCCGTTGCTTTAAGGTTCAACTTACGTTCAACCTCTTCGCGCATATTCTCACTCCATGGTTCGGCCCCAAAAATGCCCACGCGCAGGGAAAGTGATTTTGGATCGACATCCATGGCATCCATGGCGTCAGCGAGATTAAGGGCATAGGATGGAGTCGAGAGCAACACAGTGGAACCAAAATCCCGCATGATATTGATCTGGCGCTTGGAGTTACCACCGGATACGGGAATAGCAGTGGCTCCGAGTCGCTCTATACCATAATGGGCTCCAAGGCCTCCGGTGAACAGACCATAGCCATAGGCGTTATGCACCATATCTCCCCTTGTTGCACCGGCGCAACAAAGGGCTCTGGCCATGACATTGGACCAGGTTTTGATGTCGTTTGCGGTGTAGCCGACAACTGTGGGTTTGCCGGTGGTTCCGGAAGAAGCGTGTACCCGCACTACCTCGTCCAGAGGCACAGTGAAAAGCCCGAATGGGTAGTTGTCCCTGAGATCGTTTTTAACCGTGAAGGGCAGCCTGGCCAGATCGGCAAGTGTCTGAATGTCCTCAGGCTTCAGGCCAATCTCATCCATCTTGCGGCGATAGGGTTCGACTGTTCTGTATACCCGGGTAACAAGGTGTTTCAAGCGTCGCAGCTGAATAGATTCCAATCCAATCCGGGGTAACGTTTCGATTTCTTCTTCCCAATATATTTCGGACATCTCTTATCCCCTTTCAGTACCTTTTAGTGGGTGTTGCTTATTTGCTGATTTTTCGTCCCGCCGCAAATGCTTTCAGGTTAACGTCCCTGAATCGCTCCGGCACCCGGGTGCGGATCACCTCTTCGTAGATCGCCGGATCAATTGGCAAAAAAGCCGAAAGTGCTCCCACCATGACCACATTTGCGGTTTTAATCTCACCAACCTCCTGTGCAATGTCAAAGGCATCAACCGGCACTACCACAATATCACGCTCGAGCAGATGACGAAGAACATCCTTGGGATATTCAGCCTGACCTGTGGCAACGGAGGGAGGTAGGATCTTTTGGGTATTGACAATCACCTTACTGCCTTTGTGAAGAAAAGGAAGGTAACGAACCGCCTCCATCATCTCAAATGCCATTTGGATATCAACACGACCCGGTTCGATCAATGGTGAATAAACCTTCTTGCCATAACGCAGCTGAGCGGTAACGGAGCCACCACGCTGGGCCATCCCATGAACCTCACTCTTTTTGGCGTCATACCCTGCCGACAGCAAGGCGTAGACCGTTATTTCACTGGCCAGCAGAATACCCTGACCGCCAACTCCTGAAAAGAGGATATTTCCTGTATCTTCCATTACTTTCTCTCTCCTCTGGTGATGGCGTTGAATTTACAGAGTGATGCACACTGACCGCAGTCATTACAGAGAATCTCATCAATCTTGGAGATGCCTTTCTGCTTTTTCCGGTAGCCGCGTTCTTCAGCCTCATCTTCAGCAAAAGAGGTCCAGCTGATCGCCGGACAGCCAAGACGTATACATGACATGCATCCGACACAGTTTTCCTGGTTGGTAAAATATGAAACCGGCTTGCGTTCTTTCATTTCAGGTAAGAGCACACAGGGCGCTTCAGAAATAATGACAGAGGGTTCCTTCAGCTCTACCGCTTCCTTCATTATTTTCCGGGTTTCGACGATGTCGTGGGGATTGACTTTATAGATATGCTTTACACCTACAGCCCTGCACAGCGCTTCAAGGTCAAGAGCGTTTGCAGCCTCTCCTTTGATGTTATAACCAGAAGCAGGATTCTGCTGCTGCCCCGTCATGGCTGTGATCCGATTATCGAGAATAATGAGCGTGGAGGCTGAATTGTTGTAGACCGTATTGATAAGACCGGTAATACCGGAATGGACAAAGGTCGAATCACCGATAACTGAAACCACCTGGTTATAGCCATCCTCGCCGAGAGCCTTGGCCATCCCATGGGCGATTGGTATCGAAGCACCCATGCAGACGCAGGAATCCATGGCTGACAGCGGCGGCAGGAAACCAAGGGTATAACAGCCGATATCGCCGGAGACAAATACCTTCATGCGCGAGAGGTTGAAGAAAATTCCCCGGTGCGGACAACCGGCACACATATTCGGTGGTCGATTAGGAAGTTCGACCGGCTCAAACAACTCTGCTCCGGTGCCAGGCTCAATTGACTGCCGCACAATGGCCGTGTTCAATTCGCCCTGATTGGGGATGCAGTCCTTACCATGACACTCAATACCCATGGCTTTTATATGGGTTTCCAGGAATGGATCGAGTTCCTCCACGATATAAAGCTCATCGACCTTTGAAGAAAAGTCCCGGATTTTTTTCTCCGGCAGCGGCCAGCACATGCCGAGTTTCAGAACAGAGGCCTCGGGAAAGGCTTCCTTGACATAGAGATAGGAAACTCCGGAGGTGATGAAACCTCTTTTGGTATCACCCTCTTCTATTCGATTAAATGCTGCAGTTTCTGCTATTTCCCGACATTTCCTCATCCGCTCCTCGACGTAAACCCGACGCTTACGGGCAATAGCCGGCAACATAACCAGTTTCCCCGGTATCTTATTGATACCGCAGGCTGAATGGGCGGTTCGTTTTTCTCCCCTCTCCACCACACCTTTGACATGGGAAACACGTGTAGTAATACGCAGCATCACCGGAGTATCGAGGTCTTCACTGAGGTCAAAAGCCATTTTCACCATTTCCTTGGCTTCGCTCGGGTCAGATGGTTCCAGCATAGGCAGCTTGGCAGCAAAAGCATAATTCCTGTTGTCCTGTTCGTTTTGTGAAGAATGCATCTCAGGATCATCGGCACTCACCAGCACCAGGCCACCGCAGACCCCGGTATAAGAGGCGGTAAAAAGTGGATCCGCTGCTACATTGACCCCTACATGTTTCATAGTGGCAAGAGCTCTTGCCCCCGCAAAAGATGCACCGACTGCAACTTCCAGCCCGACTTTTTCATTAGGCGCCCATTCGGTGTAAACCCCCTCATATTTTGAGAGATTTTCCATGATCTCCGTTGAGGGCGTTCCGGGATAACCGGAAGCCACTTTCACTCCGGCCTCATAGACGCCAAGGGCAATAGCCTCATTGCCGGACATCCAGAGTGCGTTGTCATTTATTTTTGTCACAATTTCTCCTGATAAATAGAAATCATATGCTGCGTATTCTCGATTTTCCCCCACCTTGAGGCGGACCGTGTTTACCTTGAAAGAACAGAGCAAACTACTCTGAAATTCAGTTAACAGGCAAGTTTTTTTTCATTCCTCAGGAAATCACACTCAACCTGCCCCGTCAATATTTTGCTACAGAGTATCCGGATTCATGTCGATGTTTGTATGAGTATCCTTGCTGTTTACTTTGACAACTGGAGGTATCACCATATAATGTAGAAAAATCTAATAAATAAACCTTTTTTAAGTACAAATCAAAATATTAGAAGCATATTTTCAGGCTGTTTTAAAAGGGAGAGACCACCATGTATATCGACAGAATTATGCACACAGACCTTGTCACCGTATCACCGCAGACCACTCTAGTTGAGGCAAAGAACCTGCTGGAAAAAAAGCAGATAGATCACCTCCTGGTTGTCAATGAAAAGAAAAAGCTGGTCGGTATAGTCTCTGACCGGGACCTCAAGCAAAACTGGGCCTCCCCCGCCACCTCTCTTTCCAATCATGAACTCAGTTACCTGCTCCAGAAAGTTTTGGTATCCATGATCATGATCAAAACAGTGGTAACTGTGCCTACAAACACCACCATTGAACGGGCAGCGCTGGTCATGCAGCAAAATCGAATCAGCTCCTTACCTGTAATGGAAGAGGACGAACTTGTAGGTATTATCACCAGCACCGATGTCATGGGAGTCCTCCTCCAGGCTATCGGTATCAGCGATGACAGCATCCGGCTCAGCATCTTCGTCAAAGACAGCATCGGTAAACTCGCCGAAGTATGCGAGTCCCTGAGGGATGCCGGCATAAATATCCAGAGCCTGTTCTGTTGGCCGGAAACAAAATACGAAGGGATAACCCAGATGGTACTCCGGGTTTCCAGTCAGGATGGAGACAAGGCAATTTCCGCCTTAACAGCGAGAGGATTTAAGGTAAAAAATAAATACGAAAAAGACATCAGTCCATTTCTCCCTGCCTGACAGTCCTTAAGTGCCATCGTTTCATTCCTCGTCACCGGATGAAACGATGGCCGGGCAGAACATCAACCCCTTGCTGCAAAAAGTAGCTTCCCGCCAAGATAGCCGGCAAGGCCCACTGCGGCGATCATACCTGCTGCAATTCCCAAATAAATAAATCTTGAAGGAGAACCTTCCGCCATGACTCCAGGGTCAAGCAAACGCCAGAACACCAGAATATTGACTGCTCCAAGGATAATCAGGCTTAAGATTATCTTGGTAAAAAAAATTGCTGTCTTGATGCCTTTATACCGTTTCTGCCATTCAATAAAACCGGTGAGCAGAACCATGGGCAACATGAGCAGCACAAAAATCAGGTTATAATATGCGGCAACTTCCAGTGAGACGATATTGAAATAAACGGAAAGCGCTAAAAAAATTATGACTGCCGGTAAAATCCCATTGGGAAAATGGACCGTTATCGGGTGGAGATGGTGTTTTAATGAGAAATTGGCGAATTTTTCAAAAAAAGACAAAGAGGTCTTCTGCCCGTTGTCCTGATCGAGTGACATGGCAGGGTCTACTTCCTCAGACTTGATCTCTCCCAAGTTTTTACCCTCGGCATCGATTTCAACAAACATTTTTTTCGGAGCGTCACAGACAGGGCATTTTTCCGGGGGTTCTTCTCCTGTATGAACATAACCGCAGACTGTGCATCGCCATCTCTTCACGAGAGCATCAGCCGGTTTGACTTCTTCTTTTTTATCTTCCGACTTTAGTTCAAACATCTGAGCCGGAGCATCACAGACAGGACATTTCTCCGGAGGCTCTTCTCCCTTGTGAACATAACCACAGACACTGCACTCCCATTTACTCATGCGATACACCTCAAAGGTTCAATGAACGATCTGTTGACAACATACTCCCTTTTTAAGGGAAATTGGCAGGAAGATCAAGAACAGAATAGAGTGGAGGTAAAGGAAAATCTACTTGCATCGCTTAACCTTACTATGGTAGTTTCCTGCCATTTTTTCTTTATTATCAATTATGATACATTTAACAAATATCCAATTACAGCACGGCTCGCAGGTTCTGTTCAGGAACGCCGGCCTACAGATCCTTCCAGGCAGTAAGACAGGCCTTGTTGGCCCCAATGGTACGGGCAAGACCACTGTCTTTCGTCTGATAACAGGTGAGGAAGAACCGGATAAAGGCGATATCTCCTGCTCTAAAAAAACAGTTATCGGCTATTTTTCCCAGGATGTCGGCGAAATGGCTGGTCGTTCCGTCGTCGATGAGGTTATGTCCGCTGCCGGAGACATTGTCGAACTTGGTGCAAAAATAGCCGAGATGGAATCGGAAATGGGCCAGCCCATGGAAGACAATCAAATGGCGGATCTCCTTGAGCGTTATGGTGAATGTGTAGAAATCTTTGAACAGCGAGGAGGCTATGATCTCGAACCACGTGCCCAGGCCATCCTCACCGGACTTGGAATTTCACCAAAAGATTTCAACAGCCCTGTCGATATTTTCAGCGGCGGCTGGAAAATGCGCATAGCCCTTGCGAAGATCCTAACCATAAATCCTGATGTTCTACTGCTGGACGAGCCTACCAACCACCTGGACATAGAATCAATCCTCTGGCTGGAGACATGGCTGCTCACCGAATTCAAAGGTGCTCTGCTCATGACCTGCCATGACCGGGAATTTATGAATAAAATTGTCTCCCGGATTATCGAAGTGGCCAACGGCACTACCACAACCTATAGCGGCAATTTTGATTTCTACCTGCAGGAACGTGAGATCAGACGCCGGCAACTTGAAGCAAGCTACCGCCGCCAACAGGAAATGCTGGCAAAAGAAGAAGAATTCATCGCCCGTTTTGCGGCCCGTGCATCCCATGCATCCCAGGTCCAGTCCCGCATCAAGAAGATTGACAAGATTGAACGAATTGTCCTGCCACCCGAACAGCGAACCATTAATTTTAGTTTTCCGGCACCTCCTCGAAGCGGTGATGATGTCTTGCATCTTAACGATCTCGGCAAGACGTGGACAGGACACAACAATAGAGAAATCCCTGTGTTCAGCGGACTCTCCGGTACCGTACGGCGGCTGGAAAAAATAGCGGTTGTCGGAGTTAATGGTGCCGGGAAATCCACGCTTCTTAAAAGTATAACCGGCAACACCGAACCTACTGCAGGAGAAGTAAATATCGGGGCTGGTGTTACTACAGGTTATTTCAGTCAGCATGCTATGGACCTTCTTCGTCCGGAACAGACTGTCTTTGAAGCCGTCCAGGAATCTTTACCTCTGGAAAATATCGGAACAATCCGCAACCTCTGCGCCGCGTTTCTCTTCCAGGGCGATGATGTGGACAAAAGGATTGCCCATCTGTCCGGGGGGGAAAAAAGCAGGGTGATTCTTGCCACACTTCTTGGTCAACCCCTTAATTTTCTGGTGCTTGACGAACCAACAAACCATCTGGATATCCAGTCACGGGAAGTGCTTCTCAGTGCCCTGCAAAAATTTGAGGGAACTGTTATCCTGGTTAGCCATGATCGTCATTTCCTACGCTCTCTTGTGACTCGAGTTTTTGAAATCGACCACGGGGAGATGCGAATTTACGAGGGTAACTATGACTATTATCTGCGCGAAATCTCAAAGATGCGGACGGAAGGGATAAGGTAAAAAACATTGATACCTGCAGAATGTTTCATGTAGTCTGAAGGGTGAAACGGTAGTTCACGGCTGTGTTATTTGCTTGTATATTTATATCAATTGCTGTATAGCCTAAATAAAGGTCCTAACGTAAATCCGATCACGCATTGTATTTCTCGCCAGTTATCTTGCATTTGTTCTGCATTTTTTATTGCCGGTAAAGATTCTTGCCGATCACAGTCCTGGGGAACAACAGTTTGAAACTCTTTATAGGCAATTTGCCATATGATGTATCCGAATCAGAAGTTTTAAAATTATTCAGTGATTTTGGTGAAGTCGTTAACACCAACCTGGTAATAGATCATTTTTCAGGCAAGCCGAAGGGTTTTGCCTTTGTTGAAATGGCAACCAGATCAGAAGGTCATCGTGCCATGGAAACATTGAATAAACAAGATTACAAAAATCGTCCGCTGGTCTGCAATGAGGCGCAACCTCAGAAGAAAGGGAAAAAGCGCAGGTAAAAATTAAGGTGCGCCACTTAATTTATGATTACAGTATTTTTTGACCTTTCGTAGGGTGTTAGTAAATAAAAAAAATATGGCTGAATTTCAGCCTTCAAAATTAGTCTGTATAAATAATACCATATAGACAACAAGTTCAGTCTACAACACAGGCTGATGTCTGAGTCAACAGACAGCACTCAGGCAATCGAAAAAAGGGGCCATAATGGACCCCATTACACAGGAGTAGTTAGCAATGGCAGAAGGAACAGTAAAGTGGTTTAATGATGCAAAAGGCTTTGGTTTTATTGAACAAGATGGAGGCCAGGATGTATTTGTCCATCATTCCGCTATTAAGGCAGACGGATTCAAATCTCTCTCAGAAGGCGAACGCGTCAGCTTTGAAGTTGTAGACGGCCAGAAAGGTCCAGCTGCACAAAATGTAGTGAAGATCTGAAAATAAACGGATCAGCGATACTTCTTAACATGTATCGCTGATCCTTCTTCGTTAGGTTCTTTTACCTCCTCCAAAACCAGCCCTTTCATCCTGTACATCATTTTTTCTACTCCCGGTCCTCTTCTCACTTTTCTTCTATAAGCTCGCTCACTCCAACAGCATTGGCAGTCCCAATAGAGCAAATAGAACAGTTAAATTCATGAAAGTATTCCGAAGCCCACTAAATTTGTATAATTAACAAGAGGTGTTATTGCTCCATCGTTTCATTCTGGTATAATGGAGCCCATGAAAACAAATTGGCAATATAATGACGTAATTGATTTGGAATATTTCTACCATCAAGATGCGGATGCTGATAACAGCAAACTCCACCTGCGGGACAGAAATATCTTTTTAGAAAATCAGAATCAGATCGGCGATGTTGGTGAACTCACCAACCGAGACCTGATCAGGTTATGGGTTGCCAAGAGAACCCAAAATGAATTTCCTGGGCCTGAGTTGAAAAGTCCGGGAACGATCTTTGGCGATGTCTACCTCCTCGCAAAAAATCTTGCCTCTTTTAAAGGACTCCTTGTTGGATTACTTGCCGGTTTTTCATTTTTCACCTACACCGGCACTACTCCTGTGAATGTGTTCCATTTCCTGCTCCTTTTCGTTATTTCCCAACTCACCCTTGTCGGAATTTTTCTCTTGGCCTGTCTGCTTCGTCCGATATTACCTGGATTGAAAATACCCTCATTTTATTCATTGCTCTTTCGAGGACTGCTTAAAAGATCAGTTTCATTTTTTCATAAACACTGGCTGCGCACAATGACAGCAGACAAGCGGATGAGTGTCAACCATGCCTTTGGTATCTTCAAGGCGCGCCACACTGTCTACGGCACTCTCTTCTACTGGCCGCTCTTTATACTTTCCCAACTTTTCGCCGTAGGATTTAATATAGGACTTCTCGCAGCAACCCTGCTGAAAATTTCAACCAGCGATTTAGCCTTCGGCTGGCAGTCAACCATGCAGTTCAGTGCCGAGGCTATTCACCGTGCCGTTGTATTAGCGGCTTTACCCTGGTCTTGGTTTATTTCACCCGAAAGAAGCTACCCTTCACTTTCCGAGATAGAAGGCAGCCGGATCATTCTCAAGGAGGGCATTTATCATCTTGCCACGGGAAATCTCATCGCATGGTGGCCCTTTCTGGTGTTCTGCCTGCTTTTTTACGGCTTTTTTATTCGTCTGACTCTTCTTGTTGTCGGAATGATTCTGGAACGGACCTCCCTGCAAAATCTTAAGCTGGATACCCCGACTTGCCTCGCTCTTATCAGGCGAATGCAGACACCTCTGGTTTCGAGTCAGGCAGAGCCGGAATCAAATCGGACGATTTCAGAAAATCGTCCAAGACTGAGTAAACAGCCCTCTCTACCAGCTACCCCAAATCATCTCGGCCAGGTCGTTCTTATCCCTGATGATATCTTTACGCTCTGCCCGATGGAACAACTGGAATCATTGATGGCAAGCAAGGGATTTGCTGTCAAAGAAGTGCATACATTCATGATCGGCTATGATCAAGATCGGAAACTCTTACAGCTTCTGGCTGAAAAATCATGGGAACCCGGGGAAGGGATATTTATCCTGATGGAAGGATGGATGGTGCCTCTTATCGGTTTTCTCTCCTACCTCAAGGAATTACGTACAATTTTACCTGAAAACTGCGTCATATATCTGGGATTGGTTGGACGACCGAAGGAAACCGCTTTTACTCAGCTTGCACCGGAGGACTTCACCCTCTGGCAGCAAAAGATTGAAGCCACCGGAGATCCTTATCTCACCATCTTTCCATTAATTTCCGAATAAGAGCTCCCCATGACACCTGAATTTGCAATACTCGGACACCCGAATGAAGGTAAATCTTCCGTGCTCTCTACTCTGGCCGAAGATGATTCAGTACGGGTCAGCCCAACCCCCGGCGAAACCACCGAATGCCGGACCTTTCCGGTAGTGATTGATGGCCGGGAAGTCCTGCGTTTTACTGATACTCCTGGCTTTCAAAATCCGGGAAGAGTTTTGAGTGAATTAAAAAAACGAACAGAAAATGACAGGAATCCCCTCAAAACTTTTAGAGAATATGCAGCAACCCTCCCGGAATTACACGATGACTGTGAGCTGCTGGGACCTGTTGAAAGGGGAGCGGGCATTATCTATGTCGTCGACGGTTCACGACCGGTTCGTAATGTAGACAGGGCAGAGATGGAAATCTTACGGCTTACCGGCAAGCCCAGGATGGCAATTATCAATTCAAAGGAAGATGAAAAAGATCACCTGGATGCCTGGAAAACCGAATTTCGTAAGAATTTCAACTCCTACCGCGAATTTAACGCCCACCGGGCTACCTATGCCGAGCGAATCCTGCTGCTCGAAACATTAAAATCTATTGATCAGGATTGGCACCAGGTTCTTTCCGAGGTAGTCAGCGCTTTCAAGAAAGATTGGGCAGCCCGCAACAACGCCACGGCGGATATTATCACCAGCCTGCTCACCGACGGACTCTCGCTGAAGCTCACCAGGGATTTCAGTTCAGAGGCACAGGAGTATCAGAGTCGAGAGAAACTTATAGCAGCCTATGGTGAAAAAATCAGCAGCATGGAAAGAAACGCCCACCATCGTATTCGTAATCTTTTCAAGCACAACATCTTTCAGTACGATCTTCCAGCCCATTCGATTCTCAACAAAGATCTGTTTGACGAACAGACATGGCAGCTTCTGGGCCTGACCCGGCAACAGGTTATTATTGCCGGAGGACTGGGTGGTGCAGCCATAGGTGCGGGTCTGGAAATGGCCACACTTGGTCACAGCCTGGGTATATTCACTGCTATGGGAACCCTGGCTGGGGTACTCGGTGCTCTTTTGGGCGGCGAGTCTGTTTCCGACAAAGCCAAGCTTCTGGGAATTCCGCTGGGGGGTAAACAGGTCCAGATCGGTCCTGCCAAATCGATAGACCTTCTCTTTGTCCTGTTAAACAGATCGCTGCTTTACTATCAGCACACCATCAACTGGGCTCATGGCAGACGTGACTATATTCAAGTCAATCAGCCACCGCTGCAAAATGAATCTCCCCAGGGATTTACCAAGAACTGGTCCGCCGGGAACATCAAAATCTGTCAAGATTTCTTCAAAGTGATCCGTGGCGAAAAAGGGGACAATGGGCAGAAAGCTGTAGCTAAATTCAGAGAGCTTCTCCTCACAACAATGCAGGAAATATCTGAGAGCGAGTGAGCTAATAAAAAATTTACTTACACTGGCCAAAATTTCCTTCATGCCTTATTGTGTTGACTTCATATAGGATACTCTTTCCTGCCGAGGAACTTAAGTGTCCCTCTAATTACCTGTTGTGCCATACCTCTTTTTATCTCTACCATTGCTTACAGTGCAAATGGTCTGTACGTGAGCGGCAATCTAGGGATATCAATGCCTCGAGATTGTGATGTGAAGGATTCCACAATGCCGGCAACTGTGACTTTCGAAAATATCGAAGGAATTGCACATCGTTTTTAATAAATTTATATTATGACTTTAGAAATGCAAGTCCTTTTACTCCCTTTATAAGTGGGGGAGTTGGTGTATCGAAGTTTGAGATGAGTGCTATAACAGTGCCGGGTTTGGGTCTTATCGATTCAGGTATTGATGACAATGTTTTTGCTTATCAATTCTCTGCCGGAATAGCTTACGCTGTAAATACAATTTTCGCTGTCGACCTTAAATATCGTTATTTCGTCAATTCTGATCTAGAGAGTGATACCAGGACATTTTCGAGCCAAAGCCATAATATCTATGCAGGCATAACAGTTATATTTTAGTTCCAGAATATCCGGTTTAGTTCGAGGTAAACGTTTGGCAGTACACCAGAGGGAATATGGGCAGGAAGCGTTAATCAAACCAACAAGTAGGAATGACAACGACTAAGGAGATATTTTTTTGAATTTTGACCTGCACTGGCCAGTATTCCCTTCCTGCCTTATTATGTTAACTTATAATGGAGACTTTTCCTCTACTGAGGAAGTTTTGTGAAAGAGAATGGAGAGAAGGAGACGCGAATGGCAGAGATTATAAAAGGTGTTTTTCCGCATAGCACTAAAACCGAACACAAAAATGATGAAAAGGAGATTCCGAGTTATATCCTGCATATATCTATAGTTTTCTCAGACCCACTCATCTGGCGACGCATCCAGGTACCCGGGACAACCACTCTTGCCCAGCTCCACGATATCATCCAGCTGAGCATGGGCTGGAGCGATTCCCACGTGCATCAGTTTCTGGTCGGCAAGATCAGCTACGACCCAACCATGAAAACCAGCGGTCCCAAGGAATCCAAACGATTCGACGAGCATAAATATAAGCTGTACACCCTGGAAGAGGGCATGCGGTTCATGTTTACTTACCTCTATGATGCAGGTGAGGGATGGGAACATGAAATCCATCTGGAGGAGGTCGTCCCGCCAACCAGACAGCTTAATCACCCTATCCTCCTTTCCGGGGAAATGGCTTGTCCGCCCGAAACGATTGGCGATATCCACGAATATCACCGACTCATATCCGCCCTCGCTTCACCGGACAGCAAGAGCCGAAACAGCCTGTATGAGCTGACCGGTCGCCCCGACTTCGACCCATGCTTTTTTGATCTGGACGCCGCAAAAAAAAGAGTGAGTATGGGCCGATAAGCGGCAAGCATCAGAGCTGAAGTAACACAGCGGGAATGGCACTCTTCTTTGTTTCAATTTTGGTATCGCAGATAAGTAACCGGCTGCGGGCAATATCATAGTCGTTTTCCAGAAGACTCTGCACGGCAGCAGCCCTTTCCTGACCGATTTGCAATAATTTAGCCTGTTGTTTCTCGTCAACCTTTACAATGTCACCCTTTATTGCTGCATGTTCCTGTTCAGTCAAAAATTCCCAGGAAGCCACCGTGGGACAGATCTGAATGTCGGTTTCCGGGCGATCCTGCAGGATCTTGCCGATCCTCTGCAGATAATTGACATGCTCTTCGGTAAGCGAAATCTCCTGCTGTGTAAACACTACGGGCGGCAGTTCAACCTGCAGCATTTTTTCACCAACTTTCATCCCGACATAAGCAAGTGCCCCATAGGGCCCCAGTGCATACATGAGATATCCTGATGCTGCAGGGACAATGGCCTTGCTCAGTGCAGTTATCATGACATCGGATACCCCGATGTTTAATTCACTCACTGGGCCACTCAACGGAATATCGAGTGAAATATTCCGTTCGCTGTCCCTCAGGATGGACAGCGCCGCATCGAGGGGAATCGGTAATTGATTGTTCAGTTCTGCCGCTAGTTTTGGCGCAATTGTCTTTGTTTCCAATTTTTTCAAGAGAACAGCATTCTTCATGTTCAGTTTGTCGTCGCCAAGAACCAGGGAACTCTTCAACTGGAGCTGGCCACTTGCCAGCGCCGTACCAGCCGACTGGACTGTGTAGGCGGACAGGTTAGAAAGAGGATAGTTTTTCAAATCCACTTTCATGTTAATACCTGGCTTTTCCTTAAACGGGTAAATCTCTCCGGTTACCGCCAGTGGTGCCCGGTTTTCAAGCTCCCCTTGAAGGGTAATTTCTGTTTTCTGCTCAGGCTGACTCGAATCAAGTCTGGTTACTTCTAATCGGGAAATAGCCAGATCAGTTACATAGGGTACCGCGAGTGTATAATCTTTAAAAAACACGGCACTCTTGCCGGCCACTACGGTTTTTTGAAGTTTAAACAGGGCTCCTTTTGGTTTTTCCTCGGCCGCTGTTGTGGTTGTTGATCGATCCGGCACGACATCTTCGGCAGGTGTGTCCTCTATGCTTTCTGCCTGCTGCATTTCTGCCAGCTGTTGACTGATATTGATATTACCATCCTTATCCCGAAGGACCGTTGCAACCAGATCTTCAAATTGTAAAATATTGCCCTGAAATCCTCCGGCATTGCTCCAGGTTATGTCGTTCAGAGATGCGCCGGCAAATGAGACAGCCGCCTTTGTCACCGATTTATTTTGAGATCCGAGAAATGCGAAGTTCTGAATTCGAGCGTTTTCAGCCCCGAGTTTCCCCCCATCATCAAAAGATATGTGTGTGACAGCCAGATCATCGAGCCGAGCCAGCTCCTCACCACTCCGCACAGCTGTAATGAGTGGTCTGGCCACTCGTAATTCAGCCAACTTAAATGTAGCCATATCCTCTGTGGAGAAGTCCAACAGTTTTATTTCTGGAATATCTATATCCAGTGGAAATTTACCGGAGATCGATGATTTCAGACCCACCGTCAGGATATCTTTTATAGAAATGGTTTTCCCTCCCTTTCCTTCCAACTCCGCCAATTCAAGCCTGTCAAAAGAAACGATAGGTTTAGTATTTTTTCCTTCAAAAAGAGAAAATTTAGCGAGAGTAAGAGAATTGGAGCCACGAATATCAGTATCTTCACCCAGACTGATGATTGCCTTTGTATTTAGTTCCAGCTTCTCGTGACCGAACCGCAGTTCCGGTTCTGCCAGGGTAATACGAAGCTCACCTCCGAAAAGAGTGCCATTCAGGGCAAGGGCAGATTTTTTCCCGGCATCCATCTGGCTGACCTCAACCGTTCCCAGCCATGAAGCCATCTTGCCTCCCATTGCAAAAGGTGCGGCTTCCCCCTCTCCTCCGACCTGGAATTCACCGAGGTCAACAAAGCCATCAGCCCGGACAAACAGTCCCTCCTGGTTATGATCGGAATCGTATCGAACCTTACCTTTCCAGGAACAACTATCTTCTGCTATATCATAGGGTGGAAACAGCAACTCGACTCCCTCCAGATGCAGCGAACCTTCATTTTCAACCAGCATATTTTTAGCTATTATCAAGCTGGTCTTACCATTCAGGTCAATTCCCGATTCCTTCATGCTTACCCTTGAAGCTGGAATCTGAAGGTCAAAATTGCGGGCAGCGAGCTGACCATCTGTTTCGATAACTCCAGGACTATTTACAGGTTCGGCATAGTGCATCTTGCCCTTCCAGCTCAGGTTTTCTGCCTTTGTGGTAAAATCGATATTTCCTATATCCGGTCCGGTGACACCGATATTTCCGTTATATTCGGTCAGCATCCCATTTACTGGCCCTTGACTGAAGAATAGTTGGCCATTCAAGCCAACCTCTCCGGCAAAGGTAGGCATAACATCGATAAGGATACGGGAAAGCTGAGCAAGTTGAAATTTTTCTATCGAGATGTTGCCACCAAGACGCAGCTCCGGAACAAGCTGAACAGTGTCCAACTGCAAGACAACAGGACCGCCATTAAGTTGCCCTTTAAAGGTAAAGCTTCCCGCTGGTTGTTCCTCCCTGGTAGTCAAACGTTGTAATTCCGCATCATTAATCACCAGGGTCATGTCCAGCTCAGGGGTTCTCAGGTGAACACTGCAATCTTTCAGAACTACCTGATCAGCCAGAAAATTCCAGGCAACCGCTGCATCTTGCTTTAATTCTTCATCCTTTTCGGGGTGTTCAACCTCCGTGGTGTAGGAACCATACCGCCATCTACCATCTTCGTACTGTTCAAGATCAATCGACAGGCCTTGATATTCAGCTTTTTCCACTCGGATATCATGATTAAAAAGCGACGGAATTCCGAGGTCGAGCATCATCCTGGCGTTTTGAAGAATTGACTTACCGCCGAGTTGTACATCTACTCCACCTAAAGTCACTCTCCCTACAAAAGGGTTAAACCTCAGCTTTTCGATGGTGGCCCTGTCAGCACCATTCTTTTCAAGCCAGTCAGCAAGATAATATTTTACACCAAACGGCAGCAGCAGAAAAAATAAGGCAAAGGCCACAACGACACCCCCACAAAGTTTCATCCAGCGCTTGACCCTCACCTGTTTAATTTTCATCATATTCATTGTTTTGATATTTTTATTTGTTTATTGGATAATTTTTATTTCTAGATAGATAGCCTTATTCAATATTATACAGTTTTATCTTTCGCCAGAGAGTTGTTCTGGGAATATCCAGGATCTGGGCAGTCAATCCTTTATTATATCCTGTTCTTTCCAGAACTTTCATGATGTATCGTCTTTCCATTTCGACAAGAGACGGCAGGCTGTCTCCTGCAATAGTGTCGAATTCAAGATGCTGCAGATCTTTCGGTAAATCCTGGGGCCCGATTTCTTCGCAATCCGTCAAGGCGACGGCTCTTTCAATGATATTCTCGAGTTCGCGTACATTACCAGGATAACTGTAATTAATCAGTATGTTGAGGGCCTGCTCCTGAATCCCTGTGATCTGTTTGTGAAACGCCAGACTGTATTTTTCTATAAAGTGACGAACAAGGAGCGGGATATCTTCACGACGAGCCGACAAGGATGGTACAGCTATAGAGACTACATTAAGACGAAAGAACAGATCTTCCCGAAAAGAACCCGCTCCCACCTCATGCTTGAGATCTTTGTTTGTGGCCGCGATTATTCGGATGTCGAGATCAATTGATTTGGTTCCACCAACGCGAAAAATCTGTCGCTCCTGAATAACATGCAGAAGCTTAACCTGCATGGCAAGAGGCATTTCACTGATCTCATCGAGAAACACAGTGCCTCCTGCGGCCGATTCAAGCAGGCCTATCTTGGTCGTTGTCGCTCCGGTGAATGCTCCCCGTTCATGCCCAAAGAGCTCGCTGTTAATCAATTCGTCGGTAAACCCACCGCAGTTGAAGGCCACGAAAGGATGATCCATTTTCGAGCTGAGTTGATGAATCGCCCGAGCCACGAGAGCTTTCCCGGTGCCACTCCCGCCCTGGACAAGGACATTACAGTCAACAGGAGCGACCTTGTGCAGTACTGCGAACAGTTCCTGTATGGCTGGACTGTTGCCGATAATAGATGTTAACCCGGAATCTCCTTTGAGTGCCGTACGCAACCGGAGGTTTTCCAAACGCATGGAAATTTTATCCCGGGCGCCTTTGGCCAATAATCGAATCTCTGCAAGATTGACTGGTTTGGGAATATAATGATATGCACCATTACGGATAGCTTCCACAGCTGTTTCAACGCTCTTATATCCGGTTATGATGATTACTTCTGTTTCAGGTCGAAGACCTTTAATCCTGGATAATATTTCGAGTCCGTCGAGATCCGGCAGGCGCATATCTAAAAACACGATATCAAATGGTTGCTGGACCATCCGTTCCAAAAAGGAACGTCCAATAATGAATGCCTCGACTTCATAATCCTCACGGACAAAGGCCTGGCTCAGTCTCCGGCAGACTATTTCCTCATCATCCACAATCGCTAATCGTAACTTCATCCAATACTCCATCCTTCAAACTCTTTGACGACTTCCGGCAGCAGGACATTAATCGTCGTCCCCTGCCCCGGTTCACTGAATACTTCAATTCGCCCACCATGGCGTTTGACTATGGCAAAGCTGACAGCAAGACCAAGACCCGTTCCCTTACCAACCTCTTTGGTAGAAAAAAACGGTTCAAAGATTTTATCCTGAATTTCTTTTGGAATACCTGGGCCGGAATCCTCAATAGCAAATTTAATGAATCCCGGATTATCGGCAGGCCCCACACGCATGGCAACTTTTCCTCCGGACGGAGAAGCCTGTATCGCATTAAGCAGCAAATTAGTGAACACCTGTTGGAGATTCCGTAAATTCCCCCGAATTTCCGGAAGGTTGTCGGCAATAGTGGTTTCTAATCCCAATCCCACTATTTTAAATTGATTTTTAATCAGATTTGCAGTGCTCATCAGAACTGTAGCGGGTGAAAGTTCGGAAAAAGTCGGAGTTTCAGTACGCGAGAAATCCAAAAGATTCTTTACGATATCCGCAGCACGTTCTGCCTGACTAAGAATATCTCTCAGCATTTCCGAACAATTTTCATCAATATCTTCGCCGTATTCTTCACTCAATCCTTCTGCGGTGAGTGCTATATTATTGATAGGGTTGTTTAATTCATGAGCAATACCTGCAGTGAAAGTACCGATAGCAGCAATTTTCCGAGTCTGAATCAAATCTTCCTGGTTGGTCTCGAGTTCCAGTGCCATGCGGTTGAAGGCCTCAATAAGACCAGTAATCTCCTGTAAACGCATTCCATCATAATGAATAGGGCTGAAATCACCTCTCCCTACAGATTGTGTGGTTTCCATAACTACATCGAGAGGTTTTAACAGACCGTTTGAGATCAACCTGTAAACAAGGACCATCAAGCCCAGAAGAATGCACAAAACGACAAATGGGATTGTCAATGTTCTTGATATATTAGCATGAATACGTTTTCGCTTGATCACCCGGAAACGATCCGCTGAATCGATAAGTGTTTTACCCAGGGTACGGATCTTCTCGGGTGATACATATTCTCCTTTGCTGATGAGGTCGACATATTTTCGGTAATTGAGCAGGGAATATTTAAAATTCTGAAAAGTAATTTTCCCGTCAAGCTGGGGAAGATCCTCAGCCAGCTCCTCGATTAATATATCAATACGATTGAGATATTCTTTGCTCTCCGACAGGCTCTGTTTGTCTGCATAAATCAGGAAATTTTTTTCAAACCTCCTCACCTCCAAAATATTATTCAACAAATCATCATACCGCTCACTCAAGACCAAACGAGTCTTGAGTGTAGAAAGATTCCAAAAATCAAACGCCGTGAGAGCACCGATCAAGACAAAGGTTAACGCAAAAACCACTAAGATTTTCCCTTTGATCGATTTCAGGTTGAAGCGTTTTTCCCACCAACGCGAGAACTGCTGAAGAGGCGAAACTGAATAGTGATTCATTTATGACATCTCCCAGGTGGTTTTAAAGTGCAAAGCTATTTCATATTGAAACATAATTCACGAAATATACATCATTACGTTTCAATATGAAATATATAAAATTTTTTTTGATTTCCGTTTTAGTTATATCATATTGAAATATTGAAACAAAATCATTCGAAGTATATGGCACTCGCCTTGCTATAGAAACAATAAAAGAAGGAGCTCAATGGATAAGATACTCGTAGCAATCGACAGCAAACATGGGGCATGGGAGGCTCTCTCTCATGCGTGTTCTCTGGCCAAACGAATCGATGCCATGCTCAATGTCCTTCTTGTAGTTCCACTGAACAGGCGGAAGTCCTCCTCTTCCAGAAAAGAAGTGGAAGAGGCAATCAGAAGAAGGCTTGAGTTGTCTATCGAGGCTGCCAAGACAGAAGGTATTAGAATAAATTACTTTATAGCGGAGGGAAAGTATGAAGAAGAGGTAATTAACTTTATTAATCATAACAAAATATTACTGCTGGTGCATGAAGCAAATGACAGGGATACTCGCTCTACTCACAGGGATCAGGTCTTTTTACGCACTCTTCGACACAGGATTGCATGCACGGTGGAAATAGTTTCCACAAAGAAAACAGATATCTAAAAAAACAAGGGGTTCACATGAGCTTTTCAATGAGTCTTTATCTTCCCATTGCCGGCAACAGTATCAATTGCGTGGCAATTTTGGGGCTGGGAGGGGTTGTCGGTCTCTTATCCGGCATCTTTGGCGTAGGCGGGGGATTTCTGATGACACCGCTCCTTATCATGATGGGTATTCCGCCAACGGTTGCAGCGGCGTCGGATTCCAACCAAATAGTGGGGGCATCTACTTCCGGAACCCTTGCCCACTTCCGTCTTGGCAACGTAGACATGAAAATGGGCCTGATTCTGCTGGTAGGCGGTATAGCCGGTGGTACAGTTGGTGTGCAGATTATCAAAATTCTTCGTCAACTCGGCAATGCCGATTTTCTCATCAGTGTAACATACGTTCTCATGCTTGGTTTTGTAGGTGGATATATGTTTCTGGAAAGTCTGCAGGCCATGCGAAAATCGTCACATCAGGCAGTCGAAGAAAGCCCTAGAAGTGAATCTTCTTATGCAAAGATGATGCGGAGCCTCCCCTTTCAGATGGATTTCCAGCGCTCCGGTGTCCAGATGTCGCTTCTTATGCCTTTAGTGCTTGGAACCCTTGTCGGGGTGCTTGCTGCCATCATGGGCGTAGGAGGTGGTTTCGTCATGGTTCCCGTGATGGTCTACCTGTTACGCATGCCGATGCATGTGGTTGTAGGTACTAGTCTTTTCCAGATTCTTTTTACCTGTATCAACGTTACCATCATGCAGGCTTCCCAAAATCATACGGTAGATTTTATCCTCGCCCTGTTGCTGCTTATCGGCTCTGCCGTTGGTGCCCAGGTTGGTGCTAAAGTCGGCAAAAAACTAGGGGGTGAGCAATTGAAAATTTGTCTTGCTTCTCTGGTTCTGATAGTGATGTTCAAAATGCTCTACGACCTTTTAGCAAGACCAGATATTTTGCTCAGCTACATGGGAGGACACTGATATGAAACATATTCAAATTACATCATTAAAGTGGCTGTTTGTTTGTCTTCTCGGAATATTTCCATGCATGGCAAATGCCGACGCATCAATTACCATGACAACATCTCCGGCAAACATACTGATGGATGCACGGTTTGATGGAACCACCCTGAAGATCGGAGGTACTGTACCTGCGGGCAGCGATGTCATATTGCGTTTTACCGGCGCCCCGGAGGAACTGCATCTCCGCCAAAAAGGCAAGGTCTTCGGACTGCTGTGGATGAACACCGGCAAGGTAACTTTAAAGAATGTGCCAAAAATCTGTCTTATCGAAACCTCCGTTCCCTTTGACAAGCTGGGTGCTGCTGCTCGTCCTTTCCAACTGGAGAGCCTCAAATCGACCATAGAGGTAGAAGAAGAAAGTAATTCCGACAACATGGACATGATACATGAACTCCTTCTGTTGAAAAAACAAGAAAAATTATACAATGAAGTGACACAAGGTATCCATCTTGGTCCTGATACTGGAGCAACCCGCACCTTCTCAGCCGACTTAAGAATTCCTTCAGCCCTGGCTCCAAGCCATTATACTCTTGAGGCTGTTGCAATCCGAAATGGTACCATCACAGGAAAACAGACCGCAGGAATAGAAGCTAAACTGGTTGGTTTTCCTGCATGGTTAAGCAAACTGGCGTTTAAAAATGGCCTGCTGTACGGGGTGCTGGCAACTATTATTGCTGTTGTCAGTGGCCTTGGAATTGGTCTCATGTTTCAGAGCAAGGGGGCACATTGATCTTGTGAATCATGCATGTTTACTGTCATTAAAAAGCTATTCACTTATCAGAGACGGCAGAAGGAGGATTTCCCTTTTGCCGTACTCTTTAAAAAATTCCAGTCCATCCTGCAGGGCAATAACCGGATTTTGGAGCTCATGGCCGACATGGGCGATAAGCTGGGAGGTGAGTATGTTTTTGACGGACAATACATTGAGGATGCTGCCGAAAAGGTGAGCGACCAGGTTTTTAAGCTTATTTCCGGTCTCAGCATCCTCACCCAACGCAAAAATGATGAGCTGTTCCTCGTCTACGAACGTATTTACCAGGCAATCCAGGAAGAATTCTCCGGAAGACATTCCCTGCCTTCAGGTAATTTTGTGCTTCCCCTCAGTGATTTAAGTTCTGAACTCATTGAGCAGGTTGGAGAGAAAATGGCAACACTTGGCGATGTCAATAATCGTCTGGAAATGGCTACACCAGACGGTTTTGTCATAACCACCCAGGCTTTTTTTCATTTTATGAATCAAAACTCCTTGCTGGAAAAAGCTGAACAGATTGCGGCGAACTGGGAGGCCATGGATGAAGACACCATGGAAAAGCTGGTTGATGAGATGCAGGAAAGCATTCTGAACGCTTCAGTGCCGCGTAACCTGACAGCACAGATATTTGCCCAGGTTGATGCTCTCGCCAGACGCATGAACCGTCCAAAGCTTTACCTGGCCGTAAGGAGCAGTGCTTGGGGCGAGGGGGGAGAAGCAGTTTTTTCAGGTCAATACGAATCCATACTCAATGTTTCTTCCGATCAGCTCCTCGACAGCTACCGTAGAGTCGTGGCCAGTGCTTATTCCTATAAGGCATGGAGTTACCGGCTGCATAAAGGGTATCATGAAAACGAAACTGCTATTGCCGTAGGTTGCCAGGTCATGGCTTCCAGTCAGGTAAGTGGTGTACTGCAGACATATGCACCGCACATAGCAGATGGAGCAATGGCCGCCAATGCAATGTGGGGACTCTGTGCACCCGTGGTAGGAGGGAATTATAAAACTGATACAGCGATTCTTGAGCGGACCCCTCCTTACTCGCTGCGCTCTTTTGACGTTGCCGATAAACGGGAGCGACTTGTTCTCAATCCTGAAGGTGGACTTATCTGGCAGGAGACTCCGGAAGAATTATACAATGCCCCCTGCCTTACTGAAGTGCAACTGCATGACCTCGCACGAACGGCAATGCGTATCGAACGCTATTATAAACGGCCTCAAGAAATAGAGTGGACTTTCGATACAGAGGGTAAATTACTGATTTTACAGACGCGTCCGATACGTTTCTCAAATGTTCATTCAGCCCCGGATCCACTTGTGAGTGAAGCCACCCGCGATGCGGAAATCATTTTCTCAGCCAAGGGTTTTGTGGTTCAGCGTGGAGTGGGCATTGGTAAGGTTTTTCTGGTTCAAAATGACGATGACCTGAAAAATTTCCCCCTCGGGGCTGTCATGGTCACTCGGTATACTTCTCCCCGATATTCATCCATTATGCATAAAGCTCGGGGCATCATTACCGATATCGGCTCCCCCACCGGCCATATGGCATCCCTGGCACGGGAGTGCCGGGTACCGACCATAGTGGATACCCAGGTGGCGACCTCCCTGTTGCGAAATGGTGAGGAAATCACCCTGGATGCCACCCAGAACATTATCTATCGCGGTACTATCAGGGCACTCGATCGTTTTGAACTGATTGAAGATGAAGTTTTTGAAGATTTTTATGAATATCGGTTGCTTCGCCGTTTACTCAAGCACATCAGCCCACTCAATCTCCTGGATTCCAAAAACCAGAACTTCACCCCCTCGGCATGTCGAACCTTTCATGACATCACGCGTTATATCCATGAGACGGCAATCAAAGAGCTTATTGACCAGTGTGAGAAAAATGGTGCTCAGTATCTGTCTGCCCCCAAACGCCTGGAATACAACATTCCCCTCGGTCTGATGATAATTGATGCAGGTAAAGGAACAAACTGTTTACCGGAGGCAAGAGTCGTAACTCCAGAGGAAATTATTTCCCTGCCGCTGCGCGATTTTTTATGTGGGCTTGACAGTTCCGGCATGTGGTGTACGAAACCTATGCCGGTCAATCTGGGCTGTTTCATGTCAAGCCTTACCCGCACTTTTCCTTCATCCATGGCCAGTCCGAAACAGATCGGAAGAAATTTGGCTGTGGTTATGGAAAATTTCATGAACATAAACCTGCGACTCGGATATCATTTTACTATAATTGACGCATGCATATCAGATACAATCAAGGATAATTCAATTTATTTCAGGTTTCTCGGAGGAGTAACTGAATTCATCCGTCGCTCACGACGTGCGAATTTCATTGCACAGGTGCTGGAGCATTTTGATTTTCGAATCGAGATGCACGGAGATCTCGTGATAGGCAGAATAAAAAAACTTTCCCGGCCGCGAATGTCTGAGCGTATGCAGATTCTGGGAGGACTTGTTGGGTACACAAGACAACTTGATGCGCAGATGCACTCAAACAAGGATATTGCCAGACATACACAACTCTTCATAGACGCTATATATAATGTAATGGGAGGAAGACATGATTCAAGAAACTAAACCCGGAAATTTCAAACTTCGCATACTCATTCTGGATGATGAACCAATTGTCTGCAGGCGGTTAAAACCTGCATTTCAGAAAATTGGTTATGAAGTGGAAACATTCACGGACAGCACTTCCGCGCTGGCTCGTTTACAGGAAGCCTCCTTTGATATTGTTATCACCGATCTGAAAATGGAAGGCGTTGACGGAATGCAGATTTTAACGGAAGCCAAACAAGCGGCCATCGATACCCATGTTATAATAATTACCGGATTCGCTACGTTGGAAACAGCAAAAGAATCCTATCGCAAAGGGGCTTTTGACTTTGTGGCCAAGCCATTCAAGCTCAGAGATATATTGGAATGTGTAAAAAAGATCGCGGACCAGAGGCAGGCCTCAAAAAAATCGATTCCAAACACCGGCTGGTAGGCAAAATATTACGACCCCCTGCGGAGGGATAATCATGTGGTGGAAGAGACTACTCGGGCGAGAACGTTCCCGCCGTACAGATATTGCTGAGATCAATATCTGGCGCATCCAGTCTCTTTTCAATAATTTCAGAAGGATACTCTATCTAAATAATGCCATACTGGAAAAGATGGCCCACTTGGAACAGGCCCTCGGTGGCGAGTATATTTTCGACAAGACCTTTCTGGAGACTACAGTTCGAACCATTGCTTCGCATGTCCACCATGTCACCTATAACCTTAATGCCCTCACCGGCAACGCATACATCTCTCTTTATGATCGTTATCAGGATATCCGTATAATCCTCGATGACATTCTTTCCGGAAATACTCGTGCACTGGGCTGTCCCCCGGTACTTCCCCTGGACGACATCGGCTGGGAAATGGAGCCGCTGGTGGGAATTGATATCGTATGTCTTGCAGAATTACGTCACCATCCGGGAATTAGCAGTCCGGAAGGATTTGTGATTACATCCGAGGGTACCAGTGCCATAACCGTACATTCCACAGCCGACTCTTCAGGCAAAGCAGACATCTCAGTCAATACAGTGAAAGCCGGGATGCGCGAACAGCTCGAAAACCTGCTGCGGAATTGCCAGACAAAAAAACTGTCTGTAGCTGTCACTCGAGTTGATGAAGACCAGGAACTGGTCAGAGAAATCGGCAGATTCATCATCACACCAACTGCAGATCGGTCTGTGCTTGAGATTATCGAGGAAAGTACCAACTTCGAACAGCTCACTGCTACTGGCTATAAAAAATCTATGCTACTCGAAAGTGAAGAGATTGTTCAGAATGATTCTTCTATTAATCTTTATATCCGCTGTCTTGAACGAATTGTCCACACAATATCCTCCCAGATACAAAGCACGAACGACAGGGTCCCATATGCGGTCCTTGTAAGATGCTTACCGGCCGTCGCCGGCAAAGGGACAGTTCAAAGCAGGACCGCATCCCCCGACTCTTTTGATGTGCTCTCTATTTCCGCTGTTTCTGCAGATGAAGGAAAATCTTCAGACACTTTTCTGCTCAATCGAACATATCCTTTCGAGCTGATTCAATCTTTGGTCACCCCGCATTCTGCCGAAAGACATGTTGGCGATCGACGTCTCGCCACGAATAATGCGGCCATTGATGAGAGCCATGGTCATAGTTCCTTTCAGCCGGCCGATAATGACCTTAAGGCACTGGCAGAAACAGCCATGTCCCTTGAACGGATGCTGGGGGTACCAATTGCCTTGCATTGGGAGTGTCTTCCAAATGGGACCTATTCCATTACCCGGCTTGTCCCTCTGAAACTGGGCGAGAAAGAGATATCAGTCGATGAGCTGGCCAGGGAACAGGAAAATTCCGAGATAGTCTGTCAGGGAGGACAGGTAGTGCAGTCAGGGGTCGCTGCAGGATGTATTTTTCATGTTACAGATACAATGTCAGCAACAGACTTTCCCCCTGGGGCAGTGGCCGTTGCCCGTGTTGCTTCACCCCAGCTGACACCTGTCCTGCAGCGGGCAGCAGCAGTTCTGACAGAATATGGCAGCGCCACAGGCCATCTTGCGACAGTGGCCAGAGAATTGCGTCTTCCTGCCATATTCGGAGTGCCGGATGTGTTAAATCGATTACCTGAGGGGATAGAGGTGACTATCGACGCAGGAGAATTGAAGGTTTATAGAGGCGTTCTCCACAACCTGTTGCTGCAGGGTGGCACAGGAATGGAATTCTCTCCTACTGATCCTGAATACAGGGTATTACGTCGCCTGCTGCGTTTTATTATGCCGTTGCATCTGGTCAATCCCGATTCTGCCGACTTCTCTCCCCAGGGCTGTCGAAGTTTTCATGATATCATTCATTTCTGTCATGAACGGGCTGTTGATGAACTGGCTCATTTTCAGGAACGTCGAGCAGGGCTTGGAGCCATCCGTACCAGAAGGATGCGCCTCAATGTACCTATGGATATCCGGGTTCTTGATACCGGGGGAGGAATGAAAAAGGATAACAACCTCGAATTCACCTGCGAAGATATCTATTCAGAACCTTTTGCAATTTTTATGGAAGGGTTGCTGCAGCCACAGGCATGGACCACTGACCTGCCTTCTCTTGGGTTGCGGGATATCCTTTCAGGAATGCCACAGAGTGTTAATTTACTGGCAACCCCAGCCGAAAACCTGGGAGAAAATCTTGCCATTGTCAGCAGCGATTATTTGAATCTCAGCCTGCGCCTCGGATATCACTTCAGTGTCATTGATGCTCACCTGGGAAACGATGAGCAGCGTAATTATGTCTATTTTCGTTTTGCCGGTGGGCTTGCCGACGCTGATCGTCGCGCGCGCAGAGCCACCTTCATAAGAGACGTTCTTGAGGCAATGGATTTTAAGGTGACAGTCAAAGGTGATCTTGTCATCGGCAGACTTAAACTGGTGGAGAAGGGTCTGTTACGATCGGCACTCTTCATTCTGGGTGCCTTAACTGCATTCTCAAAGCAGCGGGACACAGGCCTCTACACTGATGCTGACACCAAGGTTTTGTTCAACACTTTTGCGGCCTCCTTTCTCGGCCATTTCGGCAGGGACATAGCCAACACCTTCAAACAGGGTAACCTGGTGATACCTGCACCCGAAGGCGAAAACGATTTTAACTGAGTGTCCTTAAAAATATAATGCGCATCTTCCATTCCTTAATAGATTTTTTTGTCAGACGCAGGCAGCAGCGGCAGAAAGATGCTCTGGAAGACCTGAAGGCACGTTATCATGCCTTTCGCATTTATCTTGAGAATTACGGCAGGGCGCTGGAGTTGATTGTCACTGTTAATGGCCAGCTTATGCGAGGTGAAGAAAGACATCTTCGAACCTCAATTGAGGAGCTGCTGGTGGTCACCAGAGAACTGGTTGATGGACTTAACCTGTTGTCGGGCTCTGGCCATGCCGGACTCTCTTCACTTCATGGTCGAATGGCCTCCGGGGTGACACAACTTCTTGATGTTCCAGCAGACACTCCTGTCGAGAAGGTCTACTGCATCCAACTTGATGAGCTGGACCAGGATGCATATCTTCTTGCAGGTGCTAAAGCGGCCAACCTTGCCCGCCTCCGGCATAGGGCCCTGCCCGTCCCCAATGGATTTGTGATTACAACCGAGGCATGCAAAGATTACCTTACCATTGGCAAACTGGCCGGTTCCATTCGTCAGCTGCTCCATAATATCGAGCATGACTACAAAGATATAAACATTGTGGCCTCTAAAATCAGGGAGATGATCCTGTCCAGTCCACTGCCCGAGGAGATCGGCATGGCCATGGAAAACTGCTATAACCTGCTCGTACTGACCCAGAACGTGGCTGGTCAACCTGTCACTCCAATTGCTGTATCTGTCCGAAGCAGTGGTGTCTCCGAAGACGGAACCGATCACTCTTTTGCCGGCCAGTTCACTTCAATTTTAAATATAATTGGCAGCCAGCAGCTTCAGGCTGCATATAAAGAGGTGATTGCCGGTGGTTTCAGTGCCAGAGCTATCTCCTATCGACTCAATGCCGGTCTTTCTCCCGTTGATTTCGATCTGGCGGTTTTATGCCAGGTGATGGTCGTTCCCCATTGTGCTGGGGTCATGCTCACTCGAGATCCTTCACAACCGGAGAGTGGTCGAATGCTGATCAGTGCAGTGCCTGGACTGGGGACCATGGCGGTCGATGGCTCAGCCCCGGTCGATATCTATCATCCCTGGCGAAGAAGCCGGACCGATGAGGTAAAAAATCCCGCTAGCAGTAAAGATCTGAGCGAACAAATCATGGACGGTGCCCATATTCCCGATAAAACAGTTCGGGAAGTAGCTATAGAGGGCGGAGGAATATGCCAGGAACAGTTGCCTACTGAGGAAGCAGCTTTGCCCTTATTGTCTGTTGAGTCGCTGGCTGAGTTGCTGCATTTCGGAGAAATAATTGAAAATTTGGCAGGTATGCCGCAAGATATAGAATGGGCATATACTAAAAATGGTGAAATGACCATTCTCCAGGCTCGTCCGTTACATCTTGCCGCAGGTACCGGCCAGCGGATACGCCTTTCACCGGTAGACGAACCACTGATGTCCGGGACCTGCGCATCTTCAGAAAAGGCAATGGACAGGGTGCAGCGTGTCCATCCGATCCAGGAAAATTCTTCCAGCTCAAACACCATATCGCCGGAACGGCAGCAGTTAAGAGATCTGGTGGTTCCACTCAACCTTGCCGATACCTGCGGTCCAACATTCTCGATAATGGAATGCAGATCGATCCACGACATTATCAGGTACACTCACGAAATGGCTGTACTGGCCATGTTCGATGTCGGGGATCAAATCATGGACAAGGCTGGAAGTCTTTTGCGGCGTCTGGAGATTGGAGTACCCTTTGATTTTCTCGTCATTGATGTGGGTGGCGGAATTCGGCGAGATTCCAATACATTATTGCAAAAGCGATCGGCTGTACACAAACCGCTGAACAAGGACGATATCCTCTCCATTCCGTTGGCGGCATTTTGTGAAGGCCTTCTCACTCCGGGCCTCAGCTGGCGTTCGGGGCCTGAAACTGATGCTCCTTCCGATAAATTCTCCAGAGCGCAGCTCGATACCCGAACAGCTCGCCCGTCAGGTTCTATTAACTACGCAATTGCGGATCGGGATTATCTCAATCTCAACGCCAGGGAAGAATTCCATTTTGCCATGCTGGATGCAGTCTGTGGCAGAGATTCTCATGCCAATTACATCCGTATTCGCTTTAAAGGCGGTGGTGTCGGCTTTCAACGCGATGGAAGAAGGGCTATCTTCCTCAGACATATACTCGAAAACAATTCTTTTTACACAACCGCTGCCGACGATCTGATCACCGCATCACTTGTCGGTGCCTCAAAAGAGGTTGTTTATGAAAGGTTGATCATGCTGGGGAGATTGATGGGGTTCAGCAGACTTCTCGATGGGGTAATGACGGATGACAGCACCCCCTTAGAACTGGCCCAGGCATTTCTCGATGGACGCTTCGATTCAATAAGTGTGACGGGGCAGGAGTTTCTCTAAAAGTATCCCGGCTTTCACCTTCCCTCCTTGCAACATTTAAACAAATGTTTTATATTTTTGTTTTAATCATATGTTTCACGGGAGAACCATGTCTGATCAAACACTATCAACCAAGGAACGAATACTTTTTTCGGCCGGTGTTATCTTTGGTCAAAAGGGCTTTAAAGATGCCACTATCCGAAGCATTGCAAAGGACGCGGCAGTCAATATCGCAGCCATCAATTATCATTTCAGGGACAAAGAAGGTCTGTATGGGGCAGTTCTTGAAGATGTCTTTCATAAAGGGTTTACCCGCTTTCCTGCAACTCTGGGCAGAGGAGAGGATAGCGACCCGGAACAACGGCTCCGTACATTTATCAGATCAATGTTCTATAGACTGCAGAGCCGGGAGGGATGGGGAGGCATGTCCGGGCAGGGTCGGCTCATTGCCAGGGAGTTGCTCGACCCAAGCCCCGCCTTTGAAGTTATGCTTGAGAAATACGTCAAACCACACAAAGACCTGCTGGTCGGGATCATTATCGACATAATGCAGATTAATCCAGGGCCGGAGAAGCTGGTATCCTGTGCGATCAGCATTATCGGACAGTGTATATATTATGCTCTGGGCTCATCGGTCATCCGAAAAATCAACGCAGACAGCGTTCCCACCGAAGACAACCTCGATCAACTGGCAGACGCTGTCTGGTTCTTTTCCCTGGGGGGCATTGCCAGAATCAAAAAGGAAATTATTTCACCATCGAAGGCATAAATATGAAAAAAAGATTACGCATCATTCTCCCACTTTTCCTGGCAGTTATTGTCGGTGTCATCGCCTTCAATGTTTTCAACCACCGTAACGACAGCACATCCCTGCGATTTTCAGGAAATATCGAAGTAACCGAAATTCAAATGAGTTTCAGAATACCTGGCCGCCTGCAAGAACGACCGGTCGAAGAGGGAGATAGCGTCGTTGCCGGTCAGATTTTGGCCAGGCTCGACAAAAGCGATCAAACCATTGCCCTGGCACAGGCTGAAGCAAACCTTGCTTATGCTGAAGCTGTTCTCGCGGAACTGACAGCAGGAAGCCGCAAAGAAGAGATTGATCGGGCCGAAGGCAAAGTCATGCAGGCCCGTCAGAATTTGACCGAACTGCAGAATGGGAGCCGTATTCAGGAGGTCGAAAGTGCCAAGGCTGATTTAAACAGTGCAGTTGCAGCCGAACAATCGGCAATCGTCCAGTTGAAACAGGCTAAGATCGATAAGGATCGATATATGAACCTGTATAACAATGACAGCATCAGTAAAAATACTCTTGAAACATACCAGCTCAATTTTGAGACCGCGGAAAATAAAGTAAAGGAAGCTAGAGCAAGAACTAAGGCAGCAAGCCAGCGACTCGATCTGCTTCAAGTCGGTCCGCGTATGGAACAGATCCGGAGCTCAGCGGCAGCACTCAAGCAGGCGGAAGCGGAATATGCCCTTACTGAGGCCGGACCACGTAAAGAGAGTATCGATCAGGCAAGAGCCAAAGCCGTGGCAGCACGGCAAGCTGTAAATCTGGCCAGGCAACAACTTAAGTACACCGATCTTGTTGCACCTATAGATGCGGTAGTACTCAGTACCGTGGCAGAAGCAGGCGAATATCTCAATCCAGCCTCCCCGGTACTTACCCTCGGGAATCTTAATAAACCGTGGCTGCGCGCCTATATCCACGAAACAGATCTGGGTAGAATAAAGCTGGGACAGAAGGTTGCAGTTACAACCGATACCTTTCCCGGCAAAACCTATTCCGGATTGGTGAGCTATATCAGCAGTCAGGCTGAATTTACCCCGAAAACAGTTCAGACTTTTGAAGAACGGGTAAAACTCATGTACCGGATCAAAGTTATTCTCGACAACACCGACCACGAACTAAAGCCCGGGATGCCTGCAGACGGACTCATTTTATTCACGGAGCAGTAATATTTTAAAAACAATTGATTTAGCCCAGGTCAAAAAGCCATGAATCTACAGCAGGTAAAGGACGGTCCGACCCCAGCCATTGTCGCGGAGGGACTGACCAAAAATTTCGGCTCACTGACCGCAGTTGACCAATTGAGTTTAACTGTTTTTCCAGGAGAGATCTTCGGTCTGGTAGGCCCTGATGGTGCAGGCAAGTCGACCAGTCTGCGCATGCTGGCTACCATCATGGATCCCGACACAGGTACAGCCAGTATAGCAGGATTTGCGACCGCAACCGAGGCCGCAGCCGTCAAGGACCATCTCGCCTACATGAGCCAGAAATTCGGGTTGTATCAGGACCTCACAGTTGGTGAGAATATCGATTTTTACGCCGACCTCTACGGTATGAACCGAAAAGGCAGACAGAACCGCATCGAAGAGTTGCTCGACTTCAGCCACATGCGCCCCTTTATCCGGCGTAGGGCAGGCAATCTTTCCGGCGGGATGAAGCAAAAGCTTCAGCTTGTATGCGCACTTATTCATACCCCCAAGGTTCTCCTGCTCGACGAACCGACCAATGGCGTCGACCCCGTCAGTCGCCGGGACTTTTGGCGAATACTGCACAGACTGCGACAGGAGGGTGTTGCTGTTCTCATCACCACCGCCTATCTCGATGAAGCAGAGCGCTGTGACCGGGTCGGCCTCATCGATCGGGGTAAACTTATGGCCGTCGGCACGCCCGATGAAATAAAAGGATTGATGGACGGCACCATACTGACAATACGATCCCCGGAAGCCAGAAAAACTGTCAGCCTGCTGCGCGGAAAATCCTTTGCAAAAAGCGTCAACCTCTTTGGTGATACAGTCCATCTGGTCTGCGACGACAGTCAAGAAACCAAGAAGCGGGTTACAGATATTCTCGATTCCAAAGGACTCAGCTATGAAGAAATCCGGGAAACCCAGCCTTCACTCGAAGATATCTTCGTCAGCCTGCTGGGCAAGGACAATCCGCCGACCCCGAAAAATCAGCAAATTGATCACATCGTACAGGACCAGGCCGCGACAGCCGACAACATTGCCGTTCAGGTGGATCATATCACTAAAAAATTTGGTGCTTTCATAGCTGTCGATGATATCAGCTTTCAGGTAACCAAAGGCAAAATTTTTGGTTTTCTTGGTCCCAACGGAGCCGGAAAGAGCACCACAATCCGGATGCTTTGCGGGCTGTTGAGCCCCAGTTCGGGAACAGGGACAGTGGCAGGCTTCGACATCCTGCATGAGACTGAGCAGATCAAGCTACATATCGGCTATATGAGCCAGAAGTTTTCCCTCTATGAAGATCTCTCCGTTGAGGAAAACATCGGTTTTTACGGCGGCATTTACGGACTTCGCGGGAAACACCTGGAAAATCGACTGCAATGGGCCCTGGAGATGGCCGGCCTTCAAGAGCATCGAACCAGTCTTACCGCCATACTCAGCGGCGGTTGGAAACAGCGTTTAGCTCTGGCCTGCGCCATCCTGCATGAGCCTCCTATAATCTTCCTTGATGAACCAACCAGCGGAGTCGATCCCCTCAGCCGTCGACAATTCTGGGATCTCATTTACACCATGGCGGATCATGGCATAACTGTCTTTGTCACTACACACTATATGGAAGAGGCTGAATATTGTGACCGCATCGCCCTCATCTACGACGGTAAGATGATCGCCTCCGGTTCGCCAATGGAGTTGAAGACCAGGTTCATGCATGACAAGATCATCGATTTGCGCTGTGCCGACCCCCAGGCTTTAGTCACCCCGCTCAAAACTCTACCCGAGATCCATGACGCCGCACTTTTTGGTTCAGGCCTGCATATCGTCACTTCAGATGACAAGGCCGCAACTGCGGCGATTAAGCGTCTACTCTCTACCCGGGGCCAGGACCTTAAGAGCGTTACCATTGAAACCATCCTGCCAAGTATGGAAGATGTCTTTATCTCCCTTATTGAAGAGGTTGACAGAAAGCATGCCGGCGAAACTGAACGGGGGGCGGGCAAAACATGAACCTCAGACGGCTCGGCGCCGTAGCCCGTAAGGAATCCCTGCACCTGGTGCGGGACTGGCGGAGCCTGACCTTAGCCCTGGCAATTCCTCTTATCCTCATCCTTTTGTATGGCTATGCCCTCACTCTCGATCTGCGGCTGGTGCCCACCGTTGTATGGGACCAGTCACGCACTCCTGAAAGCCGCGATCTGCTCAGCCGCTTTCAAAGTTCTCCCTATTTTGCAATGAAAGGATACTACGACGACTACCATGGGCTGCAAAAAGAGCTGGACCGTGGAAATGCCATGATAGCGCTGGTCATTCCCGGCGATTTTGCCGCCAGGGTACAGGCCAACAAACCGGTTAAAATTCAGATTATCGGCGACGGCAGCGATGCCAACACGTCCCGGCTGGCTATGGGCTATGCTGAAAACATCGGGGCTATCTACGCTTTTGAAGTCACCTCGGAACAAATGCAGTTCAAAGGGCGGGGAGAACTGAAGCAGCCGATGGAGCTCATCCAGCGGGCCTGGTACAATCCGGGTCTGCGCAGCCAGAACGTGCTTATCCCCGGCATCATCGCTCTGGTCATGATCGTCGTCGCAGCGCTGCTTACCAGCACCACTATAGCCAAGGAATGGGAGACTGGGACCATGGAACAGCTGATCAGCACTCCGCTGCGTGGTCCTGAACTTATTTTCGGCAAGGTCATTCCTTATTTCTGTATCGGCATGACCGATGTGGTGGTAGCCGTCCTGATGGGCAAATGGATCTTCGATGTGCCGATAGTCGGTAACGCCGGGTTGTTGTTTGCCATGTCCGCCCTCTTTTTGACCGGCGCCCTCTTTTTTGGCATGACGCTCAGCATCAAGCTGAAATCACAGGTCCTGGCCAACCAACTGGCCATCATCGCCGGCTTCTTACCGACGCTTATTCTGAGCGGTTTCGTATTTGCCATCGAGAACATGCCAATGCCCCTGCAATTTCTCACTTATATTGTGCCTGCCCGCTATTTCATCGCCATCCTGCGCGGCATCTACTTGAAAGGAATCGGTCTTGAAATTCTTTGGCTTGACGCCTTGTTTTTAGCAACTTATGCCCTCTTGATGATATTTCTTGCCAACCGGAATTTTTCCTTCAAACTGGAGTAAGAGATGCTGCAACGTCTATATCGCATGCTCATAAAGGAATTTCTGCAGATGCTTCGCGATCCACGGATGCGGGTAGTTATTTTCGGCATCCCCGTTATCCAGATGACCATTATGGCCTTTGCCCTGACTACCGATGTAACAAATATCCGCCTGGCAGTGCTGGACATGGACAAGACTCCTTCCTCAAGGGAGCTGATCAGTGCTTTTACCGCCGGTAAATATTTCCATATTTCCGCTTATCTGCTCTCCCAGAAGGAGATCACTCCCCTCCTCGATCGCAGCGACGTCCGCGCAGTACTGCAGATCCCGGAAGGATTCAGCAAGGATCTTCTCAAGGAGCAAACAGCCAAGGTACAGCTTCTTACCGATGGTACCGACAGCAACAGCACCGCCATTGTTCTCGGCTATGCCGGATTCATTGTAAATGATTATAATGACAAACTGTTAAAAGAACGGCTGGGCAGAAAAGGCATTACCATTTCACCAATGCAGATAAAGACGGAGAGCCGCGCCTGGTACAACATCAATCAGGAGAGTCGATATTATTATGTGCCCTCGCTGATTGCCACCATGCTCTTTATCTTCAGCCTGCTTCTTACCAGTATCGGGATTGTCAGGGAAAAGGAGATCGGCACCATCGAGCAGGTCATGGTCACTCCGATTCGCGGGATAGAATTTATCCTTGGAAAAACCATTCCTTACATGATCACCGGCTATATCTCGATGTCAGTCATGCTGGTTGTTGCTTTTCTGATTTTTGGCGTCCACGTCAAGGGCAGCCTGCTGCTGCTCTATGGTTTGACAGGAATCTACCTCGCCGGAAATATGGGCATTGCCCTTATCATCAGCGGAGGTGCCTCGACCCAGCAACAAGCCCTGCTGACCAGTTTTCTGATCCTCATGCCTTCCGTCATGCTCAGCGGTTTCATGTTCCCGATAAGCAATATGCCGGACCCTGTTCGCTATGCAACTATCTTGAACCCTATGCGCTGGTATCTTGAAATTTTGCGGGGCATCGTTATGAAGGATGTAGGAATTCTTGCTCTCTGGCCGGCAATCGTTTCGCAAACTGTACTATCGCTCACCTTCCTGACCATTGCTGTCGGACGATTCAAAAAAACCCTGTCATGATCAAACATCGGCTAAAGATCAATTACCAAGAGGCTCACGGCTGCTCTGGAATTCAAAATGTTTGTACTCCTGTCAGGGTGATTTTGAGTTTCTAAAAACAGAAGGACATATTTATGTTGATAGGATTTCCGGGTACTTTCTCCGTGACCTGCACAGTAGTTATGTAAGGTCTGGGCTATGGCAATATATTCAGATCTTCGGCCTGGCTGTCTTAACGCATAACCGGCAGCCGGAGCAACGAGCAGGCTATCCGGCACCGATAGACGCAAAGTTGATGGCCTTGTTAGGCTATTAATTTATGCATGCTGGTGATTTCGACTTTTTGATGGTTGTTATATCTAATTTTTTGACAAAGTCAATTGCTTCAGCCGTAGCAGGGAATTCGTAACCATTATCCGGAGCATAAAATCCATTTCTTGTTTTGCAAAGGCCTATGAAAATGGCATTTGAGCTTAAACCAATACCAGCAGAGCTATAGGTTATTGAGTCAAGCATTTCGCCGGTTACTGTATAGATAACATTAGCTTCTATTGTATAGGTAGTGCTTTCTTTAGGATTCTTCAAAATATATTTATGAAAAATGCTATTTGGATATACTTTTTCTTTTTTGGGATATACAACTGCAACATAGTGAACATTTGAAAGCAAATCAATTATCCTTTTTTTAGACTCTAAGTATGGAACATCTTTTTCATAAATTATACTCTGTGTGGCGAGATTCAGTGTCCACTCGTGACTGTTGTAAGTTAATGTGTAAATAGATATGACGAAGATTGAAAGTAGAAAAATGGCCTTTTTTTTCATTACATAACCGCCCAAAACCATACTTCTTTAGAATTTCGATAGTCGCTCCAACTTCCTTCCCAGCTGAGATTTAGCTGTATACGAGCCCATGTTTTCCAGTCGGTGAGTCTTGAACCATTCCAAAGGTCAATATGATCACCGCTTTTATTTCTGATAGTTTCTCCATTTCTAGCCCAGTAATCTTTAAAAAATATGATTCCTCTTTTTCCGTTTAATGCTGTTTTGAAATCTTTGGGATCAATTTTCTGTATTTTACCTATTCCTGCTATTGGGAACAGTTTTATCCCTTCAGCGAGCTCTTCGGCGGCTAATATATGGCCTTGGTTTGTATTGTGATGCCAGCAGTGACGGGCGCCAGGTATGTACGAGGTGTTAACGCCACAGGCTGCAAGAGCTGTACCTACCTTAATGGCGCATTGATCTGAGAAATTTGATTTTCCATTTGTTGTGCAGGGAGCATCTCCGCCGGTGATAGTAGGATGATTTTCCCATAATTTATTGAATGTAATCATATTCGAATACTCCCTTTCTTGGTTTGTATAGTGCCCAACGTGAACATCTGCACCCTGTCGGCAGAATGTTATTGTTGGTATTTAGTGTCGTGTCCCGAGAGCTCCGTCAAAAAGCTCCAAAAGCTCGGTGTTAAGTCTTTAGTTACTGATGACTTGGACCAATAGTCAAATACAGATGGTGGGTATAGATTGAATGCCATAAGGTAGATTAATAATGCCGGATAAATTAGTATTCGTAGGTCAAAGCAACCGACATGTTTATATTAAAAACATGGTGTCGTCTGTACGGATATATATTGTTTTAAAGAAGGTACAAATACTTACGTATAAGTACTATTAGGAGCAAGGCTTGTATTATGCCACTGTGCTGCTACAGCCAGGTCTGAAACCGGTTCGCGGTTTAATCAGGTTGCCACCCAGGGCGATATGTGTTCAATGGTCGACAGAAACGATGATTATATTGTTGTTCGCAGAGCAGCTCGACAGGAAACTAAGTGACTTCTGACCATAATGGGTCATGAAGATTCTAACTTAATTCACATGAGTGAGGGCCGAATGAATCGACGGAATTTTCTAAAAAATATGCTTGGTGGCACGGTTGTTATCGGGTCATCTCTGACATTTGGGGATTATTCGCACATTTTCGCAGCGAGTGAGGCCTTACCCTATGATCTTGTAGCGGTCAAAGGGGGTGAACCGGAGCAGATGAAATAATGTGACAGATTTATTTTATTTTTTTCGGGCGTTTTGGCTTCTTATTTGAAAGACGGATACCGAGCTTTTTTTCTGTTTCGGCTCGAAAGCGATCTGCCCCGGTCAACTGTCTCCCAGGGATAAATAGATAGAGTGAAAATCAACAACTGGATCTCGTGTACCAATTACCTTGGAGGCATAACTCGACCATTGATAAACTACCGGATCAACTACCATACCTGCGCGCATAGGATTGAGTTCAATATAACGACTGCAGGCAGGCAGGTATTCTTCTGATGAGACAATGCTCGACTTAAAACGTCCCTCCCATAAACTCCCTGTTCGTTTCTCAAGCTTATTGACATAACGCATCTGCCGATTATGCCCCCGCTGTACAATATGATGTGGAGTATGAGGAAGAATTATTCTAGCTGATCGTGGCATAAAGTATGTTGACACTTTCGTTTAAAATCTCAACTTATTTCTGTATCGGCATGACCGATGTGGTGGTAGCCGTTCTGATGGGCAAATGGATCTTCGATCAGCTAAAGATCAAGAGGCTCACGGCTGCTCTGGAATTCAAAATGTTTGTTTTCCTGTCAGGGTGATTTTGAGTTTCTAAAAACAGAAGGACATATTTATGTTGATAGGATTTCCGGACACCTTCTCCGTGATTTCAGTAGTAATGCAGGGTCTGGGCTATGGCAAAAATTCAGATCTTCGACCTGGCTGTCTTAACGGATAACCGGCAGCCGGAGCAATGAGCAGGCTATCCGGCACCGATAGGCGCGAAGTTGATGGCCTTGTTAGGCTATTAATTTATGCATGCTGGTGATTTCGATCTTTTGATGGTTGTTATGTCTAATTTTTTGACAAAGTAAATTGCTTCAGCCGTAGCAGGGAATTCGTAACCATTATCCGGAGCATAAAATCCATTTCTTGTTTTGCAAAGGCCTGGTTTGTATAGCGACTAACACAAGCGTCACCCGGAGCCGGCTTTTTCGGCGATCGGGTGTACGCACTCGTTAGATTGCTCTCCCTTTTCCAATAATAGCGGTCACAAAAAGGTACAGTTGCTCAGCTAAGTCCTCTTCGTTTTCCCAAACTATGTGATTGTACTGTCGTGTATCAAAATGAACGTTGTTGAGGTCATCTTTTCTCACGCACCAGAAAACTGGAAGACCAAGTCCAAGAGCATAACCGGCCTCGAAATACACGCCGGCACGTTGTTGGGTAACGTCGGCCACGAGAAAGCGGGAGTTCTTGATCTCTGTAACAATTTTGGTATCGATCTTTCCGACATGGGGCTCAACATCAACGCGATAAGGCCGGAAACTTGCTTTTTTCAGGGCAGGCTGGATAGCATTTGTCCAGACGGATTTCAATTCTGGTGCGAAGGACATGGCGACGAATGCTTGATCGCTGATGATAGAAGGGCGAGCATGGCTATCTAAGAAGGTCCAGCCCTCCGGGCATATTTCAAACTGATAGACAAATGAGTCAGCAAGATCAGCCGCCCCATCCGTTCTGCGGATTAGACCCTGCCCCATCAGGGACTGAAGCATGTAGCGAAATTCGTCTTCTCCAGCGGCCCAAGCGAGTGGGTAATCAAGCTCCGAGACCACGAGGAGGCTTTGGCCGGGAAACTTGGTACGCCGTTCAAGAGCTCTCAGTAAATGGAGTTGTTTTTCCGATACCCTATAGGTAGAAAGAGATTCTCGATTTCTATTAGTGTATTCGAATTTATCTCTGGGATGTCAGCACCAGATTCGGTGCGTTCCCTAATCCAAGCTGTCAATTTCGGGCCAAGATCCCTACGTTCAGCCATGCTGGCGGCAGTTCGAGTGATGGTGAACTTCCCACAACGCGGACATTCAAGAGAAAGTCTTTCACCGGCGTCTCGGACATGCACCTTCTGTTCGTCAAGCTTGCAGATTGGGCATGGCTTTTCAGTTTCAACGGGCATATCTTGTTTTCCTCAATCAACGCTTCGCTTCACCAGCAAAATAAAGCGTAATGAGGAACGAACGTAGCTTTATTTTGTCCGAGTGCAAGCGCTTGTTAGCCTACAATCTATGTTCCTCGACCGCACTTAACGTGAAATATATCCCTCGGAGACAATCTTACCTGTCTTGGCATCTATCACAAAACGAACCTTGGTGCCTCGCTTGCCCGCGTTTGTTTCGATCTCAAAACGACTAATGCCTCCGGACCAACTGCGGCGAATAACTACCTCTAACGGTTCAACAAAAGCCCAGCCTTTTTCTGAAGCTCGGTCTCGCGCAATTTCTATGGCTTGGTCTCGTTCAATCATCTTTCGGGATCGGTCCTAATGATATTGATACATGGAATAACGTTCCGCCAAGTGTTATTGTACCAATGGCGTGACCTTCAGCAGCAAGTTGCGAGACGGTCACGTAGCCGCACTGAAGTGGAAATTTGATCGCGCCGAGCGCATTTGCTATGCCATGCACACGCAGTTGGCCGTAGCCCTCGGCCAACGCTTCCTCCAAATAGCGAAGTAGCGCTGATCGTGAATAGGCGGACATGTTTATTTCCGCTCGGAGCTTTCGAAATGGCCCTATGCGAGGCGAAAAGTAATGGTGTACGAGTTCGTGGAACAGGGTCACTTTTTGCTCGGAAAGTGATTGATGGCGCGCTATTGTAATTACCCCATATGCCGTGGTCTCTCCCAAACTGCCCCCGGCTATTTGTGCCGGTCGGGACACTCTGAGCTGGTTTCCAGCAGGGGGCGGAAGCCCAACATATGGGCGCGGATAGATTTGGGGGCGCCCAGCGAGTAATTTTGTCCTTGTGCAGCGGTTTGTTAGTATTAGTTTATATATTCGCTTGGGCATTTAGCATTGTTTGCGAAGTCTTTTGCATTCTCGATGTAAACAACATGAATACTGTCAATTAACCAATGACCTTCGTTAGGAATGTACTTAAGGCTAATAATCAGCGGAGTGTTGTCTTCATCATACCCGTTTATAGTAAGGCAGCCTTCATCTTGACTCACTTTCTCATAGTGGCTTTGCGTAGCAGTCATATAATTCTTGAAAAGCAATTGACCAGCCGCATCTGAATTGTTGCGATAATCTTTCCCAAGTATGGATGTACTGAAAAACATCTCAGCCACCTCAAGAATGTTATCTTTGTTTGCTGTACTCTCGTACCGAGAAAAATCTTCGTACAGCCTGGACGAATTGGGATGTGTGGTTACGCAGCCTGATACATAAAATATGAGCGCGAGATATATAAGAATTTTTTTCATCATCAATATCCCATAATCTTCTTCAATTCCATCTCATAGGCATGATTCCGTCCCTTCAGAGCCCTTGCCGCTTGACACAGTAATCCAGAGCAAGATGTAATTAATTCTTCAAGATCAAAGTTTCCCAGGACAGACAATTTTATGTATTCCAGATCAAATGTTGCGGTATAGCCAACTTTCATACCGCCTTTAATGTTGAAGTTAATGCTAACACGCTTAATCTTAACCCCAATTTTCTCTAGAACCGGTGTTCCGCTAAATGTCAATATTCCGGCCGATCCTGACAGTGTTGCATTACCATTTTGATCTACGGTTAGCCTTGCATTACCCTTTTTTGCCAGGATCTTGGCAGTCATTCCTTTATCCTTTGAATATGCAAGCTCAATAAATTTTGCAATAGTAATCTTTGCTTCTGTTTTTCTAAAATCCATTAGTTTCTCCTTAAATTTGAGTTTGTGATGCTAACGTGAACATCTGCGGCCTGTCCGCAGAATGTTATTGTTGGTATTTAGTATCATGTCCCGAGAGTTCCGTCAAAAAGCTCCAAAAGCTCGGTGTTAAGTCTTTAGTTACTGATGACTTGGACCAATATTCAAATACAGATGGGGGGTAGAGATTGAATGCCATAAGGTAGATTAATAATGCCGGATAAATTAGTATTCGTAGGTCCTAGCAACCGACATTTTTATATTAAAAATATGGTGTCGTCTGTACGGATATATATTGTTTCAAAGAACGTACAAATACTTACGTATAGGTAACTTCGAGGTTCGAGAAGGAGTCATCGGTTCATCTGAGGGCATGCAGGCTTTCATTTTCAGAGATGCTGACTTGAGAGTGCAACCGGGTTTTCAGCACTGCTACAGCCAGGTTTGAAACCGGTTCGCGGTTTAATCAGGTTGCCACCCAGGGCGATATGTGTTCAATGGTCGACAGAAACGATGATTATATTGTTGTTCGCAGAGCAGCTCGACAGGAAACTAAGTGACTTCTGACCATAATGGGTCATGAAGATTCTAACTTAATTCACATGAGTGAGGGCCGAATGAATCGACGGAATTTTCTAAAAAATATGCTTGGTGGCACGGTTGTTATCGGGTCATCTCTGGCATTTGGGGATTATTCACAGATTTTCGCAGCGAATGGGTCCTTACCCTATGATCTTGTGGCGGTCAAAGGGGGTGAACCGGAGCAGATGTTCGACAAGGCAATGGCATCTTTTGGCGGTATCCAGAAATTCGTTCCCAAGGGGAGCAAGGTGGTCGTCAAGCCAAATATCGGTTGGGATGTACCGCCTGACAGGGGCGGCAATACCCACCCAAAACTCATCAGCCGCATCATCGAGCATTGTCTGCAGGCGGGAGCAAAAGAAGTGTCCGTGTTCGACCACACCTGTGACTCTTGGCAGAGATGTTATACCAATAGCGGCATAGAGCGCGCAGTAAAAGACGCGGGCGGCAAAATTGTTCCCGGCAACAACGAAGGTTACTATCAGACTGTCGCCGTGCCCCAGGGAAAACGGCTCACCGAAACTAAGGTCCATGAGCTGGTACTCGATGCTGACGTGTTCATCAATGTTCCGGTACTTAAACACCACTCATCCTCCCAGGTGACCATCGGTATGAAGAACCTTATGGGAATTGTCTGGGATCGCTGGTATTGGCATCGCAACGACCTGCATCAGTGCATCGCCGACTTTATTTCCTACCGCAAACCGACACTCACCGTGGTAGATGCATACAACGTAATGAAACAGAACGGGCCGCGTGGTGTTTCCGTCGAGGATGTGGTCAACATGAAATCACTTATCATCTCCACCGACCCTGTGGCCGCGGATGCCGCGGCGGCCATGATCTTTGGCACCCAGCCGTCTGATGTGCGCCACATCCAGCTGGCAGCGGATATGGGGCTTGGCAGGATCGATTTGAAAGAACTGGTAATTGACCGTATCAAGATGTAGCAATGCGCCTGAACAAGCTTAAATCATTACGTGTGGGCGTATCACTCCTCTTTTTCGTCGCCGCAAGCCTGCTTTTTCTTGATTTCAGGAGTTGGTTTGCACCCTCCACCAGCAGTGTTGTTCTTTACCCGCAGTTCGTCCCTTCTGTCCTGAAGTTTATGCACGGGGCAGCTCTGGGCGCAAGCGGTTGTATTCTGGTGCTGCTCCTTACGGTAGGCGTCGGTCGAGCCTATTGTTCTTTTCTTTGTCCGCTGGGAACATTGCAGGATTTTTTCAATTATTTCTCCAGAAGTCGAAGGCGTCGAACGAGTCATTTTCGCCTGCCGAACAACGCTTTGCGATATGCACTGCTTGGGTTGACAGTTGTTCTTCTGTTTGTCGGCAGCAACCTGCTGCTGAATCTTCTCGACCCGTTCAGTTCCTTTGGCCGGATTCTCACAAATATTATCCGGCCGATCAGTATCGTCGTGAATAATTTCGGTGCGGGGATGCTGGAAAAATTTGGCATGTACACGCTGGTGCGAGAGCACTGGGCGGCAATGGCGCCACTGGCAACCGGTATTGCGGCAGCTACTCTTATTCTACTGGTGTGGCTGGCGACCTTCCACGGCCGCCTCTATTGCAACACTATCTGCCCCGTCGGCACGCTTCTTGGCCTGGTGTCCAGATTTTCTCTATTGAAGATCCGGGTGGATGAAGGTTCCTGTACCAATTGCCGCAGGTGTATTTCTGTCTGCAAGGCTGACTGCATTGACCTTGTCACCCAAAGAGTCGATATGAGCCGATGCGTAGGTTGTTACAACTGCCTGTCTATCTGTAAAACGGAGGCTATCGGGTTCGATTTACGACGCAAATCCGTCCCCGACTCCGGCCCGAAAACACCAGATCCAGAGAGACGAGAATTTTTAATGCACTCCGGCGTATACTTATTGGCTCTCACCGGCCTGACGGAAACGGGTGCAGTGAGTGACAGCATCAGGAAAATAATCCAGGCCAAACCCACAACCATTCCTGTGATCCGCACAAGTGCGGTATCACCTCCCGGATCGGTCAGTATAGATCGCTTTACAACCATGTGTACAGCCTGTCATCTCTGTGTGAGCGCCTGTCCTCCGCAGATTCTTCTGCCATCCTTTCTGGAGTACGGGGTGTCGGGACTCATGCAGCCACGAATGAATTTTCAGACGGGCCATTGCAACTATGAATGCACAATTTGCGGGGATGTGTGTCCTGCGGGGGCTATCCTGCCTCTTCCGGTGGAGCAAAAAAAGCTTACCCAGACCGGGGTTGCAAAATTCATCAAGGAAAACTGTGTAGTCTATACCGATAACACAGCCTGTGGAGCTTGCTCGGAACACTGCCCGACCAAGGCGGTCAACATGGTGCCGTATGCAAACAGCTTAGGTAAACCTCTTACTATCCCAGACGTAAAGCCCGAGATATGCGTTGGCTGCGGCGGCTGTGAGCATGCCTGCCCTACCAAACCGTATAAAGCGATCTTTGTTGACGGCAACCCGGAACACAAGCTTGCCCAGAAACCCGTCATTGAAAAGGTTGAGCAGAAGGTCGATTTCAAGGAAGACTTTCCCTTTTGATAGAGCAACGGAAATTTCACAATTCTTCTTCCCTTCAGTGACATCAGATTTCGATATGGCTCAACAGCTGAAGAGCGAAGAAGATATTGCTGCTTATATCACGATGGTGATTGAGGATGGTGATGCAGCTGAACTGGCCCAGGCCTTAGGGGTAGCAGCCAAAGCTCGGGGTATGAGCGAAGTTGCAAAATCTACAGGTATAATCTCAATTTCTGAAATTCATGCGAAACTCATACTTGCCAGTGGACATCTCCTCCTCATGGGAAGATAAAGCCAAAAAAACTGGTAACTGTCAGATCACCGACCATCAACTTTCGTGGCGTTGCTGGGCCGGCCCACGGCGTGTTTCCAGATTGAGTGCTGTGTTGATAAGTGCAACATGTGAAAAAGCTTGCGGAAAATTACCGAGCATACGCCCTCGCTTTGGATCGTACTGCTCGGAAATCAAGCCTACATCATTGCGCAACGCAAGTAGACGTTCAAAGAGGTCTCGGGCTGAGACCATATCTCCAAGTAGCGCGAGATTGTCAGCCATCCAGAATGTGCACATCAGAAATGCACCCTCGCCGGGAGGCAGCCCATCCTGCGCGGCATCTTCCTTGTAGCGAAGCAACAAACCGTCCACACTGAGTTCCTTGCGAACTGCCATGATTGTACCTTTCACACGTGGATCGGCGGCAGGCAGGAAACCCAGGTGGGGCATGACGAGTAGACTTGCATCCAGGGCAGTCGATCCATAAAATTGCGTGAAAGCGCCGACACGAGGGTTGAATCCTTTATCACACACCTCTTCGTGAATAGCCTTGCGCAGCGCCCGCCAGTGTGAAAGCCGGGCCGGCAAACCAAAGCGTTCGGCGGTTTTAATGCCACGGTCGAAGGCCACCCAGGCCATAATCTTGGAGTGTGTGAAATGGCGTCTGGGGCCCCGAATTTCCCATATGCCCTCATCGGGTTCCTGCCAGACATTTGCGAGCCGTTCAAGCATGAGGCACTGCATTTTCCAGAATTCGCGGTTGGGATTAAGACCGACCCGATTGGCTGCATGCTGCAAATCCATGATCTCCCCAAAGACATCCAGCTGCAACTGCCCGTAAGCGGCATTACCTACGCGCACCGGGAGGGCGCCCTCATAACCGGGCAGCCACGGCAACTCCAGCTCCGGCAGGCGATGTTCCCCCGCGAGACCGTACATAATCTGCAATTGAGATGGCTCACCCGCGGCCGCGCGCATCAACCATTCACTCCAGGCCCGTGCTTCTTCAGCATAACCTGCACTTAGTAGCGCGTACAGCGTGAAGGTCGCATCCCTCAGCCAGCAGAAGCGATAGTCCCAATTGCGTTGTCCTCCCCACTGCTCGGGCAATGAGGTGGTCACAGCCGCCACCAATCCTCCTGTTGGTTCATAGGTAAGGGCTTTCAATGTGATCAACGATCGCACGACCGCTTCACGGTATCGGCCGTGGTAAGTGCATCGTCGCACCCAGTCCCTCCAGACTGAGACTGCTTGTTCGAGCGCCTCTTCCGGATCGATGGCAATCGGGGGGTGCACCTGGCTCGATGGATACCACGTCAACACAAAAGAAAGTCGCTGTCGTGCCGAAACCTCGAAATCAGCCACTGTGCTCAAGTCTTCGCCATGCATAGGTACTTGACTCGACAGCAGCAGGCAGTCGGGTCCGGCAATAGCCCGAATTCCGTGTGGCGTACGTGTCACCCAGGGGATGATTTTGCCGTAATCGAATCTTATCACACAACGCATGCGCATCTTGACGCGTCCTTGAACCCCAGTAACGATTCGAACCAGATCGGGCTGCACGGAACGTTGGGGCATAAAATCAATGATGCGCACAGTACCGGAACTTGTCTGTAATTCGGTTTCCAGCACCAGGGTATCCGGCTGATAGCGCCTGGTGACGCTGACAATTGGTTCCGCCGGTGCGATTTGCCAATACCCGTACCGTTCACCCCCCAGCAGAGCGCAGAAACAAGCCCCTCCATCAAAACGGGGAAAACACAACCAGTCGATGGACCCATTTGTGCCGACGAGGGCTGCGGTATGAAGATCGCCGATCAGGGCGTATTCCTCTATCTTGAGCATAGATATCCCAAAACGTCGATGTGTGTTAAGTATCTTACGAAAAGGTGATCACGCTTTTTACGTCGCTCTCCGGATCGTGTTCCAAAATCTCGCTCCAGTGCGCAAGTGGCACTCGGCGGGTAATGATGCGTTCCAGCCACTGCCTGTCGGCCAACGCAAGCGCATCAGCCGCCTGCCTGTAATGTTTCAAATTGGCATTAACAGATCCGAACACCACATCGTTTTCCAGCACCATGCTGCGGTTGAAGGCACCCACGTCGAAACGAATCTCGCGCGTGCCGGAGGAGATTCCTGCCAGGCAGACGATCCCACCCGGGCTGGTTGAACGCATCGCATCGAGAACCACTTGGCCCGCCCCGGTGCACTCGATCACGATATCCGCGCCAGGGCAAGCTTCGCTTGCAGAACCGTGGTGATAAACTGCGCCCAGTGCTTTGACAAGGTCCGGTTTGATGCCGCCGGTTACACGATCGAGCACATGCACCTCAAGCCCGCGCTGGACACCAAGCATGGCAGCCAGCAAGCCCACTGGACCAGCTCCGGTTACCAGCACCCGCTTGGGCTTATAAGGCGCCCTGGAGCCGATGACCTCGACTTGATCCCAGGCTTTGGCAACAATGCTGGTTGGCTCCAGCAGCACGCCGACACCTGACAGGTCGTGGCTTATCCTGACTAAAAACTCAGGTTCCACCCGAAAGCGTTCAGATCCGTATCCGTGACGCAGTTTGATACCGCGTTCGGTATACATGCCGTTACGGCACATATCCCATTCACCCGCCGCACAATTGTCACATGGAACGGGATCAGGCCGCCGAACAACGCCGACCACCAGATCGCCGGTGCCGAATCCGCTTTCAGCCGGCGCCGTCACCACCTGCCCCAGCGATTCGTGACCTAGGATCAGATAATCTGAACTTTGCGGCGCCTTGCCATATAGACCTGCCAGAATGTCTCGATCAGTCCCGCATACACCGACACATAAAGTCTTCACAAGTACGACGCCTTCCGATAGAGCCGGTTCAGGAACATTCTGCACAGCACCCGTTCCAGGCCGCCCTGGTATAGTCGTCCAAGCCAGCATAATTTGACCTCTTTAATTACAGATAAAAATCCTTGTAATTCCAAGATAGGCATCCTATTCATTTTTTCAATAATCACCATGTGATGAAAAATTGAGATCAGGCTATTTTACCCCCCGCATTTTCTTGTTAAAACCATGATTTCGGTGCCAGGTTTTTGCTGTCTTGCGGATTCACAGCAGGATCAGGAGGGGGGATATCATCCTCTACTATCGGAAGTGGCAGCGGGAATGAGCAGCTCAGCAGATTTTCTTCGGTGATGGCTTTGGTGATACCGTCGTCGCTCCACTCGAAAGTCTCACCGTTCAGGATGATTTTTTCTTTATTGAACCAAATTGTCAAATCGTCTGAGTCCTGCTCTTTTTTTTCAATTTCAATGCTTGGTGTGCCGACTTTGTAGAGGTCATTGGTATACTTTATCGTTTTGGATAATTGCTCGTCGGAGCGAATTATTTGGGATTTGAAGACCATTTCTATATCGTAGCCTTCTGTTTCGGTTTTGTCCGCCGCAAGCTTTTCGCGAATAAGAGCGATGGAGATCTCCGCAGAACGTTTTTTCTTTATAAAAGATTTGATCGGAATTACATCCTTGAAGGTCAGCACACTCATTTCCGGAAGGTCGGGCATCACGGCCGCATCGGCAGGATAGAAATTTTTCTCCCCGTCCTCATTCTTTAAACGCAACGTCACCAGGGAATTTTCAGCCATCCAGCGCGTGGGCAAAAATAGTGTAATATTGTCGCCCTTAAAAACATTGAGGGGGTTGAGAAGAGACTTATCCGCAACCTGCAGCAACACACGGTCAAATTCAGGGTGTATTTTTTTTAAGATATCACTGTTTCGAATTTGCCCGTAGAGCCACAGCAGATCGTAATTCTTCACCTTATCGTTTTTCAGCACCATATCCATGATGCGATTGAATACATCGGGTCGAGCATTCAGCAGCAAAGCCGGACCGACCGCCCGAATCATATCAGGAGAGTCTATAAATGCGATATGCCCGTTATCCAGATTACGCAGAATCAGCTTGCCCGCCGCGTCAGAATCTCCCATACGTCCATACTGAAGGGCCGCAAAAAGGATATTCCCCCAATCGGCATCATCTGAATTGGCCAAAATCAGTTCCAAATCGCTTTTAAGCATGCCAGGATCTGACTTTTCCATTTTTAACATGGTTTTGCACATGGCAACGGAGGCCGCATATGGATCCTTTCTCAAGATCCTCTGATTGATTTGTTGAAATTGGTTGAAGCAATCCATCGCCTCCTCATTATTGCCAATTTCCTGGGCCGCTTGACCACGGTAATACCAGTAAGGTGGAAATTTTCGGAAACTGTTTTCGATCCGCTCCAATTTGCGATACCGCCGGTCAAGGTCGGGTTCCTTTAAAATATCAGTATAGTCGCTGAGCTGTTTTTCATTTAATCTCCATTCATCGGGCAAATCATATCGCCGCATCAACTCCCAGGAATATTTCAGCAGCTTTTTGTAAAAACCGTTGAGCCCCTCCATGGTTTTTGCTTCAATTGCCCATTTTCCTTCTTCTTTCTCTTTAGCGTATGTATCCATTTGGGATCGGTAATTAAAATAAAAGGACCCTGTGTAAAGTACCGATTTTAAAATGCCCGCATAAGGGTTCAGAACCAAGTCAGTATCGAAAATGCGCGACCTCATTTTATTTTTCAGCTCGGTTTGGACATTTTTATCGAAGCGGGTCAAGATGTAATCCCTTTCATGGTCTTGAATTTTCGAACTTGTGAGCAGGTCCATGAGTTCCTGAAGCAATGTAATGATGTCAGCATCAGGAATATTGCTCAAATTCAGGTTATTGATGATGGTATTGTATTCCTGGTCAAGAACCACCTTGTCATTATAAGTCATGATATGGGTCAAAGAGACCGCAATCAGGTTTAAGGATTGCAATACCTGAAGCTGGGCCTGGTCCTTATTGAGGTCCGCCCGAATTTCCCTGGGGATAAACAACCCAGATAGCAGGATGCAAATAAGAATTATAACTGACTGTAAACCCATGATAAATTTTCTTTGAATGAACCACATTTGCATTTTTCCATCCGTTGATGAATCGGCTTTTGCTTCAGCCGTTAATAATTTCAAACCATATTTTATATGGTTGGAATACGCTTTTTGTCAAGTTAATCCGAAAGGAGGACATGGCTAAAGGATGCTTCCAGAGCATTAATGAGGGCATCTGACTTTTGAACGGCCAGACCGATTTTGCTTGTCCTTGTAATGGTCCATCCTGCCACCCCTGTTTTCTAGTAAAATTCATGGAGAACACTGAGGAGAATACCAAGCTGTCTGATTGCAGAAATTGTTCGCGCCTTCTTCATCAAATGGTTACTTTTTCCTTTTGGACGGTTCTGTAATTCTTTGCTGAATGTCTAAAAAAGGATCAATTAAATCAGGCGAGCGTTATGATTAAAACAATCAGTACCGAAAAAAAACCTATCAAACTCTGGTTGGACAATATCGACCACGACACCCTGGAACAAGCCAAAAACCTTGCAAACCTGCCCTTTCTTCATCAACATGTGGCGATCATGCCGGATGCCCATGTTGGCTATGGCATGCCGATTGGCGGTGTGGCTGCAACCGAAAATGTCATCATCCCTAATGCGGTGGGCGTCGATATAGGCTGTGGAATATGCGCAGTACAGACCTCACTGCATCATATCGAACAAGCGCAACTGAAAAAAATCCTTCAAAGTGTACGACAGACTGTACCTCTCGGCTTTAAGCACCATAAAAAACCGCAGCCTGCCGAATGGATGCCGGAGATCGGCAGCAGGCAATCGGAAAAAGACCTGCCTGTTGTCTATCGGGAATATGACAAGGGTCGGATGCAACTCGGCACGCTGGGCGGCGGTAATCACTTTATAGAGGTGCAGTTGGGTAATGACGGCAATATCTGGCTGATGATCCATTCCGGCAGCAGAAATATTGGCTATCAGGTGGCAGGCCATTACAATCGACTGGCAGCAGCATTCAATCAGGCACATGGAGCTAAAATACCCCTCAAATGGCAGCTCGATTATCTCCTGGTGCATTCGGACAAAGGACAGCACTATCTGCAGGAAATGAACTATTGCGTTCAATTCGCTGCGGCCAACCGAAAGGCAATGATGCACAGAGTCAGTGAAATTCTGCAGGACTTCGAACCATCAGTCTCCTTTTCTCCAGCCCTTGATGTAGCCCATAATTACGCATCGCTGGAAAACCACTTTGGCAAGGAGGCTTTCGTTCACAGAAAAGGAGCAACCCGGGCGGCAGCAGGAGAAATAGGGATTATTCCCGGATCCCAGGGGAGCACAAGTTATATAGTTCGCGGCCTTGGCAACAAAGAAAGCTTTAATTCCTGCTCACATGGCGCAGGGAGAAGACTCGGCAGAAAACAGGCCAGACGGGAACTGGATCTCAAGGAAGAAATCTGCCGTCTCGAAAAACAGGGAATTCTCCACGCCCTTCGCCACAAGAGCGATCTTGATGAAGCGGCTGGAGCCTATAAGAACATAACCGAAGTGATGGACAACCAACGTGACCTTGTCGAGATAGTAACAACACTCAAACCGCTGGCGGTGGTGAAGGGATAAATATCTTCTCACCAAAATTGCAACAGTCCATTGGAAAAACCAATAAAACCGTATAGAATGATTGTTTGTGACTACTTATTTCCGGTTTTTAAGCTTTCCCACCGCCGGCACTGTGGGAAAGCTGCCCGGTCAACAGACAGTATCAGGCAGGAGAAGCGGGCATGTGGCGCCACCTCTTTCATAACAAGATGAATCTGCCCGCAAGTGGCTCGCAGGGAATCGATATCTGGCGAGTCAAGGCTCTTTTCAATAATTTCAGAAAAATCCTTCAGCTCAACACCCTGGTATTTGAACAGATCGCAGCAATGGACCGCGCCCTTGGTGGAGAGTATATCTTTGATCGAAATTTTCTCGAAGAATCAGTTCGTACCATTGCCAGTCATGTGCACCATGTTACGTACAATCTCAATGCCCTGACCAACAATAGTTATATCCCCCTTTATGACCGCTATCAGGAGATCCGGATCATTCTCGATGACATTCTTGCCGGCAACACCAAAGCCCTCTCCTGTCCTCCAGTTCTCCCGCTTGATTCCCTGAGCTGGGAGCTTGAACCGCTGGTCGGCATAGACCTGGTCTGCCTTGCTGAGCTGCGCCACCACCCCGGGATCAAAGCATGTGATGGCCTGGTGATTTCCAGTGATGCTGTCCAGGCCATACTGAACAAGGCAACCTCCACAGCTCCTTTAGATACAGACCTGTCTTTCGATCTGGTCAGAGAGAGGCTGCGCCACTCGCTACAGCCAATACTGACGAACCACCGCAGTCCACTGCTGTCCATCGCCGCCACCCGTCTCGGCGGCCTGCCGGGCGACCCCCGGGACCTTGGTGAGTTTTTGCTGAGAGAGGACGATAATAACAGCCTGGTCGTATTGGCCGAGGAAGACCTGCCCCATGAACAGTCAACCGGCAGTCCCGGTCAAAGCTCACCATCACCGAGGGAAACTATTGGCAGGGATATCGGAGGCAGCACCTTCGAAGATCTTTATCTAAAAGGGATAACCCGCATCATCACGGTCGCTGCAGAGCGATGTCACGAGCTTTACCCAGACAGCGAGCCTCAATTTGCACTCTTTATCCGTCCAGCATCAAACGCTCTCGCCCGCGGCACCATCACAACCAGAGCCATTATCAAGACCTCGAAGCCTCTGTTGACAGTCACTTCATGGCTTCCCGGAAAGAGACGGGAGATGGACATCCACCAGCTGCGGCGGATTTTCCCTTTTGACTTCGTCTCTTCAGTTATTACTCCAAAAACCATGGATATGCCCTTTCCCGATGGTCTTCAGGCTACCAGCGCCACACCACAGAACAGACACTTCCGACGGGGTTCCGCCACCATCCTGCCCCAGGAGATCCAGTCCCTTGCAGAAACAGCCATGACCCTTGAAAGGATCATGGGAGTTCCGGTGATCATGCACTGGGAATACCTGGAAAATGGCAGATTTGTCGTTACCCGGCTTTTCCCCTTCCTCGAAAAACCTGTGGAGCCCACTGTCCTTGAACTTGAACAAGAAAAGGAGAATGCCACGGTCATTGGCAGAGGTGGCCAGGTCGTTCAATCCGGTGTTGCTGCCGGTACAGTTTTCCATGTGACCCAACACACCAATCTCAACGATTTCCCTATTGGCGGTGTCGCCGTGGCACCAATTGCCACCCCGCAGCTTACCCCCATTCTCCACAGGGCTTCCGCTCTAGTCACCGAACATGGCAATCCCGTCGGCCACCTGGCTACAGTGGCCCGGGAGCTCAGTCTGCCGGCGCTGTTCGGTATTCCCGGGATTCTTGAAAAACTGTCCGAAGGTACAGAGGTTACGGTGGATGCCGGGCAAGGCTGTATCTATAAGGGTGTCCTCAACTATCTACTGCAACAGGGCAACAGTGACACCAGCTTCTCTCCTATCGATCCTGAATATCGGGTCTTGCGCAGGCTGTTACGATTCATCTCTCCGCTTAAGCTGGTCAATCCTGATGATCCTAATTTTTTGCCGCAGAGCTGTCGTTCCTTTCATGACATTATTCATTTCTGCCATGAGATGGCAGTTGATGAGTTAGCCCATTTTCAGGAACGACGACCAGGCCTGAAAAGCATTCGCACGACAAAGCTTCATTTGCCGGTGCAGATGGATATCAATTTGCTGGATATCGGTGGTGGTCTGCCGGATGGTTCAATGCAGCAACCGAAGCCCGCGGACATTCTCTCGGAACCGTTTGCCGTCTTTCTGGACGGGTTGCTGCATCCCCAGGCGACAGGTGAGGATTTGCCGACACTTGGTATACGGGATATTATCTCTTCCATTCCCAGAACCTCACGGCTCAGCAGCGTCTCTCCTGAGATGTCCGGCAATAACCTGGCCATTATCAGCCAGGAATACATGAATCTAAGTCTTCGGCTGGGCTACCATTTCAGTGTAATTGATGCCCATCTCGCCAGTGATCGACACCGCAACTACATCTATTTCCGGTTCATCGGCGGCCTCGCCGATCAGACCAGACGCGCAAGGCGGGCTCTTTTCATCAGCGATGTTCTGGGAGCCATGGATTTCAAGGTTTTCTGGAAGGGTGATCTTGTTGTCGGCCGAATGAAATTTGAAGAAAAGGATGTCCTGCGTTCGGCTCTTTTTGTCCTCGGAGCCCTGACCACCTACTCTCGACAGAGAGACACCAGCCTCTACAGCAATGAGCTGGGCCAGGAACTCTTTGATCGATTTGCCGACACCTTCCTCCTGCCCTTCAGCAAAAAATCGGCGACTCACCGCAGTTTGCGTACCGCAGCTGAATTAAATCCAGCAGGCAGACTGAGGAAATCACCAGCCTCTATCCCTTCAGGTCTGCAACCGGGAGAAGACTCATGAAATTAGTCAACCCTCTCAGAAAAATCATTGACGCCTTACAGAACCATACGCAGCAGAAGGAAGCGATTGCTATCCATAACCTCAAGGCTCGTTATCATGCTTTCCGCATCTTTCTCGAAAATAACGGTATCGCCCTGGAACATATTGCCCAAATTGACACACAACTCATCCGGGGAGAGACCGCTGAACTGCGACGGCTGACAGCAGAACTGGTCAGCACTACAGCCGAACTGGTTGATGGCCTCAACCTCCTTGCAAACGATGCGCACTCCTCTCTTTACCGATTTCACGGTCAACTTGCAGAAAAGACCCTCGCTCAAGTTGACACTCTGCAGGATACCAGGAAAGATGGCTACTGCATTCCGCTTGATAATCTGCGTAGAGACGCAGCAGGAACTGCTGGAACAAAAGCTGCCAACCTTGCCCGGCTGCGACGGCTGAACCTGCCGGTTCCTGATGGCTTTGTCTGTACAACAGCCGGAACCAGGCGTTTTCTTGCCATGGAAACGCTTGCCGCCGATATCCGGAGGCTGCTGAGGGACTTGGAGCGAGGACAAAATGATCTCAATCTCGCTGCCGACCGTATCACCAGAAAGATTCTCGATGCACCGCTGCCTGACAATCTGGCCCATGACCTGGAAAACAGTTACCAGCTCCTCTATAAAAGGATTGGACAGCAACATGGGGAAACCTCTCCTCCTGCCATCTCGGTACGCAGCAGTGGGGTATCCGAGGATGGGCTGGAACATTCTTTTGCCGGCCAGTACACATCGATCCTCAATGTCATTGGCAGCCAGTCACTCCTGGTGGCCTACAAGGAGGTTGTCGCCAGCGGTTTCAGTGCCAGGGCCATCTCCTATCGCCTGAACGCGGGTCTCCCTCCTCTGGATCTTGATCTCGCCGTTCTCTGCCAGGTTATGGCGGATGTTGACTGTGCGGGAGTCCTTTTTACTGTTGATCCTTCGGAACCGGAAAATGGCAGGATGCTGATCAGCTGTGTGCCGGGACTTGGTACCCAGGCAGTAGGAGGTTCAACACCGGCTGATCTTTACCGGCCCCGACGCTCGGTCCTGCCTATTGAAACGGAAACAATTCAAGACACGGGAAAGGCAGAGATCCATGACATTAACACTCTCGAAGCAAAGATTATGGACCAGGCTGAGATAGGAGTAAAAACTGTCCGGGAGGTTGCAAAAAAAGAGGGCGGCGTCGAACTGGAACAACTTTCCGCCGAGGAAGCCGGTCAGCCGTTGCTGGAAGTGACTACCATCTATGAGCTGATGCGGTATGGGCAACTTCTGGAAAATATCTGGGGCATGGCTCAGGATATTGAATGGGCGTTTTCCCGCACCTCCGGCTTATCCATTCTTCAGTCAAGACCCCTCAGGCTCGCTTCCAAAGGACGTCGTAATCCATCCCACGACACAGCCAAACGGTTGCTCTCCGGCACTTGTGCGTCCTCCGGAAAAGTCATTGGCTGTGTGCGCATTGCCCTCTCCCTTGCAGATCTTGTCGCCCTGGATAACGATAAAAACAATGAGCTGCATCAACAGCCGACCATCCTCGTACTCTCCCAAAGCATTGTCGATGCCTCCCAACTCTTTGCTCAGTGCAGCGGCGCCGTAGTCGACATAGGTAATCCTACCGACCACCTTTCCTGTGTTGCAAGAGAACTTGGAATCCCCATGCTCACCGGCACCCGAAACGCTTCCACAACACTGGTCAATAACCAGTGGATCATTCTCGATGCCGATGATGGAACAGTGCGCGAGGCCCCGGAATCTGTGAGCGAGGCAGCCTTGAAGGCCTTTAAAAATAGAAAGGAGCGATCCAGGGGCAAGAGCATGGATCTGCTCACCAGCCTGCGGGCAGAAACCATCTCCCCGGAACGGGAGAATTTGCGGAAGCTGATTGTCCCGCTCAATCTGACAGATGCCTACGGTTCGACTTTCTCCCTGCTCGAATGTCGGTCTCTGCACGACATCATCCGTTATTCCCATGAAATGGCGGTGATGGCCATGTTCGATACCGGTGACATGGTAATGAATTTTGCGGGCAGCCTGCTGCACCCTCTTGAGATCGGCGTCCCTTTCTCCTTTTTGGTCATCGATCTTGGTGGGGGACTGCGCAAAACAGAAGAAAGTTTTCTCAGAAAACAGCTGGCCTTCCACAAACCTCTTGGTCGGCAGGATGTCCTTTCGATTCCCCTTGCAGCACTCTGCGACGGGCTGATGACTCCAGGCCTGAGCTGGCATTCCAACCCTGATGGCGAAGCAATGGGCAATATCATGTCTCAGACAATGTTGAGTGGTCGAGGACCCAGGCCGGCCGGGTCCTTTAATTACGCCCTGGCTGCCCGGGACTATCTCAATCTCAATGCCCGTGTTGAATTCCATTTTGCTATGCTGGATACGATATGCGGTCGGGATACCCATGCCAACTATATTCGTTTCCGTTTCAAGGGGGGAGGTGCAGGCCGGGAGCGCGGTCACCGTCGCGCTCTGTTCCTCCAACACGTTCTGGAAAGCAATGGGTTTTACACAAAAGTGATAGAAGACCTTATTACCGCCACTCTGACGGGGGCTTCGAAGGAAATCGTCCATGAACGGCTCATTATGATCGGACGATTATTAGGGTTCAGCAGATTCCTTGACGGCATAATGGGCGACGACGCCACTTCGATTCGTCTGGCAGAAGAGTTTTTGGCAGGCAATTTCAGCACAAGAAATACAGAAGATTCTTCAGGCATGAAAAAAACGGAGCGTGGGTAACTCCACGGCCGTCAGCATATTGCCATACACAGCACCAGTATCAATACCTATACGGTCGGCCAGAAGCAGGGGGGAGGCAAAGGGAATGTGGCCAAAAACGATAACGGTATCGATAGCAGTTGTCTGTTCCTGTGCCAACCGTCTACTGGAAAGCAACCCAGTCTCCATAATATATCGCTGCATCCTCCCCTCCGACTCCTCGATTGGACGGCAAAGCAGCTCTTTGTTAATATCCGCGTGAATAAAAAGATAGTCGTCTTGTAGATGAAAAAACTTGAGAGAATGGAGAAATTCACGATGCTCCAGCGGGAAACAGACAAGCCCCGTGAGGGAATTTACCCTTGCGCCATAGCTCTCAACCGTTGCCTCGACTCCCATCCCCCGAAGCGCCCGCAGGGAGTCCATATGACCCGAGGCACTGTATTCAAGCAGCTCCTGTTCGTGGTTACCCTTGAGAAAATGAATATCTGCACAGCTCTCTTTCAGCTCAAGCAGAATATCAATCACCCGTCTTGTATCCGGGCCACGGTTGATATAATCCCCCAGAAAGATCAGCGTATCGCATTTACGGTCGTAGGGTATACGCCCAAGCAGTGTGTCTAGCTGCGTAGCGCAGCCGTGAATGTCGCCTATAGCAAAGATTTTTCGCTGGGGCACACCCTCTCTCCTTAAAATCTTTTTTGTGATCCGCTACAGCTTCAGGCATTCCTTCCATTTTACCTGAAAATATCAAACAAAGGGAACTGCAGAATGGCGCTCCGAGTATTCAATAAATGCCTCATATTCTGCCTGTATCAATCCTCTTCCCATTGCTTCCACCTCAGCGCAATATGTCTCTATTTCAGGATGATTAGAGCGCAGTTCCACAAGCTTTTCGCGATGGGGCCGGTAAAGCTTCTTATAGGCTTGCAACCGGTTTCCGAACCAGGTGATGCCCAATGAGGATACAACCAGAGTGCCAATAGCCCAATTATCCAGATCCTTGTAATGGTGCGTATCAAAATAAACAGCGAACACTGCAATACCCACACTGACGCATGCCCCCATCAGGAAAAAAGCAAACCAGAGAGCATATTTTTTTCTGTCACGTAAGATGTCCGGATCAGGCTGCCCTGGTATTTTAATTTTCATTTCAGTATCCTAATCTACTTATTTTTTTGCAAAAGCAACCTATTTCAGCTCCTCATCTCAGGGAGCCAGTCGTTCGATGGTCCACTCTTTTGAATCGACTTTTCTGGTATAGAGAAACCGGTCATGCAGACGGTTTTTTCTTCCCTGCCAAAATTCAATTTCAACAGGTTCAACACGATAACCACCCCAAAATGAGGGCAGTGGCACCTTCCCTTCACCGATTTTTCTCTTCATCTCCTGAAATTTCTGCAACAGGATTTGCCGTGACGACAAGGTGTGGCTTTGACTGGAAACCCAGGCAGCCATCTGGCTTTCTTTTGGCCTGGTCATAAAATATTTCGCTGATTCAGCAGCCGATATCTTAACGGCAGTGCCGTTGACCATGACCTGGCGCTCAAGATCAAGCCAGACAAAAAGCAGACTGACCTTGGCATTGTTCTCTATTTCCTTTGCCTTTCTACTCTCAAAATTAGTAAAAAAAACGAAACCTTTTCCGTCAAAATACTTCAACAAAACCGTCCTTTGACTGGGTTGTCCGCTCTTGTCGACGGTCGCCAAAGTCATGGCGGTCGGATCGGCTATTTCCGTTTTCTGAGCCTGACCAAACCACTCTGCAAACTGCAAAAGAGGATCTTTATGAAGATTGGAACGAGATAAGCCCCCTTTTAAATATTCCCTACGAAACTGACTAAGATCCACAGTTGTCCTCTCTATTATAAACGATGAAACCCAGGTTACTTACCGAGGCAACACCATGGATATCAAACTTCATTAATGCCTTCAAGTTTCCATTCCTGCGTTCCAACCGGCCTTACAAAAATGGAGAAAGCCACAAAGTGCAATAATATCGGTGCTAATTTTTATTGCACATCATAATAACTTACTTCCTCTTGATTTTTTTGATTGATCATATGCAAACCCGGGCTACATTATAGTGCAACTTTGGCAAGAAGCCAGAGAAACAGGAAATTTAATACACAGAGAGTCCGAATGCTGATCGTCCACCCACCACTCACCAAACCTTGCGAGCCCCCGGCAGCTCTTGCCTACCTTTCGGCTTCTCTTAGAGCCCATGGCCACGCCTGCACTCTATGCGACATGAATATTGAGAGCTTGCACTTTCTCTTTACCAGGGCGGAACCAGACGTTGACACATGGTCCAGACGAGCCTTCAAACACCTGCAACAAAATATTGTTTCGCTGCAAAACGCTGAAACATACAACAATGTCGACAAATATAGACGGGCAGTAGCGGATATTAACCGGATACTGGAAATGGCCGGAAAAAGATTTGGGCTCCAGTTGTCACTGGCGAATTACCAGGACAACAACAGATCCCCGCTGAAAAGTGCTGATCTGCGCCTTGCAAGTATTGAACATGAGGATAATATTTTTTTCCCCTACTTCAGCAAGAGACTTGAAGAACTTATTGCAGCGGACAATTCAGGCCGTATCGGCTTTTCCCTGAATTATCTCAGCCAGGGATTGTGCACATTTGCAATGATTGGTTACCTGAAGAAGTATCATCCGGAAATTACAATTATTTTGGGTGGCGGTCTGGTCACAACCTGGTTGAGCCATCCGCAGTGGAATAACCCTTTCACCGGACTGATCGACCAGTTGATTGGCGGCCGGGGGGAAGGCCCGCTCCTGAACCTGCTGGGAACTTCTCAAAAATCTGCACACATACGGCCTGACTACGAGGGACTCAGGAACAATGGCTATCTTTCACCGGGATTCGTCCTTCCCTATACCAGTTCTTTTGGCTGTTTCTGGAAAAAATGTATCTTCTGTCCGGAAACGAGCGAAAACAATCCATATCAGCACGTGGCACCAGATACCACGATTGCCGATTTGCAGGCACTGACCTCAACCACAGCCCCTGCCCTTATTCATCTTCTTGATAATGCTATAAGTCCATCAACGATGAGAGCCCTGGCGAACGAACCACCTGGTGTTCCCTGGTATGGGTTTGCCCGCATTGATACACTGCTCGCCGATAAAAAATTTTGCCGCCGCTTAAAAGATTCGGGCTGCAGGATGTTGAAACTTGGACTTGAATCAGGATCTCAAGAGGTTTTAAACAGGATGCGGAAAGGGATCAACCTGGAACTTGCCTCAAAAGTACTGAGAAATCTGCAGGATGCTGGTATTGCGACGTATGTGTATCTTCTGTTCGGCACGCCTTCGGAAGGGCCCGAGGAAGCCCGGCAAACCCTCAACTTTGTGGAAAAGCACCACCAGACTATTACCTTTCTTAATCTGGCAATCTTTAATCTGCCCACCGGCAGCCAGGAAGTACCCAGCCTTGAGATAGCTGATTTTTACGAGGGCGATCTCTCCATTTACCAAAGTTTTACCCACCCGACAGGCTGGAACAGGAGCGAGGTAAGGCGTTTTCTCGACAGCATCTTTAAAAGAGCCCCGAATATCGCGGATATCCTCCGCCATGATCCACCATTTTTCACCTCAAATCATGCGCCGTTTATTACTGATATAACCATGACGGGAAAACCTTAAACCCTTAAAGTTGGTCGCTGATCACGACCATGTCTTTTCTTCTCGGCAGGTTGTATATCTTGACTCTGTTTTTTCTTCGGCTCCTTTCCATAGAGATCCGAACAACTGAAAAACACATACCAATCACTCCGAACGTTCTTTTTCGGCGTGTGCTCATGAGTGCCCTTTGCCCACCATTGGGCGACGCGCTCTGATGCAATTGCAACCAGATGAACAACACACATACCTATTATAAATTCAGCAAACAGTATTGACGGTTCCATAATTCATCCTTTTATATAGAATTAATTTTCTTTCAGACATCGCTTTTGACAACCTGAACCGGACAGGTTGCCAGAGCAGCGACTCGCTCGACCACACTGCCTAAAAGGCTGTCACTCACACCGGAATAGCCACCTTTTGAGCCCAAAATAATATGCTGAATATCGTTTTTTTGAGCATAGCCTGTCAGACATTTTCCGGGAGAGGCCTCCTGCAACTCCGTCATGACACGTAATCCAAGCCGCTCTCCCTCCCTGGTGAAAGCCTCCAGAGCTTTGAACCCCTTCTGCCTTGCGTCTTTTAACACGCCGTAACGAAGACTCTGCTCCGTTGATACATCGATCGCGGTAACTGCATGAACCTCGCTGCCGTAGCTTCCGGCCAGGTCGAGTGCTCGCTGTCCGGCAGCTTTGCTTGCAGGAGTTCCATTTATACCAACAAGAATTTTGCCAAAGCGAATTTCCGACATTTCCGGCACAAGCATGACGTCGCAGGGACTGGCGGCAATTACTTTTGAACTCAATCCCCCAAATAACACCAGTTCTACCTTCGAACGCTTTGCATTGCCAAGAACAATCAGGTCTACGCCCTGTTCCGCTGCCACCTCAACTATTTCCTCACTCGGTTCACCGGTTCTGTGGATGGTCTGGACCTCGAATCCCAAGGACGCTGCATAGGATGCTGCATCCTCAATACTCTTTCGAAACGGTTCACTAAGCTGTCTATTCGCATCCTCAATTTTCAGGCGACTCATATTCCCTTCATACTTTGGAGTCACTCCAACGACAATGAGTTTTGCACGCATCGACGACGACAATGCCAAGGCCTGCTTGAACGCTGCTCGGCTGACATGGGAAACATCGACCGCTGCCAGTATTGACTTCATCATAGCGCACATATCTGTCCCTGAGTCTGTACTATTGCAAGCGAGTACACAGCAACCTGCATTATCTCCAATCGCGTCATAAGTCGTATTTTGTCAGCTAATTGTCCGTGCATGATTTCTTCTCCTGTTGGGCTTATATTTTTCACCGAGCCAGCATTCTGTCATACGGCGAAACTCTATGCTCCTGCCTGAGTCCGCGGTTTAGCATCCGATCGTTTGTTCACGGATTCTGCTTCTTCAACCTTCTCCGCAACAGTAATATTCGAATCTTTGACTCCAAGAGCCAACCAAAAATTCCTTAAAAATGAAATATGAACATAGGCGAATACAGAGACCGCAGCCGTAGTCAATAATGCATATCTGCCGCCTAGAGTAAAATAATGCGTGACCGTCTCAAGGTTGTTGAAAACTGTTGCATAGAAAACCCCGGTAATTATCCCGTACACAAGGGTTTTCATCCAATAGCCTTTCCTTTTTTTCAATACAATGCGTTTTTCTTCTTGAATTTTTTTGTTTGCCTGCCGATTCTCAATAATCTCTCCAGTCCTCGAATCGGTGCAAACGATGTTGAAGACAGGGACAGGTGAACCAAAAGCCGCTTCCTCAATTTTTATTCCCTGATCAATAAGTACGAACTCTATTCTCTTTATAATGTGACATAATCTGCTGATTATCTTGCTTATTTTACCGGATTCCTGGACATACTCAAAGTCTACGCCTCTGACCACAGCCTTCTCTTTAAATTCTGCTGCGTTCTGTCCAATTGCCGTGGCAAATTGTTTGTGATACACGTCGCCGTTGCCAAAAAGTGGCAACGTATTTACATAAGTGACCAATATCTTGCACTTCATCCGATCGGCTACGTTGACCGCATAATCCATTACCGGTTCGGAAAGACGACTCCCCCTTGTCACCAGCAGGATGCAGGACCGTTTGGCCAGACTGCACTGTTGCGAAACATCGTCGGCATTGTCGATTTCAGACCTCTGCAGAACCGTTAGTGGTGTAACATTGCGATGTATTTTTTCATCCATAACCAACCTTTTGCCTATCCACTCATCTTTGATTTATCTGACGTTTTCATCAAAAATAAAGCCATCCTTTCAATGCTGCCTAATTTCCTGGGAACTTCCCCCCAAGGGGGTACTTTGAAAAATCTCCTTGGGGGGTTGAATACGATCTCGAGTTTGTTACCGTTTGTTATTATAGCCTCTGACAACTTCTGCAGGTCAACCGATGGCCTCGTTTATGGTCTGTCCCTGTTTTTCTGATCGATCCAGAAGCATTCCCTTAACCATGGCGGCAGTAATTATGATACCGGCCACTCCAAGAGCTACCATCAATGCCCAGAAACTGATGCCATCAAGAGTGACAAAGAGTTGATGCTTCAAGCGAGGAATAAGATCCAGGTCAGCAAGATAGATTGGTACTTTTGCACCACGAGAAACAGCAACAATCAGCATTACCGCTGCCATGACCAGCTTAATCGTATAATCCTTGACATAGGTCGTTCCAAGTGCCCCCAATTGAACGCCGATCAGTGATCCCGCCAGGATGAGCAAAGTCATGCGAATATCGATAAGACCGGCTATCCCCCACTGAACAGAACCAAAAGCTCCCATGACAAAGGCAACAACAAGCTCGGTAGCACTGGCAACCATGGCTGATGCACCAACCACATAAATCATTCCGGGAACGCCGATAAAGCCACCCACCGCAATGGTTGCTGCCAGCATTCCGGTAAAGAGACCAACGGGAACAGTTATCCAGGCAGAGATGCGCACTTTAGCCACTTTAAATTCCATCATGGGCCAGAGTTCAATTTTTTGAAGTCTCAAGGCCAGACCAGATGTTTTGGCCTCGGTTGCTCCTTTAGTCATAGTTAGAGCATCACGCAGAATGTATCCACCAACAATGGCCAGAACCAGAACAAAGACTACACTCACATAAAGATTAGAGCCCGCGTTGCCCCAATGATTGAGGATCATCTGTTGGATTCTAATACCGATCTCTACACCAATAATTGCGGTTACCGCCATCACCAGGCCAAGTTTTATATCGACTTGCCCGTATTTCCAGCGCTTATAGGCACCGACCATGGCCTTGGGAAACTTATGGCACATATTGCTGGCCACCGCTACCGCACCGGGGGCTCCCAGGGACATCATCGCAGGAGTAAGAACGAAAGCTCCTCCGGAGCCGATAAACCCAGAAAGCAGACCTCCAATAAGCCCGATGATTAGAAGTGCAATAACTTTTGTGACGGTCATCTCAAAAAACATCACTGACACATCTTTGATCACATTTGGTCCAGCGTTGGGATCAAGACTGACCATAACTTTCTTATCAAGAACTATGTCATCAATCTTCACATCCGGACCAATATTCAGGACTCGTAAATCATCATGTCCATCAATTTTTATTGTTACAGTTTTGGCCGCCGGATCAAGCTGGGTAAAAATACCTTTCATCACGTTTTTGGGTGGAGGACCACCTGCATAGGCATTGTGTACCAGAATGGTGCCTATCAATGCTGCCATTAAAATTGTTAGAATTTTCTTCATGATTTTATTTTCTCCTACTTTCGGTGAGAGGTTATGCTTGCTGTTATATTCAAGATTTCTTTGGCTCAAGTCCCAGAACACTGAGGAAATTACTGGCAAACGCACCGTGCACAAAAGAAAATAAGAAGGCAGTGCCAACGGGAAGCACAGCGTACCATCCCCCTAACGTAAAGGTGTTGGTAACGAGTTGCATGTTGGATAATAAGAGGGCATAAGCACCCATGGACATGGCTCCAAAAAGAAACATCTTACCGACCGGCTTTTTCTTGCGATAAACAGTCTGGGTCGCTTTTGTTGTGGCAGTCGTTTTACCGATGCCACCAGTCGTCGATTTTCGAGGGGTTTGGTGGACTGACAACTGAGTTTGGTGAGGGTCATTTTGTCTCATTTCCATTTCTCCTTTAAGATGAATAGTAAGTTACTTGGTATATTTTTTCAGCCAGCAGGCAATTGTGTAGAGGAGATGATGCCGAAACTTTTTAAAATTTATAAATGCAACCTTGATGCCATCCTTCAATTTCAAGATATTATAATTATTACAGATAGATACACGACAACCAAAAAAAGCGTTTTTGTTGCAATATGCAACAAAAAATTATTACCTCATGAAAAATATGATGAAAAATTAGAAGGTTAACTGTAAAACTCCCGGTTTTTCTTGTTGTGTTGCATTAAGCAACCTCATTTTATCTTTCAGAACCGGAATAGGTGGGAAACTCAACACTCTCAGAAAAGGGATAAAAAGTATGTATCATATTGTTATTACATTTTATAATCTTGTCTGGCAGAAAATGATTGCAAATTGGATAGCAAGCTTTAGATATACAAGACGTTTCACTATGCAACAGTCTCTGCCCTGCTGAGATCAGGTGTGCTTATTCCCCGGATGTTTGCGGGACAACCTTTTTAAAATATGGTAAAAGTAACTGGCAGAAAAATGCAGCTGTCTCACCCGTAACCACGAGGACACACATCATGTTTTTCAGAAAAAGCCCTAAAAAAGACGATAGAATTCCCGAGAAAACGGAACAGGAAGACTCTCCTCTGACCAAACTACAAAAACAGATAGACGACGCGAATCTCCCCCAGCATGCCCTGGATGCAGTCAATAAAGAACTGGCAAAACTGGCAACGACCGATTCCGCTGTAGCTGAATACTCGGTTGGTCTCAACTACATTGAGCTGATCAGTTCCCTTCCCTGGAATGTTTCGACTAAAGGGACTCTCGATATGGCTCGCGTTCAATCCATACTTGCAGGTCGACATTGCGGGCTGGCTCAGGTCAAACAGCGTATCCTCGAATTTTTGGCTGCTAAAACATTACGGGGCAGGGTCAAACAAAATATACTTATCGTAGATGATGAGGATATAGCCAGAACCAATATGGCGCATGTCCTCAACAAGGATGGGTACGCGTGCCATACTGCCGAAAATGGTCTTGCTGCTTTAAAGATTCTCACAACAGAAGATATTGATCTCATAATCAGTGATCTGAAAATGGATCATATGGATGGACTTGAACTGCTGACCGAGGTCAACCACAGCTATCCGGAAATTCCGGTCATTATGGTTACCGGCTTTGCCACCATCAATTCAGCGGTACAGGCGATGAAAAATGGTGCCGCACATTATCTCGGAAAACCCGTCAACCTTGATGAACTGCGAAAAACCGTTCGGCAGATAATCGATCAGAAGCTCACCAGCGACATCGGCAAAGGGCCTATTCTCTGCTTTACCGGCCCTCCGGGAACCGGAAAAACTTCGGTGGGCCGAGCCATCGCCGAAGCTCTGCAGCTCCAGTTTATCAGGGTCTCCCTGGCTGGTTTGCGCGATGAAGCAGAGCTCCGTGGTCACAGGCGCACCTATGTGGGCGCCATGCCCGGCCGTATTATTATGGAACTGAAAAGAGCTGCGGTGAATAACCCTGTCTTCATGCTGGACGAGATTGATAAAATTGGTCAGGATTTTCGAGGCGATCCGGCTTCGGTTATGCTGGAGGTCCTGGATCCGGAGCAAAATGTTAAATTCATGGATTCTTACCTTGATATCCCTTTCAATTTGTCACGGATTATGTTTATCGCAACGGCAAATGACGTCTCCAAATTACCGGGTCCCCTGCTCGACCGCATGGAGCTGATTGAGTTCACCGGCTATACCGAGAAGGAAAAATGTCAGATTGCCAGTGATTTCATCATCCCTCGCCAGCTTAAAGCAGCCGGATTGAACAGTGTCGGCATTGACTTCTCACCGGAGGCTGTTTCCAGGGTGATCAGTGATTACACCAGAGAATCCGGTCTTCGTAACCTCGAGAGAGAGATTGCCAATGTCTGCCGTAAACTCGCCCTGATTTATCTCGATTCAAAAACGCCGGAAATCGACACCAGCGTCAAGGCAAGCACCATCGCCACACTTCTCGGCCCCCGGAAGTTCATCAGAAACATCGCTGAAAGCGAACCCAAGGTAGGCATAACCACAGGCCTGGTCTGGTCCGGGTTCGGGGGTGAAATTATCAGTGTAGAAACAGCTTCGATGAAAGGGACCGGGAATCTTTTTCTCACCGGATCTCTTGGGGAAGTATTGCAGGAATCCGCCCAGTCGGCGCTGAGCCTGATCAGAAGCAGATCGGAAGAGTTCGGCATTGAAGAACATTTTTTCAAGGATATGGATATTCATATCCATTTCCCGGCGGGCGGTATAGCAAAAGACGGGCCATCCGCCGGAATCACAATCTTTGCAGCACTTCTGTCCCTCTTGACCGGACGGCCCGCCCGACGGGACATAGCCATGACCGGAGAAATGACACTGAGGGGGCGTATTCTTCCCATCGGCGGCATCAGGGAAAAACTCCTGGCAGCGCAACGAGCGGGAATAAGAACTGTCCTCCTGCCATTGGCTAATAAGGAGCAAGTGGAAATATTACCACCCGATGTGCTGGATAACTTAGAAGTTATTCTGGTGGAAAATGCCGACGAAGTAATTCCACTTGTTCTTCTCTCTGCTGTATAATCGGCCCCGCCCTTGATAGAACATTGAGTGGCGTGCGAGGAGACGTTATACCCCACAATGGGGTACTTTTTCAGTAGTGCAGCTTTCCAACAGATTATGGAGAAAGACAATGAGATATGAACAGTATACCGATATTAAAGTACATTATGAAAACAGGGTTGCGAGGATTTCCATAAACAGACCTGATAAGCTCAATGCAATCCGAATCAAAACCTATAGGGAACTTGTATCGGCATTACAAGCTGCAGATGCTTCACCCGATTGCCATATCATCGTTTTAGAAGGGGAAGGAGGGCAATTTACTGCAGGGAACGATCTTTCAGATCTGGTTGGACCTGAACTGCTGCAGCTCATGGATTGTGTGAAGGATATTTTTAATACTGTAGCAAAGCTCAAGAAAGTCCTGGTGGCAGCAGTTGAAGGTGTTGCCGTAGGCATTGGCACAACCATTTTGCTCCATTGTGATATAGTCATTGCCTCAAGTAAATCAAAATTCCGGCTTCCATTTGTCAATCTGGGTGTTGCTCCGGAAGGGAGTTCCAGTGTTCTCCTGCCTCACGCCATAGGACAGAAAATGGCCAGAGAGGTGTTGTTGACCGGAAGATTCTTTTCTGCCGATGAGGCTTTTTCCTGGGGGTTGATTAACAGAGTGTCAGATCCAGGTCTGGCAGCAGAAGTGGCAGAGGAATATATCACTCTAATACTCAGGCAACCTTTGGCTTCTCTCCTGGCAACCAAGAAACTTATGCGCGCGTCGCAGCCTGACATTTTGAATGTGATCGACGAGGAACTGAAAGCTTTCAGTGAATTATTGCAAACAGATGATACGCAAGGCCGGATTAATTCTTTGTTGAAAAGATAGACAACTACCAACTGAGAGAATCTGAAATTTTTCTGCCCGTTTCATTTCCATTTTCAATTTTGAACCAACTAGGATAAAGCTTATCATAAAGTTATGAGTAACAAAAGGTACAAGACTATAGCTTTTCAGGGCATGGCGGGTGCTTATTCAGATCTTGCCTGCCGGGAAGCCTATCCTGAACTCGAGACAGTGCCCAGTGTCTCTTTTGAAGCGGCATTTCTGGCCGTTCGAGAAGAAACAGCTGATCTCGCCATGATTCCCGTGGATAATACTTTAGCAGGACGCGTCGCCGACGTTCATTACCTCATCCCCAATGGCGGGCTCCATATCATCAGGGAACAATTTCAACTTATACGCCATTGCCTGCTTGGACTCCCCGGTGCGAAACTGGAAGAATTGACAGATGTTCACAGCCATGTCCATGCTCTTCCACAATGCAAAAAAATCATAGAGCAGCTGCAACTGGTCAAACATACCGTCGCAGATACGGCAAAAGGTGCTTACGATATTAAAAAATGGGGTGACAAGACACAGAGTGCAATTGGTTCTGAATTAGCTGCAAGCATCTATGGACTCGAGGTTTTGCAAAAAGATGTCCAAGATGCGGCACATAACACTACACGATTTTTAGTTTTTTCCCGCGAAAAGGAAGTGCCGAAATTCGAAGCAGGGAAAAATTATCTCACGAGTTTTACCTTTGAAGTAAGGAACATTCCAGCAGCATTATATAAGGCGATGGGTGGGTTTGCCACAAACGGCGTGCAAATGGTAAAACTGGAAAGCTATGTCGACAAAGATTTTAATGTGGCACGTTTCTACGCCGATGTAGAAGGGCATATTGACGAAGGCCCACTGCAGCTCGCATTTGAAGAACTGCGTTTTTTTGCAAAACGTGTCGACATTCTGGGTACCTATCCCGCCCACGTTTTCAGAGATTCAGCCAGAGTGTGAGATATCCCTGATATTCAAATTTACATTGTAACTTTAAATAGAAAAAATTATGGACGAAGAATTTCAACAAATAAGTACTGTTGGCTACATGAAGCACAATGGCGGCTTACAATTCAGGAAAATATCTGAATCCGATTACCAGTTCAAAGCAATCGTCCAGGACTTTCATTTGAATCCTGGTGGTATTACCCATGGTGGCTTCATTATGAGCCTGATGGATTCAGGTATGGGAACAGCAGCACACCGGGTACTCGGTGCACAGGCGAGAGCGGCAACAATCTCCTTGGATGTAAAATTTATTTCCTGGTCCACGACTGGAGATATACTGATCGGTAACGCCAGGGTTCTCCAAAAAACCCGCTCGTTAGTTTTTATGCAGGGGGATTTATACTGTGGAGAGAAGCTTCTCTCTACAGCCGAAGGGATTTGGAAAGTGCTCTAACGTTCCCGGACAGCCCCCTTCTCAACTGTCGAGCTTATCCAGACCATATCGTTTGATTTTTCTCCACAAGGAGACTCTGTCGATATCTAATATTTTTGCTGCTTGAGACTTGTTGCCCTCTGTTTCATCAAGGACATCCAGAATATAATTTTTTTCATGTTCCTCTAGAGAGAGCCAGGACTGCATGGCAACCCGAGAAGGGCTCACCAGGCTGCTCTGAAGATCTTCAACAAGATGGCATGGTTCAATAACTTCGCCATCACACTGGATCAGCAGACGCTGGGCAATATTTTCCAGCTCCCGAACGTTACCAGGATACTCATATTGTTTGAGCTGTTGCGCCACCTCCATAGAAAGTTTAGGAACAGTTGACGAAGGCGGAGAATGTTTGGCCAGGAAATGGTTGACGAGGATGGGAATATCCTCCTTTCGTTCTGCGAGAGCAGGAACCTTAATGGTCAGGACATCGAGCCTGTAATAAAGATCAAGCCGGAACGCACCTATTTCTGCCTCCTTTTTCAAATCCTTATTGGTGGCCGCCAGAATTCGTATGTCAACCGGGATTTCATCGGTTCCACCAACTCGCATGAGGGTCCGTTCCTGGAGAACCCTGAGCAGTTTTACCTGCATGGCCAGAGAAAGCTCTCCCACCTCATCAAAAAATACGGTCCCGCCTTCTGCCAGTTCAAGCAATCCCTTCTTGATTTTGGATGCCCCGGTAAAAGCTCCTTTTTCATGCCCAAAAAGCTCACTGCTAATAAGTTCTTCGGTAAACGCCCCACAGTTGAATGCGACAAACCGGCGGTCCGAGCGGGGACTCAATTCATGAATCGTCCGAGCTACCAGTTCCTTGCCGGTACCGGTTTCTCCCTGAATCAAAACATTGCAGTCCAACTGGGCCACCTGCGCGATGCTCTCCCTCAACAGTTGAATTTTCAGACTCTTGCCGAGTATTCTGGTTACACCGGTCTTTGAGGAAACCTGTTTCCTGAGTTCGATCAACTCCTTACGTAACGCCCTTTTTTCGAGAGCTTTTTCTACCAGGGACAGCATCTCCGCCATCTTAACCGGTTTTGCGAGATAATGGTAAGCACCTTTCTTTATTGCCTCCACCGCATTGTCAACACTGGCATACCCCGTTATGACAATGACTTCCGTCTCAGGCCACATACTTTTACAGGCTGCAAGAACGGCCATTCCGTCCTGTCCCTTCATTCGCAGATCGGTCAAGACAAGATCAACTTCCCGGCTACGAAGAATTGAGATGGCTTCCTGACCATCATCGGCTAAAAAGACTTCATACCCACCTTTTTTGAGAATATACGATACATTGTCGCGGGCAATAGCTTCGTCATCAACGACCAGGATCTGTTCTCTACTCACGACAGCTCTCCATGATCGTCACCCTGTTTTGTATGGAACGGCAGGTGAATGAAAAAAGATGCTCCATCTCCCGCTACACTTTCCACCACAATTTTACCATTATGCTTCTGTATGATGCCATAGGCAATAGACAAACCAAGACCGGTGCCCTGTCCCTCTTCCTTGGTGGTATAAAAAGGATCGAAGAGACGATCTTTAATTTCGTCAGGAATACCTATGCCGGTATCGGTAATTTTGATCACTGCTTTATTTTCACCCTTATCAATAAAGGCCGACAGGTAGATTTTTCCCTCTCCGACGATGGCCTGCGAAGCATTGATTATCATAATTATCAAAACTTCCTGGATTCTCTGAACATCCATAGGCACGATCAGGTTCTCCGGAATGTCGACAAATATATTAATTGCCGATGGAACGTGGCTCTTAACAAGTTCCACCGAGCGTTGTACAACTTTTTGCAGGTTTGCAGGATGCAGCTCAAACTCTTTAACCCTCGAAAATTCCAGGAGTCCCTGGACAACGTCTCTTGCTCGATATGTTTCCTGTTCTATATTCAGGAGCATCTGTTTGATGAGCGCAGGATCACCCGCATCAAAATCAGCTACAGCAATATGACATGATGTGGAAATATTGTTCAACGGATTGTTCAGTTGATGGGCTATGCCGGCTGTAAGAGTGCCTATAGATGAAAGCTTCTGCGACTGAACCAGCTGATCCTGACGACGTCCCAGTTCCCGTACCATGATATTGAAAGCCTCCATGACCTGCTGCATTTCATCTTTTGTATCGACCACTTCAACCATACTGAAACGACCAAGGGCAATATCCCCCGTAGCCTCTTTAATGATTCGCAGTGGTTTGAAAATACCAAACGACATAATCAGAGGCATAAATATACCCACAGTAATCGCAACAAGAGACCAGATCAGAAGTCTTCTGACCAATTCATCTAAAATGATGCGAATCTGATTATGTTCAAACCGGACAAGTTCCTTGCTGAGCTCGGTCATTTCCTGCCCGTGATACCGAAGATCTTCAGCCAATTGCCCCTGTACCACAAAAGATTTTCCGCTTGATTTTTTAGCCAGAACCTCCATACCCTTCTGATAAGTAAGGGTAAGGTTTTTCAATTTGGTGAGCATGGGGTGAACTTTGAACTTTGTCACTCGATTGGAAATTGTCTCCATTGTCTCCAAGGCAAGAACCACCTGTCTGGTATTTTCCTGCAACGCCTCCTGCGTCCCATACAGTAAAAAATTCTTCTCATATCTGCGAACTTCGAGCACGACAGTATTGAGACTATAGGACAGTTCAAGAACTTCAAGCTTTTCTTTGGCTGTATGAAGATCCTCCTGGGTCACGACAAACATGACAAGAATCCCAAAGACATAGCACCCCAGGATAAACAAAATCTTATACCTCAAACTGAAAGACGGCATATTGAGCTTCATCATTTCATGTTCCAACCACTCCCCGCTCAGGTACCATTCCAGACCGGAGTTCTCTTTGTCAATTTTCCAGCTTTTCCCGAACCCAAAATGATTACGGAAATAACCTCAAATAATCATCTACTTGTTTCAAATCGAACCATATACCAAGACGATAGCGAAAACAACAAAATCGTTGTACCACTATAAAACAGCCGGGAAAACTTGAGTGAAAAAGCAGTGCAGATAAGTTCACAACTTTAAAGAGATAGGAAGCTGTAGCAATCAGGAAATTTTCAAATAATAAAAAATTCTTGCCCGGACCTGCAAATTCAGTATCTTATACAAGTGAAAAGAATTTAAATCCTATTGAACTACCAGCAGGAGGGGGCATGTATATTCCACCATCGATTCAATCCCAGAAAGACTACCAGGCCTGCATCCAGTTTCACGGACATACCTGTATGGGCGTTACAATAGGCTATCTGGCAGCCAAACTCGGACTGAAACTATTGGGTGAGATGCGAGCTGTTGACGAAGAGCTCATTGTAGTGACAGAGACTGATGCGTGCTGCTGCGATGCTATTCAGGTTCTCACCGGATGCACCTTCGGCAAAGGCAATTTTTTCTATCTCGATTATGGCAAAATGGCATTCACTTTTGCCAGCAGGACGAGTGAGCGAGGAGTACGTCTGGTCCTCAAACCTGCAATTTTACAAATTCCGGAACAAGAAAGATTATTAGCTGAAAAAATTGCATCGCGCGACGTGACACCAGCTCAGCAAAAAGAATACGAGAAAATGTATGAAGCAAGGGGAGAGGATCTTTTTTCTCAAGGTCCTGAGGCATTTTTTGATATAGAGCAGCTTGATAAATTGAAACTGCCATCCAAAGCTACTCGTGCGCCATCCATCGCTTGCCATCTTTGTGGAGAGATGGTCATGGAAACAAAACTGAAAAAGGCAGGCGGACACCTTATATGCAGAGGATGTCAGGATTGACCCTCGTATGAAGATGATGCTGCTATAATTCGCAGGAGTTATCTGGTAGGGAACATCTGCGTACAATAAAATCCCTGACTGTCATAATCACCATTGATATAAAATATGAGCACAGCTTTTGGTGTTATATCTTTTTTACTGGTGGTCAACAGCTTACCGGTTCTCATGCAGGCAATACTGGGTGAGTTCCTTAAATATCCAGTAGATGGCGGGCTACTCTGGCTGGACAACAAACCATTATTCGGACAGAACAAGACCATACGCGGCGTTGTAGTCAGTATCGCCGGAGGGATTGGGGGCTCCGGTCTCCTTGGGCAACCCTGGTGGACAGGAGGAGTCGTTGCGATATTTTGCGTAATTGGCGATCTGACATCGAGCTTCATTAAACGCAGATTAAATGTTTCGCCAGGGAGCAATTTCTTCCCTCTCGATCATCTTTTTGAATCTTTATTTCCAGTGCTGTCTTTATTGCCGTTTCTTTCCCTTGATTTCACTCAAGTCTTTGTCATTGTTTGTTCCTTCATACTCGTCGCCTATCCTGTCACCCTTTGTTTGAAATACATAACCCATAGGACGCAACTGGATAATTATCCACGCATTATTCGTTCAACTGTCCGTCTGCGCCAGTGGAGATCCTGCCATATTCCTTTAGCCAGATACCAGAATATATTTAACCTGAATCATATCCTCTCAGACCAGATAGTTCTTTCCTGGCTGTTCAAGATGTTAAGGATCTTCGAAGAAGGAAAAAAAAATGCACTTGATATTCGCTTGCAAGAAAAGAACTTCACCTTGAGCAAGTTGCCCCAGGAATTTGACGGGTTTCGTATTCTCTTTATTGCTGATTTCCACCTTGACGGCTTAGACGGATTGACGGACAAACTTATTGATGTAGTAAGAAATATCGAGGTCGACCTGTGTCTTCTGGGTGGCGATATAAGGATGAAACTCTACGGACCCATATTGCCGAGTATTCGAGAATTGCGAAAGGTTATCCCTTACATTCAGGCTTCGGATGGGGTTCTCGGGGTACTTGGTAATCACGATTGTATTGAAATGATACCGGATCTTGAAGAGGCTGGTGTAGTTATGCTGGTAAATGAAGCTTGGCCCATTGCACGAGGACAAAGCAGGATATGGGTGGCAGGTGTAGATGATCCTCATTATTACAAACTGGACGATGCCCGGCAAGCCTGCAGAGATATCCCCGACCAGGCATTCACCATCTTTCTGGCCCACTCACCTGAAGCTTATAAAAAAGCCAGTCTTGAAAATGTTGATTTATATCTGTGCGGTCATACCCACGGTGGTCAGATATGTTTTCCTGATCAACGTCCCGTTATTACCAACAGCAGGGCACCTCGCCATACATCTGCAGGAGAGTGGAGATTCAAGGAGATGCTCGGCTACACAACCAGAGGAATAGGGGCGTCAAGTATTCCCCTTCGCTTCAATTGCCCCGGAGAAGTATGTCTTATAACCTTGCACAGAGTTGAAGAGAAGGAAGGAAAGGGAAAATGAAACAGACAGATTATCTGTGATTGGAATTTTCTCGTTTCCGCGCTAAAGTGAAACTCTTAAGGGTTCTGCTAAAAATGAATTTTCCCGATCACGATCAGGTAAACGATATCTGGGTGCTTGCAGGAAAAGACAACCTCTCAGGTTGTCTGTTATATAAAGAGCCAGGATATTTTTACCACAGGGAAAATTGTGAAACGAACAATGTACAACACTCCGCTGTTCCGTCATATCATCAGACCATTATGTCAATTTGGCCTCAAAGTGAGAGGATGGAAACTGCTTGGTAGTCCACCAACAGTCCCCAAATATGTCTTGATCGCAGTCCCCCATACCAGTAACTGGGATTTTCCATTGTCCTTGGCCATGGCCTTTGTTTATGGGTTCGATATGCATTGGATGGGAAAAGACTCTCTGTTTAAAGGTTGGCGTTGCCCCATTATGAGATGGATGGGCGGCATCCCCATTAAAAGGTCATCATCTAATAATGTCGTAACACAGACCATTGAGGCTTTTCAGGCATTTGACCGACTGGTCATTGCCGTTCCACCGGAAGGTACACGGTCTAAAGTTGATAAATGGAAGACAGGTTTCTATTACATAGCCCTTGGCGCAAAAGTACCTATCGCTCTTGCATTTCTTGATTACAAAAGCAAAACAGGTGGATTTTTATCAACTTTTCATCCAACTGGGGATGCCGAAAAGGATATTGCGGCAATGCGGGCGAGTTACCAAGGAATATCCGGTAAATACTCCAATCAATGTAACGTGGAATAGCGATTTCCGGAGATATTTTTTTTAAGATTGTCGTCAGTCAAGGTCTGTTCGTATATTCTTCAACCAGAGCCTGCAGTCGATCAGTTACGGTTTGGACATGTGCTTCCACCTCATCAACCAGAGCTGTACATGCCTCATTCAGCTTCACCTCTCTGGCAGCGGCTGCAAGATCGGCCACTTCCTGTTCAGCATTAAGTCGTTGTTTCAATATCTGGACGCGAGGGTTGGCTGACAATGAAGAACCCATATGATAGGCTAACTGTTCCAGAGTCTCGCGGTCCTGGTCGGGTTCCGGCGGGAGATCCCCTCTGCTGCGTATGAGCTCCCTGACTTTTTCACTCAGGATCTTACGCTGTTCGACAATTTCTTGAAATATCGTAATCAGAGCAGAATCGTCAAGAGATGACGCTGCATCGAGATAGTGGTGAGCAGTCTTCCGGATGGCAGTATACATGGCATTCATGGCTACCTGTTGATCAGTGCGAATCAAATTCATGGTGCACCTTCCCAGTCATACATTTTATTGACGATTTTCGGGACCAGCATCGTGGTCGTCCCATCTTCTTCCACAGCATTCATTTCTTTCAGTGCCCTGCTGTCGCTTTCTTTGCTTTTCTTTGCTGTTTAAGAGGTCTTCCTGCTTCGCTTCATCCTCTCTCTCAATCTGACCATGGATTTGCAGCCATCTGGCAATCAACCAGCAAATCAATGCCCATCCGGCACCGGCTGTCCAGCCGGCCAGTACATCGGTTGGCCAATGAACACCAAGATAGACGCGGCTTATGCCGACGAGCAGTGTTACAGCGACCGCACAGGCCAGGATATATGCCCTGATTGTCCGTCGAGGCTGCACCATGGCCAATAATACTCCAAGAGTAAGGTAAGTGCTTGCCGCCAGCATTGAATGACCACTGGGGAAACTTGCTGTATATACAATGACACCATGAGGTACCAGGTCCGGTCGCGGCCGGTCGAACGTCTGCTTGAGTATTGTGCTGATGCCCAGAGCACCCAGAGTTGCGATCAGCAACACCAGCGCAACACGTCTCTTGCCGTCCAGCAGGAGATAACCGATGATTACCAGTGTCGTCATGCTTAATACTGCGGTACCACCGAGGGCAGTGATATCACGTCCCACCTCCTCGAGCCAGCCTGGACCTATTGGATTGTTGAGATCGGCTGGATCCCTCATAGCGAGTAGTAGGGTACGGTCGAAGCTTCCCGTTTCGCCTTCCATTACCTCTTCAGCAAGTTCTACAAACCCCCATAATGCCAAAAAAAGCAGGAATAATACCACCAGCACCGAAAATTCACGATCTCCGATCCACCTGAGAATTTGCACCCATATACCATGAGGTCGTTCACCGGTAAGTTTATCAGGCATTTGATTGACTTTGCCCCTCCACTCGCTCATTTTTGGTGTTTCCTCTGACTTTGGAAACAGAGATTTCCTGCGGCGATGACAGCTCAAGACTGACAATCAAGGAGATTTACCGAGCTGATCAGCATGAACCGCACCGCGCTCACCTCTTGGTTTGGCTTCTCCCGTGGTCGAGTCCTTTGCTGTCTGTCCCTCCATTTCGCTATTGATTTCAGCTCCCAAAAGGATAAAAAAATTCGTCAGCATCAACCACAGCAGGACGATAACCACCGCGGCAATAGAGCCATAGGTGGCGTTATAGTTCCCAAAATGGGAGACGTAGAAAGAGAAGGCCCACGAACCGATAAGCCACAGGAACGTGGCGATGGTCGCTCCCCAGCTCACCCATCTGAATTTCGGCTTGGCACGGTCAGGGGCATATCTGTAGACAAACGAGACAGAAACGAGAATAAGGAGAAGCAGAATGAGCCAGCGGCCCATCCGAGCTGCGGTCTCCAGAATCGCAGGAAGACCAAGTTGATCGATGACGACCGGAAAGGCAACGATCAAGGATGCGCTGACTATTGCCACGATTACGGCGCCAAAAGTGAACAGCAGAGTAAGCAGGTTCTGTTTGATGAAGCCGCGCTCATCTTCTTCATCATAGGCTATGCTTACGCCGGTAAAGAGAGCTTTCATGCCCTTGTTGGCACTCCACAGGGCGAATATGATCGAAATGAGCCCCCCCCAGCCCAGAGCATTATGGGACTGGCCGGCGATGGTGCTTAACTGCTGCCCAATCAGCTCCCGTGCCTGGGGCGGCAAAATACCAGTCAGCGCCTGAAGCTGCTGCTCGACGTTTGTGGGATCAACCAGCAGTCCGTATATAATGATGGTCGCGATGAGGGCGGGAAAGAGTGCGAGAAAACTATAAAAGGCTATCCCTGCTGCGACAATGCTAATGTTGTCCCTGGTAATCTGCTCTTTCACACGCAAAATAATATCACGCCATCCTGATCGGGGTATCTGTCGTGGTTTCTCTGCCTGCCTCCCCCTCTGATCCTTCGATTTCCGCTGGTGGTTTGCTCGCTGAGCTCTTTCAGGATTTTTTTTTGTAGATTTGGGCATGCTCTTCCCTATAACAGTTAAATTGCTCAGTCCCTTTGGGATTGCTCCCCGAGCCCACCGCCATCCATGCCGTCAGAGCAACTCCTGGGACTATCTGATCGAGACCATTCTATTGCTGCGCATCAACTCCTTTCTCTTGATCCTGCGGCTGCGGGGCCTGACGGCCTTCCTGCCAGGTAGGAGCAATGCCATAATAGCGTTGCAGGTCTCGTTGAAAATCTTCGCCGGAAGCAAGATTTCCCTGTTTCGGAGCACCGTGCAGTTTATTGGGATCCACAATCAACAGCACCCTGTCCGGCTCGAAACGCAGAACCTCGAGCGGCACCGCAACCTCCTCCTCTGCACTGCTGATACCTTTAGGAGCCACAGTTATATAGAAGATCCTGCCGCTTCCGGTGTCTAACCTGATATCCTTTATCTGGCCACGATCCTTTCCCTGCTGATCGATGATCACCATGCCAATGATATGTCGCGCCGATTGGCCATGGAAAGCTGCGCGGGAAGACGCAGTCCGCTTCCCACCGATGGCCCATGACCGGTTGTTTTCCTGGTGAGCCTCTACCTGCTTCTGCCGATCGGCCTCACCTACCTGCTTGTCCTTCTCCTTGTCCGCCTGGGCTGAATTCAGCAACGCTATCGATCCCAGGACGATTACCAATCCAGCAATTAACTTTTTCATAGTGCATTCCTCCTTAGGCCACCCTCATTTCTCAGGCGGGTCGAGCATTTCGGGAGGGATACGCTCCCCGCTGTCGGTGTAGCGCCCCTCGGTCGCCGGCTCGCCGATCAAACCGGGGACGGTGATTGTTTTGCCCTTCTCCGCCATCAGTTCCTGGAGACCATTTTTTAAGACTGAAATTTCAGAGATATCAAGTTCCCGCATGATTTCACCCGCTGACTTCCCCGACTGAGCCAGTTCCCACATACGTTTCTTAAACACGGACTCGTCGATTTCGGATTTTCCAGTTTTCATGCTCGCTCCTTTTTCGTTTAAATCTCATTTGTGTCTGGTACTTCCCAGAATGAAGCTGCAGGATATGTGCCACTACCCATTTTTCCAGTGACCGGGACAGTCATTATGAATGATCTGCGGTTTAAGGTACTGAAAAAAAGGTGTGTGCCACTGCTCGTCTTGACGTTATTCCGCCGGTGATGACGTCCAGTATTGCTGGACTGTCCGCTTCAGCAGGAGTTTATCCGCCGAAACTTTTTGCTTACTGATACGAAGAGCTGCTCGATTGATACCGGCCTCCACCGCTTATCGTTATAGACTGGTATGGAATCTGCATAATCAGAAGAGACAATTCCCGTTATTAAACCGACAAAAAAAGGAAAACCCATGGCAGATCAGAAAGCAGGTACCGCTGCAACACTCGCAATTATTGCCGCTATTATTAGTTTCGTCCTCACTTTTTCCGCCAATCCCATATGGGGGCTGCTTACCGCCTTCCTTGCTATTCTGCTGGGAATTATTGGTGTAGTCGTTTCCGCCTCTCCCAAAGTAGGCGGGGGGCTGATGAGCATCATTTCCATAGTACTGGGTGTAATTGATGTCGGCATTGCAGTTCTCGGCATTATTGGAGTGATCATTTTCTAACTTGAGTAAATCATCACTATCGGTAACGATGGTTACCTTGTCCGTTTAGAGACGGCAGTATTTCCTTTTCGACTAGCTGTTGCCGCAGGGAGAAACCATCTTCGAATTCGAAATAAGGTATGCCCAGACGATAATAGTCAGCGGTGAAAGATTTGGCTTTTTCTTTTGCCACACGAATGCAGACCGCGGCGATCCTGCCCGGATATCGGCTGGCGATATCATAATAGAGTTGACGGTCGGCCTGTCCGTTATCACCCAAGAGAAAAAACTGCTGGTTTTTGGTGATTCTGAAAATGGTTTCTATCTTGCGGATTTTGTGGTTGTGCCCTTTCCCGATCAATTTGTTGCTTGTCATGCCGATCTTCTGCATCAGCAGCGGCCCTTCAGGAAAATTCTGCAGATCAAGAAAATCACTCATCAGCTTGTAAAGACTCCAGCTTGAGCTGGTGATATAGAATACCGGAGAGAGCAGTGCAGTCTGCCGAACGATAGTACGGTACAATTCAGCCATGCCATCTATGGCGATACGCGTGGAAGCATTGTTGATGAAGGTCATTTTGGCGCTCATCAGCAAATCAGTGGCGTAGGTTTTGATAATGGTGTCGTCGATGTCGCTTATGATGCCGGCAGAACGTGGGGTTGTTGAAGGAATGCTCAGAAATTTGCCGCGCTGGCTGGTGATCCGATTGTAGCCTTTCACCGGTTCCAGCTCAAAATCGACATTGATCCATCCCGGCTTTTCCACCCTGTTGCGCAAACTGACTTCAACCCAGAAATACCCTATTCCATCAGTTGTAATGGGAACAGACTGTTGGTCAATAATAGCGCGCAGACTGGCCTTTTCGGCCCTGGCGCGCAGAAATACCCTGACCATGTTCCGCAGATTGCGGCTCCACGAGTCTTCCTTCCTGGGAGAGCCGATATCCAGGTTCTCGATCACCCGTCCGCACACTACGGCCTTGTCATCACAGCCGTAGCTGCGAAAGGCCACTACGATAAATGGCTGCAGTATGCCAGAGTATTTCTTCAGATGGCGGATAACTCGTGCCATGAAGACATCGGCCAGCGGTGGTGCAATGCGTTTGTCGGGATGAATCCGTTCAGGTGAAATTGTTTCCAACGATAACCCTTAAACGTTGAGAGTGAATGGCGTAGCTGATCTCCCTGATCTCCTCATCGTGAAGTTCGCCGTCATAATTGATGGAGATCGGCTTGGAGAACTTCATGGTAAATTTCTCGGATCGGAGCGTTAAAATTTTATCTGCTCGATCCTGTTCTCCCTGGATAATCAGCCGTGAATTGAAAATCTGGTCCGACAGTCCATGCCCCATATACAGCACTGCATCAAGTTTGCCGTCGTTCAGGCGGGCCTGCGAAGCAACGGGAATACCGGAGGCGGCATATTTGCCATTGCCGACAACCACGTTAAGGACATCGGCTCTGACTGACTCATTATCCGAAAAGATATCAACCCTGAACGGCTCAAGTTCAGACAGTGCTGCGATACCTGACTTGAAATAGGAGAGTTTCCGCCAGCTTGCCTTGTCCGTATCTTCCAGATGGCGGTCTACCGCTCCGCCGAACCCGCACGAGGAAACATTGAAAAAATACCTGTCAATGCCGGGCAGCGAAACCATGCCGACATCCATATCAATATGCCTGCCGCTCTCAAGCAACTGCAGTGCCATCTCAATGTCATCGATGGCGAGACTGCGGCAGAGATCATTGCCCGTTCCCAGCGGAATTATGCCCAGCGTTGCGTTCTTTTCGGCCCGAACAATACCGGTTGCTACCTCAGAAACTGTGCCGTCCCCGCCGGCGGCGATTATCAGCTGCCTGCCTTCAGCTGCAGCTCCTTTGGCCAGTTCGGTTCCATGTCCGGAATATTCAGTCTCTACAAGCTGGTAATGGCGTTGAACTGCTGTTTCCCGGATCCGGTCGTGATCCTTTGAACCGGATTGGCCGTTGAGAATTATGAGAGGGATGTCGTTCATTCCTTTCCTCTCCGCTTCGATGAGTGAAATTTTTATTTTGCCTATTGCTATCGAAAGTCATGCAGGATTACTGCCAATTGGTTGTCAAAAGTTGTGCGAAAATGGCGCGGTAAGCAACGCTTATACTTAGCACTGTTCTTTTTTTGCGGCTCGCGCGAATTACGACAGGTAATTGTCTGATGAAAACGGAAAAAATCCTGAAAAATCAGACAGCGTGTACGGTCATAGTCTATGCAAGTGCCTGGTGCATCGGCTAAGCTGACAGAATGCGGGCGAAAAACACGACCAATTGCTATGGCATGCTTTTCGCATTTTATTATGTGAAAGTTCCTGGCGTGTGTCAATCGCCGGGAGAAGGACACAAATTGGGTGGTTTTCAGACGACAAAATCGAGAAATCAGGAGGTGCGCTATGAAATACTACATGAGATGGAGAAGAAAATCCGATGAAAAAGGCAAACTAGTGATAGGCGCACTGGCAGGAGTCGCTGCCGGTTTGACAGCTGGTTTGCTTGCTGCACCGCGTTCCGGCAGGGATACCCGCTCAATATTATCGAGTCGCGCTGTCGAAACTTTTAATAGAGTTGGCAAAAATATCAGCAGAGCACAGGGAAAATAAAATGACTCGACAACCATTGATCACTGCTGTTGCTCTTTGGCTGGCTGTTCTTCTCTTTGCCGGTTGCGATGGTCCGGCAGAGCAGGCGGGCGAAAAAGTTGATGAAAGGATACAGCAGCAGAAAGAGCAGATCAAGGATACTGAGGGAGAGATAGCGGAGGCCAAACAGGAAATTAAGAAACTGCAGGAAGAGCTGGTTCAAGCCGAGAAAGAGAGCAGGCAGGCCCAGGAGCAGCTGAACATCGCCCGAGAGGAGCGCCGGCAGGCCCTGGCGGAAATGCAGAAAGTGATTGGCAATGGCGTTCGAACTGAACAAACGTCCGATCAAGGCGGCCTGCAAAACGTACAGAGCCAGGAAAGCAACAGGCAGGCTGCCCAGCAGTCGGCAAACGATCAGCAGATGCAGCAGAATAATCAAAACAGCCAGGCGCAGCCGCAATAAAGCTTCAGGCAAGAACATGCAGAAGCTACCGCTGAACTTTGAAACTCCTGCGCTCTGCATTTGACGGAGTAAATCTACTCTCGGATGATGACTGATCCATGCGCCGATTCACCGTAATTCAGGGTCGGATTGCAGATAAACAGCCGATCCTTGTCAATTTTAAAATTCTCCAGCAGAAATGATTTTACTTCCTGCGCCCTTTTCTCGCCCAGTCGATATAACTCCCGCCGTCGCTCTTCATCAGAGAGGGATGAACCACCCGAACCTGTCTCTCCAGGCACTACTTTCGGGCAGATGCTGTAGGTTTTTGCCTGGTCTGCCATTTTTTGCTCGAGTCTTTGTCCGATTTGTATGAGAGTGGTTTTTTGCTGATTGGTGAGCATGGACGCGTTCGGTGCATATTCCAAGGTAGGCATATCGCTGCTGAACAGTGACCGGCCGATTTCCATACCCAGGTAAGCAAGAGCTCCGCCAGGCCCCAAGGCGGTGTAGGCAAGGGCCGGAGCTATCCCTTTGATAATCGCCTTAGTCACTGCGGTGACTACAATATTTTGAATGCCGACCTGAAGATCGGAAAGTGTGCCGTTGACCGGTACCGAGAGAAAAATTTTACCCTGGCGATCCCTGAGCATATCGACAGCAAGACCAATCGGCACCGGCAGATTCTTTTCAAGTTCCCTGGAACGTTCCTCGTCCCTCTTTGCTATCTCAATGTTTTTAATTGTCAGCTTATTGTCGGCACTGATTTTTTCCCCTGTAATCGACAGCTCAGAGGAAAGATCCAGCTGACCGCTCACAAAATCCAGGCCAACTGCTTTAATCACGTAAGGAGAGAGTGTCTGCAATGAATAGTTTTGCAGGGTGGCGCTTTGTTTCAGGCTGAAAGGGGAAGCCAGCGGGGCGAAGTGACCGGTCACGGCGAGCGGCGCATATTTATTGATAGTTGCTTCCAGTTCAAAGGGAACAGGCTCTTGCGGCTGGTTCAGGTCGATATTCGACATGGTCAAGGTTTTGATCGCGATGTCAGCATGAAAGGCAGGGTCAGTTGTGGTATCTGTATAGTACAGAGCGCTGTTGTCTCCTACGCTGATCTGACCGATTTTCAGAGGAATTGAACTGCCGTCCTTGCTGGATTGGGCTTTTTCCTGTGCCGGTTTCGCCTCTGACTGGACTGTTTCAGTGCGGTAGCGGGCGGACAAATTGTTAAGCTCAACCTTGCCGATCAGTGTTCCCTTTTCCCTCGACCAGTGTAATGGGGAGGCGCCGGCACTGCCCAGGGTTATAAGCGGCTCACTGTCTTTTTCGTTGTTGTCCGTATGAGCGGAAAAAAAGACGCCATTGTCGATGCGAAGGCTGCCTGCCTCTACCTCCGTGAGATCCTGTATCGTGCCTTCAAGAAAAGTAACGGTGCCCAGGTGGGCAAGCATATTGTATCTGGCATCTTCTGCCTTATCTGTTACTTGCGTGTTGTTGATTGTCAGCTTGTCGACAACCATCTCTTTCCCATTCCCCCTGATCCGTTCAACCGAGATATTGGCGATGGTTGCCAAGGTGTTTTCCTCACCGGCAACCAGTAAATCGGTTATTTGTAAGGCAGTTGTACCGTCATAACCGAACTCTTCCCCGCCAAGGGAAATTTTGGAATCGCTCTGCATTGAAAATGATCCCACTGCCGTTTGAAGATTGTTTTCCGGGAAATCTAGCTGAGCTTCCAGTGCTTTCAGGCTCCCTTCCAGCTGCACAGTTTTCTGCAGGCCGTCAGTCCCGGCAGTATATCCGCCATCGCCCTGCCACAGGAGTTTTTTACTGTCCAGTGACAGCAGTTCAGTGTCAAGACCGGTATCCGTCAAGCTTATGCTTCCCTTATAGTGAGACTTGAACGGATCTGCGGATAATATTCCAGCGTTACCCTGCAAAGCGACATGCCCCTGCCGCAACTCAACCGTGCCCGGTAAAGACAGCACAAAGTCTTGAAGGTCCATTGCACCGTCTGCTTTTAGCTGGAGAGGCTTGTCCACCTTTCCTGAGTTGTAGTCAACTGTCCCGGCCCATGATCCGGAGCCTGCCTGCATGGCAAGATCGGCTCGTTTGAAAGCAGTTTTTGCAAGGGATAAAGCGGCATCCGAATTGACCATGACCGCCTCGCCGTAATCTATTGACGTCTTGCCATGCAGAGTCAGGCTGGATTGTCTCAGGCTCAACTCTTGTTCCGGAATGGTTAAGGAAAATGGCTCGACAACGAGACGCCCGTCGACCGTGATATTGTTGCCCTTTTCCGATTGCTCAGATGTATAGCCGATTCCTCCTTCATAGCCAAAATCACCTGCCAGAGACAATGATTCCATCTCCAGACCGGTTTTTATCAGGCTGATACTCCCCTGGTAGCCGACCTTCAGCCAATCTGCGGATCTAACCTTGGTTACTCCTTGTGTTTTCAACTGTTGCTGGCGTAACATAAGAGTCCCTGGCCTGGACAATGTGAGGTTTTGAAGGTCGATTCCACCGTCAGTGGTGAGACTCATCGACTCTCCCGCCTTTCCTGAAGAGTAGTCGACCCTTCCCGTCCAGGTACCGTGGCCGGAAGCGACTGTAAGATCGGCGAGTTTAAAGGAAGCATCCTTCAGGGTTAACGCTGCGTCCGATTCGGCATGCAGCTCATCGCCTAAATCTATAGTCGTTTTACCTTTCAGTGTCAGCGCCGGCTCTTCCAGCCTCAGCTGTTTGTTCGGCATGGTAAAGAAAAGGGGCCGGGCAAGGAGCAGGCCATCGACGATAATTCTATTCTCGCCTGTCTGCAGCGAGGTATAGCCGAGTTTTCCGTCTAATGCCAAACTTCCCGAACCCGCCCAATCTTCTGCCCGGACGTCAAGATCTGCAAAGGCTATTTCCCCGCTGAAGGCGACTTCCATACCAGTTTCGTTTTGTTTCACCACTAAAGAGGTATCTGCTCTCAAACTACCCTGAAACATTGCCAGTTGCTCTTTGAATATTCCAGCCAGCTGAGCGAGTTGAAAATCTGAAACTTGCAGCTTCCCCTCCAGGTGCAGCTTAGGATTTATTTTTACCATAGACAGCTGCAATTTCACCGGAGCATCGTTCAGCGTGCCTGCGAGATCGAATGAACCGGATTTGCCTTGCGGATCGGTGGTAAACATTTTGAGTGTTGCCTGTTCGATAAGTAAATTCAGATCAAGATCCGATTGGGAGTAGTGAATCAGCACGTCGGAGAAGACGACTTGCCTGGCTCTGAAGACCCATGGCAGGCCTTCTTCTTCCTTTTGAGGATGCTTTTCCTGACTTGTCAGATATGATCCGATTCGCAGGCTGCCATCTTCATACCGTTTGATATCTATGGTGGTATCGGTCAGATTTGCCCGTTGCAGCAAGGCTTCCCTGTCGAAAAGGGCCTGTATGCCAAGATCTATATAGATAGTAGAATTTGAAAGCACCGTTTTGCCATGACGTTTAACAGATACATTTGCGAGATTGAGCCGCCCCTCGAATGGATTGATCCTGATTTTGCCAATGGTGGCGCGGTCGGCACCATTATTGAGCAGCCATTGTTTCAAAAAATATTTCGAGGCTATCGGCATAGCGAAAAAAATCAGTAGAAGGACAATTCCGGTCAGAATGCTGTATCGTGGTAATCGATGACGCCATAATTCCTTCAGGAAAGAAGATATTGTAATTTTTGGCATAAGATTACCGACTCTTTTAAGAGTTTATCAAGACCGGTCTGCTGCGGCTTTGTCATGATGTGTCGAATCGACGAAGGATACAGGCTCCTTGAATGTGAGGGTTCGATAGGGAAAAGGTATTTCGACACCGGCCGCATCCAGACCATGCTTCACTGCCGCCACGACATTGTCCCTTGACCGGCGGACATCGACCGGTTTCGACTTAGTCCACCATGTCACCTCAAAATCAATTGAACTGGAGCCGAAACTTCTGGCAAAAATTTCAATAGGCATATCCTTAATTACACTCTCGACCGACATAACAGCCCTGACAATAACCTCACGTGCCTTATCGACGTTCTCTCCATAGGCAATGCCGCAGATGAAGGTAACACGGCGTTTCGGCCAGTCGGTCAGGACCAGCAAAGCATTTTTGTAGAGGAATCCATTGGGTACCATTATCAGCACGCCGTCCATTCGGCGAATATAGGTGTCGCGGATGGAAATCTGCTTCACCTGTCCTTCGATCCCTTCGCACTCGATATAATCTCCGATCCGCATCGGCTTACGCATCAGGATCAGGATTCCTGAAAGAAAATTTTCGAAAATGTCCTTGAAAGCAAGACCGACTGCTATCGAGCCGACCCCGAGTCCGGCCAGGAGTCTTGCCGGGGTCAAGCCGGGCATTGCAATCATGGCCGCCAGCAACAATCCTGACAACCACATGCCGATAGAGATTAACGTACGAAGAGCATCGCGCAGGGAAGGACGCATTGATGAGCGCAGGGTACCTTTGTCAAAGGCATACACGACACTTCTTTTTATCCCCCAGATAATCAGAAGAAAAAGAGCTGCGGCCATGATCTGAGGAAAATACTGAATTGATGACCTCATGATTTCCTTTAACTGCTCGTTCAGGATAACAAGAGGATTGATGTCATTTTCCATAGATGCACGTAGTGGCTGACGTTGCTTTTTGAGGTATCCCTAAGTAAATAGCCACCTTGACAAAAAATGCGTGCTATTTACCGCGCTGTCCTTGCTCTCCCGCATGATCCTTTGCCGAAGAGGCCGCCTGCTGCAGACGCTCCTTCTGCTGCTGCGTCAGGCTATCGAGCTGGCGCACAAGTTTCACCACGTTCCAGAGATCCTCATCGCGGTGACGGGGACCGAAGGCAGGCATACCGGACATGCGGATGCCCTTGCTGACAACATAAAAGAGCTCTCCGTCCGTCATCTCCTGCGGATCTCCCTGCCACAGCGCAGGCGGTTTGGGCAGCATGGTTTCCGCCCAGTCCCTGCGCGGTGCGTACGGACTGCCATGACACAGGAGACAGGTCGAGGTGTAGTGTTCCATCGCCTTATCCGCCGATGCCGTCGTCGGGATAGAGGTCGTCGGAGCATTGTGTTCAATGGTGCTTTCCAGGTTTGTTTCTCCCCACCAGTCGAGGATATTTTTATCGCCGGTGGCTGTCATGTCGAACACGCCGATCATTGGCAAAACGTAGAATCCTATGACAGCGGAAAGAATAATGCCTGCTATGATACCGAACCAGAACGCGCCGCTTTTCATGCTCAATCTCCTTTCGGTACTGGGTTTTGCGAAACATGAAGATGCTTCGCGTGGAAGAGGACAGGAATATACTTGGAGCCGACAGCCGGTTCTCCTGCTATCAAATAAGTGCAATATTGATAACTGCAAAATTAATGCCACCACAGGTTCTCTTCGATAGGCTCATTTTGATTCCTGCGCGTGCGATGCTTGTAGCTTTCCGGGATAGGAAAATTTCTAAGTTGGTCTATAACTTGCAGCTACATTAGTTATACAGTCTATTACCGCCTGTTCTATGCTGACTGTCTGCAGGTGGATACGAGAATCTGCATTTACTGTGGTAATTCTATCCTGCGGCGTCGGACAAAAAGAGGAGCCCAGAAAAAGAGGCTGTAGCAATGTCACCAAAACATATTGTTCATAAATGCTTCACATACGGATTAGGGCTAGCCTTCTTAGTAATCATTCCCGCAATTCATTCTTTTGCTCAACCTAATATGGGAGATACCGCTATGAAATTAAGAAGCAATGCTTTTGAGAACAATGCCTTTATTCCCGAGAAATACAGTTGCAAGGGAGCCGACATCAATCCTGAAATAATGTGGGAAGATATCCCGGAAGGGACAAAAAGCTTTGCCCTGAGCGTCAAGGATCCCGACGCTCCTTCCGGCACTTTTGTTCATTGGCTGGTTTATGATATAGACAAAAATAAAACAAAAATCGAAGAAAACTCTATTCCGGGAAAGCAGGTAAAAAATAGTTTCGGCAAAAAAAATTATGGCGGGCCATGCCCTCCATCAGGTGTTCATCGTTACTATTTCAGACTATTTTCACTTGATACCGAATCTCTTGGAAATATCACCAGTCAGGAAGAATTCGACAAAAAGGTGGAAGAGCATACTATCGGGAAAGCTGAATTAATGGGCAAATTCGAAAAATAGGCACCAAGGAGCTCAACAATGACAGATCAGCAATGGGTGACAACTTCTGCCGGCATTTCTATTCCACCAATTATCTATGGAACGGCCTGGAAAAAGGAGCGCACGGCAGACCTTGTCCTGAAAGCCATCCGGGCAGGATTCAGGGGAATTGATACAGCCGGCCAGCCGAAACACTACAACGAGCCTCTGATAGGAGAAGCACTTCTCAGGCTAAAAGATCACGGTATCGAGCGAGAAAACGTATTTCTGCAAACCAAATTCACACCTCTTTCCGGGCAGGATCCCCAACGACTGCCATACGATAAAAGTTCCCCTATTGAATTGCAGGTCGCCCAATCCTTTGAAACATCTAAAAGGAATTTACAAACGAATTATCTTGATGCTTTCATACTTCATTCACCTTTGGCCCCTCACGAACTTTTGATGAAGACCTGGAAGGCCATGGAAAAAATACACAAGGCCGGCAGTACCCGCCTGTTGGGAATCAGCAATTGTTATAATCTTCAGGTGTTCAAGTCGCTTTATTCCGATGCCAAGGTAAAACCAGCCATTGTCCAAAATCGATTTTACCAGGAAACAGGATATGATGAAGATTTACGTGCCTGGTGTGCTGCCCATGGCGTCATTTACCAGAGTTTTTGGACACTGACGGCGAATCCGCATATCCTGATCAGCAATCCTGTTAAAACCATTGCCCAAAATCTCCATAAAACTGCTGCACAGATATTTTTTCGATATCTCACTCAATGCGGCATTGTTCCGCTTACCGGCACGACATCGGCACAGCATATGAGGGAAGACCTCGAAATATTTGATTTTCAGTTGTCATCTGACGATTTGAAGAATGTGGGTCTCCTTTTGCTGGAAAAACCAGGGGACGGACATCCATGATCGAAAAAGCCTGTTTCGCAACAGCAAATCACAGTGCCTGTACATCAACAAAAGACCTCCTTGTACTCCGGCCAGCCGTCATCAACAGGACCGATAACCGGTTCATTTTAAGACCTGTCGAAATTTTAATTTTTGCTGCTGATCTGGCCTTGATTTATCTTCCGCCTGTACATAACTTCTTGCTGTGCTTGTTAAGCACAAAAAGTAATTTTATCATTTCTCAAGCTCGTATATCAGTAAATACATAACCTTTAATCTGAGTGTAACAGGTTGTGTATCTGGCGCTCTCCAGTTCACGGGGCTTATCTTCTTCGGGTAGAAAAAGATTATCACAAGAAGGAGGTGTGTAGGTGGATTTTCCTTATGTATCATCACTAGAATTAAACGGTTCATCCTGAAAAAGATAAATCTGTGCGGAGGGGGGCATATCCTTAAAACATCAAGATAAGGGAGGGAGATGAAAATGAAATCGAACTCACTAAAATCATTGAGTTCAAAAACTGCAATATTTTTTGCGGCAAGCTTAATTCTCGGTTTATCCCAAGCATCTTTGAGTAAGGCAGATTTAATTCAGATGGGTGGCTCTTTTGATCTTGGGGAAGGATTTGGTAACAGTAACAATATTCTTACTTTCCAGAATTCTGGTGGAGCAGGAACTGCGTCAGACATTGAGGAAGGCGGGGTTTCATGGAACGGTGCGAATGTCTATACAGAAGACGCGGATACCAATCCCAACAAAACAGCCACCTTCTCTTTTAGTGATTTAGGTATTACAGATGCTTCACAAATCTTATTTGTCTGGAATCCAGACGAAGTCGGTAATACTGCCGGAAAGCAAACCCAGATCGATGAACTGAGAATGGATATTTACGCTCCTGCAGGGGGGTCAATATTCGATGCTTCACTGGCTGCTCCAGTACATTTCGATGATCTTTTTAACCCTGGAGTAGGTGGTGGTGATTTTGTTTTTGGACTTGATGCAGCTCAAAGTACTACTCTTCAGGGTATCCTTGAAGGAATTGGAGATTTCAGTGCCTACCGAATAGGTCTTTACAGCAGTGCCAGTTTTGTAGACGCCGGTCCAGACACATGGATCGTCGGAAAAGTCACTGGCGAATCTCCGGGACCAGTACCCGAACCTATGACTATGCTTCTCTTTGCTACAGGACTAGGTGGACTGGCAACAGTTACAAGAAGAAAGAAGAAATAATATTATATGTAACTGAATATTTAAGCAGAGTCAGAAATGGCTCTGCTTTTTTATTTGCAAATTCGCTGAAATCACGTCTTCCGTTGGCGAAGGCTCGATTGCCTGTAAATGCATTTCATTTCATCAATAGTCTTCACGACATCCTCAACAAATTTTTTTGGTTCCAACACCTCCGCCATGCTCCCCCAGGACAAAATCCAACGCTTCAACTCCAGCAGGTGGTTCACTGTCAGTGACAGAATAACAGAACCATCCGATCTCTCTTCAAGCTGCTGAGATGGATGCCATTTTCGCTCTTTGAGATAACCGGCAACAGTTTTATTAAACTTGATCTTTACCGCGTATTCGTCGTCGCTCCAGTGAACTCCGAAGTGACTTCCGGTCAGTTTATGAAAATCGAAGCTGGCTGGAATTTCAAAAGTATCCGGTAGCAATTTCGCTGCGAGCATTCTGGCAAAGCTGAAAGTTCGAATCTCTTCACGGTGATGACAAAAAGCAACCACATACCAATCCCCTTCAAAACGGACCCCATGGTAAGGATCCACTACACGTATTGATGGTGCACTCCCTGGCGTCTGGTAACAAATTTCAAGTTTTCGAGATAATCTGATAGCACTGGTAACTGTCTCCCAGATACCGGGACGGATTATGGTGCTGGATGGTGGGAATACAGTGAAGCGTGCAGGTTCATTGCCAGGATCAAGAGAGATTTTATTTGGCAGAGAGTCTTCAATCTTTTTGAAGACTGAGCACAAGCTGTCGTATATCGCCGTCCCTTCGTATTGAATCAGTAGTTTGTCGGCAAGGTAAACAGCGAACAGGTCACTTTCTTTGATGTCGATGGCCGGCATCTTGTAATTCTTTTCGGTGTAGCGGTAACCGCGATGTTTGGCTGAGTATTCCAATGGGGCATCGAGTTGGTACTTCATGTAATCCAGGTCCCGCTGAATGGTCTTCGGACTCACTTCCCATTCCAGAGCAAGACTACCGCAGTTTGGGTATTCACCAGTATTGATTTTCCGGTCAATGAAGAGCAGTCGTGAGTGCTGAGGTTTGTATTTCGCCATGAGATTCCATTTTAAATTTTGGTAGGTCACTATTTGTTCTACCAGTAATGATATCGTAGAAACAAAAAAGTTCCCAAAATAAATTCAGCCGGGAGAAAAAAATGAGAAAAAATTATTGCGATATCACAGTGGTTCTTGACAGGTCTGGCTCCATGGAGTGCTTGAAGCATGAAGTTATTGGAGCATTTAATACCTTTGTGGATGAACAGAAAAAGGTTGAGGGAGAAGCAACATTCAGTCTCATTCAGTTTGATGATCGCTATGAAGTAAACTACGAAGCGATCAAAATTCAGAGCGTTATGCCTCTCGATGAGAAAACCTATGTACCTCGTGGCATGACAGCTTTATATGACGCCGTTGGTAAAGCTATTATCTCAACCGGCCACCGCTTTAACAACATGGATGAATCGGAACGACCAGAAAAAATCATCTTTTTGATACAAACTGATGGACTGGAAAATGCTTCCCAAAAGCACACCTTAAAACAAATAAAATCAATGATAGAGGAACAGCAGGAGAAATATTCCTGGGAATTCGTTTTTCTTGGTTCAAATATTGATGCCGTTGGCGTGGCTACCGATATAGGTATCCAAGAAGACAGAGCATTGAAATATGCATGCAATGCCGAAGGCACAAGTCACGCATTTTTGTCAGTTTCAAAGAATCTTTCGTCTTTTAGGCGTGGGGACAAATGTGATATGTCATATGAGAAAAAAGACTTGGACGCTCAAAAAAAAGCCGGGGTCTGATTTACGTGACCATATTACCGGGCTTCGTCATCCACCAATGGTGGCCGGCAAAAATTCTACGAATGCTTGCCGACAAGGTCAATGAAACTGCAGCAAAAGTTAGAATCTTAAGGTTCTTCATTGTCTGAGAGGAAAGCCCAGATGGAGAAGCTGATCCCGTTCAAGACATTGAGACTTGCGGTCGAACGGGATCAGGATTTTTCCTACTGCTGCTGGTTCGGTTCAGTCTTCTGCATCTGCTGATTATTGCTTTCCTGCCCACTGGTTTGATCCTTTTGCTTTATCGCCTGGTCCTGGTTTCCCTCCTGCCACGCCGGTGATACGCCGTAGTGAGAGTTAATATCTCGAGACCATTGCTGCTGGGTCAGTTGCGGCTCTTCACCCTTATCGAAACCGGGTGAGTCAGCGAAAGTCTTTTTGTCTATCTCCGCCTTCAGCTCCTGCTGATCAGTGCCTACTCGTACCAGCTCTGCAGGAATGGGATGGAGTTTGTCCTGCTCTCCCTGCACGATGATATATTGAATAGAATTTTTATCTTGAGAAAGAGCAGTATTTGTCACAGTACCGAGCTGCTCGCCATTTGCACTGACAACTTGACGTCCCTTAAGCGAATCTGCTCTGGAGGGATTGAACTGGGCGACGCTGTTGACTTGCGATTGTGAACCCTGTTGCTGCCTATCCTGGGGTTGCTGGGTTACGACCTCAACCTGAGGCTTTCCCTGACGCTCAATTTCGACTTGAGGCTGTTTTTGTTTTTGGACGAAAACCTCTGCCTTGCCAGCTTTATCTACCTGCACATTGGGTTCAGCTTTCTGCACTGCGACTTCCGGCTTCTGTTGTTTAACCGAAATTTTAGGTTTTTCCTGATGGATGGTGACCTTTGGTTCCTGTTGCTGCACATTCACGTCCGGTTGCTGCTGCTGTACATCGACCTTGGGCTTCGGCTGTTCAACCTGTACCGTTACCTGAGGTGCCGGTTGCACCACCCTGACTTTCGGCGGCGGCTGATTCACAGAAACCTTCGGCTCAGACTGGTCTACCTGCACCTGCGGGTCTGATTGATCGACTTTTACCTGTGCACCCGGCTGCTGGACCATGATCCGACCTTCTTCCTGTGACGCAGATTGTTGATTTTGTTGTCGATCCTGCTGTGCTACATCCTCCCTAGGCTGACTCTTTTGATCCTGTCCGGTTAAAGCCTGGGATTCATTTTGTTCTCCCTGGCTTTTTTCTTGCTGTGCCTGTGATATTTGCTTATTGTCAGATTCGGCAGATACGGCGGAAGCCTGTTGCTCTTTCATTCCCGTACCGGGTGAATAGAGGTAATAATTGCCGTCCTGTGCCTGTTTTATGTCATTCCAGGAGATTTTTTGTTGTTTTTCTCCTAATCCAAGAAAGCCTCCTTTCTCGACCATGACAGCTTCTATTTTACCATTAGGATCGATCAGGACCTGTTCGATGGTTCCCATCTGTTGACCCTGTTGATTACGAACTTCCTTGCCCTTTACATCCTCGCCCAGCTTTGCGGCAACGACAGGAAAGGAAAGACCGAGAACGAGAATACCCGCTGCGATCATTTGTAACAATTTTTTCTTCTTCATGATGTTCTCCTCTTGTAGTTGAAATTTCCAAGGGAAATACCTTTTTATATTCTGCAATTCCTTTAGCCGATGCTGCGCTTTGGCATCCGCCGGAATGGCAGCCATTCAGGTGCACCGTAATATTAAAAAACAATCAACTTTCATACCAGTTGGCAAATAAACAGAAAATTGAGCATGTTTTTTGAAGGTACATGACATACTTATCTGATAATAAAGTATCTATTGCAAAAAAAGGAACCGCCCGCATATCCTTTACCCGCCGATGAATAGTATTAAAATCGACAATATCATCCGGTCCGGCAGGATTATGGAGAAGCGAATTGCGAGATAGGATGTTATTGGGGAGAGCCTGAAGAACCAATTTTTAAGAAGTAACTAAAAGGATGCCATACTGCAGGACAATGGTTGAATACTTTCCATTTCGCTGCCTTGTTTATCTTCCACTTTGATTGGAAATTCCTGTGAAAAAGGAAAAGGACTTTGGTGTGGAAATGCCTATCTGTCGGGAGATGATCAAGAACGACTATGAACTTTCGGCTCTGACCATTGAAAGACACTTGAAAATCTTTGATCCAGACCGGCTTGGTAATTTTTTGGAACCATGTTGAACATTAGAGAGATACTCTGTTATCGGATTCCTCTTTCAGAAGTCATTATTAAAGAGGGTAAACGACACAATAATCAATGCACAACCTGTTTTCCGGTCAAAACTTCTACGAAGAAGGCAACTATTTTGAAATCATCAGCGTCATCTGCCGGAATAATAATTTCCTGATAGTCAGAATTTGCCGGTTGTAAAGTGATGTTTTCATGTTGCCAGCCAGTGTCTTGATCTGCTCTTTTGCTCGAACGATAAGTCTTAACCGTGAAACTGGCCCCAGTATCCTGGTCTGAAATATCCGCTTTCTGGGCAAGAACAATACGACCATTGCGTGTACCACCAACTTCAAAAGTAAATAAGCAATATGCGCCATCCGGAATAATTGGTTCCATAGATTTTCCATGCACCTGGGCCACAAACATAGGTGTTGATAGTGCTCGTTTCGTAGTTAGGCCTTCCACAATAAACCATGACTCCGGTTCATCGGGAACAACCGAATCCCTGAACTCGCCAGCTGCAATGCTTAGCGGATAAAAAGGGAGTACAGAAGAATACTTTTGTTCTTCTGTCGGTTGATCAATGAACAATTCCAGTGGCTTTTCTTGCTCTATCTCAGGCAACAGAAAAGAATAATCAGATATCGACAGTGATATTTGTAACTTAGCAAAATAATCTTGCAGATCTTGCACCATCTGCTCAATGATCTTTTGGTAATGGTCAGGTGTGAGATTATTGATGAGCTCTGGATCCATGGCAAGATAATTCAGATCCTTACAGTGGTAGAAGAAGCGTTTTCTCTCAAACTTTTCAAAAGGGTTTTCAAGAATACTGCGTTTAAGTAACGTTAAATCGCTTACAAGTTCCAACCGGTTGTAAGGACATGTTTTCCGCTCATTTTTGGCATTTTTGGAGAGAAGGTTCTGATAAAATTGCTGGTAGAGTTCAAGCAAGTCTGGAAGAAAAGCCTCAAAGCGCTCATTGCGGATTTTCAAATAACTGAGCAGAAATATTATCTTGTATGAAAATGTGTAATCACGGTTTTCAAGGAACTCATGAAAGTCTGTGACCCTGGTTTCCGCATTATGTTCCTGCAATCCCTCTTGTTCACGAATCTTTGATACCTGCTGGGGGTCAAAAAAATGTAAATTCCTTCGCCCAAATGGATATTGGACATCGGAAAAAATCTTACTTTTGCTGAGCCACTGCCGTACTGTTCCAGTGGAAACAAAAAGTTCTCTCGCCAATTGCTCTTCATTCAGAAAAGAACCATACATCTCCTCGAAACTGAAAATATCCACTGGCTCAATCCTCCGCTCACCTTCATAAAGGCCATCAAGAATGGTGATCTCTTCTGTAGGGCTTTGAGCTCCTGGTTCAATCACGTTCGTAAACGGCTGATAACTAGGTACCTTTAACAGCGAATGCAGAGACATGGGCTGTAATTTGGCCCCGTAATTATCTACAACATCGACAACATAAAGAGCCTCCTTGTCTTTAAAATTACGAAGACCGCGTCCAAGTTGCTGAGAATAAAGCACTTTAGAAAAAGTTGGCCGTGCCATTACCAGAATAGAAGTCTGCGGTGCGTCCCAACCTTCGGTAAGGAGGTCGCAAGCGCAGAGAAAGCGGATCATACCAACATCGTAGGCTTTTTGTGCCTTGGCTGCATTTTTTCGATCTCTACCATCGACTGCACAGGCTGTAATCCCCTGATTTTTCAAGAGGCCTGCCATCCTTCTTGCGTGTTTTATATCAACACAAAAAATAACGCCCTGCTTGCACGAGAATTTATCACCAAAATATCGTAGCAAGAGATCTGCAATGAGTTGATCCCGTGAGGGAACAAGTAGGGTTCTTTGCAAATCAGTTTTGACAAAATCCCGCCCATTAAATCGAACTTCGGAGAGATCGATATTTGACTGGACTCTATAACAGCGAACAGGAGGAACAAGTCCTTGCCGGATGGCTTCCTCCAGTGAGAATTGAGGTTCGTACTCACCGAATATCTCCTCAAGACTTTGCTGATCAAAACGCTCTGGAGTTGCAGTGGCACCCAGAAGATGGGTGGGGCTGAAATGTTCAAGGATATTGCGCAGGCCTTGGGCAGCAGCATGGTGGGCTTCATCTACAACAATATAGTCAAAGCGGTCTGCCGGAATTTTATAGTAATGACGATGAAGATAGGCAGATGTTTGAACCAGAAAATCGGCCGTGTTTTCCTCTAGGACATTAATGGAGGTGCTATCTTGGAATTGATAAGGCAGACGGAGTTTAAATCTGGCAAGGGTCTGATCCCGTAATTTCCTGGTGGGAACAATGACCAGTGCTTTCAGATCGAGGTCATGTTTTTTTAAACGAACCAAATCTTCAATAAATATTTCTGTTTTCCCGGTACCTGTAGGCAGAACAAGTAAAAATGTATTCCTACCATTTTCTCTCGCTTTGCTCAATTGTTCCAGCGCTTGTTGCTGATGATCTTTTAGAGAAAAAGTCTGTGCAGAGGCACTTAACGTTTGTACTGAGCGACTTAATTTAAAAATTGATTTATCGAGGAATGGCCTGGCATGCCCCATGAATCTTGAAAGCTCCAGGATAAATCGTTCTCGATCTCGCATGCCGTTTAACGACCAGCGAAAAACCTTGAAGCCATCAGCAACCAGAGAATTTTGTTTAAACAGCTGGGAGCGATACCTCTTGGCACCGATTACTACCGGGTGATGAAAACTTTCACCATTAAGCTCAATAGCAAATTTTAATGAACTGGCAAATAAAGCATAATCAACATAGCGGACGGTACCTTCCAAATCGACATAAGAAAATTCACGATGTAACGCCATTCGAGTTCGATCACCAAAGGCTTCCAAAAAACATTCTTCAAAGGTGGCTTCTGGAAGTGTTGGGTCGATTTCCTGTTCTGTCCGATTACCACCAAAGCGTCTGATCTGTTCAGGATCACTCTCACCTTCCAGAAACATAGTGAGCTCAAATTGAATGGTATTGACTGGACTTCCCTGATCATAAAGAAAACGGAGAACCTGGCTATGAGCAGCCATTAATTCATTCTGCTCACTGGTATAGGCCACATAGGGGTAGTCAGAAAGTTCACAAATTCCGATGTCAATAATGAGGCAAATGTCATCCTTTTTTCTGAGAAAAGTACAACCTGTGTTTTTCTGAGAAAGTTGCTCAAACCCAAGATCAAGGAGCCAAGATTGTAAATCATTCAGGGAACAATAAGATTCATTCCCCATCATTGTACCTCAACACATAACCAAGCCAAATATCATTTGCTCGCAGTTTTGAAACCTGCCGAGAAAAATCAAGGATGTGAAGATTGTTTGCCGCAAAGATTTTTTCGAGTTCCTCACTTGACCATAAAGTAAAGACACGACCGTCATCAGTGCAGGAATAGTCTGACCCTTCTTTCATGGTGATGAGCATCAAACCATCTGCGACAAGGGCTTGACAGGTTGACTGAAGTACGATGGGTAAGGTTTCTTTTGGAAGATGTACCAAAGAACCCACAAAAACAAGGGTGGAAAATTTAAGCGTAGAAAAATTATAGTGAGAAAAATCACCTTCTATCACGGGGCAGTTGGAATGTTCCCGTGCCAGGCTGGCAAGTTTGGGAGCCTGCTCAAAACCGGTTGGATTAAAGCCCCGATTGGCAAACCACAGGAGGTCACGACCTGAGCCACACCCAATATCAAGTATCGCTGCTTTAGGTTTAAGTAGCTTGGCAAGAGGATTCAGAAAGGCTGAAGGGTCAATGCCAACCGTAGAATTAAAGTATTGCTGGTGATTTTCTTCGTAAAAATTATTCAAAACTGCCTGGTCTCGTTCCTATAGGCATCCCAAATAATAGCGGATAATTATCGTTGATCACAAACTTCAGTGCAAGAACTCCTAGTATTCACTGTCGTCGCTGTATATTGATACGGATTAAACCAACACCTTTTTTGGCGTAGGTTGGTAATCATAAAATTATGTTTGAGCCCGGCAAGAGATTATTCTTCTTGACCGGGCTTTATATTTACTTAGGACTTTTTACCCCAAAACAAAAATATGTGTGAGCTTTTGTTTTGTAAAATTTAGTGATAAAATTGACTGAAAGGTAAATCGCTACTAACGTATCAGTTATTGACAAGTTAATAACTTCTTGTTAAGGAATCGCGAGTAACAAGATTTATATTCAGGATAATAAACCATAAGGAGGACGCTATGGCTTTACCTATTGCAGCAACTCCTGTTCTTAAGGGGAAAGAGGCTGTAAAATTTTTATCAAATGTTGAAGCAAAAGCCAAGGTTACCAAGAAACCAGTCCCAACACCAAGAGCAAAGATGGCATTAAATAAGATATTGGCGGATGCCGGTATTAGATAGACCAATCATCGAAAATGATGACTATTCGTTAATCAGGCTTGAATCTATAGAGGAATTTCAAGACTCAAAAATCAAAAATTTTGATTGTGGAAAGAAAGATCTTACAGATTTCTTCCGAGATGATGCCTTAGACCATCACAAAGCATTACTATCCACGACATTTTATTTTCAACCTAAAAGGGCCACTGAAGAGGATATATTCCTTCCGTTGGCCCTTATTAGTTTCATGAACGACTCAATCAATATCACCAAAGAAGAAAAAAAGGATAATAAAAAAGGGTTCTTTCGGTTTCTTAAGAAGAATGTCCCTCACCCTAAAAGGCACTACCAATCTTTCCCTGCTGTTAAAATAGGTCGCCTTGGCGTAGATAAAGAATACCACCGAAATCATTTTGGCTCTATTGTTTTAAATTTAACAAAAGAATTATTTGTTACAAAAAACAAAACTGGGTGCAGGTTCATAACTGTAGATGCTTACAACGATCCAGGAACATTGCAGTTTTATGAAAATAATGGATTTGATTTTTTATGGGATTCTGACAAGAATAATGAAACACGCATAATGTATTATGATCTTATTTCACATTCATTTTGATTGACAGAATCTCATAGATTTCCAAACATTTTTCTTATGCGACAGCCCGGCAGGAGATCATTCTCTTGACCGGGCTTTTTTAGTTTTAATTATCTTTTCATTACCGGAAGCAAAAACATGGTGCAACAATCATGTTGCTGTAACCAGAACCGAAAACGAAATTATTCAAGGGTGTTTTCTGAAATAATTAGAACGGTTTTTACATGGTGGGGAAAAATGAAACTTGTTGTCATTTGGTGGGGGATAAGATGGGGGACAAATAAAAAGCACCTACCGAATTAACGATAAGTGCTTGATTTTATTGGTAGGCGAGGCGGGATTCGAACCCGCGACCTTCGGCTTCGGAGGCCGACACTCTATCCAGCTGAGCTACCCGCCCATGCGCAAAAATTAACCAAATTTTGGAAATTGCTCAATGCTTTTAAACGAAATCGGTGAAGCATGCGAGGAGAAAATGGATTTTGTGCACATTTTCACTGATTTTCCTTAGCCACCTTTTCGAGATATTCTTCCCATTCCAGGGGCAGCATGCTTTTTTTAAGATTATTGCACTCCTTGCAGCAGGGAACGAGATTGTCCTTGGTCGAACGCCCGCCTCGTGCGAGCGGTACCAGGTGGTCCATGGTGATATCCTTGAAGGCGACTTTTTTCCCGCAATAGTGGCATAGTCCGGGGCCGGTCTTTTGCTGCCACCAGCGAGTTTTTCGCAGATCCCTGGCTTTACCGCGCTCTGCCCTGATCTCTGCGTCATCAGGCGCATCGAAATCAAGAAATTCCCTTGCCACTAAACGAGATCTCCAAGCAAATTGTGTCGGATTTCGCCTAAAAGATACAGAGAACCACCAACGACAATAAGATCTTCATCTTCTGCACTCTCTTGAGCCGCCGAAAGTGCTTCGTCGACCTTTGCGACACAACGGGCTTTTTGTTTATGTTCTTTATTGAGGATGGCATAAATTTGTTCAGGGGTAGCGGCCCGCTCTCCCTCCGGCTGAGTTAGTATCAATTCATCCAGAAGCGGGCAAATCAGGCCAAGGGTCGTAGAGAGATCTTTATCGATCATCGCACCCCAGATCCCAATAAGTTTTCTGTACTTGAAATTTTCCTGAAGGGTTTTTGCCAAATTTTTGACACCATCAGTATTGTGCGCACCATCAAGGAGATAGCGGAGAAACTTCGTCCTTTTTCCTGCTTTTTTTTGACCAGCAGAGTGGTCATACTCCAGCTCAAAACACTCCATCCTGCCCGGCCATTTTACCTTGGCAAGTCCCTCGCGAATCTGCTGCTCGTCTGCCTTATATCCATTTTCTCGCAGAAGCTGCAAGGCGGCAATCGAAAGCGAATCATTCTCCTGCTGAACAAGACTTGAACGGCTGCAGCGCAGATTTTTTATTTCTTTATTTCCAAGAGAGTTCTTCCCAGTCCAGGTCCAGGTTTTATCAGAATGAACCGTGTAGTCAAAATCCTGACGAATTGAATAAAGTGGTGCCCCCTTCTTGTTACACACCGCCTCGATAACAGCAGTGACCTCCGGATATAAGGCCCCTGACACAACCGGAACTCCAGGCTTAATGATACCGGCCTTTTCTCCGGCAATTTCGGTTAAACTGGTGCCGAGATACGCTTCATGATCCATACTGACACTGGTGATAACCGAAATCAGGGGAGTTACCACATTGGTGGCATCGAGTCGACCACCCATCCCGGTTTCCAGCAGAACCAGATCGACATTCGATTCAGCAAACCAAAGCAAACCAAGTGCGGTGGTAAACTCAAAATAGGTTATCTGTTCCTCACCCAGAACCTTACAAATCCTGCTGCCAAGTGCGGCAAATGTTTCCTCGGTAATATATTCACTGCCGATCCTGAACCGTTCACGCACACTGCTCAGATGGGGTGAAGTGTAAACTCCTACCCTGTAGCCGGCCAGGCCAAGCACCTCGGAAACTGCGGCACAAACAGAACCTTTGCCATTGGTTCCGGCAACGTGGACAAACTTGAGGCGATTTTCGGGCCTGTCCACTTTTTCAAGAAATGACTGCATAGCTTCAAGGCCAAGCTTGATCTTATGCATCTGCAAGGCATCGAGATGAGCCAGAACTTCTTTATATGTCATAATGGAATTTTTCAATCTTTGGTGGGAGTTAGAGTATGATCAAAGAATCGTCAGTTTTGCGTAGTCCAGATGGAGAGTTTTCAAACCATATCTATCAAAGTGTATATCAAGTGATCGAGCTTTCGAAAGTTTGGTGACGACACCGTTACCAAAATATGAATGATTTACTTTACACCCCACTGAAAAATCTGTCATTTCCAATTTCTTTTGATTTTTCTTTTTTGCGAGTGCAGGGAAGGAATCCGATTGAAAACTGAAAGCTCCTCCATCATCTTCATAACTCTCCTTCACCTGTTCAAGGAGCCCCCCGCTCAACTCGCTCAAAAAAGGCGACATGCCGACTCTTCGAAATTGTCTGTCCGGGGTCATCATCTGCCTGGGATAGGTCAGGTACAGATATTTTTTGGCCCTGGTTGCAGCTACATAGAGCAATCTTCGCTCTTCTTCCCATTGCTCACCAAAAATTGCGGAGGTGTGGGGAAACCGCCCATCCGCCACACCGATTACAAATACCGCCTCAAATTCCAGCCCCTTGGAAGAATGTATTGTTGACAGAATGAGCCGCTCCGTTCCCCTGTTATCCGTCCCACTCTCTTCGGGCGGATCAAGAGTCGTGTCATCAATAAAACTCTGCAGGTCTCCATAGCCATCCATGATACTTTTGAGTTGTTCGAGATCCTTCTGCCGTTTAGGATAATCATCACTGTAAAGCCTCTCAAAGAGTGGCTGATAATAGGTAAGGGCAATCTCATAAAGAGCTGAGGGCGTCTGATTTTCACGATGTAAATCGATAAAAAGCTGCACCAGTCTTACATAAGAATCCTTCCAGGTGTTTCCTGGCGAATAGGCCTTCAAAGCCTCGAGTGCATCGGCCGCACCGGCAATAGTCGCTGATATTTTCTGGGCGGTGGCCGGTCCTACCTTTTCGAGCTGGAGCAGGATCCTGTTCCAGGACAAAGTGTCCTGAGGGTTGACCAACACCCGCAGAAAGGCGATCATATCTTTCATATGGGCCGACTCGGTTAATTTCTGCCCTCCCCGTTTCTCGAATTCCAGGTTTTCCGCCCCAAGTGCCAGTTCAAGTTTATAGGAGTGAAAACTCGAGCGGAACAGAACGGCAATATCCTGCAGCTCAACTCCTTTCGCCAGCAGCTTCTTTATTGTCCTGACGATGAAGGAAGCCTCATCGCGCTCATCTCTCCCGGCATAGACCATCGGCCGCAAATTGCCTTCAATGCTTGTAAAAAGTGTCTTGGTATACTTCTCCGCAGCATTTCTGATGATATCATTGGTGAGCGAGAGTATCGGCTGGGTCGATCGGTAATTTTCCTCCAGCTTGATTATCCTGGTGCCCTTAAAGACCTTTGGGAAGCGCATAATGTTGTAAAAGTCAGCGCCCCTGAAGGAATAAATAGACTGGGAATCATCACCCACAACCATGACATTATCGTGGGTATGGGCCGCCAGCCTGATAATATCGGCCTGGATAAGGTTGGTATCCTGATACTCATCGACCATAATATAGGAAAATCTTTCCGATATGGCCTGCTGTACCTCCGGCGACTCTGCAAGAAGTCTTTTCCAGTTGACCAGCAGATCGTCATAGTCCATCAAGCCGTGGTCAAATTTAAATGACTGATAGTGTTTGTGCAGGGTCAGTATATCCTCAAGATGCTCTGAAAGATGAGCATATTGGTCCTGAACGAGTCCCTCAAGATCGATTGACCTGTTGACGGAGCCGCTTATCATATTGATTATTGCACGTTTAGAGGGGAATCTCTTGTCTTTTTTGGCCAGTCCAATTGATGATTTCAGGAGGTTAATGATACCTTCGGCATCGGAGCGATCGATAATGGTAAATGATGCCCCAAATCCAATTTGGGAACCATAGCGCCTGAGCAGCATATTGGCTACGCCGTGAAAGGTTCCGCCCACAACCCTGTTGCAATTATCGTTGAGCAGCCTGCCGGCACGCCACAACATTTCCTGGCTGGATTTTCTGGTAAAGGTGAGGAGCAAAATTGTTTCCGGCGGAACACCCTTTTCCACGAGATGAGCCACGCGGTACACGAGTGTCCGGGTCTTGCCACTTCCTGCACCGGCAATAACCAATACAGGACCTTCTGTGGTCGTTACCGCTTCATATTGTGATTCGTTCAGTTGCTCCAGATTAACTATTGCGGAGGCTGGACCTGATGATAGAGAATTTCTTTGATTTTTCATGGCGGCTACTTTAACACAGGGCATTTCCCGCCGCAACGTTGGTTGACAAAATAGCTTCTACTGGATACTATCACACCATTATCCCGGCAATTACCAGCTCTTGACAAGAACTAACATAGTATCTTTATGACATCCCACTCCCAATATGACAATTAATACAATTAAGACTATTCTGACCAAAGAAAACTTAGAAAATATTTTTCCTAAATCAAGGACTGATGATTTTTTTGAAGCCCTTTTCGGCGATGCCGATGAAGGATCTTATGACATCGAACTGGCATACCGTGACTGCAACGGCAAGACCCTGATCATGGAATTGCTCCTGCATGAACGACCAAATTGCTGTTTGGCCTGCAACCTTACCCAGGGGCTCCCCCAGGTTTTTTCCCGTCATCCTGTTATAAATATTAATGGCATTGTCCGCGAACTCGACATCCTGATTGGTGACGAATATAAATGTGGAGAATGGAGTCTTGGTTATACGGAGCAACACAGCAGGTCGCTGCATGCCATTCCAATCAAAATTGCAATTCACAAAGCATAAAGCTCCACCCTCTTTTTTATAAAAAACAAAAAGGCCGACTTTTGCAAGTCGGCCTTTTTATTTTTGAGAGTATGCTGTCTGGAGACTTTAATCTACCGCAACCCTTGAACGTCCTTCGGCCTTGGCATGATAGAGGATATCATCAGTACGCTCCAGCCATTGTTTCAGGGATTCTTCCTGCTTGAGTTGGGTAAGTCCGATAGAGACGCCAAGTTTGATTTTTTCGTTAGCCCAGATATCAAGCTCGTCAACGGCAGCACACAATCTTTCTGCCAAAATTCTGGCATTGCCGAGATCAGTGTTGTCAAGTATAAGCAGGAATTCGTCCCCACCCATACGTATCAGGAGATCAGTAGACCGAACAGCCGTTTTCAGTACTTTAGCTACCGATTGCAGAACTTTGTCTCCCGCCTGATGACCGAGATTGTCATTAATTTCCTTGAACCTGTCCAGGTCCATGGAAATCATGGAGAGAGGATGCTTGTAACGTTTGGCACTTTCTATCATGCCATAAATTCGCTCATCAAATACCCGCCGGTTTGAAAGGCCGGTAAGAGAGTCACTGCTTGCCCGCTCGAACAGATCTTCATACTCAAGCCCGCGCCGCAGACATTCCGCCAATATTTCAATCGAATGATTGATCAGTTCGATTTTATCAGAAGATAATTGATGACCTTTCTTCAGAATAAGGAGGATTCCGGAGTCATCCGCTGTCTCAAAAACCCATTTATAGGCAAACCGGCCATCTTTTTTAGTGAAAGAACTATCGAGTTGAGACTTATCCTCGATGAGTTGCTCTGCAAAAGCAATTGCTTTACGTCTATTTGGTCCATGTCCGGAGCAAAATAAATGTCGTTTGTTTCGAATACTGTTGTTGTAGCCGATGAGTTCATGTTCAACCTGGGGCATCAACCAAACCGAATATGCTTCAATCATTCCGGTCAGGCTAAGTACTCCAGTCATTCTTGCATGCAGTTTATTAATAAGATCGAGTCGTTCAGATTGTTTTTTTACATAGTTCAGCTCGATCATAACTTTTTCCAGCTCAGCCTGTTGCAGGTTTGATCCGAAAAATTGAGTATCTTTGGTAGTGAGAGTCATGAGCGATATTCCTAAATATTGTGCATTTTGAAAAGATTTTTTTAATTACTATTGTTATCGGCCAGCGACCAAAAAATCTTTACCTTAACTTTCTGTATTTTTATCTAGCACTTTCCATGCCAACAACATCGAACTCCGTCTGTAAAAACTGGAACATTCAGCTTAATTGTTCGATATTTTAAGATATTTTCAGAACATAATGGCCAGCCTTATTTCTACTAAACCCTCTCCCGGGGAAGATTTCAGTCGACCGCCCCCCATGTGTCATATTCTTGACACTCCATTCTTGACGAAAATTTCTTTGACAATTTCATCGTCAAAAAGTACTTCTCAGGACATAACTGACTGGACAAATCCATGAATCACCACAACACCCTGAAAAAAAAATGGCGAGCTCCTCTCTGGAACAAAAAATTGGTCAACTCTTTATTTTAGGTTTTGCAGGGGACACTCTTACAGATGACCACCCGATATCCCTGGATATCCGTAAAGGAAATCTTGGCGGGGTTATCCTCTTTGACCGTTTCCTTGCCATCTCAAAGGAAACCAATAATATAATCAATGTCAAACAACTGAGTGGACTCACCGGATACTTGCAGGACCTGGCAGAAGGACCCCTTCTCATCGCTGTAGACCAGGAAGGCGGCCAGGTAAATCGCTTCAAAAAAGAGCGAGGCTTTCCGGTCACTCCAGCTGCATTTGAGCTTGGCCAATCCCATGATCTGACGCCAACCATAGAAAGTGCACGCCAAACCGCCGCAATGCTTCGAGATGTTGGTATAAACTTTAACCTTGCTCCGGTAGTTGACCTTAATGTCTATAAAGAAAATCCGATAATTGGGAAATACGGCCGCAGTTTTTCAGCAGACCCATTCGTTGTCGCCGCCCACGCCGGGGCATGGATCAAAGAACACAGACAGCTGGGAATACTCTGCTGTCTGAAACATTTCCCCGGCCACGGCAGCTCCCGCACCGACTCACATCTTGGATTTGTTGATATAACAGAAACCTGGCAGGACACCGAATTACTGCCATATCAACAACTTATCTTTGAAAAACAGGTAGATGGAATAATGCTCGGACATCTGTTTAACAGTAAGTTTGACGGGCAATATCCTGCAACTCTGTCCCATGCAACAATTCAAGAACTCGTCCGGCGGCGACTACAGTTCGATGGTGTTGTCATCTCTGACGATATGCAGATGAAAGCTATTACCGAACGCTATGGACTAGAGGAAGCCTGCTGCAGAGCACTCTCCGCAGGAGTGGATCTTGTAATCATTGGCAATAATCTCAATCATGACCCCTTTATACTTCACAACGTGAAAGATGCTGTTCTAAAGGGGCTTGACAAGGGGACAATAACAGAGGCAAGAATTGAAAAGGCCTGGAGCCGTGTGCAAAGTCTCAAACAAAAAATACCGGGGCATAATGACAAATAATAATGAAACAACACATTCCATTCTGGTTGGCTATCTCCTCTGGCTTCTCGGTTTCCTTGGGGCACACCGATTCTACTACGGAAAGCAATTGAGCGGCACACTCTACTTTTTCACCCTGGGACTATTTTTTGTTGGTTGGTTTATTGATATCTTTCTCATCCCGGGAATGAACAGACAGGCAGATATTCTCTACCGCAAAGGTCCAGTAGATTTTAACCTTGCCTGGCTGCTCCTGGCGTTTCTCGGACTCTTCGGAATCCACAGGATGTATATGGGAAAATGGATAACCGGCCTGATCTATCTCTGTACCGGTGGATTATTGGGTTGTGGATATATTTACGACTTCTGGACATTGAACGATCAGATCAGCCTGATTAATGGAGCTAATCGTTAATAAGGTTATGTTGACCTATCTCTTTATCTGTTCCGAGAAATCGCCCGACGACTGTCGAGAGATCCCTCATTGAAATTGGTTTCATACAGTACTCGGCGATGCCGGCCGCTATTGCGGCATCTTTGGAAACCTGATCGGAATATCCGGTAAAAAGAATAATCGGGATATCCGGTCTTAACTCTTTAACCTTCTCACTCAGCTCCAGGCCAGTCAGGCCGGGCATGGTTAAATCGGTAAGGATAAGGTCAAAAGCACCAGGTGAACTGGAGAAAAGGGTCAGTGCGTCCTGTGGTGAAGTCCTGCCGACAACCTCATAACCTAGATTATTCAGAATTTCTCCGGTTACCTGAACAACCTGTTCTTCATCATCAACAAGCAGGATTTTGCCGGAACCACCCTGCAGGTTCCAGGATAAAACCTGTTCAATGGCAGTTTCTTTCTGAGCTATGGGCAGACGTACTCTAAAGACCGATCCCTTGCCAACCTCGCTTTCTACCGTAATATTACCTCCCTGACCACTGATAATACCATGCACCATTGCCAGTCCCATGCCGGTGCCGCTGGTTTTTTCTTTCGTGGAAAAATAAGGTTCGAAAATTCTGTCAAGAAATTCCTCTTCAATACCACTTCCGGTATCGGCAACACTTAACTCCAGCCAGTCCTTGCCACCTTCTGTTGTTGGAACCTTGTCCAGCTTAACTGTGAGCACTCCGTGCCTGCCAATCATTGCATGGGCGGCATTGGTACAAAGATTTATCAGTACCTGATGAATCTGGACAGGATCGATCAACACCCGCCCACATCGTTCATTTACCTCTTCTTTAATGACAATAGTGCTCGGCAAAGTCACCCGCATAAGTTTCATTACTTCTTTAACGATTGGGTGCATGTATTGTAATACCGCTTTCCGCTCAATGCTCCTGGAAAACGTCAGGACTTGTTCCACGAGTGATTTTGCCCTTTTGGACGCTTTGAGAATTTGCTCTAGATATTCATAAACGATTTTGTCCTTGAAACCGTCCTGACTCAGTTTAAGACGGACGATTTCCGCATATCCCATTATTGGAGTAAGAACGTTGTTAAAGTCATGAGCAACTCCACCCGCCAGAGTACCGATTGCTTCCATTTTCTGGGTGTGCCGCAACTGTCTTTCCAACCTGTACTGTTCAGTCACATTCTGGGCTATGACAATAACTCCTGAGATTTGGCTATTTTTATCTTTTACCGGAGAAGCTGTAACATCAAAAATCGTTTCATCGTCACCCTGACCAAAAATCCCAATCCTTTGGGTACTCGATTCGATGTTGCCACTCTCAAAGCTCCTCCGGAAGGCACACAATTCACATTTTTCAGTTTGGGAACAAAAGATCTCGTGACATGTTTTTCCAATCACATCCTGCATTTTTTGGGCAAGCTCTCTATTAACCCACTTTGCCTTCATATCTCGATCAAAAAGGATAAGTATTCCATTGAATCCATCAGAAATTGCTTTTTTCTGAGCTTCGCTCTCAAAAAGTGCGTCACGAAGTGCTTGTGTTGTGCTTAAATCCAAAGGAATTCCCTCTTAATTATTCATTGTGATATCTGGATGTTTACCTTTACTGTTTTTTCGACAGTTGTCCCATTGATCCATTGTAGCACCCGATCCCTATTTACTCAAAAGAGTATTTCATTGCACCGTAAATGTTTTCCTTGGTAACTGACTAAAACTCAAACTGTGAAACGGTCTTTTCCTTGACTCTTGCGGACTCATTCATTATTACTTTTTCTGCGGATCAACTCTCACAGCACCACAATTTGTCAAAAGGACATCATGATACAACATAGCAAGAATCCTGCCCAAAGGTCAATTGAGCGACCTGAAATAGAATATCCCTGCACCTGGGTTTATAAAGTAATAGGAGAAGATTGCAGCCTGCTTAAGGATATTATTATTTCGGCATGCTCCCCTCTCTCTGTCAAAATCAGCCATTCCAACATGAGTTCAAAGGGTAAATATCACAGCCTCAATGCGGAACTTGAAGTGCCATCTGAGGAATACCGACTCAAAGTGTATGAAGCCCTCAAATGCTGCCCTGCAGTAAAAATTATTCTCTAAGCGCAGATAAATCAATGGAAGCGAAACCAACCGAAAAAAAATCACAACTTATCAGGTCACTTCGAGAAGGTGTGAGCGTTGTTCAGATGGTCGTCTTTAAAGAAGTGAGAACCAATCTTATGAAAAAGATGCCGGATCTGGACAAATCAAAATTAGCCATGCTGGCGGGCTCAATCACTAATGAAGTCTTTGGTACGCAGAATCCGGAGGAAAAATTTGTCATTTTCTGTAAAGAGAACTGGGGGGATATTGAACAGGAACTTCTGAACCTTAAAGAGAACCTGGGCAACCTTCGCACGTTTCTCACTGATGCCCTGCGAATTCAGACCCTCTGTGACCATCAGGAAGGCGGCGACAGTTCGGCTACTCTTCTTCGTGCGAAAGAGCTCGATTTTCTTATAGAAGATCGTGACATTCCACTCCCCTCCTCATTCTTGACATCAGTTAGAGAACTTGGAAAAGTGCATAACCTGCTCATTCCGCCTGTACAAATTACTCCCGAACAGGATGATTCCATGATTCACTGAAACTCTTCTGCCTGCAGCCTTACCCGTACCAATCCTCGTACTGAATTACAGACAAAAAGTGCTTTCGCGGATATGACGTCCTGCCTGGTAAGCACTTTTTCCAGAATGGGATGAGCACCTTCTGTTAATAAATGTTCTCGCAGAACACCAGGCAGCAGGCCACTTGCAACCGGGGGTGTCATATATTTGCCTTCGCTGTAAATAATTACATTTGTTATGCATCCTTCTGTAACTTCCCCAGCGCTGTTGCAGAAAATATAGTCGAACAACCCCTTCTTCCGGGCTTGCTCATATTCCTCATCGTATAGTCTGCGCATGGTGGTTTTATGGAAACGCCAGGGAGTGTTCAGAAGTAATTCTATGGGTTGAAAAATCGACTATCGCACAATCAGCAACCGGGTTTTGCGTTGGATCAAACGGCAGATCGGTAAGCACAGGAGCATCGCAGGCTGCGGCTGTGAGCGATAACCGACCATCCTTTGACAGAACCAGACGAACCCGATGGCACCTGCCTTTTAAAAGTGCTTCTTCATGACAGAGTCGCACACGAACCGCATCCAAATCACATGAAAAATTAAAAAATTGTGCTCCGCCTGCAAGCCGTCGAAGATGTTCTTCAAGGAGCCAGTAACCTGTACCTGGACGCCACAAAATTGTTTCGAACAACTGAAAATCCGGTTGGGAGTGGGTCAGAAATCGACCTTTCAAAAGAGATTCCTGCCACTCGTCTTCAGGTATTGAACCGTGGGTAATACCCGCGCCGATGCCCATTTCACCAGAATTCCCCTGCAACCGAATCGTACGGATCGGGACGTTAAAAACAGCAGATCCATCAGGGCCAAAATATCCAATGGCACCAGTGTAAACTCCCCGTCGATCTTTTTCCAGTTCGTCGATGATCTGCATTGTTCGAATTTTTGGCGCTCCGGTTATCGACCCGCAGGGAAATAAAGCACGAAACAGCTCCGTAAGCTTGAGTTTCGACATGGTTGCCGACGCACTTTTTGCTTTTATCGTTGAGGTCATCTGCAGCAGGCTCTCGTAGGACTCAACATCGAAGAGCGAGTCAACAAATACCCTGCTCTTTCCATGTCCGAACATCAGCCGAGCGAGATCATTGCGAAGCAGGTCGACAATCATGACATTTTCACTTCTGTTTTTGCCGTCGTGATGGAGTTCATGACTATTACGCCGCTCTTCCGCATTGTTTCTTCCCTTTGAAGCTGTTCCCTTCATGGGCCGGACAGTGATCTCATCATCCTTTTTCCTGAAAAATAACTCTGGTGAAAAGGATAAAGTCCGTTCTTCACCGTTTCGAATATATGCACTGTAGGCAACAGACTGATTTTTACGCAGAACGGAGTAGAGTGTTTCGGCGGAACCGGCAAAATCGAAAAGCAGCTTCATGGTATAATTAACCTGATAGGTATCGCCAGCGTCTATATACTCTCTCACGAGGTTAAGTTTTTCTATAAACTCATTTTTTTCCATATTTGGTTTGAGATTGGAAAGACTGAACGCAGTTTCTGTGAATTCGAAACCTGCTTCGAATGGAAAGTTGTTTTGACCTGTAAAGTGGTCGAATGTATGTGGTTTTAAAAAAACCCCTAAATCAGCCAATATCAGCGGAATGTCGTCAGGACGACTGGATTGGGCACCAATTTTGTCTTCAAGCAAAGCGCCAAATTCATATCCTACCCAACCGGCAAGATAGAACCCATTTGCCAAACGCTCCTGGAGATCGGCCAGATACTTTTCAAGATCGTCACCAGCCCTGCAAATCAGCCGATCAACCGGCTTAAGGAACAATAATGATTGGAAATTTTCATGGTCCGGTCGTGAAGTATCCAGAAAAACGAACTCCTCTTGCCGGGCAAGATAATTCAATAATTTTCCCAAATCAGGATCCTGAATTCTCAACATATGTGCATCCTTTTTAGACGTAACGCTTAAGCAAAACAGTCGATATTTATTACTGGAACGACAGCAACAACAGCCTGACTATTAATTGGTTTTATTTATGATACCAATCAACGTTTCTCATCCATTGCATCGGTCTCTCGTTTATCATATAGTGCTCGACGAAAAATATCGTTCTATTAGTTGTAATTCAGCGCACCATATACTATTATCACCGGGTATTTCTAATACGATAGAATAAGCCCTTCAGGACATTTATACTATTTCGGCAGTTTTCGCCACGTTGCTGGCACACCTAATAGGAATAACAAAGGAGAACAAATTATGTCGCGAAAGATGGTAACAATTGACGGTAATCAGGCGTGCACCCATGTCGCCTATGCCACTAGTGAAGTCATCACCCTTTACCCCATCACTCCATCCACCCCTCTTGCTGCAGAAGCTGATTCAAAATCGGCTGCTTTACAGAAAAACATCTGGGGCACAGTACCCGTAGTTAACCAGATGCAATCCGAAGCAGGAGTGGCCGGCTCCATTCATGGATCGCTTACCACCGGCGCTCTTTGCACGACCTTCACGGCTTCCCAGGGCCTGTTGCTGATGATTCCCAATATGTACAAAATCGCAGGTGAACTTACCTCGACGGTTTTCCATGTAACGGCAAGAGCCATAGCCTGCCAGGGTCTGTCAATTTTTGGCGATCATAGTGATATCTATGCCGCACGTCAGACCGGTTGGGCCATGCTCTGTTCTGAGAATGTTCAACAGGCCATGGATATGGCATTGATCGCAGGGCAGGCAACACTTGCTTCCCGCATCCCGTTCATGCATTTCTTCGATGGTTTCCGTACCTCTCATGAAATCCAGAAAATCGAGGAAATCAGCTTCAACCAGATGTCCGAAATGATCGATGAAGAACTGATCTTTGAACATAGACACAGAGCCCTTTCCCCTGATCATCCAACCATCCGCGGTACTGCCCAGAACCCCGATGTTTATTTTACCGGTCGTGAAACCGTTAATAAATACTACAACGCCGCGCCCAGTATCGTGCAGGAAACAATGGACAAGTTTGCCGGCATTGTTGGACGCCAGTACCACCTCTTTGATTATTATGGTGCGCCCGATGCGGAAGATGTCGTTGTCATGATGGGTTCAGGTTGCGAAACTGTAGCCTCAACAATCGACTACCTCATCTCTCAAGGTGAAAAAGTTGGTATGGTGATGGTTCGCCTGTTTCGTCCGTTCGACTCCAAAGCCATGGTCAATGCTCTTCCTGCTTCCGTAGAAAGAATTACAGTTCTTGACCGGACAAAAGAACCTGGCTCATCCGGTGAACCTCTTTATCTTGATGTTCGTGCAGCTATTGGCGAAGCCGCTGAAGCAAACAGCTCCATCTATCCACCGGTCATTCTTTCCGGTCGTTACGGTCTGGGTTCAGCAGAATTCACCCCGGCAATGGTCAAGGCTGTGTTTGACAATATGTCTGATATGGCTCCAAAGAATAAATTCTGTGTTGGTCCAAACGATGATGTAACCTTATCGAGCCTCAGCTACGATGCATCCTTTAATATCGAAGGAAAGGATGTCTACAGGGCCATGTTCTACGGACTTGGTTCCGACGGTACTGTTGGGGCCAACAAAAACACTATCAAAATCATCGGTACCGAAACGGAAAACTCCGCCCAGGGCTACTTTGTGTATGATTCCAAAAAATCGGGATCCATCACCACAAGTCACCTTCGTTTTGGTAAAAACCAGGTTATTGCACCATACCTGATCGACAAAGCAAATTTCATCGCCTGCCATAACTTCACCTTTCTTAATCAGGTCGATATGCTGACAAACCTTGAAGAAGGCGGCACCTTCCTGCTAACCACCAACTTTAACAAAGATACCGTCTGGAATGAACTCCCCGGAAAAGTTCAGAGAGACCTGATCAATAAGAACGCCAAGTTCTATATCATCGACGCCGTTTCCCTGGGACTCGCCCTTGGACTGGGCGCCCGTATTAACATGATTATGCAGACGGCATTCTTCTTGATTTCCGGTATTCTTACAGAAGAAGAGGCGATTGCAGCAATCAAGAAAGCGATTAAAAAGACCTACGGCAAGAAGGGCGACAAAGTCGTTGAAATGAATTACAGCGCGGTTGATGGAGCAGTAAAGAATATCGTCAAGGTAGAACTTGGTGCAAATGTTGACGGCAAAGCGATACCTCCTGTAGTACCGAATCATGCGCCTAAATTTGTCAAAGAAGTTACCGCCAAGATAATTGAAGGTAAAGGCACATCGCTGAAAGTGTCCCAAATTCCTGCAGATGGCACCTGGCCAACAGGCACCACCCAATATGAAAAACGTAACATCGCTGTTTCCGTTCCTCGCTGGATTCCTGAAAACTGTATTCAGTGCGGCCAATGTGCGCTTGTTTGTCCGCATGCAGCAAACCGCATCAAAATCTATCCGGAATTGATAGATGCGCCGGAAGCCTTTGAATCTGTCGATGCTGTCGGCAAAGCTTTTAAAGGCCAGAAATTTACTGTCCAGATTTTCACCGAAGATTGCTGTGGCTGCACCCTCTGTGTCAGTGTCTGTCCTGCAAAAACCAAAGCACTTGAGATGGTTCCAAACAGTGAAGAACTTAAGGCTGTTCAGTCTCAGAACGTCGATTACTTCCTGAACCTGCCTGAAATCAACCCGGCTGATATTAACCTGGCGACTATTAAAGGCAGCCAGTTGAAACAACCGTTGTTTGAGTTCTCCGGTGCCTGTGCCGGTTGTGGGGAAACTCCGTACATCAAGCTCGTCTCCCAGTTGTTCGGTGACAGAATGTACATTGGTAACGCTACCGGTTGTACCTCTATTTACGGCGGCAACCTGCCAACCACTCCATACAGCAAGCGTAAAGACGGCCGCGGTCCTACCTGGGCTAACTCGTTGTTCGAGGACAATGCCGAATTCGCTGCCGGAATGCGTACCACCGTAAATAAAATGCAGCAACAGGCTGCTGAACTTTTGAACAGTGCAGTTGAAGCAGGGATCGTTAAACAGGATCTGGCAACAGCTCTCCTGGAAGGCCGGCAAGATACCCAGATGGATATCGAAGCCCAACGGGCTCGGGTTGCTGAACTCAATACCATAATTGAGAAAAACAGTGATCCAATTGCCCGTCGCCTGCTACATCTCACCGATTTTCTGGTGAAAAAATCAGTTTGGGCCTTTGGTGGAGATGGCTGGGCATATGATATTGGTTACGGCGGTGTGGATCATGTCCTTGCTTCCGGTGAAAACGTCAACATTCTCGTGCTCGACACTGAAGTTTACTCCAATACCGGCGGCCAGATGTCAAAATCTACTCCACGTGCTGCCACAGCCCAATTTGCCTCAGCCGGCAAGAAAATGCCCAAGAAAAACATGGGTATGATATTCGCCACCTATGGCAATGTCTATGTTGCTCAAATTAGCCTTGGAGCAAATCCTGCACAGGCTATTAAAGCAATTGCCGAAGCAGAAGCCTACGACGGACCATCCCTGATTATTGCCTATGCACATTGCATTAACCATGGTATCAACATGGCTCTTGGCCTTGAACAACAGAAAAAAGCAGTTGCCTGTGGTCACTGGCCGCTGTACAGATTCAACCCTGACCTGGAAGCTCAGGGCAAGAATCCACTGATCATTGACTCTAAAGCTGAGCCGACCATCAGCTTTGAAGAGTACGCTCTTGGCGAAAATCGCTATCGTACCCTGAAGCGGGTCAATCCTGCTAATGCAGAGTCACTCCTTGCTCAATCCCAGAAGGACGTTCTCAAGAGCTGGAGATTCCTCAAGAGTCTTGCTGCTGCCCTTGAGCCTGAGACAAAAGTGGAAGAATAAACGTTTCCACTCTGCTCCATTTCATGATATTATGGAATGGAGCAGCTGTACTCAAAACAAAAAAAGGCCTGGTGGTTAATTACCACCAGGCCTTTTTTTATTCTACCAGTTCTTTGGGGAGATTATTTTTTCTCAATCCCTGTATCTGCTTTAATCTTAGCCGTCTCAGCTTTCAGCGCTTCATATTCTTTAACAGATTGAGTAACTACTTCCTCCTGTCGTTCTTTCATCTGAGCCACTTTAGCTTTTATTTTTTCTTCTTTAATATTTAAGGTCTGAGCTCCAAAAAGAGTGGCTGCCAGATATCTGAAAGAAAAAAGCATCAACTCAACATCGTCTTCCCGAATTTTATCAATTGTCGCTTGATCCAAATCATAAGTGTCAAGAAAAGAGCTCTCGAAAACAAATTTGCGGAAGGTGGCGATATCGGTAGAGGCCATAAAGAACATGCGTTTCGCCTGCTCTGACAAAGTTGCCTGGAGGCCGAAAGATTTACGCCGCATTACCAGTCGCAACCATTCTTTGTTCATCTCGTCCCGTACGTCAACCCCCTGGTCTGCCCGCCACTCGCGAATAGTCCAATGTTTGTCTTCTTCAAAACCTTTGCAGTGATCTTCCCTCACGGTGAAGAAAAACTTTTCCTCTGCCGATTTAACCTCGGTACCATCGGCATCTCGAGATCCACCCTCATGGAAATCAGCCATACCAACGGGATAATATCGACATGCCGTGGGACGATCAGTATAAACGGTGCATCCTTCAGGAGTCACAAAAGGACATTTATTGTCTTCATCCCGCAGCTTGATCATAACACCCGGCATATCTGTTTTCTCAAGGTATGTCGGCATGGTGAACTTATGGAGAAATTCATGGGCCGGAATGTTTAACCGTTTGCACAACTGGAGAATATCGTAGGGTGTCAGAACAATTTTGATTCCACCGCAGCAGGCTGTAAAACATCTTACTCCCGGATGACAGCGAAACTTCAAAGGACTGTCAAGTGTGAGTTTTTTCGGTTCAATTGAAGATGGATTTTTTTCTTTACCAAAGAGAGTTCTTACCTTGGCGTCACTTCCTTCATTACTCATCACATCACCTAAAAGTAAATATTATATCGGACCCAGTATTTCGCAGGGTTGAGTTTATCGCAAACAGTTTTTCATAATAAACTTCTCCGTCCATTGTGTAAACCCATTTCATCTGCACTCCCATTCTTAATCATTTCTCGCCACAAACCCCCGCCATTCCAATGGTCTGCCGAAATAAACCACCCAAACATGCAGGTTATCGCTTGCAGTTTTCTTAAATAGATCGTATATGTCAACTTGCTTGGAGTTTTTGCTGTTTATTTTAGTATGCCGGGAGACCGGCAGCACAAGGATTTTTATAGAATGAAAATATTTAGTCGTCCAATTGATTTAACTGGTGTCAGCACTGTAGTCTATCACCTTCCCGATGGTCCCGCTCTCTCCCTCAAAATTGAAGGCATTGAAGAATATCTTGATCTTGAACTCGAACTGGGTCATGTCTGCGATACTTCCGACATTGATGGAGTGTTACATTTCTTTCCAAAAGGAAATGCCTGAGTTAGAGCATTTTCCCATCAGGTATCAGCCGCCATTGTAATTTGTGAGTAAGCTTTCCGGCGCACATTCCCCATCACTTTGCGACAGTCATGTGCATACTCGTCTTTGTGGACATGCATCAGGCGAAATGGCTTTCGGCTCTGATGCCCATAAGCCTGGTGATGTGGGAAGATTTTTTGATTCAGTCGAGTCATCTATCCTTTGAGGAGCTTATCCATAGCAGCTCCAAGGGTTTTCGCATTAAACGGTTTATGGACAATGGCATTTACACCTGCCGCATAAGCATCATCATTATCCTGCGTCTCATTCTGGGTCGTTACCATAATAATCGGTAAAAGTTCTGCTGAATGTTTCACTCGGATTTTTTCAGTCAACTGTATCCCCGAAATATTCGGCATATTAAGATCGGTGAGAACCATCAGAGGTTTTTCCGTTTGTAACCATTCAAGGGCAGATGCGGGGAATTCAAAGAGTATCGGATCAAACCCCAGTTCATGCAACGTGGCTTTGTAAATATTGAGGATCATTCTTGAATCGTCAACAGCCACAATCTTTGGTCTCGTGGCCTGATCTTCTTTTCCAATAAGTTTATTGGCGAAATCATTTTTTCCCGCTTCTTTCAGGAGATTATAATAATGGTTTCGCATGTCCTTATGGGCATGGGGAAGATAGTAAAGTGCAAGTTCCTCGAACAGTTCATCATCGGCAAGATGCAGGAAGATACTGTCAACCTGGGCATTGACAATAATCTTGGCAATATGCCGCGCTTCATTCTCCTGACCGCGTAACAGGTTTTTAATTCCCGCCCCAAGAATCGTTGAAAAATTCTTATCAATCGCTCTGGCTGCAGCGATGCACACATGGTCTTCAGGATCGGATAATCCCGCAGTGAGAGTATAGGCACCCTTTTTCAGTGGCAGAAGAGCCAAAGCCTCATAGGCGGCAAAACGAACATTGGCGCTTTTAGGTTCGTTGGTCAGTAACTTTCGAATAGGCACCACAGCAGACTCATCACCGATTTCTCCCAGCACATTCAAGGTGTGAATCTGAAAATCGGGATCATCATGAAGCAGGTTCTCAATCATTACCGGAACTGCTTTGGGACCAATTCTAACGAGCTCTGATTTGGCAAAAGTTCGCATATGAGCATAATGCGAACGAATTGTATCATTGAGTTTATCTAATGAAATACTATCCTGGACTTCTGAAAAAATCGAAAGTATCAGGTAGTCCAGCTCATTATCGGTTCCCATCCGTTCAGCGAGCCGATGCATTGCCGTAGGCGTTCCGACCTGTCCGAGAGACTGCACAGCTGCTGTGATGAGTTCCCTGTTCGCTGCATAAAGATAGTCGGTGAGGGTGTTGATGGCCAATGGATCACCGATGAGTCCAAGGCTTTCTATTATTAACAGGATTTCAGCTTCTTTTTCGGACGCTGCAATGAGATCCAATAGAACAGGCGTTGCCTCTTCAAATTTCAACTCTCCCACGACTCTGATTAATTCAGTTTTATCAGTAACTTTCGAAGACGCTAGAAATTCTACTAATTTTTCAGGATAGGCGAGCAGAACGGAAAGCAGGCTTTCCCGAATGATCGGCATCTCATCGGCCACAGCCATTTGTTCATTCAGGAGATAAATGTAGAGTGGCACGGAAAAATCGGCATCCGCTCTTGACAATATATATACCAGGCGCTTGCGAGTCTTCTGGTCAACCTGCTCCAGGTGAGCCAAGACAAGTTGAGCTTTGAGTGCATCACCTGTTTTGATATTATCCTGAAGTTCTTCAATCATATGTTGCGAATTCAGTTCAGCCATACTTCACTCCGGTAACCAGTCTGCCCCCATTCGCCTGATGACATTGAAACCACCCGGCAGAACAGTACTGTTTTTTATGCCGACAAAATCCAGAAATCTCTGAATTTCATATGACCTGGAGCCCGCATTACAAAAAACAATCAACTTTTTGTCCGTCGGCAGTTCGGAATACCTGTCACGTACCTGATCATATGGTAAAGAATTCCAGAGCGATGGACCAAAATGTTCGACAAACGGCGTGGCCTGCTTTACATGACGGACATCCAGCACCTGCCAGTCTGTATGGCTTGATGGATCGGACATCCAACTGTAAAAATCTTCCATAGATATCTGCCGCATACGTTTATCACAGAGGTTGTCTGCGATATAGGCCGCTGCGTTAATTGGATCTATGGCTGTTGAAAAAGGCGGCGAATAGGCCATTTCAATATTGGCAAAATCCTCAATTGTTGCCCCGACACTCAGTGCCACAGCCGCAGCATTAATGCGAGCAAGGAGTGCATCGTTTATCGGGCCGGTCCCCTGGAGGCCAAGAACTTTTCTGCTGCGTTTATCAAAAATCATCTCCAGGCAGATGATATCCTGGCCTGGAAAAAAATGTGCCCTGTCTGAAGGCGACGAGAGAGAAAAATCGGCATCATACCCTTCAGCACGTGCGGTCTGAAGACTAAGGCCGACGGAACTGACGGAGAGTTCAAAGGCCTTGACAATAAAACTGCCCACCCCACCTTTAAATACCGATGTAATCCCTGCCATATTATCGGCGGCAACTCTGCCTTCCTTGTTCGCCATGCTGCCAAAGGGAGCAACAAACCGTTTTCCTGAGACAAGATGCATAATATCGACGCAGTCTCCGGCAGCGTAAATATTTGGATCTGAGGTCTGCATCCGCTCATTGACAACTATTCCACCGGATTCAGATACCAGCAGGCCGGCATCTTTGGCCAGTTGGGACCGTGGTCGTATGCCGACAGCCATTATCACCATATCGGCATCGAGAGTTCGTTTTCCTGTTCGAACAGCAGTTACTTTACCGTCTTCAACAACAATTTCTTCGGCTGCTTCTCCCAGATAAACCGCAACATTATGGTCACGCAGATGTTTTGCAAGGATTGTAGCCAATGGCCAATCAATGATTCTTGGCAACAATTGATCCATATATTCGATGATTGCCGTTTCCACACCCCATAAGTCAGTAAGCGCTTCTGCCATCTCTATGCCAATGGCACCACCACCAATTACTACAGCTTTTCCTACCTTACCTTTGGCAACCATCTCTTTAATTGCTATAGCCTTATGTAAATCACTGACAGAAAAAACACCCTCTGCATCGGTTCCGGGAATAGGCGGCATTACAGGCTGACTGCCTGTTGCGAGCATGAGCGTATCATAAGGAATTTCTGTTCTTTCTCCGGTCTTGAGATATTCCAGCTGCACCATTTTCTTTTTTCTGTCAATTGCCAGGGCACGCGTGGAAGTCAATGTTTTCACTCCCTTGGCCTTATCGAAAAAATATTCATCTCGCAACATGTGAAAACTTGTCGAGCGCAATTCTTTTTCATCGGCCACGTCACCGGAAACATAATAAGGTATTCCGCACCCACCGTAAGAAATGAGACTATCCTGATCGATTATAGTTACCTCTGCATCCGGCGTAAGGCGTTTTAATCGACATGCCGCTTTAGGGCCTGCAGCAACACCCCCAATAATCACTATTCTTTTTCCCATCGTAAACTCCACCTTTCTATCCTGAAAATTATCACAACAACGCTACGAGCGTTATTGTTAATTAAACATTAAAATATATGTTCTAGCGGCTTTTAAGAATCTCTAAACGAAGCCTGTGTCGCTCATCAAACAAAAGTAATCCGGACATAAAAATAGCACTCACAACGCCAAAACCCGTCCCTGCAGCGATCAAAAACATAATCAGAATTTGATATTTAACAGCCTCAACCGGCGGTGTCCCTCCCAAAATCTGGCCGGTCATCATCCCCGGCAAGCTGACCAGTCCTGCTGCTGCCATTGAATTAATAATAGGCAACATCCCTGTCCTCATGCAATCACTTCGAATATCACGACTCGCTTCCTGCCAGCTCTGTCCGAGGAGCAGCCTTTGTTCGACCTCACCACGCCGTCCATATAACTGGTCCGTCATCCTGTCCAGGGCAAGAGAAATCCCGGTCATGGTATTGCCAAGCAGCATACCAAGCAGTGGAATAGCATATTGTGGAGTATACCATGGTTCTACGCGAATAATAACCAGCAGGGCCAGAACTGTGACAGAAAAGGAGGAAACGAACATGGAACAAATACTGATAAAATATCCGGAACGACCTATTATCTTTCGTTTTTGTCTGGCCTGTACTTCTCGACCGGCGGCAAAAAGCATGACAGCAGACATCAGCAACACCAGCAAAAAGCTACCGCTGGCGAACAAAAAACGAAGTACAAGTCCAACAAAAAGGAGCTGGGCGGTCATCCGGCAGCCAAAGAAAAGTATTTTCCGCTCCAGTCCGAGACTGAACATCATACTGAGTCCGGAGAGCAACACCAAAAGAGATGCTGCTATTCCCAGATCCATACTGCTCAAACTGACGACATTCATCGGTTCACCGAATATAACATTACTCTCTCTTCATGTTTTTACGTACAGTCTGTTCTGCTCCATAAGAAATTCTCTTGAGGCAACCCTTCGAAGCTGATCCGGATCATGACTGACCCACACAATTGCAGGTTGATTGAGCAGGCGGTAGTTTCCTATAAAAGCTTCCAGCAAAGCCGTATGATGAACATCAAGTCCTGAGCTGGGTTCATCGAGTAAAAGAACAGTCGGTTTGTTCTGCAAAGCCCGCAAAAGAGCGAGTCGCTGTCGTTCACCTGTCGACAGACGACTTACCTGCCAGCCAAAAATCTCAGGATCAAGACCTAGAGATACACAACTCTCCCGGAGGAAATTTTTTTGCTCAGCTGCAGTAAAATGCTCACCGACTTTGTCGTACCACCAAAATGATTCCGCTGGTACCATGGTTACTCTTGATCTCCATTCCGTCGGTGTAAAAGCACTGCAGGGAGTCCCCTCCAGCAGGATTTCTCCACCTGCAGGAATAAGATCAGTCAGAGCCCTGAACAGCTGTGTCTTTCCTATCCCGGATTTCCCTGACAAGCCAACACATTCTCCCTTTCCCACTGAAAATGAGTATGGCCCTTTATCAAGAAATGTGATGTTAATCACTTGAAGGAGCTTCTCACTCATACTGCAGGCGGCAGGGTAATTGTGAAAGTTGTACCTTTCCCTTCTTCACTCTGGACTGAGACCTCAGCATCGTGATTGTCGATTATCGTCTTTGTAATGGCAAGTCCTAGACCAGTTCCCTTATTTTTATCTGTAAAAAAAGGTTTGAAAATCTGCTCTACCTTTTCAGCAGACATGCCAATGCCGGTATCTCTTATCGCCAATTCAGTGCCGCCGGATGCAGATCTGCAGGTTTTCACCGTCAATTCACCATTTTCTGTCATCGCCTGGATACTGTTCATAAAAATATTTAACAGGGCACGGTAAAAGAGGTCATGATCAAGATTGGTTTCCGGCAGATCGGGAGCAAGATCCGCTATCAATTCAATATGCTGACGTTTCAATTCAAAGGACAGAAAATCGAGCACCTTCCTGACTACTTCATTCACGCTTGAAGGTTTCAGCTGCGCTTGCTGCGGTCTGGCGAAATCAAGGAATTCAACCACTATGTTGTTCAGCCTGATCGTCTCGTTAACCACGATTTTGGCAAGATGTTCATTGCCCGGAGCCAGTTTTGAAATCCTTTTCTCCAGGATTTCCGCAGTGCTGCGCACGATACCCAAGGGGCTTTTAATTTCGTGGCTCACGGTTGCAACCATTTTCCCCAGGTGAACCAGCCTCTCAGCCTGATTAAGCTTTTCTTCGAGTCGCAATCGCTCGACAGCCCTTTTCTCAATTATCCTTCCTGCCCGCGACACAATGTATCGCAACACCAGAAAGAGTATGGTCATAACCACGCTGGAAAGGATAATAATTCGGCCCTGAAACTTGATTATATTTGTATAATTTCCTGTCAGGTCTTTTTCGATCTCGATGACACCCATGATAAGATCGCCTCCCTCCCCGTCGCGACGTACCTGTCGAAAAGGGATAAAGGTATTCAGCACACACTCGACTTTGGTGGTGATGTGTATGAGACTCAGTACCGAACCACTATAGATAAGCCTGGAATTTGGAATACCCACCAGGGCTTTATGATACTCAGCCCCTCCCATATCCTTTTTGCCGATGAGTGACGGATTAGTTGAATATGAGATGATATTCACGCTTGAATCATAAATGGTCACCGAATCAATCTTTAATCCCTGGGTAACCCCTTTAATAATTCCATCAAGCAGCTCATATTGCTCGGGCTTCCGAAGCGCTATTCCACCATAGCGGATAACGGCAGGAAGTACAAAACGTCTAAAAACCTGCTGATTGATATTTTCAGCAAGCAAAAGAGAGTACTCCTCATTTTGCTCCAACATAACCTTTCGGGCGTTGTTTGAAATAAGCCAGGACAACAGGAGGGTAAACACTAAAATGACGGCGAGACTTGAAAATGAGAAATACTTAACAAGTTTGAATGACTCAAGTCCAGCCTCTAACTTCTCTTTCCGGATCGAGTCAAGGACCGGATCAATCTCATCCCCTTTAGTCATTGTCGTGTTCTCCCGGGGAGATAATGATCAGCGTACTTCGCGGCATTCAGCGATCATCGTGGATAAAATATGAGCTGTAGAATGCCTGTTTATGGTCAAAATCATTGGCTGGAATGAGTGCCTTACTCCATTACAGCCAATAGCGTATAAAAATTTTTAGACTCACCTTCAAGGCACTTATTCTCTGGTAGTTTCCTCAATTAGCTTTTTTTCGAAGATAGGTAGGGGTCTCAAGATAATCATCATTCCAATTAAGGGCATTTGAGACCTTTCCATCCGGCATATTTGAAGAACCGATATTATCCGGTGTATCAAAATTTGACCCAGGCAACCGTGTCACTCTTGGTTGTTTGTTCGGTGCTGCGGGAGCACCTTTTATTGTAGTCTCCGGTTCTCTTTTGGGAGAAGGTCGACTCATATGATCCTCTACCGGATTGATGGTCTCTTTTTTATTAACCATCCCTCCTACCCCTGTGGCAATAACAGTCACATGAAGTTCATCGCCAAGGGCATCGTCATAAAGAGCTCCAATGACGACCTTCGCATCATCATCGACTTTTTCCTGAATGAGAGCGGAAGCTTCCATGAACTCCGCCATGGTAAAACTTGACTCCGAAGCCGAGATGTTAATGAGCAGGCCACGTGCTCCATCGATGCCGAAATCTTCGAGCAGCTGGTTATCGATAGCTTTCCTTGCAGCCTCGGTAGCACGGTTCTCACCGGTTGCTGAACCGGAACCCATGACAGCCGGTCCAACTTCTTTCATAACGGTTCTCAGATCGGCAAAATCTGCATTAATGAGCCCGGGAACATTAATAAGATCCGTAATACCTTTCACTGCCTGGAGCAAAACATTGTCCGCCATGGACAACATATCGGACAATTTACTGTTCTTCTGCATAATTGAGAGAAGTCGATCATTTGGCACTGTGATAATCGTATCGGCATATTTTTGCAGTTCCTGCCAACCTTCCTCTGCATTCCGGGCACGGTATTTGCCTTCAAAGCTGAATGGCTTGGTGACCACGGCCACAGTCAACGCTCCCAGCTCTTTGCTCGCCTTGGCCACCACAGGGGCTGCGCCAGTTCCGGTTCCCCCGCCAAGCCCAGCAGTAACAAAAACCATATCACTGCCTCTGAGAGCTTCTTTTATGTCATCCAGTGATTCCATGGCTGCCATATTCCCGGTTTCGGGATCAGCTCCTGCACCCAGGCCTTTGGTTATGCTTGGACCGATTTGAAGACAGACATCAGCCTTTGACTGATTTAACGCCTGCTTATCAGTATTGGCAGCAATGAACTCCACGCCCTGAAGTCTATTGGTAACCATTGTGTTGATAGCATTGCCGCCACCACCACCCACCCCAATAACCTTTACGACTGCAACACCCTCTGATTCAGCCATCCTGAATGGCATATCTACCCCCTCGATTGTAACTTGAACGTCCACCACATACTGAGATAAAGTACGAATATTATCAATGCAATACTATAGCATCCCGCAGTTATCACTTAAACAAAAATCTTAACAATCACATGATTTTTTTAATCCACTCTCTTAGTCTACCAATAAGGGTGGGTTCCTGTCTTGCCATCTCATTTCGGGAATTCCTGCCAAAAAGCACCAGTCCTGTCGCTGTTGTACAACGAGGGCTATGAAGTTCTTCAATCCTGCCCGTTATTCCATTTGGATATCCTATCCTTACAGGCAAATCAAAAATCTGTTCTGCCAGTTCCACTATATTTGACAACAGAGCAGTTCCGCCTGTCAAAACAACTCCTCCGTTAATTTTATTTTTTTTCCCAGAGGCAACCAACTCACTGTTCATCATCTCCAGGATTTCGATTATCCGTGCTTCAAGAATATCCACCAGTACTTTCTGGGTTACCTTCCGCGGTTCCCGATCACCCACGGTCGGCACGTCTACCACAAGATTTGGCTTAATAAAAGAAGAGATGGCGCCGCCAAAATCTTCTTTTAACCGTTCCGCCTCCTGCAGCGGTGTGCGCAGACCTACGGACAGGTCATTGGTAAGATTATGCCCACCCAGGCCAATTTCACAGGTATGACGGATAGTACCATCGCAAAAAATAGCCAGATCAGTCGTTCCACCCCCAATGTCAATCAAGGCAACGCCTAATTCCATTTCATCCTTGCTCAAAACAGAGTTGGCAGAAGCAATTGATTCAAGAACCACTTCAGCAACCTGCAAGCCGGCCTTGTTGCAGCAGGTCACCAAATTGTGAACCGCACCAATGTCGGCGGTTACTATGTGCACATTTGTGACCAGACGAACGCCGGTCATGCCGACAGGATTTTGAATACCGGTGTGATCGTCAACCATAAATTCCTGAGGCATAACATGGATGATTCGCTGATTTTCGGAAATCTTCACGGTCTTTGCGGCAGTAACCACCTCATCGATATCAGCCTGCTTGATTTCCCGATTATTCACTGCGACTATGCCTGGGCTGTTGAACCCCTTAATGTGGTTACCCGCAATTCCAACATAGACATTCACGGAGCGCAAATCGCAACCAGCCGATTCTTCAGCTAGTTTTACTGCCTGCTTAATTGAGTTAACTGTGCTTTCAATATTGACAACGACACCTTTCTTGAGGCCCAGGGATGGTACAGTTCCGACTCCAATTATTTCAGTCCGGTCATCAAACATTTCCCCGACGACACAGCAAATTTTTGTCGTTCCTATATCAAGTCCAACTACCAGTTCACCTGCTTCATCAAGATCGATATCATTCTTTTCAGACGGGACAGCATCAATGTCGGTAGTCATCACAATTTTAGTATTTTCATTCATTTTATTTTTCTAACCCTGATAAAGGGGATAAGCTGAAGCTATTAATCCGAATCACTCTGTGCAACGAGCACCTTGTCTTTCAAATAATCCATCTGAATAAATTCAATCTTAGAAATTGACTCTCTGCCATTCGGTTTTTTATACAACGCCCTGAGAACCTGAACGAGGCGAAAATATTTTTTGCTGGTATTACTTTCACCGAAAAAAATTGGGAATGGATGGTCCACTAAATACACTACCATTTCACCGTTCCTGGTAAGGTGAATTTCCGATACCGATTGTGCCGGAAGGTACGGATCATTTCCATTTACCTTCTTCAGAAAGACCAGTACTTCTGTCAGTGCCTTCTCTCTGACAAGAGGCTCTTCGATTTCAGTGAGTCCTGTAATGACCGGAAAATCAATATCTGAACCGGGCATTACCTGTAGAAAAGGCACCCCTTTCCAATCAATATATTGCAACTGAGACTCACCCTGATTCTTACTATGCAGCAAGGCTACAGGGACATTTTCAGTGATGACAATCTCAACAGTGGATGGCCAGTTCCGCTTAATTTCTGCTCGTGCTACCCATGGAACATTGATCAAACGTGCCTCCACCTGAGAACAATTCAGACCGATCATACTGGTCTGGTAGGGAATTATTCCTAAAGCTGCTCTCAATTTTTCTTCAGCAATAGCATTATTTCCGGAAATCACTATTTCCGACACCCTGAAGAAGGATAACGACTGGATATTATACATCATAACCCGGCCGCCTCCTAGCATAATAAAGAGCAGAAGCAAAAACATAACAGTGACGAGTCCCGTCACCTTAAAAACCATTTTACCTTTGCCGGCCGGCGCTTTATAAGCGTGATGACCCTGTACTGCCTGCTTCTTTACTGACAACACCCTCATAAAACGGGTTAATCTATTTTTCAGTTGATTATATTTATCTGTCTGGTGGCTGCTTTGCCCCAAGAGAGCATGCTGGTTCATCTCCCTGTGCAGGTAATTGTTCCCAGGCTTTCTCTTTCCAGTAAAAGACGCCAATATTTTTTTAATTCCGGAGAGAAACATAGTCATTCTCAGATAAAATGAACTTCTGGTTCGAGGTCAATACCACTGTCGATTTTCACCTTTGCCTGGACAATTTTCATTAGACATAAAACATCCGCAGCAGTGGCTCCGCCCTTGTTAACCAAAAAATTGCCATGGTGTTCAGATATCATGGCTCCTCCAACAATCATTCCTTTTAAACCACTTACATCAATCAAGCGACCGGCACTGTCATTAACCGGATTTTTAAAAAATGATCCTGCATTGGGATATTCACAGCGTTGCGTATTCTTTCTCTTATTTTGTAATGCTGTGCAATTTTGCCTGATTGTATCAGGGTCACCATTTTTTAATGCCAGCTCCACTTCTGTCACCACGGCTTTCCCCTCATAATCACTAAAGCTTTTCCAGCATCTGTAGGAAAAATTGAGATCCCGACGAACAAAATGCTTCTCGCCTTCTGCTGTCATGAGCCTGACTCTCTCAACTATCGATGACATTTCGCTGCCCCAGGCTCCGGCGTTCATTATTACTGCTCCACCCAAGGTTCCGGGAATGCCGCATCCGAATTCAAGCCCGGTAATTCCCCATTCCACAAACCTGAAAGCGAGTTGTGCAAGACCACAGCCAGCGCCTGCCCGAACAAGAACCGTCTTCGCATCCGTTTCCTCGTATCGCTCAACTGTTTTGAATTCGTCACCCAAAACAAAAATCACCCCGGCAAATCCTTCATCTTGTATAAGTAAATTTGTACCGCGGCCTATAATCCTCCAAGGTATTTTTTCCTCAGCTAAAAAAATGAGCAGGGGTTGCATTTCCTGTCGTTTGTCGACTGTAAGTACAGCTTCGGCAGGACCACCAATTGAAAGCGAAGTGTAGCGATCCAGTCGACATTGCCATTTTACAGGTTGCGAAACCAGGGCTGACAGCCTTTTTTGTTGCGTTCGATTCATCCGCTCAATTCACTCTATTGGGTATTTTCCTGCAATAAAAGAAGCAACTCCTCCCCAACCTTTACTACGTTTCCCGCACCGAGGGTGAGAACCAGATCTCCCTGCTGCAATACCGGCATAATTTCTTCCGCCATTTTATCCAGATCACCGATATAGTGTGTATGACGCTGGCCGTGTATTTTGGTTGCTGCCAGCAAACTTTCACCGGTCACTCCCGGAATTGGTTCTTCACTGGCTGCATAAATATCAGACATAACCAGATAGTCAGCTTTATGAAAGCAGGTCTGAAACTCTTTGAACAAGGCCTTTGTTCGGGAATACCGGTGGGGCTGGAAAAGAACAACCAGGCGCTTTTTCGGCCAGGCCTGTTTGATTGCCTCCAGGGTGGCCCGGATTTCAGTCGGATGATGGCCGTAGTCATCAACTATGGTAATACCGCCAATTTCACCTTTCTGCTGCATCCTTCGCTGAACACCGGCATAACCTTGCAGCCCCGTTTGAATTTTTTCAAAAGAGAGTTCCAGTTCGAAGCCGACGCAAACTGCCGCCAGTGCATTGTACACATTATGAATCCCAGGCGGAGCGATGCTGATTCGCCCAAGCTTACCGGCAGCATTTTTTACGGTAAAAGAGATTCGTCCATCCTCCCATATTATATCATCGGCATATATATCTGCCTGGGGAGTCATGCCGTACGTTATTATCCTCTTTTTTATAGCAGGGAGAATGTCTGCTATATTTTCGTCATCCAGACAGACTACGGCCGCACCATAAAATGGTATTTTATCAATGAACTCAAGAAACTTTGACTTGATGTGGTCAAGATCCCGATAATAGTCAAGATGCTCGAGATCTATATTAGTGACGACTTCCACAACCGGTGACAATTTTAAAAATGATCCGTCACTCTCGTCAGCTTCAGCTACCAGATACTCACTTGCACCCATTTTAGCATTGCCGCCAAGGGCATCTACTTTCCCTCCTATGACTATAGTTGGGTCAAGACCGGCTGAGGCAAGCATCCAGCTGACCATGGAGGTGGTGGTTGTTTTACCATGACTACCGGCAATAGCTATCCCGTATTTCTTCAGGCGCATCAGCTCGGCCAGCATCTCTGCCCGCATAATTACCGGCACATTATTCTCTTTTGCCTGAACAACTTCCGGATTCGCAGCCGATATCGCCGATGAGGTCACCACCACATCAGCTCCCTCCATCCACTCTCGTTTATGTCCTTTGAAAATGGTCCCTCCAAGTCGGGAGAGATTTTCCGTGATGGCAGAGCCATTCAAATCCGACCCTGACACCTTGTAGCCCAGATTAAGCAGCAGTTCAGCGATGCCACTCATGCCGATACCACCGATTCCAACAAAATGGATATGTTTCGTTTTTCTGTTCATTATGCCCGGTGTTTCTCTATTTCTTCCAGACAGCACGCCACAATTCGTTCCGCCGCATCAGGGAAAGCGAGGCGTTTCATGGCAGCCTGCATGGTATTCAATTTCTCATCGTTGTGTATCAGGTCAAGGACAGCCCCGCCGAGCTGCTCAGCAGTAAGTGCCTTTTGTATAAATTGCACGGCTCCCCCCCCGGACACATAATATTGACCGTTTTTTTCCTGATGATTATCAGCTGCAGAGGGATAGGGAATCAGAATCGCCGGTTTGCCGAGCACTGCTATCTCCGACAGCGTGGTTGCTCCTGCTCTTGAGACCACCAGATCCGCATTTTCATACACCTCATGCATTTTCATAAAGAACTTCGCGACCTCGGCGTCTACCCCTCGTCTTTGGTATGCATTGCGTACCTGTTCTTCATCTCTGTCGCCGGTCTGGTGGATCACTTTGATCCCCTGGAGTTGCAAATCGGTAAACGAACAGAGCGCCTCGCTGATTAATTTGTTAACTGCCTGTGCACCTTGACTACCTCCCAGAATAAGCAGGGTTCTTTTGCTCTGTTGAGCAACCACCGATTTCCCGGCGAGATCAAGAATATTGCTCCGCACCGGATTTCCGGTGTAAAGTATTTTCTCCTCCGGAAAATTGCTCCCACTTCCCGGCAGAGACAAGCATACCCTGTCGGCCAATTGACCCAGTTTCCGATTTGCCAGCCCCGGTACTGAATTCTGTTCGTGGATGACGATGGGAATACCCATGGTTTTACCAGCCGCCACAACCGGTCCGGTAACATATCCACCAACAGCCAGGATAATATCAGGCTTGAAACGACGGATGCTTCCCAAGGCCTGTAGGTAAGACACCGGCAATACGGCAACTGCTTTAATAAGATCGAGAAGACTCTTGCCCTTCAGTCCGTAGCACAGAATACTCTCGCTCACAAAACCGTAGGCACCAAGACTTTTAGTATCCACCTTCCTTTTGGTGCCGACGAAAAGGATTTCTGTGTCCGGCATCTGCTTACGGAATTCCTGAGCCGCAGCCACCGCCGGGAAGAGATGACCTCCTGTTCCGCCACCGGTTAACATAAGCCGTATGTTGTTATCCTTTTTCTTCAAACGGCATTCCCCAGGTTGACTTTTTCCAGGCTGACCTGCAGAGCCAATACCGCCTTTTTGAATTCGTTACCCCTGTGTCCATAACTGGTAAACATGTCAAAACTGGCACAAGCGGGAGAGAGTAGCACCACATCTCCATTACCGGCATGACTCGCCGCTGTCTGTACCGCATCCTCCATGGATTTCGCCAGAGTTATATCCACCACATCGGCCAGTGCGTCGACGAAGAGTCCGGCCGACTCACCGAGAACCACCATTTTTTTCACTTTTGAGCGAACACTTTCCCTCAGCAATCGATAATCGTCACCTTTGTCCCGGCCACCGGCCAGCAGGATGACATTGCCGGAAAACTGAGCCAACGCACCTATGACCGCGCCTGTATTGGTTGCTTTTGAGTCGTTGTAATAGAATACCCCGTTCACTTCAGCAACAAATTCAATACGGTGCGGCAGGGAGCGAAAGGCCTGCAGGCCGGCCAAAGTCTGCAGGTATGTACAGGACTGGGAGCGTACTGCAATTATAGCAGCAGCATAATTCATCAGGGTGAGATCATTGATCTGGCTCATGCCCTCGAGTCGATATTCTTCTTTTTCATCACCTGAGGTAAACGTTATCTGATTGTCACCAATGCTCGCCGAACATTTCGAGTCTTTGCCGAAAGTATGGACAATCGACTGCAGTCCGGAAGGAAGCTGTACACAGAGCGGATCGTCTCCATTGATTATGGCGATGGCGCCAGGCAGTTGATGAATAAAAAGCCGCATCTTTGCCTGCACATAATTGGCCATGGTAACATGTCTGTCCAGATGATCCGGGCTTATGTTGAGCAACAAGCCGACATCAGGAGAGAAATTCCCCGCACTCTCCAGCTGAAAACTGGATACTTCCACTACAACTATGTCGTAATCCTCTGGCTTCAGAAGATATTCATACAGGGGTGTACCTATGTTCCCTCCCACGAATACTCTTTTTCCGGCCTTTTTGAAAATCTCACCAATAAGCGTCGTCACCGTGGTTTTACCGTTGGTCCCGCTGACAGCCACGACCGGCACTTTTATCTGCCCGGCGGCTACAGCAAACTCACCCGCGACCCGCACGCCTTTGCCTCTCAAGGTTTTTAACAGCGGCAGATCCAGATTCACTCCCGGACTGACCAGAAGCAGGTTGGCTTCTCCTAAAAATTCAGCACTGTGACCACCAGCTTCCCATCTCACATTGTTCTTTTCAAGGAACTCACTCTCTTCCGCAAGAAACCGTTGCTGTAGACGACTGTCAGAGACTAAGACCTCGGCCCCGCAATGGAGAGCATAGCGAGCTGCTGCCCGACCTGAAATCCCCAGCCCCATTACCGCGACTTTCGCGCCTGGATATATTAAGGTTTCATTCTTCATTATCGCAGTTTCAATGTGGCAATGGCTACAAGGCCGAGAATGATTGATACTATCCAGAATCTGACCACAACCTTGGGCTCATGCCATCCTTTCTTCTCGAAATGGTGATGAAAAGGGGCCATTAAAAAGATCCTTTTGCCGTGGGTCATTTTGAAGAAGCCCACCTGCAAAATTACAGATAAAGCTTCCATAACAAATATACCGCCAACAATTGCCAGCAAAAATTCCTGTTTGATAATGATGGCAATAGAACCTAGCGCTCCTCCTAAGGCCAGCGATCCCACATCACCCATAAACATCTGCGCAGGATAGGCGTTGAACCACAAGAACCCAAGCCCTGCGCCAAATATTGTCCCACAGAATATGGCCAGTTCACCACTTCCCGCAACATAAGGAATTTGCAGGTACTCAGCCAGAACAACATTACCGGCCAGATAGGAGAAGACCAGATAGACGGCAGCGGTTACTACTGTTGGACCGGTAGCAAGGCCATCAAGTCCATCGGTGAGATTGACTGCGTTCGATGCTCCGATAATTACTACGAGCGCGAAAACGATATAAAACCAGCCGAGATCAGGACGGAAATTTTTTAGAAACGGCAAGCTCAGGTGTCCATCAAGGTTGGAATTCAAAAAAATAAATACCCCTACCACAGACGCCCCGAGAAGCTGCAGCACCAGCTTCCATCTTGCGCTTAATCCTTTGGAGTTGTTTTTTCGTATTTTTTTTAAATCATCGACAGAGCCTATGCAACCATAGAACAAAGTAATGAACAATCCAAGCCAGACCAAGGAGTTATCAAGCCTGGCCCAGAGCAATGTTCCTATGGTAACTGCCCCAAGAATCAACAAACCTCCCATAGTCGGCACGCCTTGCTTTGCCAGATGGGTCTCCGGGCCATCATCACGCACCACCTGTCCAATCTGATAACGGCGCATGGTTCTAATAAAGAATTTCCCGAGAATCAGTACTATCAAAAAGGCGGTAACAGCTCCGCCAATGGAACGAAAGGTTATGTAGCGAAAGACATTGAAGCCGCTTAAGCTGGTATGTAAAGGGTACAAAAGGTGATACAGCATAAAAATTCAAACCCGCTGGCAAATAGTTCAACAACAGAAAAATTGGGCCAAGTAGCCAAGGCCCCTACAATAAATCAATAAGTTCGGCGACAATTGTCTCAAAACGCAGACCTCTTGAAGCCTTTACCAGGATTACATCGCCTTGTCCAAGATGTAGAAGATCAATAAGTTCCCTGGCCCAGCGGATCGCATCTTTTTTTTCTTCAAACAGATGGATACGCTCTTTGGAGAATCCGTGTTCCAGTGCCCCCCGTACCACATCTTCTTTAAAATTTCCAACGACACCAACATAATCAAGCGCCAATTTGGCAATTAATTTTCCGATATCGTAATGCGATTTTTCAGAAGCAGCGCCAAGCTCAAGCATATCGCCTATAATTGCAACAGAAGATTTTCCGGCAATCATCTTTAACGTTTTTAACCCAGCGGCCATGGAAGCCGGATTGGCATTATAGGTATCGTTCATCAGAGTAAACCCTGATTTGGTGGTCAGCATTTCCATTCTTTTGTCCGGAGGCCGGAAATCAGAAAGTCCTGCAGCCACATGATCCAGTGTTGCACCTGCGGCAAGACATACGGCTGCGGCACAAAGGGCATTGGATACATTATGCTCCCCAGCTATATTGAGCTGGATGTCGATCGTACTCATCCCTGAATGCAGGGTGAAAGCAATAACACCTCCCTCTTTCATATGCATATTGGAGGCCGATAAATCCGGCTTCAGTTTTCCGGCTTCATGATGAACTGCAAAAGTTACTTTCGGGTTTTTATACTTCGTCGATAAATCCCGGATTCTGATATCGTCGAGGTTAATTATCAGTATTCCTGACTCTTTGGTAACAGCAAAAAGCTCCTCTTTCGCCCTGGCTACACCTTCAATCGACTGCAGCCCCTCAAGATGCGCTCCATGAATATTGGTAATGCAGCTTATATCAGGATCGACAATTGCACCGAGCCGACTGAGCTCACCGGGCGCATTCATGCCCATTTCCATGACCGCCGCGCGATGTTCGACGTCAAGAGGCAGTAGCGATAACGGCACCCCGATGAGATTATTGAAATTTCCTTTTGTTTTAAGAACACATTTTATAGGAAAATCAGGACCTTCCGGCCACATCCTGGCAAGTATTGCAGCGACCATCTCTTTTACTGTAGTCTTTCCGCAACTACCGGTTAGCCCAATTATCACCTGTTTGGTTTGCCCGGCCAATGCTCTCCTGCGAAAGGCCGCCAGGTCACCCAAAGCCTGAAGTGTATCTTTTACGACTACCTGACAAATATTCTTCTCAACAGACAGAGGGATCAATTTTTCAACCACCAGACAGGAAGCACCATTTTCCACAGCCTGCCCCGCATAATCATGGGCATCATGGTTTTCCCCTTTCAGAGCAACAAAGATTCCATCTCTTGTGGCAATTCTGCTGTCGGTAGTGACCGGGCCCAGCAGTTTTGATACCTCCGAACCGGAGCACAAACTCCCGTTGACGGCGGCTGCAACCAGCTCAGCCGTCCAGGAGTACAAAACACTCTTTGCTTCCAGTCGATCGTCAAAAAAACGTTTTCCCTGGAGGGTCACCTGGTAGGGTTCATGACCTTTTCCGGCAATAACAATGATATCCCGTGGTGACGCCGCTCGAATTGCTGCATCAATTGCATTTTTTCTGTCACGTATTATCACGCATCCACTATCCTTATTGCTCCTTGCAAAAATCCATGCATCATTCTTAACTTCAAGACGAGTCTTTCGTATCCCGCCAAGTATCTGCGCCACTATATAGTCAGGATCTTCGGTGCGCGGGTTATCGTCGGTAACCACAGCAACATCACATATTTTCCCGACGACCTCGCCCATCAGAGGGCGTTTCCCTCTATCTCTGTCCCCACCACAGCCGAAAACACAGAAAAGCTCTTCATGGGGCAGAGCAGCCACCGTCGTCAACACTTTTTCCAGAGCGTCCGGGGTGTGGGCATAATCCACCAGCACCACCGGTCCTTTTGAATCCCAGCCCGGACCAGCAGAAACTCTTTCAACTCTGCCGGGAGCACCGGTCGCCGTGGAAAGGGCATTGCAAATTAACGCCTCATCAATTCCCAGAGCTAAACAGAGTCCATATGTTGTTAATATATTATCTATATTGAAACGTCCGACCAGTGGGGATGAGAGAGTATGTTGACCAGAAGGAGTCATGACGACCATATCGGTCTTATCAAGTGCAGTAGAGAAACTCTTGAGACAAATCTCCAGCTCTTTTTCTTCCCCCCATCGTATCACTTTCCTGCATTTTTTTCCACAAATCACATACAGCTGGTCCAGCTTTTTTTTATCTTCGGAACTCCGATTATTTATGGGTAGTACTGCGGTCCCCGTCTCCCGCAAATGCTCAGAAAAAAGCTTAATTTTCGCCTGGAAATATTCTTCCATATCAGCATGGTAATCCAGATGATCCCGGGACAGATTAGTAAATCCGGCGACATCAAATACTATGGAGCCAATCCTCGATTGATGCAGAGCGTGGGACGACACCTCCATAATTACATAGTCCACGCCATTATCAACCATTTCTCTCAACAGTCCCTGAAGCAAAAAAGCTTCAGGAGTAGTAAACCGGGTATTCAGAATTTTGCTATCGCCTCTCCTGCCTGTATATCTGTTGTTTACTGTACCGACAACTCCCACTGCCATCCCGGCTTGAAGCATCACTTGTTCCAGGAGATAGGTAACCGTTGTCTTGCCATTGGTACCGGTAATTCCTATAAATCGCAATTTCTCTGCCGGTTGCTGAAAATAGTTTGCAGCAATAGCCGCATATGCTTTAGCGGTATCGTCCACTTCTATCAGTGTGGCATCAAAATCACTTGACTGCTCTGCATTTAATCTGCCTGAACTACAGACTATAGCCCTGCATCCTGCAGCGACAGCAGCTTCTATAAAGTTATGACCGTCGCTGACAGCTCCAGGAAGCGCGATAAAAAGACTGCCTGCATCAACATTTCTTGAATCAACGGAGATTGTCGTGATCAGTTGTTCATCGATAGATCCGACGGAATTGGAATAGACCAGATTATACTCTAATCCAGACAAAAGAGATGCGACTGTGTTTTGTTTTTTGGATGAAACCATAGGGGGATTTTATAAATATTAATTTTTCTCAAACAATCCTTTTGATAATTTTTTCGGTGATACATTTTCTTGATCTTCAAGAATCATAAGGCATTCGGTAACTCCTTTTAAAGCAGTTCCAGGTAAAGGATTTTGAGCGGTAACTTTCCCAGTTCCCTGAATACGAAGGTTCAGGTTAAGTCCCTGCAACAGGCGAAGACTTTTCCTCAAACTTAAGCCCTTAATATCCGGCATAACAGCCGATGCAGTGTTTCCTTCTGTAACTTTTTTTCCATCTGCAGACTCGGTCACCAACCGTTTTTTCCCCTGATAATTATCCTCACCGCCAATCTCAGGTTCTACCACATCTGCTACAGACTTGGAAACTTGTTGCAGTACAGATATCCTCTCTGCCTTCTCTGCGACAATCTGCTCAATGGTTTTCTCTTTTCCACGTTCATCTTTACTCACAATCCCGGGTGGTCTTTGAACAACAATAAGCATAGTTAAATCAGTGCGTCCGGCTGGTATAGTTACAAATACCAAATCGTTAACCAGAAATTGGTCTTGTCCCCCGTGCTTAACACTTACCAGTATATCATCCCTGAAAAACAAAGTGTTTGATTCAGTATGCCTTGCCTGGCTTCGAAAGAGTGCTTTAATAATGTTACCATCGGCATCAGACCAACTGTCCGACTGTCTGCCGTCCTGCTTCCTTTCTGAGAGCAGGATCGCACTGCCCTGCTCTTGATCAAGAACCTTTTTCAAGACAAACGGGTGTATTTTCTTCCCGTTGTTGAGCAAAACAGAGAATGTCGTCAGGAGTTGTAAGGGAGTAGCTGATTCCGGAACAAGGCCAAAACTCTCCGTTGATCTAAAAACCGGCTTTTGCTGGCTCAATTCCTTCTTTCCCGACTCGGCCGGTACGTGAAAATCAGTTTCCATCTGTTCTTCAAATCCCAGCCATTCCCACATACGCAGCTGGCTAGCAAGATCTGCACCTTCAGGAGCAAGGCTCCAGGTAGTTGGAACGATTCCATTCATATTTTGCGCATGCAACACTGTCGCATCCCGCAGAAAAAGTCTAAACTTTAAAGGAATAGGCAAAGGAACAAGAAACATATTTTCCATCTGCACCGGAGAATATCTGGTGAAAGCATTGGGGTCAAACCCTGACAGGCTAGCCCCCCCAATCACTTCTCCGGTCTCACTTTCCAACAGATACGCAGTGACCTTCTCAGCCTGCTCATTCTTACCGATATCCCTTACGATGCTTTCCAGAATATCCTGTATTTTCAGATCAATAGTCAGGACAAGATCGGGCATGTCGCTGGAGGTCTGTTTCTTTTCCTGTTGCTTTATTTTTCTATTGGCCAAAAGTCGATCATAGTAGTATTCCACCCCCGACAGGCCAATACCGTCCTCCACGTAGCCGACGATATGAGCAGCCATATAGTCATTTGGATAATACCTCTTCTCGTCTCTTTGTAAATATACTCCCGGCAGATGGAGATTTTTAATGGAAACTTCCTGTTGTTGATTTATATCTTTGGCAATCCAAAGCCGCAATGCACCACTTTTCAGTTGATCCTCAAGTCTATCCATATCCATAACCAACACCTCACTGAGACGTGTTGCCGTTTCCTTGATAGAATCAATTTCCCGAGTTTTTGCATACACTGAAACTCGTTCAAGAGTCACCGCTAGCTGTCTGAGATTCCTGTCATACAATGTTCCCCTGACCGGGCCACCCTGATGAAAGGTTTTCTGGATGGAGCTTAGAGCATCTTTTAGATAGGTAGTGATTCCGTAGTACTGGTCAAGCTGGTAAACACCAGTTCCCAGAATCAAAGAAATCAACAGATAGAGAATTACCCACCTTCCTTTTTTTTGTTTCTGTGTTCGGAGGCGGGATTTTTTTACCATATTTTCGATTAAGGATAAATAAAAATTCCAGTTCTCTTGTCAAACCTTGCAATCTGATCTCCAGATCCTACATGGAGGGCTAATTTTTCTCCAGCCATTTTCTGCATATTAGCTGGAGACCAAAGACTTGCTTTGCGAGCCAACAGCTCCATGTTTTTATCCACCAGTTCATGACGTTGATTGTCGACATTGACAATCGAATGGTCAATATTTGCAATAGCGGAGGTCAAAAACATGTTTATTATCAGTACGATAGGGAGAATTATCAGTAAAACCTTACCAACAGGTCGCCACAAAACCAGCCAACTCGACAGAGCAACAAGATCCCGAGGTCCAAACAGTTGCCTCATTCCAATCTTTGTGGCAGACCGCATATACGACATTTCTGTAGGATTATTGTAATTCATAGTGTTTCCCCAGATTATTTATTTTTTTCTTGCAACCCTTAAACGCGCACTGCGCGATCTTGGATTGACAGCGATTTCTTCAGGTGAAGACGTTATTGGCTTGCCGGTAACCACTTCTAACTGTTCATTATTTCTAAACTTCCTTTTTACAATCCGATCTTCGAGCGAGTGAAAGGATATCACGCAAAAATTTGCTCCCGGCTTCAAATACCTGACACCATCATCTAGTATACGTGACAGATTTTCCAATTCAGTATTGACTGCTATCCGTAACGCCTGAAATACTTTGGTTGCGACATGTATTTTTTTGGGATGAAATCGTCTGGGGACCGCGTGGGCGATTATTGACACAAGCTGCTTGGTGGTCATGATTTCCTCCTGCTTTCGATACTCGACGATGGCCGTGGCAATTGGTCGGGCCTGTCGCTCTTCTCCATAATAGAAAAAGATATCCGCCAGCTCTTGCAGGGAACAGGATGCCAGGATTGATTGGGCTGTAGTTTCACCCCGCTGGTCCATGCGCATGTCGAGGATTTCATCGCGCTGAAAACTGAATCCTCGCTCTCCCATGTCAAGCTGAAGGGAAGAAAGTCCGATATCTATCAATAAGCCGTCTATTTCCTGAACGCCTATTTCGTCCAACCCTGCAGCAAGTTCTGCGAAATTCCTCCGGACAATCGTCAACCGATCCTTAAAACCATCCAATCGAACGAGGGCATGTCGGAGTGCGCTATCATCCCATTCAAAAGCGATTACTCTTCCGTCCGGTGCCGAGGCGGCCAGGATGGCTTCGGTATGTCCTCCCAGCCCCAGGGTTCCGTCGACATAAACCCTGCCGGCCTGAGGTTCGAGGTAATGCATACAATCAGACAACAATACAGACGTATGAATCTGCTCCGGCTTACGATCAGCTACCATTACAGAATCCCCATTCGAGCAAGGCCGGCCTGATGCTCCTCGAATTTGTCACGGGTGCTCTCTATGTCCGCCTGCGAAGTTTCTTTATCGCAGATCTCGAACCAGTCCATCATTCCTGTGAGAGCAATGTCCTTGATCAGATTTGCTTCATTTCTCAGTTCGGCAGGAAGTCGAATACGCCCCTGCTTGTCGAGAACGCACTCAACAACCCCACCGACGGCATATCGGACAAAATTGGCAATTCCCTGCTCACCGCCCTGAGTCAACAGTTTTGTCTCCAGGGCTTCCCATTCAGCAAGCCGATAAGCGCGTAAATGAGTTTTCCAGGGCGCAACCATAAGTATGTCCGAGCCGCTTTGACGCAATACCTCACGAAAACGACTGGGCAGATTGAGTCTCCCCTTTTCGTCCAGCACGTGAAACGTTCTGCTTCGGAATCTATTCTGTGTCAAAGATACACTCCTCAACTCCACATCAAACCACCAACAGTCCCTTTAGTCCCACTTCACCCCACCATCCTCCCTTTTATATAGTGACAGCTACAGTGTCAAGGAAAAAATAATTGTAACTTCAAGCTGATAAGAACTCTTCTAAAAGCTCCGGATATCCACAACATATTGAGTGTTGCCCTGAGCATCACCACAGCATCTAGTAAATAATAGATTTTTTTGCTCAAATAGCCCAACTTGAAGATAACCTCAGAATAAAAAATATTCTTGTATTTTCAATTAGTTCCATCAAGACCTATCGAAAACAAAAATCTATGATTTTTTTTAGGTGGTGCAAAGTGGGAGGAAAATGAGAGAGGTGTAAATAAAATGGGGTCGACTGAACATCTGCCAGTCGACCCCATTTTATTGGAGGATCAAGGTGTTGTTTCTTTCTGAGAGATCCTAGAGTTTTTCGGTTAACAGCTGGCTGTAGTCTGCCGTACTGGAAAAACTGTGTTCGGGACTTGGATAAGAACCCGCTTTTACTTCTTTATTATACTGTTGAACGCTTTCTTTGATAAGAGGAGAAAGATTTGCGTATTTCTTAACAAATTTAGGTGTGAATTTATCGAACATTCCAAGCATATCGTTAATAACGAGTACCTGGCCGTCGCAATGGATTCCGGCCCCGATACCGATGGTTGGAATGGCGAGCGACTCTGTAATAACCTTCGCCAGTCCGTCAGGAATACATTCAATCAACAGCCCAAAGGCTCCGGCCGCTTCCAGTCCCCTTGCTTCAGCAAGAAGTCTTCTGGCATCATCGAGCCCCTTCCCCTGCAATTTAAACCCTCCCAGTTGACTGGCCGTCTGGGGGGTCAGACCGATGTGGGCCATAACCGGAACACCTGCAGTTACCAGAGCCCGTACAACCCCGCACATTTCCAGGCCGCCTTCAAGCTTGACTGCGTCACAACCGGCTTCTTTCAAAAATCGCAGGCCGTTTCTCACAGCATCCCGTTCACCGGTATGATTCGCACCAAATGGCATATCACCAATGATAAAACTGTCCGGAGCCCCACGTCGGACGGCCCTGGCATGATGCAGCATTTCCTCCATTGTCACCGGGACGGTTGAATCATATCCAAGCATTACCATACCCAGCGAATCCCCAACCAGCAGGACATCAACTTCGCTCATACTCAATATCCGTGCTGTTGAGCTGTCATAAACAGTCAGCATGGAAATTTTTTTCCCTTCCGCCTTCATTGAACGTAATTCTGCAAGTGTTTTACGCATAATAGCATCCTGATTATGAATGGAGCAGGTTTTGCCTCTTTTTTATTCCTCAAAAAGAGACTGCTGAATAGCTATCCGCCGGGGAACCTTCTTTTTAAAATGTTCATATGCCCTCGCAGTTGCCACCCGACCACGTGGCGTTCTATTCAAGAATCCCGATTGAATAAGAAAGGGCTCATAGACATCTTCCAGGGTGTTCTTTTCTTCACAGACGACTGTCGCCAGGGTTTCCAGACCGATCGGGCCGCCCTCGAATTTATCGATTATAGTCAGCATAATCCTTCTGTCCATGTCATCAAGACCTAACTGGTCAACCCCCAGAAGATTAAGCGCCCCATTGGCCACTGCGCTGTCTATCACCGTATGACCACCCACTTCGGCAAAATCCCTTACCCGCCGAAGTAATCTATTGGCGATTCTTGGCGTTCCCCTTGATCGCCTGCCAAGCTCAAGAGCGCCGGTATTGTCGATATTCATACCCAAAATCTTCGCAGATCTCTGCACAATGGCTACAAGCTCCTCAGGCGAATAGAATTCCAGCCGTAATACGACCCCAAAACGATCCCTGAGTGGCGGAGTCAGAAGGCCAGTGCGGGTTGTTGCCCCCACCAGGGTGAACCTCGGCAGCTCCATCTTCACTGATCTCGCCCCGGGTCCCTGGCCGATAATCAAATCCAGCTGAAAATCCTCCATGGCGGGGTAAAGAATTTCCTCTACCGCATGATTTAACCGGTGGATTTCATCAATAAAAAGAACGTCTCCTTCCTGCAGACTGGTCAGAATAGCTGCCAGATCTCCCTGTTTTTCGATAACGGGGCCAGACGTCACTTTTATTCCCGCTCCCATTTCGTTGGCAATGATGTAAGACAGTGTCGTTTTGCCAAGACCCGGAAAACCATGAAAAAGAGCATGATCGAGAGGTTCGCCACGCCCGAGGGCGGCCTTAATAAAAATAGCCAGGCTCTTGCGTACCTGTTCCTGCCCAATATAATCGACAAGCCTCTGCGGCCGCAGGGAATTGTCTCTGGCGGGTTCCAGAATCTGGGGCTCGGGAGCAACTAACCGGTTACCGATTTTTTGGGAGCTAATATCTTCCTCAATATTCATGCCAGCGCTCTAAGAGCCTCCCGAATAAGAACTTCGACCTTTTGACTGGTAAATTCCTCCTCACCGAGTTGTTTCTTGACTTTACCAAGTGCTGCCCTGGCAACACCATCCGGATAGCCAAGATTCATCAGTGCAGAAAGAGCATCTGCCACAGCGGAACCTTCGACTGCAACCACTGTGGACCGACCACCCTGAATCAGCGTAGTGCCGGAGATTAAATGCGTCACTTTTTCCTTCAGATCAACGCAAATGCGCTCGGCCGTCCTCTTGCCCACCCCGGGAAGTGTTGTCAGTCTTTTGATATCGCCTTGACTGATCGCCTGACATATATCCCCAACCCGCAATCCAGAAAGCATAGCCAGTGCGAGCTTTGGTCCTATTCCCGAGACGGTTTTCAAAATGAGAAAAAGCTCTTTTTCCTGTTCCTCCAAAAAACCGAAAAGAGTAATGGCATCTTCCCGAACATTGGTATGGATGAAAAAAAATACATCTTCGCCTTTCTCAGGCATTCGGGCAACATTATCGGTTGATAAAATAACCTCATAACCGACTCCAGCCACATCGACCACTGCCCGGTCAAAACCTTTAGAGAATACTCTGCCTGTTAAAGTGGCTATCATAATTTTCTATAATTGAAACTGATTAGCGTGGCAAATTGCCACAGCCAAAGCATCGGCGGCGTCGGTGCTCGGCGAACCTGACAGCCCAAGCAGCACCCGAACCATATGCTGGACCTGTGCTTTTGCTGCCTGACCGTATCCTACAACCCCCTGTTTCACCGCCCGAGGGCTATAGTCGAAAACCGCCAATCCATTTTGCATGACAGCGACAACTGCGGCACCACGTGCATGTCCGAGCTTTAAGGCAGAACGAGGATTTGTTGCCAGAAAGACATCTTCAATTGCAGCCACAACAGGTATGTGCACCTGAACCACCTCGTTTATGCCTTCAAATATTTCATTGAGCCTATTGGCAAAAGGATAGCCGAGGGTCGTTTTCACAACCCCACAGGCAACAAAATGCAATTGGCCGCGATCGGCATCGATAATGCCATAACCGGTAATTCTGCTTCCCGGATCAATGCCGATAATTCTCTCCACTCTGCCTGCCTATTCTGAAAGCTGCTCCATAAGATCATCATCTATATCAAAATTGGCATAGACATTCTGAACATCATCGTGGTCCTCGAGGCTTTCCATCAACTTCATGAGCGAACGGGCAATCTTTTCATCGACCACTTCCACTGTGTTTTGGGGAATCATGGAAACAGAAGCATCCAGGAAACTGACCCCACCCTCTTCCAAAGCGTCACGTACATCATCAAAATCTTCAGGGGCTGTTACAATCTGGAATTCACTCTCTTCCTCGACAACATCCTCTGCACCTGCTTCAAGCGCCTTGTCCATCAACTCGTCTTCCGTGATAGTGGTTTTATCAACCAAAATCAGCCCTTTTTTGTCAAACATATAGGCCACGCAGCCCGATTCACCCAGGTTACCGTTATTTTTTGCGAAATAGTGACGAACATCGGCGACTGTCCGGTTACGATTATCCGTCAGGCATTCAACCAGAATTGCTACTCCGCCTGGACCATAACCTTCATACATGATCTCGTCATAAACTTCGCCGGCTATCTCACCGGTGCCTTTTTTAATTGCCCTGGCAATATTGTCCTTGGGCATATTTTCAGCTTTTGCCGTGGAAATTGCCGATCGCAGTCGTGGATTACCTTCGGGATCTCCACCACCGCTGCGTGCAGCAACTGTGATTTCCTTAATCAAACGGGTAAAAATTTTGCCCCGCTTTGCATCAATTGCACCTTTTTTCCTTTTAATTGTCGACCACTTTGAATGTCCTGACATATATCACACCTGGTTGTTTTTTTATCGTTTTCTTTCTTTACTACAACTATTTATCGAAGATCATTTTTTATACTCCATTCCCAACACAAATACTTCCCTGCTTTCAATTCGCGAACTTTTCGGCTTCAGCACTTTGACCATGACAAAACGCTTTTTCAAATTTTCTACAAATTCCGGGAAATCCTCACCCTGAAAAACTTTACAGATGTAGTGGCCGTTATTTAACAGAAGCTCCTCGGCGAGTGCCAGGGTCTTCCGGACCAGGAGCAGTGATTTCTGGGCATCAGCCCATTTATTACCTGTAGTGCTCGGAGCCAGATCAGAAATAATTACCTTATAGGCCGGTCGGAATTTCCGGACCATGAGAACCATCTCCGGCTCAAATATATCCTGACAGAGCCAGTGAATCGGCGCCCCGCCCTGCCGAACAGCCTGATCAGCCTGCTGCAGGTCAACCCCGACAACAATCCCTTTAGGGCCAATCACTTCGGACGCATACATAGACCAACTGCCGGGATAACAACCGAGATCAAGTACACTGTCTCCCCAATGAAGAAATTTGTACTTTTGCTGCACCTCTTCCAGTTTATAAATGGACCGGGCCGGATATTTATCTTTTTTAGCTTTTCTTGAATAGTAATCGTTTATTTTACGCACGTATTAGTCCATTTATTTTTCTTTGACAAGGCGAAAACCGGTATCAAAGATACCTTTACTGGAGCTTTCCCTGCTGTTTTTTCTCATGCAGAAAACCATTCACCCATTCAACAGCAGACTTTTGGTCAACCACTACCCCCTCTACTCTCGCTGCTTCCAGTTCGTTCAATATTTCTGAAAAAAGTGGTCCTGGGGTAAGTCGCCAGCGGTCGATCAGGTCTTTACCGGTCAAAAGACGAGGTCCCTGCAACACGGGAACGATATTTTCATCATACATCTTCTGAACCATATTAAAAAGAACGACCAGTTCCTCCTCCATTCGCTCCGGCTTTTTTTCCCCCAGACTGGCAAGGCTATCAGACATTGCCAAGAGAAATAACCCGATCAAGGACTTTTCAGCCCGGCGGCAGAGTTTTAATACCGCTCTTTTTGAAATCCCATCCTCCCGCTGCACATTGCAGAGATGAAACGGATGCATATGCATACTAATTAAATTGCCAACCAGCTCCGTATCGGACCTGCTCCACTTTAAGCGGTCGGCAAACTGATCAAAAAGCTCCCTGCCCACTTCATCATGGCGGTAAAAGGTGACTCGACCACCTTTATCGGCTCGTATCTCTTTGGTCGCCGGTTTGCCTATATCGTGCAGCAGGGCCGCCCACTTGAGGCATCGAACAACTTTTTCATCCTGAAGATAATCGGTAATTTCTTCAGCATGATCCGGAAAAAAAAGATCCGGCTCGGCAATTATAGACTCCATCTTCTGAAGAGCAAGAAAACAGTGATCAAAAACATCCAGATGATGAAATTCAGGCTGCTCCACCCCTTCCCCTTGATACAGTTCAGGGAGAATCAAGCGCAGAAGTCCTGTCTCGCCCAAGCCACGCAGAGTTTCTGTAGTTCGTGGCGAGTTAAAAATAACCTTCAATTCATAACATATTCTCTCGGCGGCGACATTGACAATGAGAGAAGCATGCTTTGTTATCGCCTCTTTCGTCTGTTCCGTAAGAGAAAATCCAAGAGTTGCACACAGTCGATATCCACGCAGCATTCGGACAGGATCGGCAACAAAAGCATCTCTGCAGTGGCTGATCCTTCCCTTTCCCAGATCCGCCAGGCCGCCTGCAGGATCAAGCAATGTTCCCGGCAGCAATACACCTTCACTTGAAAAGAGCGGTACAGCCATGGCATTGATGGTAAAATCCCGCAGAAGCAGATCTTCTTCGATGGACGCAGCACCTGCCCGAAAGGTGGAAAAATCAACCTGTTCGCCCCGCCAGACCAGCCGCATTGCTTCATCATCGGGGCCGGAGAGATCTACCAGGGTTCCTCCGCCAAGTTCGCGCTGCAGTTGTTTTGCAACGGTCGAAGCCCTGCCGGAAACAGCAATGTCCAGATCATGAGAGATTCGCCCCAACAGCAAATCACGGACAGTACCGCCAACGAGATACATCTGCAGGCCGTTCCGTTCGGCTGTCCGCTTGAGTGCTCCCAGCAATTCAGCAGGATAGCTATTAAAAAATTCCATTAAATTTTCCAGCGCTATGCTATGCACTCTTTCCTTTCCTTCTGCACTTTACTATATTCCGCCTGATGATGTTCCATGCCCCGCTCCGGAAGGTCGGCAAGCCTGAAAAATCACCAAAGAAAAGTGTTTAACATACCATATCCAGTCTAAGAAAAACAATTTCTCTCTCTATTTTCACTACGTCTCATGAACAAGCCGCAACCATTTCTCTATCTCGCCCCAATCCGCGGGCTCACCGATGCTCTCTTCCGGGAGACGCTGGCAAACCATTTTAGCGGTTTTGACGCAGCGGTCGCTCCGTTTATCACATCTCAGAAAAAATCGCTCTACGAGGATAAGCAGATTCGTGACGTGCTCCCGGAAAACAATCCCAATCTGCCGGTTATCCCCCAGCTTCTCCACACCGACCCTGAAGACTTTCTCGTTCTGGCTCGCCGTCTGGCAGGACTCGGGTATACGCACATAAATTGGAACCTCGGCTGCCCGGCTCCCATGATCGCGCGCAAGAAGAGAGGGTCCGGTCTGCTCCCCTTTCCAGATGAAATAATTGGCTTATTGGACAGAGTTTTGCCCGAACTGGAGATTGAATTATCCATTAAGACAAGGCTGGGATTTAATGAGCTTTCCGAAACCAGAGCACTTTTGCCGAAACTCGACTGCTTCAAACTAAAAGAAATAATAATTCACGCCAGGCTTGGCAAACAGCTTTATAAAGGGACAACAGATCCTGCTGCTTTTGACACCTGCAGGCAGCTCAGCAGGCATGCCTTCGCCTATAATGGCGACATAAACGACAGTGAAACTTTCAGGACGCTGGCCGACCGTTTCCCTTCTGTAAATCGGTGGATGATAGGCAGGGGTGCTTTAAGCAATCCCTTTCTTGCCGAGGAGATAAAAGGGTATCCACAACAATCCGCAGAGGAAAGGAAAAAGAGACTCTATGCATTTCATGAAGAATTGTACAATAAGTATACTGAGCGACTTTTCGGCCCCAGCCATATGCTCGGCAGGGTGAAACAACTCTGGATTTATCTCATTGCTTCTTTTCCGGGAAATAGAAAAATGCTTAAAAAAATAGTAAAGAGCAGTAGCCTTGAAATATATCGTGACAACATTGAACGACTGTTTGAAATGCAGCAAAGATAGTGCATCGATTCAACTCAACACCCATTCCCGGAAGATGTCGTCAGCCAAAGGCTCAGCGGGTATCACCTGACGGGTTGTCCCAAGGGTACAGGTCACTTCCCCCTTGCTGATATTTTCCGGCAATTTTCTGGCATAACGGACCACCAGGGCCGCAGCAAGTGCAAGATCCCGCTGGAGCTTTTCCTGGTCCGGATACTGGCTCCCGGCCTTTTTCAGAACGGCCAGAGGTCCGGGCCACTCTTCCATCTGAAGCACTGCATCCTCTGCCTGAGCCAATTTCTCCAACCTGAAATTGTCTTTCTCGTCACGGCCGATTATCAACCAGCCGCCGCCAGGCAAAACAAATTGCCGGCCTACCAGCAACACCCGGATATCCGGGACGGTAATCTCCGCCGATTTAACAACCGAATCAAAGGAATAAAGCCGGGCGATGCGCTTGCTAAGGATAGGGTCGGCGAGAGTGCATCCTCCAGCCGGCGTAGGGAAATCAGTAATACCGAAATTTTTCGCCAAAGCCAGCTGGGGCGAGCGACTACGCCCACTCATTCTCAACAGCTTCCTGCGATCCACCAAACCTTCTGCTTCCGCTTCCGTTTCCTTCATCAGTTGGGCGCAGAGAGGACGCAGCAGGATAGATTTCGTTCCGGAATCACGTTCTATGACGTTCATCGTGTCACGGCGCTGTGACATTGGCCGCTGCCCCAGTACTTCCCCCGAAATAAGAAAAGATGCGCCCTTTTCCGCGAGCAACTCTTTGGCCCTGGTGAACATCATTATTTTACAGTCGATACAGGGGTTAAAGTTTTTACCGAAACCGTGGGTAGGGTTGTGCAACAATTGCAGATAGCCGACACTGATATCCTCCACCTCAACATTAATCCCATACTGAGCATGCATCTGCAGTTTATGAGCCTCGATATCATCAAGAATATCGTAGTTGAAAAATGGGGTTACAAACTGAATTGCCTCAACCTCAACGCCCTGTTCCATCACCACGCGGGTCGCCAGAATGGAATCGAGCCCGCCGGAGAAGAGCGAAAGTGCTTTAATATTTTTCATGCGCAGGCACCACCTTTGACCAGAAGTTCCTCGGCCCATGCCTGGGTCTGTTCGGTTGCGGAATCCCCGGCCAGCATCCTGACCAGCTCTTTCACCCTTGAATCGGACGAGAGGCGGACAACAGCGGACTGGGTTCTTCCTTCATCAACCTTTTTGGATACCTGAAAGTGCAGGGTTCCACGGGCTGCAATCTGGGGGAGATGAGTAATACAGAAAACCTGATGGTGGGAAGACAGCTCCTGGATCTTTCTGGCAACCGCTTCGGCTGCCTCGCCACCTATGCCGGCATCAACTTCGTCAAAAATGACGGTTTCCACCATATCTTTACGGGCCAAGAGACATTTCATGGCCAGCATCAACCTCGACAACTCGCCGCCGGAAGCAATTTTTGCAAGAGGTCTTGCCGGCTCTCCTGGGTTGGCGGAAAAGAAGAATTCTCCCCGTTCCCAGCCACTGGACTTCATAGTTTCCGGCAGCTGCTCTACTTCTCTCCAAACCATCCGAAAACCGGCATGATCAAAGGCAAGCGTTGACAACTCCCTGTTCATCGCCGTTTCCAGAGTGGCTGCTGTCTTTTTTCGCTTTTCTGAAAGGAGCTTTGCCCGATCACACATATCTCGCTCAAGAGCCATGAGCTCTTTTTCAAGCGCAGCTATTTCCTTGTCCATATTTTCGAGATGCTGCAATTCAATTTCACCCTGCTCGGCAAATTCGATAATACTTTCCACCGATACTCCGTATTTCCTTTTGAGCTGCTGGATGAGGTCAAGCCGTTCAGCTACTTGTTCCTGCCGATAGGGATCATTTTCCAGGGAATCCCGATATTCTCTCAGCTCGTTGACATAATCTTCAGCCAGGAAGGTATATCCGCTTATATCCTCGGAAAGCTTTACTATTCCGGAATCGATTGCAGCCAGCTGAGCCATGTTCTGCCGTAAGACTATGAGGTTATCCATCAATTCATGGGAAAGAAGACGATGGGTCGCCTGACTGAGACTGATCAGTGCCTGGGCGTTTTTCAGTCGCTTTTTTTCATCGAGCAACACCTCATCTTCTCCGGGTTGCAGTGCCGCCTCCCTGATCTCATTGACCTGAAACCTGAGGAAATCCTGTCTCTGCTCTTTTTCCTGCTCCTGCTGCCTGAGCTCGTTCAGCTCATTCTTTTTTTCCTGCCAGGTTCTATGGCGTTCACTGAGAAGCTGCCGCTCTGCCCAATGATCACCCAGGGTATCAAGGTAATCAAGATGAAGCGCTGGCTGTAACAGCTGCTGGTGATCGTGCTGACTGGCGACACTGAGGAGTTCGGTGGTCAGTTCCTGGACAATCTTGGCTGTAGCGAGAGACCCATTGGCATAAAACCTGCTTCGGCCGGAGCTGGTCATTATTCTTTTAATCACCAGCGAAGGCTCGCTGCCAAAGCCGCCCTCTTCAAGTTTTTGCAACAGGAGATGATGGCGGGGATTTACCTCGAATAACGCCTCTACCTCACAGCTGTCAGCTCCGCTGCGGATCCAGTCGGCAGAAGCCCTGCCGCCCGATAAAAGGTGGATTGCCCGCAACATGATAGACTTTCCCGCTCCGGTCTCCCCGGTCATCACAACCAGTCCAGCGGATTCCCCTTGATCAAAACCTAATTCCAGTGATTCGATCAGGGCCAGGTTTTTTACTCGCAGTTCACAAAGCATTGGTTCTCGCTAACATTTTAACAATCGGAAGTCCTTACTTGACTCTCCAGGAAAAGGACAGTAGTTTATTTGTGATTCAAATCACTTGTATCGAGGGTCTGTTGTCGCTCGCCCGACATTCATATTCTCGTTTCCCTATTAATCAACAACGATTGAATATGAAAGAGAAAATGGATCTCAGTGCAAGCCTTGAGGATTATATTGAGGCAATTTATCACATAATCGAAGAAAAGCTCGTTGCAAGAAGCAAGGAGATTGCCGCCCGCCTGGATGTCAGCCGTGCCTCTGTTACTGAAGCGCTGAGAGCCCTGTCTAAAAAGGGCCTCATTAATTACTCTCCTTATGAGGCTATAACACTCACGGATGAAGGCAAAGACGTGGCTGAAGATGTAATTTTCCGCCACGAATCCCTGAAACGTTTTTTTGTCGATGTGCTGACGATAGAAGATTCGGTTGCCGAAGAAGGTGCCTGCAAAATAGAACATGCGGCGCCGCCTGAAATCATTGCCCGGATGATCAGTTTCACGGAATTCATGCAGATCTGCCCCAGAGGTGGGGATGAGTTGATCAAGGGTTTTGCCGATTACTGCAAAAGGGGCAAAAAAACCGATAATTGCGAAAGCTGCGTGTCTCACTGTCTCAATACACCTAAAGATGACTGATCTTTCAAGATTTTCAAGAACGGCCAGCCTGCAGCAGAAGAGTTATTTCCCCTTCTTCCGGAAAACGCTGCAAACTTTTTTTTGAGAAAATCAATTTATTATCGACGACTACCTCGAAAACCCCTCCCGAGGAGGATAGCAACTCCACTTCTGCACCAAATGTGTTTTGTAGCTCTTCCCCCAGACTGGAGGCACGTGGCTGGTAGTTTCACTTTGAACAATATTCTATGGATATCTTCATTGGTTCCTTACATGTCCTTTCTTAAAAAATATTTTTTTGAAAATTGCACCATCAGAAATCTATATTAATATTTGTACGGTGTGAAGTGTAGCCATTATTTATTTCTATATCAATACGTACATGGATAAATTACCAGCCGATATGATTCAGCCCCCACTTTTATCAGAACTCGCAAGACTGGACCTCGAAGAATCCGGACGACTCTCCCCGATGGCCACCATGTCTCCTGTAGGCATAAGAAGATCCCCTGAACGTACCGCCGCCTACCGGCAGCAATTTGCACTGGACGCAGACAGAATTCTTTATTCCCGGGCCTATAGCAGATATATTGACAAAACCCAGGTATTCTCGCTTGTTGCCAACGATCATATTACCCACAGGGTTCTTCATGTACAACTGGTTGCCCGCATCGCCAGGACAATAGGCCGCTTCCTGCGACTGAATGAAGACCTCATCGAGGCTATTTCCCTGGGACACGATATCGGTCATCCGCCGTTTGGACACGATGGAGAAAAATTTCTCTCCGACATATGTCTCCAACATGGCCTGCCGCCTTTTCAACACAATATCCAGTCTGTCCGCCTCCTTGACAGGCTCGAGAGAAAAGGCAGGGGTTGGAATCTCACCCTCCAGGTACTGGATGGCATCCTCTGTCATGACGGAGAAGTCCACGCACAGTATTTACATCCTGAACCAATTGAATCTTTCGAGGAGTTTGACCGGAAACTGGAAGAAAAATCGAAAAATCCAAAGCTGATTAACCTGCCTTCAACTCTGGAAGCGTGTGTTGTCCGTCTCGCCGATACTATAGCGTATATCGGCAGGGATATGGAAGACGCAATTATCCTTGGACTCATCAGACGAGAAGATCTCCCCGACAGCTGCCAGACTATTCTCGGCAGCACCAACGGTACCATCGTCTATAACCTGGTTACAGACCTTATCACCCATAGCCGGATTACCGTTTCCGGTTCATCCTCTATCGGGTTCAGCGAGGAAGTTTCCGCAACACTCAAGGAATTAAAAACGTTTAACTATGAACGAATCTACCTGGCCCCGCAAACCAAGCAGCAGAACCCTCTGGTCGAGGAATGCTACCGGAGTCTTTTTGAATACTATCTGCATTGCCTGGAGAGCTCCCCGCAGCATCTCTCAGTCGATGTTGACCTGATGACCGACATCAACCCCCATTATCTGCAGAAATACAGCTCAGAAGAGAAAGTGCGAGATTTCATAGCCGGCATGACAGATGATTTTTTCCTTAAACAAGCCAGGTTGATTGGCTGCAAAGTGCCGGTGAAACAATGATCATAAAGAACCGGCCAACTCGATTTCCCTCACCGAAATAACTCCTTCAGACACATTACCATTGACCTCGCTTCGCGAACATGGTATCCATTTCTGCTCCGCAGACCTGCACCCGTAGCTCAGCTGGATAGAGCACCGGACTTCGAATCCGGGTGTCGCCCGTTCGAATCGGGCCGGGTGTACCAGATATATTAAGCACTTAGCTACTTTTACAGCTAAGTGCTTTTTTTCTTTAAGCAATTTGGGCAACCTAGCGATAATGGCAGACGATAGGCCCGATGCTGTTGATCGGGCCGTTACGAGAGAACACGGCGGATGGGTTCTATTACTGGCTTTTTGGGCGGCTGTATTGCCCACCTGCCAGCCCAGCCAGGTTACGCCATGTCCTCCTCCCCAGGCTGCCCTGGTTGAACCGGACCGATACGATATGGCCGCATCATCTCATTATCCTCGTGCTCGACGATATGGCAGTGCCAGACAAACTGGCCGGGATTACTGAACGTGGCCCTGATGCGTGTAACCTGCTCGGGATAGGCGATGACCATGTCCTTGAAGCCGGTCTCCCAGGGTTCGGGTTCCGTTTCAGTGAAATCTACAAGCGCCACCTCCATACTGTCTTCGTTCACGGTTATTTCCTGGCGATTTATCACCTCGAACACCACCTCATGGACATGCATGGGATGGGCATCACCGGTTGTGTTATAGATTTCCCATTCCTCGGTGGCGCCGGATGTTGGATTTTCGGTAACCTGATCCATCCACAGCTTCTTAATCCATTTTCCATCATCATCCACAACTCCAAGCAACGCTTCGACAGGGCCTTCCACCTCTTCACCATCGACATCGGCATCGACACCGAAACCCGCCTCCTCAATCAGGGCCAGCTTGCGGGTGACAGTTGGAGACGGCAGGGGTGTGATGGCTGGCAACTGCAAATTCTGCGGCGGGGTGGTCGGATCGGCCGCCACAGCCTGAACCACTCGAAACTGCATTATCTGACCGGTGGTACTCGGATCTGCAATAGCATCCGAGTCGATCGGCAATCCGCCAAAGGGCTCGTCCGGGCCGACATTGCCCAACACATAGTTTCCCTCCGGCACATTGGTAAAGTCGACGATCAAATCAGCACGCTCGGCCAGGGCCATGAGCAATTTATTGTCGTTGGTCGTTGTGAGGTTGACAGGAGCAGCAAGGAAGCCCCCCTCGTTGCCGATCATCCAGACCTCTACTTCTGGAATCTGGCTGAAATCGAGGATCAGAAAGCGAGATTGGCAGCCGTTCAAGAAACGCAGGCGATAGCGTCGCTTCTCCACCGTCTGAAACGGCCAGGTATTGCCGTTGACCATTATCATGTTGCCAAAAAACTCGGGGTTCCAGACCGGCGAGAACTCCCCGGCCGGGATATAGGGGCTAGCGAGCTCATCAAAGAACTTCCGGCTGTCCGGATAGAAGAGTGAGCCGTCCTCGTTAAAGGCACGATCCTGAATGGCAATAGGGATCTCGTAGTAGGTCTTGTTGGGTGGAAACATGTCGTTTTCCTTTGGCGCCGGTCCCGGCAGGACAGCGATGGTGCCCAATTGGGAGTCAATCACCGCGTCATCGCCGTCCGGGCCGCCACGAATGAGGTAGAAACCCGCCGGTCCGGCATATACGTTGAGCCGGGTCATTCCCAGGGTGTGGTCATGGTACCAGATGGTTGAGGCGCGGTTTTTATTGGGGTACTGGAAGGTGGCGTATCCTGAGCCCCAGGTAACGCCGAAACTGCCGTCCGCCTTAGCGGAGAAAAAATCGTACCAGGTTCCTTGCGTGGTATAATCAGTAATGTTATCTGCATTGGGCAGGTACCAGGCCTCGGGATAGCCATCGCTTTCATCGCCCACCCCCACGGCCCCATGTACGTGAGTCACCATGGGTACTGGGCCCCAGTATCGAGTATAATATATATCGGTATCTATCTCACTGCCTTCTGTGGGACTGTAGGTTGGAACATACACTTTACCTGTAAAGTCCGGACGCGTATCGATAGGGCCACCAGGGTTTGCCCAGTGCAGGGTCGGATCGACAGGGAGCAGATGAGGCAGGTAGTTACCGCTACCATCTACCAGATCATTGGTCCATTTAATGCGTGTTGGCCGGTTATGCCTGGCCTCGATGGTCAGCGACGGGGCGTTGTGCAAAAGAAGTCCTTTTTTCTTATTCGCTGAGGTGGCGCCATAGGCCCAGACGGTTGTTGCAGGATGATTATCCGGCAAGATCTGCTGGGATTTCTGAATCATCGAGATCTCATAATAGTCGGCGTTCATGCCGCCTTTCATCTTAATTGTCCCTGCCCGCGGCATGACTGGTGGGATAAGCATCGGCGTCACGAATTTGGCAACATCCAAGGGATCCAGAGTGCCGCCTGGAATAATCTCCGCCAAAGCTTCCGGCAGCTTGAACTTCCAATTCCATGGAATGAACATCGCAGCGCCGCCGATAAAGCCAATCTTCAATAATTTGCGACGGGTAAATTCGAGTTTGCGACCAAATTGTCTATTTTTCATAATTATTCCCCCCTCATTTTATTTTTTCTGGTGATGAGAAAAAATTCTCTATGCTGAAAACATCTGTCAGCCGCCAAAAGCCAATCAGAAAACCGTCTCAAAATGTTAAGTGCTGCAACCGCCAATCAACTTAAACATAAAACCATCAACTGCAGGCTGCTATAAAAAGGGTAGGCGGGATTAGCCGCTGATTATGTATATTGTAAACTCGTGCTCTCTTCCTTACTGCTGGCTGGCCTTCTCTTATTCCAGCCTAACTGCATGTTTCACCTCCACCGATGCCGCCAGCAGGGTTTCAAGCCCGAGAAGCACGGCTAGGAATTTTGAAGTCTTATGTTTTTCCAGGTCGCCTATAGTCTGCCACTCCTGTGCAAAATAGAGGGTGTCCTGGTCATCGAGGTCCTGGTAGAGGTCTGCTTTGACGCACCCCCTTTCTTTTATCAGCTGCTCCGTAAGACCCTTAATAGTCTGTACTATCTCTTTTCTCTTTCCTTGGCGGCAAAGTATTTTGATGGTGGTGATAATCATAGGCCTCTTACGGTGTCGATGGAACAGCTTCTTGAAAATGCATATTACAAAATTTATGCCATTATCCCACAATGTGGTACAATAAATAAATATTATTATATTTACAATATGTTAATGCGATTATCAGAAAGCAGATAGGCGATAAAAGAATACTACTGATGATTACCAGGAAGATTTTTCCGGCCATATATGGCCACCTGTTCGTTCTTTCGGAATTTTAAAAACGATAAACGGGAGAGACTTTACGGCTTATGGATTTTGTGTTTCTTCATCTTGGCCCGCAGGGTGGATCTTTTCAGGCCGAGGATCTCGGCGGCGCTGCCCTTGCCGCTGACCTTCCAGGTGGCCTGCTCCAGGACCTCGGTGATATAGCGGCACTCCATCTCCTCCAGGGTCAGAAGGTGTCTGCCCGTGATTCGGGTGGGTGGTTGCAGTTCATCGGCCAGAGTGAGGGTAGAACCGGAGGTATTGAATACTGCCCGCTCGATGACATTCTCCAACTCACGGACATTGCCCGGCCAGTGGTAATTTCCCAGCCGCATCATGACATCGACTGGGATGGCAGTGATGTTTTTTCTTTGCCGGCAACTGTGTCGATCAATGAAATATCTAACCAGCTGGGGGATATCCTCCCTCCTGTCGCGCAGCGGCGGCGCCGTGATGGGATAGACATTTAACCGGTACCAGAGATCTTTACGAAACCGCCCGCTTATTACGTCCCGGTAGAGGTCACGGTTAGTGGCGGCGATAATCCGAACATCAACCCTCCTGGTCCGCGAAGCCCCAACTCTCTCAAATTCGCCATCCTGCAATATTCGTAGCAGTTTTGGCTGCAGGTCAAGGGGCAACTCGCCTATCTCATCAAGAAAAATCGTCCCCTTGTCGGCCAACTCAAAGCGCCCTATTCGTTTGCTTTCGGCACCGGTAAAGGCTCCTTTCTCATGACCGAAAAGTTCGCTTTCGAAAAGATTTTCCTGCAGGGCCGCACAATCAATTTTGACCAGCGGCCGATCTTTTCTCACGCTGTTATTATGAATTGCCCTGGCAAACAGCTCCTTGCCGGTACCGGTTTCACCGAGCAGCAGCACCGTGGTATTTCTGTCGCTGACCTGCTCTATTTTGAAGAAGATATATTCCATGGTATTGCTGCTGCCGATGATTGTATCATGATCCAGTGTCAGCTTTATCTCCTCACGCAGATATTCACTCTCTGCCTCGAGCTGCTCCTTGTACTGTTTAACCTCACTGAGTGCATGGTGCAGATCCTGCTCGTATTTCTTGCGCCTGGTGATATCACGGTTACTGGACCGAAACCCCTGCAGATGGCCGGATTCATCAGTGACCGGTTGACAGGCATGCTCAATCCAGCGAACCTCCCCGTCAGCCCTGATAATCCGAAACTGGACCTCCCGCAGGGCGGCCTTTGTCCTGGATTCCAGGTGATGTTTGTCCCATTGCGGTTTATCTTCAGGATGGATGATCTGGCGAAACAGCGACGGATTGTTCATAAAATTTTCGGCAGGATACCCGGTCAGCCGCTGACACGAAGGGGAAACGTAGCGAAATCTGCCATCGGGCTGCAGCCAGCATTCCCAATGATAGGTGAAGTCGGCAACGGTACGAAATTTTACCTCAAGCTGCCGCAAATTGCCGATAAGCTGCTTGTGCTCTGATATATCGCGGACCAGCGCAAGAAAGCAGAGTATTTCCCCCTGCGGTCCCTTGACGACGTTGACCACGATTTCAGCGGGAAAGGTTGTACCGCTCTTTTTCCTCAAGGTTACCTCAAACGGTTTGCTCACGAGTTCAGCATCGCCGCGTAATCGTTCACCCACCCTTTGAAAGTCCTCTCTGCAGCTGTAGAGGCAGTCAGTCAGGCTGCCTAGCAGTTCCTCTTCGCTGTAGCCAAGCAACAGCTCGGCAGTAGGGTTTACCAAAATAATCTGTCTATTGAGGTCTACGCAGAGGACGCCATCCGGGTTCGCCTCGAATATCCGCCGAAAACTGGCGAGCATCTGCTGCTGAGGCTCCACTATTCAAAAATACCTAACACTAAAAAAGTGCTTTGTTGTCCCAGTAGTTTCCAGACTGTGAATAATTTTAATGGCTCCATTTGTGACCATCATCAAAGTGAAAAATGAATATTCTATCGCTCTTTCGTTGATGCACTGGAAAATTTCTCACCGTAATACAGAAACAGTTTAATCGAAAATTCTTAGGCTTGTTCTTTATTCAGCCCGACAGATTTATCTATACAGGCAGCAGTATCGTGAAGGTTGATCCTTCCCCTGGCTTGCTGTCAACACGGATTTCCCCATGATGCCCCTGAATGATACCCTGACTAATCGACAAACCTAGACCAGTTCCTTTGGCCTCAGCCTTCGAAGTGTAAAACGGCTGAAAGATCTGATCCAGTTTATCAGAAGCAATACCTGTTCCGGTGTCCTTTATCGCTACAGCGACATACTTCCCTTCCAGCCACGTACTAATCGTGATCGTCCCACCAGGCTGGTGGCAAGCTTCCGCCGCATTGGTCAATAAATTTAACAACACCTGTTTGATCTGATCCTCCACCGCAAAAATCTGCGGCAGCTGCTCGGTAAAATTACATACCACGCTGATCTGCCTGATGTTGAAATCTTTCTTGCACAACAGAAGCAGGGAAGCCAATGACTTGTGAATGTCTATTACCTCTTTTCGACACAATGATGGCCGGTTGAAATCATGGAGGCTTTGAATCAGATTTTTGATTCGTTCGCTTTCGCTGATAGCAAGTGCAAGCATGTTCCGGTCCCCTTCATCCAAGATAGCATATTTTTCCAAACCCTTTAGTATGGTCATGATACCCTGCAAGGGGTTGTTAATTTCATGGGCGATAGAGGCAGACAGTTTGCCTATCCCAGAAAAGGGGACATCCATGATTTATTATTTTGGGATTCTTCCCTCCTGCTGAAAGTAAAAGGGGACAGATTTATTATTTTTTCAAAATAATAAATCTGTTTGAATGTATAAGTAGCCAGTCTTGAAGGAAACCTCCAAATGGTTCAAAATGTTTGTGACAAACAAACAGCTGGGATGGATCCCATAAAAGGGATACACCCAGAAAAACCCAAAAGGAGGTTTCCATGAACATACTTTACTACATCGGGTTGGACATTCACAAGAAAGTGATCGCATACTGCATCAAAGGGATTGATGGTCGTATCGTTGGAGAGGGGACCATTGAGGCAAACAGGAGAGCGGTGGATGAATGGGTCCATGGCTTGCCTGGACCATGGATCGGAGCTATGGAGGCAACCATATTTACCGGATGGATCTATGACCACCTGGTCCAGCATGCGGTGGAGTTGAAAGTTGCGCATCCCGAGATGCTCAAGGCAATCACCGCAGCCAAGAAGAAAAATGATCGTGCCGATGCTGAAAGAATCGCCGATCTCCTGCGGGTTAACCTCCTGCCAGAGTGCTATATGCTGCCGACAGACATTCGAGAGTTACGGCGGATCTTGCGATACCGCAATCATATCGTGAGAACCGCAGTAAAGATGCAGAACAAAATGTCCGGCCTGTTATTGGAAGTTGGAGCTGACTACAACAAGTCCCGCCTTAAGGGAAAGAGATATTTCACAAGGCTGCTGGAGACGGTGGAGGAGATTCCGCAATCGGTTAAAGAACTCCTGAAATTAAGCCGTGCCGGTTTCGAGATGTTTCATTCAATCCAAAAACAACTGATCAAGGCACTACGCACAAACATTCTGATACAAGATCGAGTTCGGAGACTCATGACGATCCAGGGCATAGGCGAAGTAACCGCGCTGACTTGGGTGCTGGAAATCGGCGAACCATCAAGGTTTGATTCAATACGGAAAGCCATCAGCTACTGCGGCCTTTGTAGCGCTCAGCGCGAATCTGCCGGCAAGGAATACCGGGGGCCGATTTCCAAGAAGCGCAACAAACATCTCCAAACCATGCTCATCGAAGCAGCCAAGATTGCTCCGCATTGGAATCCGAAACTGGCAGCCATTCATGAACGAGAATTGAAAAAGGGAAACAGGAACAGGGCAACCCTTGCTGTTGCCAGAAGGCTGGTCGCTTATATGATGGCTGTAGATAAAACCTGTACTGATTTTATTATTCAGGAGGAACAAAAGGCAGCCTGAAAAAAATGACACACATTCCCTGCTGAAAAAATGATCTTCCCGCCGGTCCTCGCCGAATAGGGGTCTTTGCATGCCGGACAATGCAACGTAGGTCTGTTTCGAGGCCGGTGGGTTGGCCCAAACTCAATCTTCTGCGGAAGTCGCTTCATGTACGACAAAATATAAACCGTACAGACTTCATAGTGCAGCAAATGGATGTCTGGTCGCATGATCAATGCCGACCCTTGAAGAGAAGAAAAAGGTCCTATTACACGGCAGGTCGAAGAGAGAGAAGCCACAGGAATGAGACAGGGGCCGGAAATCCGCTCCGGCTTTGAGTCCGGTCTTCCGACGAGCATTTTTGGAGGGCCCATTCTCAGACCGGACACTACCTTTGAAAAAATAATAAATCTGTCCCCTTTTAAAAGTTCAACTCCCGCCAGACATTTTCTCCCAATTCGCATCAGCCTTTTCAACATTGCCTGGAATATCCCTGATCCATTTTTCATACGCCGACCTGCTGCAGTTGAGGTAAAGCTTGCCGTTGACGATCCTCCAGACTTCCGGATCGGTTATTGCTTTTCGCCCTTCGGACATCGCCCAGGCACAATAGCCGTCATATTGAGGAGCATATTTTTCCGGATTGGCGGCAAATATATCCCGGTGTTCTTTGGTTGAGAAATACCAGGTCATCCCATGCCAGTTGAAGGTAAATGATTCATTGCCTTTTACCGCCTTGCTTTCTTTAAAATATGCTACAGGATCATACATCTTTATTGCTGCATCAGATTCCTGCGCATGTCCGACAGCTAGATTGCCTATTCCGGTAAAAAGCAATACTGCCAGAGAGAAGTTCATAATTATCCAATTGACTGCTATCCCTGATTTCATCTCCATTTTCCCCCATATTGGAATGTAGTTTTACATCTTCTTGAGGCTCTATTTTTCAGATTCGAGCAGCATCCTTTTCCTTTCAGTCCCCCACCGATAACCACTCAATTTCCCTGCTTTGGAGATTACCCGATGGCATGGGATAACCGCAGCAAGCTTATTTGCAGCACAAGCTGACGCTACCGCGCGGACAGCATGAGGGTTACCTAGCCGCTCAGCTACCTCAGTATAGCTCAAAGTCTCACCTGGTTTGATCTGTCTTAAAATATTCCAGACCTGTTGCTGGAAAGCTGTCCCTTGAATATCCAGAGGAATGTGCAAATTAGTCTTTCGGTGCTTCGATGAAATCAATGATTTCCTTGAGTAGCGTTTTAAAACCTGCGTCTGCTTTTTCAAGCCGAGCCTTTGGAAATCCGGCTTGCACTTGAGCCGGCAGAGTACCGGGTTCGTCTCCAAACTCGATTGCACAAATCCCCCGATCAGTAGCTGCAACAATAATCCATCCGAGAAAACACTGAGCAAGCCCATAGGTTATAGTGAGTCCAGCCGCTCCCTTTCGATAGTCCGTGGGTTTCATTGCCAGTTGATCCTGCTTCTTGTCATATGCGCCGCCACTGGAGCTAAAACCTGCTGCGTAAATTGCATCGGTTATCGATGGGCTGGTTTTGAGGTTTTCCTGAAAACGTCGGGATTGTTTTCGTAAAGTGTATTGTTTTGGAGTGACACCGACTATTTTTTTAAACAGCCGATGAAAATGATAAGGACTCAAATGTACCTGTGCTGCTAATTCATCCAAATGTAAAGGAGTCCCGCTTTCTTCGATAATCCTGCATGCACGGATGATTTTCTGCTCTGTCTCCGCAGCCTTTGAGCCGGCTTTGGGGTTGCATCTTTTACATCCTCGATATCCTGCAGTCTCTGCTGCATCACAGCTGATAAAATATTCTATATTGTCACGATGTGGCAGCCTGGACCTGCAACTTGGTCTACAGTACACACCTGTTGTCATGACCGCATAGTAGAATGCGCCATCAGCATTCGAATCGTTATCGGCAACCGCCTTCCATCTGGTTTCATCTGTTGCAAATTTTTCAGAAGTCACTACCGGGTCTCCGTCAGGGCTTGTTGATTGTACGTCTGCTTGCATATTGTTCCCCCACTGTTTTTAATGAACGTTGAAACAATATAGAGCCTCTCCCGATAGAAACACTCAGATTCTTGCGCTGTAATTCAAAATATTTGCTCATATTGAATAAAGAGCATTTTGTCTCTCTATTTGCCATTCACCTCAGCAACTGCCAGATCCTGATAAGCATGGAAAAACCGATGACAGAAATCATCCCACCGTCGGCAGATTTTTCTCGTTGCCTCATCATTTTGGTTAAGGCCGGGATAGGCGACAAGCTCTTCGATTTCCTCTGCAAATTCTGCAACCATTGTGCTCTCGGCGCCGGCGAGAATATTGTCGGCAAATTCGGCGGGCCTATACACTTTTTGTACCTGTTGCAAATCCCTGTGGATCTGGCTGAGCAATACATTGCGTGGCCCTTCCCAGAGCTCATTTACTGCGGCATCCCGATATAATCTGGGCAGTGACGAAAAATCCTCCATCACTCCATGTCCCCCAAATATCGACATGGCCATTCGCAGCTGATCCACAGCATCCCGGGCAACTGTTATTTTTTGCAGCATCACCAGCTGGCGGACATTAAAGCGCTTTTGCTGCACGTCTTGAGGTTCTGCGGGATTGATAGCGGTTTTTATCTTTCCATCCAACTCCAGAAACTTCTGGTAGACCTTGAAGGCTCCTGCGGTGGCTCTTCCGGCACTTTTGTCCAAATCGGCAAGCTGGCCCGCTACCATCGGAAACTCCGCGAGCCCCTGGCCGAATGCAGTCCTGAAATCGCTGTACAACCTGGCCTCTCGCGCAGCTCTTGTCATGCTCGCTGCACCGGACAGTCCTACCGTTAACCGGGAACAGGTCAGGACAATGCCGACGACATTGGCCAGACCACGATCAAATGGACCTACCGGATAGGCAACAGCACCATTGAAAGTCATCTCACCGGTGGTCAGTTCGGTAGTTCCCATTTTCCACTTTATGCGGTCGATGGTGCAGCCGTTGCGAAGCTCTTTTTCCTTGTCCCCCGGCATCCAGGAAGGCACGACGAAAATTGCTATTTTTTCGGAACCCTGCGGTTTTGCGGTGACTATGGCATAATCTGCATGAGTCGCCGAACAAAAAAACTTGGTGCCATACAATCTCCAGGTTGCTCCCTCTAAAACAGCTTCCAGCATATTGGCCGGGACATCCGAACCTCCCTGGATTTCCGAAAGATACTGGGCTCCGATGGCAAAATTGCTATTTTTTCCTTCCTTGCAGTGAACCAGTATCTCGCGAGTCTCGGGACTGTCTGCAAAAGTATCGAGAAGGGCCACCAGCCCTTCCGTGCACGTGACAGGACAGGCGATACAGGCTTCACCATTTTGATAGATCAAAAACATTTTTACCAGGCGTTCCCATGGCCCCGTTCTTTCCGAAAACAGGCCTTCGCTGAAAACTTCCTTTTCCATAATCAGCGTTTCCATCGGCCGGACTATCCGGTCGATCCGGTGGTGGTGACCGTCGAAATGGAGAACAAAAGGTCTATTTTCAGGGAGCGCCGCTGCTGCTGTAAAATCGCGCCAGCGAAACGAAGCTTTGAGGGAGAGTTTTCGGGCAGCCTCGTCAACGGCATGCCAGTCATGACCTGAAAAGTGTTTTACAACTTTCTGTAAATAAGGGTCATCGGCATAGAAGTCGATTCGATTTCGCCTGCTCAAAAAGTCATCAAAGCTGTAAGGATTGCTTCTATTTGGGAAGGACATATCATCCTCCACTTTTCACCCACTCGAATATACGCATAGGCGGGATGTTGAAAAACTCCGTGGAAATCTGGCCCGCTCCCAGAAAAGGCCGGCACAGGGTCGCAACTCGATCACTTACCTGATATGCCACGAACCGTCCGTTTGGAGCAAGCAAAGATGAAACCGTCTCAAGAATTTGAGATCCGGCGCTATGGCTCAATGTTGAAAAAGGGATACCGGAGACTATTGCGTCTGGAGGAGCCAGATCATATTCCGATATGATATCCTCGAGATCGCCGGCGCTTCCAAGATGCGCGATGAGCCGATTATCTTCAATTTTGCGCACCATAGTATTAAAATGTGCATTTATTTCGATGCTCAAAAGCTTGGCGTGCTGCGGCATCGCCTGCAGTATTGCGCGTGTGACGCCTCCTGTTCCAGGGCCTAATTCTATTATGACATTGCCTGAATTAACGTCTGCCGCCTCCACAATTCGCCGTTCCAGGAAACGAGAACTTGGAATAATTGATCCAATTTGAAGAGGATGTTTCAAAAACTCCTGAAAAAAAACGAAAGAACCATTCAATTTAAAAATATTGGGCTTTTTAGTTAACATCCAATAATTCCTCCCTCCCCGGATTTATCTTTTATCACCCCACAAGGAACTAAAGATTCTTTGCAAAATTTAATTGCGTTTTTCTATAAGAGTAACCGAGCTTTTGGTAAAAAACATGTGCGACTTTTCTTATTTCGTTTGATCTTACGCAAGCCACAGACAAGCCTTTCTGAGTTGCCCACTTTTCAGCTTCGATGACCAGTGCTTTGCCAACTCCTGCTCGCCGAAACTTGCTCGACACGATAAGCCCGACAATTTCTGCTCGTGGACCTGACTCCAGCAGTATACGCTGTTCTACAGCTATCCACCCCATAACCTGCTGATCTTTTCCTGTTGCAACAGCGATGAAATAGTTGGGCATTTCGAGAAGAGTAGAGAGCCTTTTGACCATTTCTTCCTTTGACACAGGATATCCTAACTCTTCAGAGAGTAGAGCTATCTCTTTGGCATCAGCCACAAAAGCTCTTCTGATCTTCACCGTTCTCTCCAGTTATAATCAAATATGTTGAAGACTTACTGCATGTTATCCAACTTTGGTACACCCTTTATTTCACACAGGATATCAAAAAAAAAATCAAGAACAAGATAATTAATAATCACTCTATTCAATAAATTCGATAGGAATATTTAAAAAGGCTGACTGAATCCGTGAAGCCGCAAATCAGGAGCAGATTTCGCTTTTCAGTAAAGAGTGTAACCGACGACGAGAGAGCGAAGGCGAAATAATTATTACAAATAAATGAGGATTGACACCGACATCTCGCTCGGGAGAAGTTCCGTGTTTATATTCCGCCCATATGTTGTTCCCGATATTGCCGAATAGTTTCTTCATTGACAAAATACCTGATCTTAGCGAGACAGGCATCGTCTGTACAGACTTTGGGCAAAATTTCCGGTAGAACTTCCATTATAAGGCGTTTTTGTTCACTCTGGTCAAGTTGTACAATAGCGGCCTTCAATTCTTCATATTTCATTGTTGTTCCCCTTAAAATTTTAACTCCGCTCCATTGCGGGAAGCTGGTTGATAAAAATAATATAGCCGGGCCACCTTGTGTCAGGCAACCCGGCTATCTCATAGAGACCCACGGTTTTCCGTCACTGTTTCGCAACAGTTTTGGCTTTATCTACTTTCTTCAGTTCTTATTCGCAAACTATAGGTCTGAAACCGGCAAAGTGTCAAGGCCGGGAGGAACACCAGCCATGGTAACCTTGCTGGAGCCGCTACTTCAGCTGCCATTGAGGATTGCGTTTTTCCAAAAAAGCCTTTACCCCTTCTTTCGCATCTTCAGTGGTACACAGTCGGGCAAAAGCCTCATTCATATATTGGAATTGTTTCTGATAATCCATGTCTTCGGACTGATAGAAAGCGCTCTTGGCTATCTGCACAGCAAGAGGACTTCTTTGCGCCAGATCCTCTGCCCAGTTAAGAGCCGCCTCGTCAAGCTCTTCATGGGGAACGATCCTGTTCACCAACCCCAGGTCAAGGGCTTCCTGTGCTTTCAGAAGATTACCATAGAGCAGCAGCTCAAGGGCTTTTTTTCGTCCCACACAACGGGCTACCGGTAATATCGGACCAACACAGTTAAGGCCGACATTGATTGCAGTAAGACCCATCTTTACACGTTCTGAAGCAATGACCAGATCTGCCGCTGCTGCAAGCCCCATGCCATTGGCAGTGGCAACGCCCTGAAGTTGCGCGATGACAGGTTTTTTCATGGTGGATATTGCCACTAAAGGATTTTCCATCCACTCTATCCACTCTCGATATTCGGTTGCGGATTTACCGGCCAGCTCCTTGACGTCTATCCCTGCGCAAAATGCCCGACCGGAGCTTTTAAGAAGAATAACCCTGACGTTGCTGTCTGACTCCATGGCCTGCAGTGCGGCATGAAGTTCCCCCGCCATCTGGCTGTTGAAGGTGTTTAATTGTTCAGGACGATTCAGGGTGATAATCCCGACATGTTTTTCTGTTATTTCAACGAGAACTGTTTCAAACACGGATACCTCCTTTAAAATATTCTTGGGTGATACATTATTTTAGATGCTTCAACAGTATATCTATGACATCTAATTACTGAGAAAATCCTGGCGCATCTGTTTCTTATTTATTTTTCCGACGCTGGTCTTGGCTATCTGCTCCACCAGGACCACCTTTTCCGGCATGGCATATTTAGGCAGATTCCCGCTATTGATGCTGGCCTGGATTATGGCCTTGATATCATCCTCGGTAAGCGGCCTTTCCATGCCCTGCTTCGATACCACCAGTGCCATGGGCCGCTCTCCCCATTTACTGTCCTTTATACCGATCACTGCAACCTCACTGACTCCCGGATGCTGACTGATAATATCTTCAAGTTCCAGGGAAGAGACCCACTCCCCACCGGTCTTGATCACATCCTTTAAACGATCAGTGATCTGCAGGTAACCTTCTTCATCTATGTAACCAATATCGCCTGTGTGCAGCCAGCCACCTGCCCAGAGTTCCGCACTTTTTTCTGCGTCCTTGAAATAGCCCTGGGTCAACCAGGGAGCACGGACCACTACCTCCCCAGTCGTTCTTCCATCGTGGGGTACTTTTTTTCCCTCGGGATCCAACAATTCCAGTTCCACATTATTAATGGGCAGTCCGGTTCGGCAACGGTATTTTATCTGTTCATCCTCCGGCCAGTCCAGCATATGGGGTTTAAGTATTGCCAGAGTAAGTATAGGACAGGTTTCCGACATGCCGTAACCCGTAAAAACATTAATGCCATGCCCCAGAGCCTGTTTACACTGGCCTTTTGAGAGAGCGGAGCCGCCTATAATAACCTTCCAGTCCTTTAGATCGTACTTGGCCGCATCAGGATGAGAGAGCAGCATATGGAGGATTGTCGGAACGCAATGGGAAAAGCTCACCTTGTAGTCGGAAACGAATTTTAACAATGTTGCCGGCTCATACCTGCCCGGATAGATCTGCTTTGCCCCAAGCACTGTCATGATGTAGGGCATTCCCCAGGCATGGACATGAAACATGGGGGTTATAGGCATATAAACATCGGCGGAGCTGAGATGAAATTGACATTCATAGCCACAGGCAGCTGATATCACGCCATATGTATGCAACACGAGTTGCCGGTGACTGAAGAATACGCCTTTGGGCAAACCAGTGGTCCCGGTGGTATAAAAAGTGGTAGCTATACTGTTTTCATCAAAGTCCTGAAAATCATACGATTCGGGCTCCTTTGCCAGCATCGCCTCATACTCCTGATCAATGACCAGGCTGGTTGAAACTTTCTCTGTTGCATCTGAAAGAACCACAATTTTCTTGACCGTCAGCATCTTATCCTTGATAGGCTCAAGCATCGGCAAAAATTCGCTGTTGACGAGCAGTATGTCGTCTTCGGCATGATTGATGGTATAAAGCAGTTGTTCGCTAGATAAGCGGATATTAACCGTATGCAGAATTGCGCCCATCATAGGAATGGCAAAATAGCATTCCAGATAACGGTGTGAATCCCAGTCCATCACGGCCACAGTATCTCCGGCTTTCACTCCCAGAGTGCTCAGGGCGTGAGCAAGTTGCGCGACCCTCTTGCCGAACTGAAGGTAGGTAAATTCCTTTTGATCCCGATAAATTATTTTCTGGTCCGGATAATAAATTAAGGGAGTATTGAGGAGATTTTTAATAAGCAGGGGGTAAGAATGGGCCTGGGGGGTGGGATCAATGAGTTTCGTCTTCATGAATGCTCCTTTTGTTGAAGAATTATGGCCGAACAAAACTGCTGCTGTTTGATATATTGTTAGAGTGTTATTCATCTATTGCAACATAATAACATCTTTAGGTCTTTCTGCGCAGAAGATTTCTTCAGAAGAATTTGTGGAAAAAAGAGGCAAAGGGAGAGGCTGAGGCTGCGGGGAGAAGGAAAAAGTTACTCCTCCCCGCGTTTTGGAATTCTGGTGCTATTCTTCGTAGATAGCATCCGATGGGAATTTGGCTTTGATGTCAGCGGGCGTAAGGTCGTACATACCGGCACCTACGACATACTCTGCATCACCGTGTTTTACCAGGACCACATAACTTACCTTAGGAGAACTTTCCGGTTGACCGGGTTTTGGCCAGGAATAAGGCACCCACCCCTCTCCTTTCGCTTCCACCAGCTCATTCATCGCCACAAAGAGATACACACCGTTGACATCACGCATGTCAAGAAGTCCTTTACCATCGAGTGAAGGTTTGATTGGGTGCATGACCATAATACCGTCAAGATTGTGTACCCATATATACCCTTCACCATCTGCAAACCTGAATTCACCATTAGGATCTTTTATAGTTGCGAGTGCTGCATCACCTTCTGCTCCCAATAGCGCTGCCGCTGCCTTTGCCTTAGACTTGCAGAGTTCAGCTGTCAGGGTTTCGGCTCCACAAAGAGAAGTAAAAACCAAAAGAAATACTGTTGACAGGATGAGAGTAATGAACGGGCGTTTCATGATGAGGCCTCCTTGGCTTTTGTTTTTTGTCCTTATGGACCCGTTGGTTGAGCTGGTTTTCTTCTCGTTACAGTTTGAATTGGCTGACGAGTCCATTAAGCTCTTCTGCAAGTTTTTCAAGACCTGTAACATTTTCCTGGATGTGGTGACTTCCCTCACCGATATTTTTGCTGGTTGTTTTAACGTGATTGATATCCATCGCCACCGAGTCAGATATCTCTGTGGCAGAAACAACGTGCTGAGTCATTCCCTCGATACCACCTGAAACCGAATTAATGTCCTCGGTAATTTGTTTTGTTGTCACAGCCTGCTCTTCGACTGCACCGGCAATTACCACAACGATCGAATTTATTTCATTAATAATTTTGGTTATTTCTGAAATCTCTGCAATGGCCATGATACTTGATTGCTGGATGGCGGTAATTTTTTCACGGATATCCCCGGTAGCTCTATTAGTCTGACCGGCAAGTTCCTTAACTTCATTAGCCACAACAGCAAAACCTCTTCCGGCTTCACCGGCACGGGCAGCCTCAATGGTAGCGTTAAGCGATAAGAGGTTTGTCTGCTCAGCTATACTGACAATCGTTTCGACGACCATGCCTATTTTATTGGCAGCTTCCGACAGTTCGTTCATCTTTAAGGCGGTATTGTCGACAGTAATTACTGCCTTATTGGTGACTGATCTTGCCTGCTCTGTATTCTGAGCGATTTCTGCGATAGTCGAGCTCATCTCTTCTGTTGCAATTGCAACACTCTGTACCCGTTGCATGGATTCGTTTGCCAGACTGGAGATATCTTCCATAGAACTATTCATGGTCGAGGTAGCCTCGCTCGCATCGTTCGACTTAGCTTCAAGATCACCGGTGTGCGTATCAAGATCCCGAGAAACACCGGCGAGATCCATGGCAGAAGAAGTCAGTTTGCCGGAAAAGGAGAGAATCTGGCCAATCATCTTTCGGAGGTTGGCAATCATTGCATTTGTATCGTGTGCAAGATCGCCGAGTTCATCATTGGAATTTATGCTGAGGTCCGCCTGCAAGTCACCTGCTGCGATCTTCTTTGTGGACATGGCGATGGATAAGATTTTCGAAGACATCATTCGACTCACCACCATACCGAGTATAATAGCTGCGACCACAGCGACAATGGTTAAAACAATGAGCACCATTGTACCGCTTTTTTTGGTAGTTGCTGCTTCATCCAGAGCACTGTGCATTTCAGCATCAGCAATAGCTATCAGGGAACGTAACTGATCATTAATATTCTTTATCGACACGCCAAGATCATCCTGCTTCTGCTTGTCCGCAGCCTCAATCTCCGCATAGATATTCTTACTGATTTCATGAAGCTCATTAAAATTTCGTTCTATTTTGGCAATAGTCCCGATGCCCCGGTTCAAGGTCCGCTGCTTGTCTTTATAAACTGTCAGGCTGTTAATTTTCTCTGCCATTGCCATCAGCTTAATATATTCTGTTTTAAACTGGCCAATAACTCTCATCAAGTCTATATTCGGAATCTGGTAAGCATTAAGCCATTGACCAACAATACCTGCTGTTGGGTCAGTATTGCCGGTAAATTTCGTTTCAATATTTACTGCGTCTTTCAGCTGCTTCGTCCAATCAAGGTGATCTCGCTGAGCCAGATTGAGAAAATCAGGCAATTTCAGCATATGAGAGTCAACAATAACGCCGTAACTGATAGCATCTTTGTGAGCTGCGATTAAATCAGCAGTCTTATTTTTGAGATAACCGCTTTGTTCGACGACTGCTGAGATTATCGGCAACATCCTGGCAGAACTTGGAGGCACCACGAGGCTGAGGTTAGCTTTTTGGTAGGTTGTCTGGGCAGGACTGTTCCGGAATTCATTCGAAGCGGTCCCATACTGCAGCATGGTAATCCACATATCGAATTCTTCCATCCCGGCCGTAATATCCGAGCTGATTTTTTCAAGATCAAAATCCGAGCCGGCATAATGAATGGTGTACTTTTGAACCATGTCTACAGCAAGAGCTGCATTCATGACAGCATACTGGGCCGGAGCTTTATCCCTCGCGACAGTGTCAGTTGAAGATGACAGTTTATTGAGGACAAAAATACCGACAAGCCCGGAAATAAGAACCAAAAGTGCCAGACTGAGATAACTTGAAATTAACTTTGTGCCTATTGACATCCGCATACAACCTGCTCCTGGTTGATTTTACGTTTACCTGCCCACGCCTGTTCCACTGATTTCAGCAATTCCGCAATTTTTTTTAGATCAACACAAAAGACCGTTTATACGCTATTATCTTTGCTTATTTCATCATATGCGAAGGGAATCGGTAATGTCAACTAGCTGAAATTTATTCTCAAAAAAACTGTGCTGTTGCTATTTTTCATCCAACGAAATCAGGGTCACCGGACACATGGTAAATTGCATGAAAAATGATTCATTTATTTGCTGACATTGCAATCCGGGCGGGGTGTAATCGAAATGTGTCGCATTCCTTAAAAGAAATACAGGCTAAACAGCAAACTCATACTTTATGGCAGGATGATGCTTATAACCAATCAATTCGAAATCATCTACAGTAACCCAGGTTTCCAGGTCTTCCAGAGTTTTTATCCTGGGGTTAATCCTAAGTCTCGGTAACGGCAAAGGTTCGCGCTTAAGTTGAACGTCGCGCAGCAGTTCAAGCTGATCTTCGTACACATGGACATTGACAATTTTATGGAAAGCTTTTGCAGGCTTTAATCCGGTTATCTGAGCCATAATCATAAGCAACCAGCCAACCTGGACCTGGTTGAAGCCATGGCCCAGCGGCAGATCATCCGAACGCTGACAGGAAGTCAAATATAACTTTCCACCGAGGATGCTAAAGGTATGGGTGTGCATACAGGAATTCAGACACGCACGGTCTCGTTCTCCCGGATTCATAAACGTTATTATCTCACTCCGATTATCAATGCCCTGACGAAGGTCATTATACACATTCAGTACCTGGTCAACGGGTTCACCTTCAGGATTATGCCAATCCCTGCCCTGGGCACCATAACAACGACCCATATCGTCATCACCTTTACGAAAAGGATTTGCTAACCACGCTGGATTCTCATTGGCATTTGCATTCCAGGTGTTACAACCGATACTTCTGAAGTCAGCGGCACTGGTATACCCTCTCAGGTATCCAAGCATTTCAGCAATGGCTGCTTTCCAGAAAAGTTTTTTGGTGGTTAATACCGGAAGTAAGCCACTGCTTACATCATATTCAAGGTCAGCGTTGATAACTGTAAGACAGCGTTTACCTGTCCGATTATTTTCTACCCATTCGCCGGTCTCAATCACGCGCCTGCATAGTTCCAGGTATTGTTTCATTATGATCTCCTTTAGCTAATACAAGTCCGACAAGCAGACTTTTTATAAAAAAACAGGCAGGCTAGCCTGTTTTGTACACCATTGAGATGGCAGCAATGCATGTATGAAATTATTTTCTCACAAAAAAAACAAGAAAATAATTTCTGAAGCACTAAAGTATACCAGGTTCTGGTAAACTCAAAAGACCGTCAATATATTCCTCTACACTATACCTCAAGCAGGAAGCAATGAAACAAAGATCAGTGTTTGAAAGTTCGGCCCCTCCAACCGATATACCCCTGGCAGAAAAGGTCAGGCCACAGGTACTGTCGGATATAGTTGGCCAGGAGAAACTTCTGGCCTCAGGCACCCCGCTCTACCGCATGATCGAGCATGACACCTATGGCTCTTTTATCCTCTGGGGTCCGCCCGGCACTGGAAAAACCACCATTGCCAAATTCATAGAGTTGAACACTCAACATAATTTTTGTTCCTTTAGTGCCGTTATGAGCAAAATCAGCGACGTGAAAGCGCTTATGGAGCGGGCACGACAGATCCATCTCTATGATAACCGAAATACCATCGTTTTCGTGGATGAAATTCATCGTTTCAATAAATCACAGCAGGATGCCTTTCTTCCCTATGTTGAGTCGGGTTCGGTTGTTTTAATTGGAGCAACGACAGAAAACCCATCGTTTGAGGTGATTCCAGCGCTGCTATCCAGATGCCACGTTTTTGTGCTTGAATCACTCCCCGAATCCCACCTCCAGGCTATTCTCGCCAGGGCTCTGCCGGAAATTCCCAAACAACTGAGTTTTGATGAGAGTGCACTCCAACTGCTGGCCATGAAAGCCGGCGGAGATGCAAGAAGAGCACTGAATGACCTCGAACTGGTTTGCAGAAATGCAGAGACTGGGGATTTCGTAACAGCAGAGTTTGTGGCAAAATCAATTACGACAAGATCTCTCTTCTATGATAAAAGAGGCGAAGAACATTACAACCTCATCTCCGCCTTTCAAAAGTCGATTCGCGGCAGCGATCCCCAGGCAGCACTCTATTGGCTCGCCAGGATGCTCGAAGCCGGAGAAAATCCGCTCTATATCACCAGGAGACTGGTTCGAATCGCGTCTGAAGATGTCGGCCTGGCTGATCCTCAGGCAATTGTTCAGGCAGTGGCGGTAAAGGACGCCGTCCATTTTCTTGGAATGCCGGAAGCCAATACAGCCCTCAGCCAACTCACCGTCTACCTCGCCACTGCTCCCAAGAGCAACGCGCTGGAAACAGCCTATAACAGCGCCAGGGCCGATGCCGAAAAAACAAGTCATTTCAAGGTACCATTGGCCGTCCGCAATGCCCCTACGAAACTTATGAAAGAATTGGGATACAGCAAAGGATATCGTTATTCACACGACTATGAGAATCACTACAGCTATCAGAAATATTTTCCCGACAATATGACGGAAAAAAAATATTATCGTCCATCGCCGTTCGGTTTTGAGAAAGAAATACAGAAAAGAATTGATTGGTGGAACAACTTAAAAAAGCGACAGACCAAAGAGGAGCAGTCATCTTCGGAAGAAGAATAAGTGTTGTAGATTTCCTGACTATTATTCAGCGTTTAATTTTCTTGAGTTTTCAGTAAAGCCTGTTAATGTAAATGAAACGTACATCAAATTTTCATTCTTCTGATTTTTAGTTTATCCGGTTCTTATTATCAAGAGCTTTAGAGGAGACCAAATGGAAAAACGACGACATCAACGTATGCCGGTGGACGATCTGCATGCAGATATTTCTGATGGATATGGTTTTTTTTCCGGTACCGTTGAAGATCTGTCTCGCTTTGGTCTGAAATTGGATGATGTTCCCAAAAGACTTGATGAAAAAGCTAAACTTTTCTCTGTAATAGTATCAGGTGACGGGCAACATTTTAAAATGCAAGCACGACCACGATGGGCTCAGGGGAAATCATTAAGCAAAAAAGTTGGACTGGAAATCATCAACGCTCCTTGGGGTTGGACTGAGTTTGTAATGAAATTCGAACCTGCCTTAGGCGATATTGGCGAAGTAACTATTTAGTACCAGAATATCTTTTCTTATTCAGCATTTATCCCCGCTCATACCGCAAATATTCTTTTCCACCTGTTGCAACAAATTCTGTTGTCAGATTTGCCATTTCCAGCAAATCATGGTACAGACACGTGGTGTAAATAGACTACATCCACCTGCCATACCATTCTCTTAAATCTGTTTTTGAGCTTTGATAAAATGACTTTTCTCTACGACAAAATCACGTATATTTTTGACCCCCTGCACCACATGTGGGAGCATGAGAAAATGCATCGAAAGATCTCATTCGGGCTGGTGCTCTTTTTTCTTTTCAGCATCATCAGTATCGAATTAAATCGCCGAAATATGATCCCGGGTTCGATTTTGCCCCTGGTGCCAAAAAACCATTTTTTTGCAGTTCAGGCTGCTTTTACCGTCGTCCTTATTCTCGAGGTAATAAGCCTGATTTTTACCATTCCATGCTCCTTCAGTCGTTCGGTCGGAAAACAATTTGAGATCCTCGCACTTATTCTTATGCGAAATGCCTTTAAGGAGCTTTCTTACTTTCCGGAACCGATAACCTTCCTTGGCAATGAAAAGGCTGTTTTGAACATTCTTTCAGATGGATTTGGATCACTGCTCATCTTTGCCCTGCTGGGCTATTATTATATAGTTCAGGCCCGGACCAAAGATGAGAGAATGCAACCTGTCGATCTGTACTTTTTTGTTGCTGCCAAGAAAGGCATTGCGCTGATCCTGCTAGCAATTTTCATCTTCATGGGAACAAGCAGCGGTATCGCAACTTTGTCAGGTACTCCACACGGAGATTTCCTTCATGGTTTTTATACTCTCTTGATTCTAACGGATATACTGGTGGTATTAATCTCTCAGTGCTTTCAACCCTCATTTTATGCAGTTTTTCGCAATTCAGGGTTTGCGCTGTCAACCCTGATCATCCGAATTGCTCTCGCTGCCCCGCCCTTTTACAATGCCCTGCTGGGTATTGCTGCGGCCATTTTTGCTATACTTTTGACCCTTGTCAGCCATTCTCTGTTTTTGAAGAAAAAAATAATCAGCAAAAAGGATTATTCCCAGACACCTGGAATAATATAGCCACAATCAGGGCAACAACCATTGTCAAGACGATTGGCAATAACTTGAAAGCCATGCCGAGAAATTATGGTTTCTCCACAGGCGGGACAGGAGGTATTTTCCCCAACGGAGCCCGGCCTGTTGCCCGAATACACATAGTTTAAACCCTGTTCGTAACCTATTTCCCTGGCTCGGGTGAGTATTTTTGAGCCAGTGGGCGGAACATGGGACATTTTATAGGCGGGATAAAACCCGCTTACATGCCATGGGATTTCTCGGTCGATTCCAGCCAGAAAGGAGGCTATCTCTGTCAACTCTTTCTCGCTGTCATTCATCCCAGGAATAACCAGGGTCGTCACTTCCACCCAGACACCCAGCTCTTTAAAACGAGCGATGGAAGAGAGTACAGGTGCAAGCCTCGCACCACAGACCTTTTTATAAAACGAGTCGCTAAATGACTTAAGATCAATATTGATTGCGGTCAAAACAGGCGCAAAGATTTGAATTGCGGTGTCTGACATATATCCGTTAGAAACAAAGATATTTTTCAGCCCTCTTTTTTGGGCAGCAACACAACAATCATAAGCGAATTCAAAAAAAACAGTTGGTTCGATGTACGTGTAACTTATCGACCGGCAATGATTTTCGATGGCCGAGGTGATCACATTTTCCGGATCACGCAGTATGCCGGAATTGCTCACATCCATTCCCCGGGGTACCTGGGAAATGGAAGCGTTCTGGCAATGAAGACAATGGAAATTGCAACCAAGAGTTGCGATTGAATATGATTCACTCCCCGGCAGAACATGAAAGACAGGCTTTTTTTCTACCGGATCGATGTGCTCCGCAACGAGTCGACCATAAACGAGACTGACAATTGTATCCCCACTGCGTTCTCTTACGCCGCACACCCCCCTCTGACCGTCACGGAGACGGCAGGCATGTGCACAAATTGTGCACTGTACGTCACCATCCTCCGTCAGTGTATACATGGAATGAGGAGTGATGATGTTGTTGTGTTTGTTCTTTTCAGCCATGATATCCAAATAATTATGGTAATCAGCTTTGATTAAAATCTACTCCAACAGACGACCCAATATGGAGCATGATACGAAAATAACATAATCATCTGGGTGCGGAATACAAAAAAGAAAGAAGACCAGCCTGATTAATCCACACGGCACCATCTGCCATTTATGAGGATATGGTGTGGTCGAAAGTTGCTTTTGTAACTCATTGCCGGAACAGAATTTATAAGATAGCCAAGATAGAGATATTCAACCTCCCACTCGAGGCACAAATTAATTAATTTGAGTATATTAAATGTGCCAAGACTGCGTTTTGATTCATTCGGATCAAAATAAAAATAAACGGCATTGATCCAATTATAGCCGATATCGATGATAGAGGTTCCAACCAGATGCTCATCAATCCGGTACTGAATCTGCGCACTGTTTACAATATTGTTGAGGAAGAAATCCCGATAATAGCCCGGTGCGTTATTATTTTCTCGTGGATACCTCGTTTGGAGAAATTTTTCACAAAGATCGAGCGTCTCCAAATCAGGTTGCAGTGGCAAAATTGCCATTTCCACATCCTGATTCTTTTTCAATGTACGTCTCTGATTACGATTAGGACGAAATTCCAGAGGGTGCAACCGAATGGGAATGCAGGCGGAGCATTCGGCACATGCCATATTGTACAGGCAATTGCCGTTTCGCCTGTATCCGGCTGCCAAAAAAAGTTCCATTGTCCGTTCACTGAGAGGAGCAAAGGTGGCCTGGTGAAAACTGGCCACTTGAGGCAGCCCATACGGACACCTTATGTCAATTGAAACAAAAAGATGTTCCACTCTGGAAATCAGCGATGAGAATTCCGCCCGACATTTCTCGTCGTATGTAAATGTAACGTCCCTCATAGGGTAGCACTCGCAGTAGACATTTATTCCCCAAAGGGGGTATTAATATCCCGGTTAACCCACACCATCTACACCAACCCTTGATCCAGCATGGCGTTAACCACTTTTACAAATCCGGCAATATTCGCTCCAGCTACATAATTTCCGGGAATTCCATATTCGTCAGCGGCTGCCAGGCAGGTTCTGTGAATTGATTTCATAATCTGTTTCAGCCGCTTATCAACCTCATGTCGAGGCCACGACATACGCATCGAGTTCTGGGCCATTTCCAGCCCGGACACCGCAACCCCACCGGCATTAGCCGCTTTACCGGGGGCATAAAAAATCTTACGGTCATGAAAGATATCGACTGCTTCCGGAGTCGTCGGCATATTGGCCCCTTCACAGATAAGTTGTATGCCATTATTCACCAGATGAACAGCATCGTCGCCGTTTATTTCATTTTGTGTCGCACAAGGGAAAGCGCAATCGGCTCTATGTTCCCACAGAGGATTATAGAAAAGAGACGGATTGGCTGCGGTATAGACAGCTTCCGGATACTGCTCGGCATATTCACTTATCCTCCCCCGCCTGATGTTTTTCAGTTGTTTTACATACTCTAATTTTTTCTGATCAATTCCTTTTTCATCAAAAATATATCCTGATGAATCTGAAATTGTAAGCACCGTTCCGCCAAGCTCAAGGATTTTTTCAATAGTGTACTGAGCGACATTTCCAGAACCTGAAACGAGGCAGCGTTTGTTTTCCAGACTGCCTCTGATGGTATTCAGCATCTCTGCCGCGAAATAAACCGCACCGTAGCCGGTGGCTTCGGGACGTATCAGGCTGCCTCCCCAGCCAAGGCTTTTCCCGGTTAAAACACCGGTAAATTCATTTTTGAGTTTTTTATACATGCCAAACAGATAGCCTATCTCCCGTGCTCCTACGCCGATATCACCGGCAGGGATATCAGTATTCGGTCCAATATGTCTGTAGAGTTCACTCATAAAGGACTGGCAGAAACGCATCACTTCGTTATCCGATTTCCCCTTTGGATCGAAATCAGAGCCCCCTTTTCCGCCACCCATAGAGAGAGTCGTCAGGGAATTCTTAAACACCTGCTCAAATGCAAGAAACTTCATAATGCCAAGATTAACCGATGCATGGAAACGCAAACCGCCCTTATAAGGACCCAGGCTGCTGTTCATCTCCACCCTGAAACCCCTGTTAACATGCACCTGGCCATCGTCATCCATCCACGGGACTCGAAACATAATAACCCTCTCGGGCTCGGTTATTCTCTTTAAGACAGACTGCTGCCGGTATTCGAGGTTGCGATCGAGGACAGGCTTGACGCTCTCTATCACCTCCTGCACGGCCTGATGAAACTCATGCTGTTCCGGATCTCTTTCTTTTATCTGGCCGATAATCGTATCCATTTTCATTCTCCTGCTAAACTAGAGCGTTGATTCCAAACTTCTTTTCCCTCTATTGTGCATGTCATGTTACATGGTTTTTCCATTTGATACAGGACGCTTTCAGATTTTGTACCGTCACATTTCAAGACAAAAGGTTTGTCCAGCCGGATGTGGCGAATATATTTCCCTTTTTTAACAAGAGGTTGTTCCTCGAGCCAGCGCCAGTTCAAAAAGCTGCCCTGTTTTCCGCCCTCCTGATTGCCATTTTCATTTAACGTCAGATAGGGTACTCCAAGTGAGGTAATGTTTTGGAAAAAATGGGTCCCCTGTGATGGAGCAGCCTTTATTTTATCGCTCTGCACCTCAATAATTGCAGCCACCCCTGAGATATCCACCCATTGGACAGGAATGCCAAGCCAGGGATCGGCAGAGCCCCACCTTCCCGGACCAATAAGCAAAAATTTCTTTTTTCCCACAAGCAGTCTACGATTCAATTCTCCGATTTCCAGCGCCATCTCTCGGGTTTTGGAACCGTCAAAAGATTCCGGATAGACATAGATAATATCTGCAACATTCGAAAACACTCCATGGCCAAGAGATTGATTGACATAACAAAATGCTGTTTCTCTTTCGTGATCGCAGATCTGAACATCGGCCATTTCACCACCGGTCACCATATGACGTACCTGCAGAAAATAAAAAACAGATTTTTCAAGTTCAGGATCAAGGTGCAGGGCAAACTCAATCTCCACATCTGCGCCCATCCCCATCTTGCCTGTTTTCAACAACTCCGACAGGATTTTTGCCAGGGGATACCCGGGGTATTTCAATAAATGGGCAAAGGTCATGATCTTTATGCCCGGCAGACATGCATCCCTGATTCTGTCCTCTTCTGCTATATATGTCGATGCAAGCATATGCACAGGCAGTTCTTTTTCTGCTTCCTGCACAGTTCGTAATACCAGATTCGATGTATCCCGCTGCAGACATCTCTCTGGGTCGATATTCAAAGCATAAAACTCACGCTGGCTGTATTTAAGCATATTCTCAACGCTCGAAAACTGTACAAGTTTCTTAGGTTTTGCCGGAGAAAACCACAGCGACTTGCCACCTTCAACTACTGTTTTTCCTACCCCAAGTGCAATATGGGCAATCCCCTCATCAGCCTGCATATCAAGAACCGGATAAAAATTGTGCGATTGGGCTACACCGGACACCGCCGGATAAAAATAGCTGCCATATTGATCGCCGACCAGTTGTTGAATAATAACAGCCATAGAATCTTCACGGCCGTGTCCGGTAACTTTTGAAAAAACAACAGGACCTTCGAACCAGGTCGAGGCATAAACCAGTTTTATGGCACTTTCCAGCTGGCTGAGTCGTTTGTTAAAATCAGCATTGTTATTGGAAAGAAAATACGTTGAATAGAGGCCGGCATATGGCTTGAACTGGCCATCTTCCAGCAGACTTGAAGAGCGAACGGAGAGGGGTTTTTGCGATTTATGTAAAAAAGCGGACAGTTCCAATCTAAGCCAGGCAGGCAATGCGGCGTCAAGAAAGATATCAGCCACCTGTTCATCCGGCAGAAATTTGGCATAATGCAGATTGTTTTCTTCCACAAAGGAATCAAATCCGTCGGCGGTGATAACGCATGTCTTTGGAATAGTCACCTTATGGGAACTCAATACGGAATTTTCGTGATATGCTCCCTGGAGAGAGGCCCATATAAAGGCAATCCCTCTCGCCTTGCCACCCATAGAGCCATTACCTATCTTGACAAAATCCATGATTTCCGGATCATAATCTTCCGCTGAAAACTTGACCACAACTCCTTGCTGCCGCAATTTCCTGAGCGAATGCACCTTATAAACAAGGTCCTCCCGAATATTTTCCAGGTCATCAATATTCAACAGATAATCTTTGTGAAGTTTGCGAGCCAAAATGACCTCTGCCCTGGCCATGACCCAATTAGAAAAATGATTCCTCCTGGTATGATACCTGAGCGATTCCTCCGGAATAACCTTGAGTTGTTTTTCAAACTCGAAAAGATTTGAGGCATGACCTATGGCCGTTTCATCGGGAAGTCGAAAGATAAAGTCACCAAAGCCAAGATATTTAAGGAAAAAATTGTGCAATTCATCCTTAATCAAGGGAGAATTTTTATCAAGAAACACCGCAGGAATTCGCTCGGCCTGTTCACGATTTTGCTGTTCGGTGGAGATCATCAGGAGCGGCAGATCGTGTATCTCACTTTGAATCAACCTGAGAAAATCAAATCCTGCCCTGGTATCGATTCGTCCGTTCCTTCTATACGCTGCATCGGAAATTACCGTGAACACATAAGGTTTGTAAGTTTGATATAAATACTCAGCTTCTTCATAGTTCGTTGCCATGAGTATTTTGGGCCGGGCTCTCATGCGAAGGATACGGTGTCGATCATTCAGGCTTTCATCAAGAACCGATTGTGTCTGTCTCACCACTTCACTATAGATAAGTGGCAGGAAAAAAGAGCGGTACAATGGCGAGTCCTCGACATAAATTATAACCCTGACCATCGCTCGCTGAGTATCCAGATCAACATTCCGATGATCTTCGACGTTCTTGATTATGGCGAGCAGCAGATCTGCTTCACAGCACCAAAGAAAGATCTTATCCACACCATGGTTTTTGGCTTTGTCAAGAAAAGTAGACCGCATATTGTGACCTACAAGAATAACGGGCAGATCAGGTTGGATCTTTTTTATGGCCGTACCCAATTCAAAGGCATCCATGCCTCCAAGGTAGGGCATGGTGATGACCATCTCAAACTTTTTTTTCACAATCAGTTCCAGTGCTTCCACCGCGGATGAGACTCTGGTGATTTTGGGAGGCTTGCTCAGATTCAGGCCATGGTATTCATTGATGAGTCGAGTCGCGAGACTGCCGTCCTCCTCCATGATGAAGGCATCATAGGGACTGGACAGGAGCAGGATTTCCTGCACCTTGAATGGCATGAGGTCATGGAAAATCTTGAAATGCGGATCAAAATTAGAGACTACCTCTGTGGACTCAATTGCCATACACACCCCTTATAGAGAATTCCCTTTCCCCGCCGTTTCCTTTGCTCCTGGCAGTTATTGTATATCCAATAACTGCAAAAAGAAAATGTAATCAACGGGCTCCGCCACCGAGGAGGTAAACAACAGGATACCAGCTGACTACAATTAAAAAGAGAGAAAGCAAAAGAAGAGAGAAACGAAGCGACGTTTTACAAAAAACAGGCACCGATCTCTCCAGCCCTGGTAATTTGGCAAAAAACGCAGTGAATCCCGCGCTCATTCCCAAAAATGTTGCCGGGAAGAGCGTAAAATATATCAAATAACCGACCATATTATATTCCTTTTTCAGGATATCAAAAGGACAGCGATGGAAAGGCATGCCATAAATATAAGAAGAGATCACCGCGGTAATCACCACTAAAGACAAGCAGAAGAAAATTATCCATAACAGACTGAACACACCGCCTGTGGTTTTTGCAAAAGGAGCAGATCCTTTATCGACTCTTTTCAATAGAATAGACCCCAAGCCAAATATCACGCCGGCTAAACAATAAAAAAGGAACATCACCGCTTGAACCGGCATGGGGCCGATAAGATTTTTGCCGTCCCCTGCCGAATTTCCAAAAACAACCCCGCAACAGGAGGTGATAATATCCGGTTTCAAATTAACCAGATATAAAATCAGTAAAACCATATCGAGCAAAAGCAAAGGGACTAAAATAAGCAGATATAAATACTTAAGACGGGTCAGGGGTAAAAGTTCTGAGCCGACATCCAGACGATGAAGAACAATCCAGAAACCATAGAAAAATATGCCGAGTATCTTGATCAACAGGAGAGGCATACCGTACCCGTTAGCGAGGAAAGCCCCCGTGGCGCACATCGCCCCTATCATAATCTCCGAGTAACTGTCAGCTGCCAGGATCAGGAGAAGCAGGGCCACCAGCTGTAATACCATTCCATATTCCATAAGGAGTGCCGACAACCAGGTCTCGTTTTCCAGTTGAATCTGTCCGGCAGTATCGGCATCACCATCCCAGAACCGTAAAACCCTGACTGCCGTTCGGACTGCCCCCCCTGCTAAAAAAAGAGAAGCGACAGAGATGACTATCAGGGTAATCGACCAGGAATTCAGAAGCATAATCTCAGCTCATCCCTCCGATGCGTCGTCACGTATCATTCCATCTCTGACCTCAATGATTCTCGACATGCCTGGATGTCCGCTTACTATCGGATCATGAGAAGAAACGATCACGGTTCGTCCCTCACTTTTCAGGGCAACAAGCATATCCACAACCTCCAGTGAGAGTCTGCCGTCAAGATGTGCGGTAGGTTCATCGGCAACTATGACAGGTGGATCATTTATCAATGCCCTGGCTATTGCCACCCGCTGCAGTTCTCCTCCACTCAACTGATTGACAGTGAATTTTTTTCGATGACTCAAGCCAAATTTATCAAGGAGCCGGTCTGCTTTTCTCTCGCGAGCACGGGGTGACACTCCTAACGGCATAAGAGGTAAGGTAATATTTTCCAGAACGGTCAGGTGGTCGATCATATTATAGTCCTGAAAGACAAAACCGATCAACTCCCGGCGATACCTGGTAAGAAAATGATCCGGCAGACGGGACACCCTTTTGCCGCCTATCGTCGCCCTGCCGCTGGTCGGTGAAAAGATACAGCCGATAATGGAGAGAAGCGTTGTCTTTCCAGAACCACTCGGTCCCTGAAAACAGACCATCTGACCTTTCTGGACGGCCAAATTGACGGTTTTGAGCGCAAAGACCTCGTTTGCCTGCCCCTGGTTATAGATCTTTGTCACCGCATCGAGCTCAACGAGCATATCAGGTCACCGAATCAGCCCGCACCGTTGCCGCCCGCCAGGCAGGTACTGCGGTTGCACAAAGATACGGGATGACCGAAATAGAGAAAACAAGCAGCAGGTCATCGGCGGCAAAAGACGGCACTAAAGAAAAAGCCGGTCGAATAACCGACCATCCAAGAAAAACAGGTCGGAACAGTGCACCGTTAAAATAGACAACATGAACCCAGGCAAGTACGTATCCGAGAAGAAAAGCAAAGAAAGAGACCGATAAGGATTCGCAAAAGCGCAGGAGAATTATATCGGTTGTCTGCCAGCCGAGAATCTTCAAAATCCCGACCTCCTTCATTTCCTCCCTGGAAAGACCGGATGCCTTATCCCAGGCAAGTATGACAAAGGCTGCCAGGGCCGTCAGCAGACAGATAGTCCCCAAACCACTCCGCCAGCTGAAGACGACCTTATAGGTTTTAAGTATCTGGTTTCTTGTAATAACCCGACTACCCGGCAATCTCTCGCTTATTTTTCGGGCAATGGTTTCGACCTCATCAGGATTTGCTGCATAGACAAGTAAGTCGGTGACTAAACCTTCAGGAATTGCAAAAAGGTCCCTGGCATCATGAAGATTCATGAGGATCAAATCAGCAGTAAGAATATCCCACTTTCCGTCAAAAACACCCACTGCTTCAAAGGAGACCTGGGTCAGGTCAGGTCTGAACAAAGAGAAATGTTTTCGTTTTCCAAGCTGCAGATGATGGCGGACATTGTCACTGACGACTACCGTACCGTGTTCATCGGGAGCAGGCAAACGCCCCGTGGACAATCCAAGCCAGCGCGTTCCAGGAGGATCAAACATGGTTTGCAGACCAATGACGGTATAGTTTGCACCATTGCTCTCATCGAAATAATAGCCCCATATCCGCTCATCTATTTTTTTAATCCCAAAAATTTTCGCCAATTTTATTTTAGCCGAATCAGCAATGGAAACCTGCCTCCCGGCGGACATCTGTTGAACGGTAATATCCGGTGCCGTTGCGAGTATCTTTTCTGCGGCTTCGCTTAAGGCTTTGTTGAGCAGCTGGAAAGAACCAAAGAAAAAAACGACCAGGGTAAAAAGGATGAAGACGCCGATATTTTTGAAGAGTTTTCTTTTAAGAGAATACAGGGCATAGTCAAGGATATTTAACAGCCTGCCAAGGGAATTCATCTGCATGCACTATTTGGGCGGCGCCCAAAAGAAGGTGGAAGGGAAGTGGTCAATTCCTCCAGGATGATCCATCGAGACGACAACCGAATCACTGATCGCCGGGTTACGTGTATAGCGCGCCTCACTGGCAAGAGCTATATCAGACAGACCAAGAAGAGAAACCATATCCCGAAGCATCTGAAAACTTTCCTCCTGTACAGTCCTTCTGCTCTCTATAGAATGCCCAAGAGCTCCAATCAGCAAAGAAAACAATATCAATATCATCAACACGGCAGTAGAGGGTCGCATGGTTTTTATTTGTTTGTATCCGGAATTATAGTTTTCATTTACTGTCCTTTCATCATATGGCCTTTCCGTAAGGATTCAATTATCTCCGGAGTTATCTCTTCAAAACTGTAAATCTTACTGCCATGATGATCCTTGAAGAAGTTTTCCGCCCCGGCCTGGCTGGCAAAAGGAACGAGCTCATGTCCCATAGGGCCGTGAACGTCACTGCCGATAACAAAAATTGCTTTTTTACCGTCAACCCAATCCTGGCTATAATAGTCTCTGACTAAAACTTCAGTTGCCACAGTGCCATCATTTGCACCATATTGTTGTGGCGAAAAAAAATAGGCCATCATATCCTTTACTCCGTCAAATATCTGGACACTGCCATCTGACATTTTAATTTCTGTCAACCATTGCGGATATTTTGCAACAAACATTCCACAAACAGGGCATCGACTTTTTTCATTGAGCTTTCCTGCCCCTGTGATATCAGTTGCCGGGCCTCTCTCTGTCAAAAAAAACAGAAAAAGAAGAGGAAGTATAACGATCCATTTTCTCATCTTGTATCCCCTTTGTGATGTAAAAATGTTTTCGAGATCTGAGCTCATGCAATGGAAGGCACTATAAATATCTGCCAAGAATTTCCTGCAATTCCGCTTCCCCTACTCCGCCGAGAATAGCGGCCAGGATCTTCTGATCCGGACTGATAAAAATTGTCTGAGGGTATGCACGAATATCATATAAATCGGCAAGCCTGGCATTTGTATCCATTGCTACCGGAAAAATTATCCCGAGCTCTTTGGCAAACAGTTGCAGATTTTCCATATTTTCATAAAAGCTTCCAATGTATAAAACATGGAGTCCCTGATCTTTATGCTCAGCATAAAACCTATTGAATGCGGGAGTATCGGCTCTGCAGAAACGGCAATTAGTCTCAAAAAAACGGAGAACAACCGGACTGCCATGCAAACTTGAGAGAACAGTTACCTTGCCGTCTAGATCTTTGACCGCAAAATCAGGAGCTATATCGCCCAATTGTAATGGTTTGCTTTTTTCTGCCTGCGTACATCCGATAAACAGCAGAAACACAAGAAGAAGAAAAATCCTGAAAGCAATTGTATACCCTATTGTGATTTTTATTTCTGATAGCATAGCGATTGTTATTCTTTCCCCCCTCATTGTTTACATTTGGGACGATTAATGTTACAATGTGGCACATTCTGACTTGAGTAGAGAGCAGCTCCGCAACATATATTTTTTTCCATTTTAAAATGTCCCTCAGCTCGTAGTCAGTATGATCAAAAAATCATCACAAAACAAGAGATAATGCCCTTTTTATCTGACAGGATAATTTCTCCTGCCCTCAACATTAATCTTTCACTCTCGAAAAAACGTTATGGACAGCAAAGAATTTGTCGACATCAGAAAAAAACTGAACAAGACCCAGAAGGATCTTGCCAGCCTGCTGGGGGTATCTCTTAAAGCCGTCTGCAGCTATGAACAGGGCTGGCGCACCATACCCAGCCACGTGGAAAGACAAATTATTTTTCTGCTGGCAAAAAGAAATCTCCCTCTTCAGGAAATAAATAACTGCTGGGACATACTGAAATGTCCTGAACAGAAAAAATTGCAGTGCCCTGCCTGGGAATTCAGTTCAGGAGATTTTTGCTGGTTCATAGGAGGCACAATCTGTGACAATACCGTCCACGGGACATGGGAAAAGAAGATAGAAGTATGCAGGAAATGCGTAATATTTAAAAAACTTATTTAGTACCCGAGAAATTCTTTTTTTGTTTTTTATCCCTCAAGGGGGCGCTGAGTTGAGTCGGTTTTTTGTGGGGGCTGATGTCTTCCATTAATTGCTCCGGCGTATTAATATTCTGCCATCCGGAGCGCAACGATTCCGGGATTACCGGATTATCAATTTTAGAGTGAGAAGCCGCGCTCCCTATTCGCAGGTTACCTTCCAGGAGCTGCTCCTCAAAAAGTTGTGCTGCACGAAAATCATACCAGGCAAAGAGAGGTTCACAATATTTATTTTCTGCTAACCTGGGAACCCGTCCCCAACAACCGGCACGACGCCCGGTGAGAAGCCAGTGTATCGCCTCAGCCGTTAAATGTGGCATATCGCAGGCGATAAGCACCCATGTCACCATCGGCTGCCAGCGACTGGCGGCAAGAATCCCGGTGAGAGGCCCGACTACTCCCGGAACATCCGGCAGGCGAACTATATCTTTAAGTTTTTCCGGAAGCACACCTGCCCCCGAGACTACGAGTCCATCTATCAGAGGACGAAGGATGTCTGTAGTTCGCTCCAGCCAAGTTGTCTTATTTTTGTCTTCGATGAGATGTTTTGGTCGTCCCATCCGTCGAACTTTTGCCGCCAATCAGAATACAGCCCCAGATCGGGTTTCGGCGCGCAAGTTCATCCATTCTCTCAACCAATAGTCCTGCAAACTGCTGCATCTCCAGATCATTACCACCTTGCCAGTCCATACTATTTCGCGCCGGTTGCTCATGGCCTTCGAGTCGGATCTGTTGTGCCGGAAGATCAACTCCGGCATCGAGAATGATATAATCATAGAGTTTTACCTGGGATAGCAGTGCATACTGACTCCCGCTCTGCCATTCTTTTTGCCTCAGGAATACGCCGCAAAGAGACTGCCCTTCCAAGGCAGCCATCAATAGTTGAATGAATCTACCGCGATCCACCTCCGATTTGCCTGAAACCTGAAACACAGGAAGGTTGCTGAAGCTGCTGATAATACTCATCTTAAAATCCTTTTCATTGAGTAGTCATAGCATCAGTTCCGAGTGACTTTTCGGTAGAACGCCGGCCAGTCGACCTCTCTCCATGAATGCTTTGATGGCAGCTTCACCTTCACTGCCTAATTTCCTGGAAAATTCATTCACATATAACTGTATATGGCTGCGAACAACCTCCAGCTCCAACTCCTGACTCTTGCTCCTGATATAGGGCAGACACTCTTCCGGATGGGCAAAACTATAATCAACGCTGGCCCGGATGGCCTGGTCTATAGCCTGAATTCTCTCTCTGCCAAGACTTCGCCTGGCGGCAATGCAGCCAAGCGGTATTGGCAGTCCGGTGGTCTGTTCCCACCACCGGCCAAGATCCTGGAGACAAACCAGCCCCTGCTCCCCATAAGTAAAACGAGATTCGTGAATTATAACACCGGCATCTACCTCGCTTTTGCTTATGGCCCCCATAATCCTGTCAAACCGCATCTCCACCAACCGGTGGCAGTCAGGTAAAAACATCTGGAGCAACAAGGCGGCAGTAGTCAATTTTCCTGGGATGGCGATTGTCATCTCGCGCCGCTTTTCTGGAGGTATGAAAGATCCGGCGACCAGAAGCGGGCCACAACCTCTACCAAGTGCGCTGCCCGCTGATAGAAGGCAGTATTCATCCAGCACGTGCCCCAGGGCATGAAACGAAAGCTTGGTGACATCCAGTTTTTTGGCCAGGGCCCACAGATTGAGTTGTTCTACATCTTCCAGGCAAGGCTCGGCAAAGGTCACTTCGGGTGGATCGATCCTGCCGTGAACAAGGCCATAAAAGATAAAGGTATCGTTTGGGCAGGGCGAAAAACCCAGAGAAAGATCTTCTTTTATTTTTGTCATCCGGTCATACCTTTTATTAACTGTATTGCAGTCTTAGCGGCTTTTTGGCAGGCATCCTGCAAACGCCAGGTTGAGCTGTCCCGATCTTCGACATAATTTGAGATACTCCGTAGCTCGGCGTATGGCAGATTAAACTCAAGACATACCCTGGCCGCGGCTGCACCTTCCATATTTTCGCACAGTCCACCCCACCTGGACCGCAGCATTTCCCCGCGCACTCTGGTGCCGGATATACCACTGACGGTGATAAAAACTCCTGCATGATATTTAATCCCAAGCCTATCCAAAAGAGTCCGGCATCGCCTTAGTAGAGAGGTGTCAACGATATGCACGATCTCCCCGGTGAGTGAACTGTTCAGATATTCCATTCTATCTCCCAGACAAATTCCTAAATCTCCGGCAATTTCCTTTTCTGCGAGACAAATGTCCAGAAGTTCCGGTTGAAGGCTCTGTTCCGGTTGAATATACGCTCCTCCCACACCAAAATGAATAACAGCGTCAATCGCCTCCTCGCATTCACATAGATACCTTGTCAGCCGAAGTGCTGTTTCAACTGGACCAACACCTGTAATAAGCGTCCGGCAGGAAAGAGCCAGTGTTTTTGACTCTACCTGAAAGGGGGCCATTTCTAATTCGGTTGCAGCAACTGCCAGAATCATGGTATTTACAACAGCTCCTTGAAAAAAAAAGCGTGAGAAAATTAAATAAGAGACAACAACTTTAACGTAAAATTTGACTTAATGCATTGTCCACAGTTGATGGACCATCATTTTTCCCAATATCCTAAGTAAAATGCTAGAAGATCTTACCCTCAGTTCCTACAACTACCACCTTCCCGAACACCTCATTGCCCAATATCCAGCTGAGAAACGGGACAACTCCCGACTTATGCTTGTCAATCCCGGCACCAATAAACCACAACATTATCATTTCAGTGATATTGGCAGGTTCATTGATAAAAAAGATATGCTGGTAGTAAACAATACCCGTGTTTTTCCGGCAAGGCTCCTGGGAACAAAAGAGACCGGCGGTAAGGCAGAAGTTTTTCTGCTGGAGTTTCCGGTTATTGATAAAGGAAATAACGGCACCGCAGTTACCAATGCGTTGATTAAATCATCCAAGCGGCCAAAGCCTGGCGCGCCGATTATAATCAACAACATACTGTCCTGTACAGTTGAAGAAGAGTTCGGCGACGGCAAGGTAAGACTGTGCCTCCAATACGACCAGCTGCTTGGCTTGGCGGAGACCTTGAAACAGTCCGGCCAGGTGCCTCTGCCGCCTTATATTTCCAGAAAAGATGGCACCACCGCCGAAGACGTCCATCGCTACCAGACCGTTTATGCTTCCCAGCCGGGAGCAGTTGCCGCCCCCACCGCCGGACTTCATTTCACCGACGAGCTATTAAAGAGCATCACAGCACAAGGGACATTGTTTGGCCAGGTCACTCTGCATGTCGGCTATGGAACATTTGCTCCGGTTCGGGAGATGGATATAACCCGTCATCAGATTCACCGGGAATATCTTAGCATCTCTCAGGAAACCGTTGAGAACATTGCCTTGACCAAAAGGAAGGGGGGCAGGATATGGGCAGTTGGTACCACCACAGTCAGAGCTCTTGAATACGCGGCAAAAAAAACCGGTCGTCTCGAGGCAACTGAAGACTGGTGCGATTTATACATCTATCCGGGATTTCAGTTCAAGGTAATCGATAATCTCATCACCAACTTCCACCTTCCGGATTCATCCCTGATGTTTCTGGTATCCGCCCTGTGCGGCAGGGAAACCCTCCTTGACTGTTATAGAACAGCTATCAAGGAGAGTTATCGATTTTTTTCTTATGGGGACGCAATGGCCATCATTTCCAAACCAAATTCATGAAAAATGAAAATGAGAAGAAATGAAGAAACGATACCCGACAAGCAGGCATAAAAGCTTTTTGCTTGTCGGATTAAGCAGAAGTCGTCGCGGGACACCCCGAACAGGCACCACCGGTCTGGCAGGGTTTGGCTACCTCAGCAGGTTTGGCCGCCTCAGCAGGCTTGGCGGATGTGGGGTTTGAACCGTTACCACTGCTCGAATATCCGTCTGCATACCAACCACCACCTTTTAACTGGAAAGAACTCATGGACATAAGTTTTTTCACCGGTGCCTGACACTCGGGACAATCGCTTATCGGTTTATCAGCAATTTTCTGTTGAACTTCAAAGACCTTATTACACTTCTGACATTCATACTCGTAAACTGGCATTTCTTTTTCACCTATTACATTGCAAAACATTAACATTGCGAAACATTGCGGATGAGCTACCCTGTGGCCAGATAACAACAAAACTCTGTTAGTCTGTACCAGACTTTTTAAAACCAATGCAAAAATAATTGCCAACACACTTTCTGTCAACATGTTCCATTGATTAAATGCAGGAAAATCTGTTATCCGCTACCGTTTGATGCTTGCTTGTTGTTCACCCGGTTTTCTGGTATATATGTTTCGTTAACTGGTTATTATTCAAATTTCTGTTCCTCTTACAAACTCTCACTCTATATGATTGGTATTTTTGATTCAGGTGTCGGCGGAATGACTGTTGCCCGGGCCGTTGAACAGCTCATGCCTGATTACCCCCTCCTTTACCTTGGCGATATTGCACGGTCTCCCTACGGCTCGAAAAGCGCCCGGACGATTATCAACTATTCGATCGAGAACACCAGGTTTCTTGTCCAGAATGGGGCAAAGATTGTCGTCATTGCCTGTAACTCTGCGGCAAGCGTAGCAACAGATCGGCTCCGGCAGGAATTTGAAATTCCTATCATCGAAGTCATTACCCCCGCCGTTGAGCAGGCAATATTGCAGAGCCGGTCTGGCAGGATCGGTATCATCGGAACAAGGGCTACCATTCAAAGCGGCATCTATGAGGATAAAATCAGGAAGCAAATCCCTGAGTACAGGGTTTTTGCCAAAGCCTGCCCTTTACTTGTTCCCCTGGTTGAAGAAGGTTGGATAAGTAAACGTGAGACAAAAATGATACTCCGTCGCTATCTCCACGACTTAAAAAATCAGCAGATCGACACCCTGATACTTGGCTGCACTCATTATCCACTGCTCAAGCATTTGATTCAACCTCGAATAGGTAAAAAGGTCACCCTTATTGACAGTTCAGCGGCAACAGCGCTCTTTCTTAAAAACTATCTGGACAATACAGTAACTTTTCAACCAACGACCGACCATGCCCCAGTCCAAAACAAATATTTTGTCACCGATCTGACAGAAACGGCAGCTCATATTGCGATCAAAATTTTTGGTCGCAGTATTGAATTACTCCCCATTTAATACATGTGTTTATTCGATATGAAAACTCCAACGAAAACACTTTTAATGCTTTTGAGACTAACCGCTCCTGGTGTGTTGATCCTTTTTGGGCTGGTGCTTCCAGTTTTCGTGGCTCACGCCTCTGAAAACAAGACAGAATATCCGGAACAGATCGCCGAACGACTTCAGGCCCGTTACGATAATATCCAAAGCCTTTCATTTAACTTTACCCAGGATACCAGTGGAGAAATGACCGGACGTCCACGCAGAGGTACAGGCAGAGCCGTTTTTGTAAAACTGGATGGCAAGAGCTATATGCGCTGGGATTACACCAGCCCGGACAAACAAGTGCTTATCAGCGACGGCACAACTTTTTCCATGTATTTTGCCAATCTCCAGCAAATGATTGTTTCCCCGGCAGATAGTCTCAACGCTGATCTCACCTATTCTTTTTTTACCGGCCGAGGCGTCTTGAAGAAGGATTTTTATATTCGTCCCGCAAACGAGGAATTCCAGTCAGAGAATGAAACTGATTTCAAAGTCATCAAGCTCATTCCGAAAACAGCACAATCCCAGGTGCAGGACATCCACCTGTGGGTAACACCAGACTCATTGATCCGGCGAATCAATATCCGGGACCATTTCGGTACAGTAACTATATTGAACTTCAGTGATATAGAGGTCAACAGTCTGGTCGGGGAGGATCCAGAGAAACTGCTGTCATTCTTTTCCTTTGTCCCACCTGAAGGAACGGAAATTATCAGGCAATAAGATGGGTCCCGACACAACATCCCCCTTCAGAATTGCATTAATCTCCATGCCCTGGTCTATTTTTAACCGACCATCAATTCAACTGGGGGCTCTGAAAAGTTATCTTGATCGCGAAAGCGATTATCGGACCGATAGCTACCATCCTTATCTTAATCTCGCCACAAACATCACCACCAGCCTCTACAGTGAGATCAGTTTATCCGGTTGGGCAGGAGAAGCCCTTTTTGCCCCGCTCCTCTTTCCTGAAAAAAAAGCAGCTGCCCGTAAACTTTTCCGGCAATGCCTCGCCGGAAAGGTAAACCCTCTGCCTGATTTTGATGAGTTGGTGGCGCTTGTCGAACGAAGCTGCTGCCAAACACTCTCAAAAATCAAATTGAACCAATATAGCCTGATCGGTTTCTCTCTTTGTTTCAGCCAGCTGTTTCCATCCCTGTATCTGGCAAGAAAAATAAAAAACGAATGTGCCGATGTACAGATTGTCTTCGGCGGCTCTTCATGTTCAGGGGACATCGGCGTATCCCTTATGCATCATTTTCCCGAAATCGACTACCTTGTCGATGGCGAAGGAGAACAACAGCTTCTCCATCTTTGCAATTTCCTCACCGGCCGGAGCAATACCTTGCCTGCAAAAATTCGCACACAACTTCCTGTTCCACCCCCTAAAACAGGTAATTCAATACCATCGCTGAATCTCGATGACCTTCCCTTTCCAGACTACACCGCCTATTTTCAAGAAATGAAAGAGCTTTTTCCCCACCAGCCGTTTATTCCGCTGTTACCTCTGGAATTTTCAAGAGGCTGCTGGTGGAACAAATGCACATTCTGCAATCTCAACCTGCAGTGGCAGAACTATCGTTTTAAAAAAAGTGACAGGATGGTGGCGGAAACTCTGCACCTCGCCAAGATCCACGAATGCCTGCATTTCACCTTTACCGATAATACCCTGCCCCCAAAGAATGCTGACCACTTTTTTCAAAAGCTCCTGAAAAAAGGGCTGGATTTTGATTTTTTTGCAGAAATTCGAGGCATCACTGATCCTCAATGTCTGCAACTGTACCGACAGGCTGGTCTAAAGACTGTCCAGGTAGGCATTGAAGCTTTATCCACATCGCTATTGACCAAAATGAAAAAGGGCACCACTGCCATCGACAACATCGCGGTCATGAAAATGTGCAGCGCGTCGGCGATAAGGATGGAAGGAAATTTGATAACCAATTTCCCAACCACAACAGACGAGGAAATTGCGGAGACGCTCCAAAACCTTGATTTCGTTCTCCCTTTTCTTCCCCTTCAGACGGCGACTTTCTTTCTCGGCTACGGCTCGCCCATTTATGAGCAAATAAAAAACTCTGCTGTAGCGAAAATCACTGCACACCCTAAAAACCGTCTGCTCTTTCCCAAAGACTATCTACGGTCAATGACTATGCTGGTAAACAGTTACAGAGGCGACAAAGAGCTCCAGCAAAAGAAGTGGCAGCCGGTAAAACTGAAGATCCGTGACTGGCATGATTTTCATGTCAGAAGAGCGCAAAGCAGGCAACATCCTCTTAGCTACCGTGATGGCGGTACCTTTCTGATAATCCGTCAGGAAAGAAAATCAGGTGCTCCGCTCCTGCACCGGCTGCGTGGAATGTCCAGAAGAATATATCTGTCCTGCGAACGCCCCACAGAAATAGCCAGTCTTCTTGCAGCCTTTCCCGGAATCACTGAAGATGCCTTGCAAAAATATGTGGATGAGCTATGCGTCAAGCGCCTTATGTTCCAGGAGCACGACCGCGTTCTGTCCCTGGCGGTCCACAACAGCTCTTCAAAAAGGTGATCAGGCCAGCTTTGTCATTCTTGACTTTAACAGGTTGAAGGTACAATATATTTATGTTAGAGGGTGTATGTTGAAGCCTGCCGCGCAGGAAGACCAGACTCCGCCCAAAATCTATCATGACAACAGCAGTCAATCAATACTTGTCAGGTAAGTAAGCAACCTGGCGAAATCCATAAACCGCAGTTCTCTTTTCTCTTAAAGGGTAAACATGACAGAAACAGACAATGCAAGCTTTGAAGAGTTATTCAAAGCGGAAAAAACACAAAAAATTAAACACCTGACCCCAGGTCAAAAAATCAAAGCCACCATCGTCGGCATAAACGATGAGACGACTTTTCTTGATGTGGGCGGAAAAAGTGAAGGTGTACTGCAAAGTTCCGAGCTACGGGATAACGAGGGAAACATAAGCTATCAACTCGGAGATATTATTGATGTTTATTTTCTTCAGGCAAAGGCGTCTGAACAGTTGTTCACCACGTCTATCGGTTCCGGTGCCTCGAATGCACACCTGGAAGAGGCCTTTCGCAGCGCGATCCCGGTAGAAGGTTTTGTTAAGGCTGAGATCAAAGGCGGTTTCGAGATCACCCTCGGCGGTAATGTCAGAGGGTTCTGCCCCTTTTCCCAGATGGGGCTTCGGCGGGTTGAAGATGCTGCTAAAGAATATCTGGAAACCCATATGAAATTTCTGATTACCCGTTTTGAAGAAAACGGCAGAAATATTGTCCTCTCCGCCAGGGCCATTCAAGAAGCGGAGCGGCAGGAACAGCGTGAAAAATTGCAGGAAAGCCTGGAAGAAGGTCAAACAATCGAGGGGGTCATCAGCTCCATCAGAGAGTTTGGAGCATTTGTCGATATAGGCGGAGTTGACGGCCTGATACCCATCTCGGAAATCGGCTGGAGCAGAGTTGACAAGGTGGAAGAATATTTCACGGTCGGCCAGAAAGTCCAGGCTGTTATTAAAAAACTGGACTGGGAAAAAGATAGGATTTCTCTCAGTTACAAAGAGACCCAGGCCGATCCATGGAACGAAGTGGTTAAACTCTTCCCGGAGGGTTCAACCCACATGGGCACCGTCGCAAGACTCGCCCAGTTCGGTGCTTTTGTGACTCTCGCCCCAGGCATCGACGGACTGGTCCATATCTCAAAACTCGGCGGTGGACGAAGGATCAATCATTCTCGTGAAGTTCTTGAAGAAGGTCAAAATATCGATGTGAAAATCGACACAATTGATCTTGCCGAAAAAAGGATCAGCCTGCTCCCTGCCGATTATGTTTCGGCTGAAGCTGAGCAAGATAAAGAACGCACCGAATACAAATCCTTTGTGGCGAAAGAGAAGAAGAACAAACCGGCAGCCGAAATGGGCAGCCTTGGTGCCCTGCTGAAAGCCAAATTGGCTGAAAAAGACAAAAAATAAGCCACTTGCAGGCACCAGCGCACGGATGTTCTACTTATTACCCGGCGTTCCGCTACATAAGCCGGCGCCGGGTTTTATCACCTGTAATATTCTATGAACGGGTAGCATAGTAGGCCCTGACGCGCGGATCAGCGTCGATACGCTCTTTGTGTTTCTTCAGGCCAGGCGCTACTCGCTCTACAATATCCGTCGGAACGTAATCAAGAACTCCCGCAAACAGTGACCTCGTTTGAACGAAGGCTCGGAGGTCAGCTATCGTCATCTGATTATCGGCGAAATATTCTCCTCCACCGCGGGTCAAGAGCTGATCAAGCCCCCTTAAAAAGATGGACAACCAACCATCTACAAGCTTTTCGCGGGCCAGCCGAAGTTCCTCTCCCTCCAGTCCAAACGTTCGAACGATGTGATAGGTAAGATCCTCCAGGGCACCCAAAACTTCGTCACAGTAAAGCGCCTGCAGATCGTCGGCAGGGTACAATCCTGCCTTCTTTCCTATGTAGCGACTGATGGCGTTGGATTGAGTTATCTGAGCGCCATCGATCTCAAGTACAGGTACGCAGGTAAAGCGCGTATCGGAACGTATTCTGGTAAACTCATCAAAGGATATACGATTGTCCTCAAAAGCTATTCCGGCCGTGTGAAAAGCAATTCGGATTGGCTCGGCACGCCCGCCATCGATATCGAAATATGTAAGCCTGTATGTAGACATTGTTTAATCTCCCCTATTTGTATGTGTGTAATTAACGTAGATGTCAGCTATTTTTGCAGAAAGTTTTGCTGCATATCATTAATCTATAATTAAACATCAACATACTGCCAGGAAAAATAATATGACACATAGGGATGTGTTACAAGCCTTGTGGACCTGGAAAGATGATATGCAACAAATTCGTACTCAAAAATCTGGAGCAATTGTCTCAGCAGGGAAGAATTAAAACAGTTCTCTTGACCAGCTGGCGGAGCAATTTGGGCCATAGAGAAAATAACCGTTGGCCTTGGTGAACATTGTGTAAATTCCAAGTATTCAGCCAATCTGTCTATAACCCAAAGATATTGGCTTATTCCTGGAAATTGACACAATGTTCATAGGAAATCCAGTTTAGAAGGCGTAGCTCAAATGTATTCCACCGAACAATGTGGTGTCGACTGCGTCATCAGGCAGGACATCTTTATCCATGGAATTGGAATAGTTGATATTGACACCAACACCCAGGGCTTTTGTTACCGCATAATCCAATGAGGTGCTCAGAATGTAGTTAAAGAATCCATCCTCCGTTCCGCCGGCATAGCTCTTTGCAAAGTCTTCTCCAGCGTAGCTGATTGTCCCGGAAACTCCAAGAGTAGTCGGTTCATTGATACTGTAGCTATATCCGACTTTGGCGGAGACATAAAAATCATCGACCTGATCGAAATCATAATACAGTGTTGACCCGACAGAGAAGCCTGCCCCGATATCCATGCCGAGGCCCAAGAACACCTCACTGGTGCTGTCCGCACCCCCAGGGAAAAGATATTCGATCAAACCAACGCTGGCATCGACGGGGCCGATTTTACGGCTGTAGGAAGCAGAGAAGTCTACTTCGGAAAACTCGCCGCTGTCAACGGCACCGTTGTAATCATCAAGATCGAAGTTACTCCAGACGTTGACGGCAAATCCATTGGCAGCCACATCCAAGCTTGGTTGCAGCACGAATCCGTCGTTAAAGGTAAGGCCCCGCCATACATAGGCAGTGTTGGTATCAAGGGCGGCGGTAACGTCAGTTGCCGTTGCCTGGGTTATGCCACCGCTTGTTATTATCGTCGCCATCGCTGCTATTGGTAATAATCGTTTCATGCGTACTCTCTCCTCATTGTAATTGCCAAATCCTGTAAAACAGCTCAGTTGTAAAAAAAAGTTGCCACTTCCTGATTTAAAAAAAACATCCCTGATTGTTAGCTGATACCTCCTGTAACATTTCTGGTTGAAAGAATGATTTTTTGTTCGTCAGGATAATTGCATTTTCGATGCCACAGTACCTCATGAAAATAAATGCCATTATATTAATAAGATAAATTGATTTTCTGGAAAAATGCTGGGAAAAGCTAAAGAAAAGATCTGGGAGGAAGGCGACACTTCTGTAGAGTTCAAACAGAATGTTAAACGTAAATGAAATGAAAAATAATTATGCCGATTGATTAATTATCTTCTCTAGCCACAGAAAAGCTCTCGCCTTATCTGTTTCTGATATGATTCTTCGTTTACAGCAATTGCTATTAATCTCTATCTGCCAAACGATGTTTCCTGTCGTGTACTCCTATCATCACCACAGCCAGAACGGAAAGCAGCAAGACTGTGGCGCCGGTCACATAATAGGCCCAGCCAATCCCCCAGCTGTCCATACTGAATCCCGCAAGAACCGCACCGGTAAAGACGCCTGCACTCATGGCGAAGCTGAATACCCCCATCATTGTTCCATGGCCGTAATGTTTTTTGGCTTCAAGTGAAGCATAGCCTCCAAGGACGGCCCAGATTGCAGCCTCCGTCGTGCCCATGAAAAGATAGGTAATGGCCATGAATGTAAAACTATGAATATGCGGAATAACTGGAATCACCAGGGCGAGAAAAATGCTGCTCACCAGAAGAATCAACAATTTGTTGTACTTATCGGCGAATTTACCGAAGGGAATCTGAAGCACAGCATTTATCAATGTCCTGCAGGCAATGATCATCCCAATCTGCGTTCCACTACTGCCCGGCCATTGCGACACAAGCAGAGGCAAAAAAGCCATGCTCGGCACCATGATAATCATGGTAGTGTATCTGGCTAACAGAATACCGCAGGTTTTACCGTTTTTCAGCATGCTGCTTAAGCTTGACAGCAATGGTCTCGCTGTTTGACGATCCGAAGCTATATGGCCGGGCATATATAAAATCACCAGGATAAGGGCTACAAAGCTTAAACAAGCCATGGTATAGAAGACTGCTTGTAAACCCCAGCTATCGAAAAGCAGGCCACCAATTATCGGCCCGCAACCAATACCACAGAACACAGCAATGTTGAGATAGCTCATGTATCGCGCTTCGTATCCTGCGGGAGCGAGAAAACTCATATACGCCATGGCGATCGGTACAATCATCGCCGAGCCTATACCATGAAAAGCACGAATAATAATCAGGTGCGGCACCCCGGTTGCGTGAGGAATCAATAGACCAACCAATCCATAAACAAATAGTCCTGTCGTGAGGAAGTTTTTTTTCCCCCACCGGTCGGAATAATTGCCAACTATCGGCTGCAATAATCCTCTGGTAATCGAAAAGGCGGCTATTATCATCCCGAGAGCAAAACCACCTGCCCCTAGTTTTTCAGCAAAAATCGGCATCACCGGCACTATTATGCCGATGCCAAGCAAAGCGATAAAAACTGAGAGAAGTAAAGTGATAAGAGTATTATTTTTCATTGCTGATTTCTATGCTGTTCCCTGAGACTTGAACCCAACTTATAAAACGAAGATCATTCAAAATCAAATAAGAATTCCAAAACATCAACCCCGGATTCGAAGGAGTTTTATCGCGATCCGGGTTTTTTATGCACTTTTCTTTCAAAACTTCCAGCTAAAAAGACAATTGTAAGCAAATTGTAAGAAAATTGTAAGATCAGGACAGTAGCATCATCTCTAAGTCAGAGGCATCCCCGCAAAGGGGATACATTATAAATTTTTGCCAAACATAAAAGCACCGTTTGGTTACAACTTGACAAGGAGAAACAATGCCTTTGTATCATTTGGTTAAAAGGGGAGACAGTCTATGGAGCTTGGCCCACCAAAAATTGGGCAGCGGCAGCAGATGGCCGGAAATCAGCCATTCCTCTTGATTTGAAGGTTACCTACTCGATCGGCCATGATACGCCCCCAATCCTCTACGTCCTTCCTTCTGTTGACTACACGATTAAAACCGAATTGAGCGGCAAGATCAGCATCGAAACGATTTCCGATTACATGCGCCACCACGGCTTTGAACTGCTCATAAGTAAAGACCCCATCCAGGCTAAACAAAAACTGTACAAGTCTTACGACCCGGCCCTGTCCGCTCTGATGGCCCAACCGGAGATAATTTTCGAGTCGGGCACCGTCAAAATCAAGGCTCCCCTGGCGACCGAAGCCAATCTTGGGCCCTTTACTGTCAAAGTTCAGGCCGATAACCCTAACCATATGTCGGGCACCGTTAAGCCTCCAACTCTCAACGGCACTATGGAAGTTCGGGGAGTGAAATATAAATTCAGCGCCGATATCGAACTTAAAGCTGAGGTGATCTTGCATCCAAGACCCAAGGGCGTGAATGAAGCTCCGGTTCGGGTTAAGTGAGGCTTTAAAAACGCAATCTGAAACTACAAGTTTCAGGCGCTAGTGAGGGAGCATGGTCCAAAGCGGACTGACACAATAGCCATTTGACGATTATAACCGTTATAATTATCAGTCTTGGTGATATCAAGTTTTTTTTCCAACAATTCGCATGTCAACATTTCGACCAGGAGCATCAACTTCAATTATGACTTTTCAATCATTCAATTAACCCAAAACTCCATGAATATCCAGATGCTTGATATGATCAGATATAGACCGATGAGCAGGATAGTAAAGCGGTATTTATTAGCTAATTCTGTTTGTGCTTTGCGGTCTGCTGCAATGAATTGTATTTGTTCTATCTTCGATAAGACCTTTAACAAAGAGGAAATATATAATTATTTTCGAACCCATAACTATCAAAATATGGGATCAAAATTGTCTATGAGATTGATAAGGACTTTTATATCGCCTCGGGAGAAATCCTCCCATCTTAGCTGGTCCGGCCAGGGGGAGTAAAATAGAACCAATTCGACATAGGGTGTTGGTGCTTTATGTAGATATTTTACAAAAAGCATTAGAGAAATATCCGGTTCAAGTAATCAAAGATCATCTTATATATTATCAATTTTACGGGAAAAATCAGATGATAAAGGATTTATGACTATGGAGGGACTTGAATGATTCGTTCAAAAGGCGACCATATATTTACATTGCAAATAATGGATCGCAAAATAATGATCAATGCAATGTATCGTCTTTCATCATGAATTCAGTTCCCTGTTGTTGACAACGTAATTCATTTGATATCGAATCAATGGATGGATAATAATTCTAAGGGTTTTGAAGTACCTGTATGACTTCACAGCCAAAAATTTTCTAAAGACATATAATAGTACCTCGCTTGTTGGGACAGAGGCTGATTACGAAAAAGGCTTTATGGACACATACGGGCAAACTATACGTCGAAAACGATTTCAACGAATACTCTGCCATGATCTTCACCCACCCGAAAAAGTTCAAAAAAATTATGAACAAATACCCGCGGGTACGTGGCAAGTTTCTGGTGTTGCTGGAATTTTATCATAATATTGATCCGATATTTACTGAGGAGTATCTGCTGGGAAATAAATAAGCAGTCAGCACCTCTCAGTAAATCGACAGGACAGGTATGAGCTCAGCGAATAGTCAGGTTTGCGGCTGATTTCTATGCTGTCTTCTGAGACTTGAATTCAAGTTATAAAACGAAGAGCTTTCGCATCAAATAAGACTTCCACCTTTTTCTTTTGTATCCTGCAAAGGTACTTGACATCCACCCCAAGCTCAGCGATATTGATATTTTGGAATTGGAACCATACCTTTTGTTAATTTTTTTCCCATTATTGGATGCGTTCCCATGCTGTTTTGCAGGAAACAAGAAGAATAAGTTATAACCATGATTTCCGTATATAACAGCAAAGGTCGATACCTTTATTTCCCCCTTATCTTCCTGTCCCTGTTTTCTTCCATCGCCTATTTCTACATCGAAAGAGCCGATGTACTTGACCATAAAAATTTTAAGACCCATGCAGATATCCTTGCCGACGATATATGGGCACTCAATCAAAGTGGTGCAAATGCCTATCTCCAATTGGCTGTCAACTCCAATTATTACCACTACCTCTCCGTCTCCATTCCGGGAGATAAAACCTTTATTTCAATCACCAGTCCCCCATTAACCGGGTTGTCGCTCTTTCTGCACAAGATCAAGCTTATCGGCTTAAAGAAATTGTCCCAGGATATTGTACACGATGGCCAGGTTATAGGCATCCTCAATGGAGAAAAGTATGTACGCGTTATCTTTCCACTTATCAATATCCTCATTTTTCTTTTGCTAATCCTGCTGGCCTTAATTTTTATCAACCATCTTTTCATAAACAGAAAAATTCTGAAGCAGCTGGTTCAGGAAAGGACCCAAAAACTGCTGGAGAGTGAAAGGCGATTTCACGACCTGGTCAATCTGCTTCCGGAAATGGTACTGGAAACAGAATTAAACGGAAATATCACCTATGCCAATAAGGCTGCTAAAGACTGCCTGCAGTTCTCACTTGAGAGAAGCACTGAACAAAACTTTTTCCAAATAATTCAGGAAGACGACAGATTGAGAGCCAAACATATTTTCAATAAAACTCTCAATGGAGAACAATTTGGATTACTTGAATTTAATGCAATTGATGGTAATAACAGAATATTCCCCACCCTCATTCGCTCTGTACAGATTACGAACAGGAACCAGGTTTGCGGGGTCCGAATGATTGTCATTGATATTACCGAGAGGCGCCAGCTTGAGGAACAACTGCACCGGGACACGAAAATGAAAGCTATCGGCCTCATGGCAGGTGGGGTTGCCCACGACCTGAACAACATCCTCTCCGGTATAATAAGCTATCCTGAACTCTTACTCCTCGACCTGGATCAAAACAGTACTCTTCGACGTCCCCTCGAGGCAATTCGCCAGTCGGGACTCGACGCCTCGGAAGTTGTGTCCGATCTGCTGACCGTTGCCAGAGGTATCGCTGCCAATAAAGAAACAATCGCCCTGAACAGCTTGATTCAGGCATATCTCGATTCCACTGATTTTAAGCAACTTCAATCAAGATATCCTCTCGTCACCCTCACGATTTCCCTTGATCCCAAGCTACATAATATCTCCTGTTCCCCAATTCATGTGCGAAAATGTCTCATGAATCTCATTATCAATGGTTTGGAAGCCATTAATGGGCAAGGCACCCTCTCTATTGTCACCCAAAACCATGATAAGAGTCTTCCGTTATCAGTAGACAAGCAAAATTTATCCACAGGCAATTTCACCAAGATACTCATTGGAGATAACGGTTCTGGGATTGAACCTCACGATATAGCTCATATTTTTGAACCTTTTTACACCAAGAAAATTATGGGTAGAAGCGGCACAGGACTAGGGTTGGCAGTAGTATGGAACACTATGCGTGAGCATGGCGGAACAGTTCATGTCATCAGTAATAAGCAGGGGACAATTTTCGAGCTTTATTTCCCGAGTATCGATGCAGAAACAACTCCTCAGACAGAACCAAATGACTTGAAAAGCTACAGGGGCAGAGGAGAAACAATCCTGGTTATTGACGATGAACTCCGTCAAAGGGAGATTGCCCGTCAGTTGCTGACATCTCTTGAATACTCAGTTCAGACAGTCTCATCAGGAGAGGAGGCGATAGAGTATGCCAGGAACCATAATGTGGACTTGCTGGTTCTTGATATGATAATGCGACCAGGACTCAATGGGCGTATGACATTTGAACAAATCCTGAAAATTCATCCTCAGCAGAAAGCTATCATCGCCAGCGGTTTTGCCGACGATGATGATGTACAAGCTACTTTGGCTATGGGTGCAAAGGCATTTGTGCCAAAGCCTTATACCCTTGAGCAGATTGCCTCGATAATCTACAAAATTTTGAACAGCTGATTTGTTTTGTATGCGGTAGCATCTATTAGACTTGGAGGTTTCATATGCTGCATAAAACTCTTTTTCTCAATCTCATTTCCATATTTGTGCTGACCTTCCTCGCTCCGACAGGTGCCTGGACAAAAGACTCCATTAGCTGGATGGAAGCTGTTGCACCGCCATTTTTTATCCATGAGGGGGAGTTGAAAGGACAAGGATACGAAGACCTTATAACCGATATCCTGATAAAAAATCTGCCCGAATACCAGCATACACATATGATCGCCAATATTTCCAGACATTACCAGCAATGGAAACAAGGAGAAAAGTCCTGTGGTTTGGCAATGTATAAAACACCTGAACGGATGGAGTTCGCCTATTTTTCAATTCCAAGCGTCCTTACACTTCCCCCGGTCCTGATAATCAACAAGGAGAAGTTCAACACCTTCGGCGGCACGAAAATTGTAAGTCTCACAAAAATACTCCAGAATAATACTCTTGTTATCGGCAGATCCAATAACCGGTCATATGGAGTGGAATTTGACAATACTTTGAACAAATATGGTAATAAGAAAAATATCTTCTCCTATGAAGGCCCGGAACTCTCACTTAATCTCTTTAAAATGCTGCTGGCAGGGCGGATTGATGCTCTTCCCGGACTACCGGAAGAGGCTATGTATCTGGCGGAAATAATGGGTATCCAAAATCAGATCATGACGCTCAATATAGTTGAAAATCAGGTAAATCATGAAGCATCACTTACCTATGTGGCCTGTTCCAAAAACGATTGGGGCAAAAAAACAATTGAAGACATCAATGCGGTGCTCCTCAAGCAGCGGCCGACTGAAAGCTACAGGGCTGCCTATGAAAGATGGCTTGACCAAAGCAGTCTGGAAGGGTACCGCAAGCTCTACAAAGAAATTTTTCTGACAATCACTGAATAATCAGTTCACAAATGGCCTGATTTAAATCTGTTGACAACGACAATGAAAATAATTCTGACTTCCCCTCTCGACATGCATCTTCACCTCCGTGAAGGCGCAATTCTGCAAACTGTCGCCCCGGTCACCGCTGCCTGTTTTGCCGGCGCGGTGATCATGCCCAATCTGGTCTCCCCCGTAGATTCAAGAATTAAGCTACGAAAATACAAGGAGGAAATAACTTCGGCGAGTCATTCCGATTCCTTTACCCCCTACATGACCCTCTTTTTCAGAAAATATTCCAGGCCGGAACTTGCAGCTGTCAAAAAAGAGATAATTGGTATCAAGCTCTATCCTGCGGGCATCACCACCGGGAGCGAAAACGGCGTTACCGACTGGGAAGACATAGATGAAACTCTTGCACTGATGGAAGAAATGCAGATTCCGCTTCTTGTCCATGGAGAATCGAGTGGATTTGTGCTGGACAGGGAAAAGGAGTTTTTAAGCGTATATAAACGATTGGCTGAAACTTTTCCAAAGCTGCATATCGTTATGGAACATATTACCACCGCAGCGGCCGTTGAATTTGTTGACCGCTACGCCAACCTTTCCGCCACCATCACTCTTCATCATCTGTTGCTGACCCTCGACGATGTGATCGGTGGGCTGATGCAGCCTGATCTCTTTTGTAAACCGATAGCCAAGACTCCAAGGGATCTGGCATGCTTGCGAGAAGCGGTGTTGTCTGGCCATGACAAGCTGATGTTCGGATCCGATTCAGCTCCCCATCCACGACATAAGAAAGAATGTTGTGGTTGCGCGGCAGGGATTTTCACCGCACCCGTTGCACTGCCAATGCTCGCTGAAATATTTGAAGACGTTGGTCGTCTTGAATTTCTCCAAAAATTCGTTCATGATAATGCCTGCAACCGATATGGTATTTCACCCCTGCAAAAATTCGTTACGCTGGAGGAAAAACCGTGGCAAGTCCCGGTCCTCTATGCCGACATAAAGCCCTTTTCGGCAGGCAGGACCCTCCGTTTTTCCATAGCTGACGGGTAGTGCGCGTCTCTTCATGGCGCTTTTAATAATTCTCCTCTATATTATTCCTCTTCAACTCATCATATCGATGACATAGAAAACCTGCTGACTACAATGAGTAGCAGCTCACTTCATAGCTTATTATCAATAGCCAGGCTCTGTCTCATGGCTTCAAAAAGAATTACCGCAGCAGCAACCGAACTATTCAACGAATCAAGGGTTCCTGCCATAGGGATGGAGACAAGCACATCGCACTCTTTTTTCACCAGTGGCCGGATCCCTTTACCTTCGCTGCCAATTACAAGGCAGGCCGGCACCGTCAGGTCTGTTTGATAAAGCGAATGTGCGTCAGCATCCTTTACCGCACCAAATATCCAGAAACCAATTTTTTTTAACTCCTTCAGGGCACTTACCAGATTGGTAACCTGACATATATCAATATGTGACATGGCCCCGGCGGACGATTTAGCCGCAGTCCCACCAAGTGGAGCAGAACGCTCACGGGTTACAATAATGCCAGCAGCACCGGATGCCAGAGTGGAACGGATTATTGCTCCGAGGTTATGGGGGTCCTGAAGACAATCGCAGACCATCATGCGTACTTTCTCACCTTGTGCGATACGAGCCTTCAATTTCTCAACAAGCTCATCGAAATCGATGAGCGGAGTCTCACTGATGCGGGCTACTATACCTTGGTGTCGTACCTGCTCACTGCCCTCACCGGATATTCGCAGGGATTCGACGAAGCTGAGCTTAACATTATGGCTTCGGGCCATTTCGATAATTTCCTCAATTTTCGATCCCCTCTTATCTTTTTGCAATATGACTTCAGTGAATCTGGCAGGCTCTTTTTCCAAGCCTTCGAACACCGGATGAACACCCCATAGCAGATCATCACTCAGACGGATATTCTTTTCCCCCGGCTGTCTTTTTCTTTCGTCCTGTTTTATCATTCAGTCGCTCTGTTGCTAATGGGTTTTCCGGATGGAAGACGGTGCGCTTTGGCTCTTTCCGCCAATATTATTGAGGAGAGAAGTTTTACGGCCTCATCTACCTTTTCATTGATAATCAGGTATTCATAAGAGGCAGCTGCCTCCATCTCGGCTGCGGCATTCTTGAGCCGCACCTGAATTATTTCCTCGCTCTCCGTTCCCCTGCCTCGAAGTCTTCTTTCAAGCTCGATAATGTTCGGTGGTGATATAAAAATATGCGTCGCCTCAGGCTGCCCTTTTCGGCGTAGTATTGCTGCGCCTTGTACATCAATATCAAGGACAACATCCAATCCCTCCAAGAGCTGCTCATCTATGGCATCATTACTAGTTCCGTAGAAGTTATCATGCACCTCTGCAAATTCAAGAAACCTTTTCTGATCAATCATTGCCATAAATTTTTCTCGAGAAACAAAATGGTAATCTACGCCATCCATCTCATCAGGACGAGGTTGACGGGTGGTGTGAGAAATAGAAAAAACCAGCCCTGGAACATCAGCCATTACCCGTTTGAGCAAAGTAGTCTTGCCGGCACCGGATGGAGCGGAGATAATAAATAGTCTTCCTGTGGTCATACATATTCCTAGGATTTCAATTTTTGCTGGTCGAAATATTCTGTCAAATTATATTCGGGCTGCAATGCCTGCATCCTCTGACTTATGGTATCCGGCTGTACAGATGAAAGAATAACATGGTTTGATTCCATCACCAGTATCGATCTCGTTCTTCTGCCTTCGGTTACATCAACGAGTCTTCCTTCCATTTTTGCTGCCTCCTTGAGCTTACGGGCAGGGGAAGAACCGGTATTAATGACAGCTACAATTTTTTGCACAATTACGGTATTGCCGAAACCTACGTTCAACAACTGCATAGCTCACCATGACCTCAAAATTCAATACAAAATAATTAACTTTTCCACGGATAATTTAAGATACGATAATAACCTATTCAATATTCTGGACTTGCTCTCGCATTTTTTCCAGCTCGCTTTTTAAATCAACTGTAAGGTGCGTTACGCTGGCATCGTTTATCTTTGAAGCCAAGGTGTTCACCTCCCGCAGAAACTCCTGAATGAGAAAATCAAGTTTTCGGCCAATGCCGCTTTCTTCTGATAAAAACATTCTGAACTGACCTATATGGCAACGCAACCGTACTATTTCTTCAGTCACATCAGTTTTGTCGGCCATAATTGCAACTTCCTGCGCAAGGCGAGCCGGATCGAGTTGAACATTGGCCAACAACTTGTCCAGCCTTTCCTGTAAATTTTTCTGCCGCTGTTCAAGCAACTCAGGAATATTTGTCTCTATGGTCTCAACAGTCTTTTCAAAAGATGTCAATCTGGCTATCAAATCAGCAGCAAGGACTTCACCTTCCTGAGCCCTCATCGTATTACAACTCTCAAGGGCCGCATCAACGACACTTTTTACCATCTCGGACGCCACGGCCAAATCCTCATCCTTCTGCTCTCGTATCAGAACATCAGGATAAGCAGCAAGAGTTGAGGAACTGATATCGCTTTCCAGACCAAACTCTTTTGACAAGGTTTGCAAAGCATCCTTATACCCTCCAGCCAAAGTCAGGTTGACCTTCACTTCCTGTAAGTCGGAAAAATCACCGCCTACAGAAACAAACAAGTCAACCCTGCCACGAAGATACGTCTCCCCCACCATTTTGCGTATTATTTCTTCCAGTGAAGAATAGCCTCTTGGAAGTTTCATTTTCAAGTCAAGATACCTGTTATTGACACACCTGACTTCGGCAGTCCAGATCCGACCTCCTTTTTCCAATTCCCCACGGCCGAAACCGGTCATGCTCTTTATTGCCATGCGTTTGCCCTATGATTTCCAACTAAATAATTATAAGTTGGACTCAGTTCAGTGCCCATTGAAGAGCATTTTTTTCATACCCCGCAATGGAGGCTAATTTCCTACACGAAACAATTCTCTTGAAATGTACAGAGAAATAAGACTTAAAAATCGGTTAGAAGGCGCTAAAAACGACAAAACGATGTAGAAGGATAGCCCCCCCTACATCGTTTTGCCAACGATCATGTCAATACACATTTACAGAAATTATTTTTTTGCTAATGCTCCGTTCAGTTTCTTGACGATAATATCGCTGATATCAACTGCCTCGTCATAATAGACAACGCCATTTTTAGCATCTATTATGGCAGTGTATCCATTATCCTTGCCATATTTGTTAACGACCTGTTCCAGTGCTTTGAGAATCGGCTCGAGCTCTTTGTCCTGGAGGTTTTTCATCTCAAAACGGGCATCTTCGGTTTTAGCCTGAAGTTCTCTGCCATTTTTCTGAAACTCTCGAACCTTTTCAGCCTTTTTCTCTTCGCTCCAGGCAGAGCTTTTTTTCTTTATTTCGGCCTGCAACTCTTTGAGGGCTTCTTCTTCAGCCTTAAAAGTTGACTGAAGCTCTTTCATCTTTTGGTCAAACCGCCCTTTCGCAGCTTTTCCTGCTTCACATTCAATAATAATTTTTTGAACATTCATGATGCCAAGCTTCAAGTCAGCAGAAATACAGCTACTTGCAACAAAACACCCGAGTAAAAAAATCAGGCCTGCAAGTAGATTCCTTTGAGATGCCATTTTTGTCCCCGCAATTTTTTATAAAACTTCAAAACGTACTATTCAACCACAACGAAATCTGCTCTTCTGTTCTGAGCCCATGAGAGTTCATCCTGACCTTGGAGCAACAGTCTTTCTTCACCATAACTTACCGTACCAAGTTTAGCCTCATCAACTCCGAGATTAACCAGATACTTCTTGGCGCTTAAAGCACGTCTCTCACCTAGAGCCATATTGTATTCATTTGTGCCACGAGGATCACAGTTCCCCTCGATTCTGATTTCATAGTCCTTCTGATTTTTGATGAATTCAGCGTTAACTTCAATACGCGGAACCTGATCCTTTCTGATATTCGAATTATCAAAATCAAAATAAACCGGAAGCATTCCTTCTGTTGTCCGGCCTTCGCCAACACCAAGGGATTTTGAATCAAGTGGCTCTTCGACACCCATAGCTTCTCCTTTAACCTCCTCCTTCATTGCTTGATCAGTAGCTTTTTTTGATCCACAACCAGACAATGTCATAACAGAAAGACAAAGTAATACGGGCAACATAGCTTTCACTTTACCTACCATGGGAAGAACCTCCTGAAGATTCTTAAGTTTTTATTTTACAACGATATAATATCAAAACGTCCATTACGGCAGCGCATTAAAAATCTACCACAGCCGCAATTTCTTTATAAGGGCCAGAATATACAAAAAAATGCAAAAATATCAACTGATTTCTTTTTGACTTTAATAGTATTTAATAGACATAATCTCTCTATTCCATCAATTTCCAATCAATTATCAGTGCCGACATGACTGAAAAGACACAACCTTCGCAGGATGGTGAATTTTGCCTGTTCATTGCAAATTTACGCTAGTGATTATTATATTTTCAGATTATAAAGCAACTATACAAAACTTGGTAAATGGTATACGTACCTTCACGAAATTCTTTCTCACTTTTTTCAGCACCCCGTCTCGGGATGCAAAATCTTAAAGAGTTTACCAGGTGCCCATGCCTGTAAAGCAATGTTCCCATCTCTGTTATTGAGATGACAATTATATGGAGACTTTAATGGCCAAAGTAAATATCAGCCCAAACAGAACCACAGACAAAACCATCCGCACTATTGATCGCAAGCGAGAACAGGAACGCCGCAAAATGTTCATGAGAGCGAAAGATCATGCACCGGAATTTGCCGCAAAACTTGTTCAGCGCCTGATTGATAAAGAAATCATTGACACGACTTCTGTCTCTCAAATGAGAGAAGCTTTTGAAAATCAATTGAATAGACTTGGCTATATAGAAGAATTCGAACTACAAATGAAGATTGCCCCGGTTCGAACGATAGCCCAGGATCCAAATGTTGTCAGCCTGTATTTCACCCAATACATTGTTGAAGACCTTATCGAGCATCCTGCAATTCAGGATATTTTCGGTGATGACCTTGATATCTATAGAGCAGTTGATTCTGTCTTCAGAGTTCTTAGAGAATAGATGGAACATCCCACAGGTGTACCGGCACTTCTGTTAGCCGATACAGATGGCAATATCAGGGAATTTGCCGATCTTGAAATGGTCGGTATGAGTAATGGAAAATTCATCCATCCGAACCTTGAGGATCTCATTCCCTTGCCCGCAGGCAGTGAGCTTTTTACCTTGCCAGGCCGCCTGCCCGTCGGCTGGGATCCTAGTTCAAATGAACCGGTTCTCCTTGATGAAAACCCGTACGAAACCGGCAAACCGGTCCAGGCTGTAGCCGCTTTCATGGCACCGGCTCATACAGCGATATTATCCGGCAGTTATGAAACCCAACCAAATGCCCCAACCCTTCCTCTCTTTGCCTACACAGCCGTCGGCTGGTATCAGGACAGATTCTGGGTCGCTGGATTTCGGAGCGATATGGATAAAAGACAGGACGCCGATCAATACCGCCAGACCGATGTCATAAAGCGCACCAAAAAAAAACTTCTCCAGTTTAAAGACAACAGGCTCATTCAGCATTTAGGCAAATGTTGTCTCACCTATGGGTGTCCGGCCGCACGAAATTATTTCCTCGGTCGATGGGAAGCGCCTTTACCTACATCGCCTGACTGCAATGCCCGCTGCCTTGGCTGCATTTCTCTGCAAGCATCAGGGTGTTGCCCCTCTACGCAGGACCGAATTACTTTTGTGCCAAGCGTCACAGAAATAAGTCAGATTGCTGTGACACATCTGGATATGGCTGAAAACCCTATTGTCAGCTTTGGCCAGGGTTGCGAGGGTGAACCGCTCCTTCAGGCCGGTGTCATTGAAAATGCTATCCAACGCATCAGAAGCAAAACCTCCAGAGGTACAGTAAACCTCAACTCCAACTCCAGCTTACCTGTTAGCGTAGAACGTCTCGCCAGGACCGGCCTGGATAGCCTTCGGGTTAGTCTCAACTCTGCACAGCAAAATTGTTATAATCTTTATTTCCGACCCAGGAATTACAAATTTTCGGATGTGATGAAATCCATAGATGCTATGAAGCATAATGGCCGCTTCGTCTCACTTAATTATTTTATTCTCCCTGGTTTTACTGATTCAGCACAGGAATTTGAAGCGTTTTGCATATTGATCAAAGATCACAAACCCGATTTCATCCAACTCCGCAATCTGAATATAGATCCTGAATTCTACCGCAACAGCCTCGCCCTATCAAAAGACGCCCAGACATTTGGTATTCGTCAATGGCTTAGCCTGCTCAAAAAGGAATTCCCTAAACTGCGTTTTGGCTATTTCAATCCACAGGTTCATCAATAGATAATCAACACTCCATTTTTTCATATTTCTGGTCAGCCTCTTCTCAAAAATCCCCTAAAAAACCTCATAGGTACTGCTAATGCTGATTATTCTTTGTTTTTCTTCTCAGATAGGATATGATGTCTCCTAATAACGCTTATCAATATCTATTTATTTTGAGGGAAAACTATGGAACAGTTGCCAAACATGCGGTTAACGACCCAACGACAAATTATCCTGGAAGAGTTGGGAAAGGTAACTTCCCATCCAACTGCCAACGAAGTTTACGACATGGTACGCAGGCGCTTGCCTCGTATTGGCCTTGGAACGGTGTACAGGAATCTCGAGCTCATGGCAGATATCGGCATCATCCTCAAGCTTGAAGTCGGTGGAACTCAAAAGCGTTTCGATGCTACAGTTCAGCCTCACTACCACATTCGTTGTTCGGCATGTGGTAAAGTCAATGATATTAATATTGCTGTTCAAGACCAGATTAATATCGTAGCCGAAAAAGCCAGTAACTACAAAATTCTTGGCCATCACATTGAATTTTCAGGAATATGCAGTAACTGCACGAAGGAAAGCCTCGAGACGACCATCAATTAAAGATACTTGTGTAACAAAAACAGACCTTCTCTTGCCAAAAAAAGGGGCAACGGCTAAGTAATTCGCTGTTGCCCCTTTTTAAGTTACATTGATCTTTACGTCGCTCAGCTAAAAATCACTTTACTAAATCTTCGTTTTCCTACCTTAATCAGCATTTCTCCAAAAGGTTTTACAACCAAATGTACATCTGTCACCTTTTCCCCATTTATTGACACGGCACCCTGTTGAATCATTCGCCTTCCTTCCGAAGTTGATTTCACAAGGCCGGCATCAAATAATAGTTGGGGTAAAGCCACAGATTCACTGGATGTACAATTTAACTCCGGCAGGTCATCCGGAACCCCACCCTGCTGAAAGACCTTTTCAAAATTTTCTTCTGCGGCTTTGGCTGCCTCCAGATCATGGAAACGCGCTGTAAGCTCTCTGGCCAACTGCATTTTCACTTCTTTCGGATGAACCAGATTATTCTCCATGCGACTCTTAAGGTCGGCGATTTCCTCATTACTCAGATCACTCAGTAGAGAAAAATATCTAAACATCAAATCATCGGATATTGAGAGTACCTTGCCATAAATATTGTCGGCAGATTCTGTTATGCCTATATAATTTCCAAGAGATTTGCTCATCTTGTTGACGCCATCTAAACCTTCAAGAAGCGGCAGAGTAAGAACCACCTGCGGTTCCTGGCCATTGGAGCGCTGGAGATCCCTTCCCATCAAAACATTGAACAACTGGTCTGTGCCACCCAATTCCACATCAGCTTTCAAAGCAACAGAATCATATCCTTGAATCAAAGGGTAAAGAAATTCGTGGATTGATATCGGTTTTCCGGATTCAAATCTATTACGAAAGTCTTCACGCTCGAGCATCCGGGCTACAGTCAGCTCAGACGCCAGTTTGATCATATCAATCGAAGTCAATTTCCCCAGCCAGCTGCTGTTGAATACAACCTTTGTTTTTTCTGGATCAAGTATTTTAAAAACCTGGGCCTTATAAGATTCCGCATTTTCAGCAACCTGCTCAACAGTCAAAGCTTTTCGAGTCTCGGACTTGCCGGTAGGATCACCGATCATTCCGGTGAAATCGCCGATCAGAAAATATATATCATGTCCCAAGTCCTGAAAATGCTTTAATTTCTGGAGCAAAACAGTGTGACCGAGATGAAGGTCGGGGGCGGTAGGATCAAACCCGGCTTTAATTTTGAGGGGAATGCCTGATTCCTGAGATTTTTTCAGCTTTTTAATCAATTCTTCTCGGGAAATGCAATCAACAGTTCCCCGTTCTATTAATTCCAGCTGCTCTTCAATCGACGCCATAATGTTGTATGCCTGTAATGTAGTGATTTTTTTTTATTTTGCGAATTCTACAGCGCGAGTTTCCCGAATAACGGTAACCCGTATCTGGCCAGGATATGTTAATTTGCTCTCTATCGATCTGGCAATTTCCTGGCTCAGAAGAGCAGCATCCTCATCTTTAACTTTACCGGAATCGACAATTATTCGTAAATCACGACCAGCCTGAATAGCATATGATTTTTCCACTCCGTTGAACCCATTGGCGATTGCCTCAAGGTCCTCAAGCCGCTTGACATAACTCTGGAGCATTTCCTTTCTTGCTCCGGGCCGTGCACCTGAAAGGGCGTCGGCCGACTGGACCAGAATGTCGATCACGCTAAGAGGTGGCTGCTCCTCATGATGAGCCCCAATAGCATACACAACCTGCTCAGGTTCTCCGTACTTTTTCGCAAGGTCTCGACCGATAATAGCATGAGATCCCTCAACTTCATGATCGACTGCCTTACCTATATCATGCAACAAGCCTGCACGTTTGGCCATCTTGACATCGACACCCAATTCGGACGCCATTATGCCACAGAGAAAGGAAACTTCAAGAGAGTGCTGAAGGACATTCTGTCCATAACTTGTGCGGTATTTTAAACGTCCGAGCAGATTTATCAGATCAACGTGAACCCCATGGGCTCCGACATCAAAAGTCGCCTGTTCACCTGCTTCCCGCATTGTAATTTCGAGTTCTCTGGTCATCTTTTCGACCACTTCTTCAATACGACCGGGATGGATTCTGCCATCACTGATGAGTTGCAGCAGTGACAACCGGGCAACTTCCCGACGTACCGGATTAAAGCCGGACAAGATCACTGCCTCCGGAGTATCGTCTATTATAATATCGATCCCGGTGGCTGCCTCGATGGCCCGGATATTGCGGCCTTCCCTGCCAATTATCCGCCCCTTCATTTCATCGTTTGGCAAAGGGACCATAGAAACAGTTCTGTCTGCAACATAATCGCCGGCATAACGAGAGATAGCCAGGGCCAGAATATTTTTACCTTTCCTATCGGCCTCCATCTTCATCTCGTTTTCTATTCTGACAAGTTTCTTAGCCGCTTCCATTCTGGCTTCACTTTCCAATGAGTCCATAAGAAGTTTTTTGGCTTCTTCCTGGCTTATTCCTGCGAGTTGTGCCAATTCGTAACGTCTCTTGCTGACCAGCGTATCTATTTCTTTGTGTTTTTCAAGCCACTCGTGTTCCTGTTCTTTAATAAGTCTTTCACTATCGTAGAGTTCTGTCTGTTTCCGATCGAAGCTATCCCATTCTCTTTTCAGGCTATCTCTTTTTCTCCTGAGTTGTCGCTGTTCTTCTTTGAATTCTTCTCTTTCAGCCTTAAGCTCTGCCTCCAAAGCCTGTTTAATTTGAAACGCCGCCTCCTTATTTTGTAGAAGCGCTTCTTTTTTGATCTGTTCGGCCTCGATTATGGCTTTTTCTATAATCTGATTACTTTGAATTTTAATATTTTTTTCGTGTGCCTCAACGACAAGCTTCCTCAGGTAAATTCCCAGGGAAGTACCAAAGAGGAGACCGATACAGACGAGTAAATATGGATGATTTAATAAATCCATTGAACAATCCTATCTGATGGTGATTGACAGGGCAGAAGAAAAAAGCAAGGAAAACAAAATAGAAATGGAGGGAAAATTGAGGAGGGAGCACCAGCCACACTTTATCCGGACAGTGCAGGTGGTATACATAACAACCCACACATTGTCATTACTTCCCTGAGACCAGCAACCCTGGAAACAGAAAAATTCAACCAGGTTGATGACTTCTCCTCGAATTCGCAGATAGTTCTATGGTCATTGACCATTTTTCTATCCCTGGCAAAAGTGTACCCCATATGTCTGCACACAGTTCTTTACCAGGCTGAAACTGAACAACCCGTTTTACGTTCAGATAATTACAATACCAGTAAACAGATTTATTTTGCATACTGCCCCTGTTTTTAGGGGTTATTCCACATCCTTATGTGTGAATAAGTCGATCCAGTCAGGTTAAAATCGCCTTGCCCGGAGAAATATCTAAAAAAAAGCAGTCCTGCTTCCCTTAATTAGTGTTTTGTTTCAACAGCACTTTTCTGCTGAGTCAATCTTCTGTTATATGTTTAACCGGCTTAATCCTCTCCCAAAATATTTTTTTGGAAATCATCAGGCCGGATTGAAAGAAACAATCGAAAATGTTCATTCACGCTGAATGGATATCTTCCCCACACTGCCGTGTCACCAGGAAAGTTAAACCTATTAAATAGGTGGGTAGCCTCATAATAGCTTCAGAAAATTCGATAAACGATCTTTCTTCAGATATCAGCGGAGTTACCCTTTTTTTGGGAGTTGGCTCAACACACACTGAAGATCACCAACAGTGCAGGGAAAATGAGTCTTTAATAATATATATTCGAAACATCATATGTTTCGTTTGTTCAATTTCATCCTATGCAGAATTATAACAGACTTTCCGGGAAACGAAAACAAATTATCCCTACCGCCATCATTCAGAAAGCAGTTTGGATCTTATTTCTTCGTTAAGCCTGATAATTCTTTCTTCCGAATCTCTTTTATATCCCTCGAATTCATGCATAAGTTTCACATAACGTGATGCAATATTCAAACAAGCCATTATTGCCACCTTTCCGACAGGCAGAGTTCCGGTTGTTTGCGGTGAAACTGTTTCAACGAGTTGGCGGACCATGGAAAAAATGGTCCTCAATTCATCTTCCGAGGAAGCGGTGTAAAATTTATATTCCTGCCCAAGCAGTTCGAATCTTACCAACCTTTCCTTTTCATACATATCAATATGGGTCCACCATTAATTTAAGCTACAATTTATCTTGATCTGTATGTATTTCGATCCCTGCAAACCGGGTGCATTTACTTTCCCAATACACCTTCTATTGTTACGCTCTGGAACCACCTAAAGAAAAGAGTTCATGTTGTTTATGCCTTTCGTCCTGGTCACTACGTCCTTCAGGGCTCTTAGAGTTGATGGGAAGCTCTTTTTTATCGTCGTTAAGATCGGTGAGTTCAGTAGAACTCTCCGTCGTCAATGTCTCACCAGGCTCCAGATTGAGTTCCCATTCTTCTATCTGATCAACGATTTTATTGACTCTCTGACTTATCTCGTTTCTCTCTGTAACTTTTGAAGAAATATCTTCTCTCAATTCCTCTATTAAAAGATCGCGCTCAAAAACTTCCTGCTCAAGTTGAGCTTTTTCCGCTTTCAACATGGAAAAACGTGTTAATATTTTTTCTACAAATTTCTCAAGCCGCTGCAACTCACTCTCCTGCTCCATATCATTTCCCCTTAACTATTTATGTTCTTAATGTACTATTATTAATTATTCTAAAAAAACTGTAATTTCGTAAGAATTCACTCTACAGAGAATACACTATGCGCTCTGCTCACCGCAACCTCTATCAGATCCGGGAATAGTGCCAATCGACCGGCCTGGCATTATCGTATGGCATAAAACCATGGAAAACCCTGGGATCATCATCGAACACCATCGGCAAAAAAAACCGATCTCCTTCCCACATAGGCAGTTTCATAATATCTGCAACATCAACCCAGACCAAATCACCTTCCTCGTTCGACGTCGAAGGCGTTCCGCTGAAATTATCTATCCTGTAGATAAAACCAAACCAGTTTTCTCCCAGCGGACCAAACCCCGTCCAGTTAATCGTCCCTCTCAACACCGCAGTTTCACAGATGATATTTGCCTCTTCCTGTATTTCCCGAACCAGACATTGATAAATATCCTCTTCCGGAATCATCTTCCCCCCCAACCCATTATATTTACCGAGGTGCTGATCTTCTGCCCTCTTATTTCGATGCACCAGGAGCGTTTTTTTTCGATCGGGAGACAAGATATATCCCAGGGTCGCAATTATTGGTGTGTACATTTCATTCCCCACTTTTCTGGCTTTATTTGAAGATACATATTCCGCTGGTCCCTCTCTTGTGATACAATATTTAATACTGTTTGAGATTTATTCACAAAATACCACTACCACATTTTCCCAATGACCCAGCTACCTGTTACTTTTTTATCAGCTCGCAGAATTTTAAGCATCCTGTATGTACTTGCGCTCCTGCACGTAATGGCATTTAGTTGTCAGGCGAAAGCTGTAGCAAACCAGGATTTTCCAAGCTACAAAACTATCCGCAACAATGTCGCGTTCTGGGAGAAGATATATTCTCATTATTCCCTGACCGAGGCAGTTATACATGACTCTAGAGATTTATCCAAGATATACGAAATCATTCCCCTCCTCAGTGATGACCAGCCGGGAGCAGCCAGGCTCAATTCCCTTTTCCAGGAACGCACCATAGAAAAATACAGTGCGATTTTGAAAAAACTTGCCGCCGGGAAACCGGCGACCAAAGATGAAATAAGGGTTGCCGCACTTTTTTCTGACAACAAGCGCAAGGACTTTCTGACAGCTTCAGAAAATGTCCGCAGCCAAAGAGGTCAGAAAGAACGTTTTCTTGCCGGAGTCATCCACTCCGGAAGGTATCTAACAGAAATTAAAAGGATCTTTCGTGCCTATCGTTTACCCGAAGAACTGGCCTATCTCCCCCACGTGGAATCTTCTTTCAACTTTAAAGCCTACTCCAAGTTCGGGGCAGCTGGTATCTGGCAAATCACCAGGACAACCGGAAAAAATTATCTGACTATTGATTATACCCTCGATGAGCGTCTCGATCCGATCCTTGCCACTCATGCTGCAGCCAAATATCTTAAAAACAGTTATTCTACCCTTAACAATTGGCCCCTGGCCCTTACCTCCTATAACTACGGTTTAGCTGGAATGTTAAGAGCTGCAAATGATGAGGGAAGTTATGAAAAAGTGTTCAGTAATTACAATAAAGGTCATTTTAAATTTGCCTCTAAAAATTTTTATTCGGAGTTTCTGGCAGCATTAAAAGTTGCCAGACAGCTTGAAAACAATCCAAAAGTTAAGATTGATCCTGCCATCTCCACTCGATATCTCACTCTTCCCGGATACCTTCATATCAAAGATGTCAGCAGCCATTTCAATATTCCGAAAGAAACAATAATATCACTCAACCCTGCATTACGACTATCTGTCATTAACGGTGAGAAGCATATTCCAAAGGGATACACAATCAGACTTCCTGCAGAAAAAGAAACCAACCGGCTTCTCGCCTCTATTCCCTCCTCATTGTATAAGAATGAGCAGAAACCGAGTCTTTTTCATCGTGTCCAAAAAGGTGATACAGCCGGCAGTATCGCTCGGCTGCACGGTATTTCTTTAAAAAGCCTGATGAATGCAAATAGTCTTAACCAGAACGCAACTATCTACCTCAACCAAAAGTTATTGATACCAAGAACCGGAAAAAAAGTGGCAAAAGCAGGGAAAATCAAAAGTTCTCCTCGGCTCTTGTCTTCCGTTACTTCTAAAAAGGTATCATCTTCAAACGACCGCACAACAATTTCTCTCCTTGCGAATAAAAAAAAAACATCCATCGGAAAGGGGATTTGAATTTCTACCGATGAAAGATCCCACTGTGTACAATGTGTTCAATATCTACCGAAAAAATGGCAAAACCTACGGATATATTACCGTTCAACCGGAAGAATCAATCGGACTTTATTCTATCTGGCTGGGTATGCCAGAGTTCTCAATCTCGGCCCTCAATAAACTCACCCCAAAGAAACATATAAATCCCGGCCAACAGCTCCATCTCGTTTTTGACCACCTGCCACCAACTTTATTTGAAGAAAAACGGCTTGATTTTTTACAGGAAAAGGAAGAGGATTTTTTTGCCGAATTTACGGTTGTTGGCAAAAAAACTTATCAGGTTATTCCCGGAGACACCCTGTGGGATATTTGTTATAACAAATTCGACATCCCACTCTGGCTTCTGGAACGGTACAATTCAATCATAAGTCTTGCCAAGCTGGAAAAGAAACAGGAACTTATCATTCCGATCATAGAACAGATTTAATATCGCGAATATCAATAGTTTTCAAAAAAGGATTTTTCAATGGATATTACCAAGACAATAAAGGAACTGAAAAAGAGACCGGAATTTGTGGATAATGTAGGCATGATCCTCATCCACAATGGAGTTGTCCGCAATTGGTCCAGAAAGGATCGAACCGGAGTCACAGCTCTTGAAGTCACCCCTGATATGAAGAAAATTGAAGCTCTTAGACAGGAATATCTCCAACGTGAGGGTATTTTTGAAATAATTATAGAAGCATACTCAGGAACTTTCCAGCCAGGCGACGATCTCCTCTATATTATTGTGGCTGGCGACATACGGGAGAACATAAAGCCGGTTCTGGCTGAACTGCTTGATCGTGTCAAATCCGAGGCAGTAACCAAAAATGAGATTTTCTCAAATTAAAAATTTGTTTTCCAACCTGGATCCGTTCTCGAGATGAAATTAAATTTTCCCGATCCCATAAAGTGGTGCTAAATCTGTAAGCTACTCAAAAATGAGGTTATGTGTGACCGCCGCAAAGAATTTCATAGATAGATTTACAGAGGTGCATCCTCTTCCACATGTAGTCACCACAGTTACTCGGCTGATTAACGATCCTGATTCAACCATGAAGGATTTTGAGGATGTAATCAAAATGGATCCCGTTCTGGTAAGCCGCCTGTTGCGGCTTGTAAACAGCCCTTATTACGGATTAGTCCAAACAGTTGGTTCAATAGGACGTGCGGTGGCTTTCCTTGGAATGAAAAACCTGCACAACCTTGTGGTTACGGATGCCTTGAAAAACCTTTTCATAGGACCTGAAATTGATTCCGTTTTCTCGAAAAAAAAACTATGGGTTCATAGTGCTGCGGTTTCCATCTGCAGCAAAATGATTGCCGAAAGAATTTTCGGTATGAACGGAGACGATGCTTTTTTGTGCGGAATTCTGCATGACTTTGGTCTGTTGGTTGAAGAACAGGTCCAACAACAGGATTTTCACAGAATCTGCTCTTCATGCAAATCGACAAGTTCACTGATTGAGATGGAAATGCATTTATTTGCCACTAATCACTGCGAGATATGCCACCTCATGACCCTCGACTGGAATATGCCTGTGACCATCCAGAATGCCATCCGCGACCACCACTTGATTTCTGACGATTTTAAGCCGGCGACTCTTACCGGAATAATCCAGATTTCTGAATATATTACCGGCCAGTTAGGTATTTCGACCCTGCCGAATGTGGAAATGGAAATATCACCGCCGCTTATCGAACACCTGCAGAACAATATGGATGAGTACACCATCCTTATCGAGGACTTCCCGGAGGAGATGGAAAAAGCACAGACTATCTATGGCTGACCCCAAAACAAGGGTCGAACCTCTTTTCCGTAAGAATAATCATCTTTGCATCACAAAAAGGCATACCCGGCATGACCAGCCTGTTTAAGAAAGCGGTCTCATATGATGACCAGATTTGCGAATTTCTAGCCTATCTTCAGAAAGAAATTCCCTCTATTACAGCTATTGTTATTAACCGAGAAGGGCAGCAATTCCACGAGCAGGATGTTACCGGAATTCCTAAAAAAATAATTGAAGAACTGGTTCTTTCGGTAAACAGCCTGTCCGAAGCCGGGGTACGGAAACAATTCTCAAGCACTAGACTTTTCGCTTTGCATGTAGCACAATTGCAAGCAACATTGATAGCATACGCCCTTAATGAAAACTCCCGGATGGATGACATTTCCTGCCTGGTCAATCTTGCAGTGCTCGGATATTTCGACCGAAAGGATGTCGAATACCTCAACAAAAAAATCACCATTCAAAAGAACCAGTTCAATCGAAAATTTCAAGTATTGGAATCTAAACATCAGGAGATGCTTGAAGAAACTACGCGCAGCTACAGGGCTATTCAGGAACATCAGGAAAATTATTCCAGGACATTGCAATCAGAGATCAAAAAACAAACCAGGGAACTTCGCAAGGCAAAATTGGCCGCCGAAACGGCTAATTTAAGCAAAAGCGAATTTCTCGCCTCAATGAGTCATGAGATCCGCACACCGATGAACGGCGTGATCGGCTTTACCGATATACTTCTTTCGACCGATCTTGATGAAGAACAACGCGACAGCGCCTTGACCATCAAAAGGAGTGGCGAATCCTTATTGGGACTGATTAACGATATTCTCGATTTCTCCAAAGTTGAGGCTGGACAAATGAGCCTTGAATATATTGACTTCGATCCGGAAATTACAGCCCATGATGTATGCGAACTTATTCGACCAAGAATGGCTGGAAAACCAATTGAGGTGCTCTGTCGCATCGATGAAAATTTACCGGCAAAAATTAACGGAGATCCCGGAAGATTTCGCCAGGTACTGATCAACCTGCTCGGCAATGCCGCAAAATTTACCGAAGAAGGCGAATTGGAACTCAGTATCGAAGTTCAGGAAGAGTCTGAGGAGACTATTACCATACTGAGCAAAATAAGGGACACGGGGATTGGTATCGCCAAAGAAAAGTGCGAAACAATATTCGAAGCCTTTCAGCAGGCTGATGGCAGCACCACCAGGAAATATGGTGGTACCGGCCTTGGTTTATCAATCTGCAGGAAAATTGCCAGCCTGATGAAAGGACATGTATGGGCAGAGTCAACAGAAGGTGAAGGAACAACCTTCCATTTTCTGGCAGTGATGAAGAAGGCATCATCCAGTCTGAAACACCATCCTGTTAATGAAGACCTTAATGAAGTCAAGGTGCTGGTTGTCGATGACAACAAAGCTAACAACGAGATTCTCAACAACATATTGGGGAAGGCAGGCATGGAAGTGGTGACGATTCTGGATGAAACCACCACTATCGATACATTGATCCGTGCTGAAAATGAGGGGAAACCATTCAAAGTTGCGATTCTTGACCTGCAAATGCCAGTTATATCTGGTTTCGAGCTGGCAAGCCGTATTCGGACCTCAACGTTGGCCAATTCCGACCTTCCACTTCTCGCTTATACCTCATCTGCCGAAAGAGCCGCACAGAAATGCAAAGATGCTGGTTTTACGGCTTTTTTGACCAAACCAGCCCGTCGAGATATCCTGCTTCATACGATAGCCAGAATATTGCACAATGCGAACGAAGAAAAGCAACCAGTAGAAGCTAAGAAACTGGTTACTCAATATTCAATTCGAGAAGAGCTGAAACAATCGACACGTATTCTTCTAGCTGAAGATAATCCCGTCAACCAGAAACTTGCCACCATTATACTCAGCAAAGCAGGCTACATAGTGACGGTTGCAGCGAACGGAAAGCAAGCGCTGGAACTATTCACCAACAATCCGAATGATTTTGATGCCATCCTCATGGACATTCAGATGCCGGAGATGGACGGGTACGAAGCGACCCGGAGAATACGGCAAAACGGGTTCAAAAATGTACCCATTGTGGCCATGACAGCCAATGCCATGAAAGGTGACCGAGAACTTTGTCTTGAAGCGGGAATGAACGATTATATATCCAAACCGATTAAGCGGGAGATCGTTTTTCAAGTCCTGGAAAAATGGCTCCATATTCAAATATGATATACGGAAACTACCATGACCGATCAACAGCCTTCAGGAAATGGACTTGCACCCTTTACATGAGAGACGATCTTTTCTTTCGTGACCTGCCGAACAACTTCCCTATAAACATTCCAACAAGCAGCATCCCTCCACCGGCAAGGAACCAATTGATGGATTTATTTTTAGTCAGGGTGTTATTTTCCTCTTTCAGTGAGGCCATTTCCTGTACAAGCGATTCGTTCTCCTGCTTTGCTTTGACCATGTCCTCTTTGATCTGGATAACATCTGCAGTATCCTGCTTGAGGTTCTGGTAGTCGGTTCTTATCTGATCTCTTTCAGTCAGGACTGCTTGTAGATCGGCCTCTGTTTTACTGAGGATTGCAGAAACTTCCTCTACCTTTTGGCTCAGTTCAATTTCTCTCTTCTTCAACTTCTCATTTTCGGTTTGCTGAGACAGCATTACCACAGAAGGTGGTGGCTTAACACTGAGGAACCTCTTCAACATCCATCCTTCCTTGCCATCCTCAAGACGAACCTTTGCATAAGAATCACTTTCCTCAAGGAGGTCAACAGCATCACCATCTTTTACCATGCCAATTATTTTATACTCGGTTCCCTGACCTGTCCTTACAACTACTTCCGCGCTGGGAGTTACGTATCGGGTATCCGCAGCAACATCTGTTGCGGAGAATAGTCCAGTGCCAAACGACAGGAAAAAACTTAGTGCCCAAAAAAAGAAAATGGATCCGGACGGCATGATACCTCGTCTGATGATCATTGTTTTAATACTCCTTGCTCGGAAATTTTCATACATGTCTGCTCGGAACTAGTGAAATTATCACAGTTATTTTTAGTAAAGAAGAAATATTAGCATTTCATACCGTCTCTGTCGATTAAATACTTATACATATTCAAATCCAGCTCAAGATTGTATATTTGCAATTCCTGTTCAATAGAGAGTGGGGGATTTTTAATCCAGCTCTCTCCCTGCAATATTCGCCCCAAGAGATATGATGTAATTGTAGCTGGTGGTCAGTTTTTCAGACGACCAGTCTTCGCGGTTTTGGCAAGCCATCCGTTGGCAAATGCGTTCTTCGGTAAGAACATCAAGAACAAAATCCATGAACTGGTAATCATAATTCGGCCAGGCCATTTTGGGGTTCTCCGGACCAAAATAAAACCAGATATTCTGCCTGTAATCGCCGCCGTCTCTAAGCGAATAACCCAGGGTATCATAGGTCCTGGGACCAGCGTCAAGAGGTGGAAGATGATCGCTGGTCACCAGGATAAGGCTATTCGGATCCATTTTCCTGAGCTGTTGAATATATTCGGCGACCGCCTCGGCTCGATAATAGAACTGCTGAATCGCCAGGTACGCCTGGGAACCAGGCTCAACTCCAAGCACATCGACCTTCGGTGGAAAGCGGTCAGTGTCAGTTAAATGCGGCAGATGTCCATAGGTACCTAGCACGTAGTTGAGAAACGGCTTGCCGTCGGCGATGAGCTTTTCCACATAAAGAAGATTCTGGGTAAGAAGATCTCCGTCAAATATATAGCTGTTTGGAATATCATATTTCAGGTAAGTCTCACTGGTATCTACATATGCTGAGGGAAAATTTGTCTTCTGAAAGCCCATCGATCGATACGCTTTTTCTGAATTAAAAAATTCCGGTTTATATGATTGTGTGGCAACAGTCCGGTAACCGGCCTTAGCGAGCAGGTTGGGCAGACAGGGAGTCGAGGCACCGGTAAGCATATTGAACTCCGCAGGACTATAGAGTTCTAAGGCTGGTGCCCCGCAGAGAAGTTCAAATTCAACTTGAGCTGTTCCCCCGCCAAATACCGGCGACCTGGCTACATGCAGATTTGTCCGAAGAGCGTCGAACTGAGGCGGGGCTGGCGGTGTACGAAACTCCAAAGCGGAAAAAAGCTGCGGATCAAGAAAAGATTCGAGAACAAGGATATGAATGTTTCGGGGATGATGTAAAGCATCGATCAACAAGTCCGGATTCCGGTTGGGATCGACGACAATCGGTTGTTGAGTCAGGTCCTCCAGAGCTTTGCTCTTGGTTGCGGCAAAGAGGAAAAGTGATGTTGTTCGCCCCATGATCGCAGAGGTATATCGGTCAGACCATGGAATAATACCAAATCCCGACACGTGAGCTGCTTCAAGAAACTGTTTCGGTAGAGTGTAGGCGGTAACCGGCGGAACTGCCGCAAGAGCCAGAAGCAAAAGAGGAACTGCCAGCTCGCGAGGGCGCCGCTTGAGGATTTTGAAAAAAAACAGAGACCAGATGATAAAAACAAGCCAGGCTCCTACCCGAGCCCAAAGCGGCGAAACATTAAGGCCTTCCGGAAGGAGGAGGATTTCATCCAGCTTAAAAACACTATGCATATAAACATAATGAAGGTCAAAAACGAGATAAAGAGCAATAATTGGCAGTGCCGCAACGAGCACGCGCCAGTTAGTTGGCCGCATGAGGTAAAGCAGGGCTGTATACACCAGGGTCAGGTAGGGAATTTCAAAACGAATGGCACTGCTGAATTCCCTTATCCCTCCGACCAATCCAAAGGACCAGGAAATAGCCCAGAGAATTATCCCCAGGACCAAAGATGACATAATTGTCCAGAATACTGACCGGAGAATTGAGCAGTCTATTTTATCTGCAGAAACATTCAGGGGGAAGGGTTTAAACATGGAGGTGTTTTATGTTAAGGAGTGTATGTATTGCGATACAAAAAAGGGAACCAGATAATATTTATCTTTACACTACTTCGCGTTCTCCAAAAATATTGAAAGAACGGCACCACCCCACAAAAGTATGGCAAGCGATATACTGACAAATACCGCAGCACTGCCAATATCTTTAGCTCGTTTGGCCAGAAGATGATAGTCTGAAGAAGCAAGATCAACAACTGACTCAATTGCCGAATTTAACAACTCGACTACAAGAACAGCAGTGGTTGCCAAAAAAAGCAAGCCCTTCCATTCACCGGAGAGCGGCAAAAAAAATAATACTACCGTAGTAAAAGCAACCAGGCATAGCTCCTGACGAAATGCCGCTTCGGTTGTAAAGGCGCTGCGTAAACCATCCAGCGAATAAAAGCAGGCTGCAAGCAATCTGCTCATACCTTTTTTTTTGACTGGCTTACAGTCCGTATCTTGTGCCTGCATAAAATGAAAACAAACGATAAATAAAGAGCTGATACCACAATTGTCCGTCCTCATAATCCACAGTAACGTATCAGGCATGACCAGTGGTGTGAAAATTAACTAGAATACTCAGTTCTCACTGCACAGTCAAGATATCTCAAAGCCATTTCAAGCAGCAGCCCTTTTCTTGAGCTGCGCTACTAACCGGTTAATATCGACCGGTGTTCCCGTGTCAATGCTCATGGCATTGACACGCTCATCCTCATGCAACGGCTGCCATTTGGAAAGCTGCATTTCGAGAACATTCATGTCGGCGTCAGAAACATCGTTTTTTCTCTGAACAATGCGCTGACGTAATATATCGGCATCCGCAGTACATTCCAATATTGTAAACGAAATCTGTCTGGTTTCCGCCAGCTTTCGGAACTGCTCCCGTTCCCTGTAATGCAAAAACACTGCGTCGACAATTACCGAATATCCTGCATCAATAATTTGTGCCGCCAATTCCTCAAGCTTGTGATAGGTCATTGCTGTGGAACTTGTGCTATAAAGACCTTCACCTACCGCCGCTCGACCAACATCTTCCGGTTTCAGCCCAAACAACCTTTTACGTTCGACATCCGAACGAATACGAATCGCCCCTAATTGTTCCAAAATTGGCCAGGTAACAGTACTCTTTCCCGACGCTGACTTTCCACATGTAACAATGAGCTGAGGTTTTTCTGGATGTACATAGCTCAGTGCCAGTTTCAGGTATTCGAAAAAATCTTTTTCTGCTTCCTTTTTCTCTTCCCTGCCGATGCCGACCTGATCGGCCCGTATGGCGTCTATCTTGGCACGAACCAGTGCGCGATAGACCTGATAAAACCGCAGCACAGAGATACCTGCATAATCACCCGTATGTTCAAGATAAATGTTCAGAAAGCGCTGAGCAAATTCCGTTTGTTTCCTATCCTGTAAATCCATCACTAAAAAGGCGACATCACTCATGACGTCGATCCAGCGAAGGGCAGAATTAAATTCTATACAATCGAAAACCAATGGTGCATCATCAAGCCAGGCAATATTTCTCAAATGCATATCTCCATGGCATTCACGAATAAAACCGGCTGCTTTACGCTGAACCAGCAGGGGCTGCAGAGTCTGGCCGGTTGATCGGCTCCAGCCTTCCAACTCAGCGAGTGAGCTGAGGGCCTGGTAGTTATGAACATGCTCTCGGATCTGTTTAAAATTTTCTTCAATGGGTTGGAAGATATCTTTCGGATCACCGTGTACGCTGTCCGGACCGGCAATATCAATTTTTTCGTGAAAGTTTGCTATCTGCTTTGCAAGCATATCAATCTGATTGGATTGCAATGCTCCTTGGGCCAACACCCGGTCAAGTTGTGCCTGCTGCGGAAAGGCCCGCATTTTGATCCCATACTCAATCGCATCACCCTTGCCTGCCCATTGTGGATGGTCAACGGTTCCAGTTATGGGCACCACTGACAGGTAAATCTCAGGTGCCAGTCTTTTGTTCAGTCGCAATTCCTCATTACAATAAAAAAATCGTTTTTCAAGAGTTGAAAAATCGAGGAAGCCCAGATTTATTGCTTTTTTTATTTTATAAGCGTGTGGCCCGGCCAGTATTACCCAAGATATATGCGTCTCGATAAGTACACATTTTTCAACAGGCGGATCGTAAAGATTTGGCTCCATCAGCGAGCTAATTAACGAAAAAGGTTGAAGAGTGGTTGCGCTCATCGAAAGGACCTTCCATGTTTTAACTGTCAGGGATGTTGCTCCTGTTGATTGTCGTGGACACTCATGGATGTTGAAATTGGGTTACTACATATTCGTATTTTTCTGGACGAATTTTTACAATCATGTTATTGAATTCCCAAAATTATAGGGCTTTCAGCATTATCCGGGAGACAGATTGATTTTTCTTGAACAGCCTGAGGGGACTGATTTTTTTTCACGTCGTTTTGTGAAAATCAATCTGTCTCCCGGTTGTAAAAAAGAAAAATAAAATCAGTCCCCTAACGCCTAATTTTCAAAATTTATTATTGTCCGCCTATCTGCTTGAAATAATCGCAACAATTACAACGGCACACAAATTGCACTATCCTTAGAGTAGCTGTCCGAGTAAAGATTATCTTCAAGCCATTATGATTGACTCACATGGTGTTCTTCCGCTTTCGGTGCTCTCTTTCTCATAAGCTACATACTTCCAGCATCAATTTTACTCAAACAAAAATAAACAGGAACGAAAAGCACATATGGATATCGACACACTCATAATAATTTGCCTTCTTGGCACAGCGCTCAGTTGGTTGTTTTCCATCGTTATCACTGAAAATAGACAATCCATCAAGCAATGGAATAAAAACGAGCAAGAAAGACAGGGCCGTGCCGAAAAAGTCAAGCAATTAACTAATAAATTGCAATAGTTAAAGATGGGGGAAATCAATTAGTTACTTTTGGTACGGCAATGAAAATATCGATTACACACCTTTCCATTTAAAAGGATTCATAACCAGTACAGGACAATGAGCCCGTTTCAGTACCCGCTCTGCTACACTGCCAAGCAGGATCTTCTCCAATCCCTTAGCACCATGGGTACCGATAATAATAAGATCTGCATCATTGGTTTTGGCAAATGCAACAATCTCTTCCACAGGGTCGCCATAAATAACCTGTCCCGTACATCCCGGACACTTCTCCTGACTCTCCTGGACTAGATCTTCCATTTTCTCTTGCGAAACGAGGATCACCTTATCCTTGTACTCCTGTGCAAAGGGTGAACCGACCATCGCGTCTCCGGGATAGTCAGCGACAATATAGACAAAATTAATGACCGCATTAAATTTTTCGGCCATATATTTTGCATAACTGACCAACTTTTCCGTGCCTCCCATAAGATCAACAGGCACAACAATTTTCTCTATTGCTTTCATTTTTTTCTCCCTGTCAAATTTGACTTACCTCTTACAACTCGATCCTTTGTACCTCGTGACAAAGATTCTGCATCAATTCTCCCTCAGCAAATGCCCCATTCCTCACTTACACCCGAGTCTCTCCCCTGCTGTCCACTCCTGAAAGGTACTATAAGATTCTAAAGGGAAGATGTCTTGGGAAGTGGTTAAAAAAAGATAGGAATGTTGGAAACAATCTATACCGATAAAACGAGGGTTTGAGTTTGACCTGTCAGTGCCCCGTCAGAGTGCCTGGCACCCCAAGGAGACCAACGAGAGCCTCCGGCGAATCAACAATATAATCAGCACCGGCTTCAGATAACTCCTTATGCGTACCAAACCCATAGGTAACCCCGATTTTCCGAACTGCACATTTGCCGGCCCCGATCATATCGTACTTCCTGTCTCCAACCATAACCGTTTCGTATACGGACAAATCTTCGTTACGAAGTATATGATCTATCAATTCCCCTTTGTCGCCAAGCGTTCCATTCAGATTACTGCCATAGATACCAGCAAAATAGGGCAACAGCTTAAAATGATTTAGAATTGACCTTGCCTGCACTTCCGGCTTGGAAGTGGCGAGAAACAGCGAGAACCCCCTTGTCTGAAGAATATTCAGTGTCTCGGGAATACCGTTGTAAACCCGGTTTTCAAATTGTCCCTGCCGGTTATAACGTTCCCTGTATAAACCAATAGCCTGTTCCGCGAGGCTTCTCGGTTGAACTTGAAAATATTCAAGAAAACTGTACATCAGGGGCGGGCCAATACAGCAGAGCAAATCTTCACAAAGCGGTACTGGCCGACCAAGTTGCTTCAGGGCATACTGAATTGATTTGGTAATGCCCTCACTCGAATCCGTCAGGGTGCCGTCAAGGTCTAGTAATATGTTTTTCATTATCCGTGTTGTCTTAGGAGTGTTCTACAAAAATGTACATCTGATTTTATTTTATCTCCAGCCAACCATGTAAACATAGATTGTCTGCGTTGTGGCTCCTGACACTTTACCATTATTGTCTTGTTTTTAAAATTCCTGTTTTTCAGGAATTGCAAACTTCGTTTACTTTAGCCATTATTCAGAAGCTCAGACACTTGCTAATGTCCTTATTTTCCTTGTAGTTAGTTGTGAATTTTCCAGAAATACCCGGCAAATAATCTTTAATGAACTATTATCAAAATTTATCCGAGAACAATGTAATAGATTGTTTTTAAAGGAATATTTCATATTCATTTTTATCACCGACCTCTTTGACATTTTTTGTCACCAGTCCCAAAATGGTAAACGTTGTTGACTTTTTCGCTTTTTCAAAAACACAAAAAACAGCTTTCTAGAACACACTGTAATTTAGAGGAAAAAAGCAGCATGTTATCATAGGCAAAAGAATTATAAATTCAAGTAAGATACCCTGCAGCTTAAAATTATTGTCATCCTTGTAACGCTTGAATTGTCACTTTGGCACGTTTACTGCTTCTCTTTTACGCAAGTTGAGCACACCAATGCTGAAAGGGATAAATTAAATATAATTACACTTTTGGATGATGTGATGGATAAACAGCTTCATATTATTATAGCAGGAAACAGGGGCAAAATTTTCAGGTTTCCATTCTCAACCAAAAAACTTTATATTACTCTAACAGCTTCAGTCTTTATTCTCCTCATACTCGCTGTCACCAGCATTTTCTCCTTATCCCTGTATACCAGAAACTGGAATATCTCGAATCAGCTTGCAGGCACAAAGGATAAACTTCGTATCAGCAGGGAATTGCTAGAAAAAAACAACAAATTGATAGAGGAACAAGGTATCGAACTCAACCAAAAAATTGCCAGTCTTGAACAGAATAGCATCATACAGGCAACCGCATACCAAGAGGAAAAAGAGTCCCTTATCTCCACTGCCGTCGACCAGCTCAACGAAAGAAGCGAACTTATTGAGAAAGTTTTTAGCAGCATCGGCATCAAAATATCCGAAAGCAAAGAGAGTGATTCCAGACAGAGCGGTGGCCCTTTTATCCAGCAATCGGATGGCGAGAAGGACGAACTCCTTTTTAAAGCCGACAAGTACTTAAGTACAATACGATATCTACCCTTGGGCAAACCAGTCCAAGGTTCCATCAGCTCAGGATTCGGCAAACGAAAAGATCCGTTGAATCACAAAACGGCCTTACACAGTGGTATTGACTTTCGTGGCAACAGAGGTGATCAAATTTACGCAACTGCCGACGGGGTGGTTAAAAAAGCTTTTCGCAACGGCGGATACGGTAACTATGTCCTTATTGACCATGGCAATGGATATACATCCTCCTTTTCCCATATGCAGAAATATCTGGTCCATAAAGGTGATAGGGTTGAGAGAGGACAACTCATTGGCTTCATCGGTAACACGGGCAGGTCAACCGGCTCCCATCTCCATTATGAGATAGCCCTGGATCAAAAACCTGTTAACCCATATAAATTTTTGAAAGTTGCACGTTTAGCTAAAATATCTACCGCCTCACAGGAGAAAGAATAGCAATGGGAATGTTTGTTAAGGTGATGAATATTGAACAGGAAATTAAAAAAGTTGAGAACGAAGTAATTGCGTCAATTATAGATAAGACGATGACTATCAACGGTGAAATTCTTTTTAAAGGGAAGGCAAGAATCGATGGCACAATAAACGGCAACATCGATGGAGAACACTTAATCCTCAGCGAAACAGGAAAAGTAGCTGGTAATATAACAGTCTCTTCCTTCAACTGCTATGGATCACTTGATGGCAATGTCAGCGCCAGTATGCTTATAGTGAGAAAAAACGGTTCTATCCATGGCAAAATAGAAGCTGGAAATCTTACCGTAGAATCCGGGGCGTCCATCGAGGGCGAAATTAAAGCAGCAGCACAGGATCTGACGTTGGACCCTAAGAAGGTTCCCACTGTAGTAAGTTTTGAGAAAACGGCATCAAAAGAAAAATGTAAATCAATACCCAACACAAGTCAACATGTGTCCGTTTAATGAGCAGGCCTTCAAATCATCTCGAGTGGTCCGGCATTACTGGATCAGTTCCAGATCGGTGAGAATAAAATGTTGCGGCAGCGTTGTGATGAGTTTGGCCGGACACTGGCTGACGTCAAGACGGGGATTGAGAAAATTCTTCAAAGCCAGCGTTTTGCTCTCACCATAAAACAATAATACCCCTACCTGGGAGTCTGCAATTAATCCCGGCGTTGCCGTCATCCGCCTCAATGGTGGCTTTGGCGAATCGTCCAGCAGCACAAATCTTTTTCTGTCGGCAACCATTGCTTGATGGTTTGGGAAGAGAGCGGCAATATGTCCATCTTCACCACTGCTTACCAACACTATATCAAACCTGCCTCCGAATTGCATGAGTTGGTGCTCATATTCCCCAACACCATAATCGTCTGCAGCAACATCGCAGACGAAGGGATGCAAAGACGAGTCAGGCACTATTTCTCCGAGAGACTCAATCACCAGACGAAAATTGTTTTCGGGGTGGTCTATCGGTACCAGTCGTTCATCCACCATGAACAAATGAACCCGAGGCCAATTAATATCAAGCTCGGCAAGTTCTTGAAAAATACCAAATACACTTCGACCACCAGGCACTGCCACTATCACCTTAGACTTGGTTTCGAGAATTGACTGAATGGTTTCTTCCAGAATCCATGCCGCCTTGGCATCTAATTGTTGTCTCGTTCCCTGCAGAATCATATTAACCCTCCTCTTGCCGTCCGGAATCTATTTTTGAACCCAGTAATCAGTTAATAGCAGACAATGGTAAATAGAACTGTGAAGAATTAGTTCATTAAACGATCCCAGATAGACAACAGCAGGATAGATTTTCAAATATTACCACTGTTGCTGCTTTGATCCAGTTTTAATCTATAATGACTGAACTATTATAATCCGGCTCACAAAATCTACTATGTGCACATTGACTTAGTGCCACGCTGTGGTATTTTTACGCTGTAGGCAATGCTGTTACCACTATAACGGTAGAGTCTGCCTGATATGTGACGGATGTATCCTCCCAAAAACAACAGGAGTTAGCTGGTTTATTATCATTATACTCGAGAACCTTATGAAAGAAATAATAAGATGGCTTCGGGAAGTTGAACATTTGGCAAATGGAGCATATCTGGACGCCGCTTCTTTTTACAACAATGATGAGAAATTTAGGAATTTCCTGGAACACACTGCAGAAGATGAAGCCTGGCATTACCAAATCATGGAAAGTGCAGCAGAATATCTCGCCTCGGAGCCCGAGATTACTCCTGTTATTTCCGTTGATGAAGAAACTAGTTACAAAATTATCAATTATTTCATGGAAATACAGGATGGCTTAGAGAATCAATCTCTTTCCAGAACGGAACTCATCGAAAAAATAGTGCAGGTGGAGCTCTCAGAATGGAATGACATATTTATTTACGTTATTAATTTTTTGAAAGACAGAACCAACAAGTTTAAATATCCGGCAGCCAGAATACAAGCCCATATAAAGGGCGTAGAATACTTTCTGGAAAAAGTAGAAGGCCGGCCACAATTATTGGAGAAAATTAAAAAATTACCGGCTATATGGACTGAAAACATTTTAATCGTAGATGACGAGAAAATGATTACGGATCTTCTCAAGGCACTGCTTTATCGATCAGGAAATATTGATATTGCACACAATGGCAGCCAAGCCTTGAAAATGCTGGATAATAAGTTTTACAAATTAATTGTTACTGACATTGACATGCCGTTAATGGATGGATTCTCTTTTTATAAAAAAGCAATCTCAACATATCCCTCATCAATAAAAAAGTTTCTTTTTATGACAGGTTACCTTTCTGCCGAGAGACAGAATTTTTTCGATGAAAATAAGGTAAAATATCTTACAAAGCCGATGGATATCAAAGTGTTGAGAGAAGAAGCAGAAAAAATACTTTTTTCAGAATGAATGAGATGAAATCAACCCACATGTTGTTGTGTCAAATTCTTTCGGCTATGCCTTTCCCTTTCTGTCCTCCCAGTTTTTGAATTCCGGTAGCCGTAATCCCTGATTTAGCTGGCAACTCCTGGCAGTTCCCGCACTTTTCCGTGAGAACTGCCAGGCAAGGCTGTTAAAATAGATATTTTATCTGTAAATAGACCGAGCTGACCCTCGTATCATCAGAGTACGAACCAGCATATTCGGCACTCAACGCATAGGAATCCCTGGTGAATTCAATTGCCGCATGTGCAGTGAGCAGGGTATCGTCCGTCTCGCTTGCTGCATTGGTGGTGAAGCTGCCTACGGTCATGGTGTGATCAAACTCATTATCGGTCAGGGCCTGTTGAATACCGAGACCAAGAGTGGGGGTTATCTGCCATTGCCCCTTGCCAGAAAGATGGCCGTACCAGTCAACACCAAAATGACCATAGAGTTGCTGTTCATTCAGATCTCCATAAGCGACATCGGCATTGTCCAGATTGTCGGCAGTGAAACCATCTTCATGTTGCCAGAGATAACGCAGACCGAGGGACGGAATAATATGGTTATTATGAAAAGTGAACACATGGCTAAGATCAACATCGGCATCAACACCATAGGTGTTATAGGCACCATTTTCCCGGTTAAGCGGATTTTGGTCACTGTAATCATTACTGGTATAAACAAAGGAGGCAATGCCTTGTACCAACCAGCTTTTTCCTAAACGGTACAAGCTTTGAACACCAAAGGATCCGGCGTCGACACTTTCTTCTTTCAGGTCATAACCAGCACCGCTAAAGTCGATGTCGCCGCGTCCATACCCGGCATGAAAACCAAGGATGAGATCGGGATTGAGCCAGAAGTTGTAACCGCCGGTAAGGCCGTAGATATCTGCATCATAGCCCACGGGCGATGAGTTGTTGTTAAGGTCGGTATAATACGGCAAAACAAAAGCCCAGCCTCTATCTTTGGGCATAACATCAATGCTCATGCTGGAAGGATCAAGAAGAGAATCCATCGAGGAAAATCGAACTCCCTCATAGGATACCGTCTGCGGGTTCCCCTGCTGCATCAGGCTGAGCATGGGATTAATCATGGAATTCCCGACTATTACGTCGATGTTGCCGAAAATCCTTTGAGTAACTTCTGCCGCGAGCAGCGGAGTGGAGCTTTTAGGAGTATATATGATCGACAATTCCTGCAGGTCATTGCCGCCGCCATCGATGAGTTTCAAAGTATAGTCCGGACTGGCAGCAGCTAACTGAACTGCGGAAAATTGGTCACTTACAACGGCATCTGCTACCAGTGTTGGGATTTTATAACTGATTTTTTGATTAAATCCATTATCTGTAAAAGCGTACAGGGTGGTATTATCAAAACTGACAACAGCACTGGATGAATCCGCAATTTTTATGGTGCCGGTATATTCAGCATCCACCTGGGCCTGGCTGTTAAACTTCATAGAGTAGCCGGTTATACTCAAATCGCTATTCGTGTATACCTGGTAAGCTGAAAGATTTTTTCCCTGCCCAAGATCCAACGTCATACCATTACCGTCTATAGCCTGTAATGCCGCTGCATGAATAAGGCCGGTGGAATGTAATGTGGCTGCACTATTCCAGTCAACCCAGATGCCATAGGCTTTGGCTTCATCACTTTTGTAGGTCTGACCACCATCTTCACTAAAAACACCTGCTTGCGCAGAAACGTTTATTGTGCCGGTATTTATTAAGTTGGTTGAGCTTATATAGTTATGTATCCCGATAGCAGACGCGTCGGCCCAGGCCAAGGAATTGGAGGAGCTGGTCGCAGTTCCTCCATGAGCAGAAACCAGGATGTCACCATTATTTTCTGTTACATTTCCTTCTATCCCCTTCGCGTAGGTCCAGACCCAGGCCGAGGAACCGGAAGAGATCGCTGTTCCGCCATTAGCAGAAACCAGGATGTCACCACTATTTTCTGTTACATCTCCTTCTATTCCCTTAGCGTAGGTCCAGGCCGAGGCCGAAGCCGAGGAATCGGAGGAGATTGCAGTTCTTCCGTTAGCCGTAACCAGGATATCACCACTATTTTCTGTTACATCTCCCTCTATTCCCTTAGAGTAGGTCCAGGCCGAGGAATTGGAAGAGGAGATCGCAGTTCCTCCATGAGCGGAAACCAGGATGTCACCACTATTTTTTGTTACATCTCCTGCTATTCCCTTAGCATAGGTCCAGGCCCAGGCTGAGGAACCAGAGGGGGTCGCAGTTCCGCCATCAGCCGTAACCAGAATGTCACCACTATTTTCTATTACATCTCCTTCTATCCCGACAGCGTCGGTCCAGGCCGAGGAATTTGATGAGGAGGTCGCAGTTCCCCCAGTAGCGGTGACCAGGATACGAGCACTATTTTCTGTTACATCCCCGTCTATTCCGACAGCGTCGGCATAAGCGTAGGCACTGAAATAGGAGGAGGTCGCAGTTCCTCCATGAGCCGTAACCAGAATGTCACCACTATTTCCTGTTGTATTTCCTTCTATCCCGGCAGCATACGCGTATGCGTAGGCAAAGGGCTCGGGATAGGAGGAAGTCGCAGCTCCTCCATTTGCAGTAACCAGGACATCACCACTATTTCCTGTTACATCTCCTGCTATTCCGGTAGCGACGGCGTAGGCGGAGGGCTCAGTCCCTCCATTAGCCGAAATCAGGATGTCACCACTATTCATTGCAGCACCACCGTAAATACCCGTGACATCGGCATACGATGCATTGTTTTTAATATACAAGCTGATGGCAGCATTGTTAAAAAAACCAGTGTTTGTCGACCTTATCCCGGCAAGATAGTTTCTACTGCCAGTCAATACTCCCGTCTCTGGTTCAGAACTAATGCCATCAATAATGGAATCCAGATTTTCCTGGTCTGCGCTTTCAACTATTTTATAATAAAATGGATTATAAAACGTTCCAGCACCACCCGCCGTGCTCGTAATATCGCCCGCCATTGCAAATCCTGCTCCACAAACAGTTGTGAGCAGCGCCGTACCTGCCAGGGCAAGTCGAAATCGATAAACCTTTTTGTTATTCTCTTCACCTTTCAACACATCTTCTCCTTAATCGAATCATTTAATAATTTTCAGTGATGTCCAGTCTGATTCAAGACAAAGAACCACCTAGTTTAATCAACACTTTTGGCTTTTCCTGATGTTTCAAAAAAATCATCGATACCTTACATTTGCTTTCTTACAATTTTCTTACAATTGCCCTTACAACTCGTTATTTTTTTCTTCTTTTCCTTTTTTTTGAGTGTAGTCCCGACTAGTGGCACAAAAAGGCTGCACGCTTGCCTGCGGCAGACAGGCTGAACGACTTTCAGGATATTTTGTCGCTTTTATTGCTTGGACTTCAATTTGGGGAGGGCATATCTTTGTTGCTGAAACTCTGACAAACTTACGGCAGGAGTGCTGCGTTTCCCGTACAGGAAATGTGGTTCATGGCCTGATCCTCTATTTCAACTGCAGCAGCACAAAACTTACTAACCTAGATCTGTAGTAATTCTTTGATTTTTTCTATAGTCCGAGGGGCACAGCCCTCATAGTGATTATTTACGTTGATGAACACCTGGTGTTGTCGTTCCCGCAGATCATTCACCATGTTTTTCAGCTGCAGTATTTCATTATCTCTTGGCTCAACAATTGTATCCCAGATATCATTGGTCAATTGTTCCATTCCCTGCCGATCAGGCCCATGAAGCCTCAGCACTATCGGGCTACACAAGCGATCCTTGAACCTCTCATACAGTTCGAAGATTGAAGGCATATAATACCCCTGCAAAAAAACAGCTCCGAGATGATGTTCGGCAAGAAAATCAAAATATTCATCCTTAAGGAAATTCGGGTTCCTTATCTCAACGCAGTATTGATACCCGCCTGGTAAACCAAGGAGAAACACCTCAAACATTTCAATGAATCGAAGAAGACTGGTCATCTTGATTTTGTTCAAATATTCAAATTGAAACATCAAAGGACCGATATGATCACCGAGTGGCTCCAGGGTCTGCAGAAACTTGACCATCAGCTCAGTGGATAGAAAATGCGGATTGGGCACCAGGGGCGCACTCTTGTTCTTCTGGTAATGATGGGTCAGCGTTATGCTGTTCGGGACCTTGATGCTGAAGATAAAACCTGGCGGTACTGACTCAGCATATTCCTTTACAACCTCCGCTTTGGGCAGAACGGCAATGTTTCCCTTGAACAGGGACCAGAACCACTGATCCACTTCAACAGTGGAAAAATGTTTATGGTATTCCTGCAGATGATTCACCACTTTGTCGCTGGAATATACCAGCCCCTTCCAAGAGTTGTACTTCCAGCTGCAGGTGCCTATTCGTATGTTATTACAGTCCATGTTAATAAAATAAGCAATCGCTTGGATTTCCACCACCGGTAAAACGCATGAGCATGTGGACGATATCTTGGCTCCAAGCCCAGCTTTTATCTCTTCAGCAAAGTGCGCCGGATTTGAGAATCCACAAAGGTTCCGTAAATACGGAACGTCAATCAAACCATTGTTTCTCCATTATTTGCCCCTTCCCATTTTGTGACCCAGATTCCTCGCTTTGGCCATGCAAGGTCAAATTATATCGGAAGTTTTTTTAAAAAAAATGACGAGCTGATAAGCATTGTAAGAAAATTGTAAGAACGGGAAGCTATGCTCTGGAGAATCGGAACATCGATTGTCTGTTGAACCAGCATATCGGCGTTTAAAAAATGGACGGCACAGATGCCCGCCATTCAACAACCGTATTATTCAAAAGGAGATCGTATGAAAATTGTCTACTTGCAGTTCGACCCGGAATTTCTCAGGTCGGATCGTGGCTAATTAAGATTTGCCGAATCTAGCCGTTCAACTATGAACAATCGATAAGGGAGGAATAACTGATGTTATGGCCGAATAAACCCATCACGTACGTCAAGGAATGTAATCCGTCTCCTTGCGCCACTGCAAAAGATAAAGATGATGATCTGGCGCATACTACTGCTCATGTCCTGCAGAAGATTACCGGTGATCCGGTAGATCCTGTCGCCACGGAGGCATTGGACTTTGAGATTCCCTATAATCTGCCCGAGCATCAACATCTCTCTTGCTGGATGAGAGCGGACGCCATTGCAAAGTCAGGGATGCTCCGCCGTTTCAACCGCTACCGGGCAGCGCTTCCCTCCGCCTATGCCGCGGAAGATATGAACACTCTGGGAGATGCCGCGGATGATGAAGACAGACAGGAAAAGCGCAAAAAACAGAAGTGCCTTACCCGCCTGCCGGATTCGGCACAAGAGCTGAACTTAGCCTTGGGCCTGCGGGAAGGGACAATAGAGGAGAGAGATATTCGCAACGACGATACAGGATTTCGGGCGGGCCTGTACCGTAATGAAGCGGATGGCAAACTTATCCTGGTCCCCAGGGATACCCAGCCGAATTCGTTTGTCGACTGGCAGACCAACACGGATAATAGCCAAGGCTTAGGCACCAGGCAGTACAGGGCCATGCGCGACCTTACGGAAAAACTTGAAAAAAAAGGTGTGCAATTCGATCTGGCCGGCTACTCCAAAGGCGGAGGACAGGCACAGTTCGGGGGCTTGTTTTCAAAAGATTCCCAGGTGCGGATATTTAACAGTGCCGGTCTGCCGGATAATGCACTTGAAGGAACCGGGCAGAGTTCATTCCAACCCCTGGCGACAAGGACCAGGGCCTTCAACGCGGAAGGTGATTTACTGACCTATATGAACAACACCACAGATCCTGCCAGGCAACTTGAGTGTGCCAGGTTTATACGTAATGAACTGGCTGGGGAGGGGGCAGGAATCAATCCCATAAAGATTAGATATCGAAATCCTGCGATGAAACCGGCGGTTGATGCTTACGGTTGGTGCCAACACGAAGCCAGCCAATACAACAAAAGTGCTGAACATGATCCAATCACTTGTGTTGACCCTGACCCCATGTTCTCCAAGGCATTGGGGGACTATCTGCAAGGAATGGACACCAGGATCGCGGAGGCGGCAGTAAAAGAGGCCAAAGGAGAACTATTCCGACTCCTTCCTCCCATACGTGCGGGCAGCGAAGAGACTCTGCCTAATTCGATGAGCCCAGCCGGCCGCCTTTTTGGTGCGACAAGAGACGAAGCCAATCTTGGCAAACTCATACAACACCAGATAGACAATGTGGTAGGTGGGCTGGAAAAAACGAATAAAGCAGATCGGGAACTCCTGTATTTATTTGCTAATAATTGTCCGGAAAACTGAGTCGGTGTATGCCGATTTACCCAAGGAATCGATTAAACCGGAGAGGTGGATATGGGAAAAGCAACGGGATACTCCTTTGGCCTAGTAATTGTTTTTTCGTTATTTTTTGTATTTTTATCAAATGGTATGGCTACAGGAGCCAAGGAGTCAACTATGAAAAAAAAGTATTTTCAGGGAAGTGATGCGGAAAAAATGCTGGAACAGGCCATCAGGCAGGACAGCGCCGAGGGGATCGTCAGGGCCATCAAAGCCGGAGCCAACCCTAATACCCGCGGACTGTATGGAGTAACCCCGCTGGAGATGGCCGTGGGCGACTTGAGGAAAAATGCCGTTGCCGAATTGTTGCGGCAGGGTGTCGATATGAATGTGCGGGACGTCGAAAGAAACAATGCTATAACCTGGGCTGTTGTCGCTTATAAGCGTGACCCGCAAATACTGGACATGCTCCTGAATGCAGGCGCCGACCCCAATACCTTATTAAATGATGGTGACCCTATCATAGTGCAGTTTTTAGCTGATCATGACTTGAACGCCATTCGTTATCTTCACGGCAAGGGCGCTAATATCGATGCCCTCGACAGATCAAATGACCCGTTAATCATAAAGGAAGGAATTGGAGAGGACTGGGACTCGGTCTGGACCCTGCTGGAGCTGGGGGCAAAGTTTTATTATTCAAACCATCCCTTTACCTGGGGCGATATATTTTCAAATCCTTATGCCACCCCCCCTGATTCATCGCTTTGGCCATTCAAGGTCAAGGTCTGGAAATTTCTTTGGCAGCACGGTCAACCGGTCCCGGACAAACTTGAAGACCTGATAGATCAAGCGTATTGGGATTATCTGAAAAACAATAACCTGCCGCGCCCGACTCTGGAAGAACTGGAAACACTCGGTGCTGATAGAAAGTCTCGATTCAAAGAGGACTGAGTCGACCATGAAAAGGAGCCAATATACGAGGTAGATACGGTCAAGGTAACTTCCGGCTTTCCTTGCATTGTTGTTGTCATCGTGCTGACTTTGGCGCAATCGATAAGGGAGGAATAACTGAGATTTTGGTCCTCAACGGGCATGATAGCGGTCTTCCCAGAAGGCTCCTTTGTAAATTCATGAACAGTTCTCCCAGCGATCAATTGGAGACTTTTGGAGATGGTCGAGGTGACAACGCAGTTGAGTATTCCCAAGCCAAAGCGTTTCTTGGCTTCAAAGAGCCAGGAAAGCCAGCGCCTTCTGTCTTTGGCGAATTTCAAGAGAAATTCCTTTTTTTGATACCGATGGGTAATGTGCCACGCTTGGTCCTGGATATGATGTCGGTTTGCTCTGGCCATTCTTAGAAGCTGATTTTTGCTAAAAACCTGGCTCTAAGCCAAAAAACAGGGGCTATTTAAAGAGTTTAAAGAAAAGCCTGGCAATCATTTCCTGAAAAAATCCACTACCTGTCACAGCTATTTTCGGTTATGATCCATTGGAAATATCCAAAGACTTTTTCTGTGGCACATTACCACATTACGAATATCTTAATTTCAGCTGAGTAACCTAAGGCCAAGCAATAGCTAAAAGAGGAACTTCCTCCTGTCTCGTTAGCTATCAAAGGATAGCATAACAATGATAATACCAAAAAACCGCCAAGTATTTTTGTTGTCCCTTCTTGGTACGATCTTCTTCTGTACTATTCTGATTGGCATAACATTCGAAGTCTTCTTCAACGATATCAGCTTGGTATATGTTCCCCTTCATTCTACAATTGAGAGCGCTGGGGCATTGGCAGCTATTTTAATGGCCCTTCTCCTTTTACATTTACAACACGACAATATTAAAAATGGGGGAGAATATTTTTTGCTGTCCATGGGCTTTTTAATGATGGGTATACTAGACACCTTCCATTCCATTGCAGTGATACAACATGGTTTTATCCTGCTTCGCAGTCTCGCCAATATTTTTAGCGGCTTCTGGTTTGCCCTGTTGTGGTTACCTGGTGTTGGTCGAGGTATTTCAAAAATCAGGTCATTGCCTTTGGTCATTGCTTTACTTTCTATTGTGATAGGAATAGTAACAATCCATTATCGTGGGTTTATGCCTTTCATGTTGAAGAACGGGGAATTTACTCATTTTGCAATAGTCATTAACTTAATCGCCGGGTTTTTCGCAATTGGGGCGGGACTGTATTTCCTTTTCAGTTTTTTACGTTACAGGACAACTGAGTCGTATCTGTTTACCGGTATGTTTCTTATGCTGGGTTTGTCTGGAATTGAGTTTTCTTATTCCGATTTATGGGGTTATCTCTGGTGGTTTTGGCATGCAGAGCGATTTCTGGCGTATACTGTGGTTTTCATCTATATGATTAGGATGTTTTTATGGAACAAAAATCAATTGAGGAAGATCAACGAACATCTGGAAGAACGAATTGCCGAAAGGACTCAGGAATTATTAAACGAGGTTGCAGAGCGCACACGTTATGGGATCGAAAGAGATAAGGTAATTGCCGACCTTCACGAAGCAAACACCCATATTCAAACATTGACCGGACTTCTCCCTATCTGCGCTTCCTGCAAAAAAATAAAAAATTCCAGCGGGGATTGGGAACAAATGGAGACTTATATTCAAAAACGTTCCGCCGCTAAATTCTCTCATGGAATGTGTCTTGAATGTGCAAAGAAATTATATCCTGACGTTTACGATGATATAATTAAGGGTCTTGACCTGTAGGACCAAGAGAATAAAAAAAATGTTAGGGTCACAGTGAGGGGAAGCATAGTTGGGTCAGGTCTTGAACAAAAAGTAATGGGTCTAAGTAACTTATACTAAGGTGGATAATGATGATCGAATATGGCTTATTAGCATCTAAAACATCCGGGTTGTTTTCCGACACATCCGAGATGTTTTCCAACGGCTTGTCTTCACTAAGAGACTTATTTTATTCGCACCCTTATGTAATTATTCCAATCATTGGTTTTGCTATCGTTTTCTATTTTTGGGTTTGGAAATAGTTAAAATGTGGGGAAGATGATGGGGAAATAAAAAAGGCACATACCGATTTATTCGATATATGCCTTGAAATTCCTGGAGCGGGATACGCGATTCGAACGCGCGACTTTCAGCTTGGGAAGCTAACACTCTACCACTGAGTTAATCCCGCTCTTGAGCTCGGATAATATAGAATCAGGTTGCGATTTTGTCAAAGCCTTTTCGCATTGCCGTTCCACATAGATTCTCTGCTGTCATTCAGCACCACTCATTCAGCTTTTCTGGAATCCTCTTAGAGTCAGTGTGAACTCCGATCCTTTCCCTTCCACACTTGTCACCTCGACCCTGCCGTTATGGGCCTGGGCTATGTGCTTGACGATGGATAGCCCCAACCCTGTTCCACCCAAGGTCCGGCTTCGGGCCTTATCACTGCGGTAAAAACGCTCAAACAGTCGGGGCAGATGTTTCTTGGCGATACCACATCCAGTATCCGAAACGGCGATTCGTACTGATTTGCCCTGATCATCTTGTGAAATTGTTCCGCGTACAGTGACTACGTCTCCTTTTTTGCTGTAGGTGATCCCATTAATCAACAGATTCACCAGGGCCTGCTCAAGGAGAGTCGCATTCATTTCTACAATGAGATTATCCGGACAATCTATGGCAACGGTCACTTCAGCCGCATCAGCTTTAAGTTGACAAGTCTGTACGGCCGACCCAATCACAGGTAAAAGCAGCTCTTTGGAAAGCTGTATTTGATCCTGTTTTGAATCTTCTTCTATTCTGGATAAGATGAGAAGATCGTCAATAATACTGGAAAGTTGCTCTGACTGACGCAGGACGATCTGCAGAAAGCGTTCGGCATCCTCCCGAATATCGAGTGCTCCGTCAAGCAGGGTTTCAACATAACCACGAATTGAAGTGATGGGTGTTCGGAGTTCGTGGGAAACGTTGGCGACGAAATCTCTTCGGACATTTTCCAGGCGCCGGAGCCTTGTCACATCGTTCATAACCACCAGCACGCCGACATTTTCACCTGCGCCATTGCTCAGGGTGACAACATTCGTTTGCAAAAATCTGTCACCTTTCTCATCATGGAAAACTATTTCATCCTCATGAGGTTCCTTGCTCGTCAAGGTATGTGTGATCTGTTGCAGCAGTTTGACGTTTCGCACAACCTGCTGAACTATTCTGCCAGGTGTGTCTTTTCTGTCCACATCAAAGAGTTCAGCCGCTGCCTCATTGAGGCTGATAACCCTTTCCTCCGTGTCAATGGCGATTACCGCTTCAATCATACTTGAAAAAACCGTCTCAAGCTGATTTCTGTGGGTGACGATGGCCTGAATTTTTTCATCGAGCAGTTCTGCCATACGATCCATTGATGAGGCCAGGGTGATCACCTCAAGAGACGCTGTTTTTTTCGCCATCGGCAACATTCTCTCGCTGAAATCACCACGGGAAAACTGCTCGGCACTTTTAGTCATCTGCTCCAGTGGCTTACTGATATTCCGCGAAATCAGCAAGGTAATCAAACCGGCGAGAAGAATTACAGCCACCGATCCAACCACTATCCGAACTTTGATGGCTGCCAGGGTTTTATCCAGAGATGACACAGAGACCGAAGTTCTAAGCACTGCATTGACGGCTGTCGGAGAAACAAATGACTGTTGAGCTGCAAATCTGAGCGGGATCGCCACATAAATTCGATTCTCATCGAGCGTCTTGCTGAATCGTCTCGTTTTTCCTACCCCACCTGCCAAAGCCTCTTCTATTTCAAGCCGATGACGGTGGTTTTCCATTTTTACGGGGTTTTCATTTGAATCGGCAACAACTTTGCCATCATCTAAAATTACAGTAATACGTGTCCTGGATTCCCGACCGGCTCGAACGCAATAAACCCGCAACAGTTCAAACTTTCCAGCCATCAAATAATCAATGATCCTGGAACTTACCAGATTGGCTCGGGCTTCAAGATCGCTTTCAGTATCCTGAAGATAAAACTCTCTCAGCGAAGTCATGCCATACCAGCTAACAGCAATTATGGCGATAAGAATGGTCAGAATATTGGCCGGGAAAATCTGCCAGACGAGTTTTTTGGGTTTAAACATAGACTACGCTTCGGCCTCATGAGTGGACCTGTAACGATAGCCAATACCCCTGACGGTTTCGACCATTTTACCATACTCTTTAAGTTTTTTACGCAAACCGAAGATCTGTACATCAATAGCCCGGGGGGTAATAAGAAAATCATATCCCCTGGCATGATCAATAATCTGTTGACGGGTAAAAACCCAGCCAGGTTTAGCGGCAAGAAGAGAGAGAATACTGAATTCCGTAGTAGTCAGCTGGACCTCGGTCCCGTTTATCTTGACCTCATGCCGGCCTTTGTCTATCTCCAAGCCGTCAATTAATATTATTGCCTTCCGTGTTTCATCTGATTCACTCTGGTCCGTAAATGCTCTTTTGATTACTGCCTTTATTCTGGCGATTAGTACCTTCGGGCTAAAGGGCTTGGTAATATAATCATCGGCACCGCACTCAAGTCCGGCCACCACGTCCTCCTCCTCTCCCTTTGCCGTCAGGATAATGATTGGGATAGAACGTTCTGTATTAGTTTCAACCTTTCTCATCGCAGTACAAACATCCAGTCCGCTCATACCCGGCAGCATCAAATCCAGCAGTACACAGTCCACTTTTTCGGTTCGCAATTTTTCCAGCGCTTCTTCTCCCGAGTCGGCACAAGTTACATGGAACCCCGCCCTGATCAGATTATAGCTCACCAATTGTTGAATATCTGCCTCATCCTCGACTACAAGAACATTCACCTTCCCCATGACATGCTTTATCTATTGTTTTTTATTTTTTAAACTGTCTCGCCTTAATGGCAACCGCACTATCAAACAAAAGTTCTGTCAGACTTCACTCTCTGAACATGACATATCGTGTACCATTTTTTGTTCCTCCGCAAGCCCCAAACTGCCTTCCTAATCATATCTTAATATTTCCCTAATGAATACGAAACAATGACCTTCTATTGTAGCATTCATCTTTATTAGAAGTCGGTTTATCGAATTGAGGGTCAAACATAATATAACAAACAACAGGATTCAGGATTCAAACAATATGACGCACCACTACACCTTTCATCACGAACTCACAAAGCTCAATAAAAAGCTCCTTAAATTAAGCACCATGGTTGAAGAACGTGTCCGCAAAGCAACACAGGTAATTGTGTCCAAAGATCAGGATAGTATCCAGTCAATAATTGTTTTTGATTATGAGATTGATGAGATGGAGGTCGAGATCGAGGAGGATTGCTTAAAAATCCTGGCCCTGCATCAGCCGGTAGCCCGTGATCTGCGATTTCTTATCGCAGTTATTAAGATCAACAGCGAAATGGAAAGAATCGGGGATTATGCCGTAAATATCGCCAAGCGAGTCGACAATATCTCTAAATTCAAACACCAGGCAGCCATATCCTATGACTTTTCCATTATGAGCGAAAAGGTCGTTTCAATGCTGAAAAACAGTATAGACGCCCTGGTAAACAGCGACGCCGCACTCGCCAAATCGATATTTGTTGACGACGACGTAGTGGATATGTGCAGAACTCGCTGCTATGAGGACATAAAAGAAAGGATAAAAAAAGACCCGGACCATCCAGGCTACCATATCAACACCTATCTCCTGGCCCGCCATCTTGAGCGAATCGCCGATCGTGCCGTCAATATCGCTGAAGAAGTTGTCTATCTGGTTGAAGGCACTATAACCCGCTTCAATTGAGAATCATGACCTGCCTGCTTTTAGAAATGTTAACTTGACCCTGGACTAAACTGACAATGTATACATATCTCCTCCCCTGTGTTCTGCTTCTCTCTGCGGGTGCTTATTACTGGGGGATTTCACGTGCCAAAAGGGTTGCCGAAATATCGGGTAATATTAAAGCCCTGCATTCCCTCCCAACCCACTATGGCATGTTTACCGCATTGAGCAGTGCAATTCCGGCACTCTTTGTCTTCATGCTCTGGCGAATTCTGGAGCAAACGATTATCACCTCTCTGGTGGTCAGAAGTCTGCCGGTTGAAGTCCAGCAACTATCGGCCAATGAACTCAGCCTCGTTCTGAACGAGATGAAGAATGTCGCCTTGGGCGGCTTTGCTGCACACAATGCCTCCCCCGCCATCCAGGCTGCCGCCGATCTTTATTTATCAACCTTGAACTGGACCAGGAATCTGGTCGGTATTATCACTGTCCTCTGCGGCATCATACCCGCAATCATTGCTTACCGATGTATTCATATTAATTTGCGGGCAAGAAACCTTGTTGAGGGAACAGCAAAGGTCTTCCTTGTGTTGTGCTCGACCGTCGCCATTCTTACTACTCTTGGCATTGTCCTCTCAGTGCTGTTCGAATCTTTGCGTTTTTTCCAGAGCATCCCTTTCTTTGACTTCCTCTTTGGGCTCCAATGGAGCCCACAAACGGCCATGAGAGCCGACCAGGCCGGCTCATCAGGAGCGTTCGGAGCCGTGCCGGTATTCGTCGGTACTCTTCTTATCGCTTTCATAGCCATGTCGGTGGCTATCCCGGTTGGATTACTCTCCGCTATTTATCTTTCCGAATATGCCAGTCCCCGCATGCGCACCTGGGCAAAACCGATGCTCGAGATTCTTGCGGGTATTCCAACTGTCGTCTATGGATTTTTTGCTGCCCTGACAGTGGCCCCCTTGATCAGGGATATCGGCCAGTCCTTTGGGCTGCAGGTTTCCTCGGAAAGCGCTCTTGCCGCAGGGTTGGTCATGGGCATCATGATCATCCCCTTTGTCTCCTCGCTCTCCGACGATGTAATTCATGCAGTGCCTCAATCTATGCGTGATGGATCATTTGGTCTTGGTGCTACCCGCTTTGAGACGATCGTACATGTAATAATCCCTGCCGCCCTGCCGGGCATCGTCGGCAGTATCCTCCTTGCTGTTTCCCGTGCCATCGGAGAAACCATGATAGTTGTCATGGCTGCTGGTTTATCAGCCGATCTCACCTTCAATCCAATGAAGGCGGTTACCACGGTAACAGTGCAGATCGTCACCTTACTGGTCGGTGATCAGGAGTTTGACAGTCCGAAAACCTTGGCTGCCTTTGCCCTTGGTCTTTTGCTCTTTGTATTTACCCTTTTTCTTAATTTCATCGCTTTGCGGGTCGTACGAAAATATCGTGAACAGTACGAATAACAGGATACCCCAACCAACAACAGATAACTTATTCCAAAGAGCCATGAATACCACCGAAACAAAAATCTCGAGCCTGCTTGAACCAAGTAAAAAACTCAAACGACGTTATCGTGTTGAGAAGTTATTTAAATTTCTTGGATTTTCCGCCATAGTTTTGTCGCTTTCATTTATTGCATTTCTCTTCTTCACCATCTTCTCAGATGGATACAGCGCTTTCAGACAAACATACATCAAACTGGATGTTCATTTTGCAGCGGAAGAATTTACCAGGGAAAACCTTGCTGAAGCCGATTTTCCCGGACTTGTAAAAGAATCGATTCGGGCCATGTTTCCAGAGGTTGATTCCAGGCAGGGAAAAAAGCAGCTCTACAGTCTTATCAGTCCTGCAGCTGCATACAAACTGCAGGATTTAGTAGAAGCCGATCCCAAAATAATCGGCACGACACAAAAGGTATGGGTTTTGGCCGATGACGATGTCGACATGCTGATGAAGGGTAAAATCGACCGGAGCGAGGAACAAGGTAACAGACGAATCCGGGACAACCAACTCGCCTGGATAGACAGATTGATCAGTGAAAATAAACTGGAGCTTAAATTCAACCGAACCTTCTTCACTACCGGTGATTCGCGTGAACCCGAATTGGCGGGCATCCTTGGTGCTGTCAAGGGATCATTTTTTACGTTACTCATCACCCTGTCGCTTGCTTTTCCAATCGGGGTTGCATCCGCTGTCTACCTTGAGGAATTTGCCCCTCAAAACAAATGGACAGATCTCATCGAGATAAATATCAACAACCTTGCTGCGGTGCCATCGATAATTTTTGGTTTATTGGGCCTGGCTATTTTTATAAATCTGTGGGGTATTCCCCGCTCGACGCCTCTTGTCGGTGGGCTGGTTCTTGCCCTGATGACCCTGCCAACCATAATAATTGCCGGTAGAGCCTCTCTTAAATCCGTACCACCCTCCATTAGAGAAGCGGCTCTTGGTGTCGGGGCTTCCAAGATGCAGACTGTCACGCATCATGTGTTGCCACTGGCCATGCCGGGAATGTTGACCGGTACCATTATTGGAATGGCTCAAGCTCTCGGGGAAACTGCTCCACTTTTGATGATCGGCATGGTTGCCTTTATTGTCGATGTACCAGGTGGCATAACCGATCCTTCGGCAGTTCTTCCGGTACAGATTTACCTTTGGGCGGACAGCCCTGAACGTGCCTTCACCGAGAAGACTGCAGCAGCCATCATGATCCTGCTGACTTTTCTTGTTGCAATGAACAGTCTGGCTGTTTTCCTTCGAAAGAAATTTGAAATCAAATGGTAACAGAATCCTAATATTCTAATGTTAACTTGCTATCGTCCAACCAATATAAAATGTAACAACAACCTTTGGGAGAAAAAGAATGAAAGTAAAAAGTATTATCGCAGCAGGGGCTCTTACCCTATCTATGACCGCCCCGGCAATGGCAGCCCGTGACTATATTTCTATAGTCGGGTCATCAACTGTTTACCCTTTTGCGACAGTTGTTGCTGAACAGTTCGGTAAAACTACCGGCTCAAAAACCCCTAAAATTGAATCAACCGGATCCGGAGGTGGTTTCAAACTCTTTTGCGGCGGCGTCGGGGTTGATTTCCCTGATATCACCAACGCTTCGCGGGCTATCAAATCATCAGAGATTAAAACCTGTGCTGACAACGGTGTAAAAGAAATCGTCGAAGTTAAAATCGGTTATGATGGAATTGTACTGGCAAATTCTAAAGCAGTCGAACCTCTCAAGTTGACCCGTCGTGATATATTCCTGGCCCTTGCCAAAGAAGTACCAGATCCGGCCAACCCGGAAAAACTGATCGCCAACCCATATAAAACTTGGCAAGAGGTAAACAGCTCTTTGCCGGCAACCAGGATTGAAGTTCTTGGGCCGCCACCAACATCAGGTACCCGTGATGCATTCGTAGAACTTGCAATGGAGACCGGCGCTGATACCTTTCCTGTCATCAAGGACATGAAAAAAACTGATAAAAACGGCTATAAAGCCGTCAGCCAGACAGTCAGAGAAGACGGTGCGTATATTGAGGCCGGCGAAAATGACAATCTGATTGTCCAGAAACTCCAGGCTAATCCAAACGCGGTCGGAATTTTCGGTTTTTCCTTTCTTGACCAGAATACTGATGTAATCCAGGGGTCGATCATCGAAGGTGAAGCACCCACTTTTGAGGCAATCGCCATGGGTGCCTATCCGGTTTCCCGTCCGCTCTTTTTCTATGTGAAAAAAGCCCATGTTGACGTCATTCCAGGAATGAAAGGATATCTGGCTGAGTTTGCAAACGATAAAGCCTGGGGTGAAGAAGGATATCTGGCCGACAAAGGCATGATCCCTATGCCTAAAGAGGAAAGGGAACAATATAGTGAAGCTGTCGCTAACCTCAAAACCATGGAAATGAAGTAATCGTTTTCAGAGCTGTAGACATACAAGCTGGGCTGGTCCTGTTTCACAGGATCGGCCCAGCTGCCGTAATCAAGCAGCAAAAAAACAGAGCGGAGAATTACCAATGGAACTCGCATCAAGGCAGGCTTATTCTGCATTCCCAACCATGCTTAACGGCGATATTGTACGAGAAGCAGGACATGCCCAAGCCGATCGAAGCAGCCGAAAGACCGTCGGCACCCCTTTTGTGGATAATCCACGTATGACCTGCAGGGATGTTGAAGTTTATTATGGAGATAAATGCGCCATCAACAAAACAAGTATTGATGTCGGTTGCAACGAAGTCCTGGCAATGATCGGACCTTCCGGTTGCGGAAAATCAACTTTTCTTCGCTGCCTGAACAGAATGAACGATACCATCCCTTCCTGCCGTGTCGTAGGGGATATACGTCTTGACAACATAAATATATACCATCCATCGGTGGATGTTGTGCCTCTGCGCGCACGAGTTGGCATGGTCTTTCAGAAACCCAATCCTTTTCCAAAATCAATCTATGATAATGTCGCCTATGGGCCGCGGATTCACGGGATGACCAAAAACAGATCTGAACTTGATGAAATCGTAGAAAATTCACTTAAAAAAGCAGGGTTGTGGGAGGAGGCGAAAGACCGATTACTGGAACCCGGCACAGGCCTGTCAGGCGGTCAACAGCAGCGTCTATGCATTGCCAGGGCCATCGCTGTCTCACCTGAGGTGATATTGATGGATGAGCCGTGTTCTGCTCTTGACCCGATTGCCACAGCAAAAATTGAGGAACTGATAGCCGAGCTGCGTGCCCAGTTTTCTATTGTCATAGTCACCCACGCCATGCAACAGGCAGCCAGGGTCTCCCAGCGTACGGCATATTTCCATCTGGGCGACCTTATAGAGGTTGGGGCCACCGAAAAGATTTTCACCAATCCAAAGCACCGGCTAACGGAAGATTATATTACAGGGCGATTCGGTTGATCTTTTATAAGCATCCAAAATAGGACATAAAAAAGGGGTGGTCAGCCAAAGCTTACCACCCCTTTTTTATTCTTTATTTATTGTTACCTGATCCCCGACACTTTATAGCTTAAGGCTCATCGTGGCAAAGATCACAGCTTTGTGACATTGTTTTACCGAATTCGGTCTGATGTTCGTCATCATGGCAGCGAAAACATCCGTATCCTTCTTCTGCATCCTGATGACCTATGTGCTCTTTGTATGTCCCCCAGGTTACTTTCATCTTCGGCCAGACATTATCCATATAGGCTTCCACTAAATAAGAACCTGATGAAATCAGGGTCTGCTCATTTTTAGCTACAAACTCCTGCCCATGCCTTTTTGCCTGAAGAGACAAAAGATCTGCGACAATCTGTTCTCTAGCCTGGTCACGGGTAGCATATTCCTTTTGTAGAACAGTTAAACTGTCTTCACGAATACCTGGAATCGCAGGATTTATTTTTTTACTTAATAAACCAAAATCAACCTTCGGTTCCAATTTGTCGTATACATGGGTTGGCCGGTTATGGCAATCAATACAATCCATTGTCCTCCACTTTGCTTCGCTCCCTTTCGGGGCAGCACCATCTATAGAATATTCCTCAGTCACGCCGGATGGTTTCGTTACTTTAATTCTACCGATAGACGTTCTCTTCTCATTGAGGGGTTGATACTCTACTTTGACATTATTACTGACATGCCAGTGGATCCCCTCGAAGGTGTCTGTCAACGGATTTCTGCCGCCTATATGCAGGGCTACTTCCTCGATATATGGATTTTCCTGGTCTTCGTTGGTGTAACTAATGAACTTCTTAACCTTTTTGCCATGAAATTTATCAGGCCAGTGACACTCTTCACAGGTGTCTTGAGCCGGGCGCAGGTTTTCAACAGGGGTAGGAATAGGTGTGTGGTAACTTCCTTCAATTACCGCCTTTACCTGCCGAAGCCCCGAGAGTTTAGCCTTTACATACCACTCCGCTCCCGAGCCTATATGGCAGGAAACACAACCGACCCTGGCATGTGCTGAACGTTGATAAGCCGTATATTCAGGATCCATGACTGTATGACAGATTGCCCCGCAGAAAAAATCGGATTCAGTGAAATGGTAGGCCTCATAAGCTACCAGCGAAAACACGGTCAAATTGACAACCGTCAGAGCCAGGATGAGTATAACTGTTCTTCTGTGGGTCTTCTTGCTGAAGTCAATTATCACATTACCCATATTGATGTTGTTTTTGAACCATTTCTTTCGACGAAAATACCAGGAAACAGGGATGAGAAACAGGCCAAAAAGTGCTCCCGAAGGAAAGATCAGAAAGGTTACTATCGCTGCATATGGATTTTCGATCAGTCCCGTGATATGACCAAGAAGTCCGAGGACTGTCATGGTGAAGCAGACAGTGGTCAGACCTATACCAAACATGCCGATTGGCGTTTTTGCTGACAAGCCTACCTTTTCTCCCCACGTGTACTTACCATTGTCTGTCGTTTCGTTTACATCGGGCTGTTCTGGTTGTTTTTCCGCCATGGTTCCTCCTATCTTATTTTTTGCCATTCATGAGCGATGTGCACCCCACCATCTATTATTTTTTGTAGCATCGCTAACTGTTCTTCAGTCATCTGGAGTTGATCCGAAGAATCGTAGAGGAGTTGCGCGTAATTAATTATACCGTTAAGCCTGTTGGTAGTTTCATTGACCGTTTCCGCCAGGAGAGTCTCAACATCTCTGCCATTTTGCTCCAATCCTGCTCTTGCTTCTGAGCGAAGCGCCAGTTGTTCAATAGCCTCGGCAAGATCAGCTACTTCCTTTGCGGCCGGTTTTCCAAGCATCAAGCCGTTTTCCCCAAAGGTGTCCGACTGAATCTGGCGAGACAATTGCAAAAGTGGCGACACCGTGTTGCGATACAATAAAATAAGGGAAAAGCTGGCCAGACTGATAATCAAACCAAGAGCTCCGATTACCACCATCTGGAAATTAACAATCTGTTCTCTTGCCTGACCGACAATGATTCGATCATACTGGAGAAGAAAATCAGAGATAGATCGCAGCTGCGCCTGCAGCTGCTTGCTCTTTTTCACTTTGTCCGGATCAGTTATGACCTGGCGCAAGAGGATGGCAAGGCCGGTAAGATCTATCTTATCAACGAGGGCTAATTGTAACTCTGCGGAAATCAGCTTGTTTTCTTTAAGTCGGGCGAGCTCAGAGTTCAACTTTTCTATATCACCGGTGACTCGTTCCAGCCGTTCCCAGTCTCCGGCAATAAGTGTCTCGGTGATCATTTCCCGAATGGTCATGAAATGAAACAGGGCGCTTTCGTTCTGATTTATGACCTTACTATAACCATTAGCCAGTCGATTTTGGTAAAAGCCCAGAAGAATTATCCCGGCAAGGAGTATGGACACCACGAGAAAGGCCAGCCAAACAAGTCTTTTCAGAGAATACATAGGCTTCAGTTCGCCTTTGATTGGAGACAGTTGCCTCTTGCTGGACAGACACTGCATTCCGATTCTTTCTCCAGTGTCCCATCCTCTTCTGCTTTTTTAGTGACCGAGCATTGATAGATAATCTCAAATTCTTCTGCATCAAGCGTCTCAACCTGATAGAGGATATCTGAAAGCGTCTTTAGAAAAAGCCGCTCTCGTTTGAGAATTTCAACCGCCTGTTTATAGCAGGTAGACAACAACCCTTTAATTTCCCTGTCGATCAAGCTGGTGGTATCGTTGCTCATCATAAACCTGAGAGAGGCATCATCACCCAGAAAAGATGTATCGCCAACCGCATAAGCCTGCGGTCCAAGGGCTTCGCTCATGCCCCAGCGACAGACCATATTTGTTGCAATCTCCGTTGCCTGGAGGAGATCATTTTCCGTGCGTGTTGTCCGGCTGTCAAAGATGATTTTCTCTGCTGCCCTGCCACCCAAAAGTGTGATTATTCTGTTGATCAGATAGGTTTTACTGTAGGCTGTTCTATCACCCAAGGGCAATTGCTGTGTCTGTCCAAGTGCCCGCCCCCGTGGAATAATGGTTATTTTATGCACCGGATCAGAGCCAGGGAGCATTTTGGCAACAATGGCATGCCCCGCCTCATGGTTGGCAAGTATGTGTTTATCCTTATCGGTAAGAATGACGCCTTTTCGCTCCACTCCGAGCATGATCCTGTCACGGGCCATATCAAAATGGTTTTTGCTTATTGCGTCGCAACAATCTCTGCCGGCAAGAAGAGCAGCTTCATTGACAAGGTTAGCGAGTTCGGCACCTGTAAAGCCCGAAGTCATTTGAGCAATTTCTTCAAAGTTAACCTCCGGGGATAATATGACTTTCTTGCTGTGCACTTCAAGGATTTTCACCCTCCCTTTTACATCGGGAGGCAACAATGTGATGCGACGATCAAATCTGCCCGGTCTGGAAAGTGCAGAATCAAGAATATCCGGACGGTTGGTCGCTGCCAAAACCATGATATTATCCGTCGAACTAAAGCCATCCATCTCTACCAATAGAGCGTTGAGGGTTTGCCCCCGTTCGTCCTGGCCATCTGTCGGCGCCGATGCCCTACTGCTGCCTACCGCATCGATTTCATCTATAAATACGATACACGGGGTATGTTTTTTTGCTTCACGGAAGAGATCACGAACCCGCGATGCTCCAACGCCGACAAACATTTCGACAAAATCCGAGCCGCTAAAGCTATAAAACGGGACTCCGGCTTCCCCGGCAATTGCCCGTGCCAGCAAGGTTTTGCCGGTGCCTGGTGGCCCCTGAAGCAACAGACCTTTCGGCATAAAGGCACCGAGTCGGTTAAATTGTTGCGGATCCTTCAAGAAAGAGATGACTTCTTCCAGTTCCTCTTTTGCCTCGGGTACTCCGGCAACGTCATCAAAAGTTACTGATTCCCGGTTACCTCCAGGACTGATGAGCTTATCGCTGGCGAATTTTTTGGTGCCTTCCTCGTTTCTCCTGGTCGTGATGGAAATCCAGATAACAAAAGCAAGAGCCAGCGCCAAGGCGAAGAGGCCTCCCTGGAAATAGTAGAGCGTATAATCCTCATGAAATGTGACCCGAGTTTTGGAAAGTGCTATTTTTTCGGCCAGGGCGGCAGAATCAGGTACTCTGGCAAAATACCTAAACCCTGATTTTATGGTAATATTAGCTTTATTGCCAACAAAATCTACTTCAGATATTTCGCTTTCTCCGAGATCTTGCAAAAATTGACTGTAATCCCTTTCAGGTAATCTTTGTTCGATGCTGAGAAATACTCCACCTATAAATAAAGTGGCAAGGATAATAAAGAAGATAAAGAGATTCCTAACCATTATTGCCATTCGGACTCCAGGTAAAGGTGAAAGTAAAAGCTTTTCTTACTTTTATACAGCACTTTCCAGCAGAATTGAAGATCGTTCTCATTCCAAATTTTCTCCGCGGTCAATTAACATAAAAAGCTGACGCCTCAAAATCAACGCCAAAAAGGGCCAGGATAAACATCAATCCTGGCCCTGCAATATAAAAGAATTTGATTGTAAGTAAGGCTATATTCGTTAGCTGCCTACATCCCTGTTACTGCCTTTATCCAATTGCCAACAAGATTCAAAGGGCCACCGCTCGCAGCCAGTCCGCCTACGATACAAGCAAGGCTCCACACTCCGACAGCGACTCCCAGAATTGCCACGAAGGTAATACTTACTTTGGAAACCTCTGTCGAAACGCTCCCTCTATCAGTTACTTTTGTGTTCTCTTTCCGCTGAATTCGTGTATTGTTTGCCATTTTCGCCCACCCTTTTTCAGAAATTGCTTTTACAATTATCCAATAACCGCCTTTACCCAGTTGGCAACGAGAGCAACAGGACCACCGCTGGCAATCATTCCACCCAACAGACTTGCAACAGCCCAGATACCTATTGCGCAAGAAGAGAGTCCAACTACCGCGAAACCGACTTGAGAGATTTGAACTTCCACTTTATCATCAGTTCGTACCGAATTTTTCGTTTTAACTGCGGCGATTTGAGTATTCATCTTCTTCCTCCTTGCCTGACCTTATGTATTTTCCGGATTGTGTTGCAGCCGGTAGCCTTGTCTGTCTTGCTTTATATGTTGCATGTTGTGTGCCAATATCTAAAAAATGATCAGAAGTATTGTATAACTATTTGATTCTAATGTAATTAATGAATAAACTTCTATGTTAAAAAATGGGGCACTATCAACAACCAATGTTGCATAACCACGCGTCAAACCATCAATTCAAAACTATTTTATTGATTTTATTGAATAATTATCTATAAGGCCATTTCGCCACAGGTGGTGCAATAGTGCTGCAATTGTATATTGCATCACCTTATGCAACGTTTATGCATCAGTATTGCGACATTTACGCGACATTGTAACGAAAACTTGAAAGTGGAAAAGAAAAAGAGATGTTGAGTGAGTTTGGGGTAAGGTTGATCTGCAGAAAATTTCAGAGTTTTTTGGCGTAGGGTGATTTCCTATTCCCTGCTTCTATCCCCTTTAGAAAAATTATATGAGTAAGACAACTTGCTATCTTTTAAAATATTTTTTGCGTCTTCTTCCTGATCCTTTCTTACCATCACTCGCATCGGCAACGCATTGAACAGGTAAGGAGCTACATTTTCGCCCTGGATATAATAGACAATACCTTCTGCGTCAAATATAGACTTTATAAATACTCGATCTCCAGCATTGTGGGTTTCCAAGACTAATACGAATTCAGTAAAATTTTTTTCCATTATTCTTCAGAATATAACGGCTGATACAGACACACCGGTTTAAAGTTTATATCGCTTCATTTTGCGATAAAGAGTGCTGCGATCTACACCGAGGAGTTTTGCCGCCTTGCTTTTGTTTCCGCCGGTGGCTCGCAGTACCTCGATAATCTGTTCCTCTTCACTTTTAAGAGTCTCGTATTGCGAAACATTTGACTTGAGCAGGGAAGTCGACCTCACTTGGCCGCCGGTTCGATTTACTTTTTCTTCTAAAGGAATGGTGAGCATGATTTCATCCGAAAAATGCTCTTTCAAGAGAGTTTTGCCTTTGCAGAGAACACATGCCCTTTCGATCACATGCCTTAGCTCCCTGACATTGCCGGGCCATGTATATGTTATGAGAATATCCATGGCCTGATCGGAAATATTGATAATTTTCTTGTTAAGCTTGTCACGAAATTTGGCAAGAAAATGATGCACCAGTAGGGGAGTACATTCTTTACGTTCTCTGAGAGGAGGCAGATGAATCTCCACAACCTTCAGGCGGTAGTAGAGATCTTCTCTAAAGGCGCCTTCTTTGACCTTCTGCCTGAGATCAACATTGGTTGCGGCGATAATCCGAACGTCCACCTGAACCATGCGATCCTGCCCTACCGGATTAAAGGTCTTTTCCTGGAGAAAACGTAACAGGCGCAACTGCATTCTTGGTGAAATATCCCCAATTTCGTCAAGAAAGAGGGTACCCTTATCGGCCAGCAGCAATCTCCCTGGCCGGTCGCGGTCTGCCCCGGTAAAGGCACCTTTTTTATGGCCGAACAACTCACTTTCTAGCAGGTCCTCGGGCATCGCTGCACAATCAACTTTAACCAGTGCCCTGTCTTTTCTCAAACTTTCAGCATGAAGGGCCTCTGCCGCCAGTTCCTTGCCGGTCCCCGATTCACCTGTCACCAATACAGCCGTATCGACCCGACCGACATTTTCTATCAGACGATAGATTTCCTGCATAACGTCGCTGGCACCAACAAAATTATGAAACTGGTTCCTTTTATTTTTTTGATCCTCCGGCAGACCAAGGGTAATGTCACGGGCCACAATGACGGCGCCGTTGAATTCTTCCACCGCATCCTTAATCGGGGCAGCGTTCAGGCTTATCATACGGATGGTTCCATCCGGTTTATAACACTCGACCTGATGTTCCCTGACCACATCACCTTTCTTCACGACCTGACTGGCATCGAAAAAACAGGCTCGCCCCATCTCGCCGGGAATATCTTTCAGTTTATGGACAGTATTGAGTTCCAGATCTCCCAGCCATAAGCGTGCGGTATTATTAAGCTGGATGATCTCCATTTTTTCGTTGACTGTAATAATGGCATCACTGACTGATTTGAAAATGACTTCGAGATATCGCCTGAATTTTTCATTTTCGCGCTGAAGTTCGGTTTTTTCCATGGCGAGCTGCCAGTGTTTCAGTGCCTGCCGTACGAACCGAAGCAGTGTTTCCTTGTTAACCGGTTTGGAGATGTAATCAAAAGCGCCGAGACGAACCGCCTCGGCGGCACTCTCCAGATTGGGGAATCCTGTTATCATCACTACCGGACATTGTACCCCGGTTTGCCTGATATAACGCAGTAGCTCTGTTCCACTTGCCCCTTCAAGAACAATGTCACTGATGATCAGATCAAATGTCTGTTCATTGATCACAGCCAGCGCCTCTTCCAGAGTAGCCGCCGCGGTGATTTTGCCATACCCTTCCCTTTTTAAAAACATCTCGAAAGTGAGGCGTATGCTTTCCTCATCATCGACTATGAGAATGTGAATGTCCTGCTTATCAGTCTGCATCACTTCTCCGAAGATGGAATTTCAACTATCATTTCCGTATACTTATTGAGGATAGAATCAACCCGCAGAATGCCGTTATGATTTTTCACGATACCATAGCTGATGCTGAGCCCAAGGCCTGTTCCTTTACTTGCCGGCTTGCTGGTAAAAAATGGATCAAAAAGTCTGTTCAGTATCCCCTGGGGTATCCCGGTGCCGTGGTCTCTGATAACAAGACGGCAATACTTTCCGGCATCGATTTCGACAGCCCTGGAAGAGATATGTATTTTCTTGTCAGGTGAGGTTTTGGGATATCTCTCATTGAGGGCAAACCGGCTGTTGCTTATTATATTAAGCACCACCTGCATAAGCTGCATATGGTTACCGACAATAAGTATGGAGGGCTGAACCAGATCGCTAGTGAGGATAATACCGTCGTTCTTGAGTTGGTGCTCTATCAGGGAGAGGCTGTCTAAAACGACTTCGTTCATATCCACAAGGGTCTGTTCATTCTCATTTTCTCTTGCAAAGGAGAGTAAATTATAGGTTATCGCAGCGATTCTTTCCCCTTCCTGAACAATCTTTTTTAAAATTTTGGCCTGTTCACTTTCTTCAGGAGAGTCATCATAGAGCAGTTGGGCAAAGTTTATAATTCCGTTGATAGGATTATTTACCTCATGGGCCACCCCTGCTGCAAGTTCGCCTATAGCCGCCAGTTGTGCAGTACGAATAGACTCAACCTTCCGCACCTCGTCCTGGGTTAGTTTTCTCGCGATCAGCAGTATTAAATCCTTTCCCTTGGGCCCCTGTTCCACTGGTACGACGGTCAAGCTGTATTCGCCGTTGAGACCCGGTAACCTGGTATCTTCCACCCGGTAGGAATTAGTCAGCAGAAACTCTTCCAGGGGACATTTTATATGTGGCCAGCGTCCGCCATGAATAATCTGACAGATCCCTTTGCCTATAACCTCATCCGGGCTTTTCCTGGCTGCTTTGAGCAAAGCGGAATTTACCTGAATTATTTCGCCCTGGGGGGTCACAACTAATAAAGGGTCCTGTATTGAGTGGAAGAGCTCCACTCCAACCCCTCTCGGTAATCCTCTTGGACTGATTCGGCAATCCGGCTTATCTGAGGTACCTGTCATTGGTGGACAATCATTTTTCATGGCGGTTTCCCTGTTATTTAAAAAGAAATCGTCTGTATTGACTTCCTAGCTGCTCTCAAACGGCATCGAATCTGTCCCTGTGCCTTACAGGATAAGTGCCTGTGGCAGGTTTTCTAGAGTAATACCCTTTTACCGGCACAAACTCAACTATATACAGCGTAGGACTTGCCTGAAAAAGCGCTTAAGTATATAATGAAATATATACAACATGATAACTTACCTACCTTTGCCAAAGAGACGACCATGACACCACATACTGCTGTCCCCCAATCGGAATTCCTGGCCAGTGGGTATGTAACTGTCGATGAGGACTGGATAATTACCTCCTGTAATCAAAAGGCTGCTCTCATACTCGGCCAAGACAGCCAGGACCTCATCGGCAAGCACTGCCGTGAAATATTTTACGGCGATCCTCGCTTCAAATCTATCTGCACCTATATCGGCACGCCTTCCGAGGAAAACGGCAGTCGCAACGTTGAAATGACTGTAAGCAACCCCATAAACGGTGAAAAGCATGCCGTGCAGTTGAGAATCATCACAATCCCCGGCAAAGCAGAAACCAACATCGGGGCGGTTATCAGCTTTTCAGATCTTTCAGATCCACTGGCCGCCAGCCGTCTCGCCCTGAACAGCATCGCCGAGGGAGTGTTTACCGTCGATAAGAACTGGCACATATCCAGTTTTAATGCTGCTGCAGAAAAAATTACCGGCTGGACAGAAAATGAAGTTCTGGGACATTCCTGCAAGGAAATTTTCAAAGCAGATATCTGCCGAAGCAATTGTGCGATTTCAGATTGTATTCACACCAAAACCATCATTTCCGGACGCATCGCTTTTATTGAGGCGAAGGATGGTCAAACGATTCCGGTTAAGCTGAGCGCCGCCCCTATAATAGACATGTATGACAATATCATTGGCGGCGTTGAGACCTTCACAGATATAACTACAACTCTGCAGTACGAGTTGATGTTCGATGCTGTCGCCGATGGAGTCTTTACCGTCGACCCGCAGGGAAAGATCACCTCATTCAATAAGGCTGCTGAAAACATCACCGGTTATACTGAATCCGAAGTATTGGGAAAAATATGCTCTGACACCCTGCTCTCCAGAAAAAATGCAAAAAATTATCCTTTAAGCACCTGGCTGCAGGATAAAGCTCCTCTTGTCGGTAAAGAACTTTTCATTATCGGTAAAGACGGGCATTCCATCCCCATCAGTGTCAGCGTAGCACCATTTGTCGGTTACAAAGGTGAAATCCTTGGAGGAGTTTTGTCGTTCAGGGATAATACCAACAGGCTGCAAAAAGCGCTCATACTGGATTCTGTGGCAGACGGCGTCTTTACCGTGGACCGCGACTGGCGCATAACATCTTTTAATCTTTCTGCAGAGCTGATCACCGGCTGGGATAGGGAATCGGCTATTGGTCAGTACTGCAGCGACGTCTTCTGTTCCTCCATCTGTGGCATTAACTGTGCTATTGCTCAGAGCCTCTATACAGGCCTGCCGGTTTCCAACCAGACTATTACGATCAAGAACCGCAAAGGCAATAACGTCTCTGTAAGTATCAGTGCAGCTCCGCTGGTCGACCATGATGGGAATGTCCTGGGTGGGGTTGAAACCTTCCGGGATCTCAGCGTCGAAACAAGTCTGCGCCAACAACTGACCAAGAGCTATACTTTTGATCAGATGGTCAGCAAAAGCCCCTCCATGCAGCGAATTTTTCAGATCATGCCGGAGATCGCCAAAAGTGAAAGCAACGTGCTGATCCTTGGAGAGAGTGGCACAGGGAAAGAACTGGTAGCGAGCGCCATTTTCCATGCTTCGTCCAGAAATGATAAACCTTTCATTGTGGTCAATTGTGGCGCCCTGCCGGATACCCTTCTTGAATCGGAACTCTTTGGCTATAAAGCCGGGGCTTTCACCGATGCACGTAAAGATAAACTCGGCCGGTTTGCAGCGGCGGAGGGAGGCACAATATTTTTAGATGAGATCGGAGATATTCCCCAATCACTGCAGGTAAAGCTCCTCCGGGTCCTGCAGCAGAAGGTCTATGAACCGCTCGGATCGAATACTCCAATAAAAGCAGACGTTCGAATTATTGCCGCCACCAACAAGGATCTTCTCGAGCTGGTAAAAAATGGCGGCTTTCGAGACGATCTCTATTATCGCCTCAATGTGGTCAACATTATGCTTCCGCCACTCAGGGAAAGGATTGAGGACATCCCTCTGCTGATCGATCATTTTGTGAAGAAATTCAGAGCAGAAAAGCAAAAGGACATAGTTGGAGTCAGCGACGAGGTTCTCACCCTGCTGATGAAATATAAATATCCCGGTAATATTCGTGAATTGGAAAATATAATTGAATATGGTTTTATCCTTTGTTCCGGCGGCTTTATCCAACTCGAGCATCTGCCCGAAACATTCAGCGGACAAGGAGATCGGCTCGACTCTCCACTCCTTTCCACTTATGAAGGGTTGTCCCTTGAAAATATCGAAAAAAAAGCAATCCAGCTCTCACTGCAGCGCAACAAGTGGAAAAAAATGATGACTTGCCGGGAACTGGGTATCTCTAAAGATACACTGCGCAGAAAAATCGAGAGGTATGATCTTACTGATCCTCTTGAAAATACAGGATAATATCTTTCCAGCACGTACTACCTGAAATCCGGTTTACCTTGACAAAGAACTCTATAACTATCATCTTTAGTACCTTAAAGACGGAAGATACTCCGTTCCGATTTTTGCAGTTTTCCGGGTGAATATACAACATGAGAGTTCTTGTTCAGTACAGCTTTGCAATCCTGGCATTGACCTACTATGGCGGACAAGTCTGACCGATTTTAGCATCGCTGTCCCCCGTGAACCTGGGGACAATCATTCTTAGCGGATTCTTCTTTGTGCTGCTGGCCAGGCCATTCTTACAGAAGGTCTATGTTTGCTCGGCAGCTGAGATTACCCAATCAAAGAGAGCCCTGATTCTCGACTTCGGTCTCTGCTTTATAGCGGGTATAATTATTAACAGCTTCAACAGAATCACTTATGGCATTCCATTGCCAAATCTTGCCTCAATGATGATCGGCTGCATTATTGCCGGTTTTTTTATCAGTCTCGATTCGTCCCTTGCCCAGGAGAGGAATGTGATACTTCAGGCGAAGGAAAATGATTCTATCCTAGCCCTGCCCAGGCGTCTTTTTCCCATGACTCGCAAATTCACCTATGTCGCGGTGACCACCTCATTTTCAGTTGCTCTCGTGCTCATTCTGGTTTTTCATCGCGACATTGAATGGATGATTCAGACAGCACAGGACGAACAATCCATCTCTGCAGCGCAGCTCTCCATCACCTATGAAGTGTTTTTCATTATGGCCATCCTGCTGGTGCTGCTGATTAATCTTATCTTCTCCTACTCCAGGAACCTGAAACTCCTCTTCGACAACGAGACCAAAGTTCTGGAACAGGTAACCAATGGAAATCTGTCATCCAAAGTTCCAGTTGCCACCTACGATGAATTCGGCATCATCGCCAGGCATACCAATCATATGATCGATGGACTGCGACACAGATTTAAACTGATTCATTCCCTGAAAATAGCTGAAGAAGTCCAGCAAAACCTCCTCCCCGATCACAATCCTGAGCTTGAGGGTTTTGAGATAAGCGGTACCTCCATCTATTGCGAGGAGACAGGAGGCGATTACTATGATTACTTCCAGCTCCCCGATGGCAAACTCGGCATCGTGGTAGCCGATGCCTGCGGTCATGGTATCGGCGCAGCAATGCTCATGACCTCAGTACAGGCCTTTCTTACCGCGGCAATCAGAGATTACCAAAACCCCGCACAGCTTCTAAAAGGTATAAATAGTCTTATCACCCAGGACTATGCTAAGAGCAGCCGATTTACTTCGATGTTTTTTCTGGAAATTAATGCGCAAACAAAGGAGCTTAAGTGGGTTCGGGCAGGACATGAGCCACCTGTCGTCTACCACGATGAAACCGGTTCATTTTCACATCTTGATGGATCCGGCCTGGTGCTTGGCGTGGACGAATCCTTCAATTACCAGGACAGTACAATGTCTTCCATCAAGCCCGGAGACATCATTGTCATTGGCACGGACGGCATCAGTGAAACCCGTAATAAAGAAAATGAGGTTTTCGAACATAAACGGGTTGAAAAAACCATCCGGGATCACGCGAAAGACTCTGCTCAAGTCATTCAGGAAGCAATAGTCGCAGAAGTGAATACCTTCAGAGGAGATCTCGAACAGGAAGATGATATTACCCTGGTCGTTATAAAAGTGACCTGATCCTGATCATCAATACTCAAGATCAGTTTACAGCTGGGCTGCACATAACCAAGCTACTTTTTCTTATGCTACGTGATGCTCACGCAGAATATCGCGTAAGAATTGGATATGATGAAGTATACTTCTTCGAGCAGCATCCGGGTCATGAGCTTTTATTCCGGCTAAAATTGCGGCATGCTGCAGCTCAATCTGGTCGAGATTCGCTTTAACTTCATAGAGGAAGCAGTGCAGTTCCTTTATTCTGTGAAACATATACTCATAAAAGTGCCTGGTCAGATCGACATAAACAGAATTTTGAGTCGCATAGGCAATACCCATATGAAAGGCAATATCTGCCTCTGTCTCTGCCTGGGTGTTCAAGCCACTCCTGCCCGCACGCTCCATCACACTTTCAAGAAACTTGATATCGCTCTCAGTCGCTCTTTCTGCCGCAAGCGTCACTCCATGCGTACCAATACCAATTCTGTACTCAAGCAGTTCATCTATTGAAGAACGTCCCGAAGAAATGATATTGGCAAAAGGATTATTCGCATTGGTGCCTCTCCTGTCTACGACAGATGTACCTTTACCCTGCCGGGTCTCAAGGTACCCCATAGTGATAAGCTGGGTAATAGCATTTCTAACGGAAGTTCTGCTGACCTGCATGGTACTCGCCAATTCGCGCTCCGGTGGCAGCTGCTCGCCTGGGCGCAATTGGCCACGAAAAATATTGTCCCGCAATTGTTCGAAGATCAAAGTGGAAACCTGTTTCTGTTTGACCGGCAGATATGCTTTTTTTTGCATAATAACTCCGTGAATTAAATATTTGTTTGATATATGTATTATCAGAAATATTTTTCAATAAAAAACGGCCTGTTCAACAAATATGAACAGGCCGTTTTTTTGTGGGCCACAGTCCAACACCCGGACATATTCTTCTCACTGCACTTTGCGGTCCTTTGCCTTATCTTTTTTATCCTCTTTCTGTGACTGAATCCGGGCAGCAATATCTCTTTCTTTTGCCCTCTTCTCTTCTTCCCTGTTCCCGGCAATACGAAGACTGCGAGGGATGGCATTATCCACTACCGCATCACAGTTACAATGTATTTCTTCAGGACAATCGGCAATTTCATGACAGGTGGCATACCGCAGAAGCTTTTTGATTCCGGGAATGGAAATACCCTCTTCATGAATGAGCCTGCGCAGACATCCTATCCAGGTAATGTCATTTGTAGAGTAAAGCCTTCGATTACCTTCTCTGGTAGGTTTAATCAGTCCTTCATCTTCATAAATTCGCAGGGTACGTGGATGGACATTCAGTAATTTCGCCGCCACCCCAATTGGATAAATAGGAAGATCTTTCTTTATTGGTTCCACCTGTGCTTTGTTTCTCACCATGGACAAACTCTCCTCAATTAGTCAATTGCTGCAACCATAACCGATTTTTTAAAACGGTGATCGAACCATTGATTAATGTTGTTCAGAAACATGTCCCCGAAACAGTTTTTCCCCCATCAGGAAGGTCAGCCCACAAAATGCGATACCACCAAGTACGACGAGATTCTCGTGCAGGGAAGGCATATAGGTATACAATTCCGGATAGTCAACGAGACCCATGCCATGAAATGCCGGGACCAGTTGGCCCACGATCACCAGGTCATAGCGCATAAAAAAGATACCTATCATCCCGGCTAAAGAGGCAATAAACAGCGCATTCATATTCCGGCCTTTTACTGCCATAATGATGCCAAAGGGTATAATCATGCCCAGGGCCACTTCGCCTATCCAGAAATTCAGGGAATAGGGTCCACTCAGAAGTGCCATCATCGCTTCATATTTCCCGGGAGGTTGCCCCGTTACACCGGTTATCATCTTCCAGCTGGTGAAAAAGATGATTATGGCCATCATCAGGGCACCCATCTTTGCCACACTCTCCATCGACTTTTTCATCTTTTCACTCATTTTCCAGCCGTTGAACCTGTAGGCGATATAGGTGAAAAAGATAATCGCCACACAGCCGGACATCGCAGCCGAGGTGATAAAGTAGATTGGCATATACGGTCCGTGCCAGAATTCACGACCGTTTAGAAGACCAAATACCGCCCCAAGATTGGAATGGGCAACAATACCGGTCAATAATCCCGCAAGGCCAAAACCTGTGGCAACCTTATGGTTGTTCACCTGCAGCATGACGAACTCAATCATCATAAAGAACAGGTAGGCACCGTACAAAGTACCCATCCACCAGATGTTGGAGGTCGGATTTGCACCAATCACATTACCAACCGGCATACGCCACGAGTTTTCGATCTCAAAGGCAATGACCAGAAAACCGGCAACAATGGTACCTATCGACATAAATACTGCCCGCTTGGCGATGGGATTGAAATTCTCAAAACCAAAAACGTGGCCCACTGAAGAGACTATGCACAGCCCCGTCGAAGTCACCACAAAAAAGACATAGGCGGCAATCAGGATACCCCATGGTACTCCGCGACTGACACCGTACGTATGCTCATGGCCAACGTAAATGGAATGCACGCCTGCCGCCACCCCAATGAGGGTCAATAATGCCAGCAAACCGATTGCGAGAGTATACTTTCCGGATCCGGTTGCTTCAAAACCGCCTTCCTGCGGGAGTATTCCCCCTAAGATATTGTTCATTTGTCACCTCTCATTAAAAAGTATATTTTGTTTTTGATTGTTTTTAAAAAAATGGCCAATTACTGGTATCCCTTCTGAATGTATCATCAAGATACGGTTTTACCTTTAATTCGTACAATGTGTGCAATACCGCACTCCCTATCCATATTATGAGAAAATAAATTCCTTCCATAAGTCCCTCCTGTTCACAGAGCTTACTGTAACTTCAAACCACGGTTTTCTACGACTCGCTTTCATTTCATTGAAACATATGCTACCTCTAAACCTTACACTTACAGTTGTCAACTTATCGATCATTATTTTTGCTGGAAATTTTATACATCGAGTTAACCACCAACATAAAAATTGCCCTCAACCAATTGTATTAATTATTATTAATTAGTCTTTGCTTCAACCTTAAATTTTCCATCATTGGACATTTTTTCAGGACTCATTTTGCGCCCTTGTCACAAAGGACGTATTTTGCGCCATAAAAGAAACTACCGCAGGAAGGATTTTCTAGGGTGATCTTCCTTCCTGGTACAGCGAACTATGGATGCTCCCACACATTCTTTTAACACGATTTTGGTCGGTTATTCGTTGTTTTGCAGTGAAATATGCATATGCTTGTAAGATTGCAGGAGCTCTCTGTCCGTATGATGCATTAAGTGGAATTACACAGGTTACGGTATGAACAAAATCGACCAGTTGAAAAAAATCAATGACGCTCCAGTGGTTATTTCAGATCGAAGTGGGTTGGTGATATATGCCAACTCGTTATTTTTGGAAGTCTACCAATGGACCGAAGAACTCATCGGCACCAGCCTCAATCGAATTATCCCCACTGCCTTCCACGACTCTCACAACATGGGATTTTCAAGATTTCTGGTGACAGGAAAATCACGAATTTCCGATCATGTTGTTGAAGCAGCAGTGGTTATGGGAGATGGTCGAAAACAGTGGTCCAAACACCTGATAGTGGTTGAGAAGGTTGGAGGCAATTACTTAATTGGGGCGAAGATCATACCTGTGGACCGGGCGTTTCCGCCATCATCTACGAATGAATCAAAGCTACCCGTTGTATCAGTTCTGGACGAACTCCGCGAAACCATTGGTAAAATGGAAGTGGCGCTCAGTGAAATCGTGGATTCCATCGTATGGACAGATGCCACGGGAGAAGTTCGTTGGTGCAACAAGGCCTTTGATCAGCTTGTCGGCCGAAACCATCTTTCAATCTTAGGCTCCGACCTGGCGGAGCTGCTTCCGCTGAAAATTGCCGGGACCATTGACGACTCTGCCGGACTTTCGATTAATCAACTGCTGGCAAGCGAGCATAACCGACAGGAATTGGAGGCGGAGATCCTGGGCAAGCGCGAAATTTTGGAAATCAGTTGTTCTGAATTTTCATTGAGAGACAGCCAGAAATCTATAATCCTTGCTCTAAGAATTGTAACCGAGCAGCGCAGAATGGCTGACGCCCTGGCCGCCTCCCAGAAAAGAATGGAGGAAGAACTGCAGATCGGTCGCGAAATACAGATGAGCCTTCTGCCATCCACCTTACCCGAAGAACCCGAATTTTCAATTTGTGCCATCTGTCTCCCTGCCTTTGAGGTTGGGGGCGACTTTTATGATCACTATTTTGTGAGGAAAAATCAACTTTGTTTCTGCCTTGGGGATGTCTCTGGGAAAGGTGTTCCGGCAGCACTCTTCATGGCGGTTGTCAAAACAATGATTCGAAACTATGCCTATGGCGGGAGCAACAGGACGGCTGAGATTGTTCGCCAAGCCAACCGGGAGATCAGCCGACATAATCCCGCCGGTATGTTTTGTTCACTTTTTGTTTGTATTCTGGATATCAAATCAGGTCTTTTGACATTTACCAACGCCGGTCACAACCCGCCTTTTTTGAGGAAAGGTAAAAGTTCCTTCAGACTCATTGAAGACAAGCATGGTCCCGTCTTGGGCGCTTTCGATGAGATTATGTACAAAGAGGGCACCATCCAGATGGAATCGGGTGATGCCATTCTTGTATACACCGATGGGGTGACAGAAGCTATAGGCCAGAATGGCGACTGGTATACGGCTGAAAGATTAAAAAATTTTCTTGAAAGCGTAAGATTGGCAACACCGCAGATCCTTGTCCCAGCAGTGGCAGATGAGGTCAAACTATTCAAAGGGGACGCACCACAAGCGGATGATATAACTATGATTTGTCTTCAGTACAAAGGAGAGAGGCGGGAAACGCCGGACTGACTTTTAGCCGGAATGCACACTAGCCGCAAGTGGAAGCTCCCCATAATTTTCCTTCATTTGCGGCAATTCTGCAAAAGGAGCAGAGAAAATTCGGGTTCAAAAAACATGGGCAGAATGCCTATGCAGCTATATCGTCATTCATTGGAGGCGGAACTATTCTGGTTATCTTCTTTGGCACGAGTGTATTTGAGAAGAATGCGGAGCATCGTTTTCTTTTTTCAAAAGGACAATCAATGATATTCCAACATGGAGTGAATTTCAGCAATTTCTTCACTGCATTTATACTTATCCCATGTTCGTGAACCATCTCCCTAAGACATTCAATCCACTGTATGTCACGTAAGGTAAAATATCTCCAGGAACCCTTTCTGCATGGGCTAATCAGGCCGGCGTCCTCATAATTGCGGAGAGTACGTGGATGTATTTCCAACATATCAGCAGCTGTCCCTATAGTGAACAAGGCCTTATTTTCTTTCATTACCATTTCTCCTCATAATCGGTGCGGGAAGAATGTCCCGCACCGACTAAGACACTTAAGCGTAACTTCCAAATCAATCAGTGAGTGTTTTTATCGTTAAAGGTCCTATCAAGAAAACGTTCTCCGATAATAAAACCAAAGGCAACTACGCCGATCCCGGCAATCACCAATAGATATTCAGCAGCTGAAGGCATATATGAGAGATATTGAGGTACACCCACAAATTCATAATCGTTGGGAACAATCTGACCGGAGACAACCAGGTTATATCGAGAGAAAAACTGTCCGACCAGAATCATCAATGCAGCGGTGGACATGGCATGAATCGATGATAAGCGACTGAAAACCAGAAGCAGACAAGGCAGAACCAGACCAATGCATATTTCAAATACCCAAAAGCTTGTCGACAGAGGTCCTTTAACCAAAGAATCCGCCGCCATTATCATCTCATCCGTGCTGCAATAGGCATTGGCGAGTTTCCATACAGTTGCAAGGGTAACCAGGAAAGTCATTAGAACCATTATTTTCCCGGCAGTCTGTAATCCCTTAAAGGTACTTTCAGACATCGGTCGTTTCTGCAGAAGGTGACTATAGTGGGTAAACATCACCACAGCAGCGGCTCCAGACAAAACTGCGCAGGCAAGGAAAAAAACAGGGAGTTGGGAGCCATACCAGAACGGTCTGGAGTGTAGTGAGGCAAAAACCGATCCCAGATTGCTGTTTGCAAGCGCTTCGGCAATAGCTCCGAATACTCCCAGAATGATAGCGGCAGAAAATCGCTTGGTAATGATCAGGAAAAGTTCCAGAAACATAATACCAACGGCCATACCATAAAGTGTACCCATCCACCAGATATTGGAAGTGACATTTGGATGCAGAACAACCCCAAGAGGCATTCGCCATGGATTTTCGATTTCCAGACCTATTACAGTAAATGCCCCAAGGAGCATTATGATCGAGAGCCATACCATTCTATTGGCCAACGGAGCCATCTGGTTACCACCAAAAGCATGACTGAAAGCGGCCAGAACACAAAGCCCTGTTGAAATAATCGCCAGATATGCATAAACCCCGATAAGCATTCCCCAGGGCATCTCACGGGTATTGGCAAAAGCATGATGATGTCCCACCCATTGTGCATAGACGGCTCCGGCCACACCAATAACAATCATGGACAAACTCAACCACATGAGAATATTCGACGGCAATTTGACTGGCCTCGGTGCAGTGGTGATAGATATATTCCCTTCCATTGTGTATCTCCTTCCTTATGAGACTAATTTAGTTTGCAGGTTTAAAATATTGTTTGAGTTATTTCGCAGATATCGATTCCGGTTCCTGATGTTCATTGTCTTCCAACCCCAGTTTCAGAAGGGCTATCAATGCAATCGGAGCACTAAAAGGACCCAGCGCAACAAAAAGAGTAAATGAAAGCAAAAACCAAAACCATTCACTCACCTGCTCGGCCAGTTTCCAAAGACTTTGCCATATGTTCTCAACTGGTCGGCTTATTACCTGTTTATGCATCGTTGTTGCCATGATATCCTCCATATAGTGTTTCCAGAACGATTCTTAAGTTACTTCTTAAATAGCAAGAGGTATGCCATAACAAGAGAGGCAGGATTAACATTGACCGTACGTTCTTATCGTATTGTTATGATACGATTATTTAGAAACATTCAGAAAGGATTGCTACATTCCAAACCAACAACTCTTCCCCACCAGGGCGCATATCGCGCCATAAAGGCCTTATACGCCGGGCGCATTTTGAGCCATAACCGTAAAAGTGCTAAGTGGCTGAATTACTATCCATATTTTATATTTACTTGATCCAAGGAATGTGAATGGAAAGAACTTTAAAAGCTGAGACTCAATGATGGTACATGATTTTACCACATATTATCGGGGTGTTAAGCGGATCAATATGGATTTGGGCGCATTTTATGCCCTTGCATGAGATAAAGCTGGAAGCGGTGGGAGAATACTGCTGTCGAGCTGATTGCTCGGCTGGCAAAAAAGAAAGGACCGATAAAAATTTATCGGTCCTTTCTTTTTAAAACATGGCTAACTCCACAAAGACAGTGCTCTTTTCAGCCCACAGGAGGTACTGAAAAGTGCGAGAAGTTATCAGGAGGAGAGTAAAGCTATTAGTGAGATTTTTCAGTGTCCCCCCCATCTCCGAGCAGGCGGGCATGTCCCCGCACACCAATATGACAGGCGGTACAGCGGGTATTTGAGGCAAAGGCTGTGGATCCATCATGACAGGAGCCGCAATAGCCGCCTTCGTACAGAGTCGCCATGGTGAAATCTTCTTTTTCCTCAGCAGCACCAGCTTCCATTTCAAAAAGATCATCGTGACAGGAATCACACTCCAAACCAGCGCCCATAGTGTGAACTTTATGTTCAAAAACAACCGATTTAACAGGCTTTACCCAGACGATTGGGTCTTTGGGACCATAGGTGTCCTCATCATACGCCTTATCATCCAGAACATCCCCACTGGCCCAAAGCAATGCAGCGGAAAGTAGAAAACCACTGACAACCATCAATAACAGAATCTTCTTCATTTTTTTTCTCCTACGTATCACCGTGACTCTCCCTGTCTTGGACAGAGAGAAGATCAACTTGCTTTTCCAGCTCAGGAATTTATATAAAACACATTCGGGACAGCACCCGTTTCAGGACGTAACACCCACACCATGGTATCCGGTGAATGCACAAGTTGTGAAATTCTGCTTTTCGGATCGGCCAGATTACCAAAAACGCGCACATCGGCCGGACAGGCTTCAGCACAGGCAGTGGTCGTTTCTCCTTTGGATAACCGGGATTCCAGGCAGAAATCACATTTGTCCACAGACCTCGTTTCTTCTTTGAAATACCGCGCGTTATAGGGACAAGCGGTCATACAGGTTTTACAACCAATACACCGTCCGGGATTCATTACAACAATGCCGGTCTTCTCGTCTTTCCAGGTCGCGGTTGTCGGACACACTCTAACACATGGAGGTCGATTACAGTGATTACAGAGCACAGGCATAAAAGTCGTCTCAAAATTCTCTCCACCTAGAGAGCGACGCTTCTCGAGAATAGTCGTTCTAAACCCATAAGCCGGAACATGGTTCGTTTTGACACAGGCCTCTTTGCAACGCTCACAGTCAATGCAGAGTTTTTCCCTGATAACCATGCTATAGTGAGGAGAGTACGGATACTTGCCAAACTCCGGAACAACTCCAGCAGCCTGAGCCTCTTTCACAGAGCACAGAGACAAGACACTGCCACTTAGATATATACCAGTAACAGCCAGACCTAATTGTAGAAACCTCCGACGTTCTTCCGAAGGAAGGGTTTTAAGGTCTTCACTTTCCATCTGTTCTAAATCATCAATTTTCATACTCGAACCTCTTGATTTTCAACAAACCCTGCCGGCAAATAGCGACAGGGCTTTAATTTTCTTTGAGCGGAACAATTTTGCTTTAATTACATATATTAGTGTTGTTCAGAAACATGTCCCCGAAACAGTTTTTCCCCCATCAGGAAGGTCAGCCCACAAAATGCGATACCACCAAGTACGACGAGATTCTCGTGCAGGGAAGGCATATAGGTATACAATTCCGGATAGTCAACGAGACCCATGCCATGAAATGCCGGGACCAGTTGGCCCACGATCACCAGGTCATAGCGCATAAAAAAGATACCTATCATCCCGGCTAAAGAGGCAATAAACAGCGCATTCATATTCCGGCCTTTTACTGCCATAATGATGCCAAAGGGTATAATCATGCCCAGGGCCACTTCGCCTATCCAGAAATTCAGGGAATAGGGTCCACTCAGAAGTGCCATCATCGCTTCATATTTCCCAGGAGGTTGCCCCGTTACACCGGTTATCATCTTCCAGCTGGTGAAAAAGATGATTATGGCCATCATCAGGGCACCCATCTTTGCCACACTCTCCATCGACTTTTTCATCTTTTCACTCATTTTCCAGCCGTTGAACCTGTAGGCGATATAGGTAAAAAAGATAATCGCCACACAGCCGGACATCGCAGCCGAGGTGATAAAGTAGATTGGCATATACGGTCCGTGCCAGAATTCACGACCGTTTAGAAGACCAAATACCGCCCCAAGATTGGAATGGGCAACAATACCGGTCAATAATCCCGCAAGGCCAAAACCTGTGGCAACCTTATGGTTGTTCACCTGCAGCATGACGAACTCAATCATCATAAAGAACAGGTAGGCACCGTACAAAGTTCCCATCCACCAGATGTTGGAGGTCGGATTTGCACCAATCACATTACCAACCGGCATACGCCACGAGTTTTCGATCTCAAAGGCAATGACCAGAAAACCGGCAACAATGGTACCTATCGACATAAATACTGCCCGCTTGGCGATGGGATTGAAATTCTCAAAACCAAAAACGTGGCCCACTGAAGAGACTATGCACAGCCCCGTCGAAGTCACCACAAAAAAGACGTAGGCGGCAATCAGGATACCCCATGGTACTCCGCGACTGACACCGTACGTATGCTCATGGCCAACGTAAATGGAATGCACGCCTGCAGCCACCCCAATGAGGGTCAATAATGCCAGCAAACCGATTGCGAGAGTATACTTTCCGGATCCGGTTGCTTCCAGACCACCTTCACCTGGGATAATTCCAGCCAACAAATTGTTCATTATTCCTGCTCCTTGCATATTCTAAATTACGACTTGTTTTATTATCTTATAATGAAGGCACTCATACTTCTGTGTAGTCCTCCCAGTGCCTTGAATGTACATCCATGTTTATAATTTCATAACACTCTATAGATTTTTTTTTTGATTATACCACTAAAGAGTGGTACTTAAAAAATGAAAGGGTCCGGTTTTTTTAACGGGGCAAATTTTGTCACGTAGCAAATTAGAGTTTGTATAAGACTGATCAAAACCATATACCAAAATTCTTCTCTCAAACGAACCAATTAATGAAATAAACCGAGACAAAATACAACTAAAAAAGGCATTCCTGACAGATACAAGACTCATAAAAAAAACTGCAATCATCATTCTGTACTACAAAAGTCCATTTTGTTGCATATGTTCATAAGTATTTCAGCTTATTCTTTACAATAAATTTGTACATGGTCTAAAATCGGTTGTCAAGTATTATGCTATTGAGAATCCGCACCCTTTTCACGGCAAATCATCTCTCTACTGGACATGAGTCAGCAATGATTTACAATCTGCAGAATATATGATTTTATAATCTATATATTACAGGCGAAAAGGGACAAAGTAGTAAACATGGCAGATTTCCAGAAGAAAATTATAATTTTTGCGCTCTCGGCAAGACCCTCAAGGAATGACGAATGAAGCAGGACAAAACGGCTTCCCAAATAACCGAGAAGTCCCTTTTTTACTGGATTTTTAAAGACAACCTCAAACTGCAGCTTATTCTGCTGCTGGTTATCATTCTGATAGTTTTTGCCAGAGTCCTCCCACTCGAGATGCAGAAACGAATAATCAATGACTCTATCGCCCTGCGTAATGTCCATGGTCTCATCCTTTACAGCGCCATTTACATCGTCGCAATCACTACGGCAAGTATCCTGAAGCTCGCGATCAATTACCTCCAGGCAGTCATCGGTGAAAGAGCTATAACCACCATGCGCAAGGAACTTTATGAGCATATTCTCACGCTCCCTCTTGGTTTTTTCCGCACGACCCAACCGGGAATGGTGGTCGCTTCCCTGATGAACGAACTCAGCACAGCAGGTACCTTTGCCGGTATGGCCTTTGCCGTGCCGGTCAGCAATATTCTTACACTTCTTGCCTTTGCGGGCTATTTATTCTGGCTAAACCCAAAACTTGCCGGTGCCACCCTGCTTATCTATCCAATTGTCGTTTTTGTCATTCCCCTCCTGCAAAAAAAGGCGAATAAAGCCAACAAAAAAAGGGTGGATCTCTCCAGAACAACATCCAACCAAATTGCCGAATCTATTTCTGCTATCAACGAAATTCAGATACATGGAGCATACAATCAGGAAGGAAAAAAGTTTAATAAACTCGCCGAACGATTGAAAATGATTAGAATCCGCTGGTCGCTGTTTCGCTTCGGAATAAAAACAGCGAACAACTACTTTATCGGCATAGGGCCTTTTGTTGTCTTTATCTTTGGTGGATACCTGGTCATGCATGGCGAACTTGCCCTCGGGGCCATGGTAGCTTTTTTGTCTGCTCAGGAAAAACTCTTTGATCCCTGGAAGGAATTAATAGATTTCTATCAGACATATCAGGATGCCTCGGTTGGCTATAACCGAACAATGAATTATTTCGATGTGTTCCCGGAGTTTTCGCTTGAACCTGTCGAAGCCGATGACCAGCCATTGACCGGCGACCTGGAAGTGAACAACCTCATTTACGAAACCTCTGACGGACATCGTCTCTTAAATGGCATATCATTTTCCCTTGCAGCCGGTGAACATCTGGCAGTGGTCGGTTATTCCGGAGGTGGCAAAAGTACTCTTATCCAGAGCATCGGCAAGATGTTCAATTATTCATCGGGCAGCATTAAAATTGACGGCCGTGAACTGTCAACTCTTCCCAAAAGAGAAATTATCCGAAGTATCGGCTATATTTCCCAGAACCCATTCATCTTCACGGGATCGATTAAAGAAAACCTGATGTATGCCTATACGGCTGCAATAGAGGCAGTGTTTGCGTCACCGAACGAGGAGATGCATATAGATCTGGATCGAATGATTCAGATTCTCCAACAGGTAGGCCTTTTCGTCGACGTTATGCGTTTTGGCCTTGATAGTATGATTGCTCATGACGATGAAGAAGCCGCCGAAAAGATAATATGTATCAGGCATCGCTTCCGAGAAAAATTTGGCAGTAAACTTGCAAATTATGTAGAGTTTTACAATCAGGAAGCCTACCATGTTAACTCAAATGTGGCTGAAAACATTCTCTTTGGAACCAGCACCAAAAGAGATTTCAGCTATCAGCTCCTATCCGGGAACGCTCAATTTCAGTCCTTTCTTCAATCTGTCAACCTTCTGCAGCCTCTTTTTGCACTAGGCATCGAACTTGCCGGACAGGCAGTCGATATTCTGGCCGGTGTCGGTACCGTCGACCTGTTCTTTAAAAATAGCCCCGTACCGGCAGACCGACTTGAAGAGTGTGAAACTATTCTCCTCCGATTAAAAAAGTATTCCCTCTCTTCATTATCCCCTCAGAACCAATCCTTTCTTCTTTCTCTGGCCCTGAACTTTACGCCTTCCATTCACACTATGAGCAGGTTGTCAAAAGAGCTGAAAGAAAACATTCTCAAAGCCCGGCAGGTATTTCCGCAATGGTGCCAATCGATTGGCCCAGACCTCTATACTTTTTACAGTGAGACAAATTATATTCATGGGCAATCGATCCTGAACAATATTTTCTTTGGAAAGATCAAGCCAGGGCACTCACAGGCACAGGAGATCATCAACCAATCAATCATGCACCTGCTGGTAGAACAGGATTATCTTGAGAAAATTGCCGCTTTCGGCATGCATTTCCAGGTTGGGACCATGGGTGATCGATTATCCGGAGGACAGAGACAAAAACTCGCCATTGCCCGAGTGCTCATGAAACAGCCAAAAATCATCCTGATGGATGAAGCCACTTCGGCCCTCGATAATAAATCCCAGGCAAGGATTCAGCGCTTGATGACAACCCGCTGGAAAGGCAAGCGAACGGTGATAGCCGCAGTGCATCGACTTGATATCATAGACTCCTTTGACAAAGTAGCGGTAATGAAAGCAGGAAAACTAGTTGAGTTCGGTACCTATACTGAACTCATTGAACAGAAAGGAATACTTCATGAGCTCATATACGGCAGAAAATAATCAGGCTCCGGAAATGCAACAAAATCTGGAACTTTTAAAAGGTGTCCATTTCTTCTATAATTTTCCAGCCAAAGCTATGAAGCTACTAGCTTTTATTGCTGAACGAGTACTATTATCCCCAGGTGATATCCTCTTTGAAGAAGGCGACGACCATGGACGAGCCTATTTAATACTCTCCGGTCAGTTGTCCCTTCTGAAACAGTATAACAACGAGAAAGTCGTCCTTCACCAGTATACTAAAGGAGACTTCCTGGGTTCCTTTTCTCTTCTTGGCGCTATGCCCGCCCTTTTCACTCTTCAAGCGGAGGCAGACACCACTGTTTTGACTATTAATCGCAAACATTTTTCAAAAATACTTGAACAATTTCCCGAAACGTCTACTCTTTCTTTGAAAGCTCTTTTAAAAGAGCTCCATCAATGGGAAAGAAAAAACCTACAACAGGCTGCTGACTGCTGCCTCAGCCGAACAGGGGCGACCGTGCTATAGAAGATGAAAATCACTTTCCGGATAGAAAATGACCTGTCAGAACTCAACACTCTGCTTGAACAGCTTAAGGCCCTAGAGCATAAGTGGTCTCTATCCCGGAAAACTTTGGCTGAAATTAACCTGGTCCTGGATGAACTTATCACCAATACCATTGAGCATGGTGACTGTGACAAGAAACATCCGATTGATATTTCGCTCACGAAAACAGGCAAGAAATTGACAATCCAGATAGTTGACACAGGGTTGCCATTCGACCCAACTCTCTGTAAATTACCCGACACAAATCTTCCTCTCGAAGAAAGAAAATGTGGCGGACTTGGAATTCTCCTGGTCAGCCAGTTCTGTGATTATTGGAATTATTCCAGATTGAAAGAAAAGAATATTCTTACTCTGCAAAAAAACTTACCCAAGGAGCACAGGTAGCTTCGCGCGCCTAAAAAATACTATGGAAACAACCATCACCAAAGAGAAGAACACAACTATATTTGCCTTAAGCGGTCGGCTTGACTCCAACTCCGCTCCACAGTTTGAGCGGCAACTGCAGGATTTTCTTGCCGCACCGTATACACATCTGGTTTTCGATTTTAACAACCTCGACTATATATCCAGTGCCGGATTGCGTATTATTCTGAATATCGCCAAAGCATATAAAAAATCACAACAATACCTCTTTATCACCTGTGCGATGCAGGAGCATGTGCAGGAGGTTTTTGAGATTTCAGGTTTTGACTCATTTATTACCATCCACCGTTCGGTTGCTGAATCACTGTCAGCACTGAACGATCAGGGATGACCATTCTCCTCGCCCCTTTTTTCGAAAAACCAGAGTGGGACAGTCACTGAATCACTGAACGGTTACACCAACAGCCCCGTCAACAACTTCGCCGATTATTTTAGCTACGTCCATACCGGCAGAATACAAATCTGCAAGCAGCATTGGTGCCTGATCTTTTGGGAGTGACAACAATAGTCCTCCAGAAGTTTGCGGATCATACAAAAGCTCTTCCTGCGATGGTGACAACATATGTTCGACAATAAGAGGAAACCTTGCCACCAGAGCTCTGTTGGCCTTATTGCTTCCAGTCGTCTGCCCCTTTTTGTACATATCATACGCCCCTGAATAAAACGGGAGAGCAGAATAGTTGAGAACAGCATGAACTCCGCTACCGTCGGCAACCTCAAGCAAGTGTCCGAGCAATCCAAAACCGGTTATATCCGTACATGCATGCAGATCGTACTGCAGAGCATTCTCCATAGCCGGACCATTAAGCGAAGCTACCAGTGGCAAAACAGACCTTTCAAGTTCCGCCATACTAAATTTGCCTGCCCGAACGGCATTAAAGAGAACCCCTGACCCGAGAGGCTTGGTTAAAATAAGCGCATCGCCAGGCTTTGCCCCGGCGTTGGTTATAATCCTTTTCGGATGGACAATGCCATTCACGCAGAGACCATATTTCGGTTCGTTATCGTCGACAGAATGACCGCCAACCAGGCAGGCTCCGGCTTCGATAACCTTATCGTTACCACCCCGAAGAATATCTTTGAGAATACCTAGATCCAACTGCTCCGTTGGAAACATAACCAGGTTGAGCGCAGTCAGCGGTTTGCCCCCCATAGAATAAACATCGGATATTGAATTAGCCGCTGAAATCTGACCAAACCAGTATGGATCATCCACGGGGGGAGTAATAAAATCAACGGTATTGATCATCGCCACATCGTCTGAAATTCGATAGACAGCAGCATCATCTGAAGTTTCCACACCAACCAGAAGATTTTCGTCACGTCGAAACTCTAAACCTTTTAACGCGTCCGACAGATCCGCCGGACCAATCTTAGCAGCTCAGCCACACGTTCTGGCCAATCCTGTAAGTGTTTTTTTCTTAAAAAGCAGCATGCATATTTCTCCAGAGACCTAAAAGTCTCAGTTTCATTCCTGTCGTAAATCTGACAATATTTTTTCTTTTTTCTCCAGCGACACAACAAGCATGATATCTCATAACGGCAAAGATTTCCTACAATAAACTAACACACCACAGCAACAGAGGTTATTCAATCGGAAAACCGGCTTCTTTCCAACCTGCCGGCCCATTCTTCAGAATCTTGATATTGGTAAACCCCTCTTTGCCATATTTATCCGCAAGACCTGCGGCACTCCTTTCATTCGTTCAGGCACAATAGAAGATCAGTTCCTTGGTTTTTGAAAGAGTTGGAACCATGGTTTCAAATTCCGAGAAACTCAGCGCCCCCTCTAAGTGATGAACGTTGAACTTCTCATCACTACTGTACGCACAAACAAGCAGTGCCTCTCCCGACTGTACTCTATCCCTTATTTCAGCAGCAGAAACTCTAGAAATATCTGACATGCATTACCTCCATATTCTAACAAGCCCTCCCCCTCAGTTTATCCAGTTGACAGAGCCAAGAGGGAGTATTTACAATCAGTTACCAGCGTTCAGTACCAACTATTTGATTAACGTCCTGGCATGTCTTCCTTTCTTCCTTTGACAGTTTTTCATACTTCTTTTCCCTGGAATGCTTGACATCAACAATACAGACATACTCTTTACCTGCATTGTCATTTACCCATGCCATTGAACCATAGTCACCTTTCATTTGTCTTACCTCATATATATAATCAATTTATATTGTTTATGCCTGCCGGAAGCCCTATAGATATGCAACCGGCTGCGTTATTAGGAAGCCCTAACTTCCTTGATTGTAGAATGTAACAATCAAAATGGAAGATACAAGGCTCATTAAATATGGTTTTCACAGCTACAGTTGCCAGCAAGGGTCAACATATAACGACACCAGAGGGAGGGAGAATCAGAATTTTATTGTAATTCTCTTCTCAGAGCGTTTTTATACTGTAACAACAAGATAATAATATCAATAGCTGTTCGGTTCTTGATCTTGACTGAAGCTACGAATTAACTCAAAGAATTGGAGAAACATGAAAACAGATCAGAATATCGCTCTCCTTATCGACTGCGATAACGTGAGCCATAACAGTATCGCAGGAGTTCTCTCCGAACTGGCAAAATATGGCATTATCAATATTCGTCGAGCATACGGAAATTGGAAAAGCAAACATCTCATAGGCTGGGAAGAAAAACTTCATCCTTTTGCTATAAAACCGATCCAGCAATTCCCCTATACACAGGGGAAAAATGCGACAGACGCAGCGATGATCATCGATGCTATGGATTTACTATACGAAAAGCAAATAGATGCCTTTGCTCTTATGACCAGCGACAGTGACTTCACACCGCTTGTCATGCGAATACTCTCGAGCGGCATGAAAGTATACGGATTTGGCGAAAAGAAAACGCCTCAACCCTTTGTGAATGCTTGTTCACAATTTATTTTCACAGAAAACCTTGAAGAGAGAGTCGTCGAAAACGAGGAAACTGAGCAGGATTCAGTCAAAGCAGCCAAAGCGTCCCGTAACCAACTGAGGGCGGATGGTTCTCTCGTCAGACTGCTCAGGAATGCTGTTGAACAGACCGTCGAAGAAGACGGTTGGGCTCATCTTGGACGAGTCGGCCAATATATATCCAACAACACATCTTTTTCGCCAATCAATTATGGCTATAAAAAGCTCAGTGATATTATTCGGGCCAGTGACCTGTTTAAGATTGAGATGCGTATGAACAATTCGGTTATGTACATCAAGGATATGAGGAAATAATACTCTGTCCAATATCACTTATTCATTTAATTTCGGCTTCTTTGTTCTGTGACCGGGCTTGACCATTATTTCCAGATAAAAAGATTCCAACTGCTGCGATTCTGCTTGATCAATATATTTATTTATCTCAGATAAATGTATCTCCTGTGAATTTTCTTCAGTAGCTCCGTATTTACAGTCGAAATCCCAAAAGTCGACCCCTTCCGGCAGATTTTTATTTCGCTCTCTTTTTATGTATTTTTTAACATCGTGTTTGACAGCTTCCACAAGTCTATCCACTTTGATTTTTGGATGGGTTAATTTATATGTTTTTTTCATATGTTTCCTTGGATAAAATATTAAATTATGTTCCTGCTCATTGCGCTAACGTTCCTGTCTAGCCTTCTTACTTGCTCCCTTTTGATCATGGTGTTGCTGTAACCCAGAGAGTTGGGAATATCAAGTTAAAAACAAAGTCCCCTGTCTATAGTATTTTTATAACTACAATGATACCTGCAATTAAAAATAAGCAATCCTGAGATAATTTTGAAGTCAGAATGTTACACCTACCACCAAACCACCTTCCTCCTCAGAGGATACTGAAAAGAGTAGTATTTAAAGTCAATTGAAAATTTCTGGATAAAAGAGCAGAAAAAAGATAGGATAAATTAATGTACAGTATGGGAAACGAAATTGGGGCGGCGCGTACTCAGGCAGAAGGAGCTGACAAAAACAATCAAGTTGTTTATATTACTTAATATATTTCAAAGAGAAGTCAACAGGAATTGGTCTTTACGGGAAGCGGCCAGTAAAATCGCAACGATTAATTTAAGAAAGTGAAAGACAAAATGAGGATTGTTATGAACAAAATGTGTCACACATCTACCTTCTATCGGCTTGGATCGGCCTTCCTTTTTATCTCTTTTCTGCTGGTCGGATGCGCTAGTTCTCCTACCGAGACACGGTACGATAACCGGATCAAAACCTACGGATCAGCCAGTGACGAAAAGGCGACGGTTTATTATATCGGTGATCATGATAAAGCTACAGCACATTATATTCTTCGGGATGGCAACCGGCCAGATTTCCAGCGTAAAACAGTACAGCCCCAAACTCAACAATCAGACCAAGGCACCCCTACATATGAGGAACAGGTAGCCGACCTGCAGATGGTTTTGGATGTTTCCGACATACTCTTTGACTTTGACAAATGGGTTATCAAACAGAGCGTTGTCCCTGAATTAGACAAATGGGCAGAGTTTTTTCAAAAGAATCCACAGGTAAAAGCAGAAATTTATGGTTATGCGGACAGCACGGGACCGAGCGCCTATAACCAGAAACTTTCCTTGAAGAGAGCCCAGGCAGTCGTCAATTACCTGGTCGTGAAAGGGGTTGATCCTCAAAGACTGACCGCAAAGGGATTCGGTGAGAATCTGCCCGTAGCTCCTAATACTACAAGTGAAGGAAGGCAAAAAAATCGACGTGTTGAATTAAATTTATAAACACGCGCCTCCTTTTGCAGGGTTTGCTCCAAGATGTGTTTTAATGCTTCACAAAATATTTTTTATTTCAGTTTATACCGTTTCCTTTCGGCCATTGTTCAATGGCCGAAAGGAAAGAACTGGCACAACTGCCTTGGGTATTCTCCCCACATACCTCCAACGCTCGCCAAGAAAGGAGAGTATTATTGGTATTGCTTGTGAATGATGGATTCAACTCTCTAAGGAGAATGTGTCATGGAAAAATTCAAGAAAATATTACTTCCTGTCGACAATTCCAAATCTTCCAAAGTAGCCATGAAAAACGCTCTCATGCTGTCTACGACTATGGACGCGTCGATATTGCTTCTTTACGTTACCGGTGCAGTTCCCGCATTTATAACGGGTAAGCTGCGGGAAGAAGCTGTAAAAGCACAGCGGGAGGAATCTGATCTTATTCTCACTCCATACCGTGACTTTCTTAATGGGAACAAAGCAGATTATAGGGAGATGGTCGCACAGGGAATCAACGCCTGGGACACGATCTGCCAGATTAGCCGGGATGAGGAATGTGACGTAATAGTCATGGGTTCCCGGGGCTTAGGCGATTGGGAAGGAGCGATGCTGGGGAGTGTCACCCATCGGGTTCTTGCGAAATGTAATATTCCGGTACTGGTAGTACGCTGAGTGCTGCGGGATCCAGCATAGCAAGAGTTTGATCGCCATGCTGGAAAGTGCGACTGTACAAATTAGTGCAGGCTACGCAATCCCGAATTTTTTCTTGTGCGTTTTCTGGTAAAGTAAATGACCAGTAAGGCAGAAAGCACAACACCGAGACCCAATCCTAAAAAAAACATCCTCCAGCTGTCATTTGAGGTTGCTACGAGTGTCTTAGGCTCCTCAGGAACGTGTACTCTCTCAGGCTCGGAAGCGACCGCTGTTTTAATTACTTCGAGAGCCGGTTCAGGGCTCCCCACTCTCTCAGCGACCTGCGGCTTCGGCGGCACCAAGGCAAACCCCTTCGCCAGTAACTCTGTCGTCTTGGCATCACGAATTTTCCGGTCCTTACTGCCCATAACGATAGCAATAATACGAGTTCCATCTCGTTGGGCAGTGGCTACTATAGAAAATCCTGCAGCCTGGAAATAGCCGGTCTTGAATCCATCGCATCCATTGACCCTGCCCAGTAGATGATTGTGGTTGCGCATGATAAATTTCCCATCCCTGATGGGGCGCTCAGTGGTACCGGTGTATAAAAATATCTCAGGTTTTTTGGCCAGTTCACGGGCAAGGATTGAAAGATCACGGGCTGTGGTCTGATCAGGCTCTTGTCCCTTTGCAGGAGGCAGACCATGCACCGAATAAAAATGGGTATCCTTCATTCCCAGTTCCTGTGCTCTCCTGTTCATTATGTCAATAAATGCCTTGGTTGATCCAGCCAGATGAGTCGCCAGTGCAACAGCCGCGTCATTGGCTGATTGCACCGCTAATGCATATATAAGGTCTTCAACTGAGAATTGTTCATTGGGATCAAGATATACCTGTGAGCCACCCATCTGCGATGCCTCTTTGGTTACCTGAACCATCTGATCCAGCTTCGCCTTTCCCTGTTCAATATATTCGAGGATGACCAGCAGATCCATCAACTTCAATACAGAAGCGGGATACACCAATGCACTGGCATTATCTTCAAACAGAATTTGATTTGTATCGGCGTCTATGACTAAAGCGGAAACATATGGATCCCGGGCAAGATCATCAACTTTGGCTCGAGCTGCCCAAATGTTCTGGGAGCAAAGAATAAATAAAATTAAAAAGAGGCAAATACGTTTCATAACCTTCCTTTAAACATCCTGCATAGAGTTTTAACAGTTTAACAAAAATAAGAATACACTACGGATATTCAGCAACGCTAACACCAGCAGAGGTTAAATATTTTTCCCCAGTGATGTTCCCGCCGACCTGAGATCCCGGCAGGCTCTGATTATACGATCCGCCATGCTGCGTTCGGCCTTTTTGCCAAATACCCTTGGATCATATACCTTCTTATCGCCGACTTCTCCTTCTATTTTCAACATGCCATCGTAATTTTTCATAACGTGGTCGACCACAGGACGAGAGTAGGCATATTGGGTATCGGTATCGATATTCATCTTGACGACGCCGTATTCAAGAGTCTCATGTATTTTATCCAGTTCGGAACCAGACCCGCCATGAAAGACCAGATCAAGAAGAGCTGCCGGTCCAAGGGCTTTGACGACTGCAGCCTGCCCTTCCTGTAAAATAGCCGGCGTCAGTTTAACATTACCGGGTTTATATACTCCATGTACATTGCCAAAGGTAGCCGCCAATAGAAACCGGCCCATCGAGCCGACTTCTTTTGCAGCCATTACCATATCTTCAGGAGTGGTGTAGAGCTTGGCGGCAGAAACACCGGAAGTGTCGTGCCCATCTTCTTCACCACCAACTATCCCGGTTTCAATCTCTAAAATCAGATCGTTTTCAACGCAGGCTTGCATAATACGTTTGGATGCAGCGATATTTTCACTCATCGGCAAGGCTGATCCATCGTACATATGAGAGCTGAAGAGATTGGGTTGCCCTGCTGCGCGACGTTTTCTGGTTTCCTCAATCAGCGGCATTAAAAAGCTTTCCACATTCTCCGGATGACAATGGTCCGTATGTAAGGCGACATTGATATCGTAATGGGCTGCCATTATAGTGAGTGTAAACTGCAAGGGCGACGGCACCTTTACTCATCGACCCAATCCCCAGTACCCGAGGCAAACTTGGCACCTCCGGTGGAAACCTGAATAATACCGTCGGAATGAGCTTCTTTAAAAGCGAGCAGTGCTGCATTAATGGTTTCACTCGAGGTAATATTGATGGCGGGATAAGCGAATTTATTCTGTTTTGCATTGTCGAGCATGTGACAATATTGCTGATAATTCACAACTGGCATATCTATTTTCCTTATTATAAGATTTTCTGAGAATAAGGGTAATTTCAGGGAAATTGCCGATTTTACTGCAGAGAAAAGTCCTTCTGACCGGTGGCTTCCATGACTGAGCACCAGTAATCGGAACGAATGTTGAGGGTACGTCTTTTCAGTACGACCAGGTCGAGCGGCAAATGAACCATGCTGGATTTAAGTTGCGTTACAACCATGCCGGTCTTACCTGCCATAGCAGCATGTACGGCATGCTGTCCGAGAAAACCGCAATATATACGGTCTCCGGTATTGGCAGGAACCGAACGAATGATGTAGCTCGGATCGATAAACCTCATAAACATTTCCAGCCCTCTCTCCTCGAAATAAGCCTTAATCCTGCGTCTCAGGGTGGCAGAAATATCACCAAGCACCGGATTACCGGAATAGTCCTTCTTCACCGGACCTTCTATCAAATCCTGTCCTGCCCCCTCTGCACAAACGATCACCGCATGTTTACGGGCTTTCAGCCGTCGTTCCAGGGCCTGCAGGAGGCCATCTTCCCCTTCAAGCTTGAAAGGCTGCTCCGGCACGAGCAGGAAATTAACCTCCTGAAGGGCGAGCGTAGCCTGAGCAGCAATAAATCCCGCCTCTCGCCCCATGAGCTTTACCAATCCAACACCGTTGGCAACACAGGACGCTTCGACATGGGCACACTGAATCGCCTCTGTGGCCTTTTCGACAGCGGTATCAAAACCAAAGGACCGGCTGATGAAATTGATATCGTTGTCAATGGTTTTTGGAATACCAATCACCGAAATGCTTCTATTTCGGGCGGTCACCTCACTGACAATCTTTTTGGCGGCACGCATGGTACCGTCTCCACCGATAACGAATAAGACATTAATGTTCATCCGTTCCAGAGAATCCACTATCTCCTCTGCTTGCTGTTGTTCACGGGAGGTGCCCAATATCGTCCCGCCGAAGTGGTGAATATTGGTGACCTTCTCCGGTGTCAGTTCCATGACGTCATAGCCATATTCCGGGATGAAACCTCGAAGACCATTGCGAATCCCTGTCACAGCACGGATTCCATAATTATAAAAAGCCTTCATGACGATAGAACGAATAACATCGTTAATCCCAGGACAAAGCCCTCCGCAGGTGACGATGGCACATTTAGTTTTAGAGGGATCAAAATATAATTTTTTTCGCGGTCCGGCCTTTTCAAACTGCATGGCCAGTGTGTCCGAATCAAGTTCAGAAAGCTCGTCGGAGGTCATCGAAAGAGTCAGCAGCTTGGAATCGTCGACGAACCGTTGATTAACTAATGTTGTCGGTATCTTTGCTTTACCTAAACTTGCGATAGCAGTATTAAATTCAAGATTATTATTATTGCCCATTGGATTCCATTCTTCTTTCATAGAACTTCTTCATCAGCGTCGGTTCACAGTAAAACCAACCCCGCTCCATTTTGTCATCTTGGCTGTATCTGTATTCATTCATGCAGTGGTCTACTCCCTTGTCAAATCGATAACTTCCATGCGGTCGTTACGATCAGGGTATTTGGCAGAAGGACCCTCGGTCAGAATAGCCCTGTCTCCCTGGATGTCCAGCAATTGTAAGTTCGTTCTTATCCACTGTCTCCATCGATTAGGATGATCCGGTTCATGAATAGGAATAATCCCATAGGAAAAAATTAGTTCCTGGCAGGTTTTAGCTTGAGAACTGACACCCAGCACCCACACCGGCAGACGATAGCGGGTAATATTTCTGGCGGTAACGCCACTATGGGTTGGAACTATCACCGCAGCTGGTGTGATTCTATGAATAACCGCTTCCACACTGGATGCAATAATTTCAAGAATACTGTCAGCATGTTCCATTTCCTGACAAGAGATGGTTTTCTTTGAGTAAGAGGATATTGATTTTTCGATTTCAACAGCAATATCACACAGGGTGCTTACAGCAGCGACCGGATATTGTCCAACGGCTGATTCCCCGGAAAGCATGACGCAATCACTGCCATCGAGTATGGCATTCGCCACATCAGTAGCCTCTGCCCTGGTAGGCAGTCGATTGGTGATCATCGACTCCAGCATCTGAGTTGCGGTGATCACCGGTTTTCCTGCACGGTTTGCCTTGCGGACTATCTCTTTCTGAACAACCGGAATTCGGGCAATTGGAATTTCTACCCCGAGATCCCCCCTGGCCACCATGATACCGTCGGCCTCATAAAGAATGCTATCCAGATTTCTGACAGCCTTGGAACGTTCAATTTTGGCAATGATAAAGGGGGAGTAGCCGAGTTTTTGAACGAATTGCCTCAATTCACGGATATCTTCTCCCTTTTCGACAAAAGATTGGCTGAGTGCGTCGACCCCAATCTTAAGGGCAAACTCAGCAATCTTCCGGTCCTCGATGGTAAAAGCGCTGATACCGAGATCAACATCGGGAATATTAAGCCCCTTGCGTGAACGTAGAGGTCCACCGACAACGACCGAACACAGCACCTCTTTGCCATGAATATCAAGAACCTCCAGTTGAATGAAACCATCATTGAGGTAGATCGAAGTTCCCTTTTCTACCTTGGAGGACAAATCTGGGATATTTACCGTTATTTTCTCTTTAGTTCCGGGAATGTCCACAGTCGTCAGAGTCAATTTCTCATTATTCTCTAAAACTATCACTTCTTCGGCCAGTTCACCGATACGAATCTTGGGGCCAGGCAGATCAGCCATAATGGCTACAGGCTTCCCTAGCTCTTCAGCAACTTTTCGAATGAGCTGTACGTCTTTTTCATGACTGGCGAAATCCCCGTGGGAGAAATTAAGCCGTGTAATATTCATCCCTGCCAGGAACAGACGTTTGAGTACTTCAGGCGACCTGGAGGCGGGACCAATAGTACAGATGACCTTGGTTTTGTTTTTTGCCGGCATGTTCCCCTTCCATCGGAATGTCATTGCTTGTTTCGTATCAAGTTAATAACGTATATCCATAGTTCATTAAACTCCAGTATATTAATTGATTCAACAACAGTAACAATCTCCAACGAACTTGTGAAATAAAATTACCATCTGGACAAAAAGAAGTGCAAAGAATGAAGGCTGGAGCTACTTTATGTTTTTTAAAGCCCAGCCGGCTTATAATCCCAGCTGAAACAAAGACTCCATTAGCAGTAATATAAAATTATGACCGGGAAAGTGAAGGGTAGCACAATGAATATAAGCGGGGTGGTGACAGCTGTTCTGGCTGGGATGTTTATGAGTTCAATGGGCGTGTTCTCTCGAAAAACAGGTATTGATGCTGAAGTTATAACCTTTTTCAGACTCCTGTTTGGTGCCGGATTTTTAACGCTTCTCATGATCATTACCCGGCGCACCCGTTTTATCCGGCGCTGGCCCACCTGGCCTGTCCTTGTCAATGGACTTATGCTGGCGGGTTTTATCATTTTTTACGTCCAGGCTATGTATCTTACCACCATGGCCAACGCTATCATGATTGTTTACCTTGCACCATTAGCAGCATCCATCTATGCCCATTTTTTCCTCGGTGAGAAGCTCAACTTCATGAGTGTCGTGCTCATCTGCAGTGCACTTTTCGGTTTTGCCATGATGATGGAATTCAAAATCGATTTTTCATTCGGCTCCAATCACGCATTGGGCCTCGGTTGTGCTGCTCTTTCGCTTTGCTGCTATGCAGCATTCATCCTTATTAACAGAACAATCAGTCCGATAGTCCACGTCTATACCCGAACTTTTTACCAACTGCTTACCGGGGCACTGTGCCTTGTTCCTTTTTTTATAACAGATTTTCCTGAAGTTACCGGAAAAACCTGGCTGTGGCTTACCGGCGCAGGTTTCTTTCCCGGATTTCTGGGCATTTTCTTTGCTGTAATTGCTCTGGAAAAACTTCCGGCTGCAACATTTGGAACCCTTGCCTATTTTGAACCTATTTTTGTAGTCATCCTCGGCTGGTTGCTCTTTGGAGAAACTCTTAATTCTTTGCAGATCGCAGGTTGTCTATTCATTATTGCTAGCGGTGCAGTAAAAGGATACCTGACCGCTGTCGCCACTCCTGCAAAGCAAAAAAGAAAAGCCGAAGTGAACTTGTCAGCCGAATTTTAAGTAGCTCCCCTCCGCAAAAGAAAGAAGCAGGCTTGTTGAAAATGCAATTTTGACAATGCAATTTCAGGTCTCATCAAGGAGCTGCACACTCAATGAGTTCAATTTCAAAAATAAGATCCTGCCCGGCAAGCGGTGGGTTGGCATCCAGAGTGATATGAGTATCAGTAATTTCCGTCACCACCACTCGCAGGATTTCACCGTTGACTCCACCCATTTCCAGCCGCATCCCCAGCTCTGGATTGAGGTCGGGCGGAACCTGCTCGATGGGCGCCTGGATAACCATTTCTTCGTTACGCTCGCCGTAAGCCTTTGCTACAGGAATCTCTACGACCTTTGATTCACCAACTTTCATTCCAATAACACCATCTTCGAATCCCGCAATGACCTGGCCACTGCCGACAGCGAATTCCAGCGGCTCCCCACCATCGGAACTGTCAAATACTGTCCCGTCTGCGAGTTTTCCGGTATAGTGCACCTTGACGTTATCACCTTTTTTTACTTCAGTCATTTTTCCCTCCAAGCCTAATGGCTTTTTTTGATTCATTTATTTTTGCACATTTAAACCATGACACACCTGAATACCTTGATCTCACCAGGCGGGCTAAAGATCCGTTGATCGGTTAAAATGTCGATTCCATCCTACTTTTAAACATCATTGGTAGGAGTTCAACCCAGAATAGTCTTTGTTCTTTTTCTTTTTTCAGCACTATAGTAGTGTCAAGACCAAACAACCTGCTTTTTTCCAGAAGAAAATTGCAGATTTTTCCTCATGAAGTCTTTCAACCGTTTCACATACTTTATATCCAAAAATGTACAAGACAATAATAATTGCGACGCTCGGTCCAGACATCGAGAGTAAAGAGATAACAATTGAGGATGACAAACTGATAGTAATCACGGCTCTTTATGGCAGTGTATCATGCCGATGAGTCTTGGTCGAACTATAGTTATCGGTGGTGGCGCCTCCGGCATAATGGCCGCAGGGACGGCGGCCCAAAGAGGCTCCGAAGTTATTCTTCTTGAAAAAATGAGTCAGACCGGGAGGAAAATCGGCATCAGCGGCAAAGGACGCTGCAACTTGACCAATGATGCCGGACTTGACGATTTCCTGAGCCGTTTCGGAAAAAATGGTCGCTTTCTCCGTCAGTGTTTTCAGCAATTTTTTGCAAAGGAATTGATTTCCTTTTTTGAAGGCAAAAACCTGCCGCTGGTAACCGAAAGGGGTGGCCGAATATTCCCCGAGAGCGGCCGTGCTCTGGATGTGGTGAAAGTTCTCAATGACTGGCTGCAAACGGAAGGGGTCAAGGTGATAAAAACAGCACCTGCATCCTCCATACTTGCCAACCAGGGCAGGGTAAGCGGAGTGGTCTTTAACGGCAAAAAGCTGGCGTGTGAAAACGTCATCCTGGCCACCGGCGGAAAATCCTATCCCCGGACCGGCTCTACCGGAGACGGCTACAGGCTTGCTGAAGGACTTGGCCACACCATAATCCCCTTACGACCGGCGCTTGTTCCTCTGGTCAGCCGTGATCCAAGGGTTCATCGGATGGCGGGTCTTGAGCTGCGTAATGTATCGGTTCGAGTATATCTTGACGGAAAGCGAAAGAGCCAGGAATTTGGCGAGCTTGCCTTCACAGGGTTTGGACTTACCGGACCGATTATTTTAACCCTCAGCGGTGGGATCGTCGACGCACTCAATAACGGTAAAAAAGTTACTCTTTCCCTCGATTTGAAACCGGCTCTCGACGAAGTAAAACTGGATAACCGGTTGATCCGTGATCTTGGCAGTAGAGCTGGTGAGCCTATCGACAGTATCCTCCGGGGACTCCTGCCAAGGCAGATGATTCCAATCTGCCTGGAATCATGTGACTTACCGGTTAAAGTCGATACCAGGAATTTTCCAGGTAGAATGCGTAAGATCCTGGTACGGTGGTTGAAAGATTTTCGCATCGAGATCAGTGGTTATCGAACCTATGATGAAGCAATCATAACCGCAGGAGGAGTGAGCCTGAAGGAGATAGATCCCAGGACTATGGAATCGAAAATCGTCAAGGGACTATATATTGTCGGAGAACTTCTTGATCTTCAGGCCGATACCGGCGGTTATAATCTTCAGGCTGCCTTTTCCACTGGATGGGTTGCCGGTAATTTAGTGACTTAGAAAAAATATTCTTGTCTTTTCCAAGAATATTTTTTCGTGAAGGAACTTATCCCCGTGCTGTGCGGGGATTGAGATCCCAAAAGCCATATCCTTTTTACGAAAAGGTTTTTCGTGAAGGAACTTATACCCCTCAAGGGGGCACTGAAAAGAGTCCCCGTGCTGTGCAAGGATCAGGTACATAAATACAAGCATCTTCTTATTTTTACATGAAATTCGCAAGTAACCCTCAACACTAAAACAAAGTAGAACTAAACTCCTCAAATACCTTTTCAATAGGAATAGCAAAACCAATTCCTTCCGTATCCCGAAGGATCATGGTATTGACTCCACGGGCAAAGCCGTATTCATCGATAAGCGGTCCGCCACTGTTTCCTGGATTTATCGCCGCATCAGTCTGTAAATATACCTGACCATTGGTTTCCTGCTGGCGATACCCCGAAAAGACTCCCGCTGTTACAGTACTCCTCAAACCAACAGGGCTACCGATCGTGTACACCTTATCACCCTGATGCAGTTCAGTTGTTGGCGGCGGTCGCCTGATATATGTCCAGTCGCCGGAAAAAAGCGACAGCAATGCCAGATCGATGTTCTCACTCACCAGGAGATAATTGGCCTCATGTTCACTCCCGTCGGCCAGCACTATTTTAATATCCGACGGCTGAACCTTCCGGTCAAGTTGATCCAGCTGCCTTTCCCCTTCCTGAAAACGGGGAAGGACCTTGTTCAGTTCTTCCTCACGACTTGCGATAATTATGGCCAATTGACTACGCCCTGGTCCACTTGGCATTCGCCGTAACGTCATCTTCATCTCATTGATCTTTTGTTGCTCAAGCTCTATCAATCGCCGGGAAGTTTCAATCTTACGTTTCAACTCAACAAGCTTTTCTTCAGCAAACTCAACCACATGTCGATTAGTCACAATATAATTTTTACTCACAAAAAATCCCGAACCTGTTCCCCATGGGGTTTCAATGGAAACAGTCGAATTCCGTGCACGTTCTATGACATTTTGGTCAGGTTGTTGTTTCTGTATAATCGGCTTTGGATTCTGACTCTGCACCACCTGCGGTTCCACTTTCGCTATAGGTGGTAGTTCGTCAGCTATATGTTCAGGCACCTTAGGTTGTCGAATACCGGTAAAATAATAGGTGGCAGCCGCGACTACCACTACCAGGGCAATTATCTGAACAATTTTAAAACCGGTTCCGGATTTCTCTGATCTCTCTGCTTTTAGCGCTTCCTCTTCCTTTTTACGCTCCTGAACCTTTTGATATCTGGCAAAAATCACCCCGCAGACTTCGCACTCATCGGTATTTTTCTGTTCATTACTACATTTAGGACAACGCATTTTTTCTCCATATGCAGATACTTGTCAGAGAAGTGTAGACATAAACGATTCATCATTTTATCATAGCAGGATAATTCTTATGAATCAATATGTTGTCAATGTCTCAAAATCCCTTGCTCTTTTTTAAAAGTGACAGACATGGTACTTCCAATCAGCAATACAGTTTCAATTCCTCTTCGTGAAGTTACCTTGAGCCCAATTCGTGCTCAGGGAGCCGGGGGGCAGAATGTCAACAAGGTATCGAGTGCAATCCACCTTCGCTTCGACATCCGCAATTCGTCTTTGCCTGCCTTTTACAAAGAGCGACTGCTGTTGCTCAGCGATAGCCGTATAACCGATGATGGCGTCATTGTTATCAAAGCACAACAATATCGCACACAGGAAAAAAATAGAGAAGACGCTCTCAACCGTCTGGCTCTTTTTGTCCGCAGAGCAATCCATACTCCAAAAAGCAGAAAGCCGACCCGTCCATCTTTGAAGGCACGGCAAAAGCGGGTAGACAAGAAAACCAGCCGAGGAAAAGTCAAGTCACTGAGAAAAAAGGTAACGGACTCCTGACTCCTTTTGTATTTGGTCTATATCCACAGTTCCAGTTCTTTTTATGGATCTCCTTAGCTGATTCCCAAAATGGCCACAGAACGACTCAATAAATACATTGCAATTTCTTGACGCTCCTGGTAAAGAGATTGGTTTTCTTCGCGTTAGTGTCAGACCAGATCATAGATTTTTGGGGAAGTTGCGCAAAACTGGACAGACACGAACATATCGGCCGCTGAGAACCTCAGGATGGTTCTTGTTTTTACGGGGAGGCCGATTTTTCTTTCCTGGGCAGGCTTTGCACAATGAGTTCTTCTTTTGGAATCAACCCTTTTTATCTATAGGTATTTCTATGTCTTCTGAGTATGAATCAACACTGTTTTCTTTTACCGACTTCCACCTTTCCGCCCCTCTCCTTCAAGCCGTCAATGATGCCGGCTATGAAACTCCGACGCCTATCCAAATAGAGATGATTCCCCATGTACTGGAGGGAAGAGATGTCGTCGGCCAGGCCCAGACCGGTACTGGAAAAACTGCCGCTTTCGCTTTACCATTGCTTTCAAGACTCCAACCCACAAAGGATAAAAGTCCCCAGATACTTGTTCTCGCCCCAACTCGTGAACTTGCTATTCAGGTAGCTGAATCTTTTACTGAATATGGTAAACATCTGAAAAATTTCAATGTGCTGCCGATTTTTGGTGGTCAGGATTACAACATACAACTGAGACAACTGCAAAGGGGGGTCCAGGTTGTAGTCGGCACTCCCGGCAGGGTTATGGATCACCTCCGAAGGGGTACCCTTAAGCCCGAGAGCATCCACAGCCTTGTACTCGACGAAGCTGACGAGATGCTGCGAATGGGTTTTCTCGACGATGTCGAATGGATTATCGAACAGCTTACCGGTCGGAAACAAACTGCATTATTTTCAGCAACAATGCCTCCGAATATCCGCAAGATAGCTCAAAAATATTTGAACGATCCTGTCCAGATCACTATCAAAAACAAAGCCGTTACTGCACAAACCATTAACCAGCGCTATCTACTTATAGCAGGCGGTTTACCTAAAAAGGTTGACACGTTATCAAGGGTGTTAGAAGCTGAAAGTGTTGACGGAGTGCTGGTCTTCGTTCGGACTAAAATACAGACTGTCGAAATTGCCGACCAGCTGACTGCCCTCGGCTATCTGGCTGCCCCACTGAATGGCGACATTCAGCAGAGCCTCAGATTACGCACCATTGAACAACTGAAAACAAAAAAGATTGATATCCTCGTGGCTACAGATGTTGCAGCTCGTGGCCTCGACGTTGAGCGGATCAGCCATGTAATCAATTTCGACATTCCTTTCGATGCAGAGTCTTACATTCACCGAATCGGAAGGACCGGACGGGCCGGTCGCAGTGGTGAGGCAATTCTGTTTGTCAATCCCCGAGAACAGTCGATGCTTAAATCGATTGAGAGGGCGACACGACAAAAAATCCAGATAATGACCATGCCATCGGTTGACGACATCAATAAAAAACGTATTGCCAAGTTCAAGGAAAGGATCACTATTGCTCTCCAGGGGGATATTTCCTTTTATGAGAATCTGATCGGAGAATACCTGGATGAGACCCAAATCGATCCCCGTCAGCTGGCGGCAGCACTTGCCCAGCTCACCCAGGGCAACACGCCCCTGCTCAAAGCTGCTGAACCGAAGTTTCGTAACGAAGCGGTCACAACAGAATATCGTCGCAGCAAACCTGTCGACAAAAAGCCCCGGACCAGAAAAGCCATGGCGGTTCAACTCCCCCCGGAAGAAGGTATGGATCGTTTCCGTATTGAACTTGGTAACAACGAGGGAGTTAAACCCGGAAATATTGTTGGAGCCATTGCTAACGAAGCTGAAATCAATAGCAAGTACATTGGTCGGATATCTATTTTTGACAATTACAGTACCGTTGACCTGCCGTATGGTATGCCGGAGGATATCCTGAGAGTATTACAGCGAGCCCGGATTGGCAATAAGCCAATGAAGTTGCAGAAATTAGTGGATGACTCCACTGTTCCAGCCCAAAGTGTCCGTCCTCAGAAAACGAAAAGACGAAGCATCGAAACCAGGAGAAAAGATCAAACCAAAGATCTTCCTTCCGGTATAACTCTCTAACTCGATCGTTACGCTCATTAGTGCCTCCTATTGGGAGGCACTTCTTTTCAGGGGATACCTTATGTTGCAGCATACCTTCTGTCATATTTCAGGCATTGGAATGAAAACAGAGAGAAAACTCTGGGAGGCAGGGATTACCAGCTGGGATCGATGGCAGAGCCCTTCTCCCGTCCGACTGTCCGCGGCAACAAATCTCGATGCGACCAGAATGCTCAGTGGTTCATCGGTCGCCCTTGAAAATGACCCAACCTTTTTCACAAAACACCTTTCCAGCACAGAACCCTGGAGAATTTTTCCTCACTTCAGGAACAGTACAGCCTATCTGGACATAGAAACCACCGGACTGGACGATTATGCTGAGATAACAACTATTGCCCTGTATGATGGGAATGAAATCTTTACCTATATCAACGGCAGAAATCTTGATGATTTTGTTGAAGATATTAAGAAATACCAGGTCATAATCAGCTATAACGGCAAGAGCTTTGATATTCCTTTTCTTGAAAGGTTTTTCAGCATACGTCTCGATCATGCGCAGATTGACCTGCGCTATGTCCTGGCCCGGCTTGGATTCACAGGTGGATTAAAGGGGTGTGAGAAACAATTGGGTCTGAACCGCGGCAACCTTGATGGCGTTGATGGTTATTTTGCCGTCCTCCTCTGGCACCAGTATATGCACAATAAAGACGAACAGGCCCTGGAAACACTTCTCGCCTACAACATTGAAGATACGGTCAATCTTGAGAGGCTGGCAATTGAAGCCTACAATCGGAATGTCCTGATAACGCCCTTCGCCAAAGAACTGATCCTGCCTTTCCCTGTTCCTCCAGCCAATCCTTTTGTCGCGGACTATAAATGTATTGAAAGAATCAAGAGCAGGCTCTCTCAATATTGACAAACTCCTAAAAACCTGAAATTTCGGATGCCTACAGCTTAATCTCCATACCTTCCCGAGCAAAAAAAACTTCAGTACCCCCAAACTTACCTGGCTCACAATAGATCTTTGTCATTTCGTCGAGGATTTCATCGCTCCTGTCCGGATCATGATGAAACATGGCTAGTTTTTTTACCCCTGCCCTGTTGGCTGCACCAATTGCATATTCCATCGTAGTGTGTCCCCAGTTAATACGTGAGCTATATTCCGCATCGGTGTACTGACAATCACAGATGAGCAGATCGGCACCGGAAAAAAACTGTTCGATCGCCAGATTCTGCTCAACCGCAACCTCATTACCCTCAAAGGCCATGGCCTCGTCATAGTTGGGGTCATCAGGATCGGTAACAAACAGGTTTCGAAACGGTTCGGTATCGTAGCAGGTGCAGACAACACAACCATCATATTCAAAACGATAGCCTAGAGCAGTGATTGGATGGTTGAGCAATTTGGTTGACAAAAGCAAACCATTACCCAGGTCTATATTCGGATCTTCCTTCAGTCGTACATATTCAATGTCAGACGCCAGCTCCCCTAAGTTTATGGGAAAATAGCGATATTTCATCTGGCCTCCGACGACCTCTTCAAGTGGATCGTCCTCAAAAGATACCGGCCCATGTACTTTTAGTTTCGTACCCGGAATATAAATAGGTGTGAAAAACGGATAGCCCATTATATGATCCCAGTGGGTATGGGAAAGAAAAATATCGGCCTTGATCGGCCCCTTAGGGAGGTCATTTGCCATGAGCGAGTTGCCGAGCGATCGAATCCCTGAACCAGCATCAATGATTATTATCCGATCATCCGGCCCAACCCGTAACTCAATGCAGGCGGTGTTACCGCCATATTTCTGGGTTGTCGGTCCAGGGCTGGGAATTGAACCACGAACCCCCCAAAAGCGAACCTTCATATTTGCTCCAGGTTATTGACTTTGTAATAATTTTCTTTTCCCATCAAAAAAAAATGGTACTGGAAAAAACCATTTTAAAAAGCTATAGCTTTAAAAATATTTCGGCTTTTTGTATTTCTTCAACGACCCTGGAACCGATGCCGCAAAACTCATCCCAGGATAATCCCACACTAGCAAGCAACTGACCGATATCATCTTCAGCCGGAAAGGGATTTCCAGCATACCCGTGATCAAGGATATTAGTGTAAATATTGCCAAGAGCGACCAGGGCCAGCTGTTGGCCAAAGGGACCGGTGAAGTTATTAATCTCATGATGGCTGGCAATACATCTGGTAATAACCTGGTTAAGTTTCCACTTGTCTGCGATCATCAGACCTACTTCCTGATGATCGATGCCCATAACATCAAGCTCAACCTTGTTCAGTGGGAGCTGCTCAAACCTGGCAATGTTCAATACTTCAATATATTCGTCCCCGAAGGGAACCTTTCCAAGATCATGCAGGAGACCGGCAAGAAAAAGCTCTTCCCTCTCCATAACTGGAATTCCTTTTATCTCGCCAAGGAGTTTGGCACTTACTCCGGCCCCAATCGAGTGAGCCCAAAATTTGGTGGTCGGTAAAGCTTTAGATTTTTTTGCCCCGGCGACACTGCGAATGATAGCGGTACTGAGTGCCATATTCTTTACTGTGTTCATACCAAGCATGGTGATGGCTCTGGTCAGTGAAGTTACCTTGTTGACCAACGAGTAATAGGCGGAATTGATGAGTTTCAAGACTTGCCCGGTCAGAACCGGATCAAGGGAGATGACCTTATTAAGTTCATTTGGAGATGCATCTGTCCGGCTGCAGATCTCCATTACTTTACCGACAGTGGTCGACAGGCTGGGCATTTTTTGGATAAACCTCTCAATATCCCGCCTCTGCCGTTCTTTATTAATAGCCATGTATTCAGTTAAAAATGATTTGGTTGGATCAAAACGTTATGCCTGACAGCACAAAATGAAATCAGATTATTCTATCGAAAGAATTCGGCCAGGTCAAGTTGGGAAGGGAATCCATATCTTTTGTGATTATCATCTTACTCCTTAGGAACGGCAAAAAGCAACAGCGTCTCGATATGCGAGTTCTTTTCCGCCAAAAATATCCAAGGCACTGCCAACGGTACCATCAAGCCTGTTTTTGCCGGCATCTTTTAACAGCTGCAGGTCCTGTAAATTTCTGATACCACCAGCGTAAGTGGTCGGAATAGGTGTCCAAAGGGCAAGCTTTTCAACAAGCTCACCTTCGATACCTGCACATTTACCTTCAACATCGGCTGCATGTACAAGAAATTCATCACAAAATCCGGATAATTCAGCAAGGATTCTCTCTGAAATGGCTACCTCTGTGAATTTCTGCCACCTGTCCGTGACAATATAATATTCACCATCTTTTTTCCGACAGCTTAAATCAAGGACAAGCTTTCGTCGGCCAACCGCGCGAACCAGCTTCGTGAGCCTGGTCATATTGATTTTGCCGTCCTTAAAGACATAGGAAGTGACAATTACATGCGAAGCTCCCTTGTCCAGCCAATCACCGGCATTGTCGGCATTGATTCCCCCTCCGAGCTGCATGCCACCCGGCCAGGCATAGAGCGCTTCCTCCGCGGCCTGATCATTTCCTGAACCCAGCATTATAATATGCCCTCCGGTCAGGTCATCGGAGCGATAAAGTTGAGCATACCATGATGGTGGTTTTTCGGCTATGAAGTTGGTCTGTACCGCTTCAGGGACCTCATCATTCAGTGTTGAGCCAATAATCTGCTTTACCACACCGCCATGAAGATCGATACACGGTCTAAAATTCATGATCATCACCTTAAACCAAAAAGCGGGATGCTTTATCAGCATCCCGCTTAAATATCCTGTAACTCTGCAAAACCGAAACCCGCAATAACGACTTATCCCTGTTGAATAAGCATTGTTGAAGGATCAAGCAACAGAGTGGAACCGGGATCCACCGAACATGAATCGCACTTGAGAATATTCAGCTTCATGGCCTCTCCCTCAGGCTTGATAAGCAGTACAGTATCAAACAGATTGTCCACCTCATGACAAGGGGCAGGCACACCATCCAGACTGACCCGATTATCACCACGATGACTAACTGCTGAGAACCAGATCATTTTCAAACCACGTCCATACATAAATGTCCGTAGTTCCTCAAGAGATTCTTTATCATTGCTTTCAAAATCATATCCGTCAATAATCAGACACTCCGGTTTATAGACGTTTTGCTGTACCAGATCATTCAATCTTTCTTCGAGCTTTGCCTTGGAAAATGAGCTTTCCTTGAAAGTCATAATCATTCGATTTTTCATGACTTCCGGGATGGATTCGATTTTTTCACCGTCAGTCAACAGGGAAAGAATATCGTCATACCAGGCACGAGTTTTATCGACACCTTCTCCAATTGATACATGCAGTACTTTGTTTCCCAGCAACATACAATCAAGAGCAAATTGCACTAATATCGCTGTTTTACCAAGCCCTGCCCTGGCCATAACCAAGCCCATCATTGTCCGAACAGTTCCACCCTTCTGTTCCGCAAGCCCAAGTGCCCGAAGTGGATTATTAATTGTCAGATCGTTTCCCATGGCAAGTTCACCTTTTTTATTCCTTTTCAACCTGCATCGACATTGCAGTCTTCATTGTATTTTTAGAGCCTATCGGATATTTTCCCTGTTTTTTCTTAAGAAAAAATCCTCACAGAAGCACATTGTTCCTTCAGGTGGTACTTAAAATAGTCCCATTAATCAAGGTTTATGTCTATAACAAAGTGCAGTTGTAATATGAAGCTCGGAGTTTATCAACTATTCTTCCGTTCGTCCTGATACTTTTTAACCAACTCCTCACTCACACTCTTAGGTACCGGTTTAAAAGTTGCAAATTCCATGGTGAACTCAGCTTTACCCTGGGTAAGCGAACGCAGGACAGTAGAATATCCGAACATCTCGGATAAAGGCACTTCAGCTTCTACAACTGAATAGTTCCCTTCCTCGGTTGTGCCAATAATCATACCGCGTCGCTGATTGATTGATCCCATGGTTGCACCCTGAAACTCGGAGGGTCCCTCAACGGCTACTTTCATTATGGGCTCCATAATGATTGGTTTCGCTTTGAGGTATCCTTCTTTAAAAGCACCGATGGCAGCAAGCTGAAAAGCGACATCAGAGGAGTCAACCGCATGGAAAGCTCCATCGTTTAATACACAGCGAACTCCGGTAATTGGTGCCCCGCAAAGAGATCCTTTCTCGATGGATTTAGCAAACCCTTTGTCGCAGGAACCGATAAATTCACGAGGAATGGCACCACCGATAATCTTGTCAACAAATTCATATTCGCCTTCTTCCAGCGGCTCTATATACCCTGCGACCCGACCGAACTGACCAGAACCACCAGTCTGTTTCTTATGGGTGTAATTGAACTCTGCGCGCTGGGAAATGGTTTCTCGGTAGGCCACTTGTGGAGCACCTACCTCGACAAGGGCACCGTACTCACGCTTCATTCGCTCAATGTACACTTCCAGATGCAACTCACCCATACCTGAGATAATGGTCTCACCGGTTTCATGATCGACAAAAGTTTTAAAGGTAGGATCTTCTTTGGTGAAGCGATTGAGCGCTTTTGACATGTTAATCTGCGCTTTATTATCAACCGGAATAACAGCCAGAGAAATTACCGGCTCCGGAATATGCATGGAGGTCATGGAACAGGATATTCCTTCGGAGGTGAAGGTATCACCGGAAGCACAATCGACACCAAACAGGGCGACGATATCACCCGAACCACATGATTCTATCTCTTCCATTTCATTTGAATGCATCCGACAAAGACGGCCAATTTTTACTTTTTTGCCGGTCCTTCTGTTAAAAACGGTATCTCCCTTAGCTAACTTTCCCTGGTAGGAACGAACATAGGTCAACTGCCCGTAACGGCCGTCCTCAAGCTTGAACGCCAGCATGATAAGGGGATCATCAGGATTGTTGGTGACAGCGAATTCCTTTTCCTCGTTTTTCAGATCAAGAGCATAGTTCGTAACATCCATCGGGCAGGGAAGATAGCTTTCCACTGCATCGAGCAATGATTGAACGCCCTTGTTCTTATAGGCAGAGCCAACAAAAACCGGTGTGAATTCCAGGCTCAGTGTTCCTTTGCGAACGGCATCATAGACCAGTTTGGTATCAACCTCACCGCCTTCAAGCAAAGCCTCCATCAAATCTTCGGAGAACATGGAGACTTCTTCAAGCAGTGCTTCCTGCCTTGCTTCAGCCTCTTGCAACATATCTGCCGGAATGTCATCTATTCTGATGTTTTCGCCACTCTCGCCTTCATAATAGAACGCTTTCATGGTAACGAGGTCGACAACACCTTTCAGTTCATTTTCCAGACCAATGGGCATTTGCATCATATGCGCATTCAATTCCAGCTTCTCTCGAAGCTGCCTGGTCACTTTATCAGGATTGGCACCGGTTCGATCGCATTTATTTATAAAAGCAATACGCGGGACGTTATAACGAGTCATCTGCCTGTTGACGGTGATTGACTGGGACTGTACCCCACCAACCGAGCAGAGAACCAGTACAGCTCCGTCTAGAACCCTGAGAGCTCGTTCGACCTCGACGGTAAAATCAACGTGGCCTGGAGTATCGATGATATTGATGTCAATATTTCCCCAGGAGCAGTAGGTCGCAGCAGACTGAATCGTAATGCCGCGTTCTTTTTCAAGCTCCATGGAGTCCATTTTGGCGCCGACTCCGTCTTTCCCACGTACCTCATGAATTGCATGAATTCTTTTGGTATAGTACAGAATACGCTCGGTCAAAGTGGTTTTTCCCGAATCTATATGGGCGCTGATACCTATATTTCTAACTTTTGATAAATCCTTACTCATGGCTGCTGTCCTCTGCAACGTTGCAACCGGCTTCCATCCGGCCTCGCTTATAAAAAGCTTTGGAAAATAAAAAAGGCAAGGAGCTGCAGTAAACTGCAACTCCTTACTCAACTGACTCGACTAGTGCTGCTATTACACAGGGGAATATGATAAAATGGTCTCCCCATTGTTTATTGCTACATACAAGAACCACTCTTATTACATCAAGGGCCATATAAAAGCTACATAAAAAGTTAACACCTATCATCTTTATATTTCGACATTCTTTTGAGCCGGATTTCTCTCTTGTCCAAAAATGCTTGGTAATTATTCGCAGTATATCAAGGCCAACGCAATCGTTTCCAAAAAAAATATTGACAGGTATTTCTCTTTATTGTAAATAGGAATCATTCTTTAATAATAAATAATCTTGTTTGTTATCTCACCCTTAGCAGATTACGTACACATAACCATTTTATGGAGGAAAACATGAGTAAGACCATTGAAAATTTAAAGGCCGCCTTTGCCGGAGAATCCCAGGCTCGCAACAAATACACTTTTTTTGCCAATGTAGCCCGCAAGGAAGGATATCATTATGTTGCCAAAATTTTTGAAGAGACCGCCTTTAATGAAATGCGTCACGCATACGATCATCTAAAGATGCTCAAAGGGGTTGGAGACACGATTGCCAATCTCAAAGAGGCTGCGGACGGAGAAGATTACGAAACTGTGACCATGTACCCAACTTTTGCCAAAGAGGCCGAAGAAGAAGGGAACATGGAGGCAGCCATGCTCTTTATGCAGATTGGCAAAATTGAAGCCGAACATCGAGAAAGATACAAAAGACTGCTCGAAATGATCGAAAAGGGAACAGTTTACACACGCGAACAACCAATCAAGTGGAAATGCAGCCTCTGTGGATATAAATACACCGGGACTGAGCCTCCACCAAAATGCCCATCCTGCAAGCATCCAAAAGAATATTACGAACCAGCTGACATGGATATATAAAAAGATACCCCGGCGTATTTCTTTTGATACTGCCGGGTTTCTTCAATAAAAGCGATGAATTCTACCCCCCCAACAGGTCTAACTGAACAGATAAAATGTTATATTGCACAGCTAACTACAGGAAAAAGAGTTTCTGCAGTGTTGTGTATTATTTCTCTTTTCCTGCTTACCAGTTGTGCCCATTCTCCTGCCGACCGTATTGCCACGAAACTTCTTTATTTGTCTCCACAACCTGCTTCCGTCAAAAAAATCGACACTCCTGGCTTTATTATTAAAGACGCTCAAAAGCAATACAACAAAATAGGCATGCCAGGCATCCGTCGGTCTGCCGGTCAAAAGACTGAAGCATACGTTGACCCAGCCAAACCAGCTATCTTCTTTGAGACACAGCGGTTCTCAACATCCAGGGGAAGCTACCAAAATCTTGTGTATAGAATACATTTCGAACAAGTCCCTTTCGCACTTGGAAAATTCAATCTCACGGCCGGCAAAAACCCCGGCATCCTGATCATTTACACACTCGACGACAATGGACAGCTTCTGCTGGTCACCACAGTTCACACCTGCGGCTGTTTCCTTGCATTTTTTCCTGCCGAAGCATTACCGAGAGATAAATTTCCAACAAACTGGCCTGCAGAAAATCAATGGATTTACGGCTATTCCTTGCCGAGCCTGCTGCACCTGCCCCAGGCCCAGGATGTGGAAAGATTAATTTTCACCCTGGAGAGCGAAACCCACCGAATCAGCGACGTCACATTTATAAATAACGACCAACTGCGGCAGTCTTTCGATGCAATCGATATGAATATTTTTAAAATGAGTGATCTCTATCAGCTCCCCTATAAAGACAAAACAGAGTCCTTTTTCGAAATGAATGGTGCTCTTGAGGGGTATGTAAGAAATAACACCAAGTTTTTGGAAAGATTGTTGATCAGCTGGTGGGCCTTTGATCTCCATGTCGGACAGGACAAGGCTTACGGATCTGCCGATACCAGCGATACTATTTTGTACACCAGCCTCAAGTTCTGGGACAGAAAAGCCTCGGATCTTAAAGATTTCCCACGTTTTCTCTCCTACTGGGGCTGGAAATTTTAACCCTGCACTCTACAAGATCGATACATTTTTATTATCGAACCAGTCCGGCGTCCACAAAAAGAGAGCAAAATCAATCCTGCCATATTCCCCAAACACCACCCCCTCCTCCAGAAGGAGTTGTCTTTGGAAGAAATGGCCCATCGAAGGTCGGGGAGAGATTTGACCGTTCCTGTTTACCACCCTATGCCACGGCAACTCATATTTGGTCGAACTTGAATACAGAATCCTCGCCACCTGTCTGGCACCACGGCGATTTCCTGCATAATCGGCAATATTACCATAGGTCGTGACCTTCCCTGCAGGAATCCTGCGAATAATATCCCTTACGCGTGTTGTGAAAATTTCTGCCATGGATAATTGAGTGTCTCGCAGCTTTTTAAGATCGTTCTTCAATTTCAGTCACAGATTTTTTTCACCCTGCCAACCTCACCACTCTCAAGTCGGACCTTTATTCCATGTGGGTGTGTTGCGGATTTGGTAAGAATATCTCTTACCCTGCCGGAGGTTAAAATTCCGGTCCTTTGATCTTTTTTCAATACCATTTCAACCAGGCAGCCAGGTTTAATATCAGCACGATTTCTTCCATCCATAGTATCCCATCCAAGTTGTAATCTGTGATATAATGACCAATCCCCCAGATCAGACTCTCAGGATCGGTGTTTCTTCCGGGACACATCACCACGACTGCGTCTCTGACTTTCGCTGTCTCCAGTCGTCGCCCCTTCCGATTTATCGGCATCCACTGCCTTGCTGCCTCTTCGTTGTGTATTGCTCCGGCATTTTTGTTCCCCTCCGGCTCTCTGTCCTTCCCTACCGGCCTGCCCCGGTAATTGCTTAATCTTTTTGGGTTTTTTCGGTTTTTTGGGGCTCACCTTCATTTGACGAGTCAGCGGAACGCCATGCTTCGGAATAAAACCAGTCTCTACCTCACGCATCAGGGTCTGGCGGATCAGGCTTTCGATCGCAGCAAGCAGATTGACTTCATCAGCACTGACCAGAGAGATGCCCTCCCCTTGCAAACCTGCACGACCGGTGCGACCAATACGATGGATATAATCCTCGGCGACCTTGGGTAGATCAAAATTTATCACCTGAGGCAGCTCATTGATGTCGATTCCTCTGGAAACTATATCGGTTGCGACCAGAACACGAATTGTATTCGCCTTGAAAGCGGTCAGGGCACCAGTACGCTCACCCTGACTCTTGTCTCCGTGGATAGCCACAGCCGAAATGCCATCGCGATCCAACTTCTGAACCAGACGGTCGGCTCCGTCTTTGGTCCGGGTAAAAACAAGCACCTGCTTCCAGTTGTTCGTACGAACCAGATGACTGAGCAGGGCGGCCTTCCTGGTCTTATCTACTTCATAGAGCCATTGCCTGACACTTTTTGCTGCTGAGTTTTTGGGGCCTATTTCAATCTGTACCGGATTTCTAAGAAAACTGTCGGCGAGTGTTCGAACAGCATCAGAAAAGGTAGCCGAAAAAAGGAGATTTTGACGCTGCTTTGGCAACAGAGCCAGGACCTGACTTATATCGCCGAGAAAACCCATATCGAGCAGCCGATCTGCTTCATCGAGCACCAGGGTCTCAACCTGAGAAAACTTCACCGCGTTCCGGCTGAACAGGTCAAGCAAACGTCCCGGGGTCGCAACCAGCACATCGATCCCGCCACGCAATTTCATCATCTGTGGATTAATTTTCACCCCACCATAGACCACGCTTGACTTGAGCGAGAGATGTTTGCCATAGGTTGCGACGCTCTCCCCAATCTGCACGGCAAGCTCACGAGTCGGCGCAAGAACCAGGACCCGAACATGGTTAGGCATTGCACCCCTGCCACCAGCAAGACGCTGCAGCAAAGGAAGAGTAAAACCGGCTGTCTTCCCAGTACCGGTTTCTGCTGCAGCCATTACATCTCTTCCGGAGAGGACAGCGGGGATCGCTTTCATTTGAATCGGGAAAGGTATGGAATATCCTTTTTCTTCAAGAGCATGAAGAAGAGCTTCAGAGAGTCCAAGAGAAGAAAATGACATACGTTATATTTATCGAAAATGATGTTGCCGCTCTCAACTCATAAAATGGTTTACATGGAGAGACAGAAAGAGTGCGCATTATGGGGTGATTATACCAGCCTCGACAACAGACTCAACAGGAAAAATTCTTAATATTCTGTACAACTGTCACATTCGTTAAGACCAATACCTTGTTGTGTTATTCTTGCAGTCTTTGTTTAATCGCCGAACCAAAAGTAGCCAGAGTATAGGGTTTCTTAATGAATCCCCCGGCTCCCAGGGCCTGCACTTTCCGTACAAGTCCGGTTTCGGAATATCCGCTGGCGATGAGGGCCTTTTGCCGAGGACGGAAGGTCTTGATTCGACGAAAAGTTTCACAACCGTTGATTCCCGGGTCCATAATCATATCGAGAATTACCAGATCGGCAGAATTCTGTCGAAGAAATTCAAGAGCTTCCTCGCCGCTGGCCACCGCTTTGCTGCGATATCCCAAACGATCGAGGATATCGGTTGCAATCTCTCGTTGATCGGGCATGTCGTCCACGACCAGAATGAATTGGCCATCGCCCTCAATATCAGGCAATGCTTCATGTTTTCGGTCTTGCTGCAGCTGATCCCTGGTGGCGGGAAAAAACAATTCAAAACGTGTACCACGCCCTTCTTCACTTTGCAGGTCAATATAGCCGTTATGATCCTTAACCGTTCCCCAAACCACGGCCAAACCAAGACCTGAACTGTTGCGACCCATTATTTTCCTGGCATAGAAAGGTTCAAAATATCTGGTCCGGTCCTTTTCCGGGATTCCGATCCCCGTATCGGCAACGACAAGAACAATATATTCACCATCCACAACAGTATCGAACCTTGAAATGAACCTGTCGGCAAAACAATTTTCCGTGGTAATCTCGATTGGTCCACCAGCAGGCATAGCATGAACCGCATTGCAAATGAGGTTTGATAAAGATTTCATGATAAAAATTGATGAACCGTAAATATTAAACAAATCGGCTTGCAAAGAAGTTCTCACCTGAATATCCGGGCGAAGATGCATTAATGCCTGAATTTCTGGTAGCTCCAAACATTCTTCGACTATTTGATTGACATTCAACAGTTCAATCATGGGCATTCTTCGGTGGGTAAGGGTCAAAAGATCCTGAACGACAATGGCAGCATTTTCGCCTGACTTCTTGATGGTCTGCAGAGGCTTTCTCAGCGGGCTGTCCTCAGCCAGATCCAGCAACAGTAATTCCGGGTAACTGACGATGCCGCTGAGTATATTATTCAGATCATGTGCAACGCCGCCGGCCAGAGTCTCTAAAGCTTCCATTCTTTCTGCACGCTGTATCTGCTCCGCCAAACTTTTCGATAGAGTGATATCAACCATTACCCCCTGTGTACCTATTTTTTCCCTCTCCTCAAAAATGGGACGGGAACTGACCCTGAACCACTTTAATTCACCGGACTTACCTGTAAAACGATATTCACAATGGTTATCAGTCACCTTTGATACTTCATCAAAATTGTCTTGTATACGCTGCTGATCTTCCTGGCTGATGAAATGAAAAAAACATTCACCCATCATGTCCTCGACGCTATAACCCAATATCGATTCAACCACAGGACTGATATAGATAATTGTTCCCTGCCGATCAACGGCAAATATTACGTCACTGATGTTTTCCACCAGCTCCCGAAATTTTGCCTCGCTGCTGCTCAGCTGAGCCGTACGCTGTTTTACAATTTCCTCAACCTGTTCCTTTTGAATGCGCAGATCTTCCTGGGCCGCCGTGCGCTGGTCAATTTCCTCCTGCAGATCGGCAATGAGTGTAGTTCTTTCGTACTTCAGGGCCAGCAACTGGAGGATGTCCTTATGCATCCTGACAGCAGTCAGTATCATAATCACCAGAAACAATGAGGTCATCACACCCATTGCCAGATAGAGTTCACCTTCAAGCAGAAAAAACCGTATGCAAATCGGTAAGAAAGCAGGGAGGCTGAAAACCAGGAAGGAAGCCATAACCGCAGTGAAAGTACCAACCGCGCCAGCCACCATGCCACCAATAACGAAAGCGATAAAGGCCTGATGACCAATGGAATCGGATGGAAACAGCAGTATGGCTGCCGATCCCCAGACAGCTCCGGTAAAAAAGAGCGTGACCATAAACCGGTAGTTCCACTTTTCCGGCTCGACATTGGGATTTGGGGAATGTTTATACCACCACAGCAAGGCCAGACGGAGACCACTAGAAACCAGAGCACCAGTCAGCCAGATGAGTATGTTCTCGTTCGGCACGTGTCCTCTGACAACGAGCGCCAGAATAATGCCGTTGATGAGGGTCGCAGCAGTACCAAAACCTATATGTTGGTATTGTTTTTGGACCTGATCGGCAAAAAGCCTGTGATCGGCCCTTGACAGGCCATGAAGTTCGGGATCATTTTGCATATGCATCCCTTGCAAAAACTGGAATATTTCGTGCTTTATAAAATAAAACGGAACGTATCTCCTGTCATTTTCCGTTCAATTGAGTACCTAATAGTATAGACGATAATACCACTGATGGAAAATGACCAGTTAGAAGCTATAAACAGGTAGATGAACAAGCCATCCTTCAGAGAATGATCTCTGCCACCAGCGGCAAATGATCAGAGGCTATCCGGCTCAGTAGAGAAGAATGCGCCCGTACGGTTGAGAGTTTGACCGATGGCCTGATCCAGATTCGATCCAATTTAAATAGAGGCATCTGAGAAGGAAAACTGGCAGGCGACGGTGTCGCTTTAAATGAGCGGCGTATTGCACGCAGCGAAGGGCTCCAGAAGAGCCATTCATTAAAATCTCCAAGGAGAATGCTCACATCAGCATCGGCTGTATGAATTTTCTTCATTATTTTTTTGATCTGCATATTCCGTTCACATCCCCTGAGACCGAGATGAGTAGCCCAGAGAGTAAGTGTGTGGTTTCCAAGAACGAAAACCGACTCAATAACACCGCGGGGTTCTCTTCCTTCAACACTTATATTTATGCGCTTGACTGCCGACAACGGTACTCTGGATAAAAGAGCATTGCCATATCGTGACCCTTGTACAGTCATGGTAAATCCTTCAATTGGCACCATTGCAGTCGACGCCGCCAAATATGCCAACATATCATCCGGTCGTCCTTCAGGATGTGAAGTAACCTCCTGAAGAGCAACAATATCGGCATCTATTTCACGAAGAACCATTGCTATCCTTTCCCGGTTTTCGCTTCCGTCCCTACCAATACAGCGATGTATGTTATATGTTGCAATACGAAAATGCATGAATGACTCAGGTATGTTTATCCGGTTCTTGAAGAAATAGATTCCTGCCTGCCGAGTCAGGAACCGCTGTGCCGTTTTTTACGTACATATCTCAACTTCAGCCATTTACGAAAACCCACTAACCCCGCGCCGAAGACAACAACCACCGCAAACAAGGCTGCAAAACTGGAGAGATCCGGTTGATGCAGGGATTCAGACAATCGGTCGGCTACAAAAGCAATCGCGGTAATTCCTGGAATAATGCCGATTATAGTTCCCAAAAAAAATTGTCGCATAGGAATTGCACTTGCCCCGGCGATAAGATTAATAATTGAAAAAGGTGCAACCGGAATAACACGAAATGTTACAACAGCCAAAAGACCTGATTCCGAAAGTTGCTGGTTTACTCTGTTGATAAGACTACCGGAAAAACTACTCACAATGTTCTTCCCGAGGAGATGACCAATCCAAAACATCACAACGGCACTAAGCATTGTTCCGAGCAATGCATACCACCCTCCCCACCAGGGGCCGTAAACGATTATAGTCATCATAATCAACAATGTGATAGGAAAAGAGACCAGGCTTAAAACCAGGTAGGTGAACGGAACAAGCAAAGGACTGAAAGGCTGGACTTTGAGCCACTCCGCGGCCTCTGTCATGCTTTTAATGTTGAGATATGCAGCCAATGGGGTCCATCGCCATATTGCGGCAAGTATTAAAAACAATGCTATCATGATAATAATTTTTAGAAAATGCCGATAGGCAGGACGCTGGTTCTCCGGGCGGATGAGATAATCAAGAAATTCTTCCGGTTCAATCGGTTTCTCCGGATCAAGAAGTTCTGATTCGGGAATCCAGCGTTCAACTTCTGTCACCTCTTCTGCCAGCGGCATCAGGGTTCGATCCCCATCCCGCAATGATTCAACTGCCTTTTTGAGAGAACCAAGATCCTTAACCGCGGTTGCCACTTCTTCCACAGACACTCCCAGGTGCTCTGCCAGCAGGCGATTACGAAAAGCTGAAATATTCCGGGCTGTGTCGCTGCCCTCTTCTCCAACGATCGCAAGATCACATTCTGAGTCAAGACCAAGAGATCTGTTACTGAGATTTGACGAACCCACCCTCACAAAAAAGTCATCAATGACCATAACTTTTGCATGCACCATAAGAGTGGAGTCCGAACCTGTCGACAGTCGCGGATAATAAATACCCAGCCGATGATGCACGTCGGCAGCCCGCAGGCTGCGCAATATCCTGCCACGCAAAACATCCATGGTATGCTGTTCCAGCCAGCCGCCGGTCTTCAAAGGCAGAACCAGTACGATCTCAGGCCCTTTTTCGTCCTGAAGCCGCTTTTTGAGCGCTTCTCCTATCCGGTAGGAACTAAGGTATTGGTTTTCTATATACATATATTTACGTGCCTGTGCTATACTGTCCAGATAAAGCTGCTCGACCTCATGTATTTCCTTGTATTCTTGATATGGAGGCAGGGTACGGGCGATTGCGACTGATACATCATGAAAATCAGGCGTTACACTGGGTGGCCAGGGATCGCCCACACGCTGTGGTTCCACCTCCGGAGGCCATATTCCACACGCCCTTTTCCATCGCTGTCGAACCAGTTGTCCCAATGCAGAAGCGACCTCTCCATCGACTATCATCTGCACGTCATGGAAAGGCGGATACATTTTGCCATCAGGATCCACCCGAAGATGATCATCAAGGCGATGAGCTGAGGTATCCCAACGCCACTTTGCGAGATCAAAACCGCCGGAAAAAGCCACGGCGTCATCAATAACTACCACTTTCTGATGCTGGGATGCACCGACAGGATGTTCCCCGTCAAGACAGAAACTGATGTTTTTATGTGTCAGCCATTTTAATTTGTACCTCGGAAAGAACTCGCGCTCCATGGCGTAAATCATGGAAAAATCCCAGCTGAGAAGATAGATCTTGAGCCCCTTCTTTTTCCTTGCCAGGTAATCGAGAAATCTTCCAAGAGTGTGAGGATAACTTGCATTTTCACCATTACGGAGCAGACGCAATCCACTGTGCAGGTCCCAGCCGACAATCATGACCGAATGACGGGCCAATCGCATTGCTTCATGCAAAGCCCGAAAATAATCTTCGCCATCTATTAGAATTGACGCTCGATGGGCCTTCTTCACCTGCCAGCAATTTTTTAATGGCTTGAATAAAGATTCTTTCAATTTCAACCTCTCGAACCTGTTGAGAGCCTTAAATCCTTTTTTATCTCCCCATAAGTCGGTGCCGTTATTTGAATATAATATAAATAACTTTCCTGGTTGTTTCGCTGTTTTTTGTCGATGACGGCAGTAAGCATTTCGATTAACAGGACAGCCGGGACTTTTTCAATGATCGGAATGAGTCAGGCACTAACAATGGATTTTTCTTACGAATGACTGGGGAGGTCGCAATCATACAATAACCATCAGTTTATCCTGTATCTGGCAGCTTCAATCGCATCCTCGACACGTTTTTGAAGGAATCCTATTTCTTTTCTCAAGTAATTCCGCCCTGCCTCGTCAGTTTCATCATAAGCCGCAAGCTTTTTCTTGACTTCTTTTTCTTTTTCAACAATGTCCTCGATGATCTGATAGAATTCAATTTGTTCATCTGGGTCGGCAACTTCAGCAATGATCCTGAATTTAGCGATATCTGCATTCCGAATATCTATCTGTCTTTCAACATCGGTGATAAATTTTTCACTCTCAGTCATAACGTCAGTCCTTGTAATATTTTTAACTTATTTTTGAATGTAGTTCTCGGAGGTAAGCGGAGACTCCGATATCAGCCATATGTTCGACATACCTCTGCTGTTGAGTTACAAGTTTCATGCCACTCTTACTCGTCAACCGCTGCTGACTTCATTAATTTATTGGGGTGGGGTCATTAATATATTCGTGCGGTATGCACAGATTTTGCTCAGGCAGAATCTGTCCTGCGAGACAGGAACCGTCCATTCGGACAGGACAAAGAATGTTCCCAATTGTCCTCCCGTCCGCCAATCCGGTCATGGAAATTACCAGAAAGACAAAACTGCTCTGGCACATAAATTGCTCACCATTAACAATTAACCAAGATCACTGCCTGCCATTTATCTAAAAAGACCAGGGTTATGTTATTGCTCACATCATTCTGCAAAAAGAGGCAAACATGGAGAAACAACAACAGGATATCAGAGGGCAATTTAAATATTCCCGCCGAGGATTCATGCAGTTCCTCGGCATCAGCGCCGGCATGGTAGGTGCTTCTTTATTATCCCCTCCTGCCGGGAGACAGCTTATGGCAAATACAATCGACCAGGTTATCCCCGCATCTGCTATGGTGCAGATCCATCTGACCATAAATAACAATGCCTATTATATCCTGTCAGAACCGCGATGGTCGCTGCTCTATGTCCTGCGCGAGATCATCGGCCTTTCCGGTACCAAAATCGGTTGTGCCAGAGGGGAATGCGGTGCCTGTACTGTTCTGATCGACGATATCCCGCGATATTCCTGCATGACTCTGGCCATAGAGGTCGAAAACCGAAGTATTACCACTGTTGAGGGCCTGATGAAAGGAGAAGAGCTCGGACCGGTACAGACGGCCTTTGCCGAGAATGACGCCTTTCAATGTGGATATTGCACACCAGGGCAGATAATGGCTGCCGAGGGTCTGCTGCGAAAGAACGACCATCCTACCGACGATGAAATACGGCTCGGTTGCTCTGGTAATCTCTGTCGTTGTGGAGCATATCAGAACATTTTCACCGCAGTCGACAAAGCTGCCCAGCTAAAAAAAAGTTAAAGGATTCCTCAAATGGCTACCGACAATACAATTTATTATCTGGAAGGCCTTCCTGTCCCGGAAACACCTCAAAAAGGCAGCGCTCCACCTTTCTGGTCAAAAACAGACCTGATCGGCAAGCCAATGCCAAGGGTAGATGCTTATGAACGGGTAAGTGGCACTGCGATTTATCCATCTGACATCCTCCTGCCCAATATGCTCTACTGTGCCATTCTCCGTTGTCCACACCCCCACGCCCGAGTGCTTGATATCGACACAACAGAGAGCAAAAAAATGCCTGGGGTACGAGGGGTACTAAGCGGAGACTCACAAGAAGTACAAGGGATTAAATGGAAATATCAAAAGGAGGAAGTTCCTCTTTTCGACCCTCATTGCCTGTTCGAAGGCGAAGTGGTGGCAGCTGTCGCAGCGGACTCCTGGTATCTTGCGCAGGATGCGATACGTGCGGTTAAAGTGAATTACGAGGTGTTGCCTTTCGTGGTGGACCATGAAAAAGCGATGGAGGATTCCGCCGTCAAGGTGCGAAAAAGCGGCAACATCTTAAGTGACGAGAGCTATCGGCGCGGAGATATCGATAAAGGCTTTGCCGAAGCCGATGTGGTCATTGAAGAAACTTATCGAACGTCGTGCGAGCTGCAAACTCCTATGGAACTGCATGGATGCGTTGCCGATTGGGATCGGGATCGATTGACAATCTGGGAATCGAGTCAGGGAGTATACAGTGTGCAATCCAAGGTTGCCGAGGCACTTCATCTCTCCCTCTCAAAGGTGCGGGTCATAGGCCATTATATGGGCGGCGGCTTCGGCAGCAAACTTGGACCCGGGAAATACACGGTTGTCTGTGCCCTGCTTGCCAAAATGACAGCGAGACCGGTAAAGGTACTGCTCACACGGGAAGAGACGTTTCTTTGCGTAGGCAACCGGCCGGCGAATACCATGCATCTCAAGGCAGGAATAAAAAAAGACGGCTCCCTGACCGCGCTTCAGTTTACCTGCAGTGGCCCAAGCGGTGCTTATCCGGCTGGAGGGGCACAGTTGGTTGACTGGCTGGTTCGGGATCTCTATCTGTGTGACAATGTTGAGACCAGGTCCACAGACCTGTTGATAAATGCAGGCCCCGCCAGGCCGTTTCGAGCTCCCGGCCATCCGCAGGGCGCTTGGGCTCTGGAACAAATGATGGATACCCTTGCTCGAAAAATCGACATGGATCCAGTCCAGCTGCGCCTGAAAAATATTCCTCTAAAGAGTCAGGCAAGGAGCGGCACACCTGCCTATACCACCACCGGATTGCGACAATGTCTTAGTGAAGGGGCAAAAGAATTCGGATGGCAGGAATCTCTTGCAAGGGTCCTGAATTTCAATGCACAAAACAATCACATCAAGCGGGGTGTCGGCAGCGCAGCCTGCCTCTGGATTGTCGGTGACGGCGGCCCGCCATCAACCGTTATCATCAAGATGTACAGGGACGGCTCGGTCAACCTCAACATGGGCGCCAGCGATATCGGAACCGGCACCAAAACGATCATGGCCCAGGTTGCGGCAGAAGAACTTGGTGTTCAGCCCGCCACCATACAGATAGAACATGCCGATACTGCCACCACCCAGTTTGCCACCCCGAGCGGAGGCAGCAAAACCGTACCAACTGAGGCACCAGCCGTACGTAATGCCGCCATTGCCCTCAAACAGGAATTAATCGGCATGGCTGCCGAAGACCTTGGAGTCGGGGAGAATGAGCTGGCCTATATCGGTGATGAGATTGTCTCTACCAGGGATGCCTCCAAAAGGATAAAGATCACTGAAGTGAGCACCCTGCAAAAGCGCGGCGAGGTTATCGGAGTTGGCTATCGAGGGCCCAACATAGAAGGCAAGGTAGTAAATCCCTTCGCCGCCCAATTCTGCGAACTTGAGGTTAATACGCTCACCGGAGAAATTCATATCCTTCGTTTCCTTGGTGTCCATGACAGCGGCCGGGTCATGAACCGGCTGACTTTTGACAATCAGGTCTATGGCGGCATCGTCATGGGTATCGGATTCGGCCTCACCGAATGCCGCCGGCTGGACGAAAACCAGACGGGCAAGCTCTGCAATAAAAACTGGCATGATTACAAACTTCCTACAGCACTCGATGTTCCACAAAAGATGATCAGCCTGCCCATAGAATTAGATGACCCTGAAAGTAATAACACAGGAGCCAAAGGACTTGGGGAACCTGTAACAATTCCGACAGCGGCTGCACTTGCCAATGCCCTCTACATGGCAACAGGCATTCGCTTCACCAAATCGCCGGTATCGCCAATGGATATCATCAGCCAGCTCTCACAAAAACAAGAGGGGTAAATTATGCTTCCGCAATTTTCCTATATACGACCGGATACCATAGAACAGGCAGTCTCTCACCTGAAGGGAGAAAATGTGGCAGTGCATGCGGGCGGTACAGACCTGTTGGGCTGCCTCCGTGACAGGATCATCACCTCCGAAAAAATTGTCAGCATCAGCGGTCTAAAGGACCTGGCCGATATCAGAGAAACAGCCATCGGTGGAGTTTCTATCGGCACCCTTACCACAATCAGCGAAATAAGCAGCAACCCGCTGATCCTGGAAAAATATCCCGGACTTGCGAGCAGTGCAGCCGAGGTTGCCAGTCCGCAACTGCGCAATCAGGGCACAATAGGAGGTAATCTTTGTCAGAAGCCACGTTGCTGGTACTATCGTGGAGAATTTCATTGCCTGCGAAAAGGAGGCGATCTCTGTTTTGCCATGGGTGGGGAAAACCAGTTTCATGCGATCTTTGGTCATGACCATATCTGTGCCATTACACATCCTTCGGATACGGCGCCGATGCTGATCGCTCTCAGTGCCGGGGTCAACGTGGTAGGCCCGGAAGGAAAAAGGACCCTTCCGCTGGCTGATTTTTTTGTTCTTCCCTCGGACAATGTACAGGCCGAAACTGTTCTGCAGCAAGGTGAACTCATAACACATATAATTATCCCAGTACCACCGCCGGGCCTGTACACTTCCTATCGGAAAGTGAGGGCTCGTCGTGCCTGGGATTTTGCTCTGACCGGAGTGGCCCTTGCCCTGGTCAAAAACGGTGACAAGATCTCACAGGCACGCATTGTGCTCTCCGGTGCAGCGCCCATTCCCTGGAGAAGCATTGACGCCGAACAATCTTTGATCGGCAAGGCCTTGTCTTCAGAGACAATAGAGCAAGCCGCCGGGGCTGCAGTGGCCAAAGCGACTCCCCTTGCTAAAAACCGCTATAAAGTGGACATGTTTCGAGGCATGCTTATCGAAGAGCTCCATAAAGTTCGAGACCAAAAACAGGCATGAATGGTCTCTCACTGTAATTATACTGCCTGATGTTTTCGTTATAAAACTCTTAGATAAGGGAGATACATTATGCCCATAACCAATATTCTCCTTCCTGTTGACGGTTCAAATCCTTCTGGCCACGCAGTAGAATATGCAACCTACCTGGCTAAACTTTCCGGAGCCGGAATTTATGCTGTAAGTTGTTATGAATATTTTTATCCTGTACCTGAAATAACAGGAATCCTAAACGAAAAAAACAAAGAGGCGGCTGAAAAACATGCGGCAGGCATTCTGGAAAGCGCAGCACAGTTCATGAAAAAGGCTGGTGTTAATTATGTTACAAAGACTGTTTCCGGTTCACCCGGCAAAGTGCTTACCGATCTGGCTCAATCCAAAGAATTTGATCTGATCGTCATGGGTTCACACGGACACTCGGATATCGCCGGATTGTTTCTTGGCAGTGTCACCCATAAGGTACTCAATACTATCTATTGCCCAATTATGGTGGTTCCTTAGCTCATGCCTGGCTTACATGAGCAAACAACGATGGCCGGAAACGGCACATTGAAAATGTCCAGACAAACCGGATTTGTCCTTTCACACCGGACAAAACAAGGTTTGTCTTAATTTTTATTGGGGAGTTGATATTTCTTGAGCAGATCATAAAACCTTGAGCGCGAGAGACCGGAAGTTTCGCAACATTTTCGGATATTTCTATCTGACAGGACAAGCAGTTTGGTGAGATAGTTCTTTTCCTGTTCAGCAATAGCTTTATCTCGCGCATCTTTAAGAGTGGGCATCTCCTGAACTCCAATCCCATCTGAATCATTGATCCGGTTGTCCATTCGGTCTGGAGCCACCTGCTTGATTATTTTCCTGGTGATTTGAATCCTGATGTTTAATGGAAGATGTTTAGCATAGAGGATGGTACTGTCCTGCGCACTGGCTATTGCATATTCAATGGCTTGAAATAATTCCCGGACATTGCCCGGCCAGTCATATTTTAATAACAGCATGACAAATTCGGAAGAGAGTTTTTTCTTTTTTGTCTTATTCCTTCTACAGAAATCATCCCGATAAAAATAGGCAAGTTCTGTAATGTCCCTCGCTCTCATCCGCAGAGGGGGAAGTTCAAGCTGAAATGTTTTTATGCGAAAGAGGAGATCTTTCCGAAACAAACCTTTGTCGACCATAGCCTGCAGATCTTTATTTGTCGCTGCTATCAGCCTGAAATTGCTTGTTGTTTCAACATTACCGCCGACAGGGAGATATCTCCGTTCCTGTAGAACGCGCAGGAATTTTTTCTGGATTTCAAGCGGCATTTCTCCGACCTCATCCAGAAACAGGGTCCCTCCATCCGACTGTTTGATAATACCCGGCTGTTTTTTTTCGGCTCCGGTAAAAGAACCTTTGGCATGACCAAAGAGAATGCTTTCAACCAGACTGGTCGGCAGTGCTGCACAATCGACGATGGTCATGTTTTTAGAGGCACGAGAACTCAGGTTATGAATAACCCTGGCAAAGAGTTCCTTGCCGGTACCCGTTTCTCCGGTTATGAGGACGTTTGAGTCAGACGGAGCTATCTTTGCGGCAAAATTGATTGATTTTTGAATAAGGCTGCTGTGCCCGATTATACCATGGTGTTTTAATTTATCACGAAACTGATGCTGAGGAAGCTGGTCATAATCCGTTTTCCTTTGGTGGTAACGGAGCGCTCTCTGTAATAATTCAGGTAATATTTTTTTCAGAGAGGAAGCTACGACATAATCCCAAACACCATTTTTCAGCGCAATTTCAGCCTGTTTCAGATCACCTTTATCGGTAAAAATTATGACCTCGGGAGGAACATCATCATATTGAAATTCCTGAACAATATAGCAGGAATCACCATCCGGCAGGATATCCCTTATCAGAATTACCTGGTAGCAATCACTTTGTTTTTTTTCCAGACCTTCCTTGAGGGTGGCTGCATAATTTATCCGCAAAGCAAGAACACCCCTATATTGTGATAAGAGATCGAATATCTCAAGGTCATTGTCAATTATCAAAACAGCGGAGTCATTATCCGGCATTTTTTCCTTCCAGAAAATAGTATCAGCCGAGGCATCATGTCAACATGCTCTAACCAATAGGAGCAGATTGAGACGTTGGAATGGTTCCAATGACGACCTATTAACAAATAAGATACGTCTTATAAAAATAAGGCCAGTAAGAAATCCTGCGGAATAGACAGGTACGGTAAGAAAATACCCTGGAAAAAGGGCTGATAATGATGTTAAGTGGTACCGCGATGGGGTAAATCAGTACCCAACGGCACTCATTACATTACCACAAAAATGAACTGTTGTAATCTTTTCCTGCTCTTTGGATTTGCCCGGAGCTTTTTCCCAGTTCTGGAGCGAGAATAGTCACATACGCCCTATTGGATTTTATCTTAGTTGTCATTGGGTATGTTTTTTGCATCCTTATAAAATAAAATCTAGCTGGTTCGCAATTCTTTTGATGAAAAGGACGATGACAGATGAACAAAATTTTAATACTTCTCGTTGAGAAAAACCCGGCTGATATATCGCGTATAAAAGAGTATCTGTCAGAACAACCACCTTTTCGATATGACCTGATGGAAGCAGATTCCCTCAGGGTTGCTCTTTCTTTGCTCTCTCAATACGACTTTGATGTCGTACTGCTTGATCTCACCCTGCCGGATTCCTCAGGACTGGACACTGCTCGAAGGATTATAACCGAATATTCAGAATCGGCTGTTATTGTCTTGTCCACTCCTGAAAATGAAGAAATTGCCCATCAGACGGTCAGATATGGAGCCGAGGATTATCTGACAAAATTTCTCCTCTCCCCAGCTATGCTTCAAAAAGCCATAACCTATTCAATTGGCCGTAAAAAACTGCTTCAGGAGAAACTCGATATTCTCAGTGACCTTGTCCTGGCATTAGAAAAAATAGAGTGCCTGGAAGGACTACTGCCCATCTGTGTAGGCTGTAAAAAAATCCTCCATGAGAACAATCATTGGCTCAACCTTGAAGAATTTGTAAATCAATCTTCAAGTAGAAGAGTATCGAGGCCAATATGTCCGGATTGCAGTGAGTCTCTCAAAACAAATCCGTAGATCGAAAAATCCCTCTTCCACTTTAAACTGTACCGTCTTTGCATTTTGATAGCTTCCTCATTATTTTCTGTCATTCCTTCCAGCTGACGGGTGCTTTTCAGTACCTTTGTGGGTATTGGAATTTTTTCTTCTTTACACTCCGTAAGGGAGGTACTAAAAATATGGCAGGAATTCGGGAATGATCAACTAAAATATGGTTCCATACGTCTAAGAAATCAACTATAAAAAATTATGTGCCGGCAGAAAAATCTAAGGTCTTCATGTCAAAATCAGCTCAGTCTTCAACTTTTGCTTTTGAGATGAGCCATTTCAGTCGGTAGTTAAGCATTCCTCAGATACTGTTAGGATATGTAAATTATGAAGAAAAAAATCAATTCCAATGGTGACGTTGCAATCTCTTTGCTTCCGCTTGAAAAGGAGGGTGGGAAACAAACGACAAACATTGGCGAAGACCGGCTCAACCATGAAAAACTGGCCGCAATTGGTCGGGTCACTGCAGCTATAGTTCAGGAATTTAATAATCCTTTACAGGCAATAACTAATATTCTGGGCAGCATCCATCGACGCGGTTTTTTTGATTCAGAAGATATGTCACTGATCGAGCTTGCCTATCATGAGGTAATTAAACTCAATATACAGGTTAAGGACCTGCGGGAATTTTACCAGCCAATCCACGGCAAAACCGATCTGTTCGATATACAATCGGAGCTTGAAAGAATTATTGACCTGAATGGACAGCGATTGTCCGACAAAGATATTGGCATCACTACAGAATATGCCATAAATTCCCCTTTAATTCATGCAGTTGCAGAACAAATGAGAATGGTGCTGGAAAGCCAGATCAATACCGTCATCAACGCCTGCCTGCCACATGCCTTGATCCATATTTCAACCTCCGTTGCTGCAGGTTCTCTTATTCTGCAGATAAAATGCAGCAATTGCAACATCGATCAGTTTGATATTTCAAAACTCTTTGAACCATTCAGTACACCGGAAATCAAAATTACCGAAAGAGAACTGGAACTTGCTAAATGCTATGCGATTATTACCTTGCATGGCGGAACAATAAAAACAGCTATATACTGTGAACAAGGTACAATCATCAAGCTCATACTCCCCATAAAAAATAGTGGTAATAACGGAAAGGACTGATGCAAAGTTACAAAAGAATACTCCTGGTAGATGATGAAGAAGCTATTAGATTATCATTCAAAAGAGAGTTGCAGCGACACTACAAAGTGACCACCGCCTCATGTTTTGAAGAAGCATCTGCCTTCCTGTCGGAAAATAGAGTCGACCTGCTTATCACTGATCTCGTCATGCCCGGAATCGATGGCCTGGAACTGCTCAAAAGAGTGAAGGCAGACTATCCCGAGATGCATGTCATTATTCTTACCGGATATGGAAAAATTGGGGCGGCAATCGAAGCCTTGCGGACCGGAGCAGACGATTTTTTGTTAAAGCCTATCGATATTGACGACCTGTTGTTGCGTATCGAAAAGATATTTCTGAAGCAGGATTATTTCACCAGAATGCAGCTCTGTGAGAAGATTTTTTCGACAACCGCCGATCTGGTTGCTCTGGTGGATGAAAATGGCATTTATCTGGAAGTAAACAACGCTTACCAACAGGTCTATGGCAAAAAAAGAGAGGAACTGCTTGGCTGTTCCATGTCGGATGTTGTCAGCTCTGAACTGTTTAACAGTAAGATCTCACCGTGGCTCAGAAAGTGTTTTTCAGGTTCTGCCGTACAACATCTGGATCTGTTCAGGCTGCCCAACCAGGGAATTCGCAGCATGATCGTATCCTATTGCCCCGTAAAAACAGGCGGTGCAACAGCTGTAACTTCGTCCATCATAAGCATGACGGATGTAACCGAGCTGTTTCAGGAAAGCATCACCCTGCAGCAGCGAGAAGAACAATTACGAATGGTTCACTCTATATCACCTAACGGTTTTATGGACTTTAACATTACTACCGGGGAAATTTATTACTGCAGCAACTGGAATAAACTTCTTGGCTTTCCCTCCGATTCCCTGCCGCAAAGTGGTGAAAGCTGGCAGGATCTATTGCATCCGGATGAAAAAACTTCAACACTTACAAGCTTCCAAAACTGCCTCGATGGTCTGACGGATGCCTGCGACAATGAATTGCGCTTGAAAAAATACGATGGTAACTTTATGTGGTTCCGATTACGGGGCAAGGTGGTCGAACGGGATGCAAACGGCTTGCCGTTGCGCCTTATAGGGCTTTTGAGTGATATTAACGAACTCAAAGAGACAGAGCATAATTTATTACAGAGTCAAGAGTTACTGGAGCAGCATATTGCCGAACAAAATGAACAACTGGCCAGACAATATGTGGCACTTACGGAAGCCAACGCCGCCCTGACAGTGCTCCAGAAAAAACGACAGCAGGATAAGCAGGAGCTTGAAGATCAACTGAGTGAAAATGTGCTGAAACTCATTGACCCCCTGATCAAAAGATTACAAAAAACATCCCTCAGTGACCCACAGTTTTATCTCCTCCGGGAGATAGAAGACAAGCTGCTTGACATCACATCTTCTTTTGTTACCAGACTTACCGGCAGCCATGTAGGTCTTACTCCAATGGAGACACAGGTTGCCATGCATGTTAAGCAGGGTAAAGCGACAAAAGAAATAGCAGATATTCTCTGCCTCGCTCCAGAGACGATCAATGTACACAGAAAGAAGATCCGAAAAAAACTGGGTCTCAGGAACAAAGCCGTTAACCTCCGAACATTTCTCACCTCCCTTTCCGAAGAATAATTTTTCTCCAGTCTGACCACAGCCCCTTTTGAACTGCGCGCAAAATGGGTAGTTACGCTACCCATTACCTCCCCAAACATATGACCTTTGCAAAAAGGGTCAACTCTGCGATGATATTTACAGGCATTAAGACTTTTTTTATCAGGAGACGTTAGCTTGATGTGCTCCTATCCTACGATTTTCCGTTACTCGGTAAGATGAATTTATCACAGACTTATATGGAAAAAACCAACCTGGCAACACCACTATGCTTAAATCCTGCAGCTGGTAAGCAAAGGTTTGATCTCGTTGTCGTCATAAAGAATTTCTGTATCTGGTATGAACAGGTACTCGCCGAAAAAAATCTTCAACTCGCGACCGATATCAGCTCCAATCTTCCAAGAATATGTAAAGGAAACACATTCCTGGTTAAATACATTTTTTCTGAAATAGGCACTTACAGCCTCCAGTTTCTCAAAACAGGAAATGTCTTTCTGGAAGTTAAGGCAGAGCAGATAGCAGGCCACCGCTATGCAATCCACTTCACTATCGATCATTCCGGTGACGGTATTCCATTGGCTAAAGAAAAAGAGCTTTTCCAGCAGCTCCCTGCACAATCGAAAAGAAACGATTTCAGGCTACGTTCAGCAAATCTCTATTATGCAAAAATGATAGCCAGAATACTTGGTGGTGACATCAGAATCGAAAACAGACCCGGTTTCGGCACCCGATACCTGGTTGAAATCCGTCTCTTGAGAATAGCCAGTTAAACCGGACCACAAACAACATTGAGTACTATGAATAACCATTTTATTGCATATTTTATGACCTATGCAAAAGAGCATCTTAGCATAATAATTACCAGACAATTAATGAATCTCAGTTCGTGTACAGCAGGTCATCGCGAACAGGAATCGGAAAAGATAACCCTATAGTTTTCATTTATGAAAAAGAACACAGAACAAGTAACGACGCTGTCATCACCTCTAATCATGGCAACTATCAACAGCCCCAGACAGTATTGTGATATGCTGCAAATAATGAATAACTTCTGCCTTTCCTACAAGCAGGATCTCTCTGACAGAAATACCCCGCTCTCCACCAGAATCGACACCGATATTCCGCAGTTCTTTTATGGTGACCCATTACAGATCATGCATTTATTACATGACCTGTCCCAATACTGTCTCCTGCACGACAATACGGGCGGCAGTGTTTATCTCGATTTTAAGGCCAGGCAGACAAGCGAAAATTTCTATTTCTTTTTTCTCACGGTCACACTGTCAGGAGTGTCGATTCCCAGGACAAAGGTAAGAGATCTTTTTTCGCCGCCAAAAACAAACAAGAATAAAAGCGACAGTGAAGCAATTGCAAACAGCCTCTATTTAGCTCAGAAAATTAGCGAGTTACACGGTGGTGGGATATCCATTCAAAACAGTCTTGGTTTCGGTACACGATTTTTGGTGAAACTTTGCCTGCCTTGTAAGGAACACTGATCATACCAGATACCAAACACTACTCAGTGGGGGAAACATTGCTGAATATACAAACCGAAAGAAGTGCCGATTACGATCAACAGGCCATGTACACTGCAAGAAAAGTAGATCCTTTGTCATTAGGACCAATGTCCCCAAATAACCTCTTGTATACTCACAGCGAAAACAGACATAAACAAGACGACTCACGCTGGCGCATTGCCGGTAATAAGGAGCCATTCGACCTGTACCAGTTGATTGACGATTTTGGCAACTGGTATGACATGGTTCTCGATAATAGAGGACATCATCTAACCATTCGCGCGAGCTCTGCCTTGCCGAAATTTTTCCATGGCGATCGCCTGATGCTGGGTTTCCTCCTATGGGATATCGCCAGTTACAGCCAGACCTATCTCGGAACTGGAGATGTGTTGCTGGAGGTAGACTCGGAACTGGTTCGAGATAACTGGTATTCGATTTACTTCTCTTTCTCTGTTCCGGGCTTCGGCATTCCTCAGAAAAATGAAAAGGGGCTTTTCATTCCAATCAGCAGACAAAAAAGAAGGTTCGCCGGCAATGCTTCGTCAAACCTCTATTATGCGGGAATAATCGCCGGATTGCTTGGCGGTGCAATCCACGTCAGGAACAATATTGGTTTTGGAGTGGAATATATCACTGAAATCTGTCTACAGAACAGACCAGAATGAAATTGCAGGATACTTTCTTAGGTATGGAAAAGTTGAAAATTTTGAAAATCAATCACAAAAGAAGAATTCCAATCCTGACAAGCCGGATACTACATGCTATTCCCTTGCAGGGTGTTCTTCTTGGTACCTCTTTGATGAGTTATTTGAAAAATTTCTTCTCAAGTGGTGCTTTTTAACCAACTCCCCAGGGGGGGTATAAGAACCAGTAATACAAAGGAGTATTAAAATGGCACAAGGAACAGTAAAATGGTTTAACGAGGCAAAAGGCTATGGTTTTATCGAACAAGAAGGAGGCAACGATATCTTCGTCCATTACACCTCTATCAGAGCAGATGGTTTTCGGTCACTCAGCGAAGGAGAACGAGTCATCTTTGATGTCGCGGAAGGCCAGAAGGGCAAAATGGCCACCAACGTTGTCCGGCTATAGAAACATTGCTGGATAACAGAGATTTGTGGCTTGCCTATAGTCGTTTTGCCGGCAATACCGGCCGACTATAAGCAGAGACGAATTTATCCTGCATACTGCCAAAGGTCTACTCTTGACGCTTTATAAAGATATTTAAGGCTGAAGGTAGACCTTTTTTTCATGATTTCTTCTGGAGTAAGGCGATAAGGAGGTGGGAATGAAAAAAAATATAGGTAGTGTAGATCGGCAGATCCGCTATTTGTTCGGAGCGATCTTCCTGCTGCTCGGATTGTTTGCACCCCTTGATCCTGTCTGGAAAGTAGCTGTCCTGATAATTGCTGCTGTGGCTTTTATCACGGCAATAACAGGTTTGTGACCTCTGTGGAAGATGCTCGGGGTGAGCACCAGACAAGAAAGTTAATAAACTACAAGATACCTCTAAATACCCTTGCAACTGCAGTTTCATTGATCTCCATGGATTATTGCGAAAATCATCTGATACAACAAACTTCAGCACTTCAACTCCAGCTTAATCATATACTCCAACCGCAGCTCCGATGGCATATTTGTTGCTTATCAAACATTAGTACTATTGGTTGAGTCAGTAGTTAGATTCGAAAGAATCGGTATGTGTGTTATCAGTTTTCTATTTCTATAACATTAAAAGGAGACAGAAATGAGACGAATATCCTTATGGTTCCTCGTTACCTGTATCATTGGCATGTCAACTGTCGGCCGTTGCCGTTGCCGCCAAGGAAGATCAGTACCAGACCACAATCAATGTTTTTCGTGATTCGCCAGCCGTGAAAGAATTCTTTAATAATTCATATGGCTATGCAGTCTTTCCCGTAATTGGCAAGGCAGGATTTGTGGTAGGTGGTTCCTACGGCGAAGGGAAGGTTTATCATGGTAATGTGGTAACCGGAAAATCAACTGTCATCGAGGGGTCGATCGGATTCCAGGCAGGCGCAAAAGCATTCAGTGAAATAATATTTTTCCAGGACAAACGCGCCTATGATGAATTCACCTCCGGCAGTTTCGAATTCGGGGCCGAGGCTCAGGCAACTGCAATAACCGCAGGAGCAGACGCCCAAGCGGGTACTGGGGGTGTAAGTGCCGGTGCAAGTGCCGGTCCCAAAACCGGTATCCAGGCAGAAACCAAATATTACAATGGTATGGCTACCTTTGTTCACACCACGGGTGGACTCATGTATGAGTTATCCATCAGCGGCCAGAAATTCACCTTTACTCCTCTGTAACAAATCGAAAAAGAATTTCTCCCGCATTTTCCACCGGGCCTGCAGAGGAGCTGAAGCAACCTGAATAGACAGGGCCGAAAACCACCTTAGAAACAAGGGGTGACTATGGATATTACCGAACAAAGTCAATACTCTAAGTTTACTTTATTGCTGGCTCTTTCAAGGACTCCGCACAGTCTGCTCGACATGTGCACTCCTTTGCTTGCAGTTCTTCTATGGCTGGGTCATCCACCTGCATTACAAGTCATTCTACTCGGTACCATTGCTGTTTACGCGGGGTACACAGCAGTCTATGCACTCAATGATATTGTTGATTATCGCAATGACATAAAAAAAATAGCCCAGGCCGGTTTTCATCGGGAGACCGGATACCTTGACGCTGCTTATATCCGTCACCCCCTGGCCCATAAATTATTAAGCATGTCGGAAGCAATCGCCTGGACCGGCTTCTGGATGGCTGTCTCCTTGTCCTGCGCCTTTGTGCTCAATCCGGTCTGCGCGCTTATTCTGGTGATCGGCTGTATCCTTGAAATACTTTATTGTCTCATGCTGCAGGTCAGTCATCTGCGAACTCTGGTGAGCGGCATAGTGAAAACTCTTGGTGGACTTGCGGCAATTTTCGCAGTCGATGCTTCCCCCGACCCGACGCTGTTACTGCTGATATTTTTCTGGCTTTTTTTCTGGGAGATAGGCGGACAAAACGTACCGGCTGACTGGCATGACATTCAGGAGGATAATAATCTGCAGGCTCGAACTATTCCGGTTTCTCTCGGTCCGGAAGTGGCAAGCATCATCGTCCTGTCAACTCTCTTGGCAAGCATTGTCCTTGGCGGAGTACTTTTCAGAGTAGCTCCGCTGCACCTGCCCTACCCGCTTTATCTAGCCACTATCGGCCTTGGAATCTTCCTGCTGCTTATCCCTGCGCTCCGTCTGTTTCAAACCAGGGACAGGGATGAAGCCTCTGTTTTGTTTAACCGGGCCAGCTATTATCCTTGTATACTCCTCTTTTTCGTCCTGCCGGTTCTTGCCTGGTAATATCCCGGATTCTTACATTATCGCAGATATCTTTTCATACCAGTGCAGGAAACAACAGTCTACTGCACTCAACATGGCATAGGAATTGAATAAATAAAATCAAATAAGCTAATGCCATTGCAATCCTTACTATCCCTTATGTTGTTGGAAAACAATCCCCAAAAGCACTATTACAGGAACATATATGGAGGTCAAATATGGAAATCAAAGATTATTGCCGAAACGTCGAAATGGAATTGACCTTATGGAAATCAAAACTCTATGATGTCATCCGAAAAATGGATAAGGCCCCTACTGGTGCCAAAGAAAAGGTGTATGAAGATATCAACGGACTACATATCCTGCTTACCGAGCTGGAAGATCGACTCGACAGCCTGCGTACATCTTGTCCTACCGAATGGCGCCCTGAACAAGAGGAAATCAGAGGTAAGCTTGGTGCACTTGAAAGTCGCTACAAAGATGCATCAAACGTGCTGTTTGACTACGATTATGGAGGCTAATACAGATTAAAACAGAAAGAGTGTATCGCAGATAGGGAAAAAGGGAAATAGCCCCTGAGGCCACATTGCAGTTTGTCCTGTTTTACGGGAATCGTCCTGTACAGCAGGATAAAGAGCAAAACCTGCTGATGCATCCTCTATCACAGTCTTAAAGGATACTTCCTGTAACCTTGAAAAGAAACTCCGGCATGGTAATCCTCCCGAAAAACTCTCAAGCCGGGTCAGTATATTTCGAATAGAAGCAGGAGAGATATCATGCCTCAGCTTTGGTTGACAGGTTTGCCAATCCGTTGGAAGATGCTGACTATCCTCCTCCCCCTTGTCATCATTGGAGGCTGCAGCGATGTGGCTTTACTCGATCCTAAAGGACCAATTGGTGACACTGAGCGATTTGTCATCATTGTTGCCTTTATCCTCATGTTGATCGTTGTTATTCCTGTTTTCATCATGGCCTTCTGGTTTCCCCTGAAATACCGGGCCGATAAAAATGCTGTCTATACACCGAAATGGAGCTATTCCGGTAAAATCGAATTGATCATGTGGCTCGTTCCAGCGGCAATTGTCACCGGCCTCGGCGTTTTGACCTGGCACACCACCTATCAGCTGGATCCCTACAGACCGATTAATCCAGACGTCAAACCCGTCAACATTGAAGCCGTTTCACTGGATTGGAAATGGCTGTTTATTTATCCTGAGGAAAACATCGCCGTGGTTAATTTTCTTGTTTTTCCTGTCAATGTTCCTCTCAGCTTCAGGATAACCTCGGATACGGTTATGACATCCTTTTTTATCCCCCGGCTGGGCAGCCAGATATACGCCATGGCCGGTATGCAGACCCGGCTGCATCTTCTGGCCGATGAGCCTGGAACCTATGACGGCCACAATCAGCAATTCAGCGGCAGAGGTTATGCCGATATGAATTTTCAGGCGATAGCCGTTTCCCCTGAACAATTCCAGGTCTGGCTGCGGCAGACCAGGAAAGCAAAGAAAGTACTCAACCTGACTGAATATCAAAACCTCGAGCAGCCTACTTTAGGCTATCCATTGACGTATTTCTCTTCAGTAATGCCGGATCTGTTTAATACCATCATGTACAAATACAAAAAATCCAGCGGCAAAAATCCTGATGCCGAACCTGTGAAATCCATTGGGTTAGAGAGGGATTGAGATGTTTGGAAAATTGAGCCTGGACGCTATCCCCTATCATAACCCACTTGCGATGGGTGCTTCTTTTGGTTCAATCCTGCTGGGTCTGGTGATCCTGGGCCTGATCACCTACTACCGAAAGTGGCCATACCTGTGGAAGGAATGGCTGACCAGCCTCGATCACAAAAAAATAGGTATAATGTATGTTATTCTGGCGATGGTCATGCTGTTGCGTGGGCTCTCCGATGCCATCATGATGCGCATTCAGCAGGCTCTGGCTCTCGGTCCTTCCCTGGGATATCTCCCAGCTGACCACTTCAACGAGATTTTCAGCGCCCACGGCACGATCATGATCCTTTTCGTAGCCATGCCCTTTTTGACCGGACTCATAAACATCGTCGTTCCAACTCAGATAGGAGCCCGCGACGTTGCCTTTCCTTTTCTTAATTCGGTAAGTTTCTGGCTGACCGCCGCCGGTGCCTCACTGGTTATGCTTTCTCTTGGCATTGGTGAATTTTCCAGAGCCGGCTGGTCCGGGTATGCTCCCCTGTCCGAATTGAACTACAGCCCCGGCACGGGTGTCGATTACTGGTTATGGTCCATACAGATCTCCGGCATAGGTACATTGCTGACCAGCATCAACTTTATCGTTACCATCCTGAATATGCGCGCACCCGGCATGACAATCATGCGCATGCCTGTCTTTGTCTGGGCCGCGCTGTGCACCAGTATGCTCATACTTTTTGCGTTTCCGGTTCTTACCGTTGCACTTGCCCTGCTGACCCTTGATCGCTATCTGGACATGCACTTTTTTACCAATACACTCGGTGGCAACATGATGATGTATGTCAACCTGTTCTGGATGTGGGGTCATCCGGAAGTCTATATTGTCATTCTCCCGGCATTTGGCATTTTTTCAGAAGTCACTGCCACTTTCTCCGGAAAACGGCTATTCGGTTACACCTCCATGGTCCTTGCCACCGTGGCCATTACGATTCTGTCTTTCTCTGTCTGGGTGCATCATTTTTTCACCATGGGGGCCGGACCCAATGTCAATATCTTCTTTGGTATTGCGACCATGATCATAGCCATCCCTACCGGCGTCAAGATCTTTACCTGGCTCTTCACCATGTATCGCGGCAGGGTACGATTAACCAGTCCCATGCTCTGGACCCTGGGATTTATTTCGACTTTTGCAATCGGCGGCATGACGGGGGTTCTGCTCTCCTCCCCACCCGCTGACTATGTCCTGCATAACAGCCTGTTCCTGATCGCGCACTTCCATAATGTACTTATCCCCGGAGCGTTGTTTGGCTACTTTGCCGGATACAACTACTGGTTTCCCAAGGCAATTGGCTTTTCCCTTAATGAAAAATGGGGCAAACGTGCATTCTGGTTCTGGCTGATCGGTTTCTACCTTGCCTTCAGCCCCTTATACATGCTGGGCTTCATGGGTATGCCCCGTCGCATGGCGCATTACGACAATCCTGATTGGCACCCCTTTCTCATCGTGGCGGCCTTTGGAGCCGCAGTTATTCTCTTAGCGATCACCTGCCAGATCATCCAACTCATTGTCAGTATTCAACAACGTCGGACAAACGTTGACCTGACAGGCGATCTATGGGATGGCCGGACTCTTGAATGGGCAACAGCCTCACCACCCGCCGAATACAATTTTGCCACAATTCCGATTGTGCATGACATAGATGCTTTCACAGAAATGAAGGAAAACGACAGAGCTTATCTCCAGCCGGAACAATACCAGGATATTCATATGCCCAGAAACACCTCCTTCGGCCTGCTCACCGGTGCACTGGCCTTCCTCTTCGGTTTCGCCATGATCTGGCATATCTGGTGGCTTGCTGTTACAAGCGCAGTGGCTTTACTCTGCACTGTCATAGCCAGGGCATCAAACGAAGATATCCATTATATCATTCCCGCCTCAAAGGTTGAACGTATCGAAAATGAACGATTCCGGCAGTTGGCGGCAGCTGAAAACAATCTGAAAGGCAAACCTGCTCTTTAAGGAAATATACGAGGATGGAGCTATGATAAACGAAGCCTCCGGCAGCGAAGCTATTGCTCTGGAATCATTCACAGAACAACATACTGCTGCCAATCATTCGTTTGGCTTCTGGTTGTATCTGATGTCCGACCTTGTCATCTTTGGGGCGATTTTCGCTACCTATCAGGTATTGTCCCACAACTTTGCCGGTGGCCCGACAGGTAAGGAACTGTTTGATCTGCCCTATACCTTTGGTGAAACGATGCTCCTGCTTCTCAGCAGCGCGAGTTGTGGTATGGCGATGCTGAACATGTACGATGGCAGACAGGAACTGGTCCTGAGATGGCTAGCCATTACCTTTCTGCTGGGTCTTGGATTTATTACCTTGGAAATTCATGAATTCCGCGCCATGATTCTTGAGGGTAACGGACCGGATCGCAGTGGTTTTCTTTCGGCGTTCTTTACTCTGGTCGGCACCCATGGCCTCCATGTCGCCTCCGGTCTGATCTGGATGACAGTCATGATGATGCAGATCGTGGTCAAGGGATTGACCCTGCCCGTGCAGTCCCGCCTGATTCGGTTAAGCATGTTCTGGCACTTTCTGGATATCGTCTGGGTAGCCGTCTTTACCGTTGTCTACTTGATGGGGAGCATGTAAATGATACAAACATCTGTCAACAGCAGCGGAGGAGCGAACAGAGGCAGTTTCAAATCCTATTCCATTGGGTTCATTCTCTCAGTCTTTCTAACCATCATTGCCTTTGCGGCAGTGGTTAGTGGTGCACTGTCCCATTCGGCCACACTGGTCTGCATTACAGGCCTTGCCATCGCCCAGATCCTGGTGCACCTGCATTATTTCCTGCATCTGGATGCATCATCAGAGGCTCGTTGGAATATCCTGACCCTGGTGTATACCTGTTTGATCCTGATCCTCTTTGTCGGAGGGTCGATCTGGATCATGTACAGCCTGTATTACCGCATGATGGGATGACGCCTGAATTGACCAGCCAGGCCATCACTCATTTTCGTATCCTCCAGTAGTTATTTTACCTCGAAAAATCCAATAACTATACGTGGTGTAGGTCAGGATAATCGGCAGCAACACGGCCATTACCACCAGCATGAAACGGAGGGTTGTCGGGCTGGCTGCGACTTCCTGAACCTTTAGTCCGCCGGGACCGACACTTGGAATCATGCCGGGATAAAAACCAATAGAAATACCGGTGAAGGAAAAAATGATAATCAGCCAGTTCCAGACCAGCGGGGCCAGCTGCTTTTTTAAGCGCAAGCTACGAAAATACATGACAAAAGCACCCAGCGTCAGGAAAGTAAAAAGATACAGGAAAGAAGGGGGCCATGCGGTCCATTTCGACAACATTTCCTCATGCAACATACTGATGCCCAGATATACTGCTATGGAGACTACAATAGTGAGCAAGCCGGAAAGTTTGGCTGTGAAGTAACTTCGCTCCTGCAGTCTTCCGGTTTTTCGGGCGATCAGGAAGCCTGAACCGAGCATGAGATAGCCGCAGATCACGCCTGCAGCGGCGATCGCCGAAAACCAGTTCAGCCAGTCTGTCGGTTGTCCGATAAAGGTATCAGATTCAACCGCTATACCGCCGAGCAATCCGCCGAGGGCAAAACCCTGACCAATTGTAGCCAACAGACTGCCCAGCCCGAATGACACCAGCCACAGCTGTTTTCCTTTGGCGTTGGCATTGGCATGAAATTCAAAGGCCACTCCCCGAAAAATAAAACCGAACAGCATCAGGATAAATGGGATATACAGGGCCGACAGGACAATAGAATAAAAGAGAGGAAAAGCACCGAACAAAATACCCCCAAGGATAACAAGCCAGGTCTGGTTACCGTGCCAGATTGTATGAATGGACTGCATCATTTCGTTCTTTTCCTGCCAATTCCGCGTAAAAAGGGTCAAAATGCCGATGCCGAGATCAGCTCCATCGGTCAGGGCATAATACAGTAAGAAAAAACCGACAAGCAGTAGCCATATCGTGGCCAGGTTCTCATTTATTATATCCATCCGAGTATGTCCTGTTTAATTAAGTTTCCTAAACCTGTGTCATACATTCCGCTGGCTTAACCGCCGCCGCTGCGTACGGGAGAAGAACTCAGGTCTGGGCCTTTGTTAAGCAACCGCCTGGCAAAGACCAGAAAAAGAATGAACAACAGCGCATAAATAGCCACGAAACCGAACAAACTTCCAGCCACTGTATGGGCAGGAAGCATGCTCACGCCTTCTTCGGTTCGCAATATGCCCTGAATCACCCAAGGTTGCCTGCCCATCTCCCGGACAACCCACCCTGCTTCCATGGCGATGTAACTTAGCGGAATGGCCGCCATCCAGGAATATAACAGCCATTTTTGCTTACCAGCCCGCTGAGGTACGAGATCCCCTTTTCGCCAGACCCAAAGGGACCAGAGCATCAGCAGAACAAGCGCTCCACCAATACCCAGCATGATCCTGAAAGAATAAAATGGGAGCAGCACCGGCGGTTGATCTTCAACCGGAATGTCACGGAGACCAACGACCTGCCCGGTCGGTGTACTACGTGGTAATAAGACTGAGTGCATACGGCACCTCAACAGCCCAGGTATTTTCCTGCAGTTGTTTGTCGGGCCAGGCCAGAATCTTCCAGGCGGCACCCTCTCCCTTGGGGTTGGTCTGCCAATGGGCTTCCATTGCCGCAAGTTTTGCAGGCTGATGGTGAAACACCGATTTGCCTGCCCCGTCACCGATCACAACCTGCAAAGTGGTAATAAAGACAGCTGCTGCCAGCATCATTTTGAAAGAAGTGAGAAAAAATTCCGTGTGTCTTTCCTTCAGTATATACCAGGCGCTGATGCCGCCGATAACAAAGAGTGAAATTTCCAGACAGGCAATCCACATATGCGTGATACCCCAGAAAGCATCCGGGTTCCATATTGCGGCCAAAGTGTCGGTCAGATAGAAACGGTTATTGATAAATTCTCCGCCGACCGGCGTCTGCATCCAGGAATTGGCGGCCATTATCCAGAAGGCTGACAGCGAACCCCCAAAGGCAACCATACAGGTGGCAAAAAGATGCATGCCGGGCGATACCCTTTTCCAGCCAAAGGCCATGATTCCGAGGAAAGCGGCTTCCAGCATAAAAGCCATCGATGCCTCAAAGCCAAGCAGATGTCCGAAGATATCGCCACCCACCCTGGAAAAGGTGCTCCAGTTTGTGCCGAATTGAAACTCCATGGGGATACCGCTCACAACTCCCACGGCAAAATTGAGAAGAAAGAGGCGCATCCAGAAACGGGCATGATGATAATATCGCTCTTCACCAGTCATAAGCCAGCGGGCTTCCATCACTACAAGAAAAATACTTAATCCGATAGTGAGCACCGGCCAGATAATATGAAATATAGCGGTAAAGGCAAAGTGCAGGCGGGAAAGAAGAACATGATCCTGAAAGACTTCCATACCAGAATCTCCAGAAGTTAATATGAGCCTTATTATTTAGTGACAGTCCACCTCTGAGGAAAAGCTCTTGACAGCTGCCCCAAGAATTGCAAAACGGGATTCCTTATACCCATCGAGCAGACGCAACCCGGATGCCGCAAGGGCAGCACGAAATTGAGGACCGTGGAAACGGTTTTCCCGGGGATGGTCCAATATCCTCAGAAACAGGGGGTTGGCATACAACGGAGGGTAAATTTCCTCAAAAAAGAACATGCCGTCTTCTTTAAGCACCCTGGCGATCTCCGTAACTCCCTTCTGCCAGTTTTCCAGATGGTGAATAATACCGTAATTAAAAACAGCACTAAAACAGCAGTCGGCAAACGGCAACTCCTGGGCATCTGCAGCCAGCAGGTGCAATGGTACGTTTTCCCAGGATAAACATTTTTTTTGAGCTGTCCTCAGCATGTCAACGTCAATATCCAGGGCATGAATAGAGGTCGGACGAAATGACCGGTTTATTATCTCTGCCCCAACCCCGCAACCACAGCCGATTTCCAGGCATTTTCCGCCAGGAGCGAGATTGCCCATTTTCCTGAAAATCTTCGCTTCCTGTTGTTGCACGTATCTCCTGACAGGGCTGTTAACCCAGAGCCGCTCCGGCCAGTTTACCTTCATTGTGCCTCCTTGCGGCCAGAGTATATTTTGGCAATGCCGAATGTTAATTTTTTGATGTGTGGATCCGAAAATCCCGCCGCAGTAATTTCAGCGATAAACTGTTCGTCTCGCGGAAATGATTCCACTGATTCAGATAAATAACTGTAGGCGTAATTGGTGCGGGAGATCAGGTTACCTACAGGCGGCAGGATATAATCAAAATAAAATCGATACAGCGAATAAAGCAGTTGCTGGTCAGGGTAGGAAAATTCCATGATAAGTAGCCTGCCCCCGACCTTGAGGACGCGATAGAATTCACCGAGAGCCAGAGAGCGTTCTTCTATATTGCGGAGACCAAAGGAAATGGTCACGACATCTACGGAATTGCTCTGTATAGGCAGCAACCTGCCATCTCCCGCGGTCAGACTGATTTGGTCCCTGGAACCTCGGGCTGCAATTTTCTTATAGCCCACACCGAGCATTGCCGGAGAGAAATCGACCCCCACCACCCGCACCCGAGGATACCTGCGACCAATGGCGAGTGCAGTTTCAGCGGTGCCGACTGCGACATCGAGCACTACGCCACCATTTTCCAGTTGAAGAATTTCCGCCAGTGCCCGCCGCCAGTAAATATCACGGCGCAAGGATAAAATACTGTTTTGGAAATCATAGCCCGGAGCTATAGTTTCAAACATTGCCTTTACGGCTGAATCATTCATTGCGTTTCCCGATAGTTTGCGCCACCCATCCAAGTTCGCGAATAAGGCAGTCAGTTACTGTACCACTCTGCAGGCCGGAAGGGAGAATAGTCCAGGTATAGGTTTCTACTTCCAGCACCAGCCGTTCAGGAAAAAGGGGCAGAATCTGCTGGAGGAAAAAACGCGTGCTGCCGCACTCTTCAGTCTTATCCATAAAGACCGGCACATGAAAATGGACCCGCCACTCAACAACACCTCCGGGACCTGCAGATATGGCCAGATCAAGATCATCAAAACGCAGCAGTTCTCCGTCCGCCGTCCTGCCGACTGCCTGATGAAGATAACATGACTCCTGAAACCGTTTGAGCAAACTGATCCGCGAGTCCAGCAAACGAAGGGCCGTGGAGACCTGTACATGTCCGATTCTGATATTGTTTTCCACCAGAAGCTTGAGGGATTCCGCAGGACTTTCAAACTGCAGCGCCTGATGACAGCAATCATAACAGACCGCGAGATGGGCTCTCTGGCTTGACGAGAGTGCAAGACCACCAAAAAATCGGACGACATCAGCAGTCGTCTCCAAAACACAGCCCGGCTCGGGCTCAAGGGAAAGCAGGATTTCCTTCCCGTGTTTCTGGGCCAGAAGATCAAGATGATCGAGGGCCGCCTGGAGATGTTTTTCTACTGTCGGTAAATCCTCTCGCCTAATGCAGGAACGAAATCCAACCGGTACTGTAGAGATGGAACCGCTCATGTCATCAGGCAACCAGATGGCCAGCAGATCCGCCAGCTTCCTGGTATAGTTGAGACGTTCTACAGAACGCCAGTCAGGAAGATAAACAGCTTGTTTTACCGGTGCATAATGAAAAGTGCCGTAAGGAAAACCATTAAGGGTCGCCACATAAAATCCCTCCTGTCGGCACCAGTTATGAAAATCTCCGGCGTCTAAAAGACTGAGCTCATTTGCCGCCCGGCCGGATAATCTCAGGCCAATCGGAAAAGGAGTATCGGGGGACACACCTTTTTTGACCACAGGTGCGTGCTCACGAACCGCGGCAAAAATCTCCCGCCAGCTCTCCCCCGGGTGAATATTCGTGCAATAGGTCAACGCCGGCATCGCGGGGAACACAATGTCCCGGGGCGCACTGCGGGTATCAACTGAACGAGTCAACTGGATACCCCATACATTGGCGCAGGCCGATCGAAAGAACCTGCTCTGACAGTTCTGCTGCTCTCCTGCAACATCAGTTCATCGACACAGTCCGCCATGAGTGCGCTGTCAATCCGGTCGACCTCTTTTTTGCTACCGATTCCTGTCAGGAGAGTAATTGCCAGCTCCCCGCCCAGGTGCTCCTGAAATTCCCCAAGCGCTCCATCAATGTCCAGTTCTGCAAGGGCCGGATGATATAAAGGTAATCCCAGGTCGCGGATCAGGGTATAAATCTGCCGCAGATCGTTTTTCCCTATCATCTTGCTATAATATGAATATAGACTGTCCAGAGCGATGCCAATGGCAACCGCTTCCCCATGGTTGAGGAGTCCAGTTGTCATCTCCTCTAGTTTGTGTGCCGACCAATGCCCAAAATCAAGCGGCCGGGCCGAGCCTGATTCAAAGGGATCTCCTCCTGTACCGATATGGTGCAGATGAAGGGCTGCACAGCGATATATCATTTCCTCCATGGGACTGAGACGAAAGGAGGCAAGATCAAACCTCTGCTTGTAGAGCCAGTCAAAAAATGACTTGTCTTTTATCAGGGCCACTTTCACCGCTTCAGCCATACCGGCACGAAGTTCCCTGGGAAAAAGAGTAGCCAGAAAGGCGGAGTCGTTAATAACGGCAAAAGGTGGGGCAAAAGTACCGACAAAATTTTTCCGACCCAGAAGATTGATGCCGTTTTTCACACCGACTCCGGCGTCGTTTTGGGCAAGGACTGTCGTGGGCATTCTGATCAGCCGCAATCCCCGATGAGCGACTGCGGCGGCATAACCGACTGCATCAAGCATAGCTCCCCCGCCAATCGCCAATATAAAAGAATGCCGGCAAAGATGATATTCACGAATGTGTCCCAGTAGAGTATCGACAATCGCCGGTCCGGCTTTGCAGCTTTCGCCTCCTTTTACCGAGAGAACCGGTCCGCACAGTTGCAGAACCTCCTGATGAGCTTTAGCGTAGGAGTCAAGCTGAGCAGAAAGAAGTGGATGCTCCGCAAGAACACCCGAATCGACAATGCAAAAAACCTTATGGCGGGACATTCCGCCTCTCCGGAAAACTGAAGCCAACAGAGTATCCTCTGTCCGGAAGACATTACGACTGAAAAAGACAGGAAAGGTATATTGAATATTGAATTGCTGATCAATTGTCTGCATGGAAAGCTCCCTGAATCTTAATGATATGTTCAGTCCACTCCTATCAATCTAAAAAGATGACAGATTTTGCAAAAGATGCCTTTGGATATGGCGAAAGGCAAAGATATCCTTTTGCTAACCCTGATCGTGGAAAAGCAATTTCCATGCCAGGTTTTTTCCCGAGAGCTTCAACCGGGTTCACTATAAGTTTTCCGGGAGTGGTTCTTCCGTTCTCCTGGAAAGCTCGTCAGTTGTGATTTTTTTTTAAGATTTTTAAAAAATTATCCGGTATCGGGTAGATCAGGTATTACCAAAATAATAGTCCGATACCGCAGGACAGATTTTTGCTTTTTGTTTTTTGCTCACCTCAAAGTGACCAAAGTCATCCAGTCGGCATGTGCTCCCGCAGTTGGCCTGACTATTGCAAAGATATTTTTCCTACACAGTCCCTCTCACTGACCATGTGATTATCCTCAATCGATCTGTGATCAGGATAGACATGGCTCAGCCAACACAGCAGAGTGGAGCAACAATGAATCTTGAGCCTCCAGATATCTTTAATATCGGCTATATAGAAAAAATGTGGGGAATATATCGGCAAAATCCCCTGAAGGTGTCACCTGAATGGCGGGCATATTTTAATGATCTCGTACAAAGGAGGCCTTCCTCAAATGTAATGCCTCATGGACCGGAATCCGGCAACCGGCAACTCCTCCGGAAGATTGGTACCGCCCGGGAGATTTGTGCCGCCTGTGGTCAAGCCGAGGCAATGTCCTTTCTGCAATACAATGTAAGTCTTCTGGTGCGTAACTACAGGGTTCGAGGGCATCTTCTGGCCAAGGTGAATCCACTGGGAAATCCCCGAACGTCGCTACCGGAACTGGAACCTGAATATTATGGCATTACCGATGAAGATCTCGAACTGCAGTTCAATTTTGGTCATATCTCCCGACAAAAGGCCATACCCCTGCGAGAGATCCTGCAAATCTTGAAAGAGACCTATACCGAGAATATTGGTGTTCAGTTCATGCATATCGATGCCCTCAACGAACGGGAATGGTTGCAGGGACGTATGGAATCTTCCAGAAACACACTTGTTCTCACTAAAAAACAACAGATTCGGATTTTAAAGAGGTTGACGGGTGCGGTTGTTTTTGAGAACTTCATCCAGAAAAAATTTGTCGGTGCCAAGTCTTTTTCCCTGGAGGGGGCGGAAACCCTGATCCCGCTTCTTGCTCTAGCTATTAAAAAATCCGCGGCACAAGGAGTGGAAAATATTGTCATCGGCATGCCCCATCGGGGTCGCCTCAATGTGCTGGCAAATATTATGGGGAAAAACCCTCATAAGATCTTTGATGAATTTAAAGATTCGGATGCAAATTTGAATATCGGCCGCGGCGATGTGAAATATCACAAAGGGTACTATTGGGTCTGGAGCACTGAGGAGGGAAAAAAGATCGCCTTGAACCTCTCGTTCAACCCCAGCCATCTTGAGTTTGTCGGGCCGGTAGCTCAAGGAGCGCTCAAGGCGCAGCAGGTTAAACTGGGCGATTATACTACCCGTAAAGGCCTGCTCATTCTCATCCATGGTGATGCCGCCATGGCTGGAGAAGGAATCATCCAGGAGACATTGAATCTCAGCGGGCTGGCTGGCTTTACCGTTGGAGGAACCCTGCATGTGGTGGTCAATAACCAGATTGGTTTTACTACCCTGCCTGCAGAGGCCAGGTCTACCACCTACGCCAGCGATGTAACAAAAATGCTGCAGTCGCCTATTTTTCATGTAAACGGCGAAATGCCCCATGCGGTAGCCCAGTGTCTTGAGGTAGCACTGGATTTTCGGCAGGAATTCAAACGTGATGTCGTCCTGGACATGTACTGCTATCGCCGCAGGGGACATAATGAAGGCGATGAACCACGCTTCACCCAGCCCCGTATGTATGCATTGATCGACAAGCGGCCCTCTGTAATGAATCGTTACAGGGAACATCTGGTTGCACTTGGCGAGCTTACAGAGGAGGAAGCAAAGGATATTCAGCAATCACGGGAGCAGTATCTGGAGAAGGAATACAGCAAACTTACAGCCGGCGGGGAAAGTAGTTCGGGACAAGCCAGTCTGTTTACACCCGCTCGTGGGGCCTATGTCGGTGGGGCCGACGATCAGGTTCCTGAAGTCATTACAGGGGTGGATAGCGATACACTAGGCCGTCTCGGCAAATCTCTCACCACCCTCCCGGCCGATTTCAATGTTCATCCCAAGATTGCCAAATTGCTTGAAGCCCGGCAGCAGATGTTTGGTGGCCAAAGCCCTTTGGATTGGGGAGCAGCTGAATCCCTGGCCTACGCATCCCTGATCGATGAACAGGTGGCGGTGCGATTGTGCGGCCAGGACAGTCAGAGAGGTACCTTCAGCCATCGCCACAGTGTTCTGCATGATGTGGAAAACGGCACAACCTATATGCCGCTTGCCGGAATCAGCGAGACTCAGGGAAAAATCGACATCATCAACAGCCCTCTCACCGAAGGAGCTGTCCTTGGTTTTGAGTACGGTTACGCAACCGCCTTTCCAGAGTCCCTGGTAATATGGGAAGCACAGTTTGGAGATTTTGCCAATGTAGCTCAGGTGTATATCGATCAGTTTATCGCTTCAGCCGAGACTAAATGGAATCTTCTTTCGGGAATAGTATTGTTTTTACCTCATGGGCTGGAAGGTACGGGTCCGGAACATGCCAGCGCACGTCTCGAGCGCTTTTTAGCCATGGCAGCCACGGATAATTACCAGGTAGTTGTGCCGACCGAGCCATCGCAGATCTTCCATCTCCTGAGGCGCCAGGTCAGGCGAATGATTCGCAAACCGCTGATTGTTATGACACCGAAAAGTCTGCTCCGGCATCCTGCTGCAGTTTCCCCCTTTCTCAGTCTTACTGAAGGAACTTTCCGTAAGATTATCCCGGATGAAGGGATAGCTGCGGACAAGGTAAAGCGGATCCTCTTTTGCAGCGGCAAAATATATTATGATCTGCTGGCAGGCCGACAGGAGAGGACTCTCGGCGACGACGTCGCCATTGTCCGCCTTGAGCAACTGTATCCCCTGCCGGGGCAAACCCTGGTCGCAGCTCTTTCACAATATCCCAAAGGAATACCGCTCACCTGGGTGCAGGAGGAACCTCTCAACATGGGAGCCTATCCCTTTATACGACTCCGGTTCTGGGATCTGCTCAAGGAGCAATGGTCCGTTGATAAAGTGGGACGTCCCGAATCGGCAACACCGGCTACCGGATCTGCATCCAGCCATAAACTTGAACAGAACATTCTGATAAATCAAGCTTTTGAGATCGGAGGAAACCAATGATTATTGAGATTGCCGTACCTGATTTAGGTGAATCCATTACTGCGGTTGAGATCGGTGAGTGGCTGGTAAAAATCGGCGATACCGTAGGCCGGGACGATCCGATTGTTGCGATAGAATCCGAGAAGGCCACAGTGGAAGTTCCGGCTCCCCAGGCAGGAGTGCTGGTAGAGATTCTTAAACAGCAGGGAGAAGCTGCAGATATTGGCGAGCTTATCGGGCGCATAGACACAGAGAAAGCGAGTAATCCCACGGACGAGGGTCCTGTTCAACCGGACTCAAAAACCGAGATCAAAACCACTGAAGGAAAAGAAAGGGTAATGCCGTCAGCAGCCCGGGTCTTGGCCCAGCAGCAAATTTTTTCAGATCAGGTGACTCCGACCGGCCCGGGAGGAAGAATTCTAAAAGAAGATGCTTTAGCTGCCGCGGCCAAAACAACACCACCAGGGGCGGATGAGCCTCCGTCTCTGCCTGCAGAGGATGTTGAAAAACCGGAAAAAGGCTTTCGCGTTCCCATGTCCATGTTGCGTCGAACTCTGGCCGCGCGGTTACTTGAAGCCAGGCAAAACATGGCGATATTGACGACTTTTAACGAAGTTGATATGTCGGAGGTTAAGAAACTACGTACCACTCTGGGAGCTGATTTTACCGAAAAAACTGCCGTTCGGCTGGGTTTCATGTCGTTTTTTGTAAAGGCGGCCGTAGCCGCCCTCAAAGATTTCCCCCTGGTTAATGCCAGAATAGATGGCGATGATATAGTCTACCCCGAAAATTGCGATATCGGTGTAGCTATTGGGGGCGGAAAAGGGCTTGTCGTGCCGGTCATCCGCAATGCAGAACGGTTGAATTTTGCCGAGATAGAACAGCAGATCGCTGATTTTGGCCAAAAGGCTAAAAAAAATAGCCTCTCACCGGCAGAACTGACAGGCGGCACATTCACCATCAGTAACGGCGGAGTGTATGGCTCCATGCTGTCGACTCCCATAGTAAATCCTCCACAGAGTGCTATTCTTGGGCTACATGCAATAAAGGATCGGCCGGTGGCTGTTAACGGCGAGGTGCAGATCCGTCCGGTGATGTATCTGGCCCTGTCCTACGATCACCGTATTATTGATGGCCGTGAAGCGGTGGGATTTCTAAAAAGCATAAAGGAACGGATAGAAGCACCTTATAAATTTCTTTTGGAGATCTGATGATGGCATCTGGTGACAGCGAAATATATGATCTGCTGGTGATCGGTGCCGGCCCCGGCGGTTATGTAGCAGCCATCCGGGCTGCACAGTTGGGCTGGAAGGTTGCCTGTATCGAGAAAAGTCGCTCCCTTGGAGGTACCTGTCTTAATGTCGGCTGCATCCCGAGTAAAGCCCTGCTTGAATCGTCACATAAATATTATGAATGCAGAACCGTCATGCAGGTCCACGGCATTCACCTTGGTGAAATTTCTTTTGACCTCAAGGCAATGATGGCCCGCAAAGATGCGGTTGTGCAGACACTTGCTTCCGGAATCGATTATTTATTTAAAAAAAATAAAATAGACAGGTTTTCAGGTACCGCCAAAATTCTTGATAACCAGACTGTACAGGTAACGGGCAATGAACAGCTTACATTACGGGCCAAGGCTCTGCTGATTGCTACAGGCAGCAAACCCTCCTCCATTGCCGGTGTCAAGCTGGACGGGATCAATGTGGTTTCCAGCACCGAGGCGCTGGCATTTACCGAGGTACCAAAACGCCTGGTAGTTGTGGGAGCAGGAGCTATAGGCCTTGAGCTTGGTTCCGTCTGGAGCCGCCTCGGCACTGAGGTTACGGTGGTGGAATATCTTGACCGGGTGCTGCCCACAGCCGATAAGGACATCTCAAAGCAGTGTTTGCGACTTCTCAGGAAACAGGGCTTGAAAGTTCTATTGGCCGCCAAAATCGAGAATATAGACCAGACAGACACAGGTTGTAAGGTGACAATTGCCGATAATGAGCCGATAATAGCTGAAAAAGTACTCATGGCCACCGGACGAAAACCCTGTACTGAAGGAATTGGCTTCAAAGAGCTGGGAGGCAGGACAGACTCACGGGGATTTATAGAGGTTGATTCCCAATGGCAGACTTCAGTGCCGGGTATATATGCTATTGGCGATGTGATCGGCGGACCAATGCTGGCCCACAAAGCATCGGAAGAAGGAGTTGCCTGCGTCGAACAGATGATCACCGGCTACGGCCATGTCAATTATCAGGCCTTGCCGAACATAGTGTATATCCACCCGGAGATTGCCTCTGTCGGGCGAACCGAAGAATCTCTCCGGCAAGAAGGGATTCCGATCAGGAAGGGGGTCGTTTTTTTCAAAGGGAATGGGCGGGCTCTGGCGAGTGGTGATGCTGACGGGCTGGTCAAGATGATCGCCCATCAAAGCACCGACCGGATATTGGGGGTGCATATTATAGGACGACAGGCTGGGGATTTAATTGCCGAAACCGTAGCAGCCATGGAATTTGCTGCCAGCAGCGAGGATCTGGCCCGTACTTTCCACGCCCACCCCACCTTGTCCGAAGCGATTAAGGAAGCCGCACGTGCCATTGATAAATCTGCGATTCATGGCTAAGGTAACAGTCTATAAAACGCAGCATAACAATATAACAGGAGGCTTCCATGGGAAAAATTGTTCACCAGTCGCGCATTACCATTACCCGAGAAAAAGGCCCCACCCGCAGGGCTGAGATAGAAGGATTTGCCGAGCCTGTCTATTATGGCGTCCACGGCGGGATTTCGAAGTTTTACAATGTCACCCCGGAAGAGGAGCATGCCGCCACTCTTGATCATATCGTGGGTGCCGTCGGAGGCTGAATGATGGGCACACTGGCCACGGTGATGGCCGGAAAAAAAATCAGGACCTTCAAAGATCGATTTAAAGCGACGGTTACCGGTGACATAGAGGAGGTAAACAACATCCTGAAAATTACCCGCATCAATGTCAACTATTCTCTCAAACTCCCGGATCAACAGCGGGATGCGGCACTTGAATGCTTTAATAATTACATCGAATTATGTCCCGGTGCCCAGAGTGTTACAGGTTGTATAGAAATAAACCATAATCTGGACATGGAAAAAAAAGAAGACTGAGCTTCTTCTCCGTAACAACCTGAAACGCTTGTTCGTCTATGAGCTTCCCAGGCAGAAACTGTTTGTTACTGCCGGGAAGTTGTTCTCATTATTCTTTTTCAAATTCGTCTTTTGATGCCCCGCAAACAGGACAGAGCCAGTCACTTGGCACATCTTCCCAGGCTGTTCCCGGATCTACGCCATTATCTGGATCCCCTTTTTCCGGATCATAAACGTAACCGCATATTCCACATATGAATTTATCCATTATTTTCCGCCTTTTTTGAATATTATTGTCAACCCAAAATTTCTCAACGCGCCTTTAGTTACCGCAGCAGACGCAGTGAGCAAGGTATCCTATTCAATTTTCACTTCCCGGAATCGTTTATGTAATTATTTTATGCGATAGGTATTCAAATTTATTTGTACACTGTATATCACAATAAAAAATTTGCAGCCAATTATTGCCTCTCTTTCAATATCTTTTCCAGGGTACCGGAAAATTTTTTTATCCATTACTGCGGGTTTTTGGGAAGCGTGCAATTACCAAAATTGCAAGCAGAGGAATGAAGGCTATCACGGTAAGAACGGGGCGGATGGTATAGGTATCTCCAAGTTTCCCGACAAGTGGGGATATAATTCCTCCCAGGCCGTAAGCAAAACCCATCATTAAGCTTGCTACCATGGAACGCCCTTTGGGGGCCAGGGTCTGGGCCATTGTGACTCCAAGAGGAAGTGGTGCCAGAACGAAACTTCCGGCTAAAGCTGCCCCTAAATAAACCCAATTACCACTGAGCTGCATTAATAACCAAAGAGCAGGAGCCATGAAGAGGAAGGAAAAGAGGAAAACCGGTTTAAACCCAATGCGGTCGGAAATATGTCCTGAAAGAAGACCGCTGAGAGTACCCGAGACAATGAAGAGGGCGTAAATTGTCCCTGCGGAAACCACGCTGAAGCCATCCTGTACAAAAAGTACCGGCATAAAAGTCAAAAATGACTGCCCCACCACCGCTCTCAGGAACATGACCAACCAGATTAAAGCAACAACTTTCCAGGCGCTCCCCAGGCTTTCCTTGAGAGCCCCGAAAAAACCCAACCGTGCCATGCCCTCACTTTGCGGCTTTGGTATTATAGTCAACAGAAAAACCATGACCAGCAAACCAGCGACCATGGTGCCCGGCATGGCGGTTAACCCGAAAAAAGCCACATACCAGGTAATGAAGAGAGGGCCAAGGCCAAAAGCGAGGGTTCCGCCGGTGTTAAATATGGACATGGAAAAGCTGGCCTTCGTCCCGGCGTAAAGGGGTACCATCCCGGTGACCGAAGGATGAAACATCGAGGAACCAACAGAGCCGAGAGCGATGCACACCAGCAGTACCCAGAAATTAGGTGCGATACCCGAGAGTGGTATAAACACGACGGTGAGCGATAAGCCGATGAAAATAAAGGCTCTCGTCTGATAACGGTCGGCAAAGTAACCGACAGTTGGTTGGATGATGAAAGCTAACAAGCGCATCGTACCGGCGATGATTCCGATCTGGGTGAGATTCAGACCAAGCTTATCTACAAAAACCGGAAAAAGAGGGTTGATGAAGGCTGTGTAAAAATCGCCGGTGAAATGAACGAGAGAGAGGGCAAATAGGATTTTTAAATTAGCTGACATAGAGCTTCCCTGTAAATGTATACAGGTCAGAAGCTGGCCTGCTGATTGCTCTTGATTGAACAACTCGTTGATGATTATCCCTAAATAACACTCCAGTAGTTACAATTCAAGACCTGATTTTTATCTGGACAAAATCAACCTTTTATCACGAGATTCCATCAAGTTATACTAACAATCTACAGTCTAGTGGGTTCTTCCTGAGAATATTGAAGATAGACACCATTTACTGCCGCACCTATTGTTTCTTCATACAGTTATCGAATAAAAAAACTTTATTATGATAAGGAGGAGCCATGAACATTGATCTGACAGGAAAGACTGCAATCATTACTGGTTCTACCGCCGGTATAGGTTTGGCAACTGCAAAAGGATTGGCAAAGGCGGGTGCACGGGTAATCATCAATGGTCGCAGGGCAGAAGGCGTGGAAAAAGCCATGCTGACGCTTAGAAAGTGTATGCCTGTTGCTGATGTAGCAGGATTTACAGGTGATTTGGGTACAGCCGAAGGTTGCAGGAATCTGATCGATACCTTTCACGGTTGTGATATCCTGATCAACAACCTTGGCATATATGGATTACAGGATTTTTTTGAAACGCCTGACAGTGTATGGAACGAGTACTTTGAAGTAAATGTCATGTCAGGAGTTCGTCTCTCTCGGGCCTATGCGCCGGCGATGGTTGACAGAGGATGGGGGCGAATCGTCTTTATCGCCTCGGAGTCGGGGGTTAATATTCCACCTGATATGATTCACTATGGATTTACCAAGACGGCATACATTTCCATAGCTCGTGGCCTGGCCAAGAGGCTTGCAGGCACGGGTGTCACGGTGAACTCGGTACTTCCCGGGCCAACATTATCTGATGGGCTGATCGGAATGCTGCAGGGCGTCGCTGCTGAAAAAGGTCAGACTATAGATGAGGCAGCTGTCGATTTCGTCAAGGCCAATCGGCCATCCTCAATCATTCGGAGAGCTGCCGGCGTCGAAGAGGTAGCCAATATGATCGTCTATGTCTGTTCCCCTCAGGCATCAGCCACTACCGGAGCAGCTATGCGTGTTGATGGCGGTGTTGTGGATTCAATTCTATAAGAAACACCACCTTTCAGTTATGGAGAAAAGATCGAGCAAAACACGTCCACTTCTCATTTTAAGTATGCAAGGTTGTATTATTTTGAGAGAGTCCGTACTTTTTCAGCAAATCATACAATCTGGAACGCGAGAGACCGGCAGTTTCACAGCATTTTTTGATATCTCCACCGGCTATTTTAAGTAAATTCTCAAGATAATATTTTTCTTGAGCTTCAATCGCCCTTTCCCTGTCTTCCTTGATTGTCCGCATGGAGGAGAGATCATCAGGCAGAAAATGTTCACCTGGACCCGAGGATGGTTTCTTTAGTTTTTCAAGTTTCTTCTTGGTTACAGACAACCGGATGTTCAAAGGTAAATGCACAGGTTCGAGTATACTACTTTCATGGGTATCGGCAATTGAGTATTCAATTGTCTGAAATAATTCACGAACATTCCCGGGCCATTCATAGCTGTTAAGTGTCATCAGGTAGTCGGTAGAAAGCTTTTTCTTTCTTATGTTATAACGTTTGCAGTAGCGGTCACGGAAATAATAGGCGAGCTCGGGGATATCGGTTCTTCGGGTTCGCAAAGGGGGAAGTTCAAGATGGAATGTTTTCAAACGAAAGAGCAGGTCATCCCGGAAAGTGTTCTCTTCCACCATGACTTCAAGATTTTTGTTCGTTGCAGCAATTAATCTGAAATCACTTGATTCTGTAATGCTGCTGCCAACAGGGAGGTATTCTCGTTCCTGTAGAACCCTTAATAAAATTTTCTGAACGTCAAGAGGCATCTCTCCTATTTCATCAAGGAATAATGTACCGCCATCTGCCTGCTTGATTAAACCCTTCCTGGTTTTATCGGCCCCGGTAAACGAACCTTTTGCATGACCAAAGAGAATACTCTCGATCAAGGTTGAGGGAAGAGCTGCACAGTCAACAATAATCAGATTCTTGCTGCTGCGTGAGCTGATGTTATGTAAAGCTGAGGCAAACAGTTCCTTCCCGGTGCCTGTCTCCCCGGTTATCAGAACGCTGGCATCGGACTGGCCGATATTGGCAACGAGATTCACGCAGTTTTGAATCGCAGTACTGCTGCCGATAATTCCGTGCTCTTGCAGCTGCTCTCGGATCTCGTTCTTTGTTTCTTCGAAACTGTGGCTTTTATTATGCCGATAGCGAACTACACGTCGCAGCATCGCCGGCAGTTTTTTTTCCGGAGAAGGATCTACAACATAATCCCAGGCCCCGCCTACCAGTGCATGTTCTGCGTGTTGAGGATCCCCCAGTTCTGAAAATATTATTATTTCCGGAGAGAGCGGTGTCGATTTAAAATCCTGCAGAGCGAAACAGGAAGCATGACCCGATACTATATCACGCATCAGGACAATATCAATGCCAACTTCATCTGTCTGACAAGCGCGTAACCCTTCTTCAAGCGTAACTGCGGTAAGCAGTTCAACGCCCAGGCGGTCGGCATGACTCATCAGGATGTCTGCAATGTACTTTTTTTCGTCAATTATAAGAGCTTTCACAATGGACCTCAAAATGGCCAATAGAAACTCATCTCAAGAAAAAAGAACAAATTAGATTCGTTCAAAATGATGTAAGCATTGCCGGCGAGATATCAACATGAATGACAAAATCTCTTTAAAACTGTTCCCCTTCTATATTTTTTCTCAGTTGCGCTATCTCAAGTCCAAGCGGAACACATTTGTTTCCCTCCATGCAGTCATCAGCCTCAGGTAAATCGAGATAATGTTTCAGTTCATGCGAATCTTTTATCAAATCAACGACCCATACCTTCTTTTCATCATCAAACCCAACGTTTATGTCAATTCCACATTGGCCTATTTCCGGATAGAGTTCTGTTATTTTATGACATAGTTCATCTTTGTTATACATAACTTCCTCCTGTTAAGTGCTGCCCTTATTCGTTTATACAGGTTGAATTTAAATTTAATACATCGCACAAACATAACAACTGTCTGGCTTAAAAAAATTCTACGCAAGACGCCGATTTTTCATCAGGATATGAATGAACTGGGGCAAAAGACGAAGTTCTGTGTCCGGCCGGAGAGGACACTGTCCTGTGCAACAAGACTTTTGTTCCAGATAAAGTAAGATGGACAAGAAAAGGCAATGACCGTGAGCACATTTAGTTTGAAAATTCAGCTACATTTTCTCCCTCTGCCAACCCAGAGGTGAATCAACATCATCGACAGCCTCTGTCTTTTTTGAATGATCCCTGGATTTATTGAGAACCTGCACTGAACTGGCCTGCAGCCCTTTTTCTCCGGTTTCAACCGTATAACTCACGCCGGTACCAGGTTCAAGCTGATCAAATTCATCATTGATTATGCTGTTTTGATGAAAATATATCTCGTCACCTTCAAGCGAACGGATGAATCCGTACCCTTCCCGGGAGAATATTTTAGTGATTATGCCGTTTATTTCCTGTTCAGGGTGGCTCTTTCTCTCTCCCTGTTGTTTTGCAACGAGCTGCTTTAACTTCCTCTGTGCAGCTTTAAAGGTGTTTTTAACGATTGCAGGAAGATCATCTGCGGCCTCTTTTAAGCCGGAGGTATTGGTAACTACCAGATTGTGTCCGGGCGGAACCCTCATCTCGATTCGGACTCGGAACGGGTTGGCCGTTTTGCTGCTTTTTTGATCCTGCTTAACGCCAACACGGCAACTGATCAATCTGTCGCACACTCTTTCAAGTTTTGCTGCGTCCTTACGGATAATTTGCTCAATTGACTCACTCCGGGACATTCCGTGAAAGGATATTTCTAAAGGAATACGCATTTTTTCACCTCCAAAGAAAAGACTTACTTCTCATTCGACCTAGGTATGAGTGTTTGTTTTCACCCAATTCAGATCACTCCCATGCTGCCGGCGGCAGTTGAAAGCGAACTGATTCAGTAGTACCTAAAGAAAAGCACAAATCATGCCACTCTCTTTTTTCCTTTTAAAAACAGAACGTTGCTGGGGTAAGAAATACTTCCCCCAGCAGCATTTCCTGAAATACCGGCTGAATGTATCTTGGTGAAAATCCGGTAAAGATCTTGCAAGCCGTATTAGAGAGCTGTGATTCGGGACAGCGATTTCAAATCTTCTTATTTAATTAAGGTGACATATGAAAATTTTTATCACCGGCGGCCTGGGATTTGTTGGTCGCCACCTCTCCGCAGCCTTGTTGGAAGACGGCCATCAGGTCACTGCCGTCGGTCGGTCTCACGATCCGACCACAAAGATAGATCACCCGGCATTCAACTACCTGGCAGCGGATACTACAAAACCAGGTGATTGGCAGGCATCCGTCGCCGATTATAACATTGTCATCAACCTGGCCGGCAAATCAATATTTACCTTCTGGACCGAAAAGGCAAAAAAGCAGATGTACAATAGCCGGATATTTACCACCCGCAATCTGGCTGACAGCTTGAAAGAGGCTGAAGATACCACTTTCTTCAGCACCTCCGCCGTAGGCTATTATGGCAACCGGGGAGAGGATGTGCTTACCGAAGATGAGCCACCCGGCAATGATTTTTTAGCCAACCTCAGCAAGGAATGGGAGCAGGAAGCTCTTAAGGCAAAAACTGATCGTACCCGTGTAATACTGACTCGTTTTGGCATTGTGCTCGGTCGAGGCGGCGGTGCCATGGCTTCCATGATCCCTGCTTTCAAGTTGTTTCTTGGTGGACGGCTCGGCAGTGGCCAACAGTGGTTCCCCTGGATACACCTCAGTGATTTAATAGCTGCCTATCGATTCGCCATCACCAATCCGGCCGTTTCCGGCCCGGTAAACTGGTGTTCTCCTCATCCGGTACGTAACCGTCAGCTGACCCATAGTCTCGCCCATAAGCTCAACAGACCTGTTATGTTGCCGACACCTGCCTTTTTAATAAAGACAGTACTGGCAGAGTTAGGCGAAGCCTTAATGTGCAGCCAGAGAGCACATCCGGCTGTCCTGCTGAGAGCGGGTTTCCACTTCAAGTACGGTGATATAGACGACGCACTTGATGAAATTGTAAAGGGATAAAGGCTGGTTCGTCACCAACAGAGCAGCCTGTTTTCTAGCTGAATCTGGGTTAAAGCTGAAAAAGGAGGTTAGAATGCAATCATCAAAACAACGCGTCGCGCTGGTTACCGGCGCCAACAGAGGAATCGGCTATGCAATCGCTGAAAAATTAGCTCGGTTAGGGCTCAAGGTTATTATAAGTGCCCGCAACGAACGGAGTGGGTTAGAAGCACAGAAACAGCTGGTCACCAAAGGGCTGGACGTCCATTTCACCCATCTCGATGTCGCTGATGCAATCTCGGTTACCTCCGCTGTCGGCAGAATAGACGATATTTTCGGAAGACTGGATATTTTAGTCAATAATGCCGGCATCATGATCGATGGAGAAACCAACATTCTGGAATTATCGATCGGCCTCCTGCAGAACACACTGGAGACCAACGTCTTCGGCCCATTGTTGTTGAGCCAGGGTTGTGTGCCCATTATGAGCAGGCATAAATACGGCAGGATTGTCAATATTTCCAGCACGCTGGGTGCCCTGACCGAAATCGTCAATCCGGAATCAAGCTATCTCAAGGTGCAGTCGCCTGCCTACCGTCTGTCGAAAACAATGTTGAACGGCATTACGGCACTTTTGGCCAAGAAGCTACGCCAAGAAAATATCCTGGTTAACGCCGTTTGTCCAGGCTGGGTGCGAACGGACATGGGGGGACCAAAGGCTCCAGTCACTCCGGAAAAGGCTGCAGAAACCCCCGTCTGGCTGGCAACCCTCCCTGATGACGGGCCTACCGGCGGCTTTTTTCGCGAGCACCAGCCGATCTCCTGGTAAAATTGAGGGGAATATTGATGTAAGATTAAATAAATTAACGTTCTTTAATTTTTCCAGTGACATAACTGCAAACATTACCGACATTTCCTGCTTCAGCCTCAAACGCTGAAATTGGTATTTCCACTCGTGCTGCACTTTTATGGCCGCCGGCAGAACCCAGCCTACTGAACAAACGTTTTGCAACCTTTCCGGCATGTAAGCGAAAATCGGCATTTCGGATGATGATAATTAACTTTTTTCCATAGATACCGGAAACCATACTCCATGAGGCTTCAGCCAACTTTAGAAAAAAATCGGCAATGATGACCAGGGAATCCGAATCATTCACGACGCCCATATGAACATAGGCCGTATCGCCGATAATTTGCAGGTCGTCGAAAGCCTTGCGAAAATTGGCGATGTTTTTTCTGTTAATCTCAGACGATTCAATCTTCTTAATGATGTTGAGATTGACATGAGGATAGAGATATCGGAAGGCTTTGATATCAGCTGCTACTGATGTTCTGGCAAAATTGTCCGTGTCGGACTTAATACCATAAAACAGGGCAGTGGCTAATTTTACTGAAGGGACTATGCCTGCTGCCTTGAGATATTCCGTCATAATGGAAGAAACGGCACCATACCCCTCACGTATGTCCATGAAAGGAATTTCAAGAGAAGGATCGGCTGGATGGTGGTCGATAATAATACTGAAATTTGTGTTACCCAGGGATTTATGGTGATGAGGTTGTGAATCAACAGTAGCCCATTTTGTGACCTTGCTGGTATTGACCATTTTAATGTAAGGAAGAGTTATTCGCAAGTCCTTGATCAGAGCCAGATTATCTGAACGCTTAATAGCATTGACCCGGCATATAATTGTTTTCTGAACCTTCCTCCAAAACAGTCGCTTCAAGGTCAGTGCACTGGCAATGGCATCCGGATCGGCAACAATAGGTATGCAGAGGGTATCATTACTTGAAACAACGTCAAGAAGCCGTTCATAGCGACCTTTATGCGTGGAAGACGGGGCAGGATTATTCATAACTATATTTTTCCGGTTTTGGCAGTATCTTTCGTAGAATACCATGTCAGGCAAATAATCTTTAATTTTACAGGCAGTCTCTCTATGAAAAATATAAGGCTTTTGCAATAAAAGTAATGGGTGGGATTACCGGACTGATTCTTTATACCACAGACGTGGGGTTGCTATTACTTTGAGAGTTAGTCAACAAGTGTTTGTTTACTTTGGACTATTTATCATTTAAAGGACCTGTTCTTTTTATCATCCAGACAATACTCCTGGGGGGAATACATGCAAAAGTCCAGGAATCACTTTTATCCTGCATATATTGATACAAAAGCTCACAATCATCAGCCCAATATTCACCGGAATTTTCAGGATCGATGCTGATGTTTCGGTCATGCAAATTAAAGATCACCAGGAGGGTCTCATCATCCGCCACGTTCCACCATGCCTTAAGGGATTTTTCCGACACAACCTGAAAACCTGCCCGATTTTTCTTGATGTTCTTCAAACGAGGCACAATAGCCTGTTGGCGGAGTTTCAAAAGATGCCGGTAAAATTTCAAGAAAGCATTGGCGTCTGTTTGGTCTACCGACGACCAGTCAAGCCTGGACGACTGGAAAGTTGCTTCAGAATTGGGATCAGGGATGCGCTTGCGGTTTTGGGATGAACGGAACTGGGCAAATTTTTCAAATTCCTTCCTCCTTCCCTCGGTAACACTCTCGGCCAGCTCCGGAGAAAAATTACAGAAAAAGAAGAAGGGGCTGCGGGCTCCGAATTCCTCTCCCATAAACAGGAGCGGCGGTGATGGGGCAAGAAGAAAAAGGGCAACGAAAATTTTCAGGTCTTTTGGATCGCAGAGAGAAATAAGTCGCTCACCCAGTGCACGATTACCAATCTGGTCATGATTTTGTAAAAAGGAGACGAAGGCAAGCGGAGGCAGATGAGAACTTGGCTCCCCACGTGTTTTATTCTGTCTATATGGAGACCTTTCGCCCTGATAGGCAAAACCTTCGGTAAGGCATCGGCCGAGATGACCGATCGGACAGTCACTGTAATCGCTGTAATAACCTTCTGTTTCCCCTGTCAAAAGCGTGTGACAGGCATGATGAAAATCATCATTCCACTGGGCGGTAAAATACCGTGGAGAACTATCGGCTTTGCGTGCAAGGTATGCAGCACAATTATGATCGTTTTCCAAAACCAGATGAATATGACGCCGACTCCCGGGTCCTTCATGAACTTTTTCGGCTATTTCTTCAAGGATATCCGGACTAAGCTGATCAAAAATACTATGTACGGCATCAAATCGAAGCCCATCAAAGTGATATTCCTCAAGCCAGTAGAGAACATTGGCAATATAGAAATCCCGCACTACCCTGCTGTCTTGACCTGAAAAATTTATTGCCGCTCCCCATGGTGTATAAAATTTTTCGGTGAAAAAAGCATCTTTTGCATAGACGTGAAGATAATTACCTTCCGGTCCGAAATGATTATAAACAACATCAAGAAAGACCATAAGGCCTTTCCGGTGCGCCGCATCCACCAGTTCCTTGAGGTCCACAGGTCCACCATAAATATTACAGGGCGCAAAAAGCAGCGCGCCGTCATAGCCCCAGTTAAAATTGCCCGGAAATTGAGCAATCGGCATGATTTCAATGGCTGTTATTCCCAGATCGACGAGGTAATCAAGTCGTTCGGTGACACCTTTAAAAGTTCCCTGGGGAGAAAAAGTTCCAATATGCAGTTCGTAAACAACCGTTTCCTCCCAGGGTCTTCCCCGCCACTCCGGATCATGCCAGGTATATCCTTCCGGATTACAAATGACGCTTGGTCCATGTATATCTGCTGCCTGATAGCGGCTGACCGGATCGGGAACCAATAAATCCCGATCAATCTGGTACTGATACAAATCACCTTCCTTTGCAGTCCGGTGAAGCAATACGAACCATCCTTCTTCCTGCGCTTCCATCGGTACACTTTCTTTTGCTGCCGATCCGACTGTTAAATGCAAATCAACCCGCTTCGCTTGTGGAGCCCAAAGACGAAACAGGACTCCACCCTCAGGTACAATACAGGTTCCAAATTTCATTGAAAAAGAGCGATGTGAGTGGCTATGAGCGGACATGTTACAATCTTCTCGAGGCACCCTAACGAGCCTTTGTGGCTTTATATCTGGCGTAGAGATCATGAATCCGTTGTCGGAGTTGCCTTATTTTTTCAGAATCCTTATTAGTAAGCCACCGTGGTTCACTGATTGAATATACCATTTTGATCAATTCATCGAGATAGGACTCGGTAGCCATACACCATTCATCAGTGCATATCGTCTGCATCTCTTTCGCCTCGTTTATGTCTTTACTGAGTACTTCGATGGAGGAATTGAGATTTTCCATAAATTCACGATGGGTTTTGAGAAACGATTCTTCCATTTTTTTCTGCTGTTCCATTTTTATATCCTCTCTGTGATAAAGATTAACCGACAGGTTTAATCGAGACATCGGCTACAGTTTCCTGATCGACTGCATGACATTTATTTCGGAGAATTCAAATGCCCTCGCTGCTTGCAGTACGGGCTGGCTATCTTTTTGGGCAGAGAAGCATAAAGATCCTCCGTGTATTGAAGAATTTGCAAGTAACATGCCTGATGGTATGGATCTTGTAGTAAATATAAAGAAACCACAGTGTAGAGAACAGTGTACTGCATACCAAGAGGTTTACGGCAGGTTCCGCATCTTTTTCACTTATGAGGATTCAGCAAATCCTGAACATATGAGATTGTCCGGCAGAAGAAGACATCGTCCACTCCTGCAAGACTTCAAGGGAAGGTTTGGCAAAATAAGCCTAAATAGGAGATTCTGATATGGTATCACCGCAACAGAAGCATTTCCTGATAACTACGTTGCTTATCCTGATTGGTATCATCATTGGCTCGACGGTTTTAATGGGTCTTGATACGCATCAGGTATCATTAGCCGAAAAGAGTCGTGTTCCCCTGACGAGCCAAAAAGAACTGGACAAGATCAGTGATGCACTGTCTCAGCTGGCAGCTGCGGTCAGTCCTTCGGTTGTTAACATATCTACTACCAAAAAAGCAGACAACCAGCAGTTTCCCCTTGAGGATCTTTATAATCATCCTTTTTTCAGGAGATTTTTTGGGGAGCCCTCCCTTCCTGATGTCCCGGAAAGAGAGAATGATATTTCCGCGCTTGGCTCCGGGGTGATAGTTTCCAGTAATGGTTATATCCTGACCAATAACCATGTAATAGACGCTGCCGAGAAAATAGTCTTAACTCTTCAAGACAAAAGAACCTTTGATGCGAAACTGATTGGAGCGGATCCGAAGACTGATCTTGCCCTGATAAAAATCGATGCTGTTGATCTGCCTGCCCTGGTCATGAATGAAAATTATGACCTGCGGGTTGGGGAACTTGTTGTCGCCGTGGGTATTCCTTTTGGCCTGAGCCACACCGTAACAATGGGAATTGTCAGTGCCGTAGGTCGCTCTCATGTCGGCATCGTCGATTACGAAGATTTTATTCAAACCGATGCGGCTATCAATCCAGGCAATTCAGGTGGAGCACTGGTCAACAGCAACGGTGAACTGGTAGGTATTAACACGGCCATTTTTTCCACCAGCGGTGGGAGTATGGGTGTCGGTTTTGCTATTCCTGTAAAAATGGCCAAGGCCGTCATGCAGAGTCTGATCAAGCACGGCAAAGTGATCCGTGGCTGGCTTGGTGTAAGTATCCAGGACATTACCCAGGAGCTCGCCGACTATTTTGAACTTAAAAAGGTAACCGGGGTACTTATCAGCGATGTTCTCCCGGATAGCCCTGCCCAGAAGGCAGGGCTTCGTCAGGAGGACATCGTAATTGCTATCAACGATATTCCCGTCATGGATTCCACTGATTTAAAGAACCAGATCGCTGCCGTTGCTCCCGGCAGCACAGTGAACATTACTGTCATCCGTGAAAAAGTTAAAAAACAGCTCAAGGTCGTCCTCGGAGAAATACCGACAAATATCGATACACCGAAGGATACCTCAAATCCGTTGTTTTTCTATGGAGCGGCTCTGCAGGACCTCACTCCGGAACTCCGCAGCGGGCTGTCCCTTCCCGAGACCATGGAAGGTGTCCTGGTGATCAACGTCGAAGATGGCACCCCGGCAGCCGATTCACTGCAACCAGGTGATGTAATCATACAAATAAACAGAGAAGACATCAGGGATATAGAAGGACTGGAAAAGATTGCAGGCACCATCGATAACGATGAGGATGTCCTGCTGCTGATCTATAGAAACGGCAGAAATCTTTTTGTGACGCTGAAACCGTGAACCCTGTTTATTTCATGGTCATCAAATACGCTGATTGTGAGTTTCAATCCACGGCAGCGCGACATACCGCCTCCCGGCAATGCAGTAAAGTGGGAGTAACCCAGCTTCGGCCATCCTGGGCTATGAGTATCTCCGCCTCTTCCGGTCCCCATAAGCCCGTCTGATAATTAGGGAAATTACCAGGTGGTAACGATTCCCACAGCTCCAGCACCGGGGTAATGACCGACCAGGCCGCTTCGGCCTGGTCCCCACGTAAAAAGAGCGTCGCATCGCCTTCCATAATATCCAGCAACAAGGTTTCATAAGCTTCCGGTGGCCTGACCTTAAAGGCTTCACGGTAATAAAACTGCATCATAACCGGTGAAAGATGCATGGATGTCCCTGGTTTTTTGACTTCAAACTGCAGAAAAATGCCTTCTTCCGGCTGAATGGCCAGCAGGAGTCGGTTGGGGCGCCAGTCCATCCGAACCTGCGCCGGAAATATTTTATGAGGCACCGGTTTAAATTGAATTGAAATCTCGGATATCCTTGCAGGCAATCGTTTACCCGTACGCAGATAAAAAGGAACCCCTTGCCAGCGCCAGTTGTCGACGAAGAATTTTATTGCCGCATATGTTTCGGTATGGGAGCTTTTGCTGACATCCTCCTCATCGCGATAACCGGCCAGGTGCTGCCCCTCAATCCATCCCGATCCGTACTGGCCACGCACAGCACATTGAGTGACCTGATCGGGGGCAATGGGACGAATGGCATTCAGGACATCCACCTTTTTGTTTCGGATCTCATTATCTTTAAAAGAGACAGGTACTTCCATTGCTATAAGACAAAGAACCTGCAGCAGATGGTTCTGAATCATGTCCCGCAGGGCACCTGCGTTGTCATAATATTGACCGCGATGCCCCACCCCAATCTGTTCAGCCACCGTAATCTGTACATGATCGATATATCGCCTGTTCCAGAGCGGTTCAAAGAGTGCATTGCCAAAGCGGAAAGCCAGGATATTCTGCACAGTCTCTTTTCCCAGGAAATGGTCTATACGAAATATCTGGTGTTCCTTGTAATACTTACCCAGAATGCAATTCAGCTTACGAGCGGATGCAAGGTCTCTGCCGAATGGTTTTTCGACGATTATCCGCTCCCGCTCACGATCCTTATTGAGACTGGCCCTGGCCAGCTGATTGGTCACCATCTCGATCATGCCTGGAGGAAGGGCCAGATAAAATAGATGATCGGCCCGAACGTCCCAGGCCTTGTCCTGCAGATCAAGCTTTTTTGCCAATTCTTTATACACATTGGCCTCGTTCAGATCGGCCGTATCGAAATGGAGATGCTCCGCGAACTGCTTCCAGCAATCTCCATCAGCCTTGCCGCGACTGGAAAACTCGTCCACACCCTTACGCAGATGATCGCGAAATTGCTCGTCATTCATATTGCCAAATCCCAGCCCGAAGACTTTGAATTTCTGGGGCAGCAAATGGTCGTGAAAAAGAGCATACAAGGCAGGTATGAGCTTTCGCCAGGTCAGATCACCACTGGCTCCGAAGATGATGAAAACGGAAGGATTGAGGGCTTGTTTTGTCTCCATAAAGATTCCTTCTCTTTGATTAGACAGAGTTCCAGTTGGAATGAAAGAAACCTTGTTCATCCACTCGTTCATAAGTATGGGCACCAAAAAAATCTCGTTGTGCCATGATCAGATTAGCGGGCAACCGGCTGCTGCGATAGGCGTCCCAATAGGCCAGAGCCGACATCAACCCGGGTACCGGTATGCCGAGATATACTCCATTGCAGACTACGGATCGCCAGTCGCCTTGACGGAGCTGCACCTGCTTGCTTATGGCAGGCGCAACCAGGAGATTGACCATTTCGGCATCAACCTGATAAGCGGTCCGGATCTCTTCGAGAAGAGCCGCACGGATGATGCATCCGCCGGTCCAGACGCGGGCAACAGTCTCCGGATTCAGGTTATATTCATAGGTCTTGGAAGCCCTTCGAAGGAGCGCCATTCCCTGAGCATAAGTAACGATACCGGCGCAATAAAGACTATTTTCGAGCTGGTCGATAAATGACTGCCTCTCTCCTTTAAAGACCTCGGTCGGACCCTGAAGGTACTGGCCGGCGGCCTCACGTTCTTCTTTATACCCCGACATATGGCGCATCATGACTGCTGTATCAATGGTGAGAGTTGGCACTTGAATGCGCAGGGCATCGGCCACAGTCCATTCACCCGTGCCTTTTTGTCTCGCCTGGTCGAGAATCAGATCTATAAGCGGCTGTCCTGTTCTTTCATCCATTTTCTGGAATATTTCTGCTGTAATCTCCATCAGGTAGCTGTTTAACACCCCCTGGTTCCAGCGATGAAAAACGTGATGGAGTTCGTTGGGCGCAAGGCCAAGTCCACGCTTCATCAGGTCATAGGATTCGGCGATAAGTTGCATCAGGGCGTATTCTATGCCATTGTGCACCATCTTGACATAATGACCAGCCGAACCTGATCCCATATAGGCGACGCAGCTCGTATCTCCGACATGGGCAGCGGTTGCCTCCAGAATAGGCCTGACCCGTTCATAACCAATCTCCGGCCCTCCCGGCATGAGGCTGGGACCGTAACGGGCACCACTCTCACCACCGGACATCCCCATACCCATGAAGTGCAGCCCTTTTTCTTTCAGCGCTGCAATCCGGCGGTCCGTGTCTGTAAAATGGGAATTACCACTGTCTATCAGCAGGTCTCCAGGGTCGAGAAAAGGGATAAGACTTTCAATCACAGCGTCCACAGCACCACCTGCAGACACAAGCAAAACAAGCGCTCTCGGTTTTCGCACCATGCGGCATAATTCCCCGAAATCCTGGGTCATTTCTATCTGATGGTGTTCTTCCTTAATTTGGGACAAATTCCTGATCTTATCCTCTTTGCGGTTGTAAGCGGCGACAGAGAAACCATGATCGGCAATATTAAGAGCAAAATTGCTGCCCATTACTCCCAAACCGACCAACCCGATGTCGGATATTCCTCCCTCTTTCCGGTGAGACATATCGTTTTCCTTTTTAGTAAAGAGCCAGTTATCAAACTGCCTTTTGCAGCGTTGCCATCAGGCTGTCATAGGGCTTGATAAATTTGTCAACGCCCTGCTTTTCAAGCTCCTGAGTAAGTTGATCAATCGAGATATCCAGATCGTTGAGGCTTTCCAGCACCTGGACAGCTTCTTTCATGTTTTGGGTCAGGCGCTGTTCCGGTTGGCCGTGATCCCGATAGGCATCGAGGGTCTCTCGGGGAAGGGTATTGACGGTATTGGGTCCGATCAATGCTTCCACATATTTGATATCGCTGAATTCTTCTTCCTTGGTACTGGTGCTGGCCCAAAGCAGACGCTGTGGACGGGCGCCTTTTTCGATCAGTACCCCGAATCGATCACTTTCAAATATTTCTCTATATATCAGATAGGCATTCTTAGCACTGGCAATGGCCACCTGCCCATAGACATGGGCAGCGATATCGGCGTCCGGTGCTTGTCCCTGTTGTATTTTTTTCAACATGGGATCGATCAGGACATCGATACGACTGAGAAAGAAACTGGCAACCGAGGCAATACCGTTCAAAGGGGCGTTTCCTGCAGCTCTGGCCTCCAGACCACGGATATAGGCATTGGCAACCTCTCGGTAACGAGGCAAACCAAAAAGCAGTGTAACATTGATATTAAGTCCTTCTCCAATCAGCTGCTCAATGCAGACCAGACCTTCTTTCGTAGCCGGCACCTTGATCATGACATTCGGTCGTGACAGGGCTTGCCAGAGTCGGCGGGCCTCAGTCAAGGTACCTTCAATGTCATAAGCCAGATGGGGATTGACTTCGAGACTGACAAATCCGTGCTTCCCGTCAGAGCGATCAAAAAGCGGCCTGAACTCATCAGCCGCCATCTGCACGTCTCTCACGGTCAGAAACTGATATATTTCCTCAATGGACTTGCCTTGCTGAGTGAGTTTGCCGATATCTTCTTTATATTCGGGATTTTTGGCAATAGCTTTTTCAAAAATCGCCGGATTTGAAGTCACTCCATGAATTCCATCCTCCTCGATTAATCGTTTCAATTCTCCTGAAAGGATCATGTTTCGTCGAAGATCGTCCTGCCAGACGCTTTGATTGAAATCCTGAATGGTGAGCAATGGATTTTTCTGCATTTCTTATTCTCCTCCGGTGTGGTTGAGATGAGGGTTCTCTTTATTTACAGAAACTTGCAAAAAACATTCCTTAATGATTATCAGCTTTAATTTGTATTTTTTACCCTTTCTCAGCTATCAACAGCGACCACCTTGCCGATACAGCAGACTGAAGTTTTTCGACGCAATGGCATTTAATATGCATTTTTTAACCAGTAGACCGTCTTAAAAAAGAGTTCATATCGATAACAAGGAGATACGCCATGGCTCATGGAAAAAAGATAGAAACACTCGAAAAACTGGCTCGACTCATACGATATTACATTCTCAAGTCTACCAGCCAGGCGGGCTCAGGCCATCCGACCTCTGCCCTGTCTGCCACTGATTTAATGACAGGGCTTCTGTTCAGTGGAGCCTTCAAGTTCAATGTGGACGCCCCCGACCTTCCCAACAACGACCGCCTGATATTTTCCAAAGGCCACGCATCTCCCCTGTTCTATTCACTTTGGGCGGCAGCAGGGAAACTGGAAGAAAAGGATATGATGACGTACAGGCATTTCGGCAGCCCTCTCGAAGGCCACCCGACGGACTCTTTCCGATACACGGAAGCCGCAACAGGTTCTCTGGGGCAGGGCCTTTCCATCGGTGTGGGAATGGCCCTCAACGCCAAACTGGACAAACTCTCGTACCGAACCTACGTCCTTCTTGGAGATAGTGAAATGGCGGAAGGATCTCAGTGGGAGGCGATTGAAATTGCCGCATATTATAAATTGGATAACCTCATCGGCATTCTCGATGTCAATCGACTGGGACAGCGTGGGGAAACCATGTATGGACACGATCTTCAGGCTTACCAAAAAAGGATTTCCGCCTTTGGCTGGGAAACAATACTAATTGATGGCCATTCCTTTTCAGATATTCTTTCCGCCTATGAAAAGGCTCTGTCTATCACAGGCAGGCCGACCATGATCATCGCCAAAACCATCAAGGGAAAAGGCGCTCCTCCGGTCGAGGACAAGAACGGCTGGCACGGCAAAGCACTCGATCAGAGCGTGGTGGAAGAGATACTGCAGGAATGGGGAAAAATAGATACATCCATGAGAGGAAAAATCACCCTGCCCGAAAACTTAAAGCCTGCAGAACAGGCTTTCCGGGACATCGAAGATCCAGACTATTCGAACGAGAAATCGGTAGCCACCAGAAAAGCATACGGCAATGCATTGGCTCGGATTTATCCCGGATACCCAAACATAGTCAGCCTGGATGGAGAGGTGAGCAATTCGACCGGGGCAAAACGATTTGAGGAAAAATATCCGATTCGTTTTTTCGAGATGTTTATTGCTGAACAGAATATGGCAGGAGCTGCTCTCGGTCTATCCTGCCGCGGAAAAATTCCATTTGTTTCTACCTTCGCCGCTTTTTTCAGCCGGGCTTTCGATCAAATCAGAATGAGTCCATATTCTGGTGCCAACATAAAGTTTGTGGGATCCCATGCGGGAGTATCGATAGGTATGGACGGTCCATCCCAGATGGGTCTGGAAGACATCGCCATGTTCAGAACCATTCTGGACGGGGTTGTCCTTTATCCTTCTGATGCCGTTTCGACCGAAAGGCTGGTGGAAGAAGCTGCAAAGCATCATGGAATTGTCTATATTCGAACCACCAGGGGAGGCACTCCTGTTCTTTACGACACAAAGGAAGTCTTTCCCATCGGCGGCAGCAAGGTGCTGAAAGAAAGTGACAATGACATTGTTACTGTCGTTACAGCAGGCATCACCGTCCACCAGGCGCTGGAGGCTTATGAACAACTAAAAAAAGAAAATATTCTGATTCGCATAATCGATTTGTACAGTATAAAGCCAATGGATGAAGAAACGCTCGCGGCCGCGGCCAAGGTGAGTAAAGCCATAATCACCGTGGAAGACCACTTTCCGGAAGGTGGCATTGGCGAGGCGGTCAGAAGTGCACTTGCCATGGATCCCGTGTGCGTCCATTCTCTCGCAGTTCGAAAAAGACCTAAGAGCGGCAAGCCGGACCAGCTTCTTGATTTCGAGAATATCTCCAAAGATGCTATTGTCCGGAAGGTGAAAGAGCTCATATAATTAAACTGATTTCCAATATCAAACAACAATCTGCTTATCGGAAGCTGTGACATTACCCATTTTGGCTTTGATTTTTGGCCTGACCCTCCTCGTCTGGAGCGCCGACCGATTTGTAGAGGGCTCAGCCTCTTCTGCACGGCATCTTGGCATGCCACCATTGTTGATCGGAATGGTGGTCGTTGGCTTTGGAACTTCCGCGCCTGAAATGGTTGTTTCGGCGATTTCAGCATTCCAGGGAAAACCAGGAATTGCACTGGGCAACGCCTATGGCTCAAACATTGCCAACATCGCCTTAATTCTTGGTCTTACGGCCCTGATCAGCCCTATAACCGTCCATTCGCAGGTCTTGCGCAAGGAGCTTCCTCTCCTCACTGCTGTTTCGATTCTGGCCACCTGGCAACTCTGGGATGGTAAAATTACTCGTTTCGACGCCCTCAATTTGCTCGGGGTATTCGCAGGACTGATGACCTGGACCGTCTGGCAAGGCATGCGAAAGAAAAATGATCCATTAGGAAAAGAGATGGAGCAGCAATTGAATCTCCACACCATGCCATTGTCCCGGTCTATACTCTGGCTGGTCGTCGGGCTGGTTCTGCTGATTATCAGCTCCCGCATCCTTGTCTGGGGTGCGGTTGAGATCGCCCATGGGTTCGGCGTGAGTGATTTGATCATCGGCCTGACCATTATCGCTGTCGGCACATCCTTGCCGGAACTGGCTTCGTCAATTATTGCCGCCCGCAAAGGCGAGCATGACATCGCTTTAGGAAATATTTTAGGTTCCAACCTGTTCAACACCCTGGCAGTGGTAGGGATCGCCGGAACAATTCATCCAATGACGGTTGGACCTGAGATTTTGTCCAGGGACATCATGGTCATGAATGTATTAACCATATCTCTCTTCGTTATCTGTTATGGATTTAAGGGACCTGGTCGTATCAATCGTGTTGAGGGTGGCGTTCTTTTGGGCTGCTATATATCCTATCTCGCATATCTGGTAGACACGGTCCTCCATTGATTCGAATTTGTGTCAAACTTTGGCGGCAGCGAGTCCTGTGCTGACGGATATGTCCTGTTACATTGGAATCTATCATTTTCATTTTTGGTAGTGCTGATAACCGACATCCGTCGCATTCCAGGAGTTCTGTCCGGCTGGACATTATGTTTCAAAATTCGACTAAATCCGCAGTTATCCAGGCGGGTGCACCGTGGACGACTGCTCTGAACTGGCACAAGGATTGCTTGTAGTCAAGGTAAATCAAAGCCGTCGGCTGACAGGAGGCCATTTCTGACGGTCGAGGAAACTTGCATATTTCAAAAGGAGATGAGGCTATGGGAGGAATATTGAAATATACCTTGTTGTTAATGACATTTATTGCTCTGGGCCTCAGCTTCGGCTGTGCGGGTAAACATAAGGATGTAACACAAGATTTCCAAAAGGCGGAGTCCGCCATCCAGGCTGCGCAGGCCGCAGATGCCACAACCTATGCCCCACTCGATCTGCGCATAGCCGAAGACAAACTGTCAGCCGCACAGACTGCAAAAGATCGTGAAAATTTCGACAAGGCGAAAATGTTGGCCGCTGAGGCTATGATCAGCGCACAGGCGGCGGAACAAAAAGCCGAAGCAGAAAAAGCAGAGCAGGCTACCGCCAAAATACGTGACAGCATTGAAGGACTGAAGCAGGCGATTAAGCAACCTGAATAACACATATGATCTTCGATATTTATTGAGGAGGCAAGGATGACAACAGCAAACAACAAAACATTGACCATACTGAGCTTGCTCATTACCCTGTTGACACTTTTCACCTTCGGCTGCGCGGGTCCTTCAGAGAATGCGGCTCTCAAAACCGCCCAAAACAGCTATATGCGGGCAAAGGCAGATCCAAGCGTTCAAAACCACGCTTCTGTTCCTCTATATGAAGCGGGAAAAATGCTGAACATGGCGAAAAATGCCGAAAGCGATGACGAAATGAGCCATCTGGCATACATGTCCGAGAAGCAGACAGAGATAGCAGTGGCAATGGCGCGTCAGAAAACTGCGGAGATCCAGAGCCGGCAACTTACCGATAATGCCGATAAGATTCTGCTGCAGCAGGCGTCCAGTAAAGCAGAAGCTGCCGAAGAGGAACTCGCCGAACTCAAAACCAGGAAGACAGACCGTGGTCTGGTGATGACTCTTGGGGACGTTCTTTTTACTACCGGCAATGCGGACCTTTTGCCGGGAGCCCAGCGAAGCATTGATAAGCTGGCAGCTTATCTCAATAAGAACCCTGACAAAAAAATCAGCATTGAGGGGCACACGGACAGTAAAGGGAGCGAAAACTTCAATATGATGCTGTCCAAAAGACGCGCTGATTCGGTCCGATCAGCACTCATAGCCCGTGGTATCAGTTCTGATCGCATCACCGTCAAGGGATTGGGTGAGCTCTATCCAGTAGCCGGCAATGACACCGCAGCCGGACGACAGCAAAACCGGCGGGTTGAGATTGTCATTTCCTCTGCTGAGTAGATCCTGGCTCTGGGTGTGTATAACCTGGAGCCGGGGCTTTGTTATTAAAACCTCCCTGAGGTGCTCCGACGCGACAGGTCAAAGAAAATTTGAGGATTATTTACAATCTTTCCTGCAAAACAGGACAGTGTCCTGTTAAATTCTGTTGAACAGCCCCTGGTAAATGTCATGAGCATCAACAACAAGGCACCATTCCCTGGGTTCTCAGAAAAATCTATTCCTGGCATATATTTCGCAATAGTCCTGTCAAAGAGTGCGGTCTTCTCATAAGAGCGCGAGGTCTGATAACAGTCAGCTAACAACTGCTCAAGGAGAGTGGATATGATTACAAATCTTCTAAAACTTGGTGGATATGCTTTACTGGCAAAGGAAGCAACTGATTTTGTCATCAACTCTCAACACAGCAGGGAAAGAGAGCAGTTCAGAAATCAGAAAATCTACATGACTTCCGGTTGGTTAATCGGTATCGCGATGGGGGTGGGGCTTGGTGTGCTCTTCGCCCCTCGAGCAGGGAAAGAGACTCGGGAGATAATTTTAGATACAACGTGCAACCAGATAGATCGATTCCAATCTGGAATAGCCGAGGGAAAAAGACAGATTAATGAAGTCATAAATAAGGCAAAAGAGGAATATTGCGCACCAACACCGGAAGAAACAGTTGAGGAAGCCTCCGTCTAGATGGCGAACGACGGCAAAAGATCGCGCACCTGATACTTAGCAGAGTGGGTTAAAAATGACTTTTACTGTAACGGCTGAAGGGTTGTTTCTATTGTTGATTGAGATTCTTGGGCTGGTCATCGGCAGTTACCTGCTGGTGGTTCTGAAAAATGCCAATCAGCTCATTGTCGAGGTAAATAAAACGCTTACTAAAAACCAGGATAAGATCGACAAGCTTTTGCAGCATATTGAGGAAATAAGCGGCGACACCGCTCACCTCAGCGGAGAACTTAAAAGACAGTTTGACAACAATAAAGAAATTCTCCATTCCATTTTTCAGTCAGGGGCCGATTCCATGTTGCTGATGAACAGCGCCACAAGCAGAATTACATCGGTCATTGCCAATATCAATGAAATAATAAAGCTAGTGAACCGGTTCATTAAGAAAGTCGTGTGAGTACGGGCTAACAATGAGCTTTTCTCAGAGGAAAGGAGAGAATGCATGCAGGTTACGATTACCCTGAGCGATATGCTGATATTGCTGTTTTGTGGATTTCTCCTGGCAATTCTTCTTTATGTCCTGCAACTCTTTAAAAATTTCTTGAAAGAACTTTCGGTCACTACTGCAAAAATCTCTCGTTATCAAGGCCATATTACTAACATAGAGGGACAGATGGAGTGTATTGCTGAAAACATACAGTGCATCAAAGAGAGCGCGGCAAAAAGACATTGATCTGTTAGCGAATCTCTCTACATCGGCTGATATAATGAGATATGGCATCTTATTTATGAGGAAAACAGAATGGACGAGCACAGATTCCTGCAACACATAAGAAAAGATCATCAAGAGCAGAAAAAACTTGCCGAGAAAATGATCGAAGCAACCTCACCGGAAGCCAGAGGAAACCTGCGGCAACAGTTTTATAATGCCCTTTATCCCCATATGGTCGGCGAAGAAGCCTCAATTTTTAAATTCCTCAGCAGGGTTAAAGAGCAGGAAGTCAGAGACGACAGCCTTGAAGGTCTGCAGGAACACCATGTGGGCAAAATTATTCTCTGCGAATTAATGAAGCTCAATACTAAAAGCGATGTATTCAAGGCAAAGGCAAAAGTTCTCGATGAACTGAACAGGCACCATATCGAAGAAGAAGAAAAAGATATTTTTACACATCTGCAGAAGCTCTGCGATAACAATCACCTTGATCAGCTCTTCGATAGTTATGAAAAAGCTGAGGAAAAAGCTAAATCCTGACTACGCTGCACGCATCACATCGGTATTTCATCTCTGACTGTCTGATCTTCGTACAATGAACTTCCACGTTCTGATCAGGCAGCTCCCGCCGCAGGAATGCGGATGCAGTCAAAAGATTCTCTCTCGTGTTACCGAACCCGCACATGTCTTCTCTAGAATATGGCATAGAATCTGCATCTAAACTTAGTAAGTGAGCTACTGATTTGCATCCAATGCAAAAAGTAGTTTTTCATTAACTATAAAAGAAAGGAGCACTGCTATGTTAGGCTGGGCAATTGGATTTTTTGTTGTTGCACTTATCGCCGGTATTCTCGGTTTTGGTGGTATTGCCGGGACCGCTGCAGGTATAGCCAAAATCATCTTCTTTATATTTCTTGTTCTCTTGGTTATTTCACTTATTGCCAATGTATTTCGTGGCAGGTCACCGAGGATATAGATATTTTCTTCGTTTATGAGTGACCATAATAAAATCAGAAGAGATACGAGGTCAGACATCTTCGAGGGCAGTTATTTTGAAACCGGAAAATTAAAGCTTTCTTTTTTGAAATTGCTGCTCTCGATTGACCTCGTAATATTGTAGAAAACATTTTTACTCTCCCCTGTCTATCCTTATCAGACTCTGTTATTGGCTTTAAATTCGCATAAACATGCGGCTCTTCCCAACCAAACGAAACGAACGGAATACAAACGGGAAAAACCACTCCGAAGGGTGAGAGACCGCACTGTTGCGAACCATATTCAAATCTATATATGTTTGAAATTTCAAAAGATATTCTTCTGATTCTATAGCCGTTGCGTGATATCGATCTTCCCAAAAAGCTCCCTTTTTCTTTTTTTCGTAAATTCAATTCCTGACCTGTTTTAACCAACAACCAGTTTAATTTTATGGGCATCCTTGTACACCGTCCTGTACACCTCGAATTGGCTGAAGTCAGATATTCGATGTAGCAAAGCCAAGCAAAGCGGCGCGCTTTTTAGAGTCCGCTTGAGATTTTTGTTAGGCACTTTTTATAGAAAATCAAGCCGCATATCGAGCCTAAAATTAACAGTATAGGCCACTCAACCAGCAGTATAACTGCAACCAATGTATTTTCATCGTCGTGGCTGTGCACGATATATCTGGAATACAGATTAGTAATAGGGAGTAGATTACCAAGCACAAATACAGTTATAGAACCACCAATGATAGATCCCCATTTTTTTAGATTCATAAGACTCTCCAGAACCAAATTTCTTTAGAGTCCTCAAAGTCAGAAAGATCATCTCGAAATGAATGTATACCAAACGACCCGAAGCGCGCATGAATTCTTGCCCATGAAAATGGATCTGTCAGTCTCGATCCATTCCACAGATCTATATGATCTCCGCTACGATTACTGAAGGCTTCCTTAACGCCATTATTTTTTCGCTGCCAATAGTCTTTGAAGAAAATAATCCCGGTTTTTCCTTTTATCGCAACCGAAAACTCACTGGGTTTCACTTTGATCAGCTTTTACACTCCAGAAATTGGACGTTTGGACAACTCATTGGCTAACTCTTCAGCTCTGATTACATGACCTAACGACTTGAGGTGGCCATGCCAACAATGAACTGCCCCTGGCAGAGTTGAGGTATCTATTCCGCACTTCGACAATGCGACACCAACTCGTATGGCACACTGATCATCGTAGTTCTTTTTCCCGTTTGTAGTACAAGGATTTTTTTCGCCATTTATAGGTGGATGACTTTCCCACAGCTTTTTAAAGCTAACCATTCGACACTCCTTGCTTAAACAATTTCTATTTTGACTTGGATTTACCCGTGAATTCATAATTACTGCACATTACCCGAATTTGGCCTGCACAACGTTTGCCGTAACCGGCGCATTTTTGCGACTATGGGGAGCGAAACATGCGTCCGAGTTGACGGCATTGTTAAGCTAATTAGGCCCGATAAATACCACCGAAGTCACATTCTCTTCGTCAGAGCTTGTTATTGCTTGAATTTGCGCATCTTTCTTTTCGTATAGTCCGTTAATATATTGAAAGCCACTAGAGTTCATCTGTTGCTCAAAATCATGCTTGGCAATGGTGCAACTCATGGTTACGATGGTTGGTTTTGGTCCATCTGCCGAGCTGTAAACGAAGACGGGTTTATCATCACATCGATCTGATAATACCGATAACTCAGTAGGCGTTAGTAAGTAATTGAGCAAACTGTATGAGGAATATTCTCGATGCTCAGAAAAACTCACAAACACCGCACATATAGCAACAACAAAGAAGACAATCAGCACCAAGAAAACCCTTTTTAAAATACGCATACTTATTTCACTCTCATGACAAAAACTCCTGACTTTGCCGGTTTAATTCTGTTTATCTCGGAGGGTAAAATTCCACACATTGGTCCTCCTTGTGCTGGTGGAACCGGATACAGGAAGGGTCCCACATTATAATTTTTATTGTTTCCAACAGGTCCATATTTGTCCCAAATTTGAAGCGCCAAATCCATGTTAACAGGTTGAAATATTTGCACATAAGGCACACCTGGATTGACAGCCCGGTAAAAGCCAATCAAGTTAGAAACTAAATCCTCGGCGCTATATCCACTATTCGTTGCCCAGCGAAATGGCCACCCAGATTGCATAGACTCGAATGCGTGAGACACATCTAAGAAAATTGATAGCGCGACCGATTTCTTGTCGTTTATGCTGATGCCTTTTTTAATGTCGTACTTTTTCTGCACACCCATTTTTATATACTTGTTACCCATCATCTGTTTGTACGTAATTCTGAAAGACTCCGATTTACCACCTCCCTCGTCTTTTTCGTTCAGAATTTTGTCCCACATCCTCTTAGCTCCATCCGGTCCATCTGGATTGGCATGCCCCAAATCTACCCATCCACATTTTCTCGTGTAAATTAATCCATATTTTCTGCCAAAAGCCTGAGTGCCATCAATAATATCTGACCGTGATGTCATAAGTTCTTTCCCTCGTTTGGTTAAAAGCATAACGTGAACATCTGCGGCCTGTCCGCAGAATGTTATTGTTGGTATTTAGTATCGTGTCCCGAGAGTTCCGTCAAAAAGCTCCAAAAGCTCGGTGTTAGTCTTTAGTTACTGATGACTTGGACCAATATTCAAATATAGCTGGGGGGGATAAATTAGTATTCGTAGGTCCTAGCAACCGACATTTTTATATTAAAAACATGGTGTAGTCTGTACGGATATATATTG
>CAVPXO010000004.1:0-287500 GCA_963709755.1 uncultured delta proteobacterium
AAACAGTTGCCATCTCATTAATTCAAAAAAATGTACTAAGTGATGGAAACAAAATTGTTACTATAATGTGGCAAAGATATTACTGTGCCTACTTGTGGTTGTATTGTTACCACCTACTATTTGTTATTACAATTGGTTATTCGGCTAGATTTCAAGATCTTGCCTGTCACTGCGACTCTTAAATGTTGGCAAAAATGTGTGACGGGAATGAGCACAGGACTGTGTTGCAATACTTATCCGTAATTATCAGAGAGACTTAGATGAGTTCAGAAGGATGTCATTTCAAATGGAGACAATAGAATGGAAATCTGTTAGTTTTTTTCAATCTCAGAATTATCCAATACTGCCTACGATCTACCACAAGGGCAGCAAGGTCGTGTCCTTCTGTTCGTAACATTTGCGCTAGTTCCCTTTGCTTGTCCAATATTTCAAACTACCCTAAGCGAAATATGGTATTCTGTTTTCAGGTGTGTCGAATGCGGTTTCCCATAACACCGATCTTGTCGGCGCTATAAAAATCAAATGGGCAGGACATGCTCGGTTCGTACGTTAGGTGAGCTGAGTCGTTAATGCCGTCAGCCCAAAAGAACCCACTAAAACAATGAAGATGTTACCTCCAATCAATATCAAAGCAGAAGTTTTCAAGACAGTCGCCGCCTACCTCTTATTCGGCTGCGCGTGGATTTATTTTTCAGATTCGATGCTGAGTCGGATGGTTGAAGAATCAAAATTATACACCATCATAAGTACTTACAAAGGAATATTCTTTATCGTCTTCACTGCATTTTTTTTGTATCTTCTGCTGGCCCCACTCAATCGAAAGATCGAAAAAGCTATTGAGAAGAATCGAAATAGTGACGACAGGTTGCATTTTCTGATAAAAAACTCTTCAGACATTTTAGTTATAATAGACAAAAGCGGCAGGCAACAATACGTAAGCCCTGCAGCGGAAAAAATAACAGGTTTTTCCATAAATGAATTGGAAGAAAAAACAATAGATTCCGTCATTCACCCAGGTGATCGGCAACGTGTTCGGGACGCTTTCCAAGATGCACTAAAGCATCCAAAGGAGATCTTTACTGTTAAGTACCGACACATCCATAAAACCAAAAAATTTGTCCATTGTGAGGCAGTAGCCCAAAGTTTTCTGCATGAACCTGCGATTAACGGTGTTATAGCCAATGTTCGCGATATTACAGAGAACACGCTGGCTATACAGAAACTGGCCGAGACAGATGTCCTCTTGAATGCCATGCTGCGCAATCTGCCGTTTGACTTTTGGGCGAGGGACAAAAAACAGCAAATGATCATGCAAAGCGACGAGTCGGTACGTCGATGGGGTGACCTGATATCAACCCCAGGCAATGATTGGAAATTTGAGGCATCAACCATAGCGGTGTGGAAATCGAACAATGAACGGATACTAAAAGGTGAAATGGTTTCCGAGGAATGTGAATTAATTAATAGTAAAGGAGAACGGGGAATTTACCACAACATTGTCGTCCCCATTCAAGATAGCGGGACAAGGCTGGGCACTCTTGGCATAAATATCGATATCACTGATCGGAAGATTACTGAACAGTCTTTACGCGAAAGTGAAGAACGCTTCTATCATGCTTTTCAATACGCCCCTAATGGAATGGCCCTTGTGTCACCTGATGGGACATATATCAGAGTAAACCGTGCACTTTGCCACCTTACTGGCTACTCCTCAAAAGAGCTGCTAGAGAAAAGATTTCATGACATCACCCATCCGGAAGATTTAAATGATGACCTGGCAAATGTCCAAAAAATAATCAAGGGAGAAATCCCCTCCTATCAAATGGAAAAGCGCTATATTCACAAGGACGGTCATGCCATCTGGATATTACTCAGTGTCTCCGCAACTATCAATGGTGATAGAACTGTAAAATATTTTGTCTCTCATATCGTTGACATATCCTTACGTAAGCAAACAGAAGATGCGCTTCGTAAGGGTGAGAATTTAATGAAGAAGATATTTGACATGCTCCCAATCGGGCTATGGTTTTTAGACAAGGGGGGTAATGTTCGGCATCAAAACGCTATGGGCTGGAAAATTTGGGCATCCGATCCAGGAGCATCCTTCATTGGTCCCAAAAAAATTAAAGCCTGGCGATTACCTTCCCTGGAACCAATAAAAGAAGAGGATAGATCTTCAGTAAAAGCACTTCGCAAAGGATTAACTACCGTAGATGAGCTTATAGAGATTGAAGCACTGGATGGAAAAAGAAAAACAGTCATAAATTATGCGACCCCGATTTTTGATGATGAAGGAAAAATTGATGGGGCAATTGTCGTCAATCTCGACATAAGCGACAGGAAAAAGCTCGAAGAGCAACTTCTGCTGGCTCAGAAAATGGAATCTGTAGGCAGGCTGGCGGGTGGTGTCGCGCATGATTTTAACAACATGCTCAGCGTTATCCTTGGCAATGTTGAGTTGGCAATGAGTATCCTTTCCTCAGATGAACCTGTACTGAAATCACTTAAAGCAATCAGAGATGCAGCAAAACGTTCGGCAGCTCTCACCCAGCAACTATTGGCATTTGCCCGCAAGCAACCCGTGAATCCCAAATTGCTCGATCTCAATGAGACAATCGAAAAAATGCTGACGATGATTCGACGTTTGATTGGCGAGGATATAGAGCTGATCTGGCAACCCACTGAAAATATCGGGACCGTCAAGATGGACCCCTCTCAACTTGACCAGATATTAGTAAATTTATGCATCAATTCCCGTGATGCTATCGCCGGTACAGGCACGATAGCCATAGAAACACATTGTGTGACTGTTTCTCAAACAGAGAGAACAGCCTATTCGAAGATACCTCCCGGCAATTACCTGATTCTGGCAGTCAGAGATGATGGCTGCGGCATTGATCAAGAAACACTGCTGCACCTATTTGAGCCGTTCTTTACTACAAAGGGGCTCGGTAAAGGGACAGGGCTCGGCCTCGCAACGGTTTATGGTATTGTTTCACAGAATAATGGATTTATTGATGTCCGCAGCGAACCTGGCAAGCAGACAGTTTTCAAAATATTTTTTCCCATATTCTCCATTCTTCCAGACGAGTTAAATGACAGTAAAGAGAATGAAGATCTCTTTCGAGGTAACGAGACCATCTTATTAGTCGAAGATGAACCAATGCTCATCGACGTAACAAAGAGGATGCTTGAGCAGTTAGGATATACTGTCATCACTGCCATGTCCCCTGCAGAGGCCGTTCGCTTGAGTCAAAAACATCAGAGAGATATCGATCTTCTTGTCACTGATGTGATTATGCCTGAGATGAATGGGCGGGATTTAGCAGAAACCATTTCCTCTCTCAACTCTGATCTGAAAATTTTATTTATATCTGGATACACTGCCGATGTAATTGCCCACCACGGTGTTTTGGATAATGGTGTCCACTTCCTTCAAAAACCGATCACGCACAAGACTCTGGCTGTCAAAGTGAGGGAGGCTCTTGCGAGGTAGAAGAAACCAGGCTATCGAACAACTTGATATCACTGGAAGAAAGGCATAGGTTCGCTTGAAATCCTAGGCTAAACTATGCAGAATGTCGTTTGAACCTTCGATGCGCAATACGGTCTAACAAGGGACAGAAGCTACAAATTCTTTTCACACTAAAGTACTTGACAAATTGCGTCCCTTAGCCGATCATTCTACCGCGAGTGAGCGCTCGTTCGGTTTGTGCTGTGGTTATGTTGCTTTCCGAAAACTGTACTGCAATGAGGTCGATTGGATGGAGAAAAAATTGAGATCGTTAATTTAAGGGGATACGGATTATGCAAACAATGTCTTGTTTTCATAAATAAAGTGTCGGTTAATTCTTACAGAAATAGAGTTTGTCTTGCAGTAAAAACGTTAAAGTACATTTTTATTTGGAGCATGGTTATGGGAAAAATTAATCCGAGGTCAATTTCTTTCAGGCTTATAACAGGCGGATGCCTGGCTGTAATCCTGCCACTCTTAGTTGTCGGCTATTTTGCAATCACGAAGGCGTCCGATGCGCTGATCACAAATGCCACGAGCAGTGCACTCGAACAGGCACGTCGTTTGTCTTCTATAGTTGATTCGAATCTCGAACTCCAGGAAAGGCTTGCAAATTCTATTGCAACTGATGCGTCCATCATTCAGGTTGCTGTTCAGGTCAAAGAAAAAGGAGTCGATAGTGCAAAGGACGACATAGCCCGACTCCGTACCGAAATGAAGAGCAAGTATAAAGTCCTTGGAGAAAAATATAACGGAATCTTTGTTTCCAACCAAAATGGCCTGCTTTTTACAGGTGAACAAGCCAATGGCAACGATTTTGGTGGGATAGATATCTCCGACAGGGATTATTTCAAAGAAGTCAAATTAACAGGCAAATCAACTCTCAGTGAGATTTTGAGATCCAAAGCGACCAATGAGTTAACCTATGTAGCCTGTGCACCGATACGAAGCGCCGCAGGTGAATTCCTTGGAGTTGTCGGTCTCTCTATCAAGGGGTCATCGCTTGTTGATTTGGTCGGGCAGGCAAAAGCAGGAGACACTGGCTATGCGTATATGGCTGATAGGAATGGAATTATAAATGCTCATCCGAATGATAAATTTATTCTCTCTTTGGATTTGAAAACCTTAAAAGGCATGGAGGCGATCACTCAAGACATGTTGGCTGGTAAAGACGGCGTGGATGAGTATATTTATAAGGATGTAGCTAAAATCGCCGGTTTTGCACCAATTAAACGTATGCAGTGGACCGTTGCTTTTACTCAGAATCAGGACGAATTCCTGGCCAATACGCGTTCGATTAGAAACCTCATCCTCGTTGTATCGGTAATCGCTGTGGCTCTTGTAAGTATTCTGGTCTATTTTGCTTCGCTGGGAATAACACGCCCCATCAATAACGCCGTGGCAGGGTTGAAAGATATTGCCCAGGGTGAGGGGGACTTGACTATGCGTCTCAAGGTTGAATCCAGAGACGAGGTCGGTGAGATGGCGAAGTGGTTTAATACGTTCATCGAGAAATTGCAGGGAATAATTAAACAGGTCGCAGATAATGCCTCGAATGTTGGCGCGAGTTCTACCCAGCTTACTCAGATTTCCCAGAACCTGGAGTCAAGTGCAGTAGATACTACCCATCGTGCAAACAATGTTGCTACTGCTGCAGAGGAAATGAGCGCCAATTTGAATAACGTTGCAGCAGCAATGGAACAATCCTCAACAAACACAAACATGGTTGCCTCGGCTGCAGAAGAAATGAGTGCAACCATTACCGAAATTGCTGAGAATGCCGAAAAGGCCAGGCGCATTTCCAGTGATGCCGTGCATCAGGCCGGCAGTGCTTCAGATAAAATGGATGAACTCGGCAGGGCAGCAGATAAGATCGGCAAGGTAACAGAAGCTATTACGGAGATTTCAGAACAAACCAATCTTTTGGCACTAAATGCTACTATAGAGGCAGCTAGGGCAGGAGAAGCCGGTAAGGGGTTTGCTGTTGTCGCAAACGAGATCAAGGAACTTGCCAAGCAAACAGCTGCGGCAACCCTTGATATCAAAACCCTGATTGACGATGTTCAAACGACCACCAAAACAACAGGAGGGGAAATCGGCCAGATTTCTAAAATTATTCAAGGGGTTAATGATATTGTCGCTACCATTGCAACGGCGGTTGAGCAACAGACAGCCGCAACCAAGGAGATTGCCAGCAATATTTCACAGGCCAGCCAGGGTATCCAGGAGGTTAATGAAAATGTGAGCCAAAGCTCAGCAGTCGCAGCAGAAATTTCAAAGGATATTGCTCAAGTATCTATGGCTTCCGACAAAATATCCGGCAATAGTAACGAAGTGAAAAGCAGTGCACAAAGTCTTCTGACCCATGCAACAGAGCTCAATACAATAGTCAGCAGGTTTAAGGTTTAGCCGAGCGTGCTACATATCAAACCTTAGACAAAATATATTATTTTGTCTAAGGTTAAAGTGGTCGATACTGAACCAAAAAATTATTTCCGGTGCTATCTTTTGATATTATTCCTGAAAAATTGCCCCTTTCGCAAGCCTGGCCTTGAGGATGGCCAGGTAATCGCCTTTATCTGTATTTATCCGCGATCTTTGGACTGCTCCAAAGCCGATGATTAAGCTTCCTGATAGTGCTATAGATGATCTTGCTCCAAAAATTGCCTGCAATGTAGCATTTTTGCACTTTGGAATTTCGAAACTACTCCCATGAAAAATAGCAACCAATTGAGCGCTGGAAATTATTGATAATTCCAGAAAAACCACAGAGCCACTTGCTCCATTTATGACCATCGTCGGCGTTGATAGTACTTTCTGCCCATTTAACCAAACCACGACTCAATCATCCGACTACAGCCTGGGCCACTGGATACTGCGCTGTCAGATGGTACCAAAATAGACCCTCCCGGCGGGAGTATCCTACATCTTAGGTCGCCCATAAAACTGAAATGAGACTGGGTTGAGTACCTTTGTCGGGTCTGGACCGCAACTTGAGCCTGGGTTGATATAGTTCCGTTGTACAATTTTGACTGTATCTCCAATGGGAACCAGCGATTTCGGGACTTCTTGGCACCACGGATACAGGCCACTGCAATCTCTAGCAAAATAGTAAACGTAGAAGTTTTTGTAGGTAGATTGGTTTGCCAGTGCCTCCTTGAACTTTATCGCGCTCCCTTGGAGGACAATATCGTCACGATTCAGAACACCGACAAGCTCCGGGAACCAATTAACTGAGATACTTGTGTATGTGGCGTTCCCTGTTTCTGTCCCGAGAGTCCCTATCACAGCGATGACCTGGTCGTCGTCGAGATAGAATGTATCACCACTAATCTGGTAGTCGGCATCTTGGCTGTCTCCGAGGCAATTCATCGGGCCTCGAGGCAGATCGATACCTACTACAGGATAAGGGGGGCCGTCGCCTCCCAGGCAGTGTTGGCCGATGAGATCGACCCAAAGAGATAGGCTCCTAAAATCCACTGGATCGACATCCTGATCACCCCAGTGTTCTTTGACTGCTGCGACAAGGTTCGAAAGATCGGACTCTAACGCGTGCTCGTCAAAGTTCGCCGTTTTTGGTGAGTAATTCGGGATTTCGAATGGATTGTTCGCAGTTGTGTCATTAGGGTCACGGACTCGGAGAATAGTCAGCGGAAGTTGCTCGCGCCACTGTTCACCCAATACGATATCATTTGGCATCGAGTAGCGCATGTAAGTGATAAAGTCGTCCGCTTCAGACCCATATCCTAAAATGGCCAAGCTAGGGGAAACAGGCTCCGTGAAAATCTGGCTAGTGTCGACACCCTCCAGTGTCGCGAGGTGTTCAGCCATCTCGTCCGCCATTTCTTGATCCGGCGTGATCACGAAGAAACGTTGTTGTCCCCAACTCTCTTTGCTCTGCTCCTCAATGACGACGTTGTTAACACTGTTGCCGATGCTTGCAACAAACATCATTCGATCGGGATTTGGCGAGGTACTGAAGATGATTTTTCGAAGATCAGCCAATGCGGGGGTGCTGCTCAACAGTTGATAAACCGGGTCAGATGTGTTGAGGGTATCCTTCCCTGTGAAGACATTCGTCTGCATCCCAAAATAGCGTGCTGGCGGGGGAAGTTCGGCCAGGACTACTAAGGCTTCTCTTTCACCGAGTCGGTAGTTAGCTGTCATGTTTCGCTGCCCAGCAGCAAGTGCATGGTGCAGGCTTTGGTCGACGAATTCGTCTTTCCAGTGGGGCAGGAAGGCGAGCACATACGGGGCGGTTGGGTTGTTGCCGTAGCAGTTTCCAAGGGTTTGTAAAGCATATTTACAGTCTTCTGTAGTCCACAAGGCAAAATATCCCCGCATCACCTTGTACCCGCTGTCTTCGAGGGAATTACTGAAATCCTGCACCTTCAGCTCCAAAGACGGTGGGAGTCGATTGGCTTTGCTTAGTGGATCTGTGGGCGAACAAACGCCGCTGGAAAAGGCTCCGAATAAAAAAAGAACGCAGGTTACGTAAATTTTAAATGAACTCATTTCAGTCTCCTTTTTAGTAAAAATGCGGTGACGACGGTTCTCAAATTTGACCTCTGCACTCTAAGACAAAGAAACATAATATCGCACATCTCAATTAATTCTTGTCCATATTCCCCTCCCTTGTTTTAAATGAAAGCAAATGTTTTCTTCCTGTTAGAACTCCTATGGTAGTAACCCGTTGTTGCCTTCCCTTATAAAGAAAGCCGGGCTACCTATTAAAAGGCAACCCGGCTATCATTTATTGACCCGTGGCTTTCCGTCCCTGCTTTGCAGTAGGTTTGGCTTTATCTGATGAGGAGGAATTATATAGTTTATGCATTTGTTAGTCAATACTATTGGGTAATACTGCCATGAGATCAATGGACCCAAAGAGCAATTAAAGATTGGTTGAATGAATTTTAAGGGGTTAGATTATACATCCAACTTAACCTTCCTCATAATTGTTCCACTAACGACCATCGTCGGCGTTGATAGTACTTTCCTCCTCTTTCTCGATGATATTTGAGCAATTGCCATGGCTAGAAATTGGCTCCATCTGTTAAAAGAGCGAAATTTTTGACCGACGTGATACATTTTTGCCAGAACCTCAAATTCATGTCTCGGAAAAAGAGAAACAATTTGACAAAGAATTGTGTTAGAATGCGCCATGGCTCAGATCTCCTTGTATTTAATTGATTTTTCGCAAATTTCATTATAACACAAGTAGCTCTCTGAGCCTTTATTTATCTGTTATTCCATCATTATTTATGGGCCAGCAATGAATTCACATGTCACCGCACCTCTGCCTTTTGATCAGTAACACTTAAGAATGTGCTAAACTCTTTCAGATAAAAGAAATTGGCACAGCACTGTTGCTATATAAACAATGTTAATATCTATATATTAAAACGCTCTCGTGGTTAGGTTAAAACCCTGTAATGGAACAGTTAGGAACTATTGAATAATACCACCAGAACCTCAGCTTTTCTGGTGGATCTAAACACTCCTGGAAACCTGACATCGCGACTATTTCCTTGGTAGATGATCTGCTGCACAGGAGTCAAAAAATGCATGTGTTAACGTCATCTGAAATGCGACGAACAACATATGCTACATCTAATGAAAGGAGGTGGTAAGGGTAGTTTTTTGAGTGGTCTGAGTTTGGTATGTCACAAAAAAAGTAATCAAAAAACACCAAAGAAACATTAAGAAAAGGAGGCAATAAAATGAAGATCTTACTTAGAATGATGATTTGTACCATTTTGTCATTTATCATTTTTACTCCTGATGTTTTTTCGGCGAATGGTAGCGGAGGCTTTGGAAACGGCGGCTCAGGAGGTTCTGGAAGTGGAATGGAAAATCCGGACTACGGCGATCTAATTGTTATAGAGAGAGATGTAGACGGTGTGCCTGATTTGAACGAAGCTGGCTGTTTGCAACCACTGGACATTGAAGGAAATCCTATTTCTCTTGATGGTGAATGCGAAGTGCTCGACGAGGCTGCTGTCGTCGAAGTGGACTTCGGAAGACTCAATGTTGCTAGAGCTCCGGAAAAAGTAAGACAACAAGCTTTGGATGAGGTGAATCAAGCCATTAAAGATTGCTTGAAAGTTACACTTGACCCAGCTGGTCGTCTAGCCTTGAAATACAGGATTATGAATCCGGACACGGGAGAGAAAGAAGTTGTTTGGAAGACAATTGACTCTGCCCGGGAAAATCTGCTGCTGACAAAAGTGGTACCATTACGGTAGACCTAATCCAATATATAAATACTATCTTGGATATTCCGAACGAGAGCAACGCACTGTTGCCCAATTTAGATTACGTTAACTACAGTAATTTCGTTTATAAACGAAGCAATAAGTTTAAAGGAACAATTCCAGTTATTCAGCCTAGTGAGGAGGTCGGCTTGTGGCAGGAAACGGAGGTATTAATTCTTGACTGGTTGACATATCAGGATGAGGGAGATAAAGATCGTTGGAAAAATATCAAAGGTTTTGTTCAGGCAGCCAATGATAGCCTTCAAACGATTCTTTTTCTGCATAATTATGAAATACCAGTTCCTCTCTGGACCTATACAGTTCCAGGATTGAGCGGTTCAATTCCTGTTAATGATCAAGAATAAATGATGGCTGACAAAAGGTTGTTTTACTGTTTCCACCTTCACAAACTTCTACAAGGAAAAAAAGTGGTGAGCAGATAAAAAGGTTATCCCATCGGCAATCAGCCGGTGGGATTCCTAGAAACATGTTCTCCCCTTGCCGTCATTTCAAGCAAAATCTGTATAGGAAAATTACTTCATTTTTCCCCGCCAGATGAAAGATACTACTTTCAGGCAGTATCAGTTACTATCTTACACGCTGCTAACGCTTCCTCCGAAGTGATCAGCAAAAATAATCTGTAAAAATATTTCAGAGTGAATCAATGGATTTTAAATCTGAGTAGTCAAGCATCTGACTAAAAGTGGTACAGATTCATCTATAACTTAACCACAAACAAAAGAAGGCAGAGCCATTTTGCTCTGCCTTAATATATTCAACATAGCAGAAATATTATTTTTTCTTTCTTCTGCCAATTCCTGCGAGGGCAACTAATCCTGTACCGAGGAGAAACATGGTGGCTGGCTCAGGAACAGGGGCTGATTCAGCAATATAACCGCTGATATTTCTGATGTTTCCCTCATCGTTCCATTCCCCACTCCAGCCACTCTGTTTCCACATGGCGAGATGCTGCTCAGAAGCTGCTCCATAGTAATCGTTAGGCTCACCTACATGCCAGTTTGTATAACTCCAGGTTTCACCAGAGGTCCAGTTCCAATTTGCCATCGCGTTAGTTTCAGAGACAGGTTGGAAGGCGCCAAGCCAATATTGCCCCACAATCCCACTCAATAGACTGTTAGAGATAAAATCTTGTTCAGCTTGTGTGGTTATTGTCGCAAGATAATACTCTGAGCCGAGTTTCGTAGACATATCAAGTGTAGCTTGATCCCAACTTTTACCTGCAAACTTGATAAATTCATAATTGTGGCCCTCAAATAGCAGAGCATTTGCATTATTCGCTAAGATTAGTACTCCCATTATTAGTAGTATTGACAAGATATTTTTCATTATTCTCTCCTTTAAAAAATTATCTGCCTCAAAATATAAAAAATCCCAAGAATCTTTGAATAATTTTATTGCAAATAAAGTACCATATTTCGGTAATTTTTTTTAACTTTATAACATATTGATTTCACGCGAATAAAAAGATATAAAATGATGATCTGAAAAATGCTCTTCCGCTTTTTCGGACGTTTTCCAGAAAAATGTCCGATTATATGAAAAAATAAATTCAAGAATATATGAAATTAGGTGTCGTGGTTATGCTAAATCTCCTGCTTGGAGATTACCTTCATCAGAGATGATTCCAGAATCAACCATGATATTTGCTCCATTTTTCCAGCATCGGATGACTGAAACTACTTTCGTAACAATGCGGGTACCGATCCTACAGATCATGTCGTGTTTCAGTTAGTATCTTTCTTACCGCCTGACATTCCTCCCTACATGACCATCAAAAAATCTTGGAGAGAATATTCTTTTTGTTTTCTGTAACCTAGATGACCATTAATTAGAAAAGAGTCCATATTCCCATTATTAAATTAATTCTTACAATGTTTAAATAGGGATGGTATATTTCCTCCTTTATGTTTGTTTCGTTATTCCTCCCTGTCAATGGAGGAGCTATTCCAGATACACCAGGGTAGTTAAGATTCATTTGAAAAAATGTTCTACCGCTACTGAAGGAAAGACACAATGAAACTAACCAACAACACGTCCGTAAATCCTGCAGCGAAGATCACCGAGAAAACTTTACGCGAAAGAGCTAGCGAACGGCTCCAGATCCTGAAAGATCAAGTCATCTCAACCATTGAGCCAGAGGAAGCAACACGACTTATCCACGAACTGCAAGTGCATCAGATTGAGTTGGAGATGCAGAACGATGAGCTACGCCGGACCCGGATAGCACTGGAAGCCGAACAGGAACGCTACATCTATCTCTATGACTTCGCTCCGGTGGGCTATGTATCTGTGAGCAAGACGGGGCTGATCCTGAAGGCAAACCTCACTGCAGCCACTCTGTTGGGTGTGCCTCGGACCGGGATTATCAACCAGCCGTTATCCAGATTTATCTTACCTGAAGATCAGGACATCTACTTCCTCTCTCTTAAGCAACTTTCTACGTTGCATACAGGTGCTCCAGAGTCTCCTAGCGATATGCGCTCCTGCGAATTGCGGATGTTGAAAAATGACAAGACATTCTGGGTGCAACTGAATGCCGCTATATGTACAGATTCCAACGGAACACCCGTGTTTAGAATCGTGCTCAGTGACATTACCAGGCATAAGGAGGCAGTAGAGGCACTGCGTCAAAGCGAACAACGTGAAAGCGAGAACCGCTTCAGAAAAATATTTACACAAACCTCCGAAGTCATGCTGATTTTAGACGCAGAGACGGGGAGAATCATTGATGCCAATGAAGCGGCGGCTAGGTTTTACGGATGGTCCCTTGATGATCTTCGGCAAATGAGAATCTTTGAGATCAATACCCTGCCAACTGCTACCCTAATGAATTGTCTAGCGAAATCTGCAGGAATTATGGGTGCAAGATTTGAATTTCGTCACCGCAGGGCAGATGGCTCTATCCGGCAGGTGGAGGTTTTCAGCAACGGGCTGGAGAGCGAGGGGAACAAATTTATCATTTCCATCATTCACGACATTACAGAGCGCAAACAGTTTGAGGAACAGCTCAAGACTCTCAACGATGAATTAGCACAAAGAGCTGACAAACGAGCCAAAGAACTGCAGGAAACACAATCACACTATCTGCATGCGGAAAAACTTTCCACAATAGGCAAACTGTCTGCCTCTATCGCCCATGAAATTAACAACCCCTTGCAGGGTATCATGACCATACTAAAGGGTTTGGAAAAATATGCTGTCTTGGATGAAGGGGACCGGAACATGCTTGCACTTGCTATCAGCGAAAGCGAACGAATCAAAAATCTGATTCAAAGCCTCCATGATTTCAACCGGCCATCATTGTGTCGAAAAGAGGTAATAGACATTCACAAGTCATTGGCTTCCCTGCTTCTGTTGTGCAAGAAAGATTTCAACATCAGGCAGATCAGCGTGGTATGTAATTTTACCGAGCAGCTGCCGCAGATTTTTGCGGTGGAGGATCAGATCAAACAGGTGTTGTTAAATTTATTGACCAATGCGGCGGAAGCTTGCCACCAGCCTGGTGGGATGATCACGATTAGTACGTGGCTGGAAGGGAAGAATGTCGCTGTAGCGATAAAGGACACCGGAACAGGTATTGCTTCTGATAAACTGGATCAGATCTTTCAGCCGTTTTACACTTCGAAGGCTGAGGCCAAAGGAACTGGTCTAGGTTTGTCGATCAGTCAGGGTATCATTCAGGGGCATCATGGGGAAATCCGTGTTGACAGCAAGCCAGGGGAAGGATCAACCTTCACTATACTGCTGCCTGTATAGATAAATCTCTCTGGCTTTAATGAGTGAGGAACAAGCCTAAGAACTCCGATCAAACTGTTTCTGTAAGATGCTTTATGTCTTTTGACAAATGCATTTTTGTAAGCGATAATGCGCAAGGAAAACTGGCAAGCAGTGCGGAGGTGGACTCTCCGCTCCAGTCCAGTTGCCATCGTTAATTGCAGCCATTTTGGCAAAAGAGGCTTCTATAAAAGATTAAGGTTCGCCCAGTGAGAAAAATAATCAATGAAATAGCTATGATAGTAACTATAATGTTTTTTGTTTTTTTAATATTTGGTCAGATTGATCTCCTTGAAAAGCTATATACATGGTCGCTTAATCATGAAGAATTTGAAATAGATGAAATTTTATCCACTTCTGTTGTTTTTGTCTTTTTATTGTTAATTTTCTCAATCAGGAGATGGATAGATCTTAGAGTTGAAACAAATAAACTCAGGCTTGCACTAGCTGAACTGCGCACAATAAAAGGAATCATTCCGATTTGTGCTTATTGCAAAAGAATACGTAATGAGGAAGGAGCCTGGGACCAATTAGAAGCCTACTTTCAATCTCGGATAGATGCTCAATTTAGCCATGGCATCTGCAATAGTTGTTATGAAAAAGAGATGGAAAAACCGGATGAATTTGATGAAAAGTAAATAAAGCCAAGATGCCATACAAGAGATCTTGACTATTGAAAATCTGAGAGTCAGGAGCAGCAGTCAGTACTGCCATTCAAAATGGAGCAATATTTCAATTGATTTCCTGGAACCATCTCCGACGTGTCCAAGAGATGGTTGAGTGGTGCTCACTTATTTTGCAATTGCTCACTCAACCAGGCGCTCGTGGCCTTATGAACGTTACGGTCCGCGCCCGTTGCATTGGAATTGATTATTCAAACCACAGGGAATAATTATCGACCAGCGTTATGGGCATTACCAATATTGCTCTCGACTTGTATCACAACTACTTTCAAGAGAGACGATATGTTTTGAGTCGTCTTCAAGGGAGCAAGCAAGCAGAGCCGGTATTACCTGGAGAACTCTTGCCTTCCTTGAAGGCTTTTAAGGAATTGCCCCATTCACGCAGGCTTGCCAGCCACCGTGCACAAAAGTCGATTTATCGCACCAGACGGCAACGGGGTAATAATCGCCCATCACTTGCTGGGCGCATGGCCCCTGATCGTCCAAAGCTTTTCGGTCCGGGAGGTTCGGAAACGCGAGATCGAACGTGCAGCCGGCAGCCCAGGCATTTTGGATAGCGTAAGGGAAATCGGTGGCGGGCAGCATGTTGCGGATAACCACAAACTTGGGGTACTGCTCATCTCCATACGGCAGCCAGTTGACGTTGGGCCTCAACCAGTCGGGGCGCTGCTGATCGTCCGAGATAACGATCGTATAATCGCCACCTTGAAGACGAGCTGTCAGATCTGTTACGCAATCAATCAGCGGAAGCGGCGGCGCAAAGTTCTGTTCGCACAAGGCCCAATACCGCATGTCGACGGTCCGGAAGCCCCGCGATGGCTCCCAAATGGCTGAACCATTGAAGGTGTCGGGGAAACCCGGAGCTTTGCCATGAATGACAATGATCCGCCCGGGCTGGTATTTGTCCCCCGGCCACATCATCATGTATTTGTTGTCCGGATTAGGCCATAGAATCGACGGCGGGTTTAACGGTGACGCAAACCACAGCCGATCTGAGATTGGCGTGCCTTCTTCAATGCTCAGATCGATGGCCGGTGGAAAGAGAAATTGAGCAAAGGCACTAATTTCTGACCATTTGTTGATCGGAAAGCAGGCCTCCAACTCCTTGTTGGCATCGCTCTGATCCGACAGCGTTATGGTGGGCAGCGGGACTCCGCCCATCAGACTTTGACCGCTCAGGGATGGATCGGCGTTCGCTACGTACATCCGCAGGAGGACCCAGACAAGGTCTGAGGACACCCCGATTGTATTCCCCGAACTCGGGACGGTGCGCGAGATGACGACAGTATATGTGTCGTTGCCACTGCCCGGTTGGACGAAAGGGTTGGTGCTGCCCGAATCGGGGGCGATCTGAGCATCGTACAGATGATGTTCCACGAGGTTAAAGCCCTGGTTTGTATTATTTGTAGCGTCGTAGTCTATCGTTTCGTAAGCGGCGAAAGAGAAATACCGGATATTGGGATAGGCGCCCTGGATGGTCATTGTTTCGTACTGCGGATCAAAAGGCATGATCCAATAGCGGGCAGCACCGTCAGGGCCTTGCACGTTACCAGATCCTTCGGGTGAGATTTCGAGCGGCCACGCACAGCCTCGATAATTAAAATCCTGGGCGCGAACGACATGGGGATTGAGCAGGAACGCAAGCGCCATAAAGCAGCCGAAAATTTCAATCCAGTTAGAGGCTTTCATCGTTTCCTTCCTTTCCAGCCTAAGCCAGTGAGAGTTGGATAGGGTCCCTGCGTGTTCATAGCCACCAATTACGGCTGTGTGAACGAGAGGAAGCCCTGCGACGCAGAACCCACGTGCCGGGTGTCACGTCGGAACCGTCCACCCGGAGCGCATCCTGAGTGTGCAAAAATTTTGCAAGAATTGTGCCTTGTTAGAGTCAATTAACTATATTTGAGATCTCAAATAGATACCCCTAACACAGGTGTTTTTAAACACAAACTATTGTCCGTTTCTCAGGAGGTTGTTACCGCTATTCCGGAAAAAAGGGGAGGCCACGTAATCAAAAACTCAGTAGTGAAGATTATCTGGTTCTTTCAAATTCACCACTTGAGGAATCAAAGATAATTCCTAATTCTCAACCGAGAAAATGCTCCATTCTTCATCCATCATCACAAGAACCGGACAAACCAATGTCCAATGCTGAGCCGGAAAGCATAATATTGAGGAATTATTTTAGTAAACTTTTACGTGCTCTTGATCGTCCAAGAACAAACGAGCAAATCGAAACAGCCCAACCAAAGCGAAACGAACTGGAAAAAATATTCAAAGATAACCGCGAAGAGGTGCTAGAAAAAGCGCGGGCAATTCATCCTGTCTGATATTGGTACGTTCGGATTTGCTCTTTTTGATATATGTAAACATCGAAGGATTAAAGGAGTACTGCAATAAGTGCAAAAACTGCAACAGTAGGCTTGTGATTACAATTCATAATGAAGTATTATTATGAATGAGCATTTCAGCTCTCAGGCACTCTTTTTTTCCTAAGCTTATGAATAATCGACAAAACATCTCGGGGTTCCGGTCAATTCGAAACCGGATTTTGTTTTTCTCAATTCTGGTAACTTTGATCCCGTCAATAGGGATGGGATGGTTCTGGTATGACCTGACCCACAAGGCCACAACCGAGAAAATTGAAAAAAATTTGGCCAATGCTGCCGATATCGCCGAACGTGAAACAAGCCTCTGGTTCAAGGAACGAAATTACGATCTGCGCGTTTTTGCCGACTCGTTTGTCGTTCTCGATAATTTGAAGAAATATCGTGCAGCAAACGAAAACAAGGTGCCGAAAGAGGATATAAAGACATCATCGCATCTGCGCATACTCAACACTTACCTGACTTTTATCAGGAATCAACTCACGGATTACCGACGATTGATGGTGCTCGATTCCGAAGGGCAAATCATTGCCGCCTCAGATGCTTCTGATCAAAATCGTCCGGTTACCTTGCCTGATAACTGGAAAAGCCAAATTGCCAAGTCGCGTTTTTTTACGGGAGATGCGTATTTTATCAAAGATGATCCCTCTCCCATAATCGTTCTCGGGGTTCCTCTTCTTTTGGAACAGGACGCCACTCCGCTTGGATTTTTTATCATGGAGGTGCGGCTGCAGGGACTTCTACCGCTGCTCAAGTCCCCTCGGCCGGGAATGAACTCCGAAACGATCATTCTGCTTAAAAAGGATGGTCGCTATATTTTGTCCACGGCCTCGCCAGAGAATCACAAAGAAACGGCCAGTGCCTCAGTTCAAGTTCTGGACCTGTTCAAGAATCCATATCACCTTCATGACTTCATTAATGACCGGAATGTGCGGGTTGTTGGACTTGCGATCCCTTTTGACGATCTTCCATGGGGACTCTTCGTTTCTGAAAACTATGACAATGTCTTTGCTGGCCTGATCCAGACGCGGAATCAAATCGCATTAATTACCTTTTTCCTCACCATAATCATCGGCTGTACTGCTACCATCATCACCAGTCAGATCATTATCCCACTCAAGTCCTTGACCAATGGTGTGTTGCGGGTTGCCGGCGGCGATCTGGATGTATCTGTCAATATTCGTAGAAATGATGAGCTCGGCATAGTCACCGGGATGTTTAATCAAATGGTGAGACGATTGAAGGAGAACCAGGCAACACTTGAGCTGTTGGCTACGACTGATTCGCTCACCGAACTGGCCAATCGAAAGCAGATCATGGCGGATCTGGCGACAAATTTTGAATACTATCGAAGATATTCATCAGAGTTTTCAGTCCTGATGATCGATATTGATTATTTCAAAACAGTTAACGATACCCATGGACATCTGACAGGTGATGCCGTTCTCGTCCAACTCGCCCGAATTCTCAAAGAGACCTTGCGCATCGTGGACAGTGCCGGGCGCTATGGGGGAGAGGAATTCCTTGTCATTCTGGGGAAAACCGACATTGACGAGGGACTGCAAACTGCTGAGCGAATCCGACTGGCGGTGGACCAGCATGTTTTTACCTGTGAGGATGTGTCTCTGCATATCACCATCAGTATCGGGTTGACGGGAGTCGTTGCGGAAGACAAAAATGGTGCCAGCCTGATCGGCAGGGCCGACAAGGCGTTGTATGAGGCAAAAGCAGCAGGTCGAAACCGTATTTTCCTGGCCTCGTACAACGCATCAGTTTCTACTCAGGTCAACCAGGATGTCCCCGAATGAGTCCCGGTTATTTGACAGATTGGTGAAATTGGAGAATTGTTTCAGGAACAGCCAGTAAGGAATAATAGACCCAGCCCTCCTGACCGTTTGGGATTGTTACTTTTATCCAGTCTCCTTGATACCCACTGGCGGTAACAGGTGTTCTCGGGGGCAGTGTCACTAAGATTTTTCCTCGAATGGTGGGCTTTTTTCGAATATTGCTTCGTCTCGCTAAATCCAGATGCAGGGGAAGGATGAATTCTGCATAAGTACCTTCTTCCATTCTCCTGTCCAGGGCTTTTTTAATCTGTATAGCCTGTGTCAGATCCACAGCCTGAGACGCCCTAGAAACGGCCTTGTCGTAATTGCCTAACTCAAACGCAACCTTGCTCTCCGCTATGAGCCGATTGACCTGCACAAAGATGATTTGCTCACTTTCAGAGGCAAGTTTCTTTGCTTCATTGATATCCGTCTCAACCTCAGCCAAATAAGTAACTACCTCAACTTTGGTGTCTGGTGTTGGTATCCTTGCCTTGGTATGCGCTATTTCCTGGGTAAGATGTTCTTGCGCGAATTTGATCCTGTCGATTTCCATCTGTTTCTCAACCAACTTCATCTGCAAGCTGGCGGTTACAGCATTCTCTTCGGCTAATTCGGCTGCCAATTCGCTGTTTTTCTCTAATAATATATTGTTTTGATGAAGCAGGGCCGTTTCTTTCATTGATGAACAACCAAAGAGCAGAGTGGACACGACAAACAGTAAGAATACTGCCAGGGAGTCGGTTAAGAGTTGTTTGTTTAATAGCATGAAGACCATATGCAAGTTATTTAGAGGGTTAAATGAAAAGTCCTCTATGTAATACTGTAAATACATATTGATATTAGCCAACCAATATCACCAGGAATCTGATCCATATTTTTCCTGAGACTGAATACCAAAAGTTGCGGAAAATACATTGATTAACTTGAATGGATTTGTTAGATTTAGTGCATATTCATGGAGATAATCTTCGTTTTTTCGATGGGTTATTGCTCTTTTTATAGAGAATTTTCTACACAGCTTTCAATTGGAAATACATTGAGATAAATGTCCGTATCCAGCACTAAAAAGAAACGTGTTTCATCGGGTATCCCTGAGTTGGACCGGTTAATGGGAGATCTGTATATCGGTGACAATGTTCTCTGGTACGAAGATGTCAGCAGCTTCTCTTCTGCATTCTGCCTGACCTTTATTAAAGAGACACTGGCTCAGAAGAGACCGTTAATCTATGTGACGTTTGATCGCTCACCTAAAAATGTTGTCTCTTTTCTTGGCTCGCAAGCGGAAAGCCAGAATTTGACGATTCTCGATTGCTTTACTAATGGTAAGGGGCATCGCTCAGAGGTTTTCAATAAGTTCTATGAGAAAAATGGAGCGCTATGGCCCTACAAGGTTATCAAGGTGAACGACCCGACGAACCCGGACCATGTCGGCGAGGCCATGTACGGTCTACACAGTAATCTCTCAGGTGACGTTCATTTTATTCTCGATAGTCTCACAGGAATGCAGTCACTCTGGGGTGGAGAAGATAAGGTTATCGATTTTTATGGCAAGACTTGCCCACGACTTTATGAGCTGGATACCATCGCCTACTGGCTTATCGAAAAAGGTGCGCATTCCAACAAGTTAAAAGCAAACATCAACAAGATAGCGCAGGTTGTCATTGATCTCTCGGTACGCCGGGGAAAATCAACGATCAAGATCCTCAAGGCAGAAAAGAGGAGCTCTGAATTCCTCAATGAGCATCATGAGTATCTCTGTGAGGGCTCGAATATAGCTTTTGTGAGCCAGCAGCAGCTTAAGCCCAGATTTGATCTTGGAGCTAAAATAAAATCGGTCCGGCTTATGCGTGGAATTTCGCAAAAGGAGCTCGCAGGCCTTACCGGTGTGACCCCCAGTACAATCTCACAGGTGGAAAAGAACCTCATCTATCCATCGCTTCCCGCTCTGTTTCGTATCGCGGAGAGTCTTTCCGTGGAGGTTGCCACGTTATTCAAGGAGCACGGGGCTCAGCAAAACGTCTATGTATATCCTGTAAGCAGCCGATCAGCTACATCCTTGGCCAAAATTGTCAAAGACGATGCCCACGCGGAATTGTTGCTGCCACCTGATATTGATACACCAGTAGAGGCAACAATTATAAGAATTAGACCAGGAAAAAAACTGGCGGGTCATTTTTTTGCCCATAAAGGAAGCGAGTTGGGCTATCTCATTTCCGGCCAATTGAAGATGACCGTCGATAATCAATCGTACAAAGTTAATCCAGGTGACATTATTTATCTGCAAAAAGATATTCCGGGAAGCTGGAGCAACATCTCAGAACAAAATGCTGAACTTCTCTGGCTGAAGTTGACAGAATAACAACCATCATCTTTTTACTTTAAGCTCCTATGGTTGACCAATTCATGTGGAAGCCGAGCTTGATATTGGGAGGTTAAATCAAGAAAATATGGCACATCGAGTCGGTTTCTCAATGTGCCATAAAAAACCTCTTAACCTGATATTATGCTTTGAGAATTGCCTCAGCCGATTCACTTTGAGCTTCCGTCAGAAACGGGATGCCGGTTTCTCTTTCGGTCTCACGGTTGGCACTAAATAATTCATCTCCTTGTAATCTCTGATAAATTGAATTTCCGTACACCGGCCATCAACTGCTGCAGCCCGCACGAGAGCTTATCAACATAGCCGGCTATGGCCACTGCACCAAAAGGTATATTCTTCATTTCATCAGCACCTACTTTCTGCTTGACGTCTTCCCAGGCTGAAAAAATCTCTTCCGGGTACTTCCCAAAGCTTTTGACGGTTTGCGGAAGTTGATCCCAATTTCCATTTATTTCCGTCCTTCTCTCAGGGTAAAAAGTCCCTTCAATGTTGCTGCCCAAGTACCCAGGAATCATCGGTGCACGGCCCATGCAAACAAGTTTTGTGTATGGTGCACCTAAAGCCAGAGCCTTAAAAATATGATCCTCACGGGCAAACCCGCCGGCAAAAGAGATATCCGGAACCTTGATACCTTTATCATCAAGAATTTTACAGTAGTCATAAGCTTTGGCATGCAGGGCCAGAGATGGAACCCCCCAGTGTTCCATCATATTCCATGGACTCATACCCGTGCCGCCGCCAGAACCGTCAATGGTCAGCAGATCAAGCTTGGCATCCGCAGAATATCGAATGGCCATGGCAAGGGCCTCCATTCCGTAAGAACCAGTTTTCAGTGAGATTCTCTTGAAGCCGATGCTCCGGAGATATGCCACTGATTTCATAAAGGATTCCCGAACCTGGGCGACGGTGTCCAAATCAGTAGCTCCCAGTCGGCTATGCCTGGCAAAAGAAGTAATGGCATGACGCTCAAAGGCTTCCTGTACGGCAGGATTTGTTGGATCAGGATCGACGACATAGCCACGATCTTTTAGGAAAATAGCATAGTCAATTGATTTAACCTGGATTTCGCCGCCGATAACCTTGGCACCCTGTCCCCATTTTAGCTCAATAATTACATCATCACCATATTTATCAATAACATATTCGGCTACCCCGTTTCGGGTGTCCTCAACATTGAGTTGAACGAAAATTGCTCCATACCCATCTGAATAACGTTTAAAAACATCGATACGTCTATCCAATTCAGGTGCTGATGTTATTTTTCCCCCGCTAAATTTCGAATCCCTGTCGACACCGACAACATTCTCACCGATAACAATAGGAAATCCACAAATAGCGGCACCCGTGGCAAATGAATTCCAATATTTAGTAGCGATAAAGGTTGACCCCAAGGCGCCAGTCATAATGGGTACACGGCATTTCGCTTTGATGTCATTGCCGATAACCGTTTCGGTATTAACGTTGGTGAAGACACAGTCATCGGCATCTTTGGTCATCCCCTCACTTAACCCAGTGGATCCATAGGCATATCCCTGGATTCTCAGGGCATGGTATCCCAGGCCAAGAGAGGTGACATTACCTGACCCTGAAGTAATATTACCGAAATTTCTGGGATAGAGCATTTTGCGGCCCCTTAATGAAGACATCCAGGTTTCACACTTGCCTTTACAATCAGAGCTACAAAGAGTGCATAATCCGGATTCACAGGGATTGCCTCTGTTGACGGTACCGAGAGCATCATTGCTTTTTGGCCATTGAATCATTTGGTTGTCTCCTTTTCTGGTGAAATGAATATTTTTTTTCTTATGAATCATTCCCTGTAGAGCAATGCTAAGCGTGAGGAGAGCTATGATGGGTTTTGCTCAACACTCTGGTTGCGAAGCAACTGCTATGGGTTGATTATCTTTTGGTAAAACACAGTGGCATTAAATGATTTTCAGCTAGTTTTTACGGAAGAATGTATAAGGCAGGAATTAAGTAACCTTAATGGGGATAGTCGAGGTTCAGTGACAGTGCCCAGTGCATCATTGGTTTTTTCTAAACGCATAATTATCTCCTGTTTGAAAATAGTGTTTTCCCATGAACAGAGGCCCGTCGCGAAGTTGTGTGTCGCTACAAAAAAAAAGGCATCTGTCCTCAGAGTAGAGGAACCAGACACCTTTGTCTTAATCGTATAAAGAACCTACACGCCTTTGTGTAGGTTCAATAATATGTAGTCAGTAAATGTAGCTGTACTTAATTTTCTTGTCAAGAAAAACCTGTCTCAGAAACAGGGGTATATGTATATTATATCTTGAAACTGTAAAGAAGAAATAAAATAGGAGAGTTAAAGCTCTTCTGACAATATGAGTGCATCGGCAATTTCAAGCATGGATTTACGAGTATCCATGCTTCTTTTCTGAATCCAGCGATAGGCTTCTTCTCCATTCATCCGGCGTCGTTCCATGAGAATCTCTTTTCCCCGTTCGATTTGTTTTCTGGTCTGGAGTTCCCTTTCAATTACCCTTGTTCTTATGATAAGTTCGGTGTTGTGGATCGCAACTGCGGCCTGGCTCGCAACCGCGCTGAGCATATTGATATCTGTTTCAGAAAACTCATGAGGTTGGCAGGTAAAACAGTTAAGTACACCTATAACTTTGTCTTCCTTACCTTGCAGAGGAACACTCACCATCGAGACGAGGCCCAGACTGTTGGCCATTTCCTTTTCTTTGAATCTGTCATGATTTTTCACATCAGCAATGACGTAGGGACGCTGGGTGGAAAGCACATATCCAACCACACCTTCATGCAGTCGTAACGCTCTGTCTTTCACATATTCCGGCTCAAAGGACTGGGTGGCCTTTAACCTGATGAGGGGAGGGGTCTCATTCTCATCTACAAGCCATAGTGAACATATTTCAACTCCTGTGACCTTGGCGGTTACCATGACAATGAGCTTAAACAGATCCTCTAAAAAAAGATCAGAGGTGATTGCCTGGCTGATGTCCATCAGCGCCTTAACATAGTGATCATAGGTGTATTGAGGAGATGTGTTCATGCAACCTTCGCGCTAAAAAGTTAAGTTGGAGTGGCGGTTTCTGTCGTGTATGCCTGTAGGTTGTTTGTGGTTATATCCTTTGAAAAATGGTGGAAATGCCCATTTGTTGTTCGCCCAGATAATTTAATCCTTTTCGGGTGATAAGGCTGTATTGGAGATCGGAATCAGTCTGGATGATGCCCATGCCGTCCATGGTTTTCAAAACCTGACGGAGTTTCGGCAATTGTATGTCTATGTTCTCCGCTAAAGTAGCGGTCGAGACTAGTTGGGGCTGGGGATTGCGTAAATTTGCTGAGAGAACGGCAAGGACTTGAAGCTTATGCTTATGCAGTGACATAGCTACCTCCTGCGGGGTATGCGGGGGCCAAGTTGTTCGTGGATGTTTTTGTTGAAACGTCATTCTTTACCTCGCAATCCTATAATAAAAAGTGGTGAATCGCAATTGGAAAATCAATTATAAATTAATAAATATGGATAAATATAGTAAGAATGAATTTGCGGAGGGAGTGGAAGATGCCCTCATTGAAAGTATATACCATGATGCAGAAAGCATACTGGGGGTGTGTACTGGATCCGGAAACAAATCAATTTGACTAGCCAGACACTCACCTTACATTACCAATAATAACATTATGCGTCCGACATCGACCAGTCTGAGTGAGTCGACTCAGCCCCGAAGCAATTCTCATCGGGCTCGCCCAAGTCCAGGTGGGCCTGCCGGTTAGCCGCAACTTCTTTTTATAAGCCTTACCCCCCACCTGGAATGCTTGGATAAGTTTTCTTTTATGGAACAGCGATCAGGGAATAACCTTTTGCCTGGTACCCTGAAGCGGCAATCCAACCATTTCCGACTTTCTCAATCTCCGGCATAATGAGGTCGGGATTTACGTCAAATACTTTCACTGCGTACATGCAAACCTCCATTTTGACACCATCTTTTTGGAATTGACTAATTGCCTCGGCAATTTTATCTCGCGTAGCATTCTCCTCCTGGCTCCCGTTGCGTTCCGTAGTGAGGAACTTAACTGCAGCGTCATGGAAGACGATGACGACGGAAGGGGGGTTGGGGAGAGACGTCACGCTCTTGGACTGGTAGACTTCCCGGATAGCAGGAAAGATGACCAATGCTTCCTCCGGGGAAGCATGGCCGTAGTCAAAGACTGTATTGAGCCCTTTGACGCCCTCCAAGGCATCATAATCCTGGGACATGGCAGGTGTGACACCGAGAAGAAGGAGGATGAAGACAAATAAAGACGGAATATTGCGAAGAAAGTGCTTGGCTGAAATTCTCATGGTTGTTCTCCTCTTGGTTTCGGCCCCGACTCAAAGTCGAGGCCTTTCAAAATATGACTACCTCTACTGTTTGCTAATACAGCTGACTGAAGCATTGTCTCGTTCATTCTTTTTGAAAATTTGACATCCCGTTGCCGCTTAATGCAGGGCTGCCAGCGCCTCTCCAAGACGCTGCCGCTGTGGCTCGGAAGTGACCATCGCCAGGATCTTCTGATATCGGGGGTGTTCAACTCCAGAGAAAATGTATTGCCAGCGGTAGGCTTTCAAAAAGCCGGTTTTGAGTTGACCGGTTTCTTCCTCGGAGAATGGATGACCAGCTGTCTTGAGGAAATATTCGACATCGGCAGCACTCTGGTTCTGGAGAATGCCGTCGACATCTGCGACCATTGCGATAAGCTGATCTACTGCCTGGTTGCGCTCGCTATCGGTAATTTTGCTATTCTCCCGTTCCCACTCCAACTCATCGACAATGGTATGGGTTGTTTCTTCCTTCCAGTGAAATAAAAAGATATCCTTGAACAGCTCGGAAAGATTATCGTCAGGGGCGATGCTCTGTTTGTAATGTTCCTGCGTAAAGAGTTCGATCTCGAGAATCAGGCCCAGCACCGCCCAGGTGGAATTCTTTAACACGGCTTCCGCCACCGCGTCCGGGTCTGGAAGAAAAACATAGCCTTCCTGCATGCCTTCCGCCATCATCGGTTCGATCCGGCGAAACAGTATCTGGTGCTTTAATTCTTCATCGCTGAACCGGACGAGTGCTTCCAGGGCTACCTGACTTCCCAGCCAGTATTCGCGGGTACATTCAAGTATCTTGGCGACTATGAATCTTTCAACGAACCCGAACATGTTTGCATAGGTCCGGCCCTGGATCCGGCTGATAAGCCGTTTGTCTTCATCGTTTAAAAAGTCGAACTGGTCGATCATCGAAAGTCCGTCAGGGAGAAACTTTTGAGAAAAATCAAAGGAACGGCCTCGCAGGACGTCCTTATCAATATCCCACCGGACTCGCTTCGAGACTTCGATGCTTTGTGCATATCGTTCGAGAGTGTGCTGTTGCGGCAATGTTTCCATTGGTATCCTCCTTTTCAGTGGGTTTGAACGGGTGAGCACGGCAAACGCCGAAAGGCAAGCAGGATACAGAGTTCCAGGCGAAAGCACATGCTGACTTTCTCATGTCTATCTCCGTCGTGCAGGATGGAAATGAGCCAGAAATGATGGTAGGTGATTGGCTGAAGATAACAAACGAAGCGAATCTGACGACTGACCGGAAGGGGAATCGCCAATCACTTTAAAACGACAAAATAGTGCTGATCAAGTTCAAAAACAAGACCGTGTAAATAATCAGGATGTCCAGATGACACCTTGGGTGATGGGCCTAAACAGGATAATTCATCATGTGTAGTTTACAAAAAATTCGAAATCATCGAGTGAATTTTACAAAGAGTGTCAAAAGAGGGCAAGAACAAAGAAAGTCTCGGTCAGACAGATTTATCTGCTTCTGATTTTCGCGTAATAGAAGTAATGTGTCCGTTGCAAACCTATCCTGAATAGAACCAATATTTACAATCAAAAATCACTTCAATACAATGCAGACAAAAAAAATCAAAACTATCGCTATTGTCGGTGCCGGTGCCATGGGAGCGGCATATGCCGCTATGTTTTCTGACGCAGGAAGTTTTTCGCTGTTCTTTGTTGCTGACGGAGAAAGATATCTGAGATTAACAAAAGAACCCTTAATCGTTAATGGTACATCCTATACCATTCCAGTCCTGCAGCCGAAGGAAGTTAAGGAACCGGTGGACCTCGTTGTAGTTGCCCTGAAACACCATCATCTCCCCAAGGCACTTCAACTTATTAAATCCGTTGTTGGCCCGGAGACTTCAATCCTTTCGGTTATGAATGGCCTGGAAAGCGAGCAGTTGATCGGTGCGGTTTGCGGAATGGAGAAAATGGTATATGCCATTGCGGTGGGTATTGACGCAGTACGGGAGGGGCAGCATTTCTCCTACGCCAGGCCTGGTAAAATCATCTTCGGAGAAGGACCGCAAAAAGATACGGAGAAGAGGGTGGCTTATATCGATGAGGCGTTGACCCGTGCATCTATTCCTCATGAAATTCCTGAGGACATGATGTTCATAATGTGGTGGAAGTTCATGATTAATGTAGGCATTAATCAAGCCTCTGCTGTGTTGCGTGCTCCGTATGGTATTTTTCATACCTCACAGGATGCTCGGGCCTTGATGCAGTTGTTGATGCAGGAAGTAATTTCACTGGCGGGCAAAGTTTCAGTCAATCTGACCAGGAAGAATCTGGATGAATGGTCTTCGGTTCTTGCAACCCTGGCACCTGAAGGAAAAACCTCTATGTTACAGGATATTGAGGCCGGCAGGAAAACCGAGGTCGAAATATTTGCCGGCAAGGTTGTGGCCATGGGGGCTGAATTTGGAGTTGCAACCCCTGTCAATCTGGCAATTCTGCATATCATCAAAGTGATGGAAGAGCGTAGCTTGAGGTTGCAGGCTTGTGATGAAACTCATTGATCAAACCTCATAAAAAAGATAGGATTAAATGAACACCTCACTGTTTTCCGAGTAAATCCGCCATTCATCTTTAATGCACAGGAGGGCTCTATGAAAGAATATTTGAAAGTCAAACATGCCATAAAACGGAAATTTCCAGTAATAGAGAGCAACGAAAGTCTGGGGGCTGCAATACATCTCATGGCCCGGTCAAATGTGTCGGTTCTGGTTGTAAAAGTGAAGGAGGACCTGATAGGAATGGTCACGGTGTCCGATGTGATGCAGGGCATTGCTAACAACTATGACTTTGAGCAAACTAAAATCTCAAAATTTGTGACCGAATGCAGAATTGACAACAGGAATATAACTGCAAAATCATGCATTCAGCTTGATGAAGACCAGGATGTCTTTTCTGCAATAAAAGTCATGTATGAAGGCGGAGTGAATCACCTGCTTATTACCGGAACAAAAAACGAGCCCGTCGGTATTGTCTCCAGTCTCGATCTGATCAAGCTCATAGCCTCAGAGGAATAGATCCGGAAAAGGGTGTGGATAAACACCTCGATGCAGATGAGTCGATAAGGTGCTGCTCCAACTGCAATCGGGCATCATTGATTAAGTATTGACGCTCGATCATTGGAGATAACAATCAGTCTATCGTTTTCTTCAAAAACATAGTCGGCAGGGGGATTGGAGACATGTTCGCCATTGTTTGCTTTCAATACACCCAATACAATACTTTGCTGGTCTCGCTTCATCATGATGAAAACGTCAAGAAAAGTATTACCTACTAAATTTTCAGGTAGAGGAATACTAAAAAGCTCATTTCCGTACTGAGTACTTAACAGCTCCGACACTACTCGACTAATCCCGTGGTCTACCGATGCAGACGCGATCAAACGACTGCTCAGTTCGCTGCCTACAATAATTTCATCGGCCTGGGCACGACGGCAGTGCATAACATTAGCCTTATCAACAAGCTCAACTATCGAATAAACAGAACTGGCCAGACTTTCAATGGTTAAGGTAGCCAAAACTACCTTGGCGTCACGGGAGGTGGCATCAAGCGAGTCATCTCCTAAAATAATTATTGTTTGAGCTTGGGCAATATTAGCATTTTCAAGAGTTTCCTCACAGACACTGCCCCTGATAAAAAACAGGTTATTGTCATCAATTGGTTTCTCGTCAATATCTGCCACCAGCACAATTTTTAAATCTTTTGTATGGGAATCGGCGCGCAATTCTTTGAGAATCGCCCGGCTTCTATGGTTCCACTCGCATAATATTAAATGCCCCCGAAAATCAGCAATGTACATACCTTTGTTCTCCTTAAAACGATGACTTATGATGAGTGCGGCAAGGCTGGCACTTAACGTACTGAGCAAGCCTATACCAAAGAACATGATGATAATAGCCAGGATCCTTCCGCCCGGAGATGCCGGAGAAATATCTCCATAACCAACAGTGGTAAGGGTAACAACGCTCCACCAAAGACCACTGCCAAAGGAAATATTCGGCTCAAGCCAGGTGATAACTGCACCGCTTATCAAGGTAATGCCCAGAACAACGCTAAAGAGTTGAATTATTTTTTCCCTGAGTAAAAACTGCCAGATCTTCTTCATTTTTTTCTATTTTTAAGATGTCGGTTCACTGAATTGTAATTTCTTGCCGGTAGCTTATACTGCCTTGGGTTTCGCAGAATGTGTGCAATGACTATCCCTGAAATCAACCCCCAAAAGTGAGCGGCCCATGATATAAAAGGCAAGAAAACGAAAAGTGACAGTAATGCACCACCATATAAAAAAAAAGAAAGGATAGCAACAGCCCAGCTGCGCAAGGTTGGGCTGAAGAAGGCATCAGCCAGTAAAAAACCTATAAGTGAAAAAACGAGGCCGGATGCGCCAATCACCAAGCCACCTGAGCTAAAGAGCCAGGTCCCGAAACCAGAACCGACAACTCCGACGATCAGCACGAAAATCATTTTTCTTGAACCAGTCGAAAGACGTACAAAAGCAGGCAACAGTAACAATGGAATGGTATTTGAGGTAATGTGGTATAGTCCTCCGTGTAGGAAGGGAGATAAGAATATACCAATAAGGCCATGGAGTTTACGTGGAAGGATGCCGAATTGATTTAAGTTTACACCGGGAAGCACTGAATCAACAATGAAGACTGCCCAAATGACAGCAACGAGAACCACTGCTTCTCTGGGGATAATACGGTTATGCATTTATGATGAGCCGTAGAATTTAATGGAGAACTTTTATGCGTTAATCCGTTACATTTATTTATTTCTGTCACAAAAATGGCTTATGCTACACATTGAATTTGATTAAAGCAACTAAAGTAACAAATGATTGACAGCATTTGTTGTAGTGTATACTCATGTCCCATTGTATAACTATGACAACCAAGCAAAAGGAGAAAAGCTTATGAGTTGGAACTATGACACACTAAAGGAAATCGCTGAGTCTCAATCGTCCTGGGTTGTTGGTGAACCAGGAGACTGCCTCAGCATTACAAGCGATGATGGTATAGTAGCCTATATTTATGTAGGTGAGCAGCAGATTATTGCCGAGACGGCACTCTTCCCTGCTGCCAAGGTTTCTGACAGAGCAACGATGAATGACTTAATTCTACGAACGCACCACTTGCTGCCTTTGACCACGGTCTGTATCAATACAATCGGTGGTGAAGATTTTTACACTGCTTTTGGCTCCCTGTCCATCGACAGTAAGGGAAGTGTTATTGTTGAGGAAATTGAAAATCTATTCGCCAACGTTGGTGAATTTATGGAACTCTATAAAGATCACCTCATTAAGGAGAATGCAGCATGAGTTTAAAAAAACTTTGGACCGCTTTGAGAGGAGCGACTAACGAAGGAATAGAGGCTGCTGTTGACACACAGTCGATACGGATCCTCGATCAAGAGTTACGTGAGGCTAAAAAAGAACTCCAGGCCTGTGATGAGAACCTGACTAAAATTATGGCCAAGCGTAAGCTGGCGGAAAATAAAGTCAATGCTCTGAAAGCAGACATTGAAACCTACACCAGTCACGCCATTGCAGCGAGTGAAAAAGGCGATGACGCCTTAGCAATTGAATGTGCGGAACGCGTTGCAGATCAAGAGGCAAATCTTGAGATAGAACAAAGTCTGCTCAATGGGTTTTTATCATCTGAAAAAGCACTGAAAATTAATATTAGCAAAGCCAAGACCAGTGTTCGTCGTATGGAACAACAGATAGATCAGGTAAAAGCGACGGAATCTGTCCAGAAGGCTCAAGTCGCAGTATCTGCACGTCACATGGGGGCCAACAGCAAAGTAAAAACGGCTTTGGACAGCCTGGAACGTATAAAAGCAAAGCAGGAGCAACGTAACGCAGAGCTTGCTGCTGCAGATGAGCTTGCTAATGAAGAAAGTGGTTCCAGTCTCGAAGCTAAATTAAAGGCTGCAGGAATAGCGTCCGGAGGACAAGTGAAGGGAAATGATAAACTGGCGCAGATTCTTGCTGCCAGGAAAGGTTAAGCCGGGAGCACTGTTCAACAGTGTCCTGATTCGGTGTTTCTCAGGTGTTTTCAAGGACCTGGGAAACTCGTAAAGAGGTTATTATGTTCAGCAGGCTGTTCGGTAACAAGCAAAAAAAAAGCCCCATATCTCAGGCTCCATCCATAATGGGGCTTCGCTTAGGCGGCAGTTTTGAAGTTGATGCCTTACTTCTCAGGCTCATCGAAAATGAATTAATCGTTGATGGTTGTGCGACGACATATATCATCAAATCGGCTGGTGTAGTTGATCTCGATGGTACCTGGATTTTTAGATTCTACACCGACGATGATGCTTTTTTACAAGTGGTTGCCGAAGGTGGGAAATCAGACGAACATGTAGTTGACGTAAAGCTGTTCCACTTTTATGACACCAGGGATATAAGTTCTCAACTCATCTGGGACCGACTGTTAAATGAGGAAATTGGTGCTGCTACCTACGAGCTTGAAGGGTATACCTATAATCGTGTTTGGACTTCTGTGGGCGACTATCATAATCCGGTACATATGGCCGAAAAGACCTATGACGATGAAGGTGAATTCTCGGTAACAGATCAGTTTACTATGCTTTTTGAAAGACCCATCTCTAGTGACCAAACAGAATCCCTGTTATTATCCGCCGAGGAGAAAGAAGAAGAATCCGGTAATTTGGGTCGCTGTTTCGTTCTCAGCACTGGAATCACCTTAAACCCCGCTCAATTAACTATTCACGGATAACTTATGGAAAACAATACCTTGCTGACGAGTATTCTTCATTTCAGCTTATATTTTGCAGTGTCACTGCTCTTTCTGGTGATATTTAAGTATTTATACAAATTTATCACCCCGCATGATGAGTGGAAGCTTATCAAAAAAGAGAAAAACATCGCTGCGGCCATTGGATTTGGCGGTGCAATTGTTGGTTTTGCTATCGCCCTCAGTGGTGCTGCTGCCAATTCAGTGTCACTGATAGATTTTGCCACCTGGGGTGTCGTGGCTTTTGTTGCACAAACTCTTGCTTTTGCTCTCGTCCGCTTTGGATTCATGCGTACAATCATTGCACGCATCGAAGCAAATGAAATCAGTGCGGGCGTCATGTTGGCTGCAACCACTATCGCCGTTGGTTTGTTAAACGCAGCCTGCATGACCTATTAAAGGAGGCAATGATGAAGCGAACCAAAGATATCGATCTGGACTTAATGAGAAAAGGTTTTAAAAAACGTTTTTTCCAGGGTCCATTGGCGCTCGGAATTGTTGTTGTCACTTTAACATCATGCAGTAATCAGGAAGAGGTCGCGGTTGTCGGTTCGGCTGAAGAATGCGCAGCCAAAACCGAATTAAACCTTGCGGAGTGTGAAGCAGCTTATCAAAAGGCCCAGGCTGAGGCTGAGCGTACCGGCCCAAAATACAACTCAAATGCGCAGTGTGAAGCAGAATTCGGAGCTGGACAGTGCGGGCCAAGTCGTAGTGGCGGTGTTTTTATGCCGATGATGACCGGATTTATGATCGGCCGCATGTTATCCGGCAATAGCTCCTACGGTGGCTCGGGATATAACCCGGTCTATCGATACGGCAACCGCAATTCGCCACAATATAATCAAGTTATGACTGCCGACGGCAAAGTTATTGGTAAGGCTGGGCAAAGCACTTACCGCGTTGACAAATCTACTATGAAAGCCAAACCAACAGTCACAAGAACGATTTCTCGCGGGGGTTTTGGAGCTATGGCTTCAGCGAAATCCAGCTGGGGAGGTGGAAAGAAATCCGGTTGGGGAGGATAAGACAATGCTGCGTATACCCATCAGAGAACGACCAAACTGGGAAGCTAAAGCCGATGAATTTGGTTTTAAATTTCATACGATGCACGGTGAGCGTTACTGGGATGAACGTGCCTATTATCAATTTTCTTTGCAACAGATCGAAAATGATTTAGAAGCACCAACCGAGGAAGTTCACCAGATGTGTCTGGCGGTCGTTGAAAAGGTGGTTGCCGATGATCAGCTCATGGCCAGATTCCGTATTCCGAAGAACCAGTGGGATTTTGTCCGAAATTCATGGATTAATGGTGATCCCAGCCTGTATTCTCGTCTGGATTTTGCCTACTCGGGCAATGGTCATGCCATGCTATACGAAAACAATGCAGATACTCCGACCAGTATCTATGAGACTGGTTTCTGGCAGTGGCTATGGCTCAAGAATAATGTCGACTCCGGCGTGCTGCCAAGACATTCAGACCAATTCAACAGCCTGCAGGAAAAACTTGTTAATCGATTCAGGGACTTGCAATTTCTGACGCCTGATCGCGAACTCCATTTTGCCTGCTGCAAAGATACAGAAGAGGATCGCGGCACCGTCCAATACCTTGAAGACTGTGCAAATGATGCTGGTATTAAAACACATTTTGTTTATGTAGAAGATATTGGTCGTGACAAAAAGGGAAACTTTAGTGATCTTCACGACCAGGTCGTTTCCTGGATGTTCAAGCTCTATCCATGGGAATTCATGTTCTGCGAAGAGTTTGGCGGTTTATTGGGAAAAAACAACATCCGCTGGATTGAACCACCATGGAAGAGTATTCTTTCCAATAAAGCATTGTTGCCAATGTTGTGGAAAATGTTTCCTGAACAACCTAACATTTTGCCGGCATTCTTTGAAGATGAGCTTCATTTGGCAGATGGCTGCCAATCCCTGGTGAAAAAACCAATATTTTCCCGAGAAGGGGCCAATGTTTCGATTATTCGAAACAAATCAGAAATTGCCGCATCACCTGGTCCTTATGGTTCTGAAGGTTATATTTATCAGTCCACCTGCATGCTTCCTAAATTCGGTGAACACTATACATTGATTGGCAGCTGGTTGGTAAACGATGAGGCCGCAGGCATTTCTGTCCGGGAGGATTCCGGGCCGATAACGCAGGATATGAGTCGATATCTGCCTCACATTATTCTTTAACCTGTATTGCTCACCGATCGAAGTGGGAAATATTCTTATCCCTGCAAGTAACCGCGGATTTACAGTTTCTTTTCAATTCCGGCAAGTCATCCCGAGCCTTTATCTGCAAGTTTTCCCTAAAAAGAGTCGTTTCAAAATTTAATCATGGTGGTATAACAGCTATTTCGCAGAATCAGTTGCGTTCAATAATTGTTCGCAAAATCATTTAAAACCACATGACCTGGAAACGAATATGTTAGGTACAATAGTAAACGCCTTGGCAATAATAGGAGGCAGCTTGCTTGGGCTTCTGTTTAGTAAGGGAATCGGCGACAATTATAAGGAAATCATTCTGAGTGGTGTCGGGCTTTCGGTGATTTTAATAGGTATTAAAAGCGCCCTCGTATCGGATAATTTGATGGTGGTAATTTTTTCGGTTATCCTGGGAGCTTTGCTTGGAGAAAGTTTAGCGATAGAGAAAAAACTCGAGAATCTCGGTACGTTTCTCGAAAGAAAAATTGCTGCTAAATCGAGCGATACCAAGTCATTTGCCAGGGGATTTGTAACCGCCAGTCTGGTATTCTGCGTTGGTTCCATGGCAATAATCGGCTCTCTCGAGAGTGGACTGACAGGCAATCACCAGACTCTCTTCGCTAAATCAATACTTGACGGCGTGACCTCCATTATCTTTGCCTCCGCCATGGGTTTGGGAGTAATGTTTTCAGGACTGGCTGTGTTTATTTATCAGGGCATAATTACCATAACTGCGGTTTTTATGAAAAACTTTCTGGTACCCGAAACGATAGAACAGATGACGTCCGTGGGTGGGTTGCTGATAATGGCCATTGGTTTAAATATGCTTAAAATAACCACAATACGTGTCGGGAATTTAATCCCTGCGATTTTTCTTCCCCTTGCCTATTTCGTCCTTAAACAATTTATTATCTAGTGCCTGTCTATAAATCCAGATACCATAAAATGGCACAGAGGTTGCATTGTTTTGTCGCTATAAAAGATACAAAAATATCCAGTAAAAAGGAGGTTGCATGGTCAGAATTATCGCTATTTATGGAAGTCCCCGACGTGACGGGAATAGTGCCGCCTTGCTGAAACAGGCAGTAGCCGGAGCGAGACAGGAAGGCGCCGAAGTGGAGGAGATTTTTCTTCGGGACTATAAGATATCACCGTGTCTGGAAATATATGCCTGTACTAAAACAGGTGAATGCGCTATTCGCGATGATTTTGCGGGAATCCTGGCCAAAATTGAATCCAGCACAGGTATTATGCTGGCCTCGCCTATTTTCTTTTACTCTGTGAGCGCCCATACAAAAATATTCATAGATAGATGCCAGTCTCTTTGGGTTCGGAAATACTGGATAGAAAAGCAGGAGCTGGGTGAGGCTCCAGAGACACGAAAAGGATTATTTATTTCAGTTGGTGCAACGGACGGGAAAAAACTTTTTGATGGCGCTATACTTGACCGTTAAATATTTCTTTGATGTCCTGAACACCGGACTGTGGAAAACCGTCCTCTGCAGAGGGGTAGATCGTAAGGGCGAGATTGAAAGCCGGGATGATTGTCTTAAAGAATCATATGAGGCAGGCAGGGAGTTGGCAAGAGTCCTCTCGCAGGAACTGTAAAGATGTCGGCGCGTTTAAAATTACTCTACAATGTTTTTGGTATGCAACACAAGTGAGTTTACCTTGATAAAGCACAGTCGGGTGTGTTGCATTACCAATTACATCGTATGCTGATGATAAATCAAACAAAAGAACAACGTATAATAAAGAGATTCTCAGTGATATACGCGCTCTATTTCGTTTAATTGTGCCAGGGCATGAAGATCTTCTACCCAGGAATTATTCTTATTTTTTGTAATGATAAAGCATACCCTCATGCTGGCTTTTTTACGGGGGATAAGCTTTGGGTCGACACTGTTTTCCGCTATTTTACTCTTTGGTTTTTTTAAATTTCTCAAGTTGCTGAAGTCATCTGCCATTGCTTTACTCTCCTCACTTCAAAAAAGAAATATCTAAGGTAACGTAGAAAAAAAAATTACTTGCTTTTTACCATTAAGGGAGATGATAAAAGGCTTTATATTTTATCAGGGTCAACCTCGATGATCTATTATAGAGGAAATTTTAAAAGAGTAAATGGGTGAGTTTACCTGAAGAGTATAGGTATTTATACGGATAATAATAAAAAAGTTGTAAAATTAGCACGTTATCTCTAGCCGAAGAAGGTCCTGAATGAGATGTAAAGAAAAATCAGGCTGAAAGGAGTTCTATTTCAATCCAGCCTGCAGCAGGGTGATCAATTGGGAAAAGAAGTCAAGGGTAAGTTTGCCGGCACTGTCTATATCCTTTCCCAGGGCGACAAATCCATGATCTTTCAGTATAAAAAAGAGTGAGCCCTGGTTTACCAGCTCGAGCGCGGATTCTGCAAGCTCCAGCGTACCGTATTGATGGTATATTTTTGTTACCGGAATATTGAGGAGTTCTGCGTGACTGTTGAGGAGAGCACAATGACCATGCAAAATGGCATTGATATGTGGTTGCGATCGATAGACAGCGTTATGGAGGAAGCTTTCCGATGAAGGAGGGGATGTTCCTTCTGTGATGAAGGTAGTAGACTGTTCCTCAAAAGCGATTACATGACAGTAATCTTCAGGATGCAGGACCTCCGCAGGTATCATTGCCGATTTAGTTATGACAAAGGATGTCTCGCCGGTTCTGTAGGAATGGTTGCCATAGGCGCCATTCGCATGCACTGGAGCCAGGCCCAGCTGAGAAAACAGGTAAGCCCACCGGTTAAGGCGGGGGAGCTGCCGGTCGTAGGCAAAAGTGGCTTTTGCGTGGTGGTGCTGAAACTTCACTCCCTGGTACTTTTCCATAGCGGTTAGTGCTCTGCAGAGTTTTCCGGACAAAACGAAAGAAAGGGTTTGCGATAAGCCTCGCAAACCCTTTCTTTCGTTGCAGATGCCTCACTTCATATTTTAATGCAGATGTATTTCAAAATCGCTCCTGAAACATTAAAATACACCATTCGAAACGTTGGCACAATTCCAAAATTTTATAGGCCACAACCCATTCTATTGGCAATGATCAGTATGGCACTTCTCGATAGTGTTGTGGTATCAGACAGGCTCCTAACTCTTTTTTTGGAATAATCAATAATTCAAACCGGTCCATTTTGAGCCTCTTTTTCTGAAATTTTCTTGAAATTCTGGAAGTGTCAAGCTGCTCCATATTGCACGTAATTTTGGTCATGATCAAGGTCAAACTTTTCAGGAAAAATTTTAAGTCACGTAATTTTGTCAAAGTTTGATCTTGCCAATTGAAATCTCTGTGTTGAAAAATACGTGGCTACTTTGCTGTTGGCAACATCAAAACTATGGAAAGACAATGTGGGAAAATGTTCTTGGGTATGTCATTACTATTTCGTGTTTTGTGATTAGTTTATGTAATAGTGATTGGCTCATCCAAGCTCAATGCGTACCCAGTGTAACCGTTTGAAATAGCGATTCCAATTCTTGAAATGATAAATGTTTGCAACAATGTCAAATACATCTAAAGCTTCTGCTGAACCCTGCGTAAAGACCTTCGATGATTTTGTGCGATTAGCTGATTATTCTCTGCTAGATACCTTAAATGTCGACCCTGATGCCACCAGAGACGGTGATGATCACCGTGCCCGCCAGGTTATTTCTGGTCACTTTGTACCAGTGACACCCACACCGCTTGAAGAACCAGAATATGTAACCCATAGCAGCACTTTTTTTAATGAACTTGGGTTGAGCGACGAGTTAGCGTTCAATGAAAAGTTTCGCCGGTTATTTTCTGGTGATATTTCTGCTGCTCATGAGCCCATGCGACAGGTTGGCTGGGCGACAGGTTATGCATTGTCGATTTATGGCACCGAATATACCCAACAATGTCCATTTGGTACTGGTAATGGTTATGGCGATGGTCGTGCGATATCTGTATTTGAAGGAATAATCAAAGGACAGCGCTGGGAAATGCAATTGAAAGGTGGTGGCTCAACGCCTTATTGCCGTGGTGCCGACGGGCGCGCAGTACTACGTTCAAGTGTACGTGAGTTTTTAGCGCAAGAATATATGCAGGCTTTAGGTGTTCCAACATCGCGCTCTTTAACACTGTATGTTTCTAAATCTGAGAACGTTAAACGGCCTTGGTATTCTCAAGACTCCCACACAACCGACCCTGATATTTTGGTGGACAATCCTGTGGCTATTTCAACTCGCGTTGCACCGTCCTTTTTGCGAGTTGGTCAGCTAGAGTTATTTGCCCGTCGCGCACGCAACAATGCTCATCCAAAAGCATTAGAAGAGTTGCGCATGATTGTGTCGCATTTAATTGAGCGAGAATACAAAAGCGACATTAATCAAAAACTTGTTTTTGTAGATCAATTAGTTGAGTTGGCTAAGCTATTTCGCCAGCGTCTTACCTCACTGGTGGCCAATTGGCAACGTGTTGGTTACTGCCAGGGTAATTATAATAGCGACAACTGCGCCGCTGGTGGCTTCACCCTCGATTATGGACCATTTGGATTTTGTGAAATCTTTGACCCTGAGTTTCAACCTTGGACTGGCGGCGGCAAACACTTTTCATTTTTTAATCAGCCAATCGCAGCGGAAGCGAATTACCATATGTTTTGGACAGCTGTGAGACCGCTACTCGAAAAAAATATTGAGGCTTTAGAACATTTCGATCAAGTACGCCATGGCTTTGCAGAAGCTATGCAAAAAGAAATCCAAAAAATGTGGGTGGCCAAACTTGGCTTGACTGAATATAACCCAAAGCTAATTAAGGAATTAATGCAGTTAATGACACACTCAGAAGTGGATTACACCATTTTCTTCCGTGAGTTATCCCATATTCCAGAGGATGTTTCAGCATTGAAAAAGAGCTTCTACGTGAAAACGTCACAAAAACTCGATGAGCAATGGCAATCTTGGCTAACAAGCTGGCGCGACCTTGTCATTAAAGACGGCAACTTGGCTGAGATATCAGCAAATATGAAACAAACTAACCCAAAATACACATGGCGAGAGTGGCTGATTGTCCCCGCTTACCAACAAGCCATGCAGGGTGATTACACATTAGTTAAAGAGTTGCAAGAAGTACTTAGCTATCCATATGACGAGCAATCACAAGAAGTAGAAGACAAATACTATCGTTTAAAACCTAAGGCCTTTTTTAACGCTGGTGGCGTGTCACACTATAGCTGTTCTTCGTGATTTTGAATAATATGTACTCACTCAGAACGAGATCTGACATGCACAAACGATAAAGTTCAACTTGAGCAGACCCCCTTAACATGAAAAGAGGTTTAACATATCCATCTATATGATCGTTTTTCACCCTATTCGGTCTTATTGACCAAGCCGAGTAGGTCAGTCAGTTGCAGGTCGTCGATTATTATATATCCTATGTGAGTTAAAATTCATGTATCCATGTCAAAAAGGAGTTTATCACTATTGCAAACGGGAGAATGTTATGCCTCCGATGGCCATAAGCAAAACTCATTTCGATGCCGTTTTGTTCGATTTGGACGGTGTGGTTACTGAAACCGCGAAAGTACATGCGGCCTGTTGGAAGAAGCTGTTTGATGATTTTTTGATAGAGTATGCCGATCAGACAGGTCAGCTCTTTGTTCCTTTTGATATTGCAGAAGATTATAATCGTTACGTAGATGGAAAATTGCGCCAGGAAGGTGTGAGCAGTTTCCTTCAATCCCGGCGGATTCAATTGCCTCTCGGAGAATCGGATGATACTGCCGGACAGACTACCATCTGGGGACTGGGTAACCGCAAGGACGATATGTTCATGGAAGTTTTGCGGGAAAAAGGCGTTGATATTCTTGAAGACGGCATGGCATTGGTCCATCATGTGCGTACTGAAGGCATCAAAACCGGTATCGTTTCATCCAGTAAAAATTGTCAAGCTGTATTGCTTGCGGCGAATATCGAACAATATTTCGATGTCCGGGTTGATGGAACAACTGTCAAGCAGCTGAATATAAAAGGGAAACCTGCTCCGGATCCTTTCCTGAAAGCAGCAGAGCTGCTCGGCGTTTCCCCGGCTCGATCAGTCGTCGTGGAAGACGCCATTTCAGGAGTTCAATCGGGCCGCATGGGTAATTTCGGGCTCGTCATCGGGGTTGCACGCAAGGGGGATGCCGAGGCGCTTCGAAAAAATGGAGCCGATATTGTGGTTCAGGATTTGAGACACTTCATAAATTAGTTCAGAGCGGCTTAAAGAATTATCCCGCTTTTCTCTGCTGAAAAGCGGCAATAATCTGGAGATATAATCATGCTTCACCGGGAACGGCTTAATCCGCCCCGTTATATTTATCCGGGCGACGAATGGAAAATCGTTGAAAATGGCTTTTATCCCCCATTCGTAGGGCAGATGGAGACCATCTTTGCCTTAAGTAACGGCTACCTTGGTATGCGGGGAACTTTTGAAGAAGGAAGACCCTTTTATAATCACGGTAATTTAATCAATGGCTTTTATGAAAGCTGGCCAATTGTCTACGGCGAAAAGGCCTATGGCTTTGCCAAAACAGGCCAGACTATCGTTAATCTTCACGACCTTAAGATTATACGCCTTTTTGTCGACGATGAACCCTTTTTTCTGCCTACCGCAATCCTGAAAAAATTTGTGCGTACGCTGGACATGAAAAAAGGCATCCTTACCCGTAATATCATATGGGAAATGCCGTCCGGCAAGCAGGTTTCAATAAACTCGACACGGTTGGTTTCTTTTGAGAATAGACATGTGGCGGCTATTGAATATGAAGTGACGTTGCTGAATTGTGATGCACCGGTGGTACTCTTGTCTGAAATCAGGCCCCATCGTACAATTCGAGGGACTGATGGGGATCCTCGGGATACCAGGGTTTTCAGGGAAAAGGTCTTGAGCCCTCAAACGAAAATGGCCAAGGATCTTCAGATTATCCTTGGCTTTAGAACAAAAAACAGCCAAATGACACTGGGGTGCGGTTTTGATCATACTGTCGAAACAGAAAGCCCCATCACCTGGCAGAACGAAGCTTTCGACGATGATGGAAGCATTGTTTTTTCAGTGGAAGCCCAGCAGGATGTTCCCATCCGGCTCACCAAGTGGATGAGTTTTCACACCTCGCGTAAAACCACCCCTGAAGATTTATGTAAACGGGTAGACAGGACTTTATCCCGGGCAAAAGGATATGGTTTTCCTGCGATTCTGGACTCACAAAAGAATTTTATGGAGAATTACTGGCGGACCTGCGATGTCAAGATGGCTATAACCGAGAGACGCAGAACAGGTGGACGTTCAACCGAAGAGTGGCAGCAGGCGGTCCGTTGGAATCTCTTTCAGCTATGTCAGGCATCGGCCAGGACAGAAGGAACCGGAATTCCGGCCAAAAGCCTGACAGGTGATGGGTATGAGGGACATTATTTCTGGGATATTGAAATCTATGTACTCCCTTTTCTTGTGTATACCAAGCCCAGAATAGCCAAAAATCTGCTTAAATTCAGGCACAGCATGCTGGATAAGGCAAGACAGCGAGCCCGCGATGTCAATCAGAAAGGGGCTTTATTTCCCTGGCGGACTATCAATGGTGACGAGGCTTCCGCTTATTATGCATCCGGGACGGCTCAATATCATATTAACGCCGATATCATGTTCGGTCTGAAAAAGTATGTGGAAGTAACCGGGGATGTCGATTTTCTTCATAAAGAAGGTGTGGAAATGCTGGTGGAGACCGCCCGTTTATGGCGGGATCTCGGTTTTTTTTCCAAACGAAAAGATGGAAAGTTCTGCATTCACGGGGTTACCGGCCCCGATGAGTACAACACCGTTGTCAACAACAATGCTTATACCAACCTGATGGCGCGGGAGAACCTCTGGTTTGCCGCCGCAACAGTTGATGAACTGCGGCTGCTGGATGCAGTACTCTATCAGAGTTTAGTGGATAAAACCGGGCTGGAATATGATGAGGTCGAGGAATGGCGGCGGGCCGCTGATAATATGTATATCCCCTATGATAAGGAACTTTGCATTCATCCTCAGGATGATAATTTCCTTGATAAAAAAGAATGGGATATAAATGGAACACCCTCGGAGAAATTTCCTCTCCTGCTTCATTTTCATCCATTGGTGATCTATCGTCACCGGGTGATCAAGCAGACTGACCTGGTCCTGGCGTTGTTCCTGCTGGGCGATGAATTTACCAAAGAAGAAAAAGAAAAAAATTTTATTTATTATGACCGTCTCACTACCGGGGATTCTTCTCTTTCCGTCGGTATTCAGAGCATTATGGCTACTGAAATTGGTCAGCATCGAAAGGCCGAGGAGTATGGCCGATATGCAGTATTAATGGATCTGGCGGATATCGGGGGGAATATAGGACATGGCTGTCATATTGCTTCGATAGGAGCATCATGGATGGTGCTGGTGTACGGTTTTGCCGGTATGCGCGATTACAATGGATGGATCACTTTCAATCCCAGGATTCCGTCGCGTTGTACTTTTTTTCGCTTTTGTCTGACCATCCGGGGTAGTCTGATGGAAGTCGAGCTTCTTCCTAAGAGAGCAGTTTATCGGCTTTTGAAGGGATCCCGTCTTTCATTTCAGCATGCGGAGAAAAAAGTCGAGCTGACTCCGGAAAGCCCGGAGGCAGTTTGTGATTATACGGTGTGGTAAAGATGCTGCGGAAAATGGCCTGGCCAGGAATAAAATCGCTGAAATCAAAGTATATGAGGTGAGGTGCTCGAATTCCCTATCCCGTTATTATCGAACGAAAAATGGGAGAAAATGAAGAAAATCCAAAGAAAAAGTAGGAAGAAGAGATAAAAAATTACAACTTCAAAAAGCGGGAAGAAAAGTGAATAGAGAAGAAAAGACTCAACATAACTGATCTCGCACCATAACTACTGTTCATCCGAAATCGTGCTGCTTCAAAACCTAACAGCAAAAACGCAATTTCAGATTAGGATTATCCATGAACATCTGAAGTCATCGTTTTACTGACAATTTCCTTGAAATCGGAAAGCTGCAACACAACTCTTGCTGTATCCAGAAAACCTCTAAATCAGATTCTGAGCCCATGGTAATGTGCATCTTCAGTGATGGGCTCTGAATTCAACGAGTCAGAGAGCAGACCATCATCATCTACCTCCACCATACCCCCTTAGTATACCCTTTTCGCAACGGATTTTGATGGAGGTTGATAGATGTCAATGGACAAAAAAGACAAGAAAAAACCCGCAGACTGTTTCCGGTTGCGGGTTTAAAAGACTTCGTTGGAAGTCTTTGGATAAATCTGTGGTGCCTAGAGCGAGAATCGAACTCGCACGGGCGCAAGGCCCACGAGATTTTAAGTCTCGGGTGTCTACCAATTCCACCATCCAGGCTTTGTGGTTGCTTTTACCATAACAGCATAAACCTTGTCAATCCAGAAGAATGCGCAGGAGCAGGATCAGGTATAAAATGAGGAACTTAGTCGCTCAGATAGTGCAGTCTGCTTGTCTGATAATAGCCATCATCTCTTTCACGGCCTGATCCAGCCCAATAAATACAGCTCTCGCTATGATTGCGTGGCCTATGGACAGCTCCTCGATTGTGTCGAGGGCGGCAATGGGTGCGGTATTCCGGTAGTTTAGCCCATGACCGGCGCAAACCCTTAAACCCATTTGTGCAGCCGTCTCCGCGGCCTCAAGAAGAAGCTGAAATTCGTGTTCCCGGTTGCTTTCACCGATAACATCACAATATTTTCCAGTGTGCAGCTCGACGAAGGTGGCGCCTACCTCCTGTGCTGCGGCAATCTGCTTGGGATCCGGATCGGCAAAGATAGAAACAGGTATTGATGCTGCCGTCATTTTTTCGATTACTTTGCCGATTTTTTTCATCTGGGAAAGGACATCGAGCCCTCCCTCGGTGGTCAATTCCTCACGTTTTTCCGGCACTAAAGTAATGAGGTCCGGCTTTACTTCAAGAGCAATTTTGATAATGTCTTTATTGGCGCCCATCTCCAGGTTGAGCTTGGTTTTAATCGTCTGTCGCAACAGATAAACGTCCCTGTCCTGAATGTGGCGCCGGTCTTCCCGCAGATGGATGACAATTCCCGAAGCCCCGGCCAATTCACAGATTGCAGCGGCGGAAACAGGATCGGGCTCACTGATCCCTCTTGCCTGTCTGATTGTTGCTACATGGTCAACATTGATAGCAAGTTTGGTCATTCCTGTTCTCCTGTATTTCAAAAGCTTATTTAATAATTCGTTTTCCCTGTCGACCATTGCTTTCTCATCACTTTCCGATCGCTCATGATCATAACCCAATAAATGCAGCATGCCATGGATGACGAGCCAGCTCAGGCGTTCATGCAAAGTCTGTTTATATTCGATGGATTCCCGCAGGGCAGTGTCCACTGATATTATAATATCACCAAGCTCCTTGACGGGAAGGGTATCAAAGGATGCATCAGCTCCTTCTGCAAAAGGAAAGGAGAGCACGTTGGTAGGAAGATTTTTGTTTCTGTAGTGAGCGTTAAGCCGGGTAATTTCCTGGTCGCCGGTTAAAAGAAGGCTGACTCGATAGTTTTTAACCTCACACTGGTCCAGCAGCCAGTTCGAAAGCTGCTTGAGCCTTTTGCTGTTGAGAAGGGGTCCGGAGGGCTGGTTTCGGATGATAAGATCTGTCGGCACGTAGACCCCTTACTGTTTTTCGTAGGCGTTGATGATCTTTTGCACCAGTGGGTGCCGGACCACATCTTCCTTGCTGAACGAACAGAACTGGATGCCTTCAATGTCTGACAGTATCTTTCTTGCCTGTACTAAACCTGAATGAGTTTTTACCGGAAGATCGACCTGTGTGGTGTCGCCGGTAATGACAGCCCGTGAATCAAAACCGATCCTGGTCAGAAACATTTTCATCTGTTCCCGTGTGGTGTTTTGTGCTTCATCAAGGATGATAAAGGCACCGCTGAGCGTACGACCTCTCATGAATGCCAGGGGCGCAATTTCAATAATGTCCTGCTCGATCATGTCCAGCGCTTTGTCAGGGCCAAGCAGGTCGTTTAAAGCATCGTGCAGCGGTCTCAGGTAGGGATTAACCTTCTGGGCCAGGTCACCAGGAAGAAACCCAAGTTTTTCACCTGCTTCTACAGCAGGTCTGGCGAGAATGATGGACCGGACCTGCCCGCTGGTCAGTGCCGAAACAGCCATGGCGACAGCAAGGTAGGTTTTACCGGTTCCGGCTGGTCCGATCCCAAAAACGATATCATTGTTTCTGATGGCGTCTATGTAGATTTTTTGATTTTTGGTTTTGGGAGATACCACACGATTTTGGGTGGTAACATAAACCTTATCCAAAAAAATTCTGTCAAGTCTTGCCTTGGGGTTTGATTCCAGAATTCTGAGACCGAAGGCAAAATCAGAGCTGTATACCGGATATCCTTTACCTATGAGTTCGTAAAGCTGGTTAAGCAGAAGCGCAATCAGTTCTACATCGTGCGGGGCACCTGTAATCCGCAGTTTTGTGCCCCTGGTACTAATAGTGACACCTGTGCTTTTTTCAAGAATCTGCAAATTTTTGTTGAGATCACCATAAAGAGCACAGGCATGATTGTTATCGGGAAAGGAAATTTCCTGATGGCTAAAGTTTGAATTCATGGATTTCGTTATTTCTTGTCACTCTTCTTGAGTTCATCATCTATAATAGCCTGGAAGGCTTCGAGACTGCGTTGCTTAGGGAGGCGACCATTAATAAAGGCAGCGGGTGTTCCGGTAACTCCGGCTTTTTGTGCATCCATCAGATCCTTGTTGATCTTTGCCTGAATCATGGGGGACGCCATATCTTTTTCAAAGCGGGGGATATCCAGTTTGAGGTCCTGGGCGATCTGCATAATAACCTCTGGGCTTAATTTTTTTTCGGCAAAAAGTCGGTCGTGAAACTCCCAGAATTTTCCCTGTTCACCAGCGGCTAAAGCAGCCCTGGCGGCAGGCATGGCCATTTGGTGAAAATTAAGAGGCATGTTTTTAAAGACTAATTTTACGGTTTGAGGATTTTTTTCGAGCACCTGCTCGAGTAGCGGCAATATTTTGCTGCAATAAGGTCATTGGAAATCCGTAAATAACGCTATGGTAACAGGGGCATCTGCCGGTCCTTTGAAAGGGGATCCGGAAACATCGACATCAACAACAAAAGAAACGCCGATGGCACTGAAAGATTGGTTTTTATTGTTGACAAGGTAAAGCATTTCACCCTGTGGGGCGATATCAATGGCGGCGACGCCTTCTTCCACAGGAATGGAGCCCTGAAGTTGCCCACTGTTATTGAAAACCTGTACCAGATTTTGATCATTCAAGATATAGACATACTTTCCATCTAACGAATGAACCATATCTAAAGTTTTTCCGTTTGTAGGCCAGTTTTGCCGGATGTTCCATTCTACCCGGTCATCCTGTCCTGCATCGGGAATGGCAAAAGCGGTGGCACCGGTAACCAAAATCAGTAACAGCAAGTTACCGGCGAAAAAAATGGGATGTTTCATGTAGGCCCCCTGAAGGTTTAATGAGGTTTAATAAAGTTCAATACGTTATATATTAGTACAAATAAGCACATGCGCAGCGATAATAATAGCCACTGTCTCAACTTAATGCAAGATGAGCGATTTTGAACTTACACCCAACCATGGGGTACTGTAAAGAGTCCCGACTCATTTTAGTGAGTGAGCGAAAAAAGTTGTTAAATCATAAAAATAGCTGGTAACGATATGTGCAAGATGGTATTTATAGCAACTTTTTTTGTTCTAAACAGCACAATATAAAGTACAGCCTTGACTGCAATGGTTATGTGAATTAATTAATAGCGGTTTGGTGAGTGTGATTTTGCTGATGTTGTAATTTGTTGATTCGATACTACTGTAAAACTTGCTGCGAGGGTGGCGGAACTGGTAGACGCACCAGACTTAGGATCTGGCGCCTTACGGTGTGGGGGTTCGACTCCCCCCTCTCGCACCAATTTTTATAGTCCCGATATTGCTGTATACCTCACCTATGGTAGTAATAATAGTAATAATCCACTCAAACCTGATGTCGATGCGTTGGTCTCCTTCTTATAATTTGTCTGGGGGTGCCCTGTGGCGGAAAGAGGTGGATTCGGGTGTTTACAATAATTTAAAAAAGAAGGATAGGACTCGATGGATATAAATGTTGAAAAAATCAGTGCTCTCACACGAAAAATTACCGTTACGCTTCCCAAAGACACTGTTCAGCCAAAATTGCTCCAGGCATATGATAAGCTAAAGAAAGAAACCAAGATGAAGGGTTTTCGTCGTGGTAAAGTGCCTCGTTCGATTATTGAAAAACATTATAAGGCGCAGGTTGAAGCAGAAACCGGTGAGAAGCTGGTCCAGGACAATTATTTCGATGCCATTGAGAAACAAGGCGTTGATCCCATTGTTCATCCTGAGATTCAGGATGTTAAATATAATGAGGACGGATCTTTCACCTTTGTCGCAGAAGTTGATGTGCGACCGGAGTTCGAACTGGCTCAATATAAAGGATTGGAAATTGAAAAAGAGGAGATCCTTGTAACAGATGAGGAGATCCAGCTTGAGCTTGCGGAAATGCAGAAAAATATGGCCGTTCTTCGATCCGTGACTGACAGACCGATCCAGAAAGATGATGTGGTCATTGTTGATTTCCAGGGATTCCACGAGGGCACTGCAATGCCCCAGGTGAAAAATGAAAATTACTCTGTTGAAGTTGGCTCAGGTAATATGGGCCCAGAGTTTGAAGAAAAATTAATCGGCATGAATAAGGACGAAGAGGGAACCCAGGAGGTTGATTTTCCTGAGTCCCATCCTAACCCGATTATCAAGGGAAAGAAGGTAGAATTTCGCATCACGGTCAAAGACATCAAGGAGCGGGTGCTGGCTGAATTGAACGATGACTTTGCCAAGGATGCCGGAGAAGAGTTCAAGAGCCTCGATGACTTGAAAGCATCGATAAAAGAGCGCATCACCCAGCAGCGGGAAGAACGTGCCGAGGGCGCCATTACCGACAAAATAATGCAAAAACTGCTTGATTCCCACGAGTTCGAAGTTCCCAAGCGACTTGTAGCGTTTGAAATCGAACAGATGATTAAACAAACCGAAAAGCAGTTTGAACAGAGCGGGATGAGCCTTGAGGCAGCCGGACTCAGCAAGGAAAAATTGGCTGAACAGAATGCGGACATGGCCGGAAAAAGGGTTCGTGGCGATTTTATCCTCAAAAAAATTGCCGAGGTGGAAGAAATTAAGGTCCAAGAAGAAGATATGGAGAGGGGCCTTAAACGTATTGGAGATATGTACAATATGTCAGTTGCCAAGGTTAAGGAATATTTCCAGAATCGAGACGATCTTCTGCCCTTGATGAATGAATTGCTGAACGAGAAAATACTCGCATTTCTTCGCGGAAATGCAGTTTTTATCGATGTGGTTAAGCCGGAAACAGAGACTGAAGAAAACTCTGCTACTAAAAGCTGATAGGTCGGGTTGCGTACGCCTAGAAAGGAATTATAATGAGCATATTCGGTGGGGAGCCCTGCCGAATATGCTTTGACAGCTTTTAATCAATAACGACTGCATAGGGCTCAATGCCTTTTGCAGTCGAACCGTTTTAAGGAGTGTGACACATGAATCTTGTGCCGATGGTAGTGGAACAGAGCCCACGTGGGGAACGGGCGTACGATATTTACTCACGTCTCTTGAAAGAGCGTATTATTTTTCTTGGATCCGGAGTCAATGATGATGTGGCAAATGTCATTGTTGCGCAGTTGCTCTTTCTCGAGGCTGAAAATCCTGAAAAAGATATTACCTTTTATATAAATTCACCCGGTGGCTCTGTCACCGCCGGTATGTCTATCTATGATACCATGCAGTATGTGAAATGCGATATAGCGACACTCTGTATGGGACAGGCAGCATCAATGGGTTCATTTCTTCTCGCGGCAGGAACGGATGGGAAAAGATACTCCCTGCCGAATTCGAGAATAATGATCCATCAACCAATGGGTGGATTTCAGGGACAGGCAACTGATATCGATATTCAGGCGAGGGAAATATTGCGCATGAAAGATGAGTTGAACCGACTTCTCGCCCATCACACAAAACGTCCGCTCGAAAAGATTACAGCAGATACAGAGCGTGATTATTTCATGAGCGCCAGTGAAGCCCGGGAGTATGGTATTATTGACAAGGTACTGACCAAACGGGAAGAATTACTAGAGGATTAACAGCATGGATGATCTGAATAACAATGGCCCCGAATGCGTTTGCTCTTTTTGCGGCAAGGATCAGGAAGAGGTTGGAAAGCTCATTGCCGGACCGGATGTTTTTATCTGTGACGAATGCATTGAGCTTTGCAATGAGATAGTCCACGATAAGGACAGCGCCGAGGCGGACGAGTCCGATCAGGACAAAAAGATTTCTTTGAAACCAAAAGAAATCAACGCGCACCTTGATGAGTATGTAATCGGCCAGGAGTATGCCAAAAAGGTTCTCTCTGTTGCCGTTCATAACCACTATAAAAGAATTGATGCTCCTCTTGACGATGATTTCGTTGAGCTGCAGAAATCCAACATCATCCTGGTTGGTCCGACCGGTTCCGGTAAGACGCTGGTCGCCCAGACGCTCGCCAGGATTTTGAATGTGCCTTTTTGCATGGCCGATGCGACGACACTCACCGAGGCCGGTTATGTCGGTGAGGATGTCGAAAATATTCTGGTAAACCTGCTGCAGGCTGCTGAATATGATGTGGAGAAGGCGCAGCGGGGAATTATATACATCGACGAGATTGATAAAATCGCCAGAAAATCCGACAGCCCCTCACTTACCCGCGACGTTTCCGGCGAAGGAGTGCAGCAGGCCCTGTTGAAAATTATTGAAGGTACAAACGCCTCTATTCCTCCGAAGGGTGGCAGGAAACACCCGCAACAGGAACTGGTTCAGATGGATACCACCAATATTCTTTTCATCTGTGGAGGTGCCTTTGTCGGGTTGGATACTGTCGTCAGCACTCGTCAGGGAGCAAAGTCGATTGGCTTTGGAGCAAAAGTTACAGGGGATGAAAAGAAAAAAATTGGTGAGCTTCTGAAAATGGTACAACCGGAAGACCTCCTCAAGTTTGGTCTTATTCCCGAGCTGGTGGGGAGATTGCCGGTTATTGCCACCATGGAGGAATTGGTGGAAAGTGATCTTATTCGAATCCTGAAGGAACCGAAAAACGCACTTACCAGGCAGTATCAGAAACTATTCGCCTTTGACGGCATCAGTTTAAGTTTTACTGAAGGGGCACTGGTGGCTATCGCCAGAAAAGCATTGAAGAGAAAGTCAGGTGCCCGTGGTCTTCGTTCGGTAATGGAAGAGGCCATGCTCGATGTGATGTACGATTTGCCTTCGAAAACAGGCGTGCAGGAATGTGTAATAAATGAGCAGGTCATCACCCAGGGTGATTATCCAATTATTTTGTACCATAACAGCGCCGACGAAAACCTGAAGACAGCTTGAATTTAATGAAATTAAGTTTCAACAGTAACGTACATTCGAAAGGAGATTTTGTGACGAAACTTTACCCCTTGATGCCACTTCGGGACATTGTAATATTTCCGCATATGGTTGCCCCTTTAGTTGTCGGAAGAAAAAAATCTATTCAGGCACTTGAAGATGCCATGGAAAAGAAGACCGATATCCTTCTGGTAACCCAAAAGAGGTCCAACGTTGACGATCCTGCCAGTGAAGACCTCTATAAATTCGGTACTCTCGCGGCAGTAATGCAGTTGCTCCGGCTCCCTGACGGGACAATAAAAGCGCTCGTCGAGGGGAAAACTCGGGCAAGTATTGTTTCTTATGTGCCAAACGACAAATTTCTTCAGGCTGAAGTGGAAGAGCGGCTCGATATTACTGAACCAACTGCGGAGTTGATTGCCTACGAGAGAGAGCTGCGAAAATATTTTGAACAATATGCCACCGGCAATAAAAGGATTGCCAAAGAAATCCTGAATTCGGTCAAAATCCTCGATAATCCCCTCAAACTGCTGAATGTCATCTGTGCACATTTACCCCTGAAGAGTGAAGAAAAGCAGGAAATTCTTGAGATTGAACCTATAGCCGCCAGGATGGCAAAGGTGCTCGAGATTTTGGATCGTGAGATCGAACTGGCGGAACTCGAAATGAAGATAAACGCCAAGGTGAAAATGCGGATGGGGAAAACCCAGAGGGATTATTACCTTGGAGAGAAGGTTCGGGAGATTCAAAGCGAGATAGGTCAGAATGAGGATGGACTCGATGAGATGGGGGAACTCGAAGAGTCGATCAAAAACAAAAGCATGCCTCTTCTTGCTAAGGATAAGGCACTGAAAGAATTTAAAAAACTTAGAAGTATGCCGCCTATGTCGGCAGAGACGACTGTCGTTCGCAATTACATCGATTGCATCGTCAGTCTGCCATGGGAAAAAAAGGACAGATCGAAAATTGATATCAACAAGGCTGAAAAGATTCTTGATGAAGATCATTACGGACTCGCAAAACCCAAAGAAAGAATACTTGAATACCTCGCCGTACAAACCCAGGTAAAGAAAATCAAGGGACCTATTCTCTGCCTCGTCGGTCCTCCAGGTGTCGGTAAAACCTCTATTTGTAAATCCATCGCCCGTGCCATGGGCAGAAAGTTTGCCCGGCTTTCTCTTGGCGGGGTTCGGGATGAAGCTGAAATCCGGGGACACAGAAGAACCTACATCGGCGCAATGCCTGGAAAGATCATTCAATCCATGCAAAAAGTCGGGGTGGCAAATCCTGTCTTTTGCCTGGATGAAGTGGATAAGATGTCGATGGACTTCAGGGGCGATCCTTCGTCGGCCCTTCTCGAGGTATTGGATCCTGAACAGAATGTAGCCTTCAATGATCATTATCTCGATATAGATTACGATTTGTCCGAGGTCTTTTTTATCACCACAGCGAACAACCTGCACGGTATTCCCGTGCCGCTTCAAGACAGGATGGAGATAATCCAGATCAGCGGGTATACAGAAGAAGACAAGCTGAAAATAGCTGTTGGGTATCTTATTCCAAAGCAGCTGGAGCAAAACGGATTCAACCGGAATGACATACAGCTGACAGATGGCGCAATTCTCGAGATAATTCGGCGCTATACCAGAGAAGCTGGAGTAAGGAATCTTGAAAGAATCATTGCTTCCCTCTGTCGGAAAATAGCTCGGGCACGGTTGAAGAAAAATGATAAGAAAAGAAAATACAATATCAGCGTGCAATCCATCGGCAAGTATCTGGGCACGCCAAAATATCGATACGGCCTGGCTGAAGAGAACGATGAGATTGGTTTAACAACCGGCCTTGCCTGGACCGAGGTAGGCGGCGAACTCCTGCAGATTGAAACGACACTGATGACCGGTGCAGGTAAATTGATCATCACCGGCAAGCTCGGTGATGTGATGCAGGAATCAGCCCAGGCGGCTTTGAGCTATGTCCGCTCAAGAGCTGCGGTGCTTGGTCTGGAGGAAGATTTTTACCAGAAGCTTGATATCCATATCCATGTACCTGAAGGCGCCATACCAAAAGACGGACCTTCTGCGGGTATAACTATTGCCACAACCTTAGTCTCTGCGCTTCTGAAGCTACCGGTAAAACACCATATGGCCATGACCGGGGAGATAACTCTCAGGGGAAGGGTATTGCCGATTGGTGGGTTGACGGAGAAACTGCTTGCTGCTAAACGTGGCAACATTACCCATGTTCTTATCCCTAAACCAAACGAACGCGATCTGAACGACGTACCGATCAAGATAAGGAAATCTCTCAAAATCGATATTGTCAACCATATGGACGAGGTACTTGGGCATGCGCTGGTGGTAGAGGAAGGAAAAAGCCTCTTCAAAAAATAGTATGTTTTTGAAATAAAAGATAAAAACCTCATCAGGTATGATATTTAACTGTACGGATGTTTTTTCTTGACGTAAAAGGGTGAAGTTGGTAAATAGTCCAACACGATTGGTTGAGACGGGGGCGACTAGCTCAGCTGGGAGAGCATCGGCCTTACAAGCCGAGGGTCACAGGTTCAAGCCCTGTGTCGCCCACCACAACTAAATCCTTTTCATTTTAGATTATTTGCATTTTTATTTGCACCTCATTTTTTTGGAGCGGTAGTTCAGCTGGTTAGAATGCCGGCCTGTCACGCCGGAGGTCGCGGGTTCGAGTCCCGTCCGCTCCGCCAAAAGATATAAAAGGGAATCGGTTTCTGATCGGTTCCCTTTTTGTTTCGGGGGCGACTAGCTCAGCTGGGAGAGCATCGGCCTTACAAGCCGAGGGTCACAGGTTCAAGCCCTGTGTCGCCCACCAAGCCGGAAAGTAATAAGTCAGAAAGTAATATAATCAGGAAAGTAATATAATTTGGAGTGGTAGTTCAGTTGGTTAGAATGCCGGCCTGTCACGCCGGAGGTCGCGGGTTCGAGTCCCGTCCGCTCCGCCAGCATAAAAAAAAGAGGGTTAGAGACGTGTCATGTCTCTAACCCTCTTTTTTTTAGCTCATCTTCTGCTTGAACTTCTCGTTGATCTGATACACAAAAGCCAGAACTTCGGCAACGGTCTGGTAAAGCTCAGTCGGAATTTCTTCACCAATAGGTACCTTCGACAGGAGTTCAACCAGATTTGCATCCTCCTGAATGTGAATTCCGGCTTCCCTGGCGGTAGCAATGATTTTTTCGGCAATTATACCCTTGCCGCTGGCGATCACTCTTGGGGCCGCCGATTCTTTCTCGTTGTAGAGAATGGCAATGGCCTTATCCGTCGGCTTTTGACTGGTCATATCACACCTTGGTATCGAGCATTGAGTTGCCTTCGGGGACAAGCTGCCGGACAAGATCCTGAATCGGATCCGGGGCATCGCCGGAAAAAGAAATGTTGATCAGAGGAACATCAGTGATGGCCTTTTTCAGGTCTGCGCTGAACGTTTCTATAAAGTCTGCTTTCTCCTGGTCGCCTGCCCGAAACCTGATGAAGAGCCCTTCTGCATTTTGAAGAAAATCTATTTGCAGATTACCAAGAGCAGAGACGGTGAGGTGCAGGGAGAAACGACTTTCAGACGAGGAAGAACTGCCTGACTGGGAATCCTTGTCACCCTGCTCGACAATCAGGTATCCCTGCTCAATAAAGGGCAGCGGCAGTGGGAAGATAAGCTGCGTTTCGGTTGCAACCTGAAGCTGGGTCAGTTGAAAAAGTTCCAGGGTGGTAAGAATCTTGTTGGTTGTTTCTGCAATGCTGCCTGCGGTGCTGAAGCTGTGGGCAATTTCCAGCAGGGCAGCCTTCAGGGTATGAACAGCACTGTTTTTATCACCTCTCGCCAGCAACTGTTCCAGGTTCAGGCCGAGATTATCTATGAGTTGCTTCAGGATCGCTCCGCCGTCTTTGCCTTCCATCCCGTTCTGCTGCAATGAATAAAAACTTTCCAGTGTGGAGCGGCTTATCGGGGAAACATTGTCAAGAGGTGAAGGAGTGTGCTGTTGAAAACCTTTAAAAAGACTGGCCAGGTCAATGTTTTTGCCAAGCAGAGTCAGGGAACGACCCTGTAACTGGCTCAGGGGGTTGAAGACTATCTTCAGTTCGACCTGTGGTTCGGTCCGGACCACCTGCAGCCTGAGCGATTGTCCGGCTGAAAGTGTTGCCTCTGACCTGACGGATTGCCGGGTGCCGCCAATATCAAGGATAAAGCGATTGTCACCTTTAGCTTCAAGGACAAGAGCCTTTAAAAAATCACCCTGGGAAGGTGGCTGTTGTCCCTGGCTGCGCCCTCTGCCCTGCGATGTCGAAGAGCCGAGGGATGGTATGGATGTAAGCGGGTTGATAGTGTCCATAGGTCTCTATCGGTTGAAGTCGTTCTAAAATTTACACGAACGATCAATGCAACTGCTGGTTAACCTGCGGTCCTGATATTCTCCCTGAGCTGTCGCCGCTGTTCCGAAAAACAGTTTTTGGCAATTATTTCCCTTGAATGAGTAGAAATATTCTCGAAATGAAAGGCAGTCAACCAACGGCTTTTGGTAATCCGCTTGGATCTGATGACAGAGCCGGAACAGATAACGACCTGGTTCGGATTGGGCAGGTTGAGCTCGATCATTATGGACTTTTTGATTCTGCATTCATTGGAGAGAATGGTCAAAACACCGCTTTCTGAAATATCTACAGTCTCCCCGTCGAGCTCAAATGGTTCTTCTTTAGGGTCGCCGTTTGCCGGATCGTAAAAAACAGAAACCTTCGATTTCAGATTAACCCGGAAATATTCCCGAAGATCCTCCGGCCTGAGAGTTTTTTGTCCTTCCAGTTCAATAACACGAGTGTTCTGGACCTGGATAATTTTGGCTTTAAAGGTAACCGCTTCACCGGAGCTGGTGCGGCTGGAAACAATGCACCGCCAATCCTCTTCTATATCTTCCGGCATGGCGCCGGGGGAGAAGAGCAGAAAAAAACCAGGCGCTTCCGATTCTTTAAAGACGCATCTTACCTTCCTGTTCCTGCCGTCCGGATCTGTCAAGGTTACGGATACCGGTTGCCTGTCCGGGATTGTACTGACGATGGATATAATATCAGTGGACATGTGATCGAGTGGTTGAGGCTATAATTGTAATTCGTGGCAAACGTCTTTACCGCCTTCAGCTATCAGTTGTCTGCCACATTTACTTTCAGGCGCAGCATTTTCCTTTGTATAACAAAACAGCAACCAATGATTTTATCTCTATCTTTTGTTGTTATATCATCGAAATGATATGCAATTTCATGACGGCCATCATGCAACTGCTGAGCACGAACCTGATGGGCCAGGATCTTGATAATATGAGGCTCAACCGACGGGATCGTTATCTCAAGTTTTACCTGATGGTCTGCCTGTGGCTTTTCGTCAAATATAGCCAGAATTCCGCTGCCGCTTATATCAATCGTCTGTCCCTTCGTGGACCATGGCTTATTCCCGCTACCGAACAATTCGGTATGGAAAGATTTCGAGATGACACTTGTCACAGCGTCCACCCTGAAAAATTCCCGCATCTGCTCATGGCTGATTGATTTCCGGACAATCATCTGCAGAGTCTGCCGATTGGCAACTTTATAGATCATTGCCTCAAGAGAAATAGTCGGGCCCACCCATGTCAATACTGATAATGCAGGGCTGCTCTGTATCGATTTCGTCAACAGGAAGCGCACCCGGCTTAAAAATAAGGGCAAACTTGGGTGCCTCGATTTCCTGGTAAACGCACTGGGCTCTTATTCGGTCCGGTCTGCCAAGCAGCGGGAGGAAAATTCTTACGGGTTTGCCTTTTGGTATGTTCTGCAGGATGTCTGTTTCAGTACTCATATAATTCCAGTATATTTAAATAGAAAGCGAATATAACAATGTTTGTAGATGTAAGTGGATTTCTACCGAATAGTTTAGCATTAAAAGGGATCGGCATCAAGAATACATCATATGAAATCGAGATTCTTTAAAAATTTTGTTATCAACTGTAATTTTAAAGAAAGAGCGGAAACAACAAGGGAATCTCAAAACAGCGCTTCGTTATGAGAGTTTTAAAAAGGGGGTTATCCAACTATGCGTAAATTCGTGGCAGCAGTCCTTGGGAAAGCATAGCCATTAAGAGCAACCCGCCCCATTTGTAACTGCGCAATCTCAGTCGACGCGACAGCCATCATGCTCCTGATTTTTGGCAAAAGCTCCTCGTTCAGCTTGAGAATAGAGCTTATAAGGCCCAGCCGTGTGATATAAAGAGGGTGCCTTTCCCAGGCTGGGAATTCCAACCTGAGAAAGGGCAGCAACAGTTCATCCTGCTGACCGGCGGCAGCCTGTAGTTCCTGAAGTCTGGCTGCGTGCTCATGAATCCGTGAGTAACTGCAGTCAGAGAGCATCTGCGACAATTCTTGACCATGTTGCAGGAGCTCGCGGTATTGTTCGACCGAGAAAGCGAGTAATTTTTCAGTCTGTGGACTAAAATCGCTCATCGTTACCCTCTTAAAAGGACACTGAGAGACCGGCATGCACTGTTTCCGGGGCCAGCTGTTTCCCCTGGTTATGAATCTTAGCCGCTTCAACCCAGGCATCACGCAGTTCCGAAAGGATAGCGTCTACCGTTTCCAGAGCTTTTCGGTCGGTTTCCTGCCCAGCCCGTGTCAGTTCGCGCGTCATGAAATCGTAGAGAGCATCCAGGTCCTCGGCTATCTCACCGCCGATTTTATGATCAAGACTGTTTGAAAATTCACAAACGATTGCCATGGTACGGCTGATTTTCTCACTCTGAACCAGCTTGTCACCTGTATCCATTGCCTGCATCGCCTGACGGCAGAACCGGATTGCCCCATCATACAGCATGATAAGGATCTGTTCGGGGCTCGCGGTGAATATCTGGTTATGCTGGTATTGTTTTTGATATTGGTTTGTATAAGGATTCATTATTTATTTCCCGTCATCATGTTATTAAGAAGATCCATCTGCTGGGTCAAAAAACTGCTTTGATTGTTCATGCCACTGATCAACTGCTCCATCGCTGCGAAGCGGGCCCGCATAACCTCTTCCTTTTTGGCAATCTGTGGTTCCAGACGCAAGACATTCAGGTCTATCCGCTTTACGGCGCTATCGTAGCGCGTTTTCTTGTTTGCATACATACCATTGGTGGCACTGGTGAGGTTGAGCAGGGTGAATTGAATTTCTTCATTACCCCATCAACTTCGTCTTCTCCTGCAAGAAGTTTGGCGATGTCATCAAAATTATTATTTAAGGCCTTATCAAGGGTCGAACTGTTGAGATTCAGCGAACCATCTCGCTGGGTCGATATTCCCAACTGTGACAGGGTACTCAATGATCCGGACGTATCAACCACCGTTGAAAGCATTGATTGAAGCTGACGCTTCACCGAGTTTACCGTACTGTCGCCTCGCAATACGTCACTCAAGGACTCTTCCGCGCCATCTTTTATCTCCTGTTCGGTCGGGGCACTGGCACCAAACTCTACATATCCCGACGATATCCAATCCATCACCTTGTTATAGCTGCTCACAAAGGTGTTAATCTTTTCTTTCAGCGCTTCGGTGTCCGGCGCCACGGTCATAAGCGTTGTCTTGTAGGTTGGCGGATCGGTGGTAAGCTGGGTGCTGGCATCGTTCAGGTTCAGTGTCACCCCGGAGATCACATCCGAAAGTGTGTTACTGTCGCTCACCACCTTAACACCGTCTACATACGCCACAGCCTGTTGCGCAACACGCGTGCGGGTTACATCAAAACCGATCGGATCGCCATTCTCGGCAGTCAGATTAAAAACGGGGGTAAAGCTGGTGGTGGCGTCTTTGCCGGTCAGGACCATGCGATACTGATTTGTGCCACTGCCATCATTAATTATACTCGCGCTGATTCCGCTGGTTTCAGATAGAGCATTGATGGCAGCGGTTAAGCCGCGTAGCGAATTATTGCTGCTGTCAATGGTAATGACCTTATCACCCAAGGTCAGAGTACCGCTGCCTAATATGCTGTCGGTTTGCGAAGACACACCGGCACTGACACTTTTTTGCACCTGTGCCAACTGAGCGACGGCTACATCGTAACTGCCGGTTCCCGCACCGTTACTGACAGCACTGAAGGCATCTTCATTGCTCAGGCGGATACTGCTGGTGCGCACTTCACTGGTAATATTGAGTGCACCAACCGAACTGCGCAGTTCATCCAGGGTCGACTTTTAACTGGCCAAAGGCCTTAAGCCGGGTTTCTTCATAGGTTTTTTGAGTTTCGAGGCGGTCCAGGGGGCGTCGTTCCAACGCCATCAGTTTGGTGATGATATCGTCCGTCGGTAAGCCTGTCGCTAGTCCACCAAAAGTGATCTCTGCCATGGTTTCTCTCCCTCACTTCTATCCGATTTGTAGACCTTGTACTAACTTTCGGTGTTCACCAGATTACCGCGTAAATCTGAAAGTGCCGCCCTCAGATTTAGAATTTCTTCGGCCGGTACCTGTCGAATCACTTCGTTTTTTGCCACATCAAAAATTTTGACGACCAATCCATCGGAACGTTCATCATTTTCAAAACGAACACTGTACAGGCCATCTTCGGTTAATGCCTTGATCTGCTTGAGCAGCTCTTCAGGCTGGACAAGATTTTGTTTCGGCTGATCACTCTCAACGGTATCAGCCGCCTTCTTTCGCGCGTTACTGATTTGTTCAGGTACCTTGCTCGATTGCGAGTTCGGTACAGTCTGCTGGTTAAGTGCTTCAATGTTCATCGTTTCCTCCTCCTGGTAGCCGAACGCTGTCAGTGAAAGTGGGGGTGCCGGACCAGCCGGCACCCCCAAGAAGAGTTAAGCTAGTAATTAGCCGAGGAGAGACAGGGCCAACTGTGGCGCCTGGTTTGCCTGTGCCAGAATCGAAACACCAGCCTGCTGCAGGATGTTGTTCTTGGTCATCGCCGAGGTTTCCATGGCGATATCCGCATCGAGAATCCGGCTGCGGGCAGCCGACAGGTTCTCAGAAACGTTGCTCAGGTTGGCGATGGTTGATTCAAAACGGTTTTGAACCGCACCCAGGTCACCGCGGATGGTGTCGATTTGGGCGAGGGCGGCATCAACAGAGCTGATAGCGGTGTTGGCACCTTCGCGGGTCGGAGATATCGACCTGGTCGATGGTGGTGGTTGCGTTACCGGCATTATCCAAGCCCGCTGCTGCCAGACCGCGTCACCTTCAATCCGATATCCGCCGTGCTATCAAGAGAAACCTGACCAATATAGGTTGATTGGCGTACTGTCACACCAGCTGCAAACCAGCAGCTACGCCAGCAGTTCAGGTATCGGCACCGTCATCAACGCTTCGTTCAGAGTAAAGTCAGCTGGCATCGTCTTAGTGATCAACAACTTTACCGTCGTCATTCAACATCGGCGGTAAAACCATCAACTGCATTAATCGCGGCTGCAACATCTGCTGCAGTAACGATGCCGTCTGCTGGCGGCGGCAACATCTACAGTGGTGCTATCCAACGTCAGAGCGTAAGTACCTGTCACAGTAGCATCGTCAGTAGCTAATCATTACCTGACAATGCCAAGCGTCAGCCGGAGGCTGCCAGAGTTAATAACAATTCATTAGCCATGACACCGAGCATGAAACATAAATTTGCTAGCCATACTGTGCCGCATACACCATCTGCTACTGGTAAGACAGTCCAGTTGATGCTTCGGTGATGCAATCAGCATTGCCGATCAAGTTATCAGTACCAGTAGTAGTTGCACAGTACTGTAAGTTACCGCCGACTGCAGTTCCAAGTCGGCAGCATCAGCAGCAGTGCGTGTCAATTCCGCTAGTATCATGTTGCCGCTTCAGCTGCTTAGTATCGAAATGCGATCAGCATTACCAGCAGTCGATAGTGACTATTGTACCAGTATTACGTCAAGGTTACGTAATCTTCGAGCTACAATCACCAGACCTGACAGTATCGTAACAGCCATCTGCTGCAAGTCATAATGTCACTGCTAGCTACGTTGCGTAGCACCTGTGCAGTAGATGCCTGACAGTCAGCTGCATACATTGTCGGTAGTATGTTGACTAATAGCCGCAGCTAGTGCCACCTGTAATTGCAGCTCCGTAACATGACAGCAGTGACCAGATTACCGCGGTAAAGTCAAAGCTCTGCTCATTCGCAGCTGTGGCAATATTGTCGTCAGCATCATTTGCCGCAGTCGTTCAGATTGCAGCTGCGATGGCACGTTTGTGCCAGCGGAAACGGCAATATCTATACCGTTGACTGTCAATAGAACCGGCAGCAAGGGCTGCACCTGTGACATTGCTGCCGCCACAGCTGTACCGTTCGGAGCAGGATATTGGTACCGACTGAACTCAGATCCTCGGTTTTGGCACTGCCAATACTAAAAGATATGGTCTGGTTGGTACCGGCATTGGCACCGACCTGGAAGGTGGCATCCTTCATAGTGCCATCAAGCAGGTTTTTGCCGTTGAACTGGGTGGTTTCGGCTATACGGCCTAATTCAGCCTGCAGCTGTTTAACCTCTGACTGCAGAGAAGAACGGTCGGAATCGCTGTTGGTATCATTGGCAGACTGAACGGCCAGTTCACGCATACGCTGCAGGATATTGGTGCTTTCCTGCAAAGCACCTTCAGCGGTTTGCGCCAGGGAAATACCGTCGTTTGCATTACGGACTGCCTGATTCAGACCACGAATCTGCGAGGTCATACGATCAGAAATAGCCAGACCGGCAGCGTCGTCTTTGGCGCTGTTGATGCGCAGACCTGAAGACAGGCGCTGCATTGATTTGTTGAGATCGGTTTGGGATTTGCCCAGGTTACGTTGGGCGTTAAGGGAAGCGACGTTTGTATTAATTGTTAATGCCATGGTGTTTCCTCCGTGAAGTGATTAGTTCGGGCATCCTTGCCCTGGTTTTTAATCTTAATTTTAGTAATTCATATTCGGGGGCCGCAATTTTTTTTTACACCTCCTTATGCGTTAGATTTCCCGTTATACTTCTTCTCGGCGTGTACCGAGAAGATCTTTAGAAAATATTTACTTTTTTTTCTCCGTCATTTGTTCTGAATGGTATGTGCTTGGAATGTGGGAGATAAAATATATAGTGCGGGTTTCCATGTGGCACATGGAAACTAGAGATCTCCCCTCGTTCCCATGCGCTGCATGGGAACGCTACCTATCCCTGGTTCCCATGTGCCACATGGGAACCAGACCGGATGCGTTGCATCCCTAATCACTCAAGCTTCCCCATTCAATTTAGGAATAAACCCTGCATGGTCCCTGATAATTCCCTGCCCTTGAATAGCGCCAATGAATTGCCTCATCCACGTAACCACGCTTGACCGATTAAGTTGTCGCAGCATTTCTTCTTTCCGGATAAGTTTCGGATGACTGCCTTCCTGCCAGAACTGAAATGGGAAGCGTTGTTCAGGGTTTTGGTACCCATGCGGCGCATGTGTACCAGGGGTTGAGGAGATTTCATGCGGTTGGCAATTTAGTTACCATGCGGCGCATGGTAACTAGAGGACTTGGGTTGCTAAGCCAAAACTACGAAAAGAAAAAGGAGAGATGGAAATTGGTCTCTTCTCTGGTTACCATGCGTTGCATGGTAACCCATTAGTACTGCGCCGCAGTGTGTCAGAGTTCCCATGCACCGCATGGGAACCAGTGACAGTTACAAAACTTTGACAGTGAATTTCTTTTTTCCATTAATGCGATAAATCGTAAAGTCACGGTCAATCGTTGCGATTGTATTAAGACTGAGTTTTTCTGCAAGGTACACTAAACATGAATCAGCAAAATCCATAGGTAAGTCACGATATTTCACAGTTAACTCTTTAATTCTTCCGAAATCGCTGTTTTCTATGTTTTGAATTTCAACAGCTCCTTTATTTATCCATTCAAGAAAGTCTATCTGGGCATTCCTATTGAAATCTAATAAATGAAGCGTTTCAGTAATAGATGCAATGGTGCTGACAAGAGGATACTTGTTTGCTTTTATGAAATTGACAACCTTGTGTGTATTTGTGTTGTTTGTGAATTAAAGCGCCTTTATTTATCCATTCAAGAAAGTCTATCTGGGCATTCCTATTGAAATCTAATAAATGAAGCGTTTCAGTAATCGATGCAATGGTGCTGACAAGAGGATACTTGTTTGTTTTTATGAAATTGACAGCTTTGTCGTGGTATTTGTCCGAAGCATCAAATAGTGCTATCAATGGGCCGGAATCAATGAGAATCTTTTTCATATTCTCATTTTCTCTTCGCCTTGATTTTACTTCTGATTAATTCTTTTCTGTCTGATGATAAGTTGCCAAGTCCACTTGAATATTTACCAAATGAATCTTTCCCAAGCTCCCATGCATTAGGTTGCTTAAGTTTGCTAAGATATTCATTAATGCTTTTTCTTATTAATTCGGATTTGGTCACGCCGAGATTCTTTGCGGTAGTATTAATTTGTTGTTCTAATTTTTGATCTAGTCGTAGTGTGATCATCTTATTTCCTCCGTTTTGTAATACATATTGTAATGCAATGCGGTTGGGATGTCAAAGTGTAATGATTTTTGGTACCCATGCGGCGCATGGGTACCAGGGGTGAGGAGGTTTCATGCGGCTCGCAATTTAGTTCCCATGCGGCGCATGGTAACTAGAGGATGATCAGATCACTGTGCATAAGCCAAAACTACAGGAAGAAAAACGATAGATGAGAACTGATGCATAAAGGTGTAAAAATTACTTGATATATTCCAAGGTATATACTATTTTTGATATATACCAAGTGGTGTACCAGATCATGTGTAAGCAAAAGGGGAGCGGGAAATGGAAAAAGCAAAAATATTTCAAAATGGGCGTAGTCAGGCAGTGCGCTTACCAAAAGAATTTAGGTTTAAAAGCAAAGAAGTTTATATCCGCAAAGAGGGTGAAAATATAATTTTATCTGAAAAACCAGACTCCTGGAGAGATTTCTTTTTTTCAGAAAACAAGCCAACACCTGATTTTATGACAGAAAGAGAGCAGTTGGAATTGGAAGAAAGGGACATCTTTAAATGGTTTGCTATATGCTTGATACGGACATTTGCAGTTATGTTATCCGAGAAAAACCATTAAGGGTTTTTGAGCGTTTTGAAGCATTAGAAATGGGTCAACTTTGTATATCTGTAATTACTTATGCTGAATTGATTTATGGTGTTGAACATTCATCATCAAAAAAAATTAACAGACCAATAATCGATGATTTTGTTCGACATTTAAGTATCTTGGATTGGGACAAAGAAGCCGCTGAACATTATGGAAATATCAGGGCCTCACTTCGTGCGGAAGGCAATATTATTGGGTCGATGGATATGATGATTGCTGCTCATGCTAGAAGTCAAAAAATGGTCCTTGTCACAAATAATGGCAAGCATTTCAAGAGAGTTCCAAAACTTAAGGTTGAAAATTGGTAACTATTGCTCTGGTACCCATGCGCCGCATGGGAACCCTTCTACACTGCGGCGCAGTGATGCTCCGTACCCATGCGGCGCCTGGCGTACTGCAAAAACATTGGTGCCAATCTTTTTGAGCTTCGCATGTTTTTTGGTCCGGGTTACAGAGTGTATTACACGATCAGGGGAAAAGAGATAATTATCCTTTTGGCAGGTGGAGACAAATCCACACAAACCAAGGACATTGAAAGAGCCCTTGAACTGTTGCAAAGATTGGAGGAATGATTCATGAAACTTAAAACTAAATGTTTTGATGTTGCCGCACATCTCGACAATGACGAAACTATCGCTTTTTTTCTTGAGGATGCTGCAGAAGGCAGTCCGGAAGAGTTTATTCACGCACTCAATACGGTTGCCAGGGCTAAAGGTATGACGGAGATAGCTAAAAAAGCCGGGGTAACCAGGGCGAGCTTATATAAATCTTTGGCCGATGGCGGCAAGCCTCGCTTCGATACTATAGTCAAGATAACCAAAGCTCTAGGTTGCAAGCTCGCTGTTGTGCATGGGCACCAGTAGATAATATGCACCGCAGTGTGTTTTGGTACCCATGCGGCGCATGGGTACAAGGTTTCCAGATCCCAATGTCTGGATTACCTGGTACCATGCGTTGCATGGGTACTTCCCTCTTATTCCTGAAGAGTTATTTTCAGCTCGTGTAACTTTTGATAGAGTTGCTCAGAGGCCATATTCGCTTTTGCCAGGGCGATGCTGTGGTTTTTAATGATAGTATCCTGGTAAATTGATCCACCCGCCAGTTCGAGAATGTCAAACATCTGCTGGTCGAGAATTTCCAGCTCGGCACTTTGATGTCGAAGTTTTTGGCATTCTTCAAAGAGTTGTTGTGGTGAAAGGTTAGGGATTGTATCAATCAGGTGAAGAATGCTTTGCTCAAATTGGTTGTATGCTTCTGTGGTTTGATGAAAAAAATGTGCAATATCAGTTATTGGGGATTTAATGGCCTCTCCTCAGTGTGGTCTGGTATCCCTTGGTTCCCATGTGGCACATGGGAACCAGACCGTAAGCATTTGTACCCATGCGGCGCATGGGCACCAGATCCCATTCCCATGTGGCACATGGGAACTAGAGATCTCCCTCGTTCCCATGCGCCGCATGGGAACACTACCGGATGCGTTGCATCCCATATCCTTTTCAGCTTCCCCATCCAGTATAAACTGGAATCAACCCTGCATGTCCCTGATAATTCCGTGCACTGGAACAGCGCCAATGAGTTGCCTCATCCACGTAACCACGCTTGACCGGATTAAGATGGATATAGTCGAGTTTTTGTCGCAGTATTTCTTCACTCTGGATAAGTTGCGGATGACTGCCTTCCTGCCAGAACTGGTATTTTGAATCGGTTTTGTGGGATTTTTTAGAAAATGACAGCTGTTCCAAAATTATACTGACATTTTTGTGCTCCAGGTAACGTAAGATCTCTTTGGCGGTGAAGGCTTTGAAATCATGCACCTGTTGTCGTAGGTCAGGAGCTTCCAGGATGCAGTGTATATGGTTTTCCAGGATGACAAAGCCATAGACTTTCATTTCCTTGTGATTTTGCCTCCAGGTCAGGGCATCCAGGATGATTTGTACTGTATCGGGCCGGGTGAAGACAGGTAGCCAGTTGAGGACGGTAAAGGTGAGAAAATGGGGAGCGTTGTTGTCGGTTATTGTGTAGCGGCTGCGTCCCATTTTGTTCCTTATTTTACTGCGGCGCAGTAGGGTTTTTGTTCCCATGCGGCGCATGGGATCCAGGGGTGCGGAGATTCACGCGGCTCTCAGATTTAGTACCCATGCGGCGCATGGGTACTAGGGGGCTGGGGATGCGCTCACAATTCTGGTGCCCATGCGTTGCATGGGCACCTATTTTACCTTATCCGCAACTTTTGGTTGGGGCAGGGGGGTTTTGGCACTGTACTTGCCGTTTTCAAGAATAACCTGCATGGCTCGGTTGGATTTTGGCGCGAAAAGAATGGGCGCTGCCAGATTGAGGCTTATTTTTTGATCGGGCGGTACTGTTACTACAGTCAGAACAAAGCAGGGTTCGTTTTCGTCGATTTGCAGATGCTGACGTTCGGCAACATCCGGGGCAATGAGGTAGTCAAAGAAAAAGTTGGTTGGATCTGTAAGAACGAAGGCGAAGGCAGGATCTTCGACACTTTGTATCCAGAACAACGGGCCTTCTTTTTTATTGGGCATGACAATAAAATTTTGAAGATTGGGAAAGCCGATAAGACCAGCAGGAAAATTGAGCAGATTTTTCGGGTCATATTCCACTTCACCAAATCGAGTAACGAGCTTTTCCATTATTTCTCTTTTCTTGTTCTGAGGTTGTCGCTCAGGTTGTCGAGATCAATCATGTTCCATTGTGCAGCTTCGCGGTTTTCTTCTGCGATGCGTTCAAAGACTTCCTGACGATATATCTTTTTTTCACGGGGGGCATCGATTCCGATCCTGACACTCCCTCCCTTCATCTCTACTATGGTAATGGTGACATCGTCACCGATAACAATACCTTCACCGATTTTCCTGGTAAGAACCAGCATGGTTGACTCCGTGTTGAAGAGAAATAGAGAAAAAATAAAAAATAATTATTCCTCTATTTCTAGCGCTCTTCCTATAAATAATCAAGAATCGAAATTTGCGAAACTTTTGAAGTAATATTGAGTGCTGCCTTAAAGGCATTCTCTTTTTGCATTATATCATTGTAGATCTCGATGATATCAGCATCCTGGTATCTTGAAAGAATTTGCTGGAGATCGATTTTGGCGTCTTCCTGGTGAAGAATGGCCGAGTCAACACGACTTGCTCTTGCTCCGAGCTGGCTGCGGAGGCTGCGGTTTTGTTCGGCAGCAATATCCAGGTTTCTTAATTGGCTCTGGAGAGAACCACCCGGGCCATTGACATCATTGACATTTCCGGCACGAATAGCCTCTTCGAGCCGGGTAAGGACAGTGAAGAGTCCATTTTGGATGCTCCACCAGGGTTCCTGCTGATCAGGCCAAGGCTTGTTAGACCTGGGCTTGGGTCCGTTGCCCGGCAATATTTACATTTGTTGTGGAATTCGTTGCGACATTGATGGTCCCATAAACAGTCTGGCTGCCGATGGAGGGAGTAATCCTGGGGCAGATTCGTTCAACTCGATCTCGGAACCATCCACGGGTCCGGTCAGGACGAGTGAGCCATTGGATATATCGTAGCTTACACCGTTTGGGAGAAGACCACTCTTTCCTGGTATGGTTTCATTTGCACCTGCGTCTTGAAAGGCGGATACCATACCGTCCAGGGTGAAGTCGTAGCTACCACCGTTAAGCGTTACTGAAACAACTGGAGTTGCGCCGGAACCAGCGGTAATGTCGAGAGTGTAAGTGTCTGGAGCGGAGAAACCGGCAGGGAAAGTGTCAATTGCAGGGTCGATAGGAGGAGATGGGCCTAAGTCGACAGTGGCAGCGTTTGCGGTAGCCAACAAGGCCGGTTCCCGGCTTACTGAAAAGATCAGCGAGTTTACCTGCATAGTTGCTGTCGGTGTCGACAAGTTCGGGATCTCCGTCTTATGGTAACCGGAAGACCGTTTTCAGGAGTAATAATAATATCATTGCCGGTGTTTCCGGCACGCAGCAGGGACAAGCGGTCCCGAAGTCATAGTCGAATCCCCTGATAAGGCTGGGTATATCCGGCGGCAGCCATTTTGTTGGAAATACCCATGAAGAGTTCAACTCCTGTCAAGTTAGCCTCTATAACTTCACCGGGGGTTATTTCCAGTTTTGTCGGGTTGCTGTCGCCATGGTAGAGATAGGGCCAGGTCTTTACATTGTTCACATCATAACTGGCAGGGTTATAACTTTCATTTTTAGTAAAGGGTATGGTGTCTTCTTCATAGCCACCAAATATATATTTTCCGTCCACAACAGCGTTGGCCGCATCAAGGAGCTCGTTTCTCAATTCGGCGACCTCATCGGCAAGTGTTGACAGATCGGCTTCGCTCATTGCGCTGTTAATTGAATTGATGGAAATTTCCTTGACCCGAGCAAATATATTTTCAACATGAGCCAGATGGCTGTCAGTTGCCGCCATTTTGTCACCGGCCTGACCCATGGTCTCAAGGTACCGGTTATTTTGGGTGAGTTGGGTCCGGGTGGTAAGCACAGGACGGATCGACCCTGGATCATCTGAAGATTTGTTCAGTTTCAGGCCGGTTGCGCCCTGGTTGCGGAGAACCAGCAGGTCATTGGTGATTCGCTGAAGATTGGTCTGCATTAACCGGTAGGTCGAGTTATCTGTTACTTTCATGGCACACCTGCCTTACACACTGTTATCTTTTGATGTTCAGTACCGTGCTCATCATTTCATCGACGGTCGAGAGAAATTTTGCAGAAGATTCAAAGCCCCGTTGAAACTGGATGAGACTGATCATTTCTTCTTCAAGGGAAACTCCAACCAGGCCATCCCGGAAATTTTCAAGTTGCACGAGAGCGTCTTCCGCTCCCTTGAGGGAAAGTTGATTCTGGTTACTCTCAACTCCTACCTTGGCGGCCATCTTTCCATAAAGGGAATTAAAGCTGTCAGTCCCATCGATACGGTAGATATCCGCAATATTGGACAGGATAAGCGCATTACTGTTATCGCCGGGTGCAACTCTTTGTGGTGCTGGTGGTGTGGGCAAGAATCCGGCAGCTATTTTGGAAGGATCGGTAATATTTACCTTCATCGCTCTTGCAGCACCGGTATAATCAGCAGGAAGGAGGGTTGGGTCTGCGGGGTCACACTCTGGTGGCCAGTCAAAAAAGATGTTGCCGTCTGTGTTGTCCAGTGCTCCACCAGCCTGGTGCTTGATATTAACCTGGACACTCAGTTCATAGGCAAGTTTATCCAGGTCATGAGTGAGTTCGGGGATGAAATTATCTCGTATGTCCATCAGTCCCTGAAACTCGCCGCCCAGATTCTTCAGTTGCAATTCCCGTGTCACTCCACCGGCATGCAGGTTGAGGGTCAGATCAGTGCCGGTAACTTCAGCAGTAATGGTCATTGCCATATTACCCTGGACCAGCGGCATACCTCCTGGGAGCGCAACCGACAGCATCCCGTTGGCGTTCTCGTAGGATTGGGCACCGAGGGTCTGGGCCAGATCCCTGGCCACCATGTCCCGCTGGTCCCTTGCGCTGTTTGCAGTCTGTCCCTGGATTTCTATGCTGTAAATCCGGTCGTTGAGATCAGCGATTTCACTGATTTTTGAATTGACTGCATCAAGTTTGGAGAGGATTGTATCGTTGATATTTTCGTTGATCGAATTCAGTTCGTCTATTGTATTGTTAAAGCTGGTCGCAAGTACCTCACCCTGAAGAATGACATTATTGCGCTGGACGAGATCGCTTGGGTCGGCTGACAGTTCCTGAAGGGAATCGAAGAAATTGTCTATATCGGTGGAGATATTGTCTTCGGTGATATTGAAAATACGCTCTAGCTCGAAAAGAGGACGGGTTGAAGCGTCCTGCAACCCAAAATCTATAGCTTTTTGTTTGATCTGCTGGTCGATAAAGACATCGTGCTGACGACTTACATCGGTTATTTTCACGCCCTGACCGATGAAAAAATCGCCGAAGTTCATGGCGGGATAGGTTGCCAGTACTGCCTGCTGCCTGGAATATCCTTCCGTATTTACATTGGATATATTATTACCGACTATCTCTATCGATTTCTGGTTAACCTCAAGAGATGTTCTGGCAGAATTCAGTGCATTGAGGAGACCGGCCATATCAAATTTTTCCCGATAAAAGTCGACCGTTTACCTGGGAAGCGACTGTATAGGCGGATGCCGAATAGGTCGAGGTGACGGTTTTTTGGCCAAAAAATTCCATAGTCTGCCTGATCCAGCCGAGGGTCGACTTGAAGAGGAAGGCATTGCGTCGATTTTCCTCGCGGATCTGGCTGGCGATAGGTTTGTCCTGCTCATCGATAATTTTGACGTGGGCCAGCACTTTCACAATTTCTTCCTTGGCATTCATCGCGCTGATCATCCCTTTCATGTCGAGTGCTTTGGCGCAGTCTCTTTCTTCGAAAATGATGTCTCGCAGACGAACAAGATATTCGTGTGTGGTCCCGGTTTCCATTTTATCTGCCTTCAACTAAAAATTGTAAAAGTGAGGCGGAAACTTTTTTGAGATCCGGCTCATAAGAACCATCTTTAATCTGCTCTTTTAACTGCTGGACACGTTCAGCTCTTTCCACATCGTTTCCCTGTGTGACAGCTTTCGCTTTGTTGACATCCTGCAGGACTGAAGAAAACTGAACCTTATCCTGTCCCGTTCCCTCTACATTTTTGTCGGACTGAACCTTCTGCGGCTTTTTAAGATTGCCGATCTGTCCAGGTCCACCGATTCCGAAAAATTCTACGCTCATGACTTCACCTAGGCTTGTGATTGTGGGCTGTTATCAAGACTTTCAACACCTGCCCAATCATCCAGTTTTTTCATTACAGTATCATAGGTATCATAGGATATATCCGGAAGCCATCCACCAAATGCGTCCAAAGCTTCCTGAAATCCCTTTTCCACCCCCGCCCGAATGGCATCTAATCTGGTGGGGTCGCCGCCTGCCATGCCTACTGCAAACTTAAAAATTCGTTCTGATGTCTTTTCTACCCCGAAATACCCGTCATCCGCAATTAATTCCTGGGCTTTTTCCGGGGTTAATGTACTGATATCAATTTCTGAATCGTCAGTCTCGATCTTATAATCCAACCCCTGTTCCTTGAACATGTTCAGGACCAGTCCTCTGAGGAGGTCAAATCCGTCGCCGACTTTGTTCTCCAGGGACATGGAGCGGTTATACGTGGTAACTGACTCTGAACTATACGTTAAGTTAACCTGATCGGAAGTAAATTGTAATTTTTCCTGTTGAATGGTCCGACCGCTCTCTTGGTATGTTAATGAATTAATGACTTGATTCTTATTTGAATATTGTGCCGAATTAAGTGAGTAATTATGTTGTATTTTCGATCATTTTTTTGCCTCCTTGCTGTCTTTTGCCGTGCTTCCCTGCACTTGGGGTGATACCAGATATTTCTTTGTTAATTATTTATCGGATGGTTTTTAGGGAAAGTTAAGTGCCTTACAACAGAATTTATCAAATTAATAACAATAAACTTGAAATTAAATTTAAAATCAGAATGTCCAACCCACCACCAAGGCACTTATCCCCCACAAGGGAACTACCAAAAAGACACCCGCCCACCCAGAACTGAAAAAACCACCCACCCAACCAAGCATCAAAAAGAACCCCTTGTGAGGGATGAGATGTCGGCATCACACCCAGTCCCACATTATGCGCACCTATCACCAGCAAAACAACCATCACAAAATTATTGAAAAATAAAAATACCCGAAACATTTACCACCAGCACCTATCCCAGCAATGCATGGGTACTAAAAAGGGAATTACCTACAACCAAGATTTAAAAAACAAGAGTGAGATTTAGGTGAAAGGAAGGCAACAGAAAATGAGACCCTGAAGCTCCTAGCGATCGACTGCATTAGTAGGTTTCTTGGTGGACATCCAATCCAATTTAAGTTTTCTATGGGACGTTGCACAATCTCGAAGATAAAGATTTATCAAATTTTGATAAGGAATTCCAGTTTCGTCGGCAAGTTCTTTAAAATACTCAATAACATCGGTACCAAGACGAAGTGTTACTTGCTTCTTGAGATGTTTTGCGTAGGGATTTTGGACTGATTTTGAAAAATCATATTCTTTTCTCATGACAAAAACCTCACATATTGTTTTTGTTCTTTCCTGGTTGCCTTTCTGGCAGAAAATATTCTTATAACTTCTCCAGTCGCATCACGATAGCAATGGCAGATAATTAACAAACGTAATAATGAACTCAATCCAAGCAGAATAAACCTGTCCTCCTTTTCGGAGTGATCTGGGTCAAAGATCATTCTTGCACTTGTATCAAAAAAGACGGTCTGAGCCTCCTCAAAAGATATTTTATGCTTTGTGAAATTTGATTCAGCTTTTTTGGCATCCCATTCAAACGATATTGCTCTCATGCTTGAAATATAATTATAATATAATTATAATTCAACCTGAAAAAAGTGAAAGAGAGAAGGATCTGACCAGAGGCAAAAGGAGAGGGGAAGGTGGGAAGGTCAAAGTCCTAACGCCCCTAAAAAATCATTTTTTCTCCCCAACCAACTCAGCCATCTGTTTATACATAGCCTCAGCAATACCCAATCCCTTCCCTTCAGTAGTAGCTTTAGCAGTCTCCATATCCAGCATCTCGGTAAAAATCTCCGTAGATTGACTTTTTTCAAAAAGCCCGCCTTCAGGCACCGCCTTCCGCATCGCCTTGAACATTTCCATCACAAAAAGTGTCTCAAATTCACGACTCGATTCCCTGAGGGATGCAAGATCCTTGGTTTTTCTATCAACGCTTGGCAGGGTTGCGTGGCTGGTAAGAATTCGTGGATCGATCTTGAAGTCCATAATAGGTATATCCGTATTAGAGAATAATTAATTCACCGTAAAGCGAACCGGACGCTTTGATTGCCTGGAAGATAGCTATCAAATCTCTCGGTGTTGCCCCAATGGCATTAAGTGCGCTGGCAATTTCGCCAATCGAAACGCCTTTTTTCATATCCAGCAGGACCAGCTGCCCGTCGTCCTCAACCACGTTAATATTGGTCTGCGGCGTGACGACTGTATTTCCTTCACCAAGGGGAGCAGGCTGGGAGACACTGTAATCGTCTCGGATTATCAGACTGAGGTTTCCATGGGAAACGGCTACGGTTGAGAGTCGGATATCCTTGCCCATGACAATGGTGCCCGTACGTTCGTTGACAACCACCTTGGCCGTAGTATCCGCCTCGACGTTGAGCACTTCGACCGAGGCAATGAAATCGATCAGCTTCGACTTAAACGGGTCAGGAATTGTAACCTGAACGGTTCCCGGACTGTCCGGAAAAGCTGTTCCCTTACCAAAATTTTTATTAATGGCTTCGGCCATATTTGAGGCTGTTGAGAAATCGGCATCACGTAACTGATATTGCAGATGTCCATCAGCTCCCAAGGGAACCTGAATGGATTTTTCAATAATCGCCCCGCCAGCTATGCGGCCGACTGTGGGGTGATTTTTTTGTACCTGGGCAGCCTTACCGCCAAAAGAAAAGGCACCGAGCGTAAGAGGTCCCTGGGCTACTGCATATACTTCGCCATCCGGTCCGACCAGGGGTGTCATAAGCAGGGTGCCACCGGCCAGGCTCTTGGAATCACCCATGGATGAGACCTGAACGTCCAGGGTCGAGCCTGATTTGGCAAATGGAGGGAGGGATGCAGTGACCATAACTGCGGCAACATTCTTCACTTTTATGTCATTAATATTATCGGGATCAATGGTAATACCCTGTCTGGTCATCATGTTGTAAATGGCCTGCAGGGTAAAAACTGATTTTTTCATATCATCGCCGGTGCCGTTGAGTCCGGAGATTAATCCATAGCCTATTAGCTGGTTGTTACGGACTCCATGGAGCTGGGCAATGTCTTTAACCCTGGCGGCCTCGGAGTCAACGCTGGACAGGAGGGGGAAAAGGCTGATTATGAGGATGAGGGGGAGTAGTTTAGTCATTTGATACCTGGCTTTTATTGATTGGGATATTCTTTTTAGTACTGGCCTTGGCATGGGGTTTTATGATGCCCTTTGGTTGTAAATTTCCTTAATGTGGGTCTGGGTTTGGCTTTTGCATCTCATTTCCCGCACAGCACGGGTACTCTTTTCAGTGCCCATGCTGTGAGGGGTATAAGTGCCTTGGTGGTTTATTAACTTTTTAATTTCATATTAATAGGGATACTTTTTTAATACCGGCCTTGGCACGGGGTTTTTTATCATGCCCTTTGGGTGTAAATGCGCATAATGGGGGCCGGATGTAATGCTTGCATCTCATACCCGCACAGCACGGGTACTTTTCAGTCCATGCTGGGGATAAGTGCCTTGGTGGTGGATTTAACATTGTAATTTCAGTATTTATCTCAGAATATAGTGTTACTTGGGACAATAATTCTGGCGTAAGGCACTAAAATGGCCAAACATTATCCAAAACACGCATACCCCACCCCGGACTCTGTTTATCACTGATAGCACCTTTGCCAGTGTAGCTGATTCTGGCGTTAAGTATTTTTGCAGAACTGACGGTATTTGCCGCAGTGATATCAACTGGCCTGATAATGCCGGTCAGATAAATAATCTGTACCTCGTTATTGACCATAACTTCCTTGCCACCACGAATTTTTAGCTGTCCGTTTGGGTAGCGCCCAACAACCTGGGTGGTGAGATAGGCACTCAAAGCTTCTTTTCTGGAGGTGGAGCCGGCACCGTCAAAGCCACTGGAAAAATCTGCACTGACAAGATTGCTCAGATCAATCGCCGGGTTCGCGCCGGTGATGACGGAACTGTTTTCCAGTCCGAAAAGGTTTGGTATTCCTGCTGACATATTGGTTGACCGGTCAGTTGATGTCGATGCCTGTTTAGATGCGCTGGCCGTTTCAGAGATAATCACTGTGACTATGTCTCCGATATCTCTGGCTTTTCTGTCTGAAAACATCGAGCGATTGCCTTCTTGCCACAGCGAACCTGACTCGTGAATAACCGGTTCGGCATCATGAATTTCTTCGAGAGGTTCCTGAATGGCGATAACCGGCTGTTGCTTGGGAGCACAGGATGCGAGCAACATGCTGCAGAATAATGCTAAAATTAAATTTTTCATTTCAGAGTATGACCTCCACCAAACCGGGAGCTGCGACCCGACAATAGATAATTTTGTTCGAGTTGATATTTTCTACTCGAATCATTTGGTCCAATATGCCGTCACTTTGGGCAAGACCCGTGGCCGTAAGATGCAGCGGGCCCGAGTTGATGACAATTTTAACCCGTTCCCCGCGCTGCACTACCGGCAGGGATTCAACCATGGAAAGGAGAACAGGTGAACCTGCCCGCAAACTTCTTTCGAGTTTCTTTCCCAGAAAATTTTCCAGGTCCAGACCCGGATTATCGACTGAGCTTATATCCATCATTGCCATTGAGAGATCTTCCGGACGAATAATCTGCCCTTTTTTCAGGGGCCTGCTGGTGACGACAACATGAGCCATTGCCTCAATTTTCCCACGAACCGACATGTTTTTCACAACGTTATCGTCAATCCTGAAGATTATTGAAAAGCGTGAACTGTCAAGGATACCGGGATTAGAAGGGATAACCTCATGGGTGAGTTCACCGGTTGGCAAAGTAAACGGCAAGGGCAGTGAGCTTGGGATAAACCTGATTTCAGCGTCCGGCAGGTTGCTTTTGTTTTTATGTATATATTCGGCAATAATCGAAAGTATTGTCTTCAGATCCTATGGAAACGCCGCGCCTTAAAACAGTTACGGTCGGCGAGCCAGTCCAGTGGATATTCTTTGACAGCGACTGGCTGGAAACGAGATACTCTTTTACAGTCAGGGAACGGAGAGAACTCTTTTCTCCGGGGGAAGGGGACTGCCCGACTGTCAGGGTGGCCAGCGCCCTGGTCATTTCTGTTTCTTCATCAAAACTGACAATATCGCCAAGCCTGATAATGGAATCATCTACAGTGACATCCGGATTGAATGTTATCTCCAGGGCTTCAGCCGTTTGCGCCAGACTTAAAATAAGGCAGATTGTCAGGATTACTTTTCCCATGATTAAACGAGGTTGTTGGTGGTTTGCATCATTTCATCCGAAGTCTGGATAGTCTTCGAATTAATCTCATAGGCGCGCTGGGTGGTGATCATACTGGCCAGTTCTTCGACTATGTTGACGTTGGATCCTTCGAGGTAGGTTTGCAGCAGGGTGCCAAAACCATCGTCTCCAGGGGTACCGGTCTGGGCGGTTCCCGAGGCCGAGGTTTCTTCGAACAGGTTTTTTCCTATGGCAGAAAGACCTGAATTGTTGGTGAAAGTCGCAAGCTCCATGGTGCCGAGCTCGGTGCTGGCCGTATCGCTGCCAATAATGGCGCTGACAATGCCGGTTTCGCTGATCGAGATTTGTTTTGCCCCGTCGGGGATAGTAATTGCCGGGGTAATAATATAGCCGTCGGAGTTGGTTAAGCGACCGTTGCTGTCGCGTTTCAACGCTCCGGCCCTGGTGTAGCTGGTATTGCCGTTTGGCAGCTCAACCTGCAGAAAACCCTCGCCTTCGATGGCAACATCCAGTTCGTTTTCGGTAAGAATCAGATCACCCTGGGAAAAGACCTTGGTGACCGCGGCAGGTTTGACTCCCAGACCGACAAGAATTCCGGTGGGAGATTCGGTGTCCGACGATGTCTGGCTCCCGGGAACCTTCATGGTCTGGTAGAGCAGGTCCTGGAAGTCTGCCTTGCTTTTCTTAAAGCCGGTAGTGCTGACGTTTGCCAGGTTATTGGCAATGACGTCAATATTCAACTGCTGACTGTGCATTCCCGTTGTGCCGGTCCAAAGTGATCGAATCATGGTTGTTCCTTCGTTCTTGATGCAGATTATTTTCAATGCCCCTTGCGGGGTGTTTTTTTCAATATTTAGCCAAGAGTACCTAATTCTTCCTGTTGTTCACTGATCGTCTGGTAGCTTTTCAGCACCTTGTGATACGTTTCAAAAGTTCGGTAATTGTCGATCATCTTTGCCATCCCCTCAGCCATATTGACGTTGGAGAGCTCAAGCCCACCCTGTATGACACGGGAATCTTCACTGGGGGTTTCAAGCGCGCCTTCTTCAAGGGAGAACGTTGTGTCAGATTCACGCTTTAGTTTGAGCCTGTCTTCTACGTTGACAACCGCCAGTTTGGAAACTTCCGATCTGGTGCCACGGGGACCGAGGATATAAATGGTTCCGTCATCCCCAATTGCCACCTTGCTGGTGTCGGTGTCGGGAATAGTGATAGGGCTGTTTCCATCATCGAGCACCGGTAGTCCGTTGCTGGTGGTAAGGAGGCCTTCAGCGTTAATTGCGAGATCTCCCCGTCTGGTGTAGAGGATGCCATTTGGTCCCTGGACCTTAAAGAACCCTTTGCCGTCTATTGCAACGTCAAGTGGATTTTCGGTTGTACGTATGGGACCAGGTGCAAAATCCGTAAAATTCTTGCCGATACGGTCGTAGTTGATACCCTTTGCCGTGCTGGATTGTGTCGCTCCCTTGAGAATGGCTTCAAAGCTGACATTTGATTTTTTATAGCCGGTGGTGCTGATGTTGGCCAGATTATTGCTCAGATTGGCAATGGCTTGTTCTCTTGAGATAGCGCCAGCCAGGGCGCTGTATTTTCCTGAAACCATGTTTTTCCCCACTCAGAAGATGAAATTAAACGATTTAACTGCTCTTCTTATCGGTTGTTTGGTTGTTGTTCTTAACAGTCAGCCTGAAACATTATCCGCAAAGTTTCCATGAGCCAGTTTAGAGAGATTTATCAATTGATGAGCTTCGTGGGTGGAAATAGTGAGAACCGAGGCTATTTGTTCAGCCGACATACCTTTTTTTGTAAGGGATTGGATGTTGCTGTATTTCCCCAGCGATTCTGTTGGCGCATCAATATTTTGGGCGTTGAGACGGGGTCGTTGTAATTGAGTTGTCAGTTCCGCAAGGTGGAGACTGTCCTGGAACTCGATTATCTTTGCATTCTTTTCCTGCAGATCTTCCATTTGTCTTCTGGTGAGTTCCAGCGAGACTGTCGTTTCAGTCAATTGCCTGGAGAGGAGGCTGTTCTCTTTTTTTAACAGTATTGCCAGGATAGTTGAGACAGCACAGACTACACATGAAATGAAAAGTGAAATCAATAACAGGGAAATATGTTCCATGACTGCTCCCGGCTGTGCCGTCTGTTGTAATGAAAAATTAGTAGAGTCTTGCTTCCAGCTTGGTTTTCAGCTTGATAAGTGCCTGGCTGTGCAGCTGAGACACCCTTCCTTCGGAAAGTTCCAGGATCTCCGCGATCTCTTTCTGGGTTAATTCTTCATAATAGTAGAGCGAGATGACCAGGCGTTCCTTTTCAGAAAGCTGGGCGAGTACCTCCGCAACTTTTTCCGCGAGCTGCTGTCCTTCAATTCTGGCTCCAGGAGAGATATCCGAACGTTCGTCCATCAGGGAATCAAGAAAAGAATTGCCTTCCTCGGAGTTGTCGAGGGTCTCGTTGAGACTGACACAGCCAAGATGACAGACCTCTCCCAGCATCGTTCGATATTCATCAAGGGAGAGGTCCATTGCTTTGGCGACTTCATGGTCTTCGGGATCCCTGCCGAGTTTCAATTCGAGATCAAAAATGGTTTTTCCTATTTTCGTTTGTTTTTCGCGGAGCGATCTCGAGAACCAGTCGAGCTTTCTCATTTCATCAAGAATTGCACCCCGGATTCTATATTCAGCAAAGGTCTTGAAGAGGATATTCTTCGATGCGTCGTATTTATTTGCAGCGTCGAGAAGACCAAGCAACCCTGCACTCTTCATATCGTCCTTGTTCATAAATGAAGGGACCTGAGTCACCATCCTGCCAACCAGGATATCCACAAGATAAAGATGGTCCCTGATAATTTGGGATTTGTCTTCCGGATGAGGGGATTGATTGTAGTGCATCTCCTCCTAGCCTCCCAGGTTAAGTAATTTTTTCCAGAAAAACTGAAGGTTACCTTTGGGAGAAGCCAGTGAAGGTTCGGAACTGATCCTCTTTGCTAACTGACGAAACGCTGCGGTGACTTTCGATCCGGGGTTGAGTTCACTGATAACTTTTTGCTTCCTTATTGAATCTATCATTTGTCTGTCTTCAGGAATGGAACCGAGATAATCAATGGAAATATCGAGGTACCTGTTGGCGACCATCGTCAGCTTACGATACACATCGAGGGCGTCGTCTTCTGTTCTGATCTGATTGACGACCAGATTGAATTTTTTTTCATGATAGTGGGTGGAAAGAAGCTTCATCAGCGCATAGGCATCGGTGATAGCTGTAGGCTCCGGCGTTGTAACAACGAGGATTTCCTGGGCGGCTGTATTGAAATAGGTCACATTTTCAGAAATCCCGGCTTCGGTATCGATAAGAACATAGTCGAAGTGATTCTGCATCGAATCAAGGCCATCAAGCAGACGCATTTTCTGACTGGAGTCAAGTCGTGTGAAGTTCTGGATTCCGGAACCTGCCGGCAGTATCTTGATGCCCAGCGGCCCATCGATCATGATGTCCTGGAGCTGGTAGTCTCCCGAAAAAAAATGATTCAGATTGTAGGAGGGAGAGAGGCCAAAGACAACATCGATATTAGCCAGGCCCAGATCTGCATCGAGGATGAGTACACGTTTACCCATCGAGGCGAGATTGTAGGCTAAATTAGCACATACAGCTGTCTTGCCGACGCCGCCTTTGCCGCTGGTAATCGAATAGACGATCGTTCCCTGGTTACCTTCATTCTGAATATTGTCTGATCGGACAGAGTTCAAATCTCGTAATGTTCTTGCCTGATCTCCTGCCGAGGGGGATGTATTAGTCATGCATGGATCCTTCATGTTGAGACATGATCAAATCTGCTACAATTTTGGGTGAAATTTCCAGTAGATCTTCGGGCACTCTTTGCCCGTTTGTTACGTAAGACAGTGGATTGGAATTCTGAATCTGTATATTGAGGAGAATCCCAAGGCTGGAACACTCATCTATCTTGGTAAAAATGGTATTGCTGATATCAAGCGACTGAAAGCGCTCGATTGTATCAAGTAATTCGTTCTCGCGGGTGGCCGCAGAGAGAACGAGGTGTTTATCGATCCGGAGTTCCGGGCTTAAAAAGGATGCAAGCTCATTAATGCAGTAACTGTCTCGTGGACTTCTTCCGGCTGTATCGATGAGGATCAGTTCCTTGTCGCTATGTTTTTCTATCGCCTGCTCAAGCTGCTCCGGTGTAATGACGACATCTACGGGAAGCTGCATTATTTCACCATATACCTTGAGTTGCTCCACTGCCGCAATTCGATACGTGTCGATAGTGATCAGGGCGATGGAGCTTGAATATCTGCTCAGGTAAGAAGCGGCAATTTTGGCAAGGGTGGTCGTTTTGCCGACTCCTGTCGGACCAACAAGGGCTATGCGGTGTTGCTCCTGTCCAGGTGCAAAGAGCGGGGGGTTTACCTCTATAAGATCCTGGATCGTTGAGGTTAAAGCTTCAGTTACATTATCCGGGTTGCTCAGTTCCTGCTCGGTCAGGCTCTGTCTCAGGAAACCGGTTATTGTCCGGGATGTCTCAACGTTAATGCCTCTGCCGGTCAGCATTGAGAGGATATGATCACCGTGGATTGGATTGCCGGCAAGTCGGTTTGCGAATTCAACATCTTTGACCTTGAGACAGATGTGTTTGTTTTGCTTTTCAATCGTCTCAATTTCCGCCAGCCGGGTAATCTGTCCGGCAAGATCTTTCACCAGGTTTTTAAGTTCACTGACTTCACTGTGCAAGCTTGAATCGCTTTGTTTTTCAGAAGTTGCAATTTTTCTTCTCGGCTCAAATGCATCTGAAGCAGCAGAAGAAGGGAAAGAGGGTTGCTCATTCAAATAATGTTCAACGGAATCATCAACGATACGGCTAAAACCTGTCGATTTTTGTTTTCCAGCAGGGTGGGCATAATCTGATCCTCTACGGAATAAGCCATCATCTGATTTTTTGGATTGCGGAAAGTCAGTATCAATTGCTGCAGTTATTTCAAGCAATGGTTTTCCCAAAATACCAAGCTTGCCGCTCCTGATGGTCCTTGTAGAGAGAATAAGGGCATCCGGGCCAAGTTCCTGCTTGATCATTTTCAGGCCCGAAGCCATATCTGCCGATTCAAAGACTCTAACTTGCATCCAGGTTCACCGTTCCAATAGATCTGATCTTGAGGTTTTGAGCAATTTCATTATGGGAAAGAATTGTAAGCGCAGGATAATATCTTTCCGTCAGACTGCGGACGTAAGGTCTTATCTGCGGTGCTGAAAGAAGAGTAGGGCGGCTGCCGCCATCGAAAAGCTGAATTGCTTTACCGATACTGTCAAGAATTCTCTGCGCAATTATCGGGTCGATCGAGAGGAATGCTCCGGTTTCTTTATGCTGCACTCCATTTCTTATGGCATCCTCGGCTGGTTTTGCCAGAATTATGACAGGAATTACCCCATTCACCGCCAGATCATTGCTGATGGTTCTGGCCAGCGCGTGACGAACGTATTCGGTTAAGATGTCGGGATCCTGAGTTTTGGGTGCCCAGTCGGCCATGGTTTCAAGAATTGTACGAAGATCCCGAATAGAAACGCCTTCCTTGAGCAGATTCTGAACTACCCGCATTATAGTCCCGAGCGAAAGGACATTCGGCACCAGCTCATCGACAAGCTTAGGATATGCTTTAGCAAGATTGTCGAGCAGCCCCTGTACTTCCTGGCGACCAATTAATTCGTGGGAGTATTGTTTGATTATCTCACTGATGTGGGTTGCCATCACGGTCGTGCAGTCGACAACCGTGTATCCGGCAATCTGTGCCCTGTCTTTTTTGTCAGAGGTGATCCACAGTGCCGGGAGCCCAAAGGCCGGTTCTGTCGTCGCAATGCCTTTCATGGTTTCTGTTACCATTCCTGGATCCATGGCCATGAAATGTCCCGGCAGGATATCCGATCCAGCAACTTTCACGCCTTTTAAGGAGAAGGTGTACTGGTTCGGAGACAGCTGCAGGTTATCTTTGATGTGAACCGGCGGCACGATAAAGCCGTTATTCATGGCAAACTGTTTACGAATGGACTGTATCCGGTTCAATAGTTCTCCATCCTGGGCCGAGTCTACAAAAGGAATCAGGCCGTAGCCGACTTCAAGCTGCAGCAGGTCGACGTTGAGCATTTCTTCATAGTTTTCCTCACGCTTGACCGGTAGTTGTTCAGGTTGTTCCATGATTTCTTCGGCGGCCTCTTTTCTTGTTTGATCAAGATGAAAGGCAAGAGCAGCCAAGGAGCAGGACAAAATGAGGAAAGGCCAGAAAGGCAGCCCCGGAATCAGGGCAAAAATAATGAGAATACCGGAGACAACCCACAGCGCAACAGTATTGAGGGAGAATTGGCTTTGCAGGTCGCTGCCGAAATCTTTATCGCCCGTGGTCCGTGTCACCAGAAGACCTGCGGCGGTGGAGATGATCAGTGCCGGAATCTGGCCGACAAGTCCATCGCCAACAGTCAGGATGGTATAGTTTGCCGCTGCTTCAGCCATCGGCATTCCTTTCTGGACTACTCCGATGACAAATCCGGCGCCGATATTGATGAAAGTAATAACAATACCGGCAATGGCATCGCCTTTGACAAATTTCGAGGCACCGTCCATGGCCCCGTGAAAACTTGATTCCTTGGAAATGTTTTCCCGACGTTTTCGCGCTTCATCTTCATTGATCAGTCCGGCATTGAGATCTGCATCGATGGCCATCTGTTTTCCAGGCATGGCATCAAGCGTGAAACGGGCTGCGACCTCGGCCACGCGACCGGCACCTTTGGTAATAACCATGAAGTTGATAAGCACCAGGATGGCAAAGATGACAATTCCGACGACATAATTACCACCGACAACGAACTGGCCAAACGACTGGATAACAGATCCTGCCGCACCAGGGCCTTCATCACCGTGAATGAGAATAAGCCGGGTTGAGGCCACGTTAAGTGAAAGCCTGAAAAGTGTGGTGGTCAGAAGAATGGAAGGGAAGATGGAAAAATCGGTTGCCTTTACTGTATATAAACTGATGATCAGAATAAGCAGGGCGATTGTGATATTCATTGAAAGAAACAGATCCAGGATGATCGACGGCAGGGGAATAATCATGATCATCAGGATTGATATCAAACCCAGAGCCGCTACAACATCACTACGCCCGAAAAGCTTTTTAAAGCTCAGACTGCTGAGAGTCTCTTGTACGCTAGTAAGTTCCATCAATTAGACTTGCCTTTCAGTGAGTAGACGTGGGCGAGAATTTCTGCGACCACCTTAAAGAGATCCTCTGGTATGTGTTCTCCTAAGTCCAATTTATGCAATAATCGAGCCACTGGCGGATTCTCTATTATGGGGATTTCATGTTCCCTGGCAATTTCCCTGATTTTCATAGCCACTAAGTCAGCACCTTTGGCGATGATGATCGGAGCAGCCATCTCTTTGGAATCATATCGAATCGCTATGGAGATGTGGGTAGGGTTGGTGACGATGACATCCGCCTTCGGTACTTCCGCCATCATCCTTTTCCGAGCCATCTGCTGCTGAATCTGACGAATCTGGGCTTTGATGTGGGGATCGCCCTCGCTCTCCTTGAATTCTTCTTTGAGTTCCTGTTTGGTCATCTTCATTTTTTCTTCCATCTCCCATTTGACAAAAAGGAAATCGAGAAAGGCAATGAGTATGAGAACCGCACAAATTTTAGCAAGGATAAGGGTCGAGACTCTGCCAAGGTAGCTGAGAGTTGTGCCAACACTGGAATCGACCAGAATAAGGGCTTCCTTGAAATTATTAAGGACAGTCGAAAAGGCAATCCAACCGATCAGTAATACTTTTACAAGAGACTTGATAACCTCTATGAAGGACTTTTTCGAAAAAAACCGGGACATCCCCGATAGAGGATTCAGTTTTGAGAAGTCAGGGAGCAGAGGTTTTGCAGTCAACAACCAGCCGAATTGAAAGAAACTGGAGAAAAAACCAATGATCAGTACAAGCAGGAAGAGCGGCGCAATCAGCAGGCCGAGTTTTTGTAAAAGGAAGGCAGAGAGAGTTATAATCGAGGCAGGAGTAACTTCAAACGCACCACTCGATTGCCAGATTGAAAAAATAATTTCTGTGAGTCCATTCCAGAAAGTGGGGAGGTAAAAAAGCCAGAAGAGCAGGATAATCGTAAAAAGAGAAGCCGTTTGTACTTCTTTGCTTTGGGCTACCTGGCCTTTTTTACGAAAATCCTCCCGTCGTTTTCCTGACGGTGCTTCTGTTTTTTCCCCACCGCTGGTGCTTTCTTCTGCCATTCCCTATCGCCCTGAATAATTAGCTACGAATGATCACTCATTTTTAAAGCATGTTATCCATTGCAATTATTGCACCGGGAAAAAGTCTATTTGCAGCCGGTTTATGGATTGAGATAGTTGAGCAGGATGAAAAAACGCTCCCCGAGAGTGTCAAATTCCCGTCTGATCAAGACAGAGAGCATGCTGAGTGTCAAAGCAATGACAATAAAAGCGGTGCCGATATTGATTGGGAAGGAGATGAGAAAAACATTGAGCTGGGGGAACACACGAGCAAGAACACCAAGAATCAACCCAGAGAGGAGGAGGACGGCCAGCACTGGAGCGCAGAACTGTACGCCCAGGGAAAACATATGTGATGAAAGCTTCATGAGATACGGAACAGCCTCGCCGGAAAGATCGAGCTGGCCGGGCGGTAGGAGGTCGTAGGACAACACGGCAGTCTGCAGAAAAAGATAGTGGCCGTTGACAGCCAGGAAAATGAGGATAGCAAAAATATTTTGAAATTGGGAAATGAGGGCAACCTGTCTCTCGCTCTGGGGATCAAAAACATTGGCGGCTGCAAAACCCATCTGAAACCCGATGACTGTTGCGCCGAACTCGACCGCAGTAAAGATGAGTCGTGCTACCAGGCCCAGCAGGAGACCTAAGAGAAGCTCGGATATCATCAGCAGCAGGAAGGGAACCAGCGAGAAATTGACAATCGGAACAGCTTCTTTCATCACCGGAAACAGTGTAAGGGAGATGGCAAAAACCATTGCGGTTTTAATTCGCCCGGGGGTCTGGGCGGAGGTAATGACCGGAATGGCACCAATGAAACCCGCAACCCTGCTGGTCACGACAAGAAACGTTTGAAACTGCTCAATCGGGATAAGCTGAATATCCATGGACCGATATTAAAGAGTGGCCATGAGGTCAAACAGGCCTACGGCAAAGAGAGTGACGACTTTGATCAGCCAGGATCCGAAAATCAGCAGGGTCAAAAATACTGCTACGATTTTAGGAACAAAGGTGAGAGTTTGTTCGTTTATCTGTGTTGCGGCCTGAAAAATAGAGACAAGCAAACCGACGATCAGGGCGACAATGAGCATCGGTGCCGCACACATAAGGATGGTTTGAATAGCCTTGCGACAGATATCAACAGCCATTTCCGGGGTCATTTTAGAGTATCCTCTGATAGATAGTGTCCATTCTTTTCTTATACCCCAAAGCTCTTCACCAAAGAGCCGACAACAAGGCTCCAGCCATCGACGAGAACAAAAAGCAGCAGTTTGAAGGGCATTGAGATTATGATCGGAGGAAGCATCATCATCCCCATGGACATAAGAATGGATGCGACAATCATATCAATCACCAGAAAGGGGATGTAAATCATGAATCCCATCTGAAAGGCCCGTTTCAATTCCGACAGCATAAAGGCAGGAATCAGCGTCATGGTCGGTACATCGAGCTTATCGACCGGCTCCGAGTCCATGGTGATTTCCGTGAGCAGGGTCAACTCATCTTCCCGAACCTGGCTGAACATGAAGTCCCGCATGGGTGCCACTGCTTTTTCAAGAGCAGTAGCCTGGTCGATCTGTTCATTCAAGTAAGGCTGGAGAGCCTCATCGTTTATCTTGTTAAACGTCGGTGACATGATAAAGAATGAAAGAAACAGGGAGAGCCCGAGGATGACCTGGGTCGGAGGCATGTTCTGGGTTCCCATAGCCTGCCGGACAAAGCCAAGGACTATGACAATTCTTGTAAAACAGGTGGTCATCAGCAGGATCGCCGGAGCAACAGAGAGAATGGTCAGGACAAACAGTACCTGCAGAGCAGTCGATACCTGCCCGGGAGTATTGGCATCCTCAACACCAAAAGTAATGGTTGGCAGGCCGATTGCGTTTGCGTCACTTATCGAAAATAAAAAGAAGCAGGGGAGCAGCGAAAGGAGCAAAATTATAGGCAAAGCAGGTTGCAGCTTGCGGATCATGAGTGAGGTGTGACTCCTGTCCTTTGCAAAACTTCTGCAAAGGACGATTCAGGTTGTGGGGGAAGGGCAGCAATGTGGGTAATCCGATCACCGCTTATGCCGATCAGATGTTCCTGACCTTTAACATTAACGAGACAAAGGGATTTTTTGCCCATTAAGGGCTTTATCTCCACGATCTTGATATGCTGACTTCCACTGGTCGAAAGCAGTGAAAAGCGTTTCTTTAAAAAACCGTACAGTATCAAAATGATGCCAAGAACGACCAGGAGACCCCAAATGACCCTGAAATAACTTGCAGCATCACTTGCCGGCATATTTGCTGCAAAAGTATCTGCCGGATCGACCAACTGGGATAAAATAAGAAAAACTGGAAACCCGATATTTATTTTTTGTATAAACCGCATGACGTTTCACTCTTACCCGAGGTTCTCGATTCGGTCTGAAGTACTCACCACGTCAGTCAGGCGAATGCCGAACTTATCCCCAACCATAACGGCTTCGCCTTTTGCAATAAGCTTTGAATTTACATAGAGATCAAGGGGTTCTCCTGCAAGTTTATCAAGTTCTATTACATATCCTTCGCCCATTTTTAACAGATCCCGAAGGAGAATTTTACTTCTGCCCACCTCGACGGAAATTTGCAGGGGAATGTCGTAGAGGAAATTAAGACCTCTGCCATCTGTTGGTTCCGAAGGCTTCCTGCCGGCTTTTGATGCCCGTTTTGGATCTTCCTGCAAGAGTTCTTTAATTTCATCCGGATCGGGACGGCTGTTTTTAGGATTGGTCGTATTCATGTTGCTTCCTTAATTAATAATACCGGTGAGACTGATGGCTTTTTTGCCATTGTGCGTTCCCGGGATGGCTGAAAATTTTACTTTTTCTTCAATGAGAATTTTCAGTGGAGAACTCGGGTCGTAATCAAGATAGAGAATATCCCCAACATCGATGTTCATTAACTGTTTTATCAGAAGCGTGATAGTTCCTGACTGGGCGGTCATGTTTGATGGGATATTCAGAACTTCTTCTTCAAGTACATCCTGCCATGTGCCTCTGGTTGTCGTTGAGATGTTCAGAAGCTCCCTCAAGAGATCGCGAAGCGGCTCGAGCGTGACATATGGAAATACCAGATGGATTTCACCTGAAAATTCACCTACCTTAACAAGGAGTGTTCCGACTATAACCTCCGCCTCAGGTTCCACTATAGAGACAAGGCGGGCATTGTTTTCCAGTTTGATCAGAGAAGTTTTTAGTTCGAGCAGTTGAGAAAAGGCTTTATTCAGGTCTCTGCAGGCATCGGAAATTATTGTTTTTAATATTGTAAGTTCAATAGTGGTAAGCCTGCGATCAAGATGAGGCGACTCAAGGTCACTTCCGGCTCCCAACATTATTTCAATCATGGAGAAAGAGATTTTCGGATCGATAATAATGAGCGCACCATGTTTCAGTGGCGGCATATCGAGAATACCAATTCCTCCCGGCTGGTTCTTGTCTGCCATAAATTTCTGGAATTCAAAAGTTTCCAGAGCCGTTCTGGTGATAGAAAATGTTCGTTGCAGCTGGTTTGTCAGGGATGTCGCATACAATCTGCAGAAGACATCCAGAATTATATCAAAGTTAGGAATTCTGAACTGTTCTCTGTCAGGTCTGGTGAGCTGAAACAGATTGACAGGACTGCAGGCTAAAAAGGTACTCTGTTCACTCTCATCAATATCAAGTGAGACTTTGCCGTCCCTTATTGCCTTGAGAAGATTGGCGATATCTGATTTTTTTAGAATTGGATCCATAAAGTGACTCAGAAATATTTAATGCTATTGAACCACAAAGTTCGTGAAAAATATTGCTGCCACCTGGCCGGTCTGGAGAAAGGAGTTTATCTTTGTTGTCAGTTCAGCCTTAAGCTGTTTTTTCCCCTGCAGGTCCTGTAATTCTTCATATGTTTTGTTACTGATCAGCAGGAGCACCGCATCCCGCATTTGTGGCATCCGCTGCTCCACTTCGGCTTTTACCTGCTCATTTGTCAATTCGAAGGTGAGGGACGCTTTAACGTAGTGGGCGGCATCGCCACTGATAATATTGACGATGAATTCATCAACATTCACCATCGGACCGATCTGGGATTGCGGTTTAAGGTTTGGTACCGGTATTTGCTGGGCAGGCGTTTTTGTTTCCTCATCTACAGGTTTTTCCTTCAGCAGATACCAGGCTCCGATACCCCCGCCAATCAAGAGCACGAGAACTGCAATGCCTATTATTATAAAGAGTTTTTTTTTGCTTCCCGCTTTTTCAGCTGGAGCTTCTTTTTTTTCAGCCATAAAATTCTACCTTGCTACTAAAGGGGCATAGTGCCATTTGTTGTGGAGTTGACTTGAGATCCGACGCTTTGTAATTTGAGGACGAAATCAACACGTCTGTTTAATGCTCTGCTTTGCTCTGTTGCATTGGACGCTATCGGGCGATCTTTGCCATAGCCGACTGCCGCCATTCGGTCAAGGGAGAGCAGATCGCTTTGCGAGAAGTATCGTAAAACAGAAACAGATCTTTCAACAGAGAGATCCCAGTTGCCGAACTGCGAGTCCTGCCTCGGCACATCGTCGGTATGTCCTTCAATTCTTACATCCATCGGCAGAGGGCGAACAATCTCGGCAATATTTCTCAGAACAGGATATGATTTGGGATCAACTTTCGATTGGCCCGGGCTGAACAGTAACGAGTCGTTGATGCGAAGAACAATAGACTCATCATCTTTTTGCAACAGGCCAATATCATCTTTCAAGCGAAGTGAATCAATCTGTGACTTTATTTTTTCATAAATTTTTTCAGTGGACTGCACCTGAACCGGAGCAAATTTTGATACCGGTTTTGAAGGAAATACAGGGATGGTGAATTCAATATTGGCTGATTCCTTTTGCATGCCAAAGGCATCTTTCATTGAGCTAGAGGCTGCAGTAAACTTTACCGGGTCCATATTGGCCATGGAAAGAAGCAAAACAAAAAAGGTTAAAAGCAGGGTGACCAGGTCTGAGTATGTAACCATCCAGGCTGGTGCACCGGCGGGTTCAGCTGCCTTTCGCTCTTTTTTAGGCGGTGCTTGATTTTTTTCTTCTGCCATACCACTCGTACCTATTATTTGTTGAAAGTGGACTCACGGAGTTTTGGTGCAATAAAGGCATGCAGTTTCTGTTCCATGATTCTTGGGTTTTCTCCGGAAAGAATTGACTGCATTCCTTCAATAATAAGGGTTTTGATAAGTACTTCCGATGCTGAACGATTTTTCAATTTACCGGCCATAGGTGCACAGATAACATTGGCAATGACTGCACCGTAAAAAGTTGTAAGCAAAGCGACTGCCATTGCCGGACCAATAGATGCGGGATCATCCATAGTCTGCAGCATCTGCACCAGGCCAATCAAGGTTCCGACCATGCCCATTGCCGGTGCATATGCGGCGATAGAGGAAAAAATCTCGGCGCCTTTGCCATGTCGAACTTGAATATATTCGATTTCGGTGTTGAGCATGCTGCGCAGGGTTTCGGGTTCCTGGCCGTCTACAGCCATCTGCATTGCTTTTTTTAGAAAATCGTCTTCGACCTTTTCCATTGCTCCCTGCAGGGCAAGTATACCCTCTTTCCTTGCTTTGTTTGCAAATTCCATAAGTTGAATAATGAGATTATTTATGGACATTTCCTTATGAAGAAATGTTTTTTTTGCAACATTCAAGGCATCAAGGACATCACCGAAGGTATAGTGAACAAGGGTATTGCCAAAAGTTCCACCAAATACAATGAGAACTGATGGCAAATTAATGAAGATTGACAGGGGGCCGCCCTGAAGAATTGCCATAAGCATGAGGCCAAAAGCAGCACCTATGCCAATTACTGTTGAAAGATCCAAAAAATCCTCCGTGCCAGGTTCAGTTTATTAAAAGATTTAAGGGAGGTGCCCTGTACTATCTCGTTTATGTTTTAGGAGGAATGAATTGTTCTTTCCTAAGTGTTGTTCTTTGTATCATAGACGCTCGATTTTTAAAACTCAAGTTTTGCAATAAATATTCCACATATAGATATAAATACAGGTAATGAGCAAAATAACAGCTGGATGTGATGCTGGAAGGAATAAATAAAAAAAAACCAGAACTGACATAAAGCCAGTCCTGGTTAAGTTTTGATTCGTGTCAAATATATGACTACTACCTTTTCAGGTTGATGAGCTCCCCGAGTAAATCGTCGACTGTTGTAATTATCTTCGAGTTGGCCTGGAAGCCACGCTGGACAGTAATCATTCTTACAAACTCAGCACCCATATCGACATTTGACTGCTCAAGAGAGTTGGTGAATATATTGCCGAGTTCTGGCCCCGGCAACCCGGTGCGGGCTGCGCCAGAGTTTATCGTGGATTTATACAGGTTGCTCCCGGCAAGTGACAATCCCCCGGGGTTTACAAATTTTCCTAAAACGAGCTGGGCAACTTTAGTCTGTTCGCCGTTTGAATAGGAAGCAATAACTCTTCCTTCGGGGTCTATCTCAACTCCGGTGAGATTGCCGGCCCCTGAACCATTTTGATTTTGTGAGATTACTACCGATTCACTGTTGAACTGGGTAGTGTCAAAGGTAATTTCTATGGGTGTTGGTGTCGTGCCATTATTCCAGTTCAACGTCCCTGCCGGCTGCAGGTTCATAGAACCATCGGGCAGATTTCCCACTGTGACATCATCGGCAAGGGTGAGTGTTCCGCCGCCGGCTAGAGTAATCACTGTGCCAGCCGGTAAAGTATTCACTGAAGGATCAGGCAAAATCACGATTCCCGAACCGGGATCGTACGTTGAATTGGCAGCCAGTGGTGTTCCTATAACTGAATTGATAGTTGCGATTGTATCGGTTGGTGGGTTATTAGTCGTATTGTTCAATACGCCATCAGAGGTAAAACCTAGTGGAGGCGTAAAGGTGCCGCTCATAACGGCGCCCGAACCATCGTTTGCTTCTGCGCTCCATGAGGCATTCCAGGTGTTATCTGCGATTTTGGTGAAATAGGTTGTAAGGAGCTGAGGATTACCTAAGGTGTCAAAAATCTGTACAGATGAAGAATAATTATAGGTGTCGGGATTATTGTAATTAAAGGCATCTGTGATCGTAGGCTCTGTGGAGTCCAGATTAGTAGTAAGCTGGAGGCTTGTGGTAACATGGCCTGCTACCAGACCACTGCTCTCAACCTGGATATCGGTTGCATCTCCAGCTTCCAGTAAACCATTTTCATCAAAAGTCTTGCCTTGTACTCTCAAGCCTTCCGGATTAACCAGATATCCATTCTGATCAAACCTGAAAGAACCTGCCCTTGAGTAATAAGCGGTTGCATCGCCTGGTTCTTTCAGGATAAAAAATCCACCACCCTCTATGGCGAGATCGAGATTTGATTCGGTAGATTCAAAAGTGCCCTGACTGAAAATCTGGTCCACCTTAGACATCCCGACTCCACGTCCAACCTGTGACTGACCACCCGAACCATTGATGGATCCGGAGAGGAGGTCGGCAAAGATTGTTCTGGAACCTTTAAAACCAAGTGTGTTGGTGTTTGCCAGATTATTACCGATAACACTCATGGCCTGACCGTTCGTGTTCAGGCCGCTGACTCCACTGTACAATGCACTGGAAATACCCATTTTATTCTCCTTTCTTTAAAGAGTCAGTTTGATGTAAACTACCCGTTTATTATGATAAAAAGCCCAAACTTTTCGTTGTACCCGGCAAGGCACTATTCGTAAACGCCGAGGATAGATTTGAAGGCTACCTGGCCGGCTTTAGTTATAAGAATTCCACCATAATCACCTTCGAGATCAACACCGGTGACTACCGATTTGACGAGTGGCGCAACGCCTACACTTTCATCGGATGCAGCTTTGGCCTGAATGATAATATCGTATTCGCCTTGAGCGGCTTGTTTACCGTCTGCCAACTTGCCATCCCAGGTCATGAAATGAGTTCCGCTGTCAAGGGCTGTCCCTTTAAGGGATGCAACTGTTACTCCGTTTTGCTGAATGGAAAGTGTCACTTCTGCGGCCTCACCATCCAGTTTATAGCCTACCTCCACCGGTTCATCACCCCGGCTAAAACTACCGTCGTAGTACGCTACACTCTTACCTATCGTGTTAAGAGTAGTGAATTTGTCGGAATTGGCATTGGAGGTAACCATGTTTTCCATGCTTTTATTTAAAGTGAAGAGCTGTTCCAAAGAACTGAACTGTGCCAGCTGTGCAGTAAATTCAGTGGGATTTTCAGGACTGAGCGGATCCTGATTTTGCAGCTGGGCCACGAGGAGCTTTAAAAAATCCTCTTTCCCCATGACCGAATCGGTTGGATTTTTAGTGGTGCCGGTTCCAGTTGCAGCGGCAGTAGCCTGATTTAATGTGTCAATATAACTGCTCATCGGAACTCCTAAATTTTTACATTAACGCCAGTGCTTGTTGCGCGGGCAGCATGTTCGCTTTCGTCGAAGATGAATGCAGCATCATCCTCTCGGTGACCTTTTTGCGATGACGGTGTGTAGTCGTTTTGACTGAAAAGCTGGCGGTCAAAAAGATCAAAATCTCCTACTGATTCCGATTCGGCTGTGACGGTTATCTGATCAATTTCGAAACCAAGACTTTCAAGTACGGTTTTTAGTTTTTGAATATTTTTATCTATAATTTCAAGAGAGTGCTGACTTTGGGCGACAATATTTGCCCTTATGGATCCTTCTTTAACCGTCAGATCGATTTTTAGTTTTCCAAGTTCTGCCGGATGGAGTTGTATATTAATCCTGGTATCCATGTGTCTATTTGATGCCTGAAATCGATCAGTTACCTGTTTGATAATTTCATCCTCGTGAACTGTCGCCCCTGAAGGAAGGAGTATCGGTTTGGCAGATTCAATTGCAGATTGCCTTGCCGTTTCTTGTGTTATGGTGGAAATTTGAGCAAAAGTATTTGTCTGCTCAGCACCAGGTGGACCACTTTGAGGTACGATACCTGATACGGCACTTGTGGGTTGTTTGGACGGTCCGTCTCCTTGCTTATTGCCCTCTGGATTTTGATTGTCTTCTGCGAGATTTTTGGTATTTAATTTGGCGTTGAAATACTGCTGCTGGTTATCGTGCCTTTGCCCTGTAGATTGCTGTACCGGTTTTGCAACTGATTTTTCAATACCCTCAGCATCTGCAAGTAGTAATCCATTGAGATTCAGTTCAGACGTTTCTGTGTTGGCGTTTACAATGACAGGCTGTGATTGCCCTGAAAAGGATGTTGCTGTAACACCAGGAATATTGCCACTGATGTTGTTGAAGATTCCTGTAAAGCTGTTTCCCGTTTTAGTGATTGATACTGTACCGGTTTCGTTTGAGTTATCTATGAGTTGCTGCAATTGGCTCATCAGTGCGTCTTGTCGATTTCCGGCAGCCGGTTGTAGAACCCGTGGGAATAAAGGTTCCATTACAGCTGGAGACATCTCCGGTTTGGTCGGAGTCAGGTTGGGTGTCTTTCCGGATGAGTTTGATTCATCCTTGATTTCTACAACTATGTTCTGCAATGTATTCATCGCAGGGCCGGCTTGTCTCATTTGAGTATAGTTCGAGATAATTACCGGCGACAGGGTATCTTCACTGGTAATAAGCGCTGCCGGATTCAGCAGTTCGGTTAGTTCAGGGGCGTCACCCGGTACATCTGCTTCTTTTGCTGCACCAACTTTTGCAAGAGAACCTTTTCTGTCTTGAGTATCCTGTCCCTCAGAATTTTGAGGTTTCAGACTTGGATTGTTTTTATCCGCCGACTGGTTTTTGCTGGTTGTTGGAGATGACTGATTGTCGTTCTTATCACGAGCAGCATTGTTCTGCTGCTGTTGTTTTTTGTCTGTGATTGCCTTTTCAAGGTGGGGTGAAAACTGGTTTTGCTCTTTGTTGCCTGGTGATCCCACAGAAGGTGATGGGGGAGGACCTTGGGGTGGGGCAGGTTGGATAGCGAGCATTTGTGGCATAGTATGTCACTCAAGTTGCAAAGTTGAAAAAGTAGTACTGAGTTCCGTTGCTTTTTGTTTAGATATCTGATCCAGAATTTTTGCCGCGGATTTAACCTTCATATTTGCCAGAAGGTCAGCTGCAAGCTGCTCATCCAGACCGCTTATGGCCAGCGCTGCTTTTGCGGGCGACATCTTTTGGTAAATGCCCGCGAGGTTCTGGAGTCGTTTTTTATCTTCTGCAGATTTACTCACCAGAAGCAACTCAATCTTGTTTTGCAATTTTCTGAGTTCTTCCAGCTTTCTATCTATTTCAGTAAGTTTCTTATCGACAGCATCTTCAAGTGTCTTTAGGTCCTTTTTGCGCATAGAGAGATCTTCTCGTTCTCTTCGAATGCTGACGCGTTCCTGAAATATGGAATTGTCGAGTCTTCTTTCCTCTACGGAAGCATAATTCTTTGGAGGAACAGCCTCGGCGGCAAGAGCATTTTGTTGGAGAAGGAGCAAAGAAAGAATAATAATGAGGTATGTATGACGTAGTATCATGGCTGGAGGAGTGTTAAAATTTTTCCGAATCGTATCGGATAGTGGCTATCTCGTCGAGCATGGCCGCTTCTTTTTTATTGAGATAAGTGATCCAGGCCTTGTTCTGTGTTTCCTTCAGGCGCTCCATTGTCTGGCGCTCCTTGCTGCGTTGGACAAGGTTTTGTTGCTCTTTTCGAACAGAATCAGTTTTTTCTAAAAGATTTTTTTCAATCGCCTTAATATTATGTTTTTGATTGGTAATTCTTTCTTCATACCTGATCAATTCGGTTATCCCTATTCCTTCGGTCTGCAGTCTTTCGGATTCCTCTATGAAAGATGCCAGGGCACGTACCTCTTCAGTCAGTCTTTTCTTAATGGTTTGTTGAATTTTTTTTGCTTCAATTAAACGCTGCTGCGCAATGTCTTCTAAACGTTTACGGTAATCAAGCACTGTTTGCAGACTAAACGGTTCCATTGCGTAAGCTGTCTCATCCTAGGGAAATATTAATGGATTATTTAATTTTATCAGTTTGCCGACGGTTCTTTTGCAGGGGTGCTTCGTCTTTACGATCGCTGAGCACGCTTCCCAACTGCTCAATAGATTCCTTTAAGCTGATTGTCTCGGTATAATTCTGTCGCAAAAAAGCATTAACTGCGTCAATTTTGCTGATAGCGTAATCGATCTTTGGATTGGAACCTTTTGCATAGGCGCCTATGTTAATAAGATCTTCCGCTTCATTATAACTGGCAAGTACCTCTCTGGCTTTGCCGGCGAGTTCCAGATGCCTGGGAAAAGTGATATCGCGCATCACCCGGCTTGTTGAATTGAGGACATCTATGGCCGGGAAATGATTCCTGGCAGCGAGGGCTCTGGAAAGTACGATGTGGCCATCGAGGATAGATCTGACCGAATCGGCAACAGGATCCATCATGTCGTCTCCATCGACGAGAACCGTATATAAACCGGTTATCGAACCCTTTCCCTGAAATCTTCCTGCCCGCTCAAGAAGTTTTGGAAGCGTTGCAAATACTGAAGGGGTGTATCCCTTGGTTGTAGGCGGTTCACCTATTGCGAGTCCGATTTCCCGCATAGCCATGGCAAAACGGGTGACGGAATCCATCATGAGCAGGACATTTTTCCCCTGGTTGCAGAAATATTCGGCAATGGCAGTTGCCACAAAGGCTCCACGCATTCGAAGAAGGGGAGGTTGGTCGGATGTCACAACAACAATAACGGATCTGGCTAAACCGTCTTTGCCAAGATCGCGTTCGATAAATTCACGTACTTCGCGTCCACGTTCACCAATCAAGGCAATCACGTTGATATCGGCTTTGGCATATTTAGACATCATACCGAGGAGGACACTCTTTCCAATGCCGGACCCCGCCATGATCCCCATCCTCTGCCCTATCCCGCAGGTAATAAGTCCATTGATTGCACCTATTCCGAGATCCAGTGTTTCTGTGATATTTTGTCGTTCCATCGGACCGGGAGGAAGCGAGTAGAGGTCCTTTTCTTCAGTGAGTGAAGGTTCCGGATGACCGTCCTGGGGCTTCTCCATTGCATCTATTACCCGGCCGAGAAGGCTGTTCCCCACTCGTATTGTAGCGCTGTTGCGGATTACCCGGATAAGACTCCCAGGGCCGAGCCCACGCAGATCGCCAAGGGGCATCAGTAGTGCCTTGCCTTCTTTGAAACCAACAATTTCGGCAAATATTTTTCGGTCACCATCGATAGTGGTCAGCTCACAGAGGGAACCAATGCTGGAATGGGGACAGTGACCCTCAATGACCAGGCCGACTATCCGGGTAACCTTGCCACATATCTTGATTACGTTGAGCTTTTTTATCCGGCTATTGCTTAATGGCATTTGTGGCCGGTTCCGATAGTGAAATCATAGGTTCTTTTTAATCTCCTCTCTGATCACTTCAAATTGGCCGGCAAGAGTGGCATCAATTGTACAGTTGTCAGACTCAATCTTTGCTCCGCCTCTTTCAATGGTTTTATCTTTTTTAATAACAATTTTATTGAGACCGCTCAGGCCGGCGATTATTTCAGCAGAATTTTCTGCGACGGTCTGGTAGTCTTCCGGGTTGATGTTAATGGTAAATTCATCGGATTTTACCGCTCGCTGCAATGCTTCTTCAATTGTTGCGATAATAGTACTGTCCTGCTCTCGTACTGAAATACGGAGTATTCTCTCGGCGATGGCCAGGGCAAAATCCTGCAATTCGTTGCTGCTGTTGCTGATAATTGTTTCACGAATTGTGTCAAGTTGTTGACATGTGAGGAGTAAAGCGTTTGTCGCGTCACTGAGGTCCTGGAGGGCTTTATCTTTTCCTGACTTGAGTCCCTTCTGATATGCTTCTTCTATCTTCTTGTTGTGAAGAGTAAGTTCAAGATATTTGGTTAAATCAATTTGAGGCTCCATGTGAGGTGAGGCAGGCCGCTTTCCTTCCGATACCGGCTGCTGATCAGCTTCGGTTGTATTTTTAGCGGGGTTGCCACTGTCTGGCAGAAATGAGGTTGCCTGACTTTCTTTTTTAGGATCAGAAGCGTTTGGAAGCAGCTGGGACTGAAAGGAGGAAGTCTCTTCAGACTGCAAAGACTGCCATCCTGATTGAGGATGCCCCTCACGTTTAATAAGGTCTTCAGGTTGGAATAATTTGGAATTTTTATAGTATTTAGACAAGCTCATCTCCGCCTCCGGAACCAAGTACCAGTTTGCCTTCCTCCTCAAGTTTCATGGCAATTTTAACTATGGACTGTTGCATCAGTTCCACCTCGGACAACCGCACAGGTCCCATAGCCTCAAGATCATCACGTATCATGTCTGCAGCACGGGTAGACATATTGGCAAATATTTTTTCCTTCATTTGCTCGGAGGCAGTCTTCAAAGCAAGGGTTAAAGAGTCGTTATTGACTTCCCTTAGTATCATTTGTAAGGATCTGCCGTCCAGGGCGACGAGGTTCTCGAAGGTGAACATCTTCTTGCGGATTTCTTCCGCCATTTCGGGATCGGTCTGTTCCATATCTTCGAGAATATCCGCATCGAGATTATTTTTCATATGATTGAGGATACCGACTATTGCATCTATACCACCAACTTTTTTATGGGCTTTGCCTGATACCAGACCTATCTCTCGATGAAGAGCATCTTCAATCCTGCTCAACACGACGGGGGAAACCTTTTCGATCTTTGATATACGATAGGCCACATCAGCCCTGGTTTCCTCGGGTAAATTTGTTAAAATTTCTGCAGCATGCTCCATGTGTTGCGTTGATAAAATCAGGGCGACGGTCTGGGGATGTTCGTGCTCGAGAAGACCGGCGACCATACGGGGAGCCATTAAGGCTATTGTTTCCAGAGATTTTGTTTCGGTTCCTGACAGAAACTGATCCATAAGAAATTTCGATCTTGTTTCGCCTGAAGTCGCAGCAATTGCATTTTTGGCGAAATCGTTGCCCTTTACAAATAATCCGGCGAAGAGGCTCTGAGATTCGCGAAAATTCGCGAAAACCCTTTCTTTTATGACCATTGGGATATGATCGATGGTGGACATGGCACGGGTGACCTGACGTACTTCATCGTCGGACAATTCCTCGAAAATTTTCGCCGTAGCGTCTTCTCCGAGGCATATGAGTAACACTGCGACTCTATTGATTCCTGTTAGTGTTTCAATAGCCATTGCTTATCAACCTTCCTGGATCCAGTTCTTAAGTATAAAGGCGGTAGGTACTTGATTTTGATGTACTTCTCTACGCAAGGCGGTGATAGCGTCATCAATCGGCAGCGGCGGCTCGTAGGGCTCTTCGTTAAGCGCCAGACGGTGTTCATGTTGAAGCTGCTCAACCGTCTTGTAGTGCTGTTTTACTTCATTTTTCATGCTTTTTATAACGGGTCGGACAAAAATGAAATAGATGAGCAACATGCCTAGACCGATCAGGACATATTTTATCAGTGGCATATATTGATAGAGAAGATTTTCCGATGCCGATTCACCTTCTGCTGTAATAATTTTCGGATCGACAAAGGGCATGGACAATACGTTAATGACATCTCCCCGTGAGGCGACCAGACCTATCGCGGAGGCAACCATATTTTCTATTGATTTAAGCTCTTCTTCGGACCGCGGAATGGCCGGTTCCGGTGTTCCATCTGCGCCAGGTTTGATTTTATCCGCAACAAGCACGGATACCGAGAGAGCGGTTATGGTTCCGACCGGATTTACAACTTTACTGACGGTTTTACTGATTTCATAATTGGTAGTGCGGAAATTTTTGTTTGAAGGACTGGAACCACTGCTCTGACCCAGTTCATTCCCCTGTAAGTTGGACTGTACACCAGGAATGCCTGCGGTTGTTTCCGATCCATTGCTTTCCATGTTTACTTGTTCACTTCTGATAACGGGGTCGTCACCGTCATAGAGCTCTTCGGTTTTTTCAACTTTGGAAAAATCCAGGGTCGCAGAGACTCGCACCATGGCGTTATCTTTTCCCATAGTTTTGTCCAGTAAATCCTGAGCCCGTATTTCCATCCTGTGTTCAACTTCCTGCTGATAGGCCAGCATATCGGCGGAAAGGAGATCCTCTTCAGCCGCTTTTTTCTGGGCTTCGAGAATTACCCCGTTGGAATCAATTATTTTGACATCGGCGGGTTCCAGGTTGGTAACAGAACCGGCCACCAGGTTTATAATGCCCCGGACCTGTGCCTGGTCAAGATTTTTGCCGGGAACAAGGGTAACGATTACAGACGCGCTGCCGCTTTTCTGCTGATTTTTAAAAAGCCGTTTTTCCGGCAGTGCGAGATGGACTCGGGTCGATTCAACCGGCGCAAGGGATGTAATCGTTCTTGCCAGTTCACCTTGCAGTGCTCTCGTATAATTCACTTTTTGAACATAATCGGTAAGAGCAAAATTCTGTTTATCAAAAACTTCAAACCCGACATCGCCTCCACTTGGTATCCCATTGGCGGCAAGATCAAGACGTGTCTGGTAGATGAGATCAGCGGGAACCCAGATATCTTTTCCACCGTTTTTAAGAGTATAGTCAATCTTCTGGTTTTTTAGCCAGGCGGTCACAGATGAAGCATCGCTGAGCGTCAGGTTGGCATAGAGAAGTTGCTGATCGGCAGTTCGCGCTTGTATTATCAGCAGAGCAAAGAGGAATATCGAAATAAGAAGCACTGCCCCCGTTGAAAATTTTTTCGATAGAGGCCATTCTTGAACGAGCCCAAATACGCTTTTTCGTTGAGGTCGTATAACCTCGGGGGGGGCTGGTTTCGTTGAGGTAGCTATTCCCGTCTCTTTTACTTCCATGAGTATATGATCCTTTTACTGAGCCATCTGAAAGTTTAGGTTTTCTACGAACATATCAATGCTTGATACCTTAGCAATTCCTGCGAATCAGAACCTTAAATCTGCATCCTCATGATCTCTTCGTAAGCGGTCAGTGCCTTGTTGCGCATTTGAACGAGCATGCGGAGGGAAATATCCGCTTCTTCCACGGCGATCATGACTTCATGGAGATGTTGAGCATCCCCACTTTGCAGTTTTTGGATTGCCTGATCACCGTTTGTTTGAGTTTCATTTACCTTTTCCATCATTGAGGAAAGAATGTCGCCGAAACCCGCCGTGCTCTTACTTACTGCACTGGTGTCTGCCACCTTGGCTGGCTGGAGAGAAATACCGGCTGGATTTTCTATGGTATTCATATTCGATTATCTCCCTATTTCAAGTGCCTTCATGGCCATTCTTTTAGCCATTTTAATACTTGTCACATTTGCCTGATAAGATCGTGTGGCAGACATCATATCGACCATTTCTTCCAAAACGCTGATGTTGGGCATTTCGACATATCCGTCATCTTTTGCATCCGGATGAGATGGATTATAAACTTTTCTTGGCGGTGTATTATCCTCGATGATTTTTGTCACTTTCACACCCTGGCCCCCGGCTTTCATGTTTCCCTCAAGCTGTTCCTGAAAGGTAAGCGGTGCCGACTGAAAGTAGACGGACTTCTTTTTATACGGGCCGCCTTCCGGAGTTGAGGTAGTCTCGACATTGGCGAGGTTTGAACTGATGGTGTTCAGCCTTATGGTTTGTGCCTGAAGGGCTGATCCGCCGATTCTAAAGGTATTTAAGATATCCATGTGATTTCCTCAGTGGGATTATTGACAATTCTCAGCATCATTGTCCGCCGGATACGACATATTTGAGCAGGGTCATCTTCTTTTTCAAGAGGAGGGCGGTTGTTTCGTAAAGCAGTTCGTTTTCCGAAAGGGCCAGCATTTCCTTGTCTACGCTCACTCCGTTTTCATCACCGATACCTGTATTGTCTTTTTCGGTGATTATTTTGCCGTTGACGGAGTCAAAGTTGGAAGGGCCAAGAGATATGTGCGCTTCGTTCGAAGTTGCCAGACGAATGGTATTTCTCTTACCTATTGCGTTGGCCAGATCCTCTTCAAAATCAAATCGCGATGAGGAATAGCCGGGTGTTTCTGCATTGGCAATATTGGAAGAAATTACCTCGGCTTTTTGAGCCCGAAGATCCAGGACCTTGCTCAGGAGCTGCATGTTGCTGTCGAAAGGTTTTAATGGATCCATTTTTCCTCCTTAACTTCTTTCCGGTAATTGATCTTAAATGACAAAATTATGCTAATTGCGGCTTGCTTCTTTTGCAAATTGCAATTCCCGTTCCGCATAACGTTTCCATAGGTTGTTTTTTTCTGTTTCGACAATTTTTGCAAAGAGACTTAGTGCTTTTTTTTCATTTCCTTTTTTTCGGGCAAGTTCCGCAAGCCGATAAAGGCTCTGCTGGTAAAAATCACTTTCCTGCGTTACAGCCATAAATAACTGTTCCGCTTCTTCAAATTGATCTGTTCTATACAGGCAGTCTGCATATATGTACTGTTCTTTCTCTGTCAAAAGAACTTTCATGAGAATGAGTTTTTTTGATACAATTATACATTTTTGAAAATTATCGGTTCTATAGAACAATGAAGCCGCTAATCGATAGAAGTCTGTATTTTCAGGAAGGGGATCAGGCAGAAGCAGGAGCGCATCGCTGAGCCGTTCGTCTGCGAGTAAAGATCTCAATCGGAACAAAAGGATTTCTGTAGTGTAGTGACCCTTCGGGTAATTATAGCTGTACTGGGCAGCATAATCTTCCACCAGCTGATAATCCCCGTGATCAAAGGTGGCTTGGATCATAGGCAGAAAAAAATCTTCTTGCTGGTCTGCAGGCATAACGCCGATGAGGTAGAGATAAAGTTTTTGAGCTTCATCGTATATGCCTATTCTATTATAGGCCTCGGCGATTTCGACCAGAAATTTGCTGTCAATCCATTTGTTTTGGAAAAATTCTTTGTTTTGCTTGGCCAGGACGAGTGGTTGCATGTATTCATTACTGTCTACCAATCGTTTAATCTCCCCGGGCAGAAGGTCAATGAGGAGAGCCTGTGCCGATATTCTGACATCCCCTGTCAGAAATTCTCTCAAATATTGCTGGAGAAGTTTAATTGACATGGTTGGTTCACCGAGCAAGGCCTGGATGAGAGCCTGTTTAAACAGGGCTTCTTCTCTAATGTCTCTGGATTTAGCCTCTTTGGCAATGGTGCCATAATTTTCTGCAGCCTGGCGTCCCCATGTTTTATTTTTTAGAAACAACAGGTCGTTCCTCTTTATTTCAGCCTTCAAGCCTGCCTCTGTATGGGGGTATGTCGTCGCAATAAATGAAAAATTGTCAATGAGCGATGTTTCATCGCCAGTCCTGAGTTTTGACATATTTTTTCTATAATCAATCAGGCCCAGAAGGGCTTTGTCAAAAGCAAAAGTTGAAAGTGTTTCATAGCAGGTCGCGGCTTCTTCAAACATTTTCCCGTCGTAATTAACATTACAGAAATTGCCCAATGAAAAGGGAAGAGTCTGTAATACCGGAGAATCGGACTGGAGTTTGTATGCTGCTCTTGCTTTGGCCGGCTGGTTAATGATATACCAGTAATCACCCTGATGAATTTCAATGATTTCCTTGATTGTCTCTGGCAAGGCGACATCATCACGTAATAACAGATGGTTGAGCCTTTCGTGGTTGCCCGTCGCAAAGGCTGTTTCGATTTGAGAAAGCAGGAGATATGGGGCCAGGGGGAGGGTATTGCTTATTGATGACTCCATGGCGCGATAACAACTATCGCCAATATACGGGTTTTCGTGAACAGCTCGCAGTTGAATTAAAAGATAGTTGGCATAAGTGCCTAGTAGTTCGTCGCTGTATTGTTCTTTCAGGAGGTAGAGCTGCCTGTAGGCATCCTCAAATTTACCGCTTCTGCTCAGCACTTCTCCATACGTGAGAGCCAGTTGTTTTTTTGTTTCTTCATCCTGTGTTGCTTCAATTAAGTTCAACAGTTTTTCGCCAAGTTCATCCCAGAGATTTTTATCGGCGAGTTCAAACATCTCGGTATCTATTATGCTTAGATTTTCTTTTTCGCCAGGAGGAAGAAGACCGATAACAGGAAAGGGGGGAAGGCTGAAGTTGATGGGCACATCGATTTTTAAGGGCGACTCGTATAAAGAAAAAAATGATATCCAGTTCTTTGCATATGGAGAAGTCAAGAGAGGATTTAAGGAGTCGTTTGAAGTTCTTTCCAACACCGTCAATCCTTTGAGATTATCGGCGAGGTTTTTGTAAGATTTGCTGTATTCGTTGCCAAGCAGGACTTCAAACACCAATTTACCGTCCGCACTTCTGGTAATTGTATAGTGTTGTGGGCTATAACGGAAAAAAAGAGATAGAGTATATCTATCAGTACCGGGGCGTGGCAGAATTTTGACAATGTCATTGTCCGGCTCACCCAAAGCAACTGATGACGCACGTGTGGTCTTGAAAAACTCAAGATCAATGCGCCTGTCGCTTCTGATGCTGGTGAACTCAGGAGTTACATCAAAAGTGAAATAGAACTGGATAATATCCTTTGTGTCTGCTCTGGAGACTTTGATGAGTTCAGATGCATGAGCTGAACATTGCAGAATGCTGAGGAGCAGAAATATGTAGGGGAGTATTAATTTCATAGCTGTTGTAAAGCAAAAAGTATTCCATGCATCGAATCTTTGCCTTAATCCAATAATGAGTGGCATTTTGTTGAAAATTGGAGAGAATGTGCCAAAAAATTGACAGCTTTCAGACAGGTATTCAGATAACTGACAACTAAAAGAGATTATATGTTCTTTTTTTCCCAGCTTATTTGATTTTTTAAACTGCTTGTTGATATTATGTTACATGGTCTATGGATTGCATCTTTCGTACTCCATTGAAGATGAATACTATCCGGCCCTATCTTGCCTTAAGGGAAGTAATTTTACTAATTCTATTATTATTCAAAAATCGGGAATAATTTTCTAAGCAAAAATATACAGGAGAAACGAATGGGAAAGAATGTTCTGTTAGTTGATGATTCAAGCACAATGAGAAAAATTATCGGCCGTTCACTTCGGCAGGCCGGGATTGACTTTGATAATATCTTCGAAGCTGCAGATGGCATTGAAGCTCTGGCTGTATTGGAAAGTGAGCACGTTGATATAGTGTTAAGCGACATAAATATGCCCAACATGGATGGGATTGCCTTCTTGAGAGAAAAATCAACCCGAGCCGCTATCAAGGACATACCGGTTCTGATGATTTCCACTGAAACCGGCGATGATATTATTGGCGAAGCGAAAGCTCTTGGTGCGGTTGGTGCAATAAAAAAACCCTTTACTCCGGACAAGGTGAATGAGGTACTTGGCCCTCTACTGTAAACCCAAATTATGATAGGAGTAGCGAGTGGAAATTAGTGAGAAAATCATTGAGTCTGCCAAAGAAATTTTTTCCTCAATGGTGATGATGGAAATTTCTGTAACCGGCCATTATAAGACTGAAATTGTTCCCCTGACTGAGAGTATCTCCGGTGTCATTGGTTTGGCGGGTACTCATAAAGGAGTTCTGGCAATACACATACCTATCAAGGTGGCACTGGCTATTACCAGCAGCTTTCTTGGAATGGATGTCAATGCAATAAACGAGGATGTGAAGGATGCTGTTGGCGAACTCGCCAATATGCTTGGTGGAGATATTAAATCTATTCTTTCGGAGAATGGGAGAGATATTGCACTTTCTCTTCCTTCAACGATTACGGGCCGGCAATATGACTTTCAGCCCACAAAAGAGGCTGAAAGAATTATTATACCTTTTAAATGCGATGCCGGAGAATTTTCTATCGATTTCCAGCTGGAAAAATAACCTCATCAGATGATAAAAAAAACAGGCAGCATCGAATATACCGATTCTGCCTGTTCTTATTTTGCATAACCACGGAAGAGAAATATGGCCGATATATTCAGTATAGGCAATGAGATTATCTCAGGGACTCAGGATGTATTTGCTACCATGCTCATGGTCGATCTTGAATGTGCCGAGGTCTTTGAGAATACCAAATGTAACATACAATCGAACCTGACCAGTATGATCGGATTGGGAGGTGGCATTCGTGGTTTGCTGGCTGTTCACTGCCCTGCTTCAGTGGCGAAGGCAATTACCGGGGCATTCCTTGACATGGAAGTTGAAGAGCTGAATGATGATGTCAAGGATGCCATAGGGGAAATTGCGAATATGGTCGCTGGAAATCTCAAGGTTTCCTATACCAAATTGGACATAGATGTTGAGCTGGCTATTCCGACATCAATAGTTGGTGAATCTTTTTATGTGAGTGGAGTTGTTGGATCAACTAAGATAGTCGTTCCTTTTAAAATGGGTGGGGACACTTTTTGGGTGGAATTGATGTATGTTGTTAATTCTTAATTTGAAAAAATGTATTATGTATAAATACTTTATAGTGATCAGCCGATAAGATTAACAACGGTCACTGATTGCAAGATGCAAATAAATAATTTTTTACTCTTCCTGCTTCCTTCATGAAACAACAAAAACGCTTAGACAGGATAATTGAGGCTGTTGAATCAAGAATACAGGAGGAGATCGGTGCTCTTCTTGGTGCCGATTTCTCCTTGATTGGTAGAGACAGAAAATTAGTAAGCAAAGAAAATGCTTTTGATAGCCTGCAGGGCAAGCAAATCTGTGCCCAAATGGATATCTCAGGAGAAATAACAGGAAATGGTTGTCTGCTGATAGGTATTAAAGATGCCATCAGACTCGGCGGTACACTCATAATGTTGCCTTCTGCCGAATTGGAAGAGGTTATCGGCAGAGAGGAGTACAGTGAAGAGCTTGAGGATTCCTATGGCGAAATAGCCAACATCATTGCCGGTTCCTTTACCAAGGATTTTGAGGAGATGTATCCAAAATCCTGTCGTTTTGTACGCAAGGAACAGGAGGTGCTTTCTCCTGGAAAGGTTGATATTGACACCGACATTCCAATAGTTAACCAGACATACTACCAGGTTTCTTTTTCCATGGTTCTTGAAGGTCGCCAGATGGGTGATATGGTGATGCTGATGCCGGCGGCCATTTTCGATCTGCAGGAAGAAGAAAAAGTTACAGAGCAAACTGGTAAAGAGTCTGAGACTCCTGTTCAAGGAGAGACTCCACCAAGGGATGCCGAGGTTTCACTGAAAACCGGGGAGACGACTGAACCCGGACAGGATCCCGAGCCGCGAAAAGGCACTAGTCTGAAAATTGATGTCGAAAAGCATAGGAAAAAGGTTGATCGGCTCCTGGAAGAATGTCAGAAAAGGATGGAAGCAGAGCTGACAGCACTTCTCGGAGTCGGCATTACCCTGGGTGACATAGAAAATCGATTTATCAATAAAGAAGATTTTTTTCAAGATCGCGTCACCGGACGGCAGGTTTTGGCCGATATGGAAGTTGTAGGTGAGATGCAGGGGAAAAGTTATCTTGCAGTCAGTGTCAAAGATGCAATCCACCTGGGTGGCATCCTCATTATGCTTCCCCCTGCCGAGCTTATAAATGTGGTTAAGGCCGAGGATTTTAGTGAAGATGCCCGAGATGCCTATGGCGAAATAGCTAATATTATATCTGGTGTTTATTCCGCAATCTTTGAAGAACAGTATAACAAAAAGCTCAGGTTTATCCGAAAGGAACTCCGGGATATCATTCCTGCCAAGGTCGAAGTTGAGGCCGCAGAACCACTACCGGATATAACCTATTATATGAGCAGCATCTCCATGGCGGTCGAGGGTAAAACTCTTGGCAGGATGCATATGCTTTTCCCTGCGGAGTTGCTCAGTCTCGCTGCTTCAAAGGTAGAGACCCCGGAATCAGCAGTAGAACCAAACACAGAAATACCTCCTGTACCCGTCAATTCAGCACAAGAGAAAGAACAAAACCTCAAATCCACAGCTGGCGGCACTTCTCCCACTTCTCCAAAAGGTAGTCCCGGCACTCTCTCTCCGGCAGACAGTAAGAAACATCAAAAGTTGATAGATAAAATTCTTGCTGTGTGCAAGGAGAGGATGGCAGGTGAGCTCAGTGCTCTTCTCGGCAGTGATATCAAGCTCAGTAATCTTCAAAATTTAATAGTCGGTAAAGAAGAATTCTTTTTTGAAGAAGTATCCGGGAAACAGGTACTTGCCAATATGGATGTGGTTGGTGAACTTGAGGGAAAAAGCTACCTGTCTGTCAGTCTGCGTGATGCTATCCGGCTGGGAAGCACATTAATTATGCTTCCTGCCAACGAACTCGAATCAACTGTTGCCGGTGAGGAGTTTGGTGAGGATGCTCAGGATGCTTATAGCGAAATAGCCAATATCATAACTGGTGTCTATACAACAGTTTTTGAAGAGCAGTATATAAAACGGATTCGATTTATAAAAACCAATCTGCAGAACGTCGCTCCTATGAAAGTCGATATAGACTCAAATGAGCCAATTGCTGATCAGGACTATTATTTGAGCAGGATGGATTTGAGGCTGGGTGATCTTGATCTCGGGAAAGTAAATATGCTTTTTCCCCTCGATCTTCTGCAGCTCGGCGGTCTGAGATCCGAAACAGTCATTGGTGGCCGGGAAGAAGATGTTTCTTTGACCGGACAAGCTCAATCCGATTCGTACAAAACAGTTCAGGAGAGTGACCGGAGGATTGAAGGGAATGATCTGAAGTCGCTGGATATTTTAGTGGTTGGCGATGATGAAATGGAAGCAGCAAAGATTGCAGGTGTCCTTGTGGGTTCCGGGTACTCAGTTAAAGAACTCTCCTTCAAAGACAACCTGAATAATTATATTCCCGGCAACCTGAAGGCAATCTATCTGGTGATGAACGATGTCAATGAACAGGTGTTTGGTGTTGCCATCAAGGTGAGTTCTGCATGTTCAGTGCCGTTGATTGCTGCCGGGCCGGGCTGGACAAGAACGAAGGTGATAAAAGCTGTCAAGTATGGTGTACGGGATATATTACTTACCCCGGCCTCAAAAGAAGATATTGAGGAAAATGTGCATAACAATCTACTCGAACTTGCAGCCTGACGGGTTGTAAAGATATCCCGGTTGAAAAGAATTCCGACCTATTTATTTGTCCCATTCCCCATCAATATCTTTTTTCTTTATCTTTTCAAGCAGAGTCGTTCGCTTTAAGTTTAATAAACGAGCTGCTTCTTTCTTATTTCCTTCGGTAAGCCTTAATGCCTGAACGATAAGCTGCGTTTCAAAATCATTAATCAAATCGTTAAAATCAACTGAACCGTTATCCCAATCAACATGTTGAACAGGTGTCGGTTGGACTGCCGCTCGATTCGTTTGTGTTTGCTCAGCTATTGCAGTCTCTATTTCAGGTGGGATACTGACACTATGGAATTTTTCAGGGAGATCATCCAGTTCAACCTCACGGCCGCTGAACAGAATGGATAAATGCTGAATAAGATTCTCAAGCTCCCGGACATTGCCCCGCCATTGGTAGTAGGATATCGCAGCGAACGCCCGGGTGGAAAATGTAAATCTCTCTCTGCCGCGCTTATCTGCATATTTTTCAAAAAATGCCTCGACTAATAACGGGATATCAGCAGGTCGCTCTCTTAGGGCGGGGATATGGAGGGGCACAACACTCAGGCGATAGTAAAGATCCTCTCTGAACCGGCCTTCACTGACCATTTGTTCAAGGTTACAGTGGGTTGCCGCCAGGATTCTCGTGTTAACAGGAATTGCTTTGAAAGCACCAACCGGCTCAAACTCCTTTTCCTGGATAACCCGCAACAGTTTGGCCTGGAGAGCGGATTTCATGTCTCCGATTTCATCGAGAAAAAGTGTCCCCTGGTCGGCATACTGAATTCTGCCTGGTTTGTTTGCTATTGCCCCCGTGAAGGCACCTTTTGTGTACCCAAAAAGCTCACTCTCAAGAAGATCGTCTGGGATGGCAGCACAATTTACAGGCACAAAATTCTTGTCCCGTCTATTACTTTGGGCATGTATGGCCTTTGCAACCATTTCTTTGCCGGTTCCTGATTCACCACGTATAAGGACTGTGGAAATATCATCTTCTGCAATTCGGGTTATAAGGTCAAAGAGTTTTCGAATGGATGGACTGGAACCAATCATTCCGTGAAACGGCAACTGTTTTGCTTTGTCTGGTTGTCTCCTTGATGTTTTGCTTGCAGGAAGTGTCTCATAAGCTCGTTTCAATGCCAGGGCTGTCTCGACAGGATCTATTGGCCTGTGAATAAAATAAAATAGATCAAGGTCCATGATCTGTTTGATGAGCTGAGGACATCCGGTTGGAATGATTGGAAGTATGAGTGTGTCAGGATGTCTTTTTTTAAGAGAAGTGATCAGCGTTAATTCGTCATCTTTTTGAGAAAAGTATAAATCAATAACCAGGATTGTAATCGAATGGTTTTGTAATGAAGCATCGAGATCCTGTTCGGTAAAGACATGTTCAACTGTACAGTCGAATTGTAAGTCGAGAATTTTTGAAATGGCAGAGAGTCCGTCTTGTTCCTTATCTGCAAAAAGTATTGTGGGTAAAGATAACATTTATTTATTAAGGGAAAAGAAGACTGTTGATTGATTTGTTTTAAGAGTCTTCATAGGGAAGATTGCATCAAATCGGCTAATTTACTGGAGGTTCTTCTCATATTCAGGCTAAGTAATCGGGCAATCTTCTGAATTACTTTGATCCCCAATGATGGGTATTTTTCCGCTAAAAGCTCAAAACCTTTATCGGTGAGAGTAACCATGGTGGTAGCCTGTTTGGCTATGACAGTTGCTGACCTCGGTGATTTATCGATAAGTGCCATTTCACCTATGGAACTGCCTTTGGTCAACCGTGCCAGGATGATATTTTCACCGGTTTCGGCCTTTTTTTGAACTTCCAGCACACCATTTACAACAAAACCCATAAATGTTCCCTGATCTCCCTCGACAAAAAGGTACTCTCCACGCTGTAAGTGAATAAAGCTCATATGTTTGGAAAAAACAGACAGCTCATTAACATTGAAACTTGAAAAAATGGGAAGATTGATCAGAAAAGATCTGGTTTCTTCTTCACTGTCCGTTATTTCTCTTTGTGGTGGCATAACCCTGCGTGATTATTTAGTGCAAAATATTGTTTCGGAATCTCGTTTACATAAGGTTAATTACGAATAAAACGTATTCTTCTCAACAAGCATATCACATCAAAAGGATAAAAAACAATAGTGTTTTCTGGCTGGTATCAAGCCTCTACCGAAGAAAACAAGTAATATTTTCGGAAGGAGTCAATGATTTCTGAGTAAAGCATTCTCCCCTAAACGGAAGAAAAGATCAATACCGCTTTTCCTTTATGAAACAATTAGGTATTCTCAGAAATTTATACGTTCGTTAATTTACAGGAAGAAGGATTCATGCTTAAAAACTTCATTATAGTTTTAATCATTATTTTAGTGGCATCTGTTTCTCCCGCTTTCGCTATGAACCCTTTCTTTGGGGTCGTCAAAAAAATTATTGATGGTGACTCTCTTCTTATTGTTTCAGGTGAAAAAACAATTGAAGTACGTCTTTATGGAGTGGATTGCCCGGAATATAACCAACCATTCTCTCATGCTGCAAAAGCATTGGTGCGGAAAAGTTTTTATGGCAAAAAAGTCCTTATCCAACCGCAATACTATGATAATTACAAGAGGATGGTTGCAATTGTTGAATATGGGGGCCAAACGTTGAATGGAGAACTGGTAGAGGCTGGTCTTGCCTGGGTGTATCCTCGTTACTGCCGCAAGGAAATATGTAAATCCTGGTCGACCTCGCAAAATTCAGCAATAAATAAGAAGCAAGGCATTTGGAGTACGACTGATCCTGTGTCTCCCTGGAAATGGAAGAGAATGAAACATGGCTCCTGAATACCTGACACTGCTGGAGCGAGGGTAGTTACATTTCTGTTATAATATCGAGAGCTTTGTCTATTTTGTCGTCATCGGCAACTTGGTCGTCCCGAAGAATAGTTTCAACTTTATCCAGTGATTCCTGAAGCTTTACAACCTGCATCTCCAGCATTTGTATCGTCGAGGATGCGACATCTGTAGTTGTATCCATTGCTATCCGCAGGTCTTGAGCGCTTCTTAAAATAGTTTGCATGTTTGCAATTTTATCTATTCGCAGAAAGAGTTCGTCAAAATTAATTGGTTTCTCCAGGTAATCATTCGCTCCTTTTTTCATTGCTGCAACAGCGGTATCAACAGAAGAATGGGCGGTAATCAGGACAACTTCAATCCGACTGTCCAGCTCTTTAGCAATCTCCAGAACTTCAATGCCACCGATGTCACCCGGCATCATCAAATCCGTTAATACTATGTCGTATTTGCTTTCTTTGAGCATTCTTTCGGCAACGTAACCATCTTCGGCAACGTCAACCTTGTAATTTTCTTTTAGAAGTCGCTGTTCCAGGAGACGCCTGATGACAGGATCGTCGTCTACAACGAGAATTGAAAGATTTTTCATGAAAGAGCCTCTGTTATTTCTTTTGATAAAAGATGGATCGCAGATGTCGTTTGGGCACGAATCTGGGGCATACTCCGGTAAGTGACTCTGTTGACCCTATGACGAGATACCCGTCGTCCGCAAGGCTATCAGCCATCTTATTAAAAAGTTTCTTGCGATCCTCTAAAGTGAAATAGATAGCTACATTTCTACAGAATATAATATCAAATTTACCGAGTGCTGTGAAAGGCTGCATCAGATTAATTTTTTTGAAATTAACCATGGCCCGGATCTCATCCTTTATTTTCCATGAGTCTCCAAAGAGTGTGAAATATTTTTGCAGGTATTTCTTGTCCAGGCCCCGTTCTATTTCAAACCTGTTGTATTTTCCGTAGCTCGCCTGGGCAACTGCCGCATCGGAGATATCCGTTCCGGAGAGGGTAAATGCATAATCAGGGGAATCCCTCAGCAATTCCTTGATCACTATTGCAATAGAATAGAGTTCCTGTCCTGTCGAGGAGGCGGCACTCCAGATTTTGATCCTGGTCTTTGCCGAGGATTGTGTTGAACGGGCGTCGATAATCTCAGGAAGAATCTTATGCTGAAGAAGTTCAAAGGGACCTTTATCTCGAAAAAACAGGGTCTCATTGGTGGTAATAGCGTCAATGATCTCCTTTTCGATTTTTTTACTGAGGTCTTGCCGGGATTTATTGTGCAGCTCCTGATAGGATTTACAACCGTGTGCTTCAGCAATTGAACTGAGGCGGGTTTCAAACAGATATGATTTGCTCTGATCAAGATATATCCCGGTGAGAGCCTGGATATATTGTGATATAAGTTTTAATTCTGCGGGAGCGATCTTAATCATCGTAGTTTGAAGGCCTGTTAAGAACAATGAAATAAAAAGACAGCATCTATCTCACACTCTTGATTATTTCGTCGGCAATTTTGCCAAGAGGTGCAACGACATCGAGGTAGCCAAGATCTGCGGGGGCTTTGGGCATTCCATAGACAACACAGGATGATTCATCCTGGCCGATAATAAACGCAGCTTTATCTTTCAGTACGCCGAGCCCCTTGGTACCGTCAGAGCCCATACCGGTCATAATGACTGCGGTAGTCCTGCCAACGTAATAGTCACCAACAGATCTGAACAGATAATCTACGGATGGTTTGCAGGAATTTTCCGGGGGATCGTCGGTTATTTTTATCCTCCTGTGCACTCCATCTGTTCCGGCAACCAGTTTCATCTGTTTACCACCGGGGGCGATATATACAGTATTCGGCAAAATAATTTCACCATCTTCAGCTTCCTTAACTGTAAGCTGGCACTTTTTATCAAGACTTGCAGCGAGTGACTTAGTGAAAACCGGGGGCATATGCTGGACAATTAAAATCGGAACTCCCAGATTTCCAGGTAGCCTGGGGAGCATCTGGTTCAATGCGTTTGGCCCGCCAGTAGAAATTCCAATTGTGACGATTTCCGACTTCCCCCGTCGAATTTGTTTCACCTTGGTTAAGGCGGGGCGAAGAATTTTGGTTTCGACATTGGTCTGAGCGGAATGCGCCTTTCCAGGCAGCGTACTCACTGACCCACTTCTGCCGGCTCTGTTTATCAGCGATGAACCGAACCTGGAACGTGAAAAAGCCTTGAGTATAGGCTCGAGGGAAGCTCTGATTTCTTTCTTTCCCTCCGTTTGATTTTTACTCTGAGGTTTGAGGATAAAATCAAAGGCGCCCAACTCGAGGGCCCGCATGGTCATGTCACTTCCTTCGGCAGTCAATGTCGATACCATAATGGCACCGACATCAAGATGATTTTTTTGTATCTCGGCCAATACCTCAATGCCGTTCATTTTCGGCATTTCAATATCCAGGGTGAGAAGATCGGGTTTGAGGGTCTTGATCTTCGCTAAGGCAATTTCACCATTATGAGCAACACCGGCAAGTTCAACACCTGGTATTTCCTCAATAATATCTGAAATTGCCTTCCGATAGACAATAGTATCATCAACAACGAGGATACGGAGGTTTTTTCCAGCAATCATTATATCAATCAATCCTCAATGCTCAGTACTTTGTCAACATTAAGGATGCCAATGAGGTTGGTATCGGTTTTGTAAACTCCATTGAAATATTCTCCCTGGATGCCCCGCATATTTGCTGGAGATGATTCTTTTTTGGTCATGTCCGCTGAAACGACATCACTGATCTTTCTCACCAGCAGTCCGACATGTCCGCCAGTGGAATTAACGATTATGTTGCGCGGGTCCTGTGAGATATCAGTTACCCCAAGACCAAGCTTTAGTCCCAGATCGATGATGGTAACGATCTGTCCACGAAGATTGAGTATACCAAGTACATAGTCGGGAGCCTGGGGAACCTTCGTCATTTGCATAAGTTTGTTGATTTCCTGGATCTTTAATATATCCATGCCACAAAGTGCGTCACCAATATAAAAGGTCGCGAGTTCAACAATCTTCTTACTTTCTGTTGTTGGTCGAATCTCTGTCATATTTCATTCCGTTTGCTTGGTTCATTTTTACATAAGGCTATCAGGCAGCCTCTCAGTATGTTCTCTTGATATAATCATGGACAGACACCATGAGTCGTTCTTTGTCCAGCTTGATGTGGTATTCATTTACTCCGACGGACTTCCCTCTGGCGATATCTTCTGCAGAGGCAAGCGTCGTCAGAGCGATGATAGGGAGTTTTGAATACTTGCTGTCCGATCTGATTCTCTGAGTAAGCTCAAACCCGTTCATGTTAGGCATCTCTATATCTGTGACCAGCATGCAAATTTCATCACCATGCTCCAGCAACTTATTCCAACCTTCCACCCCATCTTCAGCCTCAATAACATTGTACCCGACTTCGGTCATGTAGCCTTTAACCTGATTACGGAAAAATTTGGAATCTTCAGCGATAAGGATGGTTGGAGTTTCCTGGGTATCGATATCCTCAATTACGAACTTTTCACGTTCCTCAAACCACTGTGGGAATAAAGTTTGTACCATTTCAAATACATTGACAAGCATGGTGGTTTGATTATCGATGATAATCGATCCCATAATTCCCGGTTGACTCAATGTGCTGTCGTCAACATCAGCGGAAACTTCTATGGCGTCGATTGGCCCCACTGCCAACAGGCCAACCGACCGTTTGGCGATGTTAAAAACTATGACCAGCAGACTCTCATTATCGGCAAGAGGCTGAACCATGGCCAGGTCATCAACACTGATAAGGCTGAGACTGCCTCCTCTGTATTTCATGACACGCTTGCCGCCCAGAACCTCAATATCTGAACGCTTGATTTTTTCAATCCTCTCAACCTGGTTAAGAGGAACAGCGAAGTGTTCAATCTCGGAACTTTTAAAGATAAGAAGAGACTGTTTGTCTTTTATGGCTTTAATTGCGGCTTCGGCTGCTCTTGCAACTTCAGAAGCGCGGTCTGAGCCGTCAATGGAGGTAAGTCGAGCCATTCTGGCCAGGTTGCTGACATCCAGGATGAGCGCAATGCGACCATCGCCCATAATAGTGGCACCGGCATATCCTTTGCACTGCTGCAGATGCCTGCCCAGTGGTTTGATAACAATTTCTTCAGAGTCCTGAAGCCGATCGACGATCAGACCGTACTTCATGGACCCCGTCGATACCACGACAATATTGAGCGCGCTGGAAGCGGCAGATCTGCGATCGATTACCGAACGGCTGCGTTCTTGCCGATCATATTTAGCTTCATTCTCCGATCCTCTTCCGGAATTGAAAAGCGGGGAGTTCTTCCCACGACGATCAAAGATTTTTTCCCTTCTGTCCGGTTTAATTTCTTCGGATTCGGAATCAAAATAGGTACGCTCAATGCCTATTACGTCGGCCAGGCGAATAAGCGGCAATAAGACACCACGCAGGCGCACGACCTCAGCGTCTCCGACCTTTTCAACCCTGTCTTTCACCTGACCCGCTGGAATACGCAGCAGTTCCTCCAGGTTAACTTGTGGGATAGCATAACGTTCACCAGCGGTTTCGATAATCTGACAGGGAATAATTGCCAGGGTAAGCGGTAATTTAATCAGAATTGTTGTACCGGTACCTTTTTCGGAAATAATATCTACATTGCCACCTAATTGGTCCAGGTTCGTTTTGACAACATCCATTCCGACGCCGCGCCCGGATACATCGGTTACCTCTTTAGCTGTTGAGAAACCAGGAAGGAAAATGAGATTGACCTTTTCCTTGTCTGACATGACAAGGGCCTGTTCACTGGTGAGAAGTCCTTTGTTTACGGCGCTTGCGGCAAGCGCTTCACCGTCCAGACCCTTGCCGTCATCGCTGATCTCGATGACGACCTGTCCTGCTTCGTGGTAGGCTTTTAAAACAACCAGACCTGTCTCCAGTTTGCCCCTTTTCTTTCTTTCACTCGGCATCTCGATACCATGATCAACTGAATTTCGAACGAGATGCGTCAATGGATCATTAATTGCCTCAATGATCGTTTTGTCGAGTTCAACGTCTTTTCCAACGATGGTGAGATCAATTGTTTTGTTGAGCTTTTTGGAAAGGTCTCTTACCACGCGGGGAAACTTACTGAAAACATTACCAATTGGCTGCATGCGGGTGAGCATTATTGCTTCCTGCAATTCCGAAGTAATAAGATCGATACGCTGCCCGACTGCCTCTGCATTTCGCAGATCGTCAGAGCCAATGGTCTGCAATAACTGGTTCCTGCTGAGCACGAGTTCTCCAGCAAGATTCATCAAAGAATCAAGGAGACTGACATGGACTCTGAGGGATGCTTCCGCTTTGGGTGCGGGCTGTTGTGATTTCGCCGGTATTGTACCGGCTGCCGGCTCGGCGAAAGATACGGACTGAGCTTGAATTGGTGAAGGGTCCGTTTCTTCTTCCGGCTCCGGGCTTTCCTCAACTATGGGCTCTTCTTCGAGATCATAGGTCGATAAAGGTTCAGGCTCTTTTATCTTTTTCGGCTTGCTGCCCGACGCCACATTACGTTCACTGGATGGTGGTTGTGCAAATGAACCGTCAGCGATGGCATTGAGTGGAGTGAGGTGTGAAGAGATGTCCACTTCATTGCTGTTTTGGATATCTTCTATCAAACTTTGGAGCTTATCCGCTGCAATCAGCAGGACATTAACTATTTCCGGCGTGGGAACAAGCTTTTTACTGCGAATCATGCCGAGAACATTTTCCGCTGCATGAGATAAATCCTGAATTGTAGTAAGACCCATGAAGCCCGCGCCGCCTTTTATAGAGTGGGCAGCACGAAAAACCTTGTTTACCAGGTCTTCATCAATATTTGCGCCACCTTCTTCAATAGCGAGCAGGTCGGTTTCTATATCTGCGAGGTGTTCCAGTGATTCCTCAATAAATCCCTGCAATATTTCGTCGTCTTCTATTTCCATAAACAACTCCCTGCGTTTGAATTATTATACAATCTAATAGTAAAGGTTATACATAGACGCACTTCTATGTACAGGTGTTTTTAGAAAAAATAATTTTTAGGTGGATCATTGCCCTGAACGTGGAATATCCTGTTGGCAGGAAATAGAGTGAACGGCAAGGCATACCCAGAGCATCCCTTGCCGGAATCGGAACTGAAAGCTGGTGTGTTGCAAGCAAAAGCCGTCGAATGATCAACCGGCTTCTTGCTGGATATCAAGAAGACTAAGTTCGTAGGTCAGATGGTGTCCGGCGAGCGGGTGATTGTAGTCTACAGTAATGAGGGAACCTTCAACGGAAATAACTGTTGCCGGTACCTTTTGCTCGACACCATCCTTGTCGATTTTCAGGGAGAGCACCATGCCGGGTTTTGGTTGCAGGGTATCAATTATCTTTTGATTATCTATGGTCTGAAGAAGTTCTTTCTGTCTGGGACCAAAACCTTCCTCCGGAGGTACCCGGACTTTCCGATGTTCGCCGACTTTCATCTGGCGGATGGCTTCTTCGACGGTTGGTGGGAGATCATTGTTACCAATTTTGATTTGCAGTGCTTCTTGTTTATCTGTAGAAATAAAGATTTCACCATTGTCAAGTTTGCCTACAAAGGCAAGGGTTACAATGGAATTGTCGGTGGGGTGTAGCATACAAAATCTCCTCGGTTCATGTGAACATTAACATTGATTAATAATTAAAAAAGAGTGTTGCATAATATAGGAGATGATCAAATTTATGCAAGTGTAGAACAGAAAAACGGCAAAAACACCGACTGTACCTTGACAAAGCAGGAAGAGCTGTCTAGTTTAATCCACTTTTCGGCTTAATTTATGGAAGTATTATTTTCTTTAGAGTAAGAGATTTTAGTGCTTTGGCAAATGAAGAATGATTTCGTTACTCATTGTCTCAAAAACATTTACAGATCGCCATGATATCATTGAATTTCACAAAAACACCTGATGGACTTCTGCCGGCAATCGTGCAGGATCATCAAACAAACGAAATACTTATGCTTGCCTATATAAATAAGCAAGCATGGGAAAAAACCCTGGAGACCGGACAGGCACATTATTGGAGCCGCTCCAGAAATAAATTGTGGCTGAAAGGCGAAACATCAGGGCATGTGCAAAAAATTCATCAGATTCTGGTAGATTGTGACGATGATACGGTTGTCTACAAAGTTGAACAACTTGGTGGAGCGGCATGTCATACAGGCCACAGATCCTGTTTTTTTCGACAGCTTCAAGGTGACAGTCTTGTTACCACGGAAGAGAAAGTATTTGACCCGTCAGTAGTCTACGGGAAGAAATGATAGTAATTAATTTTCAAGATGATTTGAATGGCAGGAGATATTGAGATGGATCAGTTGAAATTAGGACTCCCGAAAGGAAGTTTGGAAAAAGCTACGATAGAACTTTTTGAAAAGGCCGGATGGCTGATTAAGCCGGCAGCCAGGAATTATTTTCCTGAAATTGACGATCCTGATCTGGATTGTTCAATCTGTCGTCCTCAGGAAATGTCCCGTTATGTGGAAGACGGGTTGCTCGATGCAGGGATCACAGGCAAAGACTGGACCATGGAAAATATGTCGGATACCATTGTAGTCTGTGATTTAGTCTATTCCAAGGTGAGCCGGAGACCCACCAGGTGGGTAATAGCCGTAGCAGGCGATTCTGCGATCAAAACAATAGAGGATCTCGAAGGAAAGAAAATTTCCACTGAACTTGTTAACGTTACCAAGCGTTTTTTTGCAGATAAAAATATTAATGTGAAAATTGAATTTTCCTGGGGAGCAACCGAGGCGAAGGTTGTTGCGGGTCTCGCCGATGCGATTGTAGAGGTTACGGAAACAGAAAGTACCATACGGGCACATGGATTACGGATTATCCATGAGTTGATGCAATCCAATACACAACTCATTGCCAATAAAGACGCCTGGAACGATCCATGGAAGAGGGAAAAAATTGAAAATATCGCCTTGATGCTGCAGGGCGCACTCAATGCAGATCGAATTGTTGGTCTGAAGATGAACGTTGCCAGCGACAAACTTCATGGTATTGTCAGCATTCTTCCATCCCTCAATGCCCCTACGGTGGCGAGTCTGTACAATCAGGACTGGTATTCGGTCGAAACAGTTGTGTCGGAAGATATAGTCAGGGATCTTATTCCAAAATTAAAGAAAATGGGGGCGGAAGGTATTATCGAATACGCCTTGAATAAAATCATTTCTTAAAAATAGTAACTTCGTCTAGAGGAACCCTATGGGCTCCTGGCTGGGCGTTAAAAGTCGTTAAAGGACAAGAGTATGGATTTTTCCACTGTAGAATTCCTTCTGAGTGTTCATCAGCTCAATCAGCTCCCTCCGATTGAGCTGCCTGAGATAGCCTTCGCCGGTCGATCCAACGTTGGCAAGTCCAGTCTTATCAATACCCTGATTGGAAGAAAGAAATTAGTTAAAATCAGTGCTCGACCAGGAAAAACTCAAGGATTGAACTATTTTCGGGTAGGGGATCAGTTTTTTATTGTGGATCTGCCGGGGTACGGCTTTGCCAAGGTGCCAAAGGTGATGCAGAACGGTTGGCAGTCTTTGATCTCTTCTTATCTGGAACAGCGTCAAACGCTTCGGTGTGTCGTGGTTATTCTGGATATTCGACATGAACCGAAGAGTCAGGATACCCAGTTAATTCAGTGGCTGAGACAAAATTCAATCCCTATTCTGCCTGTGTATACAAAAATAGACAAGGTTTCCGGAAGTATCAGAGAGAAAAACGCCAGACTCCTCGATGCCGGTCATACTTTTCGCGCTGAGGATAGAATCCTGTTTTCTGCAAAGACCGGTCAGGGGCGCGATAAACTGGTTGCAGCTCTGGATGAATTTATTTCATATGGGGGTCCTGCGACCAGTTTACCCTCTTAGAGTATTTTCAGGTTCTGCAAATTTTAATTAATCTTTTCGTTCTGAAAAGATTTCCTTTCGATTCTGCCTGCTTTTTGAGGTGGATATTCTTTTTTGTTCCGATAGACATAATAGTGGTATAAGATAGTGAGATAACAGCGAACCGGCTGTTTGAATGAAACATTCCAGCTACTATGACATTGCGGTAATTCTCAAGGAGAAACAATGCAGGAATTGTCCAAATCCCAAAAAGCCCGACATGCTATTCGAACCTTTAAAATTCTTGCCGATTCTCTTTCTCTTCAGGGCTCGTACAGGCCATCCGGAAAAGTTGGTGAAAAATTGGCAGAGTCCCTGAAGCAGCTTAGTCCGGAAATCTATGGTTCCATGACAGACGCCAGGATAGTCGAACTTAAAGGATTGGAATATGTAATCGACAGAATGCCAAAGGGTATTGAAACCTGTACCAGAATTATTCTCACTGCTCAGGAAGATTTTAATGACACCTCGTTCGCGAAAATCGTTCCCTTCAAGAGGCGCAGAGTCTCCTACGCAGTCTCAAAAAATGAAATCTGTTTTGTTATCACGACAGGTAAGAGTGAAATTTATGACATTCTTACCCATATAACCTTTCTTAACATAGAGGCTCAAAAGATATACCAGCAAACGAAGATCAGAGCTGATCTAGTCAGTTCGGAATGGGCAGAACTGGAACGGATCGTCGAAAAAGATATAATCCTGGCAGATGGGGAACTTGAGCATGCCATCTGGAATCTTTCAATTATTCTGGGGCGGACATATAAAGAGACAAGAGCGACATATGATTATCTGGAAAGGAACAGACTGGAACATAATACCAATAGCGGCCTTTTCAAAATAGTTTACGGAATCGGCAAAAGGGTGATTGATGAGCAGGGGAAGGCCAAAAATGAACTTACTGTTTATTTTACTCCCTCGTTGCATGAAATGATAGATCACCAGAAGTATGCCTCTCTCTGGGCCGAAAAACTCAAAGAATCATTATGCAGGCTACAACTCCAGTGCAGGCCGATCCATGTGATAAGCGCCAACATGCATTCGATGCGGAATTTACTTTTTGGCCCGAGGGTCCTGACCCAATCGGCAGTTGCGGTGCCTGATGATATATATGAAATGGTGAGAACGATTCGGAACAAGGAGGTGCCCGTCACCGCGTTCACCAAAGATCCCGGGTTTATATATCAGCTGGATCAATCGGGTTCTAATATTGACACCAATATTATTGATCTTTCCCTCCTCGAAGAGACCCATATTCACCCTTCCCTTAAAATAGATTTTCACCTCATAAAAGAAACTGGGCCGGTGCTGCTCGTCATAGATTACGCTTTTGGTACGCAGGCTTTTGATATTATGGATAAACTCTTAACACCAACCAGTATCGATGGAAAGGAGGTTGATCTCAATATTCAATCAATTTCCATAATGGGTAAGGCCGGTGTGCTCCCAGGGAAGAAGGGAGACATCATGCTTGCTACAGCTCATGTTATAGAGGGAACCGCCGACAATTATATCGTTAATAACGATCTCCTGGTCAGCGATTTTAACGGTGCGGTGGAAGTCTTTACCGGTCCGATGGTTACAGTGCTTGGCACTTCGCTGCAGAATCGTGATATGCTGGAACGATTTTATTCATCGAGCTGGCGAGCTGTCGGGCTGGAAATGGAAGGGGGGCACTATCAGAAAGCTATAAGTGGGGCGATAATACAGGGACATATTCCGCCCGACATGAAAATACGATATGCGTACTACGCATCCGATAATCCGATGATATCGGGGCAGACGCTGGCCTCGGGGCCGATGGGGGATGATGGAATCCTGCCAACTTATATAATTTCCAAGGCAATTCTTGAAAAAATTACCAATTATGACAACAGTGCCACCTGCTGAAAAAAAAGGGAATCTGTCAGGTAATTTTTCTCCCTGGATTCTAGCAATCGCCTGCAGCTTATTATTGCTGCTTCTTGCACTATTTGCCGCAAGCAACTATCAGCGGGAGAAGGAACTTGTCGTTGAGGCCCTGGCACAGAAAGGGCTTACCATCATGCGGTTTATCAATAGTTCCGTGAGGGAGTCGATAAGGGATAATCTCCGCTCAGCCCAGCAGTGGAATCATTGGGAAGATCATATGCAGGCGGCAATGAAACAGGCCGTTGAACAACCGGGTGTAGATTATGTTCTTCTGATGGATGATGCCGGCACCGTTTTGTCAGGAGCCGGTGAAAATGTACCAGCTGAAGTGAAGGATCCAGATAGCCTTGCTTTTGTCGGGGGTCTCAACAGCAGGGATTCAGGTCGATTTGTAACACGTATAAAGAAAGATGTTCAAAGAGATAAATGGAAGTTCCAGATAGCATCATGGTACCTGCCACCGAATATGGGGGGAGGGATGCACGGACCTTCGGATATGGGTCAGGGGAGAGGCCAGATGATGCGCCGGTTTTTCCAGCATCCCCAGTTCTCCATAGTAAAAGAAGAGATGGACAGACTCATCGAACTGAAACCAATCTATATTGTTCAGCTGGATTTTGAGCAATTTACAACTCCACTTAAACGCCAGTTACTGCAAATCATAATACTGCTGGTTGTCATTCTTCTCGTTGGTATAGGTGGTGCGCTCTCCTTTGCCACCTTGAAAGGGTTGAGGGGATCACAACAGCGTCTCGGCAAAATGAGGGCATTTACCGATATCCTCGTTTCCTCTTTGCCGATTGGCTTAATTGCAACAGACAGCAGCGGGACGATTCAGGTATATAATGGTTTTGCGAGGGAACTCATTGGCTTCGATTATCATGAGATTATTGGTAAGATGCCGGATAGCTGTTTACCTCTGCAACTTTCGCAGATGTTGTCCGGTCATAAAATTGATGGAAAAAGAGATCGACAGGCGGAGATAAATGTTGATCTTGTATCCGGGAAAGGCAAGATATTACATCTCGCCTCCATGGTAGTTCTTGACGATGATGGCGGGTTCGCCGGGGAGGTCCTGCTTATAAGGGACCTCACGACCGTAAAGCAGCTGGAAAAAGATCTGCAGCGTAGTGAACGATTGGCGGCGCTTGGAAAAATGGCAGCAGGAGTTGCTCATGAACTGCGCAATCCCCTGAGCTCCATTAAAGGACTGGCTGTATTATTGAAATCAAATTTTTCGCCACCAAGCAAGGAGGCAGAGACTGCAGATATCCTTGTCAAGGAGGTCGAAAGACTCAATCGCAGCATCGGAGAGTTGCTGGATTATGCCAAGCCCGGGCAACTCAGAACTGATGCCGCGTCGATAAAAGAACTTATCGAAAAAACTGTCTCTCTCATCCGAATGGATGCGGAATCCTATGGTATCGTCATCAAGCTCGAAACAGACGATGATCTCCCTCAGGTTTTTGTTGATAAAGACAAGATGAATCAAGTCTTTTTAAATCTATTTCTGAATGCAATACAGGCAATGGAGCATGGCGGAGAGTTAATAGTTAAAGCGGAACTCTTTGAAAAGACGATGAAAATCACAATCAGAGATAATGGTGTGGGCATAGAACCGGAAAATCTTAGTCGAGTGTTCGATCCATATTATACAACAAAACGCGATGGAACCGGACTGGGGCTTGCCATGTCGTCGAAAATCGTTGAGGAACATGGTGGGATGATTGAGGTGAAGAGTGTCTATGGTGAGTATACTGAGGTTTGTGTCGTCCTTCCTGTGCTACACAATGTAAAATAATTGCAAAAACTCCAGCCTGGCAAACTGACAGGAGTTTCAGGTAAGTCATGAAGAGAAATATTCACTATCATCTTGAAAATTATTTATATTGCATATTGTAGAGCATTTCATATTCACCTTTTTGGGAAATGAGTGAATCGTGGGTTCCCTGCTCGACAATAAAGCCGTCCTTGATGACAATAATCCTGTCGGCATTTTTAATTGTCGACAGCCTGTGGGCAATAACCAGGGTCGTGCGGTCCTTCATCAGGTTTTCCAGGGCTTTTTGCACTTCGCGTTCCGATTCGGTGTCAAGGGCAGAGGTGGCCTCGTCAAGTATTAAAATCGGCGCATTTTTCAGAATAGCTCTGGCGATTGAGATCCGTTGACGTTGCCCTCCTGACAAGCGGGCACCACTTTCGCCGATAATTGTGTCAAATCCGTTGGGCAATGCCTGTATAAAGTCATAGGCATGTGCCGCTTTTGCGGCTTCATGTATTTTCTGTTCCGGTGCCTGCTGGTCTCCGTAAGCGATATTATTTCGAACGGTGTCGTTAAAAAGGATGGTCTGTTGGGTGACCATGGCAATTTGATTTCTGAGGGATGCCACGGTGACATCTCTGATATCTACCCCATCAACTAAAATGGCGCCTTCTTTCAGGTCAAGAAATCGGGGAATCAGATGAGTAAGGGTGGTTTTACCGCCGCCGCTCGGTCCAACTATGGCGAGTGCTTCACCGGCAGGTACGGTGAGGTTTATATCTGATAAAACAGGTGTCTTGTCGTCATAACGAAATTGGAGATTGTTGATCTCTATTTGCGAGGAAAAGAGTGGGAGTGTTATGGCATCTTTTTTATCCTGAATTTCCGGCTCTACATCAAGAATTGCAAAAACACGGGTCGCGGCAGCCAATCCCTGCTGTATTGTCGAATTGATTTTCGTCACACCCTTGACCGGCTCATAGGCGGCAATAAGCGCTGTCAAAAAGGCAAAAAATGTTCCGGGGGTCATATTTCCACCAATTACCTCCTTTCCGCCAAACCAGATAATCAAGGCAATGGCACAGCCCCCGATGAATTCCATCATGGGATGCTGCAGGCAACGGTATTTTGCATCCTTCATCGTTAGAATAAAGAGCCGGGTAATCTGGCTTAAAAATCTTTTTCCTTCATACTCCTCTTTGGTAAATGCTTTAACAATCCGGTTTCCGGTAATGGTTTCATGGAGGATATTGGAGACATTAGCAACTTCTTCCTGGGTTGAAGTACTGAGCTTTCGAAACAATCGACCAAATTTCACTATTGGATACGCTGCAATCGGCAATACAATAAAGGTGATCATTGCCAGACGCCAGTTCATGTAAAAAACTACTCCAAGCAGGATGACCACCTGAAAGAAGTCGCGAACAGCACCGATCAGCGCATTTGAAACCGCCTGCTGCAACAGCGTAACGTCGGAAATTATCCGCGACATAAGTGTTCCGGTGGGCATTTTATGGAAAAAAGAGAGAGATTGTTTGTGGATGTGGTTGAAGATATTCAGTCGAAAGTCCCGGATGACAGATTGACCAACCTGTTCCAGCAGAATTGAATAGAGGTAATACACTATCCCTTTCACAAAAAAGATACCAAGGAGAACCAGAGGCAGAAGTTTAAGATAGAAAGTATTCTGTTCGATAAAAATTTTATCGAGAACGTCTTTCACCAACCAGGTCTGGGCACCTGTTCCGGCGGAAACACATACCATTGCAAGCATGGCAATCAGAAGTTTTGTCTGATACGGTTTAATTACTTCGTATAATCGAACGAGGATTTGTTTATTGGTCATGGAGTCAGGTAAATAGTATAAAAATGATAAAGGCAGGGGGAAACTATCCAGTTAATCAACTGCCGAAGGTTCCAGCCCCTTATTTTTTTGGAGGGGCGCTCTTGTTCGTACTCACTTGCGGAATGGTTTTGTATAATGCCTCCTTGAAGGGGAAAAAACAAGGAAGGCATTCGCGGACAACTAAAAGAATATCTGTCTCACGGATCTGTTAACTTTAGAATAACCTTTTTTACTCCACAGACGGTGAAAGAGACTGAACCATTGCTCCGGATACTGCCTGATGAATGGTTCATACAATCTGATGCTTCGAGTACATATATCATTTATATTCTCGTCGTTTATTTCTTTGTATTCGGGCAGATCTACGGTGTCAAAGTCAATATGTAACTCTCCGTCCTTCATATAGTAAACGCTTGTCATGACAGGTGCCCCTGAACGAAGATGCAGTATTGCGGATCCTTTGGCACAGGATACGGGTCGGCTGAAAAAATTGACACTCGTACCGGTACCGGAATAGCGCTGGTCAAGACTGACGATAAGTAACCTGTTATCAGACAGGGCCTGTTGATATATCTTCATGCCATCGTAACTGCTGAGCTGTTCCAGACTGGTTCCGTAGTGTCGCCTCTGGCGGACGAAAAAGTTGTCTGAAAGGGGGTTGCTCTGTTTCTTGTAGATCAGGCTTGTTGGTAAGCCTGACATGTTGAACCAGGCAAAGTACGCTTCGAACCAACTGGCATGTATCGTGGTGAGAATCACTCCCTTACCCTGACTAAGCGCGTTTTCCAGTTTATCCCGGCCTGTAATCCTGGCGTTCTGGATCAACTGAGTGAGGCTTTTGCGATGAAGAATAAACACTAATCCGAATGTTCGCGTAAACTGCAGGTAGACTCGCCTCAGCAGGCGTATCTTGGAAGGATGATCCAGTTCAGGAAATACGGTTGAGAGGTTTTTGTAGGCAACTTTGATACGAAAAGGAAACAAAATCCATGCTGAATAACCGATAGCACTGCAAAAAAAGAGAATGACAGGAACAGGGAGAAGATTGATGAAAAATATTGCGCTCCTGAGTAATGCATATTCCAGCTTGTGTTTCAGTTTCATATCGAAATGGTGAAGAGAATTTAATAACGAAAGAAGTTTACAAAAAACGACCAGCCTACACCACTCGTCAGGGGAATAAAAGCTGTTTTTGGAATATAGCTGCTTGTTAACAGGCAATTCAACTGAGGCTGATAGCTTTTTCCGGACAGATCTCCTGGCAGCAGAAACAGGCGATGCATACTGCTGCATCCACTACAGGAAGGTGCTCCTGCATGGAGAGTGCGGAAACCGGGCAATGATCTATGCATGAGCCACAGGCTGTGCATAGTTCAGGGTCAGCTTTGGGTTTAACATTGGCCCTGCTGTTCATAAGATTTTGAATCGCCTGATTACCCGTAATAGCCTCGCCTCCTAAAGGTGGAAGTTTGAAATCAGGAAGAATCTGCAGTTCTCCGTCTATTTGAATCATCTGCTCATCGAAATCACCGAGGTCAAATGCTTTTGCCTTTTGTAAGAAAAGCAGAATCAGAGGGGTCAATTCCCATCATTCTTGCGACGACTGCATCAAGAGCCACGCCATTATCCGCGGCAAGTATCAGACCAATTTCCCTCAACTCAGGAGAAGCCGGCCCATTTCCTTCCATCCCCACCACTGCATCCATGATAAAAAGATCAGGAATACGAAGGCGAAAGACCTCTACGATCAGCTCATGAAAACGTTCCGGTGTACCGGCAAGCTGGTGCAGACGGGCTTTCTGCGCTCCAGGCAAAATGCCATAGCTGTTTTTAATGGCACCTGTTAAGACGGTAAGACCATGGGTTTTAAATTTTGGCAGACTGATAAAGATATCGGAATCCATGATTTCTGTTGAAACGCCGATTTGAGGCATAAAATCAGGATTAAAGGCAAGTTTATGTGAGGTATCGCCAATATTTTTATAATATCCTTTTGCAGCTTCCATTAAACCAGTCTGTTCAAAGCTGTTTTCATTATCGCCATAATTGAACAGACCCGGATTATCACCAACCACAATCTCAAGCGGGGACAGTTCTTCTATTTTTTCGATTACAGCCCGCAATAACGCTGGGTTGGTCACAATATGCTCTTCTGCCTTGGATGTTCTGAGCACATTGGGTTTGATCATTACTTTTTTCCCGGCAATATCCTGAGGGAAAAGCTCAAAGGCACGATCTACAGCTTTTCGACAGTTGTCGTATGTTGCCGGATGTATCATGACCTGGTGCATAATTTCCTCCTTGAGGTTCAAAAATGTAGAAGCATATCAGAAGTGAGATTACAGGATACGTTCTTTTAGTTTAATATTGTTGTTCAGAGCTGTCTTTTGCCTGCCGTTTATCTCTCAATATGGCCAATAAGAGAGAAATATAGCGAAAAATGGAACACATGACACCAATTTCTTTAACTTTTTTTGTTTTTGATATATGATCCAGCTTGTTGGGTAAAAACTATATTTCAGTAACTCAAGGAGAAATGAATGACACTCACCAAAGCAGACCTCGTTCAGCAAGTATACAAAAATCATGATAATCTTACCAAATCTCAGGCGACGGAATCGGTAGAAGCCTTTCTTCGTCTGTCCAAAGACACTTTGATCAATGGTTCTGATCTCCTGTTAAGCGGATTTGGAAAGTTTAATGTCAGGGACAAGAACTCCCGTCGGGGACGCAATCCACAGACAGGTGATGATCTCACGCTCGATGCCCGCAGAGTTGTGACCTTCAAGCCCTCAGGGCTACTGCGAAACAAGATAAATGAAGGGTGATGGCGTCGTAACTCTTCATCTGCGTCGCTGCAGCAAAATTTCTGTTATTACGACGTACTGTAGCACACCGAAATAATAGAAATTTTGAGCACCTCGTATATGAAAGTTTTTATTTAACCATCCGAGATTTTAGGTCCTTACTGTTTACTGTTGTCTGAGCTGCTATATATTCTGTGTGGTCTGTGATTTTCGACCGGCTGTCAGTATTTACTGATTATCGCTGAGAGGGTAAAGCATTGGACCGGCTTCTGGTTTTTAAAAAAGAATCTCTCGTTGCCCGCTTTATTGACCCCGAGGGTCATGAAGTTGAAAGGATTATCGAGATCCGTACAAACCCTGTCACCTTTCGTTCCAGCCGGGTGACGTTAAGCCGTGTCGGCGAAAAGGAGAAGGGGGTGGAGAGTTTGCCGTCCCCCCCTCCCGATGCCGACATGAAGGCTGAATGTCCCTTTTGTCGTCCACAAGTGATGAAAAAGACCCCTCAGTGTGTTGGAAGACTTGCCTCCTCAGGAAGACTTGTCCGCGGAGAATCAATCCTTTTTCCAAATCTTTTTCCTTACGGCCGCTATTCCGGTGTCAGTCTTTTTGATGACCGTCATTTCGTCGAAATAGGTACAGCATCCGTTCATTCTTATCTTAACAGTTTTTTAAACTCTGCCGAATACCTGCGCAGAATCCGAAAATCGGACCCAAAGGCTGTGTATATGGCCATAACCCAGAACCATTTGCCTTCTGCCGGAGGATCGCTTGTCCATCCCCACCTTCAGATCCATGCGGACAGGGTACCCTCAAACCATCACAGGTTCCTGAATCTGCGGGCTGGTAATTATTTTTCAGCGACCGGTTCCCGTCTTTTTGCCGACTATTGTAAACACGAACAGGAGGATGGTCGAAGATATGTCGGCAATACAGGGAACTGGCAGTGGATGGCGGCCTTTGCCCCGGAAGGTTTTTATGAGATATGGGGTATATTGGGCGGATATACGTCGTTTGAAGGTCTGCGCGAAGAAGACTGGGCACATTTAGCCGAGGGGGTAATAAGAACCCAGAAATTTTATCGGAGTCTTTGCCGGAATGGATATAATCTGGGGCTGTTGTTGATTGAAGATGGAAATGATAATCTGGAAATGAGAGTAGTAATCCTGGCCCGTTCCAATTTTGCTCCCTGGGCGCGCAACGATCATACCGGCTATGAGGTGATGCTCGGAGATATGGCAACATTCGTCAAGCCTGAGGAGACAGCTTCCCTGGCCAAAAAATTCTGGCAATAATTTTCTGGTCAGGCTATCAGGATTTCAAAGACTTGTAATCTCACGAACCTTGGCGGTTTCAGCTACTTCAGGGATGAGAATTACCTCTTGTTTAACTTTGTCTTCAACATACACCAGGATATCCGCTCTTGTTATATCCAGGGCAAAAACGGTTCCGCCACCTAACTCTTTATCTTCCCACCGATCAAGAATCCAGGCTGTCGTTTCCCGGCTGACAGTCCAACTTAATCCTCTCTTAATGCCGGTCACAGACCCCCTGTAAACTGTAACCTGCTCATAAGGAAAAGGAGTACCAAGTTCATACAGCCGGTTATGATCACAGTTTTTCAATAGAAACTTCCAGATCTCGTAATCACCGGCTGCGGCAAAAGGAGTATTTTTGCGGTAGTAGAGCGACATAAAAGCTTGTTCCAGGCATTTGGCTGCTTTAAACTGGTCGAGATTATTGAGCAAAAATTGAATATGCTCGATAGGATTGAGAACATGCATGGCATCAAAAGGATTTGCCGCGGCTTCGAGTTGCACAAGAAGTTCTTTTATCTTTTGTTCCTGCAGGGCAACGTGACGAGCCTGCATTTTCTCATTGCTGAAAGAACCTGTGAAATCATCGGGTGGAAAAAGAAAACGTATTTTATCGAGTTTCCATTGCATATTTTTGCCTCGTTCGTAGATGATCATTGGCATACCTTAATGAGAACTGCTTGCAATCTCAATTCCCGGATTGAATTTTAATGCTTCCATGATCTCTGGGCCGGCAGCAATTATTTGAGACCAAGCCAATTGTTGGCTACATCAAGCATACGGTTGGCGTAGCCCCATTCGTTGTCGAACCAGCAAAGCATTTTAATAAGCGTTTCTCCACAGACTCTTGTCTGTGTGCCGTCAACGATCGATGAGCGTGGATCGGTATTGAAATCGACAGAGGCATGAGGCTCTTCCGTATACCCCATAAGACCGTGTAAGGGGCCACGCGCTTCTTCCTCTATGATCTGGTTTACCTTGAGCGCAGTTGTTGCTGTCTTAACATTTAAGGAAAGATCCATAACGGAAACATTGATCGTCGGCACCCGCACATGGAGACATTCAAAACGATGTGCCAGGTGCGGCATGAGGCGGTCAATTCCTTTGGCGAGTCCTGTATCGACAGGAATGATCGAATGGAGAGCGCTGCGGGTGAGACGCAGATTGGTATGATGATAACTGTCAATCACCGGCTGGTCGTTCATGGCAGAATGGATAGTTGTTGAAACACCGTTTTCAATGCCCAGTTCTCTGTCTAAAATATTTAAAATGGGAACAACACAATTAGTGGTACAGGATGCATTGGAGACGATTTGATGTTCAGCTCGCAACAATGAATGGTTGTACCCGTAGACAATGGTCGTATCTACTTCTGAGGTAGCAGGATGGGACAGAAGAATTCGTTTTGCCCCGCTTTGCAGATGCAGTTCTGATGTCGCTCTGTCATTATATGACCCTGAACATTCAAAGAGTAGATCAATATCGAGCTTTTTCCAGGGGAGCCTGGTCGGATCCGGTTCGTTAATGACTAAGATCTTATCCTCTCCAAGATGGAGATATTCACTGTCAAAACGAAGAGGATAGGGAAATCGACCATGAGTGGTATCGTAGCGGGTTAAATACGTCAACGTCTCAATGTCGGCCAGTTCATTTATGGCTACAATCGAAAATTTAGATCGTAATGGCGAAGAATAAAGAGCTCTGAGGACGGACTGACCGATTCGGCCATACCCATTTATAGCAACTTTGTAACGCATCGTATCGAAATTTGTATCTTGGATCGAAGGTCTCTGTCGATAACCATGTTTCTTTTATAGGGAGGTCGTATTTCACACGCGCATGACCGGGTTCTGCCTCTGTAAGTGGTTTCTATCATTACTTCGATTTGGTTACAATAACAACCTGATATTTAATCGTATACGGAATTAGGTAGTTGGTTGGAATATAAAGAGGGACTCGTTGAGACAGAAGAAGAATGACCGGAGACTATATTGGATGAAAAAAGTAAAATGAACAGAATGATAACTTTTTTGTCTCTGCACCATCTGTTATATTTCCGAGAGCTTCTAAAAAGAACCGAGATGATTGTTAAACAATGAGCAGCAGATATTAAAAGGAGATTGCTTTGACCGATAGAGGAAGAGTTATCGTGAATACCGGAAACGGTAAAGGCAAAACAACAGCGGCACTGGGAACAGCTTTCCGGGCTCTTGGACATGACAAGAAGGTCTGCGTCATTCAGTTTCTGAAGGGGCAGGGAAAATACGGGGAGCGGGTAATGGCTGCAAAACTCGATAACCTTGACTGGTTCATTTGCGGAAAGGGCTTCGTCTTTAAAAAAGAAACCATCGAAGAGGATCGGCGAGTGGCTCTTGAGGGGTTTCAGCTGGCAATAGAGAAGGTCAGGAGTGACAGCTATGACCTGATCATCCTTGATGAGATTACCTATCTGCCGCTTTATGACTTTCTTGATGTAGAAAAAATTGTCGAACTGATCCAGAATAAACCGGAACGGCTCTCGATCATACTTACCGGGAGAGACGCACATCCCCGGCTTATTGAGATTGCCGATACCGTATCTGTAATCGAACCTGCCAAACATGCTTACGAGCAGGGGATAAAGGCACAAAAAGGAATTGAATTTTAAAGGAAGTTGGGGGTTATATGACACAGCAAGGTTCTTTGACGGGAATACGAGTTTTAGATCTTTCACGTATGCTGCCCGGGCCATATTGTTCCATGATTCTTGCAGATCACGGGGCCGAGGTGATCGCCATTGAAGACAGAAAATTTCAGGCAGACGGTCTGTTCTTTAACGATCTCAATCGGAACAAAAGCCATATGTCTCTCAATCTCAAGACTCCAGAGGGGCTGGAAATATTTTTCAAACTCGCGGAGAAGGCCGATGTTATCATTGAGGGATTCCGGCCAGGCGTTGTACAGCGACTCGGTGTTGATTATGAAGCAGTCCGGCAATGTAATCCTGGCATAATTTACTGTTCGATAAGTGGTTATGGGCAAACCGGTCCCCTTCGTAATCGGGTTGGACACGATGTCAACTATCTGAGTAACGCAGGAGTGTTGGATCTCAATGGTGAGAAGGGTGGCAGACCGATAATACCGGGTGTGCAGATAGCCGATATCGCCGGAGGGAGTATGAATGCTGCCGTTGGTATTCTCCTTGCTCTTTTTGCCAGGGAAAAAACGGGCAAGGGACAATATATTGATATCTCAATGACTGATGGTGTTATTGGGCTGCTCTCCCTGCCATATTATTTTTCCATGCAGAGTGGTAAAAAACAACAGGCTTCAGATACCCTGCTGTCCCACAGATATGGTTGTTACAACACCTATGAAACTGCAGATGGACGATTCATTTCAATTGGAGCAGTTGAAAACAGGTTTTGGAAAAGACTGTGCGAACATCTTGACCGTACCGATTATATCTCACTGCAGTACGATGAAGAAAGGCGAGATGATATTATTTTTGATCTTCGCGGTATATTCCTGAAAAAATCAAGGGATGAATGGAATTCAGAATTGGCTGAACTGGAGATATGTTTTTCCGTTGTGAAGAATATGGAAGAAATCCTGGTCGACCCCCATTTACAACAACGTGAAATGGTGCACAGCTACACTGGAAAGAACGGAGAAGAGAAACACGGTTTCGGCATTCCAGTGAAGCTGAGCGAAACACCAGGAACCATCAGGACCCCACCGGCAGATTTTGGTGAACAAACTCGAAGCATTCTCAAGGAAATTGGCTATTCTGATAAACAGATTGACGATTTTTTTGAAGATGGAGTGTTGTAACGTGTGAAAATCGAGATCCATCCAGTTTCAGGCATCTATTTTTGGTATAAAAAATCTATCCTGTAATTCTTTGAGTCCAAAAGTATCGAGCAATTCAAGTAATCTTTTTGCCGACCTACGATTATCTCCACCAATTTTTTTGGCGATGATGAGTTCATTTTTCATCGAATGTTCCCAACCTACAAGTTCTGTTACCTTAACCTGGTATCCATGCGCTTCAAGTTGCAGACCACGAAGCACATTCGTGATTAAGCTGCCGAATTCACGGGTATGGATAGGCCGTCTCCATAGCTCTGATAATGAATTTTGTAGTGACGCAACGTCTTTATTTTTCCTTAGCACAATGGATACTTCGGCCTGACAGCAGGGTACTACCACAATAAATTTTGATTTTTTCTCCAAAGCAAATTTGATCGCATCATCCGTGGCTGTATCACAGGCATGCAATGCGGTCACAATATCAACGGTAGCCGGTATCATTTGTGATTCTATTGAGTCAGAGATAGACATGTCATGGAACGACATACAGTCAAAACCTGATTTTTCGGCTAATACCTTGGATTTTTTGATAAGATCCACTCTGTTTTCTACGCAGTACACATGATAAACACTGGTTAATTTTTTCAGGTGCAAATCATAAAGAATGAAACCTAAATAGGATTTACCTGATCCATGATCAACTAAGGAGAGGGTGTCTTTTGAATTGGTAATTTCATTCAGTAACGGCTCAATAAATTGATAGAGATGATATACCTGCTTTAATTTACGTCTGCTGTCTTGATTCAATTTCCCATCGCAGGTGAGTATATGCAATTCTTTGAGCAATTCAATTGATTGATCCGGACTGATCTCATACTTGTCTGACATCTGCTTCCCTTTCCATAGTCTTTGTAAAATTGAATTTCCATCTGCGTGGTTTGTTTAACATAAAACACTGACTGATGGCAACAATCTGTGCCTGGATTGCCAGGTGTTATTTTCTCTAATGATCGTTGTTTTTTCTGCATAGTCTTGAGTTTCAAGAACTAGATGTTACTTTTCTTCTGTATAGACTCTTTTATCAATAGAAATACTGGTTCTGAGAAAGGAAATCAACAGCCACAAATACAATATAAGATAGAGTTGCTTGACTATTGGAGGCAATCTTATTGGAGGTAATCAACTTGTTAAATAAAAACATTATCAACGTGCTGATTCTTATCCTGTTTCTGGCGGGATGTACGGGATCTCAGAAAATTCTTGATGACGAACGTGTTGAAAACAGTTTGGTGCCTGGCCTTCGAGTTTTATATTTTTACGGAATGTATCGTAATATCAGGCAGGTACCTGATGGAGACAGGGCGATTCTTGAAAAAGGGATCCCTGGCGCGCCCATTTTAATAATCGATAACCAATTTGGAGAGAGCGAAGTCTTTGAAAGCGGCAGGAACAAAGGAGTCGGCGTGCAGTTGAAGGGGTATCTCCACCTTGAAAAAAAGGGTTTTTACCAATTTCAGGCCTTGTCTAACGATGGAGTAGAAGTAATCATTGACGGCTCCAGCGTTCTCATAGACGCTGATGTTCATTCAGATCGCTTGTCAAAGATAGAGACACTTTCTGTGCCAGAACCCGGATGGCATCAGCTTATGGTCAAGTATTTCCAGCGAAAAGGAACAGCGACGATCAAACTTTTCTGGAAAATTCCCGGGAATGATGCATTTGAAGTGATCCCCGCAAGTGCGTACGGACATCTGTTGGACGACTCTCAGTAATCAGGAGAATATTACAAACTGAGGCAAAAAAAAGACCGACTCAAAAATCTCTGAGTCGGTCTTCGCATGATGAAATGATCCTTTCAATTAAAAGCAGAAAGGTGCATCATCCTTTCTTAACCCAAGGTTTGCCGACAGGCAGAACGTCTCTGCCGAAAACCTGTAAAAATATTACATGGGCCATCATATAATATGCGCCAAGGGCACAAAGAATCAGGTCGTAAGAGACAAGTGGTTTGAGCCAGGTCATTCCTGCCAGGACTTCCAGATCAAGACCAATGAAACCGAGGATAAGCGTTCCGAATGTGAATATCATCGCAGTATGAATGGCAAGTGAGCCTACGAACATAATTGCGGTGTAGACTGTATAGGCTACCAAGAACCAGCCGAGATCTCCAGCACCAATTTTAAGGTGTCCGGCAATCCATGAACCAGGTGCAGCCTGATAATCTGATATCAGAAAAATGGCCGCCAGGGCAAGCCAGAATGCGCCGTATGAGCAAAAGGCGCTGTAGCCGAAATTATTTCCAGCCTTAAATTCCTGAAGACCGGCCAGGAGTTGAGCACCACCACCAAAAGCAATAGCGCAACAAAAAACTACACCGGCGCCACATAAACCAAGATTATGAAATTGAAGTAATAAAGTGGTAGTAGCAAAACCTGCTAGTCCAACAACTGCCGGATTTCCCATCGGTGTTTCTGCCATTGTGTTCTCCTTGATGATGTAATTGTAGTACTCACTTAGGTGAGCTTCTTGCCTATCTATATATGCCTGAAAGACACATAAATGTTATTTAGAAAAACAAATTTAAAGTTATGAAATTTTATGCTCCTCCCTTTGTTAATTTTAAAGTGGTTCTATACCGTTTCTTGTATCATTGTCTAGAAGGTTAAGGCCTTGATATTGGGGTCAATCCATGGTCTTCCGACCGGCAGAACGTCACGACCGAATATTCCTAGAAAGATGACGTGAGCCATCATGTACCAGGCGTTCAAAGCGCATAAAATCAATACATAAGCACCAACTTTACTCATGGCTGGGTAACCAAAATGACCGAGGTCGAGTAAGATTAAGCCTATAACCAGAAGCGTAAAAGTTGAGGACATGGCACCATGAATGTATAGAGAGGCTGTCCAGAGGATGATAGTGTACAGCGTCCAAACTACAAGGAAGCAGCCGACATCAGTATTACTGGAGGGATAAATGTCAAATTCATTGAACAGCAGGATGAATGAGAGGGAAATCCAGAAGGCTCCATAGGCAGTGAAGGCAGCATAACCAAAATTGTTTCCTGATTTTTGTTCGCCAAAGCCAGCAATAAACTGAGCAAGACCACCAAAGATCAAACCACATGCAATGACAGGTCCTAAGCCGCAAAGATCAAGATTATGTAACTGTAAAATGATCGTGGCCAAACCGAAACCACCCAAACCAACGACTGCAGAGTTGCACGGTGCCACACTTTTAGGCTCAGACACAAGGTGCTCCTTCGTGAAATTATTGGTTATTGTTTTCTCAGCCTGATTACTGCTCGATAAGCAGATTTGTCACTTGTACCTCAGCAAATACTATGCCTTGAGTAATTATAATAAATATATCTGTAATATCAGGTAAATATATCCATTACGATAGAGAGTATTCCCTACAATAAAAGTTGTATTGCTGCTGTAATATTACTTGTCGTGCCAATTAGTATTGCAGATAACGGCTTTACAACAAAGATTGTGTTACAACTAAGGTTGTAAGGGTATTACTTTACAACGACTGAACTGACTTACGTAAGTGTACAGGGAGGGGTTTTGTCCCCTATGAAGGTGTGAAACTGAAGCGTTCTTTAATGCAGAAGGATATGTCAGCGTACTATTGGTGGAAGTATTAACCACTTTTCAGATGCTTCAGGGCTTTTCCGGCTTCAGGCAGTGTGAGCGCAAATGTCCCAAGGTGTGCGAGGGCATCGACAATACAGTAGCCGCACCAAACCTTTTCCACAAAAGGCATCTGGTGAAACAGGTATTTTGCTGCTACTGCTGCTTCAGCGCCTGCTTTGGCAGCTGCTATAAGCGGGACAAAAGGTTGGTTCCTTGCTCGATCGCTGCCGCCAAGGGTCGCCATCACCACATTTTCGGCATGGGCTGCCAGGGAGACCGGTCCATCTGGTGTGTCCCAGCCATAGGCTGTATCGGATGAATTCACTTTATCCGAATGGAATCTTTTTGAGGGAGGATCTGGAAGATGGCGAATTATACCGGTTTGAAACATGGACACAATCGCCATGCTCGCCATGCCCATGAGCGAAATTCCCACAATTGCACGACGATGCCGCAGATGTCCTCCGCTGCCGTGCTGAAGCTCATTCCGTAATTGCCGGGGTTGGAGCTGGCCACGGCTCATCAGCTTTGTCAAATTCTTCATATTTGTTACCTCATGTGTTCTTCTATAGGATAAAGCGACCTGTTCCTCCAGGCAGACAGATCCACCTCCCGGGATTGCTTCAGGTTTTTATGAAAATGGTTCTCCAGCTGGAAAGAAAATCAAAATCCATTACATTCCTTTGGTCTGCTTTTTCCGCGGATCTGCTGATCGGATCAGGCGCTTTTTCTCCTCAGATTCACCCATGTCAGTTCAGGAGGGCAATTGAGTCGAATAGGCACATTACTGAAACCCACACCGCGATTTACATACAATCTGTTACCGGGCTGGCCGTAGTCATGGATCCAGCCATCGGAATGAGCTTCTCCTTCTTTAACGATGGAAAGCCAGGACCAGGATTTCAAAAAAGGTATGCGGATTTGACCGCCATGCGTATGACCGGCAAGGGCCAGTGGAGCTTGTCCGGCAGGAATTCGTGGGAAAAGTTCCGGGTTGTGCAGCATTATCAGGCGCGGAGCTTCATCTGCAACGTCGGCTAAAGCCTCGTCGACGTTTCCTTCTCCTGGGTAATAGGGACCAATACCGACGAGGGTCAAGGCATTATTTTGATCAGCGATTCCTCCGTCAGGAGTGAGTTCGACAGCTTGATTTTGCAGAACAGAAATATCTATCTCCTCCAGTGATGATGTCAGTTGCTCAGCTACCCAGGATAATTTGAGGGCACTTCCGGTTTCCATGGCATAGTCATGATTCCCCAGAACCGCATACACCTGCAGACCTGCCTTGGCAAGAGGTCTCAGGATACCGACCACCTCATTTATTACGTCTTGAGCTTCCAGGCGATCTTCTGCTTCAAACTCTTCGAGGGCTTCCTCGAAATCGTCATCTTCAGTCGGATGATAAATGAAATCGCCTCCGAGAAGAACCACTGCCGGTTTACCTTCTATTATTCGTTCAACCATTCGTTTGACAGTATCGGAATTATCCAAAAAGATGCCGACCTGCAGATCTGCCATAAAGACAACACGACGACCTTCCCATGCCTCCGGCAGGTTGGGGATATCGACATCAAGCCTGACTTCATCAATGAGACGCGGCTCAATGATGACCCCCCATATCATAATAGGCAGAAGAATTATAAGGATAAGGAGTATCGAGCGCAGCACGGTCTTCCACATTCCATAATCCTCCTGTTGTTTTTCAGCGGTGAACAGTTCAGCAGTTATGGATAATGTATTGCGAAGGGATCTACCGGTCTAAATCTGTTTCCTCCAGATTGGCAACGATACTCGAAATGACATCACCGGGTTTCAGATAGACCCTGGCGGCCTGCAATACATCGTCCCCCGATACTGCTCGGATATAGTCAGGATACTTTCCAAAATATTCAAGTCCCAACCCGTAATACTCAATCTGAATCAGGTAATTCGCGAGTTCCGCTTGAGAATCGAACCGCATGGGAAAGCTGCCTACCAGGTATTGCCGGGCGGTCTCTATCTCCTGTTCGGTGGGTGGAGTTTTCTGCATGTCTTTCATCACTTCCATGGCAATATCCATGGCCTCTTTTGCCGTGCTGTTCCTGGTCTGCATGGTAATCTCCATGGACCCCGAAAATTTCTGGGAAATGAAAGCGCTCCCTACGGAATAAGCCAGCCCTTTCTGTACCCGGATTTGTCGAAACAGCCGAGAGGTAAAACCGCTGCCGCCAAAAATCTGGTTCATGACCTGGACCTTGTAATAATCTTTATTCTTCCGCTCGATCCCGCCATGCCCCATGACGATGTTGGCCTGTGCAACTGGTTTGTCGATACGGACGGAATCTTGCTTGTCCTTAAAAATCTGCTTAAAATCGGGCTCGGGGACCGGTTCGTCGGCGGACCACTGCTCCAGCCGGGTAAGGATCTTTGACTTTAGTTCCTCGCTGGTGACGTCGCCCACGATGGCCAGAACGGCATTGTTCGGCTTAAGAAATTTGTTGTAAAAGCCGGCAACCGATTTCCAGTCCATGCCGGCCAGCGATTCAATACTCCCTTCCACCGGATGTCCATATGGATTCTGGCGGAACAGGATCCGGTTGAACTGCCGTTCGGCTATATAATCCGGCTGGACCTGCATGGATTGCAGCATTCCCTGGATCTCTCGTACTTTTCTTTGAACCTGATCTTTCGGAAAAGCAGGATGGATCACCACTTCGTTAAACAACTCCATTCCCTGATCCAGGTGTTTGGTCAGTATGCGGAAACTGATGGTCATGAAATCCCGATCGCAGGAAGTTGACAATTCCGCCCCAAGAAAGTCGAGTTCCTGGTTGATGGCTTCGAGTGAGTATTTTTCCGTACCGAGCAGGATCGCTTCGGATGTCAGATTGGCAAGCCCCGGATGCTCCAGCGGATCTCGCCAGGAACCCGCGTCAAAGAGTAGATTGATGGTGATAAACGGCAACTGGTGCTGCTCGGAAAAGAGGACAACCATCTGGTTATCAAGGACCGACCGTTCGACATCTGGAGTGGCTGCATTTCCCTTTCCATATCCGAATACGGCGGCAATAAGCATAATTAAAATTATCAGCTTACCTGCACCTCTTCCAGTTACGGTCGTCATTTATTGTCTCCCTGTTTGTCTGTTGCCCCATTGTTTTTCTTTTGCTGTCTCTCCTTCGGATACAGGATACCTACCGTACTGTTTTCCTTTATGAAGTATTTCCGGGCCACGCGCTGGATCTCTTCAGAGGTGACCTTGCGGATAGCCGGGACATAATTCCTTATGAGCTCCCACCGGCCGGCTATTTCATAACGGGCGAGGAGCATGCCCTGGTAAAAAGCAGAATCCTGGCTGTAAATAAAGGAAGTCTCAAGCTGATTTTTCGCCTTCTGCAGCTGTCTTTCCGGGACCAGCTCGCTTTTAAGTTTTTCCAGCTGATCATTCAACGCTTCCTCGAGGCGGTCCGGCACAATCTCCGGCAGCGGCTCTGCGGCCAGGTAGAAAAGGTCAGGATCAAGCGACAACAAAGAATTATGTGCTGTCGCCGATAACGCCAGTTGTTTTTCGAGAACGAGATCCTCATACAATCGAGAACTTTTTCCCGATGAAAGAAGAGCCGCGATTACTTCCAGCACGTAGGCGTCGTCAGGATTTTCGAGATTCGGCACATGATAGCCAATCATGATGGTCGGCAGCTCGGCATAGGTATGGACATTGACCCGGCGTTCACCACTCTGCGGCGGATCATGGTATTTGATAAGTGGAGGCTGTATCTTTGAAGGAATATCTCCAAACAGCTTCCTGATTTTTGCTGTCATCTGATCGGTCTGAAAATCGCCGACGGTAACGATAAATGCATTTGCAGGTTGGTAATACAGCTCATAATGGTGGCGCATATCTTCGATGGTCAGCCGCTTCAAGTCGTCCATCCAGCCGATGATCGGCCAGTGATACGGCTGCGCCTGGAAGGCGACGGCCTGCATCTGCTCAGAGAGATACGCCTGGGGATTATCCTCGACCCGCATCCGACGCTCTTCCATTACTACCTTGACCTCGGTCTGGAATTCCTCGTCGCGCAGAACCAGGTTCTGCATCCGGTCAGCCTCAAGTTTCATGGCGATATCGATGCGATCGGCCATCATATTTTCAAAGAAACCGGCAAAGTCATACGATGTAAAGGCGTTGAAATTTCCTCCCTGCGACTGGATAAGACGGGTAAATTCCTCGCCGCTGTATTCTTTGGTACCTTTAAACATCATGTGTTCGAATACATGAGCCCGGCCGGTATTGCCCCATGTGTCCTTACGGGAACCCGCATGATACCAGACCTGAAATGTTACCACCGGGGCGATGTGATTTTCCATGAGGATGACATTCAGGCCATTGTCCAGGCGAATTTCTGTGACATTGTCGAAAATTTCAGCCCCGACCGCAGGAGTATGGAGAAAAGCTGCGGACAGCCATGCCATGAGAAAAAGCAGTATAGGAAAACGTCTATAAAGCATAGGAACCTCTATTAGGTTATGCAGATAACTTTCGGCGTTTTCGAATCCTATGGCCGCATGCGTTCCGTCCACTGGGCCGTGGTTCCTTTAAAAAGCAAGGTGCGCTCTGAGGTGTTAATCGAAATCATGCCCACCGAGACTTCAATCTCCCGAAAAGTTTCTCCTGCCCTAAATTCTGATACCTTGAAATCACCGCTGTCGGCAGCATAGCCTATTGCCTGCTCCATTGTGACAATTACAGCCACATCGGGAGCGACCTCCCGTGCCAGAGGAGTTTGACCATAAGGGATATCATAAACGTAAAAATTATCCAGGCCGGCATCGAAGATCGCGCAACGTTTGTTGGTGACGAAGAGGGCTAGATTTTGAGAAATGGAACTCATTGCCGATCCTTCTCCAAACTCAAGCGATAGGGAATGCCATTGAAAGGAGTCGGCGGATATTGCCAGCATGCGGTCAGAAGTCAGCGCAGCGCCAATCACTCCAAGACTCTGCGCTCCCCTGACCGTCTCTCCCATTCTGAGTTCCATCAGCCGCGGCTGCTGCACATCGGACTTGTAGGCCGCCACGACATCTTCTGTAACATTGATTTCCAGGACAGCGCGGACCGGTTTGCCATATGAATTTCTATTACCATTTCTATAGCCACCGATTTCATTATATCCTCCACCGATTTTCGGTATAAGGCCTGCGACAACAAAAGTTAAGAAACACAACAGCCATCTCTCCATGATTTTCCTCCCTAAGCTGTCCTCAATTTTTAAATGTAAGATCTGCAAAATATCTTCCATTTTGGCAAAAAACTACTGCTGGATTTGAGAAAAGGCTGATAAAAGGAAGGAAAAAGGGAGACTTTAGTAATACGATTAAAAGAAGTAAACCCTGTGAAGTGAGTGTACCAATCGGTTCATCTGTCTTGTTTTTCGAGACAGTGTCCGCTCGGTCAGGAACTTGCCCTACTCAAAAGGCCTGGCGACAAAAGCTGTGATGACTGACCGCCGGGATAGAAAATTAGTCTTTCATCACCTGTGCCTGACGAGGATATTTACCGGCAGCTAATAAAATCCTATTTATATTGGTCAACTGCAACAGCTTGTGGTCATCCATTAATGTGCGGGGAATAATGATAGTGATTTCATATCCTGAGTTAAGAAGATTCAGTTTTCTCTCCAGGACATCGGGTAGTCCGGTGGAATCGGCTGGAGAGGAAATATATATGCTTTTGTTTTCGATATAGCGGATTATATCCTCTATGTGACTGAGTCCAATGGTAAAGAGCGCAGATTGATTCCCAGTGAAACCCCTATGTACTTCATCCTCAATCACAGCGGGTATATTCTGCAGAAGTTGAGCTGTCCTTTTTTCCTGGAGATAGCGTAACTCTGCAATATTTGAGGCAGATTCGAAAGGTTGGCCTTCTGACTTCTTCAGTCTGCCAAGGCTGCTGCGTACGGCGTTATATACATTTCTGTCCTCTACCTGGCAGGCGTGAAAGCTGCGATATTCCATGAGCAGCATTTCGGCATTCATAAAGGGTGCATCAGCTTCGAGCTTTTCTTCAAGAAACCTGTTGTCCAGACTGTATGAGTCCAAGGCTTTGATTGCCTGAACGCCGGAAGGTATATTTGAAGACCTGCAGTCATTAAAATAACCTTCAGGCAGCAGCAGATTAAGGTTCCTGGTTTTTTTCAGCCATTCGCCAATATGAAATAATTCCATCTGAGTTTGAACCGTGGTGCTGTTGTTTGCACCGCTGTCAGGATCTCTGTGACTGATTCCAATGATGTAAAGCTGCTTAGGGCTTTTGGTATTGGTATGATAGATTACTTCACCGTATTCAAAGGGCATATCCATATAGTCATGATAATTTTCAAGTTTCTCCGGTGATGCAACACAATTGAAGGGGATTGCTGCCAGGCAAAGACAGAAGATAAGGAAGATGCCGGGGTTAAAAGATAGATTTGACGGTCGTACGAGGCGGGAAATTTCTTGGGGTGTTGGTAATCGACGCATTCTGTAATATCCCTAACTGATTATTATGTTATGCGGGAAGATATACAGAAAAGCGTGCTTTAATCCGTATCTGGCAATCCCGCTGCCTTAGGTATGACCTAAGACCGGTGACTTTGCGCTTTCATCTTGCGATGAAATTGCCTTTTTCAGATAGTCTGCCGTAAGTGAATAGTCTCTCGCTTACATAAATATTAAAACTATCATATCCCATTGAGGCTGTCAATGAATAAGGATTCCTAAAAAAAGCTGAGTATACTGAAAATACAGGACCTATGGAGTTATGCTTTGGAGAAAAAAGATTCTTGTCAGGTCTTTTCACAGATACATCAGTGCTATTTCATTATTTTAAAAAGAGTTCAACAATCATATTCTTACAATTTCAAAATCTTGCAAACATTGGCTCTAAAAAACTCTTTGAACGAACGGAGAAAATCATCAAAATCCATTGACAAACCCCTGCTCAAGCGGAAATGTTTACTCTCATAGAGGATGATACTGTGATCCGCAAACTAAACCCTGCTTGCTCTTGGGATAGGCCGCTGCAGTAACTGATTTATTCTACCGAACCGACTCTACCCATCCCATATATCGATAAAAGGAGCATCATGATAACCGTAATAGTCGAATTTAAATTGCCCGATATACTCTCAGTAGACCAGGCCCGTACAATCTTCCTGAGTACAGCGCCAAAATATAAGGAAATGACCGGACTGCTGCGGAAATACTATTTTTTATCGGAAGACGGCACGAAGGCAGGGGGAATTTATCTGTGGCAGTCCCGTGAAGATGCCGAACAAATTTATACGGAAGAATGGAAGCGTTTTGTACGAGGAAAATACGGCACCGATCCTTCGATTACTTATCTCAATTGCCCTGTTGTTGTCGATAATATCTCTCATGAGATAATTTCAGATTCGGAGCAATAGAAAACAATTCCTCTGCAATTATGTTTATTTTAACTTAATGAAAAATCGAGCTGATGATAGAGCTATTGCCGGAATCAGGTGTCAGTCGAAAGCATCAAAAACGGCAAGGGGCGGGAATGGCAGTAATCATATGCGGGAAAGAGTGGATACGCTGTACCGTGCCGAATCCCGTTTCATTTTTGCCACCCTTATTCGATTGCTGGGAGATTTCGACTTGGCGGAAGAGGCAGTTCACGATGCCTTCAGGGCCGCACTTGAACAGTGGCCGCGCGATGGCGAACCAGCTCATCCAAGAGCATGGCTGATCTCGGTTGGACGGTACAAGGCCATTGACCGGATTCGCCGACGTGTCCGTTTCGATCCACTGGATACAGCCGAAAGCCCGGTCTCCCCTCCAATTGAGGAGATGTTAGTGGAAGAAAACGGGGGTGTTGCCGATGATCTCCTTCGTTTAATCTTCACCTGCTGCCATCCGGCCTTAGCACTGGATGCACAGATTGCCCTTACCTTGCGTGAAGTGTGTGGCTTAACGACTGAAGAAATAGCCCATGCTTTTTTTGTTTCCCTGCCGACCCTGGCCCAGCGGATCGTCCGCGCCAAAACGAAAATCCGCGACGCACGAATTCCCTATCATGTACCTGAGCTCACCGAACTGCAGAATCGCCTTGATGCGGTGCTCAGGGTCATTTATCTCATTTTCAATGAAGGGTATGCTGCGTCGTCCGGTGAGTCGCTTACCCGACAGGATCTGACGGGTGAGGCTATTCAGCTGGGTCGGCTGCTGGTGGAATTGCTGCCCCAATCCGAGACAATCGGCCTGCTGGCGCTGATGCTTTTGCAGGAATCACGGCGAGTCGCACGTATTTCAGCGTCCGGAGATCTGATTCTGCTGGAGGATCAGGATCGTTCGCTCTGGAACCGGAGCATGATCGAGGAAGGTTTGGTGCTGGTGGACCGCGCGCTGTCATCAGGACGATTTGGGTCGTATACGCTCCAGGCAGCAATTTCGGCGGCGCATGCCGAAGTCTCCACTAACGCAGACACGAACTGGACTCGAATCGTCGGATTATTCGACCTCCTGATGCAAATAGATCCATCGCCGGTGGTCGCCCTGAACCGGGCCGTGGCGGTTGCCATGCAGGACGGCCCTGCAGCGGGGCTGGTGCTGATTGATGCCATTTTGGCCCGTGGTGAACTGAAGGACTACCATCTGGTACACGCGGCCCGGGCTGACCTGTACCGTCGACTTGGCAATACCACGCAAGCCCGGGCTGCCTACGAGCAAGCCCTTAGCCTGACCAGCCAGATGCCTGAGCGACGGTTTCTCGAACGGCGCCTGAGAGAATTATAAGGCTGTTCCTGATTTTTTTCTGATTTTTCCTCTTTTGTGTCGAATGAGAGAATTGTTAAACGACTACTTATTAACAACGGCCTGAGTATGTATCCAGGTCAAGCAACGGCATTTGCCGTAGCATGAAAAAAACGACAACAGAGATACTGTGGGAGGAAAACCATGGACAGATATGTAGATGGATTCGTCATTCCTATAATGAAGAACAAGGTTGACCAATATAAACTCGTCGCGGAAAGAGCAGGCAGCCTATGGAAAGAGCACGGTGCCCTGGAATACTGGGAATGCTTGGCGGACGACCTTGAAGTGAACAATATGGTCTCATTCAAGAAAGCGGCTGACACCGTTGAAGGTGAAACGGTGGTATTTTCCTGGATTGTCTTCGAATCGCGAGAACATCGTGACAAGGTGAATGCTGCAGTAATGGCAGATCCCCGAATGGGCGATATGATGAAGGAAATTTCAGATCCTTTTGACTGCAAGCGAGCGGTATACGGAGGTTTCAGGAAGCTGGTTCAATTATAGAACCCGATACAAATACGATGCAAACTTCATCCGGAGGAAGCAATGAAATATATATGTCTTGGTTACATAGATGAAGATAAATGGAGCGCAATATCGGAAAAAGAGCAGGAAGCCCTCATGGACGAGTGCTTTGCCTACGATGATGTATTGCGCAAAGGCGGTCACTTTGCCGGTGGAGAAGCACTCCAGAGTGCCAGAAACGCAGCAACCTTACGCTGGCAAAATGGCAAAGTCAGCATAACAGATGGTCCGTATGCTGAAACCAAGGAACAGTTAGGCGGAATTCTCATACTTGAAGCAAGGGACCTCAATCATGCCATCCGATTAATGACCGAACATCCGGGTGTCAAAGTTGGACCTTTCGAAATTCGCCCCACCGAGGATTTATCCGCGATGGTGGCCCAAAGTGAAAAACGGCGTTCGAAGATCTAAAGTGATCGATCCGCTGATGCATAACCGTTGAAACAACGGTTGAGGAGGAATTATGGCAACTACTGACGATAGCCTGCGGATAACGCGGTTCATTGATAGTAAACGTGAACAGGTATTCCGGTCTTGGACCGACTCGAACCTGGTCAATAAATGGCTTTGTCCGGAAGAATGTAAAATCATTTCCAACAATGCTTTAGTAACGGTGGGTGGAAGGTATCGTGAGTCCATGAAATGTGGTGATACTGTTCACACAGTCTCGGGTACCTACAAAGAGATTGTCCCTAACAGAAAGCTGGTTTTTTCCCATAAGTGGTTGGAACCGGACGCAGTGGAAACGGCAGTTACCGTAGAATTTGCCGACAAAGACGGTGGCTGCGAGGTAACACTCAAGCAGAAAGGATTCAGGAGCGCCGATTCAGCCAAAGGACATGAAGAAGGTTGGTCAAGCGCACTGAGGAATCTCGCCGGAATGTACCAGTAATAATCTTGATTGAGCCGCCCTGTGCGGAACCAGCTTGCAGGGTGGTTAGGAGTTTATGGTAGCCGGGGGAGTAAAACCTCCGGCTACCCTTTGTGGACAGGCCTTAGTGCCTTTCCCTGGAATCATCTCCGGAATCATCATTATCGAGGGAGACTTCGTGTTCGAATCCAGGAAGGATTGACTTGAAAAAAGCATTCTGGACAAGCCTGACAATTATTTCCCAGGTGCTGGTATCAGGATTTTCTACTTTACCGGAAAGATCGGCGCGGGTCGCCACTTCTTCACGCGGTTCGTTTTTCAAAAGGCCTACAATGCCTCCCACAAGTCCCTCATACATTTTTCTGAATATATCCTTCTCCTTATCCTGGCGCCGGTCATAAACATTCACGTCCTTGAAAAGAGGCTTTAAGTAACCTTCGATTTTATCATTTTTCACACCAATTTCCGAATAAAGGGAAAAACTTCCGCCCGCGACATCAAAATCACCGTACGCCCGAAGAAGGTTATTCATGGACTTGAGCTGGCTGTCTTCAATCTTTACGTTCAAATCAAAATCCGGGCCATTTTTCTCCGGCCGAAATGTAGCTGTTGCTAATGTCCGGCCGTTTCCCATGAAATTTCCCTGCAACCTTGCCTGAGCCTCACCATCCCTGAAATGATTGGAAAAGTTGGAAAGATGGAAATTCATGGAGTTCCAAAATACCCGGTAGGGTGGGTTCGTGGCCTTGTTGACCATGCCAAGCTGTCCTTTCAGCTGCAAGTTGTCGATACGAAGCAAAAGCCCCGGCTTATTGCTGACTTCCCGGGTGGCCTCCGTAGCCTTTTTCACTCTTTCTTTTTCTTTCTGTTCTGTTTCGGCGTAGTGGATGTAGTCCAGTTCAAGATTATCTGCTTCCAGGTTACGGAGGCGCGCGATTTGGATTTCGGGAGCATATTCCATTTTCCCCGAAGCGGAAAAGAAACCTTCGCCGATATACACATTATAGCGGGACAAGACTGGCCGGAAATAGTTCAAAGATATTTTGTGAACCTCAAGGTCAACATCTACAGCGAAATGCGGTTCGGCCAAAAAATCGGCATTTCCCTTCATTATCGCCTGACCGCTTTCAAAAACTCTTGCTTGAAAATTAAAAGGAGAGGGGTATGAACGTTCAGGAGATTCTACATTTCGTATGTTTTCGGCTTCCAGCTCAATCTGATCGAGGTGAAGGGGGCGATCCGGATCTTCATCGATATATACCAGATCGCCATCCTTAATCTTCAGCTGATTAATCTTGAGCGGGTAGATTGCCAGGGCTGCCTCCTGCCAGCCGCGCTCTTCAACCGGTACATTACTTTTCGCCTCGGCGCGAAGCTGTTTCAGGTTGATGGTGATATGAGGTTTTTCCAGGTAAAACTCGGCAACCAGCCTGCCGGAGAGGAGTGCGCGCCAGTGAACGTGTGCATAAAGCAGGGGAAAACTCACGACCGGGGGATTCGGATAAGCATCCTGCCGGAGAATGAGATCTTTGAGGGTAACAGAAAAACCAATGAGATGAAAATCAAGCTCCTGCAGATTTACTGAATATCCTGTCAGGGATCGGTTTATCTGTTTTTCCATATGACTTCGAAGCGGCCCCTCTATCAGAAAGGGGACAAGAATAACTACCAGCAGCACAATAAGGATTGCGCCACCACCTATTATTCCTGTTCTCGAAAAACGGTGCCTTCGCAGATTTAAGGTCATATGTGCATTCCGTTAGAAGATTTATGCACCATAATTTATGCATTTTTTGTATCAAGTCCAAAGAAATACAAAACTGGTGCCGCATGCCCCTATCCTTGCTTATCGTTCTATCTGAATTACCTTTTAAGCATCGACCTTCGTTCGATCACGAGCATTTATGATCTTAAACTTCTTCGGAGTTCGTCTCCGATTACCATATCTTAATAGGAATTCAGTATGGAAAACAATAGCTTGGATATCAATAGGACGATCGGTGATATTGTTGCCGATGATTATCGTACTGCGAAAATTTTCGATAAATACGGCATAGACTACTGTTGCGGCGGCAAGGGTGTCCTCTCGGACATCTGCCTTGAGAAAGGCATTGATCAGACGGAGCTATCCCGGGAAATCGAAGCAGCCAGAAACACGCCTGTAGAGAGAAGTCAAAACTATTCGGCCTGGTCGAATTCCTTCCTTGCCGATTACATCATCAATACCCACCACAGCTATCTGAAAGAAAACCTGGATCAGATAGCCGCTTATACTCAGAAGATCGCCGACGTTCATGGAGAAAATCATCCTGAGGTAAAGGAAATTGCCACTATCTTTGCCAAAATTGCTGCGGATATGTATGCCCACCTTCGGGAAGAGGAAGAGGTGTGCTTTCCGGCTATCAGACGGGTTGAGGAAGCAAAAAAACTTGGAAAGCCTCCGGCGGGTGAAGATGTTGCCATCATCACACGCACCCTTGAGAGATTCGATGTTGAGCATAATGAAATAGGTGAAGCGTCCCATAAAATCCGCGAGCTCGCTCAGGATTACGCACTACCGGACGATGCGTGCAATACCTTTATGATCACCTACAAAAAACTCAAGGAGTTTGAAGATGATCTGCATAAGCACGTCCATTTGGAGAATAATATCCTTTTTCCTAAAGTTTCAGAGCTGTAGCAATGTTAGTCGGAATAACGGCTCTCCACTATCGCTCGAACGGCTTTTAAAAACAGCTTGTCCAAGAGCTGGTCTGCTGCGACAATTTCTTTTGGGGAGGAGAAGCCGGAGTCTAATTCCCTGAAAATCGTTTCGTAGGAGGATTGCGGAATATCCGGGGTGTTACGTATCACATCCGGTCTTGGATACAGACCGTTTTCAAAAAAGAAATTGCATGGCCCAGGAGAATCTTCCCGACGATAAGGCCACTTGGACTTGAGTTCTGCAAATTCCCTGAAGGCATGCGTTGCTTCTATATCCTGTGTGTAATCACTCACAGCGATATTCCGTCCAAGGCGGAATTCTATTTCCTTGAAATAAGCGGTCACCAGGGAATGCTCTGTCACAATTAATCCGAAGACATACCAGTCGTCAATAGTCTGCTTAAGTATCGCCTGATAAATTGGAGACAGTTTTTTGGTGGCGGGGCAAAAATAACTGCGGCATGCCTTCTCGCCATACCAGCTCATAGACCGATAAGTCTTCGCCGTTGTTTCCAGGTACTAGAAGGATGGAGGAGGCAACCTACCCGGCGTTTCCCGCAACCGATAAGACCGAGAAAAGGACAGTGATGAAAGCCTGGGAATGGCCGTGAAAGCCTGTGTGGGGCTTTATTTCTTCTTTGAAATTCAAAAATTTCATTTTCCGTTTTGGGAGTCGATGCAAAGTCCTCGGTCCGCTTTGACAACAGCTCCTCAAGTTTCTCCCGTGATAAATTGGGCAAATTATATAAACCGCAACATGCTCCGCAGGATACTGTCTCGCTGACCTGGCACAAATAAATATTGGGAATCAAAGTGGGAATCAAAGGGACATCCTTAAATAATATAACAACTGGAGTATAAAGTTTCGCTTCCTCTTGGCATAATATCGATTTATCGGTTTTAGTAAATAGACCGGCTAATGGCTGATTTGTTTTTCATGAGATAAAATCTCAATAATTTTTTTTCTATCTTTTTTATCTTTTTCTGAAATAAAATTTGCAACTTCTAGTGCATTCATACCAAACAATTTTGATTTCTCTTTTTTACCGAATATGTAACTGTAGCCTACGCCGACAGATATCTCTGCACCATTATTTAATAAATATGAAACATAGGTAGGTTGATTTTGCAAAATAGCACCATGTAATGCTGAAAGGCCATCGAACCCAATTAAATTAATATCTATTCCTTTATTTAGGAAAAAAGTTGCAATTTTGAGTACTTGATCTTGCCGAGCGGTTTCATCACTTAAAATAAACCCTAAGCCCTTGTTCTCTCTCAAGGTTTCTAAATCTTTCTTATTTCCTCTAAAGTGGACTAGATAAAACTCTGGTAGACCTGGAGGGAATCTATTAGTTTCTGGATGCAAACAATTTACAATCAATTTCTCAATGTCGGTATTATGAAGGGCATAACTAGCAAATGAAATATAAATTCCTGCCGCAAAACAAATTGAAATATAAAAAATTTTAATATATTTATTTTTCATGTTATCCCCATATTATAGGGTTAAATTTGTCAAGATTGTAAGCAATGACAGTCACCGCTGGCTTATTCAAAACCAAATCATTTGTTATATTAAGAAAGTGTTGCCGAAATTTCATAGCGATTGTCTTGCGCACACAATCATAGATTTTGATTGTTGTAAGATCAGTCGCTTTGACATGCCTAAACCAATGAATTGTTGCTTTTCTGCTTAGTTCATTTAAAATATTTTTAATTTTTGACTGAGGTGATTTTAGAAAAAAGGTATCAGTGATAATTTTTACAAAGCCTATTGCATACGAAGCATCGACAGCCTCAACCAAAATTCCCTGTGCAAAACTTTTAAGTTTATCATTAATAACTAATTTACCGATAAGCTCATGATCGTTTTGGAAAAAGAACTTCAGAATTTCTCTTGTCTCGTCCTCATCAAAGAGCAATTCTGATGGTTTAAAAGTTAGCAGGAAAACGTGTTTGTATTCTGTCATGTAATATCCTTCTTTTTGGTTTTTGCACATAACGGTGTGTAGAAACGCGAGCGTTTGTTACGCGTCGGGTCATAAACGATTTGGTGGCTCTCTCTGGAAATGTGAAAAGTTACAAAATAAATAGACATTAATATCTCCTTAAAGGTTGATGATGGAAAAGCTAACGGCTGTGCTCATTTTTATGTTGAGATAGCAACCAAAGAATTTCTTCTCCTGATCGTTTTAAAATTTATTCTGCACTTTACATTTGCTTTCCCACAAATATCTTACAATTCCCCCAAAGATTATTGATTTTTGAAAAAACTTTAACTTTCTAGTGAAAAATACGGGGAATATGAAAATATTGAGTGAAAAATGAAGAAGGGGACGGGCGAAGAAAGGGATGCCCATTAAATTATAAAAAGCTATTCATCGATCCTACAAAATCCTTGTATTGGCCTTGCTATCCGATTTGATCATCGACTAGCCTCCACTCCTGCGAATCAGGCCACCTCCGGTCAAATCGGAACCTTTGGTACATGCCCAAGCACGCATAGACGCCCCAAGCGCACTACATCATGTGATCGTAAGGGGAATCGAGCGCAGAAAAATATTCAAGGACAATATCGACCAAAACTACCTATTAACATACAATTACCGACAATGAATGTGATAATTTTATGGGCGTCCCTGTACACCAACCAAAAGGGCACTCTAAGAGCGAAAACGACCATTAATTTATAATATTATATCATAAATTTGGGTACATATCATGGTTCGACCCCAAGCCGATCCACGGAAAACGGAGGAGGTTCAGTCTGTTCCCTATTTTTATTATTAATCCGCGCAAAGCGGGTGCCTGCATATTCCAGGCTACCTCGGCCGGAAATCTCTATAGTTTATCGATCTATATTGCTCCATGCGTTTTGAGTATCGCTTCTATATCTTTGTATTTGTATTTCTTGGCATATGAGAGTGGCGTTCTTCCAGCCTTGTTTGGTAGGTTAACATCAGCGTTTTTATCAATCAATAGTTTCACTATGCTCGCGTTACCGTAATAGGAGGCGTAGTTCAAAGCTGTCCACCCATCTATATTTTGCGTATTTACGCTCACTTGCTTATCGATAAATAATTTTGCTAATGACAGGTTGTTGCTATAGCATGCACAGTGCAATGTTGTCATTCCTTCGTTGTTTATTGCGTGAATATCAGCGCCTTTTTCTATAAGATATGTTGCTATATCGTAATTTGCATATTGTACTGCCAGCAACAGAGGGGTGTTTCCGTATTTGTCTTTTGCATCTACCGGTGTTCCTTTTTCAATATAGCTTATGACCTCTGCGCTATTATGACTTGAAACAGAATAATATATATTGCGTTGCTGGCATGCGGCTAAAAAAGTCAATATTAAAATAGATAATAAAAGTCTCATATTAGGTTCTCCTCTTGTTGTGTAATTTTTATTACTTTGGTAAATATGTAAAGGTAAGTCTGTAATTTAATAATATATAGTTTATATAGCATGGGGACAGATTGAACTCCCCCGTTTTAAAAAGTGTTGATAAAATCGTGGATCGCTTCGCTTTCAGAATCTCTCGTTATTCCTTATATTGTTTTTTCTCGTAATGAGTTTCTTGAAGCTGCTCCTCTAAGGATTCAAGCTCTTTATCTATAGTGATTACCACCAAAACTCAGCGAAAATAAAAAATCTCACAGGAGGCTCACTATATGACACCCCTAATATGTCATAATCTCCTCAAAACACTATTAGAGGAGGAGATGTTATGGCCAAAAAGAACAAGATACAGTTTCAAAACACTAATAAGGGGCCAGATTTATTTTATTTTTTCGGTCGTCCTGGCTTCTTATTTGAAAGACGGCGTCCCCGTTACTAGAGCCTCTTGGCTCTGGCTACCCGATTAGCCAATTTTGCTATTGTAGTGGCCAAAACCATATTTCTTTAGATGAATAATAACAAGCAGAATTACAGACTTGAACAGAATTATGTGTTTCGATCAAATCGATGTGCCCACCCCCATATCCAGTGATTTTCCAAAATAAAACGATACCATTTTTGCCGCTTAGTGCTGTCACAGCATTTTTGGGATCAATCAAGGTTGGCCTACCAAGTAACTGTGGTTTCATTAACTGATCTGCAAGCAATTTAGCTCCTGGTTCGATCATTTTGCCTGTGTGGGGGCCATCCTTAATTTTTAACCTACCTGTGGATGTTACACCCGATTTTATTAAGGCAATGCTCATTCTTACAGCACAGGTATTGGCATAGGCTGGGTTTTGATTTGTTAAATTATTAATATCATACCCGATTGATTTATATAACTCCTCAGCTCCCATGAAATTTGGGTGATATTTATTAGATGAGTAATGGTATTGTTTTAAATTTGAATATGATGGTTTCATTGTTTGCTCCTGCAAGGAAATTTTCTTCTAAGAATATTTGCTATTACCTTTGATGCTCTTTCTTTCAAATCTTCATCTGCAAGGTTTTTGAGTTCTACAAATAATATTTCATCAATGGTTATAGTTTTATACGTTCTGTAATCACACCAAATGGTACCTTCAGTCGAATCCAGCACCCCTAACAAATACATTTCTGCATACCTCCTGTCGTCAAGCGAATTCCCCATTAGCGCAATGAAATAGTTGTTTGCTGACAGATTCGTATTTTCAAACATAAGGCTTTGTGTAGGATTGCTTGGTTTTATAAGGCCAGAGCTATCTTCAAAAGCAGTCGCCACTGACGGAAATAAGGCAAACAACACAAAAACCTTAAGAGTATTTCGTAGCATTCCAATTATACTAGTATTTATTGGCATAAAACCTCCGTATTAAGTTGCTTATATTGGCTAACCGTACTGCTCACTGGAAACGCGCAATTTGCGGTTTCCGGTGTAGTAGGTGGTTGGTTAATTTATATCAGAATTCCGTGTAATAATTACTAGTACATCCCCTTCTTGCCAAGACTCGAATGAGGCCGTAAACGATTATACCAGTCAAAATATTTCATGATAGATCTCTTTACATCAGCAACTGAGGCTTATTCAATTTTTCGGTGCCACTTCTGTTTTACCTGTTTTTCAGTCGGCAAAACACACAAATGTCTAAACTAAAAACATGCTGTCGTCTGTAAGGATATATGTTGTTTTAAAGAAGGTACAAACAATTACGTGTAGAAGGTACAAACACTTACGTGTGGCTTTTTCCGAGGATGGGTTCAGTTCAACAGAAAAAAATCGTCACTGCTTCAGGAGGCGCAAGGCCCTGGATTTTTAGTGTTTTACTCCACCCTTGCGGGATGTTAGAATAATTTTTTATAAGTAGGATCAACCACTATTTTGATGTACGTTTGCTGATACAGAAGAAATTCATTCCCGCTATGTTACTGCGTGTCCAATTTGTTTTAAGGAATTTTCAAATGGACAAAAAGCCTTCATATGCAGACCTGGTACGACAGAATTCTGCCCTGACCGTGGAATCACAGCGCCTGAAAGCGGCTGAAGAAACCTTCCATCGCCAAAATGTTTCGTTAAAAGCGCTGCACGATACTTCTCTTGGGCTAATAGATAAGCTTGATAAAGAAGAACTGTTGGAAAACATCCTCGAGAGGGCAGCGTGCCTCAGCGGCACTGCGCACGGTTACATCTATTTGCCGGAACCAGGGGAACGGCAAATGCAGATGCGGGTTGGGATGGGTTTTTTTAAGAGTCAGTTGGGCCGGCGGGTTTATATGGGCGAGGGTATGGGCGGCCGCGTCTGGCAGGCTGAAGCACCGGTCGTGGTCAAAGATTATCAGCGCTGGCCCGGTCGAATTCCCGATAAGGTCCTGGATGGACTTCGTTCTATTGTCGGGATTCCACTTAAGTACGATAGCCGGGTGCTCGGAGTAATTGGCCTTGCCCATGTGGAAGCAGATAAACAATTCAGCAAAGAGGATATTGCAACCTTAGAAAGATTTGCAGCCCTTGCCCTGATTGCCCTTGAAAAGGCGCGTTTATACGCAGATGTGCGTCACGAACTGGCAGAACGGAGACGAACGGAAGTTGTTCTGCGGGAAAGTGAGATGCGTTACCGTACTTTTCTCGAATCGTCCCCAGATCCGATTGTCGTATACGACATGAAGGGTATCGCTACTTATGTCAATCCTGCTTTTGAACAGACCTTCAGCTTATCTCGGGAAGAGCTCCTTGGTAAACAGATCGATTTTGTACCACCTGAAAATGTGGCCGAAACAAGGGCTGCAATCAAGCTTATGCTCAGCGGACAAAAAATCAACCTCTTTGAGACGAGACGCCTTACACGGGAAGGAAAGATTCTCAATGTGCAGCTCAGTTCGACACTGTACCAGGGCAGCGACGGCCAGCCACTCGGCAATATAGTCACCTTGAGAGACATCAGTGATCGAAAGAGAGATGAAGAGGAATTAGATAGATATCGAGGTCACCTCGAAGAACTGGTTGCAGAGCGAACCGCGGAGTTGGCAAAGACCAACCTCAGGCTCGAGCAGGAAATAGAAGAACGTAAAAGGGCGGAGACCGCGCTTAAAAAGCGTGAAAGGGAGCTTCAGGCCCAATCGCATCATCTCGAAGAAGTAAATACCGCACTCAGGGTTCTCCTGAAACAGCGGGAAGAAGATAAAAAAGAATTGGCAGGGATTGTCGTACGCAATGTTCAGGAGCTTGTTACTCCATATCTTCAGCGCGTTATTGACGGACGGCTCACCACCCAGCAAAGAACCCTGGCCCAGATACTTGAAACCAATTTAAACAACATCGTTTCGCCGTTTATAGATAAACTGACCTCTGGTTTAGCTCATTTAACTCCTGCCGAAATAAAAGTGGCCAGCCTGGTCAAGGAAGGAAAAACCAACAAGGAAATAGCCGAGGTACTGCTGGTTTCAAAAAACACAGTGCTGTTTCATCGGTACAAAATCCGGGATAAGCTTGGGATAATAAACAAGAAAATAAATCTTCGCTCCCATCTGTTGACCATGGGGCAATAGTGGGAAGTACCCACTGTTATACTACTATTTTATAAACTTGATATTCAGTTTTATATTATGTAATATATAAATATATTTGATATACTCTTTCTTTTTACCAGGCACCAGTTAGAACCAGCGATTTGGAGAAATCAATGACGCATCTCATTGTTTCTGATGTTACACTTACCTTCGGCGGTTTACACGCTCTTTCCAAGGTTGACATCAATATCGAGCCTGGGCTCATCACCTCGATTATCGGTCCGAACGGGGCTGGGAAAACGAGTATGCTCAACTGTATTTCCGGTTTTTATCACCCATCCAAAGGCACTATTCATTATGGGCAGCGCAACCTGACCCATGCTTCTCCGCACCAGATTTCCAATATCGGTATTGCCAGAGCATTCCAAAATCTAGAATTATTTCGTGGCCTTTCCGTACTTGACAACCTGCTTTTGGCACGTCATCAAAACCTGAAATATTCTCTCCTCGACGCAATGATTTTTTTCGGCAAAGCTTCAAGGATGGAAGCTGAAAATCGCGCCTATGTCGAAAAAGTGATCGATTTTATGGAACTTGAACCCTATCGAAAAAACATGGTAGGCAACCTGAGTTATGGAGTTCAGAAAAGAGTGGAGGTTGCCAGGGCCCTGACCTTGGCGCCCAAGCTTCTTCTTCTTGATGAACCTATGGCTGGAATGAATATAGAGGAAAAAGAAGATATCGTACGCTTCATTCTCGATCTTAAAAAGGAGTGGGGGGTCACGGTGGTGCTGGTTGAGCATGATCTGGGAGTCGTGATGGATATTTCGGATCAGATTTACGTACTTGATTTTGGAGAACTTATTGGTTCCGGCAATCCCAAAGAAGTTGCCTCCGACCCCAAGGTCATTGAGGCCTATATTGGAGAAGAGTAATTTTCGTATGGAAAATAGAGATCATTTAGTACAGCACTCAATTCCACAGCTCCTGAGGTGGCGGGTTGAAGCAACAGGCGGGAAGGTTGCTTTACGGGAAAAGGATTACGGCTGTTGGAACTGTTATACCTGGGATCAATATTATAGTTTTGTGCGTAAGGTCGGACTGGGACTCAGAAAAATCGGTTTTAACAAAGGCGATAAAATCGCCATAATTAGCGATAATATCCCCGAAACGCTTTATATGGCCATTGGTGCCCAGGCGGTTGGAGGCATTTCAGCAGCCATTTATCAGACCAGCCTGCCGGAGGAAATCGGTGGCATACTCGAATATTTAAATGTCAGTGTTGTTTTTTGTAACGATCAGGAGCAGGTTGATAAAGTCGCTGAGGTGCGAAACAAGATTCCTGGAGTCAAAAAAGTAATTTATGAGGACTCCCGTGGGATGCGAAGCTACCAGGCTGACGACTGGTTCATGTCTATCAGGGATCTGTATAATCTCGGAGAAGAAGTTCACGAGGCGGAACCGGAGCTGTTTACCACACTGGTGGACGAAGGAAAACCAGATGATGTCTGCCATATCTGCCTTACCTCAGGTACCACGGGACTGCCTAAAGGCGCGATGCTGACCCATCGAAATTACATTAATATGGGTCTGCAGCTCACCAAAGTTGATCCGCTGGAAGATACCGACGAGTATGTGTCGTTTTTGCCTTTTGCCTGGATAGGTGAACAGATGAACTCCTTCGGTGTTGCAATGGCCACCGGAATTGCTGTCAATTTTCCGGAATCGGTCGAGACCAGCATGGATGACTTAAAGGAAATTGGTCCGCATTTTATGTTTGGTGCCCCTCGGATCTATGAAACCATCCGTTCGCAAATCTGGCTGAAAATGGATGAGTCATATTGGCTCAACCGGACTTTTTATAAATATTTCATGAAAATCGGCGAAGAGGCTGCAGGCTATCGAATGTCCGGCACAAAAATGCCGGGCAAACTTCGGTTTTTAGCGTGGCTTGGCAAACAGATCATTTTTCGGCCGCTGGTTAATCAGATAGGACTGCTGCGACTGCGAAGAGCCTATACCGGCGGTGCTGCGCTTGGTCCGGAACTGTTTACTTTTTATCAGGCTCTCGGGGTTAACCTGAAACAGATATATGGGCAGACGGAGATCGTCGGCATTGCTTATATGCACAGGGACGGTGATGTCCGGCCTGATACCGTTGGAAAACCTTTGCCGGGAACTGAATGCAAGATTTCAGACGAAGGGGAGATCCTTTCTCGATCTCCCTCGGTCACGCCAGGCTATTACAAGCTGCCTGACAAGACTGCCGAGCTGCTTGAAGGCGGCTGGCTGCACTCAGGCGATGCGGGATACATCGACGCCAATGGCCATCTGGTGGTAATAGACCGGATTTCCGATGTAATGCACAATATAAAGGGTGACATGTTCAGCCCGATGTTTCTTGAAAATCGTTTGAAATTCAGCCCTTATATAAAAGAAGCGGTCATTTTCGGGGATAAAAAGGACTATGTAACAGCACTCATAAACGTTGACCCGATTGTTGTAGGGAAATGGGCGGAGGATAGAGGCATCTCTTTCAGCACCTATATGGATCTGTCCTTTCAGCCCGAAGTAGCAGAGCTGATCAAAGGCGCGGTAACGGAAGTTAACCGGAACAGAGAAAAACCTCACTTTATGATCAAACGGTTTGCGATCCTTTATAAATTGCTGGATATGGATGACGGTGAACTGACCAAAACCGGTAAAATCCGACGCAAATTTGTTCGGGAAAAATACGATGATTTGTATGAAGCATTGTACGACAAGGACATCGCAGAGAAAAAGGTTGAAGCATTTTATCAGTATCAGGACGGTCAAACAACAACCGTTGATACAACAATCCGTTTTTATACGATGGAAGAGGACTGATGAGCTATTTTTTTCAACTGGTAGTCAGTGGCATTGTGGTCGGTTCAATTTATGCCTTGTCCGGCCTTGGTTTTGTATTGATTTATAAATCGAGCCGGGTTCTCAATATTGCCCATGGGCAGTTCATTGCTGCCGGGGCATTTATCACCTACGCCCTTACTGTCTGGGCCGGGCTGGCAATCTATATTTCTTTTCCTATCGGTATGCTGCTGACGTTTTTTTTGGCAATGAGTGTTGAAAGGGTGTTTCTGCGCCGTTTGATCGGCGAACCAATTATCTCAGTTATCATGGTAACAATAGGCCTGATGTCAATTCTTGACGGGCTTATTTACTTAACTCCTTTCGGTTCTGAGAATTTCTCCTTTCCCCCATTTCTGCCAACGACACCTATTGCCTTTGCGGGCGTGTCCATGTCCTGGACGCAGATGGTTGGAGTTGTCACCACCTTTACCCTGATTGCATGTTTTACCTGGTTCTTTAAAAGATCAACAGTTGGCATCTCTATGAGGGCGGTGTCCGATGATCAGCTGGCGGCAATGTCCATTGGCATCTCCGTGCCTCGGGTTTTTGGCCTTGCCTGGGCAATGGCCGGGCTGAGTGCTGCTGCAGCCGGAGGAGTTATCGGCAACATAACCGGGTTAAATTTTGAGACGCTGCACGCTTTTGGAATTGTTGTTTTTCCGGTGGTCATTCTCGGTGGGTTGGATTCGATCCTGGGAGCGGTTGTGGCCGGAATTATTATGGGACTGATACAGCAATTTGCCAGTGGCTATCTTGATGGCCACTTGGGATTGAACGGTACAGGTGAAGTTTTGCCGTATATTATTCTACTGGTAATTTTACTTTTTAAACCCCACGGTTTATTTGGAATTCACGAAATAGAACGGGTGTAAAGTATGTCATCAAATCGTTGGCTGGCTACAGGGAATTATTTTACATCCTACCGGGAAGAGCAAAGGATATTTTTAACTAGCCTGGACAGGACCGCGATGCTGCTCCTTATCTGCGGACTCTTCATCTGGCCTTTTTTTATTGATGTCGGCAACAAGTATATGCTGGTGATCGATAACATTCTCGTGGCCGTTATCGCGGTGATGGGATTGAATCTGGTTACTGGTTTTGCCGGATTGATTTCCATTGGTCATGCGGCGTTCGTTGGAATAGGTGCGTATACAGTCGCTTCTTTCGCAAGGGTTTTGGGTGATAATCATGTCCTGCTAACCCACGCCTGGCCTTTGATGATCCTGCTCGCCGGTTTTATGGGGGCGATCTTTGGTGCCATTGTCGGCCTGCCCGCACTCCGGTTGAAACACCTGTATCTGGCCATTGCCACTCTCTCTTTCCAGATGATATTTCAATGGACCATAAATTTTATGAATTTTTTCAACCAGGGTCAGACGATTTCCGTAGGGCGGGTTGTCTGGGTAAATGGACCGGTATCGCGCAGTGATCATTACCTTTTTTGGTATTATGCGATTCTGGTCGTTATCGTACTTGTAGGCTTTTCAGTACGTAATCTTCTCCGTACCCGTTATGGCCGCTGTCTTGTCGCTGTCAGGGATAATGATCGGGCAGCCGATGCAATGGGGATGCACCCGGGGTTGACGAAAGTATATGCTTTTGGCCTGGCTGGCTTTCTTGCCGGTGTTGCCGGTGCTTTACATGCTTATTTGTATCGAGGGGTTGGACTGGAGTCGTTTACCTTGCATCACTCCATCAGTTATCTCGCTATGGCGATTGTCGGCGGGCTTGGAACACTGCCGGGATCTTTTATGGGACCCCTGGCGATCAAGGTGCTTGATCTTCAGGTTGAAAGGCTTTCGGAATGGGCAGGTAATCATCTGGCGTTTGCGACAAATCTTGCCACGGCACTTAAACCTTTGAGCTTTGGCCTCGTCATTGTTTTGTTCCTGATGTTTGAACCTCGTGGGATTGCCAACTGGTGGCGCATTGTGCGTTCTTATGTAAAGCTGTGGCCTTTTAGATATTAGTGCCTTACTCCAGAATAAATGATAATAACCATATGTAATTACAATATTATTTTGAAATTACGATGTCAGACCTACCCCCAAGGCACTTATCCCCGTGCTGTGCGGGGATGAGATATGAATATAACCCCTGAGCACTTATACCCCTCACAGCATGGGTACTAAACAGAGTCCCCGTGCTGTGCGGGGATGAGATATGAATATAACCCCAAGGCACTTATACCCCTCACAGCATGGGCACTAAAAAGAGTCCCCGTGCTGTGCGGGGATGAGATATGAATATGACCCTAAAGCACTAACCCCAAGAAGGTTAAAAAAACAAAGTCCCCGTGCTTCACGGGGACTTGTAGCAAACACACCGCACCTGCTCAACAAAAAATCAAGGAGGAGAAATGAAAAAGGACAATTGGACCAAGTGGATGTATCTGTTGGTAGCTGTTTTCATGGTAACCCTTCCCACCAAGGTATTTGCTGGAAATGTGTACAAGCTCGGCTTGTCGCTCGCCATCACCGGTCCAACGTCAGATGCCGGTGACCCTTATGCCAAAGGCGTTGAAGATTATTTCAAATTTGTCAATGACACAAAGATGCTGGGAGATGATACGATTGATTGTACTATTCGGGACGATCAATACAAAACTGATATCACCAAACAGAACTTTGAGGACTTTCTTGATCAGGGAATCGTTTTTTACCTGAACTATTCAACAGGGAGTACCCTTGCCTTGAAAAAGGATTTTGAAGAAGTGAAAATGCCCGTTATTCCGGCTTCATTTCATGCAGGCAATCTTGTTGATTCAAACTATATTTTCCTGCCAATTGCATCTTATTCCGCACAGGCTATAGGCCTTGCAGAGTATGTCGTTAAAAATAACAAAGGAGCCAAGCCAAAAGTTGCACTTTTTATACACCCGTCAGCATTTGGTCGTGGTCCGGTTGAGGATCTGCAAAAAGCAGTTGCTGCAGGGCTTGACATGGAAATAGTTGAAGTCGTCGAACATGGCAAGGATCTTGACAATACAGCAATGCTGAAGCGCCTGATCAGCAAAGGTGTGCAGTATGTAATCAGCCAGACTGTCCAGTCTCCGGTTGCTACCATGCTCAAGGATGCCAACAGTCTTGGCCTCACCGCAAAAAACTTTGGAGAAGCGGGAAAACTGACTTTTCTGGGCTGCCATTACACAGGTGGGAATGATCTGGTGGCTCTCGCCGGAGATGCTGCTGAAAATTTTTATTGGACAACCTCCTACATAATCACCAATGAACCAAGCGTTGGTGCAACTGCACAGCTTGAACTGGCAAAGAATTACAACCGTGATGACAAAACTGCTAATTCCCATAATTACGCCAACGGTATGATGGTGGCACAGGTTGTAACAGAAGTCATCAACCGGACCAAAGCGAAAGGAAAGGAAATCAACAAGGAAACTCTGTATGATGAACTTCAGAATATGAACGGAGACAAATCGTACTCACCAGGTACGACAGTTGGACCGGTAACGTATTCAAAAACTGATCATGTAGGGGTTGACACTCTCCAGCTGTATGTTGTGAAAGATGGTGCTTTTAAATCGGCCGGTGAACCTTTTATTCCGGTATATACCGAGAAGATTAAATAGAGTTGAGTACGTTCTTTTCACTTCTGTGCCATATACACACAAAGGTGATGTGGCACAGAAGTTCGATCCATACTTTTTGGCAGAATATTTAGATAACTCTGGTTATGAACAAGAAAATTACTGAGAATCAGCTGGAAGTAAATAATATCGAAGTCGTTTACAATGATATTGTTCAGGTCCTGCGCGGTGTCAGCCTGAAAGTCCCGGAAGGGGCTATCGTTGCTTTACTTGGTACCAACGGTGCCGGGAAGACTACGACTTTACGGGCAATCAGCGGTCTGCTTAAGCCGGAAAACGGCTTTATAAGAGAAGGATATATTAAATTCAAAGATCAGGACATCACCAACCTTCTGGGCACACATGTTGTGAAACTTGGTGCCGTAATGGTCCCTGAAGGACGGAGGGTGTTCAAGCACCTTACTGTGGATGAAAATATCCGTGTCGGATCTATTACCAGACAGGACGGAGCCCAACAGATCCGGGACGATCATAAATTGATGTATACCCATTTCCCCCGGTTGGCTAACATCACCCACAGAATGGCAGGGTATTGTTCCGGCGGTGAACAGCAGATGATAGCCATTGCCAGGGCCTTGATGGCGGCGCCGAAGATGCTCATGCTTGATGAGCCTTCCCTTGGCCTTGCGCCACTACTTGTTAAAGAAATTTTTGAAAACATACAGTTAGTAAATAGACAAATGAAAACCACTATATTAGTGGTGGAACAAAACGCCAAGATAGCTTTGGGTATTTCCGATTATGCCTATATAATGGAATCCGGCAGGATTGTTTTAGAAGGTCCTTCCCGTGAACTTCAGGAAAATCCGGATGTTAAAGAATTCTACATGGGTATCACCCGTGGAGGTGGAAGGAAGTCTTTTAAAGAAGTCAAATCCTATAAAAGACGAAAGCGCTGGATGTAGTGACAGGCGGGAAAAGGAGGGGGGAAATGAAATTTTTAGTGGGATATAACGGCTCAGAGGAGTCCAAAGCTGCACTCTTTTTGGCAAGAACCTATGCGGAAACTTTTGGAGCCAAGGTTCTCGTTGTTACCTCTATGGGAGGGGGAAGGGGTGAAAAGCCTGAAAAAATAGGTAAAGCTGAAGAGGATTTGGCCTTTGCCCGAAAATTTCTAAAAGAAAAAGGAATTGATTGTGAAACCCATCAGCTTGCACGTGGAATGGCTCCCGGTGAAGATTTGGTGAATTTTGCCGAAGAAAATGCCATCGATCAGATATTTATAGGGATTGAAAAAGTATCACGAACTCAAAAAATTATCGTGGGCTCGAATGCTCAATACATCATTCTGAAAGCAAACTGTCCGGTAGTAACCGTTAGGCATATTCCCCAATAGTGTCGGTAAGTTTCAGTACGTCGTGAAAATAAGAATCTTTTTGTCATGGTGAACCTGGGCTACATCAATTAGATATGGGAGAATCTTCATGGGACTTTATGACTTTACTTTCTATGATCTGATCAATAGGAATGCGGTCGCTTTTGGAAGTCGTATCTGTTGGCAGGAGATAGATGATGGACGACTATTGACCTTTGATGAGTATAAGAAACAGGTCGATCTTCTGGCAGATGGGCTTTCTCGTGCCGGAATTGAAAAGGGCGACCGTCTTGGAGTGGTCGGAAAAAATAGTGTTGAATTCTTTTTGGTATACGGCGCAGCAGCACGATTAGGTGCGATTGTATTGCCAATTAACTGGCGCCTTTCACCTGATGAGGTTTGCTTTAACTTAAATGACTGCCAGGCAAAAATCATCTTTGCCGATGCGGAGTTTCAACATCTATTTGAAGACCGGCAGAAAAAGCTACCTTCTGTTAAAGCCTGTTACAATCTGAAAGCCGATCTTGGAACCGCACTGAAATTTTCCACTTTGCTGGAGGTTGGCGAAAAAATACCGTCTGGGGATGTGTCTAGTACCGATGGTTTTGTCATCATCCATACAGCTGCTGTAGCCGGGCGCCCGCGTGGGGCTCTTCTTAGTCATGGCAATATACTGTGCGCCGACATGCATTTTAATTGCTCCATGGACTTTATCAGGAAAGATGTGCATTTAAATCTGTTGCCTCTATTTCATGTTGCGGGACTTTTTATGGCAACCAGTACTTTCCATGCCGGTGGCTCAAGCCTGAATATCAGTAAATTTGATGCTAAAGAGGCCGCACAACTGATTCAGGATAAAAAAGCGACTGTCTTTTTTGATTTTCCGCCAATTCTTGATTCAATTTTAAAAGCAGCGACCAATGAGCAGCTCGATATCAGTTCGCTCAGAGCTGTTGTAGGGCTTGGAACTCCTGAGGTGATCGAACAGTTTCAAGCTGTATCCGGCGGAAGTTACTACACTATGTATGGACAGACCGAGACATCCTGCCTCGCAACCATCGGAAAATATAATGACAGGCCGGGATCGGCCGGTAAGGTCATCATGCTTGGAGATGTGCAACTGGTAGACGAGTACAATCAATGTGTCGCAACTGGCGAGGTTGGAGAGATAACTGTTAAAGGGCCAATGGTTTTTCTGGGATATTGGGGTCTGCCGGATGATAACGCGTATGCTTTTCGTGAAGGGTGGCACCACACCGGCGACTTAGGGCGGTTCGATATGGACGGCTTTTTATTCTACGCCGGCAGGAAAGCAGAAAAGGAACTGATCAAGCCTGGTGGTGAGAATGTCTATCCCGCGGAAGTTGAAAAAGTAATCCTCCAGCATCCTGCTGTTGCCCAGACCGTAGTTATCGGCGTACCGGATCCCAAATGGAAAGAGGGGATAAAAGCGGTTTGTCAACTCCATGAGGGCAAGACCCTGACAGCTTCGGAGTTGATTAGTTTTGTAGGCGAACGCATCGCCCGTTTCAAAAAGCCCCAATATGTCGAATTTGTCGGTGAGCTGCCGTTGAATAAGGATGGGTCCCTCGATCGGCAGGCAGTGAAGTCCTTGTATGGCAAGGCGTAAATGAAAGAAGTGACCATCGATCAATCCCCTGAGCGAGCAATAATTGGCGGCCAGGGGACTGATTGCAGCTGGTTTTAATCCGCGGTATCCTTGAACAGTTCTCGGCCAATTAACATGCGGCGGATCTCGCTGGTACCGGCACCTATCTCATACAACTTTGCATCACGCAGCAATCTACCGGTTGGGAACTCATTGATGTAGCCATTTCCGCCAAGACATTGGATGGCCTCGAGAGCCATCCAGGTGGCTTTTTCGGCGGCATAGAGAATGACGGCTGCAGCATCTTTGCGTATATTACATCCGGTATCGGCGGCTTTTGCCACGGTATAGACATACGATCTGCAGGCGTTCCAGGTCGCATACATATCGGCAATTTTCCCCTGCATCAGTTCAAATTCACCTATAGCCCGACCAAACTGATGACGTTCATGGATATACGGCAGAACGACATCCATGCAGGCGGTCATGATACCTAAAGGGCCGCCCGACAACACCAGCCGTTCATAATCAAGACCACTCATCAGGACCTGGACGCCCCGGTCCAGCGTGCCGAGAATGTTTTCCTCCGGTACTTCGCAGTCGGTAAATACCAGCTCGCAGGTAGGTGACCCACGCATGCCGAGCTTATCGAGTTTGGGGCTGGTGGAAAAACCCTTCATTGTCTTTTCCACCAGAAAGGCGGTGATGCCCTGGTGTTTTTTCTCCGGCGAAGTTTTTGCGTAAACCACCAGGACATCGGCATTCGGACCGTTGGTGATCCACATTTTGGTACCATTCAGGATATACCTGTCGCTCTTCTTGACCGCCCTCAGCCGCATGCCGACAACATCGGAACCGGCCCCTGCCTCACTCATGGCGAGAGCACCGATATGTTTACCGGTAATGAGGTTGGGAAGATAACGTTCTTTCTGTGCTTCGTTGCCGTTTCGATTGATCTGGTTGACACAGAGGTTGGAATGGGCTCCATAAGCCAGTCCAACCGAGGCGGAGCCTCGACTGATCTCTTCCAGGGCTATGACATGTTCGAGGTAGCCCATGTCTGCACCGCCGTATTTGTCCGGGACGGTAATTCCTAAAAGGCCCAGAGCGCCCATCTTCAACCAAAGGTCCGGTGGAAAGTGATCCTCTCGGTCAATCTCAGCTGCTAAAGGAGCGATTTCAGTCGCGACGAAACCTTCCACCGACTCTCGCAGCAGATTTGCAGTATCTCCAAGGCCAAAGTTCAATTGAGGAAATGTTCTCATGGTTTCTCCGGTTTATCAGGATTTCAGCTCTTTTATCTCAGCAAAAAAATCCAGGGCTTCGGGGTTTTTGAGGGCGTCTTTATTTTTAACCTCCTGTCCATGGATCATCTTCTGCACGGCAAGTTCGACTTTTTTCATATTCAGGGTGTATGGAATATCGGGTACCTCGATTATCTTTGCGGGAACATGTCTGGGCGAGGCATTCTGTCTGATATTTTTACCGATCCTGTTCCTGAGATCATCTGTCAGATCATAGCCTGATTTCATCTTAACAAAGAGAATTACCCGACTATCGTTTTGCCATTGCTGTCCCACTACAACGCTGTCTTCAATTTCATCCATCTGTTCGATGATCCGATAGATTTCGGCTGTCCCGATTCTGACGCCGCCAGGATTTAAGGTAGCATCGGATCTGCCGTACATAATGAGACCACCGCGATCGGTAACCTCGATAAAATCACCATGGGTCCAGACACCGGGAAAACCCTTGAAGTATGCGGATTGATATTTCTTCCCGTCTTTGTCATCCCAAAAATATATCGGCATGGACGGGAAAGGGGCTGTGCAGACAAGCTCTCCCTGTCGGCCAACTACAGGCGTTCCATTGTCGTCATAGGCAAAAACCTTCATGCCGAGCCCACGACACTGCAGTTCCCCTTCATATACCGGCCCCATCGGGTTACCAAGAGCAAAGCAGCCATTCAGATCGGATCCTCCTGAGATGGAGGCCAGTTGCAGATCTTTTTTCACCTCACTATAGATAAAGTGAAAGTCTTCTTTTGAGAGAGGCGACCCCGTGGACAACAATGACTTCAGAGGGGACAGATCGAATTGTTTGCCTGGTCTTACCCCAGCATTTTTAAGGGCCGCTATGTATCCGGCACTTGTTCCAAAAACGCTTATCTTTTCATCCTGAGCCATCTGCCAAAGAGCATCGGGACCAGGATGGAAGGGATTGCCATCATATAAAACCAGAGTGGCACCGACAGCAAGAGAGGTTGTCAGCCAGTTCCACATCATCCAGCCGCAGGTAGTAAAATAGAAGATAGTATCTTCTCGTTTGAGATTTGTATGCAAAATCAATTCTTTAAGCTGATGAAGAAGTACTCCTCCTGCACTTTGAACCATGCATTTTGGCAGGCCTGTCGTGCCGGAGGAATACATGATGTAGAGGGGATGTTCGAAAGGCAGTTGGGTAAATTCGATTTCAGCAGCGTCGTTTCGACAGAAATCGCCGTAATGAACGGCACTTGGAAGATGGGAAAGATCAGGCATTTTCTGAGTATACGGAACCACAATTATCTTTTCCAGAGAGGGTATTTCCTGGCTGATCCTGGATATCCTGGCAAGACTGTCAATGGTTTTTCCTTTAAAGAAATAGCCGTCGGCGGTAAAAAGAATCCTTGGTCTTGTCTGGCCAAATCTATCCAACACACCTTTGATGCCAAAATCCGGGGAGCAGGAAGACCAGATTGCGCCAATGCTCGCTGCCGCAAGCATGGCGATGATTGCTTCAGGCATATTCGGCATGAAGCCGACTACCCTGTCTCCTGCAACGATTCCCGCTTGACGCAATGCCGCGGCAACCTTCGCGGTTGCCGCATAGAGTTCTTTATAAGAAAGAATCCTCCGGATAGAATCTTCTCCCCTGAAGATAAGGGCCGTTTCATCATCCCGATAGCGCAGCAGGTTTTCGGCAAAATTTAATCTGCTGCCGGCAAACCAGTGTGCACCTGGCATTTTGGTTGTATCATCAATTACCTGCCGATATTCTTTTGAGGCTTTGATTCCTGCAAAATGCCAGATCGCAGCCCAGAGGGCTTCAATATTATCTACCGACCACTGGTACAGTTGGTTATAGTCGATAAAATCTGTTCCATATGTCAGATTTACCTCCTGCATGAACCTGTACATGTTGGTATTTTTGATTCGCTGATCCGACGGTTTCCATAAGGGTGCTGGCATGGCATCTCCCTCAAAACAGAACATTTATTCATGAAACGATTTTCTGAACCTGCAGGAAATCGTTTCTAAGTTACCGCCCCACAAAGGGTATAAAAACTTGTAAACAGATGAGCTTCTGAAAAAAAACGAGAAACTAATCTGTTTGCTACTAGAAACTGAATCCTTCGGGAAGCTCTTCCTGTTTTGTTCCTTCGGGTACCCACGACAAATCGAGGATAGTAAAGGTCGGTCCGCTTGTCTTAAAGATAGGAACGACCTTCATGTCGAATTTCGGTTCACCAAGACTGAGGTAACTCATTAAAATGGTGGCTACACCATCAAACTCTATATTTATAAATTTAATGGGTTTATCCAGTATGTTGAATGCACCTGAACGTTCACAGACCATAAAGGTATGAATCCGGGCAGTCTTTTTGGCTATATCTGTAAGATCCATAACACTGTTCTTGCCGAGACAATCAGGGCAGTGAGTCCGAAACGGGATGTAGATGGTCCCTTTGGAGTCACATCCCGCATTATCGCAACGTGTGGCAAGTAATTTTCCCTGGCTGAGTGATTCGAAAAATATTGCTTCGCCGCCATAGGAATGGATAAAGGTCATGTCCCTCGGATTAGTTACTCCCAGAAGCTTCCAGCTGTCATCTGCGTTGCGTATCGGGGTGTTGGGTGTCAGATGATGAAACTCACCCTTGAGTTTGTATTTGTTGTTTTTGACAAAAACCTGTCCAAACATGCTCATAGTCTCTCTCCTTTATGCATCTTTTTTTATCAAATGATCGGGATCCATCAGGATGGTGGATGTGACATGGGAACCAACTCCGGCATGGCTGATTGCCATTCCTCGCTTTGCGCCTTTTACCTGCAGGTTGGTCCAGTCCTCTGGTTTTTCTCTGTTGAATTTTTTCCATAGTTTTTCATCGCCATGGATTTCTTCCCACCTGTTCCAGATATGCGTGGCTACTTCTAATGTCTGCATAATCCCAGTAGCTCCAACAGAATGCATGCAGCCAATCAAGCCGCCGGAGAGATTTGATGGCAGCTTACCGGGTTCACCGGTGTGAGGATTGGTGTGATAACAATCTCCAGACTCAACATAATCCCGACCGTATCCATACGGACGTATACCTATATCCTCATAGGTCTGGACATCGCTGATAGTGAAGGCATCGTGGAGTTCCACCACGTCGAGGTCTTTGGTCGGGTCTGTGATTCCGGACATTCCGTACCCGTAATAGGCAGCCATTCTTGCAGCGAGAAAGCCGGTAAAACCGGGATATCTTTCACCGCCCGGAAAACGCTCGCCCAGATCTTTGTATTGATCGGCTGTTTCGTTGGGTAACAATGGGATGTCCATATCCAGCCTGTCGGCAGGGCGAAGGGTATGTGAACCTGCAGCCACCCAGATGCGCAACGGTTTATTTTTGGAATTTTTCGTCAGTTTAAAGGCAGTATCTTCGTCACAGAGGATGGTACAGGCGGCGCCAACACTCATCAGACAACAGTCGAGAGCACGAAGAGGGTAGGCTACTACCGGGGAATTCAGTACATCATCAACGGTTATTTTCATCGGTGACTGGGCAAAGGGATTGAACCTGGCGTAACCATGATGTTTAACGGAAATTTCGGCCAGAGTCCTTCTGAAGGAATCTTCTGATTTTCCGAAAATCTGCCAGTAACGTTGTGCCATGACGGCATAATAGCCGGTATAGATATGACCAAGAGGTGATTCCCAGTCTTTATCTGCTGCGCACGAAATCAGAAAATTCCCTTCATCGGTAGGAACCTCATCCATTCGCTCCCAGCCCATGACGAGAACGCAATCCGAGTAGCCTGAGGCCACGGCCTTCATGCCTTCCCAAATGGTAGAGCCCCCTGTGGCGCCACCTGTTTTTACCCCGACATTACCAAGCGGATCCAGACCCAGCCGGTCATGGATAACTGATTCTCCTAAAAGCTGATCGCCAAAATGATCGGCAAAATGGCCATAGTAACAAGTGTGAATATAACGTTTCAGCTCAGCAGGGGACAAATCAAGCAGTCCGGCAGCCATAGTGAAGGCGTCAATGCATAACTCTTCCGTGCGCTTGTCAGGAAAGGCACGATCAAATTTGGACTGTCCTGCTGTTACCAGATATACCGGTCGCTGCAATTTGGGGATTTTCAACTGTTGCTTGCTGAACTTGATCATACCTCAGTCTCCTTGTCGGTTAGAGTTTTTTCTTTGTAATTAATATCTTCTAAGGCACTACATTGTTCCCACCCATAGGACAAAACTGATGTCGCCGCTGTTATTGGTAATTTTCTGATTTACTGGATTGGACCAGAAATGGACCGAGTCACCTTCAGCCAGCGCATGTTTCTCGTCACTGAGCATGAGCTCGATATACCCTTTCAGTACACAAAGCAGTTCCTGGCCGTTTTTGATATTTTTCCTCACGGGAATCGATTTACCCGGTTCGATAACAAGAACGGAGGAGTCAATAACTGTCCTGTCTTCAGGGGGAAAAAATCGGCGGGTAACAAAACCGGTATGTGACAGCTCAATGTCGTCCCATTCCGATTTTCTGATGATTATTAATTTTTCCTGCTTATTCGCCTGAGTAATAAGATCACCTGCGTCTATTCCAATGGCATTGCATATCCGGACGAGGGTATCTACGGAGGGGGAATTCACATCATTTTCAACCTGGCTGAGGAAGCCTTCGGATATGGATGCCTTCTCTGCCACGATTTTCAAAGTAAGTTTCTGTTCTTTTCGAGATCTTCTGATTAATGTGCCTATATTCATGAACACTCCACAGTTGTTTGTGGAAAAAGGAGTTAAATAGATTTGATGGTTTGTTGAAATTTTATTTAAGTTAATATTAACCTATACAAACAATTAACAATAAGTCAATGGCAAAATAAACCAGTTGAAATAAATGAAAGGTCAGTGTAGGCGGTGTAGGGGATCGGATATTTCAACATGGTTTTATGCAAAGGAAATAAAAGTATGCAACAAGCTTTTAAAATTGAGAAATGGAGTCACTCTCATGTCTTCGATGAAGGTAATCCACTCGCTGAGAGAAATACTCTCCTCGCTGTATTACTGACAACAACTATGATGATAGCTGAGATCTGGGGAGGATGGATGTTCAACTCAATGGCCTTGTTGGCTGATGGTTGGCACATGAGTTCCCACACTCTGGCTCTTGGCTTATCTGTACTTGCCTACATAGCAGCCCGTCGATTTGCACATGATTCAAGATTTTCTTTTGGTACCTGGAAAATAGAAGTGTTGGCTGGCTATACAAGTGCAATATTTCTGGTAATGGTAGCACTGCTGATGCTGTACCAATCGGTCGAGCGTTTAATTTCCCCAACGCCAATTCATTACAATGAGGCTATAGGTATTGCCATTATCGGTCTTATGGTAAATCTTCTCTGCGCCTGGTTACTGAAAGGCGGGCATCGCCATGCTCATCATGACCATCATGGGCACGGGAATGGCAAAGACCACAGTCACCATCATGATTTGAATTTACGTTCTGCATATTTACACGTCATTACAGACGCTGCTACTTCTGTACTGGCAATTTTGGCATTAACCGGTGGAAAATTTTATGGAGCACGCTGGCTCGACCCGGTTATGGGTATTGTCGGTGCCGGATTGGTTGCCGTCTGGGCTTATGGATTACTACGTGATTCCGGACGAGTCCTGCTTGATGCTGAAATGGATGCTCCTGTGGTTGCTGAAATCAGAGAGGTTATTGAAGCCGGTTCAGTCGATGCAAATATTTGCGATCTCCATGTATGGAGAGTCGGTAAGGGCAAATATGCCTGTATCCTTTCACTGGTGACAACGGAGATAATTGGATCTGATTACTTCAAACAGCAATTAAGTGTCCACGAGGAACTTGTCCATGTCTCGGTAGAAGTGAATCACCACCTGTCTCTATAGAAGCGTCTTAAAAAGCAGTATTGCTGAGCTAAGGGGGCAAGGTTAAATTCCTAATGCCTCCATACGTTCTTAGCAAATTTAGGCGAAAGAGATTGTTCAAAAAATGAAATAAAGAAGAAAAAATATTGACAAAATATCTGTACTGAATAATGATCGACATTGCGATTGAGCGCTTGGTCAGTTTTCCAGCGCCGCATCGTCTCACTTTTGGAGAAAATGCATTAGAAGAAATGACCGATCGCTCGGTCAATATTTAATTTGGTCGAGTAAATCCAGCAGTTGGCAGTCCCAAAAGGCTGGTCAAAAATTTTTTGTTCAGCTTTTTGGGAGTTAATAGGTTGTTCTTACTATAACGTATTAAAAGGAGGAGCGTATGTCAGCAGGAGCTTTAAAACCGAGATGGGGCCAGCCTCTCACGGGGATTATTTCGTTCGTGGTATTTTTGGCTATTGCCTTGGTCACCTGGTACATTTTCAGTGATCCGAGAGGGCCGATAAAGTGGTTTCCCTATCCTTTCGTTATGTATCTTGCGATGATGATTTTGGTAGGTATATGGCAGCATATGTTTCTTGGTGATTGGCCTTTTCAAAGTATTGAGCAACCAAAACGCGGCATCATAATGACCATAGCAAATGTAGTCCTGGTCTGGTTTGTGATAGATGTCTTATTTTATCGTGTTCTCGGTATTGGTTTCAATTTTCTAAGTTACTATGGTCTTGAGGCTATTGGAAAACCGGTAATACTTGGTCAGGTTGGAGTCGTCTGTTTTGTTTTGATAGGTTTTTACACCTTTCCGGTTTCTACTATTTTCTTTGGCAAATGGCCTGTCCAGCCGAGCAACATTCCACAACCTGCAGCCGGGTTTGCTGAGATTGGCTGGGGATCTCTTTTAACATTGTTTGCCTATGCTGTTTTAATCGTTCCTTTTTTTGGTACAGTTCTGCCGGGTCCGGCTCTCAATCCATCCTGGTGGGAAGGAATTGGTGGAACATCACATGTGCATTGGGTTTTTGGCTGGTGGGAATGGGCAATCGTTATCCTTTTTATGACGCCTAACGTCTGGCGCATGAAACCCTGGACTCTCATAACCCTTCCCCAGCCGTGGAAAGGTATTGTTTCCGTAATTCTTTCTTTTATCATGGCTTACATTGTAGCTCTGATCTGTAGAACGATTACCCCCATGTGGGTACCGGCGGAGACATTCCACCTCCTGGAAGAAGCAAAGGGGGTTGCAGAAGTACAAAGATTTCTATGGCTTCACTCAGCTGAAATAGCTGGTTTTACCTTGATACCATTTCTTATCTGGCATCATTATTTTGATGATATCGCTTTTGGACTGGATAAAGATGCCTGGTCGGCATTTTTCGTCAGAACCATTGGAGTACTCGTGTTTGCTGCTGCAAGCTACTGGGTTTACTATTATGCCAATTTTGGTCATTGGGCATTGGGGAACCATCATATGGAGGAACTCTCTCACAGGTTTGCGCATGGTGAATCGCTTATCTGGAATTTCTGGTGGATTATCCCACTCCTCTGGAACGAATGGTTTTTCCATAAATGGCCATTTTATGTGCATGAAAAATAATTGACTGGGAATTATAATAACGCTGGTGGATAAAAATTCTTTTTTATCCACCAGTACTATTTTAATAGAAATGAGCTTTTCCAGACACCCTTAGTCTGCCGGAAAAGGAGAGATCTATGCAAACCCAAAGTGTAAATAAAAGTATTTTAACTCCAGTTGAATTTTTGACTCGAAGCGCCCTCGTATATCCTGGTAAAACCGCTGTTGTCCATGGCAATAAAAGGTATACCTATAAAGAATTTTCGGAGAGAATTTATCGTCTTGCCAGTGCACTGCAACAGAAAGGAATTGGTAAGGACGATAAAGTTGCTTTTATCTGTCCAAATATTCCTGCAATGCTTGAAGCGCATTACGCTGTACCCCTTATTGGCGCAGTCCTCGTAAGTGTCAATATTCGCCTCTCTCGTGGAGAAGTTTCCTATATCATAGATCATTCAGATGCTAAAGCGGTCGTTGTCGATAGTGAATTCGCTCATCTTGTAGACCCCGGCGAACTGCCCAAAGTTAAAAATTATATTACAGTCTGTGATGTAAACGATACGATATCACTTGATGGCATGGAGTATGAAGCTTTCCTTGAAACCGGATCACCTGATAAGGTAGAAGCAAATATTGATTCTGAAGATCAGCTGTTGTCTATCAACTACACCAGCGGTACGACCGGCCGCCCAAAAGGAGTGATGTATCACCATCGTGGTGCATATCTGAACGCGATCGGTGAAGTGCTGGAATCCGGGTTGACTGCGTCATCTGTTTATCTTTGGACTCTCCCTATGTTCCACTGTAATGGCTGGTGCTTCACCTGGGGAGTTACAGCAGCGGGCGCCACGCATGTCTGTCTTCGTGCTGTTGTGGCAGAAGATATTTATCGTTTGATCGAAAAGGAAGATGTCTCACATCTCTGTGCTGCTCCTACAATACTCATTACCATGAGCACCTGGCCCGGAGCATCTGAAGTAAAAATGAAACGAAAACTCAAGATAATGACTGCCGGAGCTCCACCTGCACCCGCAATTATTCGTAATATGGAAGCAATTGGCGCCGATATAACCCATACATACGGGCTCACTGAGGTCTATGGTCCACACAGTGTCTGCGCCTGGCAACCCGCCTGGGAATTTATGTCTGAGGAAGAAAAGGCGATTGCCAAATCGCGGCAGGGCGTTCCCTATATATTGACCCACTTTATGGATGTGGTCGATCCTGTAACCATGCAACCGGTCCCCAGGGATGGCAAGACAATGGGTGAAATTGTTATGCGTGGAAACAATGTTATGACCGGCTATTACAAGGATCCTGATGCCACCGCAGAAGCGTTTGAAGGTGGATGGTTCCACAGTGGTGATCTGGCGGTCATGCACCCGGATGGGTATGCTCAGATCATGGACAGAAAAAAGGATATTATTATCAGTGGCGGGGAAAATATTTCCACAGTCGAAGTAGAAAGTGTCATATACGGACACCCTGATGTTCAGGAGGTAGCTGTCATTCCGGTTCCGGATGAAAAGTGGGGTGAGGTGCCAAAGGCCTATATTGTTCTTAAAGCAGGAAGGAATCCGTCGGCAGAAAGTATCATTGCCTATACCAAAGAGCATCTAGCCCGTTTCAAAGCACCTAAATATATCGAGTTCAGCGAGCTGCCCAAAACGGCTACCGGTAAAATCCAGAAATTCAAGTTGAGAGATAAGGAGTGGGAAGGAAAAAAACGAATAGGCTGATAAGTGGTATACAGAGTCAGATCGAAACCAGGTGTCAAATCAAAAAATGGCACCTGGTTTTTTTTCCTGTTGAATTGTCTCAAAATCGCTGAAAGAAAATCTTTCTGACAGGGATATAACTATCATTTGTAAACTCACCCTCAAACATGATATCTTTTTATATCTTGATTTCTGTTCTTCTGTCTTTTCTTATAAAAATCTGTTAACAGAAAACCATTAGTTATTTCCCTGCGGGGAGCTGGCATTATATAAGAAGTGCAAGTTAATTTCCTGGACCCCTGCCATGTTTTTCATTGATATCCGCAAACTTTCATTGAACCTGCTTTTGATAGTATTGGTTTTGTTGTTTTCTCTATCCTGCACGGCAATAGTAAAAGATGACAGGCGTCCTTTGAACAGCCAGCTTTTTGCAGAGAACAGCACGATGAAAAAGCGTCTGCCGATGATCGAGCGAGAGAATGACGTCCTTAAAAAAGAGAACCAGCAGCATAGAACGAAGCTTCATGATCTCGAAGAGCAAAATAAGCAACTGGCAGATGTACTGACTTCCGTAAAAGAAGAATACGCTACAGACATGGCACTGGATGAAGAGCAAATCCTTGATCTGGAGAAAAGCCTCAATAAAATGGAACAGGAGACCGGCGAACAAATTGGATTTCTTGTTTCACAGAAAAATAAATTGGAAGAAAAACTTGTCCAGGAAACCAAAGTGCTCAATGAGCAACTTGTAAAGCAGAAAGCGGCATTCAATCAGGAACGGGAGCAGATCTCACAGCAACATGCCCAAAAAGAATTGAATTGGTCCACCGAGGTTGGGGGCCTGAAAAAACAACTGATTTCCAAAGAATTGCAGATATCCTCACTGAAATTAGCCATCAATGAAATATCAATCCAACTTGGAGTTGCTACAGCATTGTCAGAAGAATTAAGAAAAACCATGGATGAATCCCAGGCAGAAGTTGACTCCTTGAAAAAAGCCAATGCCGGTTTGAATAAAAAAATAGTCGACCTCTCCGTTGAGTTGCCCAGCCAAGACAGTTTACTCCAGACGTCCAAATAACCTCCCGAATTAGCAAACTTTTAGGATATTATCTCTATAATGCTCTCGATGTGCCGAAAAACATGTTCCAATGGTATTTGTGCCTTCCTGTTTTCATTTTTCTTATTTTCGTCCTCTGCACTGGCGGAAACTACTGTTTCTCTGTTGGTCACTTCAAATCTGCAAGGGAAATTCTCTGTTGATATTGAAAACCAGGAAAAAACGGACCCGCTGCTGATTCTGGGACAAAATTTAGCTTTTGAACGTAGCCAGGGCGTTGATCTCTACATTGATTTGGGCAACGCCCTTTACCCTGGAATTCTGTCGAAGTACAGCTCAGGTTCTATCATGCTTGACTTCTTCGATTATTTTTCCTGCGCTGCTTTCCTGGTATCATCCAAAGATCTTCAAGTTGGTACAAAGAACCTTGAGCTTATGCAGAAAAGCAAAAAGGTTCTTTTATTGTCGTCAAATATTGTGCAGGATGAAAAACCTGTATTTACCTCCTGGTTTGCCGCAAAAATTAAAGAAACGTCAATAGCTTTTTTGGGCGTGTCCTCGCAAAAGGTCAGATTCGATGTGGCTGAAAAAGATCTGTATGGCTACAGGCTGACTGAAGAAAAGGATGCTATTGATTCACAGGTAAGTGCTATTCAGGCCGCAGGTATCAAACATATCGTGCTGCTTTCCGGGAAATCGCTCCAAGATACAGCCGAAATCCTTGAGATGTATCCAAGCATTGAAATGGCATTGTGCGGAGGTGATTATCCCGGTCGGTTCTTAGCCGGAAAAGCATCTCGGATAGATTTAGTCGACGGAAGATCGATCGTCATCGCAGACGGCAGTGCAGATTATTATCGACTGAAGCTTGTCTTAGATGACGTACTCAAAGTGCAGGGATTGGAACCCATGCACGCTCAACCTATTCCTTCAAATAAATTATTGTATCAGGAGTTTAAAAATCGTCTCACGCTCTGGAAAGAAAAATTCAGGGAAGATGAAGATCGTCTTGTGGCAAAGATGAGCGAAATGGAATATGGCGTCGATGATCTGAGATTTGCGCAACTTTTACGTGATCGATTCAATTCTGAGCTCGGTATTGTCGAGGAAAACACCATAAATCATGTGCCGATTAAACAGTCAGTCAGGCAATCTGATTTTTTAAGCATGGTCAACAGGGATTACAATATTTTTCTCATTTCTTTAACAGGAGACGAAATAGCTGTTGTGCAAAGGCTGAAAGAGGATCTTGTCATTGCGGGAATAGATAGCGGGACCACTAATGTTCAAGGGGCTCCTTTAGTGGGGACCAGATTATACAAGGTGGCGGCTTCACAGCCTGCAATGCAAAAGATACAGCGACTGCTTAGAAAGGATATCGATTATCAAAATACCTGGACAACAGTAACAGACCTGCTGGTTAACGATCTGAAAACCAAACAGATCAGCTTACGCGAAGACTACGATTACCTTGACAGGCGGTTCCGAACGACGATCGATGTCTCACTGTCCAATTTTATCGACAACAGCAGCGTCAGAAAAGGAAGTACTATCGATACTCCGCCAGGTCAGCCCAGTCAAAGCTATAATAAGTGGGGTCTTGAAAACAGCCTTGACATTACTGTCTATAATAAATATCACCGCCTTGTTTTCACCCCGTATATGTTTTACTCACGCCAGGATGAGAGTTACTTGAACAATATATTGAGGGGTACTTTTTTATACGATTACAGTCTGTCTGAAACCTTTAAGGCGTACAATAAACTGCGCTATGATACTGTAGTTGAGGAAGTGAATGGATTGCGTCCAAGTCTAGTCCGGGAAACCATGGGCATATCCTCGACCTATAAATATTTGACCGGAAAATTAGGTTTGGGTTTTGAACAGGAAATCCAGGATCCTTCAAAAGCTGCGCTTTACGGTATTGAGTTTATTGTAGGCGCCCGTGTTCCATTTTTATCCCACTTCGCCTATGCTTTTGATCTCGACACGTTTTCCGGTATCCTTGATGAGGATGGTGGTCAATGGCAGATCAGAGGTGAAATAAATAATGGTATATCTGCTCACTTGAACAGCTATTTGAGCCTGTCTTTCAGACATAAATACTTTTATTTCAACGATGGGACGACCGGTGAAAGTTATGAGAATTCACAGTTTATCACTTCGCTCGATCTGAAGAGCGATTGGAAATTCTGGTAATTGTCAGACTTCCGCTTCTGCCTCCACGCTGAAATCAGTTATTTTGCTGCCGCCAAAATGTTCAAAGAATCTGGGATAGGTTTTGCCATAGGCAGTGAAAATCAGCTCAAAAGGAAGATCTTCAAAATGGCCGTGATCTCTGACGTATTCCATGTGTTTTTCGCCAAGCCTGTTGCATTCGTGGAAGATGGAATCCTCTGTGCCATCGAACTCAAGGGGTTTTACATTGAATTTAATGCACAGTGACAGATTGAAGGCGGGAGTTGCCTTTACCCATTTTTCATTGAGATACATCTCGGTATACCCGTGGTAGATGAATAGATCCGTGCCCATTCTTTCTCTCAATTTAGCGGTAGAGAGATGGTTGGTAACATCGGCAAAGCCAAGACGACTGGGGATGCCCTGATGTCTGCCGACGGCTGCAAGCAATACAGCTTTGGATACACAATAACCACTTTGTTTTTTTAGAACTGAACTGGCTTTCATGGCAGTACGTGAATATCTCAGATCGTAAGGGTTATATTTAATCTGGTCACGAACCGCATAGTAGAGCGCTATAGCCTTTTCTATTTGGCTGTTGCAGTCTTGGCAGGTGATTGCAGCAAAATCGGATAGTTCCTTTTCGTCATAATCGAGAAAAAAGGTTGGTTTCAGGTAGTTCTGTAAATCTTGAATCATTTTTTTCAGTTTCCGGTAAAAGTAGGTTTTCTCTTTTCGCTGAAAGCCTTGACAGCTTCCATCAGATCACTTGACGGGATGATGTTTGCGCTAACTGAAGCCACATATTTCAGACCGTCGTCTACTGATTTGCCAACACAATAATTAAGGACGTCTTTAGATGCCTGGACTGCCAGAGGCGAGTTGTCGGCGATTTCATACGCCAGCTCTTCGGCTTTAGACATGAGCGCTGCGGCGTCGGTATAGACATCATTGACCAATTGGATTTCTTCTGCTCTTCGGGCGGTGATACTTCTTGCTGTATAGGCAAGCTCGCGGGCGTGGCCTTGGCCTATGATGAGAGGAATTCTTTGCAGTACGCCGACATCAGCCACAAAACCGACAGAGGCCTCTTTTAAGGAGAACTGAGCATCTTCTGAACAGATTCGGATATCACAGGCAGTTGCCATATCAAGGCCGGCGCCGACACAATAACCATGGATGGCTGCGATGACAGGTTTCCTGCACTTTTCTATTGCCGAAATACCGAGCTGGAGTTGTTGAATTTTCGGTAAAAATTTCCATTTGGTGCCACCCATCTGGTTTTTGTCCATTAACTCAGGCAGTTGGGGGATCATGCCCATAAGGTCTATGCCTGCTGAGAAGCAGGACCCTTTTCCGGCAACTATTACAACCCGGATCTCAGGGTCGCTGTCAAGTTCGGCAAAGATCTCAACAGGCTCTGTCCACGCTGCAGGGCTCATGGCATTTTTCTTTTCCGGACGATTTAAATACACCCAGGCCACCGGAGGTCGTTTTTCAACAAGATAAAAAGTATACTTATTCATTCGTGACGTTTCCTGTTATTGAAAGTTTGTATTTAAGACAGTAGTACAATTATTATTTTTGGCAAGGATTTCGTGTGCTTCGGAATAGTAATTATGACAATAACGATAGATGAGGGTACGACTTGCACAAACCGATGGCAATGTTAAAGTAAAAGATTGACAACATTCAGTAGTTTTGCCGATTGCATTTAGCAGTCTGCTATTTTATGGGAGAAAATATGTTAAAAATTGCCATCCTGGTGCGTGAGGAAACTTCCCAAAGATGCACAGGTCAAGGGTGTTTGCGAAGTTTTTTTGCCAAAACCGATAGCTTTGCCTGCTATCGCGGCATTGACATTGAATTGACAGGTTTTTTTCATAGTGGCGGCGATCTGGATTATAAATTGGCAAAGATGAAGGAAGCTGAAGTGCAGGTTATTCATGTGTCAACCTGTATGCGGGGAAAATATGAGGGGTACAGCGATCTGGTCAAAAAAATAGCTAGAGATTTTGATGTCATCGGCTATACCCATGGTTCTGAACATGGTAAAAAAAGAAAAACTGTGTCTGTTACAGGAAAAAGCATCACATGAAAAAACAGAAAATTAGAGAACTTTTTCCCTGCGCTGAAAAATTGCGAGATCTTATTGCAGCCAATCTTTGTGATTTTACAAGATGCAGTCTGGATCCCGACAGGTTGCGAAAAGCCGCTGTAGCTCTTACCATCGTTGACTATCGTGGAGAAGGTGGTCTGGTCGGCCTGGGAGATGCCCCGAATAGCAGTGCGGCACTCATCCTTACCAGAAGGTCGGGTGGTTTAAAAAACCATGCAGGCCAGTGGGCATTTCCCGGTGGCAGCATGGACCCGGGTGAAAGTCCTGAGCAGACGGCGTTTCGGGAACTCGAAGAAGAGGTGGGCTTGAGAGTTCAATCAGAGCAGTTGCTTGGCTTTCTGGATGACTTCGTTACCAGATCGGGATTTCATATCACCCCGGTAGTCATCTGGGGAGGAACAGTTCAATGTCTTAAAAAAAACATCCACGAAGTCGCTTCGATCCACAGAATCCCCTGTAAAGAGCTTTTTCGACTGGACGCGCCGGCCTTTGAAGATGGGGATGATTGCGACAGGCCAATCCTTTTCATGCCGGTCGGTGATACTTTTATAGCCACCCCGACTGCGGCAATACTCTACCAGTTTCGTGAAGTTGCTCTTTCCGGGCGAGCGACAAGGGTTGCTCATTTTGAGCAACCCGCTTTCGCCTGGAGCTAAACTTCCCGAGCTTTTGTCTGGTAACAAAAAGCTTGTTTTACATATTTCTGCGATACTGTCCCCCCACCTCATACAGAGCGTTGGTGATCTGGCCAAGGCTGCAGTGCTTAACCGTTTCGAGGAGTTCTTCAAAAATATTGCCTCCTCTCAAGGCAACAACTTTGAGATGGTCAAGGGCTGCCGGGCAATCTTTTTGGTGCCTGCTGTGGAAATCGGCAAGTCTGGCAATCTGCTCGTCTTTTTCTTCGTCTGTGGATCTGGCCAGTTCCAGGGTTGCCGTCTGTTGATCAAAATCAATATCCGGATTGCGGAAGGTATTTACGCCGATGATTGGATATTCGCCGGAATGCTTCAGTCGCTCATAGTACATTGATTCTTCCTGGATTTTGCTCCGCTGGTAGCCGGTTTCCATAGCTCCGAGTACGCCGCCTCTCTCGGTAATTCTATCAAACTCGGCTAATACAGCCTCTTCTACCAGATCGGTAAGTTCTTCGACTATAAAGCTTCCCTGGTTCGGATTCTCGTTCTTGGCAAGTCCCCACTCATTATTTATGATCAACTGGATAGCCAGCGCTCTTCGAACCGATTCAGAACTCGGGGTGGTAATTGCCTCGTCGTAGGCATTGGTATGCAGGCTGTTGCAGTTATCATAAATCGCACAGAGTGCCTGGAGACTGGTCCTGATATCATTAAAATTGATTTCCTGGCTATGCAGGGATCTGCCGGAAGTTTGAATATGATATTTCAAGCGCTGCGATGATGTTGACGCACCATATTTCTTTTTCATCGCGACTGCCCAGATCCGTCTGGCAACCCGGCCAATGACCGTATATTCGGGATCCATACCGTTGGAGAAGAAAAATGAAAGATTTGGTGCAATCTGGTCGATGTCCATGCCTCTGGACAAATAATATTCCACGTACGTGAAACCGTTGGAAAGAGTAAGAGCCAATTGGGTGATAGGGTTTGCCCCGGCCTCGGCAATATGATAGCCGGAGACGGAGACCGAGTAGAAATTTTTAACGTTTTGGGCGATAAAATACTCCTGGATATCCCCCATCATTTTCAGGGCAAATTCAATGGAAAAGATACAGGTATTCTGACCCTGATCTTCTTTCAGGATATCAGCCTGGACTGTGCCGCGAACATTGGTAAGGACGAGGGCTTTGATCTCGTTGTATTCCGACTCTTTAGGTTGTCTTTGATTTTCAGTGACAAAGCTCTCCACCTGCTGGTCTATAACCGTATTCATAAACATTGCCAGAATGATCGGCGCTGGTCCATTAATAGTCATGGATACAGAGGTAGTGGGGGAGCAGAGTTCAAAGCCGTCGTAAAGTTGTTTGACGTCGTCAAGGGTACAGATGCTCACACCTGATGTGCCTATCTTGCCGTAAATGTCAGGGCGCACGGCAGGATCCCAGCCATAAAGGGTGACCGAATCAAATGCTGTTGACAATCGTTTTGCCGCATAGTTTGCCGAAAGCAGTTTAAATCGTCTATTGGTCTGAGCTGGGCCGCCTTCCCCGGCAAACATACGGGTAGGGTCTTCGCCCGTGCGTTTCAATGGAAAGACGCCGCCGGTGTAAGGGAAATATCCAGGTAAATTTTCCTTGCGCAGCCAACAATAGATATCTGCCGGGTCAGTAAATTTTGGCAGGGAAATCTTAGGTATTTTAGAGTGTGAAAGGGATTTTGTAAAAAGTGGTACATGGATTTCCCTTCCGCGTACCGTGTAGACAAGGTCGTCACCGGTATATGCTTGTTTGATTTCCTGCCAGTTCCCCAGGCTCTCAAAGGTTTCACTGTCTATCGCCTGAGCAGTTAGAGAAGCTTCAGACTTGAGAACCTCAAGGGTCTTGCTAAAATCCTCACCGTCTTTTGAACTGATGTGTTCAATGGTCTGTTGGACATGATAATTTTGTCTGACTGCTTTGGCCTGCTGTGCGGTCCTGGAGTGATACCCACGGATGGTGGACGATATTTCGGCGAGGTAGCGAATTCTCTCCGAAGGTATGACGATCGATTTAGAGGAAGGGATTTTCTTTTTTGGTTTTGGCAGGTTGGGCTTAAGCTTGAGAGATGTTTTTTGGGAAAGTTGTTCAATTATGCCATGATAAAGCGCGGTGACACCATCATCATTGAATTTAGAGGCGATGGTGCCGAATACGGGAAAATCTTCCGCGGCGGTTTCCCACTGTTTGCGATTCCTCTGGACCTGCTTTCGGATATCCCGAATAGCGTCTTCGCTGCCTTTCTTCTCGAATTTATTGATGACAATAAGATCTGCATAGTCGAGCATATCTATCTTTTCCAGTTGGGAGGGAGCGCCGAACTCACTGGTCATCACATAAATGGAGATATCGGCTATATCGGTAATCTTTGAGTCTCCCTGGCCGATCCCGGCAGTTTCAGCGATTACCAGGTCAAAACCTGCAGCTTTGAGTACCTTGATCGCTTCCGGCAGTGCTTCGGAAATCTCACTGGCCGAGTTTTGGGTGGCAAGACTCCGCATGTACACTCTATCCGAACTGCTCAGTGAATTCATACGAATCCGATCGCCGAGAAGTGCACCACCCGTCTTACGCCTGGAGGGATCGCAACTGATAATAGCGATTCGAATATCCTTTATGTCATAGAGAAATCTGACGAGAATTTCATCGGTTAGAGAAGATTTTCCGGCCCCACCGGTGCCGGTAATCCCGATAACGGGTGGATTATGGCTTTCTGTAAGAGAATTCAGAATTGTCAGAAGTTCATGCAGGTTCCCGTCACCACTTGCTTTCGCCTGTTGTACAGCAGAAATAAAGCCGGCGATTGTCTTTGGATTGTTATAGTTGAGTTTTTCCGGACGAAGATCATGGTATGACCGGGTTGAAAAATCCAGAATTTTAATCATGTGATTAATCATTCCCTGCAAACCCATGGAAGCGCCGTCTTCAGGTGAGTATATCTTGGCAACGCCATAGCTCTCGAGTTCTTTGATTTCATCGGCTACAATAACACCGCCACCACCACCAAATACCTTGATATGGGATGCGCCGTTTTCTTTCAGCAAATCGATCATGTATTTGAAGGCTTCCATATGCCCGCCCTGGTAGCTGGACATGGCAATACCCTGAGCGTCTTCTTGAATCGCCGTGTCGACCAGTTCCTGAACCGATCTGTTGTGGGCCAGATGGATAACTTCTACACCAGAATCCTGAAGGATTCGTCGCATGATATTGGTCGAGGCATCGTGGCCATCGAAAAGGGAAGTGGCGGTAATTACTCTGACAACGTTCTTTGGTCTATAAATTTCGACATCCGCATGCATGTGGTTCTCCTTCTGTCGTGCGAGGTGACTGGGATGATATTATATCTTTTGGTATAGTAGACAGAAGCCGCTATCGGAAATCGTGAGCACCCAAAGGATCTTATTGGTTCTTTCCCTCAAGAAAACTCATGATAAATTCTGTCTGCTGTTCAATATACTGCTCGATCGTGAAATGTTTAGCGAAATACCAGCGTCTAAAGGCCCAGATATGGCCAATTACTGAAATATTATGCCCAATAAGGTTTATTGTATCGTCATCCAATGGTGGAAGCTTTCCCAGCTCACGAAGTTCACGCATTGCCTCTATAAAGAGATTGGTAATTCGTAACTCCGCTTCCAAAACTTTTTCCTGCCACTTTAAGGGAAGGAAGTGAGTAACCTGGTACATAAGCAGTACGTGATCGCTCATTCGGTTGCAGACCAGGAAAAATTCGCGGATTACCTCGGCAAGTGCTGCTTTTCCGACGGTAGGCCGGGCAAGGGCTTCCTTGACACCTTGTTCAACCTCTGTGTGGATAGCAATACAGACCAGGTATAAAACATCATCCTTGGTGGACACATATTCATAGAGCGAACCGATGCTAAGACCTGTCTCCCTGGCCAGTGCACGGGTTGTCGTTTTATGGTAGCCGTATTTTATAAACAGTTTGACAGCCGCATCTACAATCTGTCTCCTGCGTTCTATAACCAGCTCCTGATTTTTTATATGTGTTACAACTTCAGGTGAATCTGTATCCTTACCCATCGTTCATTTATCTCCCAGTGATCTCTTTATATTCGTTTTTTGTTGTTGCGAATTCTCTGCTGGAAAAAGTATACAAAAAAATGGGAGAACAAAAGAAAAATATATAAATTCTTATTAAAGGGTTATGACTTTGGTCCAAGGTCGATGTTTTTTACGCCATAAACACTATTTCCCTCTCAACTCATACTATAACCGGTTTCGGATTTTGCCGAATTTTTCACTAACGATTTTTGAGCTTTTCCGTAAGGGCCGGAACAAATTGTTTTAGATCTGCAACCACGAGTACATCTGCGATTTCGCCTATTGGCGCATCCTTATCGGTATTGACAGCAACAATAAACTCAGATTTTTTCATTCCGGCCAAATGCTGGATAGCTCCGGAAATTCCACAGGCAACATAAAGTTTTGGAGCCACGCTTTGCCCGGTAGTTCCTACCTGGCGGTTATGTTCAACCCATTCCGAATCGACTACAGGTCGGCTGGCTCCGTACTCTCCACCAAGAGCCTTTGCAAGGGATGAGATCATTGCAATATTCTCTGGTTTTCCTATTCCCCGGCCGGCGCTGACGATAACCGCCGCTTTGCCGAGATCCACGCCACCCTGTTCCGCAGCTTCGTATCCCTGGAAGGATAGACTGGTTTTGGCATCGGTACCAAGTGCAATAATTTCAGGCTGTGTATTGTTTCCTTCCACTGCCGGGAAAGCTCCGACCTGAAGAGTAAGAACCGTTGTTGTCGACAGGCTTTTTACCTGACGGCGAAGTTTTGAGTTGCAGGATGGAACAATAAATTCACCGTTTTTAACCCCCACTACTTCGGAAATCTGCGCCGCTTCCAGGGCAAATGCCACTCGCGGAGCCAGATCCCAACCATAGGAAGTATGTGAAAAAACAATGAGATCCGGTTGTTCTTTTTCTATGGCCTGTATGAGGAGAGCTTTATGACTATCCGGATTATACTCCTGATAGATATTGACATCAGCCAGGTAGAGATTTCCTGAAAAATGTGGAATATCCTTTTCGCTACCTACCAGAAAAACGGCAGTATCGGCAGCAAGTGCATCCGCAAAACCAAGGAGTTCATTTATGGAACCCTGGAGTTTCCCGTCACGGTATTCGCCAACCAGTAGTAGTTTCATAATTGTATTCTCCTCTATGCCAGGACACTGGTTTTATCTTTTAGAATCCTAATCAGCTGCTCTGCAAGCTCAGTTACATCTCCCTCTAGGACCAATCCGCCGCCTTTTTTCTCCGGAAAAAACATATTTACTGTTTCCTGGCGGGGAGTAATTTTCAGCAGTTGCTCTGCGGGAATGGTGATCAATTCCTTTTTCTTGGCTTTCATAATGTTGGGCAAGGTAGGATAACGGGGACTGTTGAGCCCGAGCTGACAGGTAAAAACGGCAGGTCCATTAACTTTTACTATTGCTTTTGAACCGCCTTCGAGCTCCCGTTTGACAGTTACTTCACCCTCTTTCATAGAAAAAGCAATGATAGTTGTAACACATGACAGCCCGAGCATTCCCGCAAGCAGGACGCCGGTCTGGCCGCTGCCGCGATCCTGGGATTGCATGCCGGTAAAGATGTAATCGAAATTCTGATCTTTTGCATATTCGGCAATTATAGAAGCATTGGCATTTGCATCATTTTTCCAAACAGCATCATCACTGACATGCACACCGCGATCACAGCCCATTGCCAAAGCTTTCTTCATCGTCTCTTTGACCTGGTCAGCGCCGATACATAGAACAGTAATATCAGAATCACCCATCTGCTCCTTCAGTTGAACTGCCTGTTCCACGGCATATTCGTCATATTCATTCATGCGCCAGGCAAGATCGGCTGTGTTGTACCAGGTACCACTGTCGGCTATTTTAAACTTGGATTCCATATCTGGAACCTGTTTTATGCATACCAGAATTTTCATGAGATTTTTCCTATACAAATTGAGTCATTTTTTTGTTCAATCGGTCCATTCATTACCTGATCAAAGATGCACCTATGACCAGACGCTGGATTTCACTGGTTCCTTCGTAGATTTCAGTGATCTTGGCATCACGCATCATCCGTTCGACCGGAAAATCCCTGGTGTAGCCATACCCGCCCAGGATCTGTACCGCCTGTGTTGTTACTTTCATGGCTGTTTCACTGGCCATAAGTTTGGCCATGGCCGAAGCCTGAGAATAAGAAAGACCATTGCTGGCCTTATAAGCTGCGCTGTACACCAGCAACCTTGCTGCTTCTATCTGGGTGGCCATGTCTGCAAGCTGAAACTGCACTCCCTGAAATTTGCCGATAGGAGAGTCGAACTGTTTACGCTCTTTAGCATAATTCACTGCAGCATCAAGTGCTCCCTGGGCAATGCCAAGAGCCTGGGAGGCAATACCAATTCGACCACCGTCCAGAGTTTTCATGGCAATTTTAAAACCCTGCCCCTCTTCTCCAAGAAGATTTGCTGCCGGGATCGAACAGTTTTCAAAAATCAATTCCAGGGTAGGGGAGCTTCGAATGCCAAGTTTCTGTTCTTTTTTGCCAAAGGAAAATCCAGGGGTGCCTTTTTCGACGATAAATGCGCTGATGCCATAGTGTTTTTGAGCATTTTTGTCTGTTCTGGCAAAAACCACATAAGTTTCAGCCTCCCCACCATTGGTTATGAAAATTTTGGTGCCGTTAAGAATCCATTCATTATCTTTTCGAACTGCAGTAGTTTTGGTGCCGCCTGCATCCGATCCGGCTGAAGGTTCTGTAAGCCCAAAGGCTCCCATCTTTTCGCCTTTTGCCAGGGGAACGAGAAATTGTTGCTTCTGTTCCTCGCTGCCGAAAAGATAGATGGGGTTGGCGCAGAGGGAGAGGTGGGCGGAAAGTGTGACACCCGTGGATGCACACACTCTGGAGAGTTCTTCAACAGCAATGGCGTAACTGATATAATCTGCCCCGGCACCTCCATACTCCTCTGGAAATACGATACCGGTCAGTCCAAGTTCCCCAAGCCTGTCAAACATCAATGCCCGGTCGAAACGTTCTTCTTCGTCGCGGATTTTTGCAGTCGGAGCCACTTCCGCTTCGGCAAATTCACGAACCATGTCGCGAATGAGGTTCTGTTCTTCAGTTAGTTCGAAATTCATGAGATTTACTCCGGAGAAAGTGGTTGTAAAGCATCCAGGGAAAAGAAGTCTCTCTTCCCTGGATGGTGAAATGGTTATTTTTTGGTCTTTAATTCTGGGAAGTCCCAATAGAAGAACTCAAGCTTTGGCGATTCACCACCGGCAGACTGACGATCAATCTCCTGTTGCCGTAATTCAACCCTTCTAATTTTACCACTCAGTGTTTTAGGCACCTGTGGAACAAATTCGATGATTCTTGGAATTTTGAATTTAGCCAGGATTCTTATGGTATGTTTAAATATATCAAGGGCCAATTCTCTCGACGGTTCTTGATTCTGTTTGAGAATAATAAAAGCCTTAACGAGCTGATGGCGCTTTTCATCGGGAACACCGACGATGGCCGACTCGGCAACTGCAGGATGCTCTAAAACAGCACTTTCCACTTCAAATGGGCCAATGCGGAAATCGGAAGATTTGATAACATCGTCGCTTCTGCCGACAAACCACCAGTAACCATCTTCATCAATGGAGGCTCGGTCACCGGTATAATATAAATTGTTTCTGAAAACTCCGGCCATTTTCTCAGGATTGCCGATATATTCTGTGAAAAGTCCTATGGACCGCCATTTATCGAGTTTAACCACGATATGACCTGGCTCGTCAGCGACGGTCAGTTCCTTGCCGTCATCATCAACAAGCGCGACATCATACATGAAAGAAGGTCGCCCAAAGGAACCACTCTTCATTTTCCCATTCATCCAGGGATGATTACCTATCATGGCTGTAGATTCGGTCTGGCCATAGAAGTCTCTGATTTCGGTCCCGGTCAAAGCTTTCCACCTGGTGATAACTTCGGGGTTGAGAGGCTCACCTGCACCAATGGATTGGCGCAGTGCGGAAAAATCAAACTTGGAGGTATCAAGGTTGATGAACATACGCCAAGCTGTCGGTGGGGCACAGAAGGTTGAAATCTTATGAGTAGTGATCATATTCAGATATTTATCACCATCAAGCACGGTAAAATGAAAGCCGGACGCAGTAGCACCAACATTCAGAGGGGCAAAAAAACTTGACCATGCCCATTTCGCCCAGCCTGGGGCACCGAGATTATGGTGAATATCGTTTGTTTGAATGCCGGTCATAACTGAGGTGGAGAGATGGCCCAATGGATAGGAAACTGCGGTATGCCCGACTCGTTTAGGTAAGCCGGTGGTACCGGATGTGAAAAAGCAGAAGAGAAGATCATCTGACCGTGTTTTGGCAGGCTCTGCCTCGACGGACTCGTTGGTGAGATCTTTATAGCTGATCCAGCCGGCCTTTTTGCCGCGAACCAGTTTAATCTTTGGAGTCATCTTGGTTGTTGCAAGAGCCGCATCGATGACTTCGCAATATATTTCATCGGCGAGGATAGAGTCAGGTGCATATGTTTCAAATCTAAACTCTAACTCTCTCTCGGTCATGGTTGTGGCAGTAGGAACGGCAACAAGGCCGCCTTTGATACAGGCATAGCTGGCAAACCAGGTTTCCGGAACGATGGGCATCATCATGAACATATTATTACCTTTTTCAACGCCCGCCTTTCTCAGTGCATTTAAACATTGATTGCCGTGGAAAGAGAAGTCCCGATAGCTATAGCTCTTGCTTTCTGTGGTGACTATATCGGCCCAGATAAGAGCAGTTTTGTCGCCTCGTTCCTTAACGTGCATACCTTCGAATACTTCCGCTGCCCAGTTGAAATATTCAGGGAGTTTCATGAAGTTGAGTTTTTCAAAAAACGCTTTTGCAACATCCCTTTTACGGTCATTGTCATCCATCATGTTAAGGTCCATAACTTCTCTGTACAGATTTTCCATACCCATAGGTGACTCCTCACAGTTCAGATTTGATAATGATTAAAGGGTGAAAAAAAACTCCTCCCTTTGGTACCGAAAGCACAACTGAGCGCTCGGTCGGTTTTCTCGTTGAACTAAATAGTACTTGTTGGTATTTGTCAAAGGATTTTTTGATTCTTTCACGGTATGAATTAAAAAAAATATTTGGTGAATGAACATAATGAACAAATAATAAATACTGTATTGGAATGAACGTGATGCCTGGCTTTGAGATATTTATTTTGTTCAGTTAAAAAACATTGACAAATAATGGCATGTAGATAACCATAAAAAATACGATTGAGCGCTTGGTCGGTTTTTTGATGGAGGCATTAACCATCTTTAAATCGGATGAAAGATGAACCTGAGCTCCGGTATTATCCCTTTAATGGTAACTCGGTATAAAAGCCAGGCAAGAAGATAAACGAGCTGAAAATGAGGATGATTATGAAAAAGGCGGTAATTGTCAGTGCGGTAAGAACGCCCTTCGGCAGTTTTGGCGGCTCACTGAGTAATATTGGGGCAACGGATCTCGGAGCCCTGGTTATAAAAGAGTCAGTGCTTCGTGCTGGTATAGATAAAGCATTGGTCGACGAATGTATAATGGGTATGGTGCTTCCCTGTGGCTACGGACAAAATCCTGCCAAACAGGCTGCCATTAAAGCCGAACTCCCCCAGGAGGTTGAAGCGGTCACCGTAAACAAGGTGTGTGGTTCTGCGCTGAAAGCTGTAATGCTGGCCGCCCAGGCAATCCAGTGTGGTGATGCCGAGGTTATTGTGGCCGGTGGCATGGAAAACATGAGTTCTGCTCCTTACTATCTCGAAAAAGCAAGATGGGGCCACCGTATGGGTCCAGGAAAGATCGAGGATCATATGGTCCATGATGGTCTCTGGGATGTGGTCAATGATTTCCATATGGGCATGTCCAATGAGCTTATCTGTGAGAATTGGCAGGTGAACAGGGAAGATCAGGATCGTTTTGCAGAGGAATCGTATAAAAGATCCCTCCAGGCTGTGCGGGCAGGTGTCTTCAAGGACGAGATAGTTCCGGTGCCTCTGCCGCAGAAAAGGGGTGAGACAAAGTTTTTTGATACGGATGAATGCCCGCAGGAAACGAGTTTTGAGAGCTTACAAAAAATGCGCCCTGCCTTTAAAAAGGATGGAGTCGGCACCGCAGGTAATGCCTCAGTCATAAGTGATGGTGCGGCCGCCGTGCTGTTAATGAGCCGCGATAAGGCGGAAGAACTGGGCTGCACCATATTGGCCGAAATCGGTGCCCAGGCCTCAGCAGGAATCGAGCTGAAGTATGTGCTTATGGCACCAATCCTTGCTATTCCTAAGGTATTGAAAAAAGAAGGTGTTTCTCTTGCCGATGTGGATTTATTTGAGATTAATGAAGCATTCAGCGGCACTTCTGTTGCCATCAACAGGGTGTTAGAGCTTGATTCGGCGGTTGTCAACGTTAATGGTGGCGCCGTCGCCCTGGGGCATCCTATTGGTGCCAGTGGCGGAAGACTGCTTGTGACACTTTTGCACGAAATGGGCAGGCGGGATGCCAAAAGAGGCGTAGTTTCTCTTTGTTTAGGTGGTGGCGAGGCGGTTGCTATGGTTGTTAATCGATAATTTTTTTGTTCTTTTCAAGGGGGAACAGATGGAGATAAAAACATTTGGTGTTGTCGGTGCAGGGCAGATGGGCAACGGCATTGTCCAGGTCGCAGCGACCAGTGGTCTTGATGTTTTAATGAGCGATATCAAGGAAGAGTTTGTTGCCAGGGGATTAGCGACAATCGAGAAAAATCTCAACCGAAGTGTGGAAAAAGGAAAAGTTTCCAATTCTGAGCGTGATACGATCCTTTCTCGGATTACGACCACGACGAACCTTAAAGATATGGCCGGGGTTGACTATGTGGTGGAGGCGGCTGTTGAGCGTGAAGATCTGAAATTCAATATTTTTCGGGAACTTGATGAAGTTTGTCCGGCTCACGTGATTCTTTCCAGTAATACATCTTCTATTCCAATCGGCAGAATTGCTGCACAGACGAAACGGCCGGAAAAAGTTATCGGTATGCATTTTATGAATCCTGTACCGGTAATGAAACTGGTAGAGGTCATAAAAGGTCTTGCTACCAGCAAAGAAACCTTTGATGTCACCTGGGCTCTTTGCGAGAAATTTGGAAAAACAGCAGCCGAGGCCAATGATTTCCCAGGATTTATCGCCAACAGGATCCTCCTGCCTATGATCAATGAAGCCATTTTCTGTATCTATCAGGGGGTTGGCAAGGCTGAAGATATCGACACTGTAATGAAACTTGGCATGAATCATCCCATGGGGCCGCTGGCACTCGCTGATCTTATTGGCCTAGATACCTGTCTGGCAATTATGGAAACGCTGTATGATGGTTTCAAGGATTCTAAATATCGCCCATGTCCCTTATTGAGAAAATATGTTGAGGCAGGCTGGCTGGGACGAAAGACAGGCAGGGGTTTTTATCAGTACTGATTAATACTTAGGATTTGGTCAATTGTAACGCAAAACGTAACCAGGGAGATCCTATGGCAAGCGAAACCGTATGTGTTCCATCCAGTGAAATAACAGACAGGATAGCGAAACTGCAGGAAGTCCTTGTTGCAAAAGAAATTGATGGGGCTTTGATTGTTCAGAAGACCGATCTTTTCTATTTCGGAGCCACCTCGCAACAGGGCTGGTTGTATGTCCCTGTTGTTGGGAAACCAATCCTGATGATCTTCAAGGAATATGATCGGGCCAGGGAAGAGTCGCCAATAGTTGATATTATTTCTGTTGTCGGCAGTAAAAAAATACCGGGTGTTCTCGAACAGTACGGATACAGATCACCACAAGTTTTGGGGATGGAACTGGATGTTTTGCCGGTAAATCTCTATTTTCAATATCTCTCAATTTTTAAACAATCTAAGATAGAAGATATTTCTTTCGAAATCCGATTGATCCGGGCGATAAAATCTGATTACGAGATCAATAAAATCAGGGAAGCCGCAAAATTATCGGATAAAGTAGCCGCCCATGTGGTTCAGTTACTGGTACCAGGCAAAACCGAGGTCACTGTAGCAGGTGAGCTGGAAGCCTATGCAAGAAGCCTGGGGCATCAGGGTATTGTCCGAATGCGGATGTGGGGCAGCGAGCTTTTTTATGGGCATCTGATGTCCGGAGATGGAGCGGCGGTTCCCAGTTATCTCGCGTCACCAACCGGAGGAACGGGGGTAAGCACCGTTATAGGCCAGGGGGCAGGGTTCAGAAAAATAGCTGCAAATGAACCTGTCCTGGTTGACTATGTTTTTGCTCTTGATGGCTATATCTGCGACCACGCCAGGATCTTCTCCATTGGCAGATTACCTGCTGAACTGGAAGATGCACATGCTGCAATGCTTGAAATTCAGGAGGAAATAAAAAACTGTGCAAAACCCGGAACACTTACCGGGGAATTGTACGAGCTGATGATAGATCTGGCTGAAAAAAAAGGATATGCTGAAAACTTTATGGGTGTAGGAGAGAGAAGAATTCGATTTACCGGTCACGGGGTCGGGCTGGAACTTGATGAATTTCCCTTTATTGCCAAGGGCCAGCACCTCGCGCTGGAAGCGGGGATGGTTATTGCACTTGAACCAAAGACAATTTTCCCCGGCAAGGGGGTAGTCGGCATCGAAAACACTCATCTGGTAACTGAAAACGGCATTGAACAGCTCAGTCATTTTCCGGACGAGATTACTGTTTTGCCTTAATGGCAATGACAAAGTTCACAATGAGACAATGGGGGAAAAATGTCAATTCAGGCCAATAGTGCCAAGGAGTTGGACTCAAGGGAAACTGCTCGCTTTATAGTCGATATTTTTCATCGACTGATTATCCATCATGGCCTGTGGTTCGCTGAGGTTAAACATCAGGCAGGGATGGAGAAAGCACTGGAAATGCTGAGTGGTGCCTCAAAAAAGAGCTTTGAAATTCAAATGAAACATTTGGCAGAGCTTCTTGGATTTACAATGGAAGATGGGATTCCCTCATTTTTACTTGAAATGGATCCCGAAAAACTCTTGCAGCTGAAAGATCGAATGGCCAAAAACTGGTTGGTTAATGACGGAGTATGGTTTCAGACTATCGAGTTTTCAGCAGGAATGAATGATGCCAAGCGGTGTAACGATTCCTGCTGGGCACAATTCTCGCCCGTCGAAGCCCATTCAATAAGCAACTTTCTAGGTTTGCCTGAAAATCCCGGACTTGAAGGCCTGAAGAAGGCACTTGGTTTCAGAATATATGAAAGTATCAACAGTCAATCTATTGTCGAAGAAACGGAAAACAGCTTTGTTTTTCAGATGAACAGGTGTCGTGTACAGGATGCCAGAAAGCGAAAAGGGCTCGCTGATTACCCCTGTAAATCTGGAGGACTCGTTGAATATACCTGTTTTGCAAGTGCAATCGATAAGAGAATACGAACGGAGTGTCTGGGGTGCCCTCCTGACAGCCATCCTGATGAGTGGTATTGTGCCTGGAAATTCACCCTCGAATTATAACAGAACACGAACCTAAGATTAAAATTCAGAAAATTACACTGAAATGGAGGATTTGGATGGAATATAAAAATATACTGTTAGATAAGGATCAGGGCGTTGCAACACTCACCATCAATAGACCGAAATCGCTGAACGCTTTAAACAAGGAGACTCTTGAGGAAATGCTGTCCTGTTGTAAAGAACTTGGGGAGGATCGGAGTGTACAGGTGGTGATCATCACCGGGGCCGGAGAAAAAGCTTTTGTTGCTGGAGCCGACATTTCTTTTATGCAACAACTAGATTCTATCGGTGGGAGAGCCTTTGCACGGCTTGGCCACTCGGTTGCCCGCACTGTTGAAAATCTGCCTCAACCAGTGATTGCCGCGGTCAATGGCTTTGCCCTCGGTGGTGGCTGTGAATTGGCTATTGCCTGTGATATTCGACTGGCCAGTGAAAATGCCAAATTCGGACAACCCGAAGTGAATCTTGGCGTTATTCCCGGATTTGGCGGAACACAACGATTACCAAGGCTGATTGGCAAGGGACTTGCCAACGAGTTGCTTTTTTCCGGCAATATAATCGATGCGGCCGAAGCTTGCCGTATTGGACTGGTAAACAGAGTTGTCACCCAGGAAAAATTGATGGGCGAATGCAGGGAGTTGGCTTTGAAAATTTGTTCCCGTGGACCTGCGGCCGTCAGACTTTGCAAGGAAGTGGTCAACAACGGTATGGAAATGGATTTGAACAGGGCGTGCTCTTATGAAGCTGATCTTTTTGGTCTGTGTTTTGCAAGTGATGAGCAAAAAGAAGGAATGACAGCTTTTCTCGAGAAACGAACGCCCAATTTTCAGGCAAAATAAAAATACAGCAGGGGAGTTTTCATGCATCTCGATTTGACTGAAGAACAGAAGCTCATTCAGGAGACCGCACGAGATTTTGCGATATCCGAGTTGGAACCTCTGGCCGCTGACCTTGACCGGGGCGGGGATGACAGCAATTTCTATGCTAATTTGAAAAAGCTGGCTGAACTCGGGTTCATGGGCCTTAATGTCAAGGATGAATACGGAGGAACTGAAGCCGGTGTCATTGCTTTCAGCATTGCCATGACAGAGATTGCCCGGGCATGTGCAGCTACCGCGGTGACTGTCTCGGTCAACAATATGGTAAACGAAGTTATTCAGGCATTAGGTAGTACAGAGCAGAAAAAACGTTATATCTCCAAAATTTGCAGCGGTGAGTATCAGGCGGGGGCATTTGCGCTGACCGAACCGGGAGCAGGTTCCGACCCTGCTGCCATGACGACAACTGCCAGGCGGGATGGTGACGAGTGGGTCTTGAACGGCTCGAAGATCTTTATTACCAGCGGCTCCTTTGCCGGTGTGTTTGTTGTCTGGGCGGTGACTGACCCGTTGGCTGATAAGGGCAAAGGGATCAGTCTTTTTCTGGTCGAACAAGGCACCGAGGGGCTGATCGTTGGGAAAAGAGAACAGAAAATGGGGCAGCACGCCTCACCCACCAATGAAATTCTTTTCCAGGACTGTCGTATTCCTGCAAGCGCTCTGATGGGTAAACTAAACGATGGTTTTCGTGCTGCGGTAATGGAACTTGCCGGCGGACGGATCGGCATTGGATCCCTGGCTCTGGGCATTGGCCTTGCGGCAATGGATAAAGCCACACAATACTCGCTTGAAAGATCACAGTTCGGTAAGAAAATCAGCGACTTTCAGGCAATTCAATGGAAGATCGCCGACATGTACACCGCTCTTGAAGCGGCTCGTCTGCTTTTAATGAATGCGGCTTATAAAAAAGAACAGGGCCGTTCCTTTGCCAAAGAGGCTTCGATGGCCAAGCTCTTTGCCACGGAAGCCGCTAATAAGGCATGCTACGAGGCTATGCAGATTTTCGGCGGATATGGCTATACCAATGATTTCCCAATTGAAAGATATGCTCGGGATGCGCGAATAACGACGATCTATGAAGGAACCAGCGAGATTCAGCGTCTGATAATCGCCCGGACAATTTTAAATGATTTTTCCTGAGATAAATCGTGACGGATTGTAGAGTTGCGCAGGAGGCTTTTACCATGGATGATGTTTTCAATAAAAGAAGAAGTATAAGGCGCTTTCAGGATAAACAGATACAACCGGAAGTGTTGGCTGAGGTCTTCGAAGCTGCCAGAATGGCTCCGTCCTGGGGAAATCTGCAATGTTGGGAGCTCGTTATAGTGCAGACCGCAGAAGACAAACAAAAACTTGCCGGCCTCTTGTCAAAAAAGAATCCAGCAACAAAATGTATGGAGATGGCTCCTGTTGTTATTGCTGTATGCGGTAATCCGCTAAGATCAGGATATTACAACAACCAGCAGGTTACCCGATATCAACACTGGTTTTTGTATGACCTTGGGATTATCAGCCAGAATATCTGTCTGAAGGGGAGTGAGCTCGGCCTGGGATCGGTTATTGTAGGATCCTTCGACCATAAAGCGGCGGAAGATTTGCTCCAGATCCCTTCCGGGTATGAACTTGTTGCCCTTATTCCAATTGGCTATCCCGATCATGAGCCTTCTGCCCCAAAACGCCGCGAAATAAAAGAGTTTGTTCATTATGGCCGATTTGGTCAGGCTTTATAAGTATATTCTACTACTGGGAAATCCTGTAGGAATAGGATTTCCCGGGTTGTTTCAGGTAATAACTTTCCTCACTTTCATTTCTTCTAATGGCTGAAGATTTTTGCCATTGCCGGTCATTCTCTCCATCTACTTTTTGACTTTTCCTGTTCCCGCCATTAAGATAGCAGTCTTGTGTATTCATTTTCCTTATTTCTCTTAACGTTCTGGTAAATATGTTGCAGGTTGGACTCGAAATATTAGCGCAGGATCGGTTGATGTCCTTTTCGGGGCAAAGGATTGGCTATTTATCAAATCAGGCTTCCACGAATCGTGCCTTTATACACGGCAGAGTGTTGCTGCAGCAGAAGTATGGTGACAGGTTAACCTGCCTTTTCTCTCCTCAGCATGGTTTTTTCTCCGAGAAACAGGACAACATGATCGAATCGGATCACGCCATTGATGCTGTTACCGGACTACCCATATACAGCTTGTATGGAGAACATCGTCGCCCGACTGTCGAGATGTTTGAACAGCTTGATGTGCTGCTCGTCGATCTTATTGATGTAGGCACCAGGGTTTACACCTTCCTGTACACCATGGCCTATTGCCTGGAGGTGGCAGCGCAACTTGGCAAAAAAGTGGTTGTTCTTGATCGTCCGAACCCGATAGGCGGAGAAAAAATTGAGGGGAACCTGCTACAAGCTGACTGTAGTTCCTTTGTCGGGTTGTATCCTTTGCCGATGCGCCATGGGCTTACCTTGGGAGAACTCGCTCTTTTTATTAACAGGGAATTTGCCATAGGTGCCGAACTCGATGTCGTGGCATTGAAGGGTTGGAAAAGATCCATGCTTTTCAGAGACACCGGGTTTCCCTGGGTCTGCCCATCACCCAATATGCCAACTCCGGAGACTGCTCTTGTTTATCCTGGGCAGGTTATCTGGGAAGGAACCAATGTATCCGAGGGCAGGGGAACGACGCTTCCCTTTGAATTTGTCGGTGCACCGTATTGGCAACACAAGGCAATGATCAGGGAGTTGAAGAAATCCCCCTTGCCTGGATGTATTCTTCGGCCGATAGTTTTTGAACCAACCTCAGGTAAGTGGGCAGGAGAGCCCTGTTACGGCTTTCAGATTCATGTGACGGAACCCCGGATTTATATGCCTTACAGGACCAGTCTTGCTCTCATGCAGGCATCACTTCTTCTTTGCCCCGGACAATTTCAGTATAAACAGCCTCCCTATGAGTATGAGTTTGAACGTTTGCCTATGGATCTGATACTAGGCAATTGTGAAGTACGCCGACAGCTGGAGGATGGTCAGGCGGTACTGGAGATTGAAGAGAGCTGGCAGGATGAACTCCAGGATTTTGATCACATCAGGGGAAAATATTTTCTTTATCAATAGATAATTATGACAGATAAAATTATTTCCATTGCAGAGCTGGCAGAGATGGTCAAGGGAAAGGTAGTAGGCGATAAATCAGTCCTGATTCGTGGCTTTGCGCCCTTAGACACTGCCGGTGCAGAAGATATTACCTTTCTGGCTAAGGCCAGGATGGCAGGTTTACTCAAAACAACGGCGGCAGGTGCGGTAATTGTACCTGTAGGAGTTGGGGGAGGGGAGGCTGACAACATCCCCCTTATTGAGGTGAAGGATCCTTATCTGGCTGTTGCAATTATTCACGGTTTTTTTGTGACAAAACCGTTTTCTGCCAAGGGGCTGCATCCACGTGCTTTTGTTGGAGAGGAATGTCAACTTGGTAAAGAAATAACCATCGCCCCTCTGGCGGTGCTTGGCAACAGGGTCAAAATCGGGGAAAGGGTTACGGTGGAGGCAGGCTCCGTTATTGGTGATGAGGTTGAGATTGGTGACGATACTACCATTAAGGCAAACGTCACCGTCTATAATAAAAGTATTATAGGCAAGAGGGTCACCATCCATTCCGGTACGGTTATCGGTAGTGACGGTTATGGGTACTCGGCCAATGAGCGTGGTGAACATATTAAACGGCCGCAGGTTGGTATTGTTCGAATAGATGATGACGTAGAGATAGGTGCCAACTGCTGTATTGATCGTGCCGCTTACGGGACTACATGGATTAAGTCCGGAGCTAAAATAGACAATCTTGTTCAGGTCGCTCATAACGTTGTGGTTGGAGAGAACAGCCTGTTGGTTGCCCAGGTAGGCCTTTCAGGTTCAACGATTCTGGGCCGTAATGTAGTTATGGGCGGACAGGCTGCCAGCGCGGGACATCTCACTCTTAATGATCAGGTTATGGTCGCCGCTCGAGGTGCAGTACACAATGATCAGCCCAAAGGTGCTGTAGTAGGTGGAACTCCGGCGATCCCCATTCGACAATGGGTCAAGGCCTGTGCTGTTTTTGCAAAGCTTCCGGAATTACAGATTAAGGTAAGACAAAATAGTAGGGCTATTGCAGAACTGAGCCATAGAACCGACAATGACAAATAGATAAGGAGAAGCACTGATGAATGAGGTCGTCGTCCCGGAAGACATTGATATTGTCGAGATCCTGAAGGTACTCCCACATAGATATCCATTTGTGATGGTGGATCGTATTCTTTCCATGGAAATCAACAAACAGATAGTTGGATTAAAAAACGTGACAATAAATGAACAATTTTTTCAGGGGCATTTCCCAGGGAGACCTGTTATGCCTGGAGTCTTAATTCTGGAAGGATTGGCGCAGGTGGGCGGGATAATGGCGTATTATGCGAATCCTGAGGCTATCGGTAAAAAATTACTCTTTTTTGCGGGCATAGATAAGGCCAGGTTCAGAAGGCCTGTTGTACCTGGAGACCAGTTGATTTTCACTCTTGAACTTGTAAAACAGAAACGATCAGTTATGGTAATGTCGGCAAAGGCATCGGTTGCAGATGTAGTTGTTGCGGAAGCTGAACTTATGGCCACTTTTTCCTGAAATTGCCCGGAAATGATTACTCCGTCAGCTTCCGGCTGTTATTTGCTGGAAGCAAGCGATTTCAAAACGTCTTGCAATACTATCCGGGAGCAGGTAATCAGAGCTGTTTTTTCGAACCTGAGAAAGCAAAATGACCACGAAGTAAATAGAAATTATTCTACCAATATAAAATATAAGATATAATGCCAATACATCCTACCGCCGTCGTAGATTCAAAAGCCGAACTCGACTCTTCCGTATATGTTGGGCCATATGCCGTAATTGAAGCTGGAGTTCAAATAGGTGCCGATACCCGTATCGAACCCCATGCAGTAGTTTCAGGTCCCACGACCATTGGTGAGAGGAACCTTATTGGTTCTTTTGCTGTAGTTGGAGGAGCACCACAGGATCTTGGTTATAAAGGTGAACCGACAGAATTGATTATCGGCTCTGACAACCAGATCCGCGAGTATGCATCAATTCATAGGGGAACACCTAATGGACATAGAAAAACCGTCATCGGAAACCACAACCTGCTCATGGCTTATACTCATGTGGCCCATGACTGCAAGATCGGTAATCATGTCATTATGGCCAATGTTGCCACACTTGCAGGTCATGTAGAGGTAGGTGACAGGGCTTCAATTGGAGGGCTGGTCGCCATTCATCAGTTCTGCCGAATAGGTACTTTTAGCTATATCGGCGGGGTTTCCGGCATCAGCCTCGACGTTCCGCCATACATCATTATTGCAGGAACCAGGAACAGAACCAGAATTTCAGGAGTCAATAAAGTTGGCCTGAAACGAAATGGTTTCAGCCGAGAGACAATTAAAATGCTGGATACGGCGTACAGAATTATTTTCAGGTCACCGAACCTCCTTATGAAGGATGCCATCGAGATTGCTGCTGAAAAATTCCCTGACTGCGCCGAAGTGCAAACCCTTGTTAAATTTTTCGTGGACTCAAAGCGCGGAGTTGTCAAACAGACGGTAGAGGATTAGAGTCGGTTGGTTAAGGGTATAAATAAAAATAATATCGGTATCATTGCCGGCGGTGGTCAATTCCCCTTGCTATTTATCGAGGCCGCCCAAGAGGCTGGTCGGCGGGTGGTAGTTGTGGCCCACAAGGGAGAGACCGATGAGGCAGTGGGACTGGCTGCCGATTCCGTCTGCTGGGTAAAACTGGGACAGCTTGGCAAGTTGATTTCATTTTTTAAAAAGGAAGGGGTTGGAGAAACGGTTTTCTTAGGAACCATTACCAAAACAAAGATATTTAGAGATATCCTTCCTGATTTGAAAGGAATCTCCTTGTGGAATAAGATCGACAGAAAACAAGATGATGCTATTCTGCGTGCTATTGCCCTGACGCTGGAAGAAGGAGGGATAAAAGTTCTGGAGTCGACTCTTTATCTTCGTCATCTCCTTTTTCCTGCCGGGGTCATCACTAAAAAAAGACTGAGCAAAAAGCAGCGTCGGGATATTACATTCGGCTGGCAGAACGCTAAAGCAATAGGTGAACTTGATATCGGACAATGTGTCGTAATCAGGGATTGTACTGTGCTTGCAGTGGAAGCGATCGATGGCACCGATGCGACAATATTGCGTGGCGGTGCGTTGGCAAAAGAAAATGCAGTTGTTGTTAAAGTCAAAAAGCCGGGACAGGATTTTCGCTTTGACCTGCCGGCAACAGGGATCACCACCATCAGGAATCTTCAAAGAGTCAAGGGAGCTGTGCTTGCAGTGGAAGCCGGGCATTCTCTGCTCTTTGATCGTGAGTTAATGATTGAAGAGGCGAATAAAGCGGGTATAGTTGTTGTTGGAGTTACTGAACTTGAAGACGGTTCTCTTTTAATGGATTAAATGATAAGGACACGCTCGTTCCCGGTTTGATTTTGGTCAATTCCTAATTTAACGGAAGAGGTACTCATGCAAGCAATGATTCTCGCCGCCGGTTTAGGTACCAGGTTGCTGCCGCATACGCTGATACGGCCAAAACCTCTTTTCCCCATTCTCAATCAACCACTTCTCCTCCTGACTATAAAAAGACTACAAGCGCTTGGCTTTGATCACATTGTAGTCAACTGCCATTACCTTCGGCATAAGATTGTTGAGGTTCTTGAAGGTATAAAGGGAGTTGTCCTACAGGAAGAGGAGATTATTCTTGGAACCGGTGGAGGACTGCGTACAGCCCTTAAAAATATGCGGGATGAGCCGCTGCTCGTGTGCAATGGTGATATCTATCACACAGTCGACCTAATTGATCTGTACCGCCATCATGTGGATAAGCAAAATCCGGTGACTTTAGCAATGCGCAATTATCCTCGATTTAATAATGTGATGGTGAAAGACGGTAAGGTAGCAAGTTTTGATAACCAGGTCGACTTCCCCCAATTGGCATTTATCGGCCTGCATGTTCTTGAACCATCTGTTTTACAGGATATTGAAGAAAATAAGTTTTCGTGCATCATAGATCATTATAGAAAAATTCTGAAACAAGGTCTGGAAATCGGCTGTTATCGGGTGGACGATTGTTTTTGGACAGATATGGGGACGGTTGATGATTATCTGACCTTGCACCAGGGGCTGCTTAACGGAACTATTCCATGCTGGCCTGAAATCGGCCAGGTCAGAAAACCATATTGTATTGCCAAAAGAGCCAAATTACCAGCACATGTTGAGCTCAATGAATGGGCTTGTATTGGCGATGCCCATATTGAAAATGGTACACACCTGGAGCGGGTCGTTATTTGGGATGACGTCTCTATTCCATGTGGCAGCAGGCTGGTGGATATGATTGTCTCCGGAGACTCAACTATTAAATGAAATTGCTTTGAACATAAACAAATTATCAGATAACGACATACTGCAGAGCGCAAAAGACCTGCTTGTTGATAATGGCATGCTCATCAAGAAAGAGGTTGAATCCTTTTCCACAAGAATATCATGCAGCAAAACAAATAGTGACGGATCAACCAGAAGATTCTGGCGGTTGACTAAAAGAAACAAACCCCTCTGCTTCATCGCTGCCCCTGCAGGGAATAGCCAAGATGAACTGGCAGAATCACGATCTGCCTGGAAGATTGGCAACCATCTGAGGAAAAAAGGAGTGCCTGTTCCAAAACTATATGGTTGGGACAGCAGCACGGGGGTACTCCTATTTGAAGACCTGGGTGAGACCAGGCTGCACGATGTTGTTGCAGCAAAAAAAGACCTCCAGCTGCAGCGTCAGCGACATGATTCAGTGGTTGACTATTACCGATCGGTCCTCGAACATCTCGCTGCCATGCAGTTTCGTGGGGCGGAAGATTTTGATCAATCGTGGTGTTGGGACAGTGGACGGTACGATAGTCAGATCATGATCGAAAAGGAATCAGGTTACTTTCTGCGCGCCTTCTGGAAAGGACTGCTGGGCCATGAAGCTGATGCCGGTGTTGAGGAGGAACTCAGAGAAATTGCCGGACTGGCCGCTGGGGCACCGGCAGATTTTTTTCTGCACAGGGATCTTCAATCCAGAAATATCATGATTCAGGCAGGTGAAGTGAGATTTATAGATTTCCAGGCCGGTCGTCTTGGTCCCCTGGGCTACGATCTGGCGTCACTGCTTATTGATCCTTACAGCAATCTGTCTCTTGGTCTGCAGGATGAATTGATAGCTCTATATTTGGCAGCTATCAATCAATATAGTCTTGTCGAAGAGGCTGAGTTTAAAAAACAGTATACATTACTTGCCTTTCAGAGAAACATGCAGATAATAGGTGCTTTTTCGTTTCTCTATAAAGTAAGACAAAAGCCATTCTTTATCGATTATATAAAACCATCCCTGATATCTCTCAGAAACAGGCTGGAAGATCAGCTGTTTAAGGATTACCCACTTGTCCGCTCCATGGTCAAAAGGGGATTGATCGAATTGGCAGCTGCTTGATACAGAAGACAATTCACGGCAGAGCTACTTTGCCATTCCTCATCTAACAATCAGCTTTGTCTCGTTTCGAGCGATAGAGCCTTACTAGCATACATCATTAGGATACATTATGTCATCGACCAGTAATCTCCCCATTGTTGCCCTTGTTGGACGCCCAAATGTGGGAAAATCAACACTCTTTAACAGGATCACCAAGTCACGAAAAGCCTTGGTCGACCCCACGCCCGGAGTTACCAGGGATCGTCACTACGAAAGAGTAGTCTGGGAACAAAAAGCATTTATCCTGGTAGATACCGGAGGAATAGATGACAATCCTGAAGACGCCATGGTGCAGCATATCCGCAATCAGGCTATGCTGGCAATAGAGGAAGCAGACATTATCCTGTTTCTCATGGATGGAAAACAGGGGCTGACTTCAGCCGACTGGGAGGTTGCAGATATCCTTCGCAGGACGGAAAAGCCCGTTTTTCATCTGGTCAACAAAATTGATGGCCCGGAAGTTGAAGTAGATTTGCTTGCTCCATTTTATGAGTTGGGAATAGCTGAACTGTGGTCTGTTTCTGCCGAACACAGCTACGGTTTCAGAACACTTATGGAAGCTCTCAGTAACTCAATCAAGTGCGAGGAAACTGATATAGAACTTCCTGAAGGGACTGTTAAAGTTGCTTTCTTTGGTCGGCCGAATGTTGGGAAATCTTCCATGATAAACATCATTCTCGGTGAGGATCGAATGGTTGTATCCGAAACTTCCGGCACCACAAGGGACAGTGTCGATACCCTCGTTACCCACGGTAAATATAGTTATCTGTTTATCGATACCGCCGGCATTCGTCGAAAAGGCAAAACTACGGAGAAGCTTGAAAAGTTCAGTATCCTCAAGTCTCTCGCTGCCATGGCCAGATGTGATGTGGCAGTGGTTCTGATAGATGCAGAAGAGGGTATTACCGAACAGGACACAAAGGTCATTGGCTATGTACTGGAAGAGGGGAGGGGGCTTATTGTTCTGGTCAATAAATGGGATTTAATTCAGCATGATAAAAAGAGGCAGGAGGCGGTCATGTTGGAAGTTGGCCGGGCTTTGCCATTTATCGGGTATGCTCCCATTTTAAACGTCTCTGCCTTGACTGGTTATGGGATAAAGCGCCTCTTTCCTGTTATTGGCTCTGTGTACCGGCAGTACTCGGCTACCTTTCCAACTTCTGCCCTGAACAGACTGTTGAGGGAGGCGGTCGAACAACATTCACCACCTATATACAAAAATAAGAGGCTGAAATTCTATTACACCTCACAGGTTGGTACTTGTCCTCCTAAATTTGTTGTTATGACAAACAGCTATAAAGGAGTTCACTTCTCCTACGAACGCTATCTTATAAATCGTTTTCGGGAGGGGCTCGGTTTGGATAAGGTGTCCATCAAACTTTTTTTCAAAGATAAATCCGAGCAGAGAGGCGAAAAAAAATAAAGGGAGGCTAATTTATATCATCCCTTTAAGACGCCATTGCCTATAATGAACGGGCCTTGTCTACCGCCCGTTTGAAACCTGCAGCAGATCTGCTGATGACATTATCCGGGATACAAAAAGCAATTCGCATATGACCAGGTGAGCCAAAACCCACACCTGGAACAGCAAGAATTTTCTCTTCCTGCAAGAGCGATACGAATTTCACATCATCGGCAAGAGGTGTCTGTGGAAAGACATAAAAGGCACCTTTAGGCTCGGTAAAAGTAATCCCGGCATCACGCAGAACAGTGCAGATAAGTTTTTTTCTGCGTGCATAAATTGAGGTATCTACACTTACATCCTGAAGCTCAGCCACAACCCTTTGCATGAGAGCAGGGGCATTGACAAAACCGAGAATTCTGTTTGCAAGGGTAAGGCCATTAAGGAGATGATGTTTGTCCTCAATTTCCGGATGAACAGCCAGATAACCAATACGTTCGCCGGGCAGAGAGAGATCTTTTGAATATGAAGAGACCACAATACTATTGGAATAAACTGCAAAAACACTTGGTACCTCATGGTTATCAAATGTAATTTTGCGGTACGGTTCATCGGAAATCAGGTAAATGGTTGTTCCCAGTTTGGCGGATGTCTTATCGAGGAGTGTACCAAGAGCCTTGAGCGACTCTTTGGAGTAAATCTGACCAGTCGGGTTATTGGGAGAATTGATGATAATTGCTTTGGTTTTATCAGACAGTGCCGCTTCTATTGCAGATAAATCCAGGTTAAATTCTTCATCGGTTGAAACCGTTTTACTTATTCCGCCATGGTTATCGATATAAAAAACATATTCGACGAAGTAGGGAGCAAGAATAATCACCTCTTCGCCCGGATTAAGAAGTGTTTTCATCACAATATTCAACCCACCGGCAGCACCGCAGGTCATGAGCATGTCACCATGGCTTATGGACTTTCCCTGCTCAATAGACATTCGCGCTGCGATAGCTTCCCTAACCCAGGAATATCCGCCATTAGGCATATAGGCATGCATTCCCGGACTTGTATCCTGGACTATTTCCTGAATAACCTGATTGAATTGAGGAGGAGGCGGTGCATCAGGATTACCCAGACTAAAGTCGAAAACATTATCGGCGCCATGGATCGCCTTCATTTTGGCACCTTCCTCAAACATTTTCCTGATCCATGAGGATTTTTCAGCGAACATTGTCATTTTATCAGAAATAGCCATTGTATATCTCCTTAAAACCTCATTAACGATATCAGTCTCAACGCATGCATAATCTTCATTAGCCCCTGATTGTTATATCATCCTGATTGCTTTTTGAAAAAATCATAAGCAGCATTGATCTCTTTCATTTTGTCCTCGGCAATAGTCCGGAATTCGGCGCCAAGGTGTCCTACCTTATCCGGGTGGTATTGCATGCTTAATTTACGATAAGCCTTTTTTATTTCCTCCGCGCTTGCACCCTTTTTCAAGCCAAGAGTCGCATAATGCTGTCCGGATAGGTCCTGTCCTGTTGCAGTACCGTATTGTTGTTTGTATCGGTATTTTGCTTCAATTGTGCGCTGGTCATATTCGGAGATATCGAGAAAGGCAGCAATATAGCGGGCTGCCTTCAGCTCATTTTCAGGTACGGTAGTTTTTGTATAGAGCACCTGGTAGACAAGTTCGAGCAGTATAATCCTTGGCTCATAAGCAAAGGTAGTCTTAAATTCCTGTAACAGCGCATCGAGTGACTGGACCGAGTTGGTAGCCTCTTTTACAAGTTCTTTGACCCAATGCATCTGCGTCTGGCTGTATCGCAGGTTGTACTGGAAAAACCGATGGATGGTCTGGATTTCGTCCCTGGTTATCTGACCGTCAATTTTTGCGGTATGAATAAGAATCTGGACAAGTAGCCAGACAAATCGATTATGGCTCTCTGACTGCGACTGTTCATATGTAGCAACTTTCTTTTGTATCCAGTAGGAAAATCCCCAGAACAGGGCGATGAAAAGAAGAATTCCTGCAAGTCCCGTATAGATGAGAGTACCTAGAAACGAGATGAGGGCCGGAGCACCTCCTGATATGAAAACTATCAGGAGTGCTATGAGCAGACATCCTCCACAACCAGGCTGCTGCTGTCGTTGATATTGCATGGCAGGTATATTAAGTTATTTTAGGATTTGGAATCGTTGTTACCACTATGGAAAAGCGCATCGACAAATTCTTTGGCATCAAAATCCCTCAGGTCGTCCATCTTTTCACCGATACCGATAAACCGAATAGGAATCTTCATTTCTTTGCAGATGTTAACGACGATACCACCTTTGGAGGTTCCGTCGAGTTTGGTGAGGGTAATGCCGGTAACTCCGACAGCTTCATCAAAAAGTCTGGCCTGAGATATGCCGTTTTGACCGGTAGTGGCGTCAATGACCAACATGATTTCATGGGGAGTTCCTTTCATTTTTTTCCCCATAACACGTTTAATCTTTTTCAACTCTTCCATGAGGTTATCTTTGGTGTGCATTCTGCCGGCAGTGTCAACGAGAACAACGTCGACATTTTGGGACTGGGCAATCCCCAGGCCATCGTAGACCACTGACGAAGGGTCTGCTCCGTCCTTATGGGCAACTACCTGTACATTGCTTCTCTCGCCCCATATTTTTAATTGGGAAACGGCAGCGGCGCGATAGGTGTCTGCTGCAATCAGCATGACTGAATTGCCTGCCTGTTGAAATTTCCTGGCAATTTTACCTATAGTTGTGGTTTTGCCAACACCGTTTACTCCGATTACCATGATAACAAATGGGCCTTTCTTTGGCATAACCAGAGAAGCGTCCTCATCGTTTTCGGAAATGAGTTTTTTTATTTGTACCTTAAGTGATTCTTTAAGGGATTTTGGATCATATAACTCTTTTCTCTTTACCTTTCGCCTGGCATTTTCGAGAAGCTCCTGGGTGGTCCCTACGCCCAGATCAGCAGATATAAGGATTTCCTCAAGATCATCGAGCATTTCGCCATCAATCTCTTTCTTGCCGAGAAAAAGAGCATCTAATTGATAGGTAAACGTTTCTCTTGTCTTGCCCAGTTTCTCGGTAAGACGAGAAAAAAACGTTTTTTTGGTCTTTATCGCCGGGCTCTGTGGCTCTGGTTCCTTTACTATTTTTATTTCTGTCGCTTCCTTCGAGTTCGGTCCGGGCGAAGGCTCAGGAGGGAGATGCATTTCCAGCGGCTCGGATTCTTTATCAACAGGAACAGGATCAGCTGGGTCTTCTTCAGCCTGCTCAGGTGTAATGACAGGAAGTTCCTTATCTCCTGTCGTTATGTCTACCGGAGGAATCTCAAGTTCGGCACAAGGGACATTCGTTTCGAGATCGTCGGCTACCGCATCTTCTGTCGGTGCTTCTGATTCCTTTTTTTTGAATTTTTTCTTAAACCAACCTAGCATCTTTTATTCCTGGTATAATTAGCCATCGTTTTTGCCAGTTTATCATTATTTATTTAAGGCACAATTTTTCATATTAAGGAGAGATTTCAAAGAAAGCAACAAAAAGTCAACTTCAGGCATATCCCATCTACTGCATCATTTGGTTTTATTGGTGTCGGTTCTCGTTTATGACACTGATGAAAGTGATTGCAATTCCAGGTAACAGCATTACTTTAGGGAGTGTCGTTTTTTTGAATAGTATTAAACGGGCTGAAACTGTCAGCTCGTTGGGATATTGTTTATGTTGTTTATGTTAAGGAGGATGTGAAATGTCTGGATCTTGTGGAGGATCCTGTGGAACGCAGGAATCACAGCAAGCTGCTGCTGCACAGCAGGAAATTGCGATCAAAAAATCTCTTGGAAAAATAAAAAATAAGATTTTGGTAATGAGTGGCAAAGGCGGTGTAGGAAAATCAACCGTTTCTGTTAATCTGGCTCTGGGGCTTGCAAATATCGGATACCAGGTTGGACTCATGGATGTTGATATTCACGGGCCGGATGTTGTTCGTATGCTTAACCTCAAAGGAACCGTTGAACCACCTGCTACCAAAGGTGGTTTGGTTCCGCCGCTTAAATATAATTCGAATCTGAAAGTAGTCTCACTCGAATTTATGATGCGGGACAGGGACGAAGCGATAATATGGCGGGGGCCATTGAAAATACAGGCTATACGTCAGTTCATTTCAGACATGGATTGGGGAGAACTCGATTACCTGATTATAGATGCCCCTCCAGGTACCGGTGATGAGCCGTTGTCTGTCGCTCAGACCATTCCTAACGTCAAGGCTATAGTAGTGACAACGCCGCAGAAAGTAGCTCTGGCCGATGTAAGGAAATCAATTAACTTTTGTAAAACTGTTAAGGTGGAAATTGCGGGCGTTGTGGAAAATATGTCCGGCTTTGTCTGTCCGCATTGCAGTGAGACCGTCGATATTTTCAAATCAGGCGGTGGGGAAAACCTTGCACGGGAACTGGACCTGCCCTTTCTTGGCAAAATACCAATGGACCCACGCGTAGTTATGGCTGGAGATGAAGGCACACCATATTTATCCTCTGATGCAGACAGTCCTGCTACACGCGCTTTTGCCGAGGTTATAAAGGCAATTGAAGTCAGGCTGCCGCCGGTTGCCGTTGCTGCATCACTGAATATGGCTCCGAGCGACAGTGGTTGTGCTTGTGGTGGCAGTTGCCCGTCTCATGCAAAAAAATAATGGAACACCAGCCCGAGCTTTTCATGAATAGAGGTTGGTGACCACAATGAGGTCACCAACCTTAACACCCCACAAGGGGGTAAAAGTACTCCAAACACAATGCTATGATAATAAAACAGATTATAGTTGGGTCCATGGCTGTATGCTGCTATATAGTGGCATGTGAGAAAACGAAAAAGGCAGCCATTATCGATCCCGGCGGTGACGAGGATAAGATTCTCTCTGAAGTCAAGAAGATGGGGGTGACGGTTGAGTATATAATCGCCACCCACGGTCATCCCGACCACGTCTGCGGAAACAGAAAGATTCAGGAAGCAACCGGGGCAGAAATAATCATGCACTCCGCAGATGATCTGTTTTTTGGTAAACCCGAGGTGAAAAAATATTTTGCCATGCTCGGGCTGGAAGCGTCGCCGGCTGCAGACATTAAGGTTGAAGAAGGTGATGTAATTACCATCGGCGAAGTGCAATTCCAGGTGATTCATACTCCGGGACACACCCCCGGCGGAATGTGTCTGTATAACGCACCTGATCTTATAACGGGAGATACTCTTTTTGTCGGCGGGTTGGGCAGAACAGATTTTCCCGGTGGATCCCATCAGGAATTACTCACTGCTATTCGTACCAAGTTGCTTGTTTTGCCACCGGAAACTGTAGTCTGGCCCGGCCATGGCTACGGCGGACAGCGGTCAACTATAGGTGAGGAAAAACGATCAAATCCCTTTTTATAGTTTCCGGTTAGCCGATGATCACAACGTTTCTGCTCCGGATGTTGTGGAGCTCCAGGCTACTTCTGTTTTAGTGCCTTACTCCAGAATTAATGTCAGAAAAAAACTAAAAATCTGCAGAGTGTATTGAAATCATAAACTTCTATTTACATCCAAGGCACTTATACCCCCTTGAGGGGTGTCAGTAACTTCCACCTCTTTTTTTGTCGAACCATATGCGCGAGATTGTTCTCGGTACTGCCGGCCATGTTGATCATGGAAAAACAAGCTTTATTAGAGCCCTCACTGGTTTTGAGACGGATCGTCTCAAAGAGGAAAAAAAACGCGGAATCACCATTGAGCTTGGATTTGCCTATCTGGATTTACCTTGCGGCCATCGAATCGGAATAGTTGATGTGCCTGGTCATGAGAAGTTTATCAAGACCATGGTATCAGGGGTGTCGGGTATTGATATATTAGCCTTTATCGTTGCTGCTGACGAAGGTATCATGCCCCAGACTATTGAACATTTCGAGATTTGCCGTCTGATGGGCGTAAAGCAGGGAATTATCATTGTCACAAAAAAGGATATGGTTGAGCCGGAATGGCTGGAAATGGTCAATGATGAAATTGAAGAATTTTGTGAGGGTAGCTTTCTGGAGGGAGCACCCATAATTAATGTCTCTTCAGTTACGGGAGAAGGTATCGATCTTGTTCGTGAAGCTCTTGACAAAATAGTTAAGGCATTTAATTTTCAGGAAGTTTTTGGACCGTTTCGCTTATCCGTCGACCGGGTGTTTGCCATGAAAGGTTTTGGTTCCGTGGTAACCGGTACTTCTATTTCCGGGAGAACGTCGGTAGGGGATGATCTTCGTATTTATCCTACGGATAAAATAGCCAAAATCAGAGGAATTCAGGTCCATTCAGAGGCGGTGAACGAAGTGGAAGCCGGACATCGAACGGCAATTAATCTTCAGGGAGTCGATGTCGCAGAGATTGAGAGGGGCATGGTGCTTGCGCCACCGGGTACTCTCCAGCCTCATTACATGCTTGACTGTCAGTTTATCTACCTGGCATCCAATGCCAAACCAATGAAACATCGAGCGAGAGTGAGAGTGCATCTGGGTACCGCTGAAATTATCGGTAGAGTATCCCTTCTTGACCGCGATGAACTGCAACCGGGGGACGAGTCGATCATTCAGTTATTGCTTGAAAATAAGGTAGCAGTGTGGCCGGGAGATCGTTACGTGATACGCAGTTATTCTCCTGTAGCCACAATTGGCGGTGGAATGGTTCTTGGTAATGTGTCCCCTCGTAAAAGAAAAAGACTTTCCGACAGTGACCGTCAATATAACCAAAAAATTGAAGAAATTCTCCAGGATGGCACCATTGAAGATAAAGCTTTGTTCTTTCTTCGGGAGAGTAGAGAAATTGGGCTCACGGCAGATGAAATGGGCATTCGCCTGGGCCTGTTCGGAAAGCATCTAAAAAAAGCTTTGAATGAACCGATTTCCACCAAGAAAATGGCGGTTGTCGATTCCGCCACTCAGCGGTATGTGGTTGTGGAAATTGCCGAAAAAATAAAATCCATGCTTGTTGATCACCTGCAGGCATATCATAAAAAAAATCCTTTGCAGGCTGGACTTGCAAAGGAAGAACTGCGCACCAGCCTGGGCCGGAAGGTCGATCTGAAGGTATTTAATTACTGCATAAACGATCTCCTTAAAAAATCTATAATTGTGCAGGAGGATTCGACCGTTCGCATGGCCGGCCATGAGGTAGCCTTAAAGGCAGATGAAGAGCAACTGAGGAAAGAACTGAGTGAGTGGTACAGGGAAAGAGGTCTTTCCACCCCCACGATTAAAGAAACCATGGAACGGTTTGCAGAATATCCAAGTCGGTTGATAAAAGATGTTGTCGATCTACAACTTCGGGATGGGAAATTGCTGAAGATCAGCGAATCACTGTATTATGAGAAGGAAATAATCGAACCACTCATTGCCGGCGTCATTGAATTTATGGAAAAAAATGGTGAGATCGACGCGCCTGCCTTTAAGGAATTGACCGGACTCACGAGAAAATTTTCTATCCCGATCCTGGAATATCTAGATCGAATCAAGATGACCATGCGGATAGGAGACAAGCGAATACTCAGGAAAAAATCCTGATTGTCAAAGTTGCTTTTTGCAGTCTCGCCAGCGTATCGACAGGACATTACGGGTCTCGGTCGTAACTCTGAAATTATGGTCAAGTTGCAGGCCGGCAATAGCTATCACCCTGTCACCGCTAAAAAGGACGGGCCATGCCTGGCGATCCCTGGGAGGGATTTGTCGTTCATTGAAGTATCGGGAGATTTTCTTGCTTCCCGGACTGCCGAAAGGATGAAATCTTTCTCCCGGCAGAACAGAGCGGAGCTGCAAAGGAAATGCAATCTCTGCCAGGTCAAGCAGAAGTTCCCCTTCCGCTCTCTTGTGGCCTTCTGTAACTGAGGTTTCTTCTAGAACGATTTCCTTGTTGGCTTCAATAACCGGATATATTCCCGGTCCGGGAAGGGTCTGGTTGATTGCAGGAGCAGCTTGTCTTGACCCTCGAATCTGACCTTGTGGCAGAGGCCTTGACAGAAGCAGGTTGGATGTAAGTTTCTCGGCGCGTACCCCGTCTTCGAGATGCAATTCACTGCCTTTTCTGCCAAACTCTATTAACTCAATCAAGCTACAAATCTTCTCATAGCTAGGACGAATTCCCACTCGCCAACAACTTTTTTCCATTATTCTTCTGCGGATGGCAGGATGGGTCTCAAGGAATTTGGCCCTGTTGATGATAAGCTGACAACGCTTTTCACCACGTGAGGGGAACTCGTCAATCTCGCAGCAACGTCTAAAAGCTTCCAGGGTTTGTATCTCAAGAAACTTGTCTTCCTCTAAAAGGACATCCATGCTTTGCAAAACAGTTTTCCGCAGAGCGGGATTGAAATGTTGTTCGAGTAGCGGCAGAAGGTCCAGCCGTACACGATTTCGCAGGAACTGTCTCTCCAGGTTGGATGAATCGCGGCACCAGGGTAAACCAAGGCCTGACAGATATTCAATAAGTATTGCCTTGTTTTCGAAAAGGAGAGGCCGAACGATGTGGTCCCTCTTGAGCCTCATTCCGGATAATCCTCGACTGCTGCTTCCCCGGATGAGGCGGATAAAAAACTCTTCAACCTGATCATCGGCGGTATGACCGACGCAAATGAGTGTTGCAGCGTATTCTTTTCGTACCGCTTCCAGTGCCTGATATCTCAGAATTCTGGCTGCTTCTTCCGGCGAGTTTTTTCCCTGGGCTACAAGTTCGTGTACGTTTACTGTTCTAATTATAAATGGAAGGCCAAGAGTAAAACATAAATTTTCAATGATCTTTTTTTCATGTGGGATCTCCTGTGGTCGCAGTCCATGGTCAATATAGACTGCAATAAGATGAAGAGGCAGGTCGATACTTTTGAGAATATGGAGTAAAGAAAGGGAATCGGCACCACCGGAAACGGCGACAATTACAGTGTCATTCTGGTGTATCAGGTTATGGGAACTGATAACTGATGCAACCCTGTCGAGGAGGCGCATAATAAATTTCCTGCCTGCCGCTTTTTTTTGCAAAAGGTGCAGTTTTAGGTTAATTCTTTTTTTTTGGTTGTTATTAGTTTAAGTGATATTGTACCATGGTATACGATATCTGGCACGTCTGAATCTCCCCGGGAACAACACCATATGGGAAATCCAATCAGAATTCTGATAGTTGAGGATGAATTCATCAGTCGAACCCTGCTGCAAGAGATGCTCCTGCCTTTTGGCGATTGTGATGCCGTTTCCGATGGTCGTGATGCTATGGATATTCTCGAAAAATCTTATAGCGGGTCTGAAGATAGATATGATCTTGTCTGTCTTGATATAATGATGCCCAGGATGAGTGGTCATGAAGTGTTGCGTGGGATTCGCAGAATTGAACAAGACAAAGGTATTTATGGGGAGGACGTGACGAAAGTTTTAATGGTTACCGCTCTTGATGATTCCAAAAATATAATGGAAGCGCTGATCGAGGGAAGATGTGAGGCATATTTGACAAAACCTGTCAATCGGGCGAGGCTCGAAGAACAGTTGCGTAATTTACAACTGATAGATAATGTTTCGTAATTATAAAATTGGTCTTTGTATAGATTCTTATTTTAAAGTGTGAGATTATGCGTCATCAAAAAATTCAACACATTAAGACATATCTTGCTGAGCAATTCAATCTTCAGGCCGAACAGATCGAGATGATGCTTCCGAGTTTTATTTCAACTCTGGATATGCATATGCAGAGCCTGGAGAATGCTTTGGAAGAAAATAATCCGATATCAATCGGCAAGGTCGGACATACCATAAAAGGTGCGTTTCTAAACCTTGGCCTTGGGGAATGTGCCGATATTGCACACCGTATTGAGGAGAGAGGTAAAGCCGGCGATCAGGAAACAAATTATAAACAACTGGTTGCGGAGCTGCGCCTCAAAATCTCCCCTGTGCTTGAGTAATTATTTATTCTGGTTGTTCCTGCTCTCCGATAAGGCAGATCATTTTCCGGAAATATTTTCTTTTACACCACCTTGGGTAAGCCTGATCTGATCGAGCAGGCGGATATGGATGTTATCAAACCCACCATTGGAGAGTATGGCTACAACATCGCCTGCTTCAAGGATTGTTTTCAGTCGTTCCAAAATATCCTCTGTTGTTAAGAAGGCCTCTGCGATCAGTTCTCTTTTATTTTTTAGATCATTTGCCAGCCTGGCGGAAGAGAAGAGCTCCTCTTTTGCTAAACCCTCAATGGGAGATGGTTCCTTGAGCAGGATCAGGTCGGCTGAGTCAAATGCGCAGGCGTAATCATCCTGAAAAATTGCACGGCGCGATGAGTTTGTTCTTGGTTCAAATACCGCCACCAATCTTCTGCCGGAGTAACCACTCTTAAGCGCCGATAACGTTTCCCTGACAGCGGTGGGGTGATGGGCAAAATCATCGATGACGGTGATTCCGCTTTCGATACCACGTACCTCCTGCCTTCTCTTTACCCCGGCAAAATTTTCCAGGCCTTTGTTGATGGTCGAAGGTCCAACACCCAGATGATGCATAACTGCGCATACAGCGAGACTGTTGAGACAATTGTGCCTGCCGGGAAGACCGACTGTCATCGTGGACCACGGCTTACCGTCTTTTGTTACTTCAAAATGGCTTTGAGCATGTTCCACTTGAATATTACTCAATGCCCATGAGGATGAGGGATCAAGTCCATAGCTCTGCACAGCACAGGGCGCTTCGGCTGCAATTTCAACAACATTTGCATCATCGAAATTGGCTATCAGCAGACCATCGTGAGGCAGGAGGGCGACAAACTTTTTAAAAGATCTTTTTATCGCCTCGATATCACTAAAGATGTCCGCGTGATCAAACTCAATTGAGGTGATGACAGCGATTTTAGGTCGATAGTGGAGAAATTTGGATCCTTTGTCAAAAAAAGCAGTATCGTATTCATCTCCTTCAACAACGAAATGTTTTCCATTTCCCAGCCTGAAATTTGTTCCAAATTCCCCGACAATCCCTCCAATCATAAAGGATGGATCAAGACCTGCGTGATAGAGGGCGGTTGCGAGCAGAGAACAGGTCGTCGTCTTGCCGTGGGTCCCGGAAATTACCAGTGAGATCCGAGACTGTATATAGAAATGGGCAAGGGCCTGCGGAAAAGAAAGATATGGTATTTTTCGTTGTGCAAGCGCTTCCGCTTCAGGGTTTTTCCGCGTTATTACATTGCCTACAATAACCAGATCAGGGGAAGGTTCGAGGTTGTCGGCTTTGTAACCGCTGCAGACTGCTATGTTCAAATTATTAAGAAAAACAGACATCGGCGGGTAGATTTGGCTATCGCTTCCGGTAACCCTATAGCCAGAAGTCTGCAGCATGCCGGCAAGGGCCGCCATGCCGGTACCGCAGATTCCCATGAGGTGGATATGCTTCAATTTAAGGGGTGCCACATTGAGATTTGTTGCAATGGAGAGCATGAGTTAACCTTTTTTTACCGTAGTATCTATGGCTGAAAAAATATTCTTAAAGGATTGTTCAAATGTTGCAGGTGTTATCCTTCCGACTTCAATAAATTTAATCGATATTTCTTTGGCAATTTTAAGAATGGTTTCATCTGACACCATGCCTGATTGCTCTTTCATCTGTTCAGTTTTTTTCGGGAGAGCCATGGGACTACCTCTTTGAAGGAAATAAATACGCCTCTGTCGCATGAAGAAGGCCAATTCGTCATGGAAGCGACAGAGGCGATATGATCAAGAATAACCTGCCAGGCCATCCTTGCAACCTTCAATTAATAAGATAAAAGTAAAATTTTTTCCAGCATTGTTCTCGACAAAGCTTGAAAAATGAGGCTTTCAGTACAAAAATTTAGTTGTGATGGATTATTTACCAGTGTCAAGGTGACTTATTCTGCGTGGGATAAATTACATTTTAAGCCGACACAAAACAATTGATGCTTATCGTTTGACAGTATTGGCAACTGATCCAACCCTCCATAAAGGCGGATGAGACTATCTCAAGGTTCTTGTTTACTGTTTAGTTTTACTGGAGTAACACCCAAAAAGCATTTGGAGAAATTATGAAAGTACTTGATCTCAACACAACCAGAGAATTTACCGAAGGCGCAATGAAACGTTTTTTCCTGGTGGAAGATTCTGAATTTTTTAAAATCATAAACTTTAATCTCAAAGCGGGGGTGACCTTTCCTGTACATTCCCATGATCTGGATGGAGAACTATCCATCCAGGTTATAGAAGGGGAAGGAGTTTTCCTTGGGGATAATAATGCAGAAATACCCGCAGTAACTGGTAATATACTGATATCAGAGATACGGGAACCCCATGGCGTTCGTGCCATCACCGACATGAGAATAGTGGTTACAATTGCGCCACCTATTTGATTATTCCAATCAAATTTGTCCCTCCCTTATGGTAGGCAGACTATGACTTCCCCAGAGTTCACCATTCTTTTGAAGGCCTTTCATAGCGCGAGTGAAGACCAGCGGAATCGGCAACTTGACAGGTTTGCTCAATCAATGGGAGAGCAAAAATTTTGCCAGTTAGCAGCGAATCACCTAGTCGAGCTGTCCCGGCCGGAAAAAGCGATACCGGAGAGTCTTGTCAGTTTTGCACCAATGGTACGCGATGGTATTATCTTTTTTTTATCAAAATTATCATATCACAGACTTCGTAGGGCTATACTCAGCCAGGCACGACTGCAGTTGGACTGCCAAATCGGAGAGAGGTTGGTTGATCTTGCCCTTCATTTCCCAACCTTACATAAAATTGGCCAAATCGTAGCTCGGAATCCTGGACTTGATCCCAACTTGAAAGGCTGGCTCATCCATCTTGAACAAGGAGATTACAGTACGGACTTATCTGACCTGATGGAAAAACTTGACAGTTGGCTGGAGGAAGCCAACTTATCAGATACGATTACTCTATGGCCAGATATCCTTGCTGAGGCAAGTGTTGCCGCAGTCCTGCCCTTTACCCGGCAAACGTCGAATCATCCGGACCAAATAGAGGGAGTGTTCAAGGCACTCAAACCGGATATCGATGTGCAACTTTTAGAGGAGCTACTTATCCTTGATTCCCTGACTGGATATTTTGAAAGCAACCGTGAAAGGTATGGATTGCAGGATATGAAGGTAAGTAATCTGTTCAGAGAGGTCCGCGAGGATCTTAGACGCGAGATTGATCTGGTGGCCGAGCAGAAGAATATTGCCGAGGCTGCAGAGATATACAAAAATGTTCATGGCGTTATGATTCCCGGGCTCTTTCCGTTTTGTACCCCAACTGTTACTTCGATGGAGTTTGTTGACGGAATCAGGGTTACCGACACAGGATTGTCTGTAAACCAGAGACAGGCCCTTGCACGACTGATCTTTGAGGCAGTTATATGTACACCACTTTTTTTAACAGAAGAAAGCGCATTGTTTCACGGGGATCCCCATGCGGGAAATATCCTGGCAACTCGAGGTAAATTTCCGGATGATTACGATATTGCACTAATTGACTGGACACTCGCGGGGTATCTGAAAAGAACTCAGCGTAGTCATATGATGGAAATGATGGTCGGTATTATGACTGAGGATGTCGGAAAAATTTGTGAGGCAATACGTCTGATGATTAAGGAAACAGTATCCACTCCGGAAAGTATTGAAAAGTGCGTCACTCGATTTATTAAAAAGATGGACCATCGGGAAGACCCGCTGAAAATTGTTTTCAGACTCATGGCTCAATTAACAATGGAGGGTTTTGTTTTTCCATCAGAGCTGATGCTTTTTCGTAAGGCTTTCTTTACTCTCGAAGGAGTGCTCGATGATATCTCGCCAGGTTTTTCAATGGCTGAAACCATGGAGAATTACCTTGGTAGGCTGCTGCTGGAGGAGATTCCTTTGCGTATTGTCACCGCAGTTCTGCCAATCTCGGACAATTCTTTAGATTATAGGACCCTTCTGACTAACAAAAATGTGCAGAATTTAGCATTCTATCAGGTCATGTCCGTCTGGAATCAGGCGATGACGACAGGATTTTCGTTCATCGGAATCCAGACAAAAATGATAACTGATTATTTTTACTGCCTGTCCGGAAGCCATCTATTCAAGAATCAAGGATAGTTTGTTTTTAACTTTTTCCTTTTGACACTGCACACAGCTAAGTGACAGCCGCAAACTTCCTGCCTGAGCCAACAGCTCCTAATGCATTATAATGATCAAAAAATTCATTTATACTCCATATAGATATAAAAATTAAATGCACATTCTTTGTTTTTCAGTTATCAACCAGAAATAGAGACGTTAAAAGAATATACCTGATCATTGTCCGCAGAAGAGTTCACAAACATACCAGGCAAAGACGCAAGACAAGGAGCTGATTTGGAAATCACAGGCTTTTCTATAGAATTGTTGTCGTTTTTATTTGCAGCAGCATTTGTAGCCGGATTCATCGACACTTTGGCAGGTGGTGGCGGGCTCATTGCATTGCCTGCTATTATGATGAGCGGGATATCTCCATTATCTGCTTTGGGCACCAATAAATTGCAAGGTACAATGGGCACGGCAACGGCTACCTATATGATGCTGAGAAAAAAAAGAGTAAACTGGGTGGATGTCAGGTTTCTCATGCTTTCTGCTTTTATCGGAGCAGTATCTGGTACGCTGGCTGTTCAGTTTATTAATACAGGAGTTTTGACTCTGGTAATCCCGATCGTCCTGCTGTTTATGTCACTCTATTTTATATTGGTACCGCTCCCTCAGGAAGGTGTCAGTAAATCATTGCTTTCAAAGGGGAAATATCTGAAAATCGTAGTGCCGTCAATTGGTTGGTATGATGGTATGTTTGGCCCGGGAACAGGTTCTTTTTTCGCCCTGGCTGGTGTTTCCCTGAGAGGACTTGGCTTGATCGATGCTACTGCCGTAGCCAAAACACTCAATTTTTCGACGAATTTAGCCTCGTTGATTGTCTTTATATCGGCTGGTAAAGTTGTCTGGCTTATTGGTATTCTCATGATGGTGGGACAATTTGTCGGTGCATGGGGAGGTTCTCATTGTTTGTTTAGAATAAATCCTCGATATCTCAGATATTTGGTTGTTACCATGTGTGTAGCCATGCTGGCTAAATATGGATTTTCCATGGGCTGGTTTGCTTAAATTTATTGCTGGTTCAGGACGATATTTTTTTATGGGCCAACCTCACCAAGGCTTGATCTTCTGTATTTGCACTTTACCTGTCAGTTTCCTGTGACATAGAGTCAATAAATGTTCGAGAGTTTTTGTAAGTTCGGGTAGTATAGGAAAATACTCTAACAAAATTATTTATCAGATTAAATAACAACTGGGTTATGCAATGAACGAAAAAGAACTGCAAAAGCAACTACAGACAAAGGTGAGGAAAAAACTCGGACCGCTATTTGCCCGGTATAAAATGGATTTTGGCGGAATAGACGCAGCCTTAAAATGGAAGCCGATTGTTCTCATTATTGGTAACTATTCTTCGGGTAAATCGACATTCATTAACGAGCTTGTGGGGCAACATGTTCAGCGCACAGGGCAGGCTCCAACGGATGACTCTTTTACTATCATCACTTCTGATCCAGGAGTGGGAACAGTCGAAACTCCGGGTTCTACTGTGGTAAACGACGAAAAAATGCCTTTTCAGCATTTTAGAGGATTTGGCGAGAAGCTGATCTCCCACATCTGTATGAAGCAGGTTGCAAGCCCGATGCTAGAGAATATGGCAATCATTGATAGCCCAGGCATGATCGATGCCACCAGCGAAAATGATCGGGGGTACGATTATATGAAGGTACTCGGAGAGTTTGCCAAGATGGCAGATCTCATTGTCCTTATGTTCGATTCACACAAGGCCGGTACTATCAAGGAATCCTATGATACTATTCGTAACACACTGCCGGAAAAATCCGGTGAACACAGAATTGTTTTTGTCATGAGCAGGATTGATGAGTGCGACAGCTTAAGTGATTTCACCCGATCTTACGGTACACTTTGCTGGAACATGTCCCAGATGACCGGGCGAAAAGATATTCCGCATATTTTTCTCACTTACTCACCGACGGTTGTTGACCCGAGTACTGTTGCCGAAGGCTGGCCTCAGGAACGGGAAGAACTTATAGAAAAGATTAAAAGAGCACCGGGATTTCGGATTAACCACATCCTTGAGGATATTGATCGCCAGGTCAATGAAGTTCAGATTGTCGCTCAGGCAGTCAATGAATTTCTCAGACGTGCCAATAAGGTGTTCTGGAAATATGCTAATATTACCATCATTATTTCGATTCTTCTTTTTCTCTTTGGTGATGTCCTTCTTAAGATTCTGTTTTCTTTTCCAGAAGATACGCTTATTAATTCTGTCAGGAATGATTCGTTCTCTTTGACCAATTTACTCATACCAGGCATACTTGCAGCTGCCGGTCTTCTTATTGGATTCCTTAGTTTCAGCAAGATATCCTTCAGGCGACAACTGAAAAAGGCTATGGTCAATGGTACTGATCTGGTTGAGCTTGAAACAGACTATCGCAGGAATCTTTGGCGGAAAATGGAGAAAAAAGTTAGGGAAAATCTGAAGGATCTTAAGGTCAAAGACCTGTGGGGCGGTTACGGAAGAGGGTTGTCCAAGATTCAGAATTTTCTAAACAATGATCTCAAGAAATATTATGAGAAAATAGTGACCTGATTGGCTGAACATTTGAAATCTTGGAGTCGAGAGAGGGGTTATTTTGCTGACAATGCTTTTTTGGGACAGATATCCCCCATGCTAAGAAGAAATATCTTTGTCGCATGGGAGACACTCCCTATCCTGCCTGTTAAAATGTTACTTTCTCGGCTCCGGCAACCAGTCGGGTCAATTCTTTTTGCCACTCCGTGCCACCCTGAATTTCTGCCAAAAGTACCGCCGTATGCCGCGGAGTTATATTCAGATCTGTATTACGCCCAAGTCCTGAAAGGCAGGATGGACAGTTAGTGGCAATGATTGTAGTTTCTTCGCCGGTCTTGATGTTTTCAATAGATTCCCTTTTGCGTTGCAGCATGGCATTGGAAATGTCTGGTCTGGAAAGAGCAAGGGTTCCAGCCTCGGAGCAACAGTTCGGAACTTTTTTTACAGTTTTATAGAATCGGCCTAAAAGAGCTGGTCCGTCACCGTTGAAGGAATCATGACATGGGGCATGATATAACAGCGTCTCCGATTTTTTAGTTTTATATTCGCTCAGGGTATTTTCCAGGACGAACTGGGAAACATCACAAATACTACAATCAAATATCTCGGCACATCCCATCTCCTGCAGGGATTCAAGGCAGGTGCCACAACTGACAAGAAAGGCGTCAAACGACAGGTGGCCGAGCATTTCTCTAATTTGACTGAGGATGATCGTATCCCTGAGAGATATTTGCCCGGCCATTTTCTTTTTGGCATTGACTTTCGCTGGAAAGCCGCAGCAAAGGAAAGGAGGCGGAAGGATGATTTTGACGTTGTTTTTAAGCAGCAGGTATATCGCTGCCATACCTATATCTGCATATAAACGCTCTGAGCCGCAACCTGGAAAATAAAAGATTGTTTTTACGATCTCTCCCTCCGGCCGTATCAATAATGCCTCGTGCTCCGAACATTGAGGCAGCATCGAACTCAGTACCTCTTGAGATGCGGGTAGCATTGGAGATTTCAGCATGTTGAGTGATCGCCATTCTTTTTCTTTGATTGCAGGTGGTGCTTTCTTAAAAACCCTGGCACCGAACCGCTGAAGTGAACTACCCCACTCCAGCACCCCTTTTCTAAAGATGCCATTGAATCTTCTGTTCCTGTTCTGCAGGTACATGAGAGACAGACGTGTTGCCGGTGCAGTGTGTTTGTATCCGAGTTGGCTGAGAATTTCACGTTCAAGAAGAGAAACTTCGGCGGTATCGATGTCGACGGGGCAGGGGGTGAGACATTTCCCGCACATGGTGCAGTGGTCGGCGATCTCTTCAAGATTTTTAAGCTGGTTAAATCTCGGCAGATGGGAACGCTGCATATCGTAAAGCAGAGCTTCGATCAGAGAACCTATGACCATGTTTTTATTTCTCGGATGGAAAAAAATGTTGCTGCCAGGGTGATAAACGCAGCAATCCGGCATGCATTTCCCGCAGCGGATGCATTTTGAAATCATCGACGAAAGCTCGGCAAGCGATCCATATTGCAGAATTTTTGCTTCAAGCTCGAGAAGGTTAAAAGAAGGTGTGAACACCTTATCGATAATTAAGGGATCGCTCAGCATCCCCGGATTCATGATAGATGATGGGTCCACTTCTTTTCTGTATGCCCTCAGTTCCAAAAGACGTTCTTCGTCCAGAAACTTCATCTTGGTGATTCCTATGCCATGCTCGCCGCTGACCACGCCACCAAGTTCCACCGCTTTGCTCATTACATCTTCTGCCGTTTTTTCAGCTCGCTTCATCATCTCGCGATCATTTGAAAAAACGGGTATGTTCACATGGATATTACCGTCACCCGCATGCATGTGGGTAGCGATGACGATCCGTTTGGAACGGATGTCATGGTGGATTTTTTCAATACCGGCGCTGACCTTTTTATAGCCACTGAACAGTTCCAGCAACTCAGCCATCAACGTTTTAACATAGATCTCGTGACGGACAGATTCAGAAGTTCGCAGATCAAATTTCTCCAAAGTGTCCTTGCACAGCTCGTTGGCTTTAGGGATCTTGGCCTCCAGCCAGTCAGGGTCCTCAATGGGTTCGACGGTCTTCAAAAATTCGGTGATAGAGTGGACAACCTGTTTCTTGTTGTAGATATCCTCTTCTATATTATACTCATCGGCAAAACGGGCGAATTCGGCAAGGGCCGGAAGAGGCAGGACAATATCTTCATTAAGTTTGAAGGCGTTGGTGCGGGCGGAGATTGCCCCCAGCCGCTTGCGGTCACGCCAGAATCGGGTTGCTTCATCAGCGTCCTGTGCAGTAAATAGCTCGGTATTTTGGTAAGGGACGAGAAGTTTCTCTAATCTTTTCTTCCCATTTAATACCTGCTCAGTTGTATGGCCCACCATGTCAATGAGAAGGACAGCTTTTGGTTGCGAACTTCTTGCCGCCTTGAATTTGTATTTGATGGCCCGGATATATTCCTCATCGAAATGTTCCAGGGCCATCAGGGCTTCCTTGCCCTCATTGACAAATTCTTCAGAAATTTTGACAATAACCCGACTTGCTTCATCCATATCTTCGCCAAAAAATTCAAGGCAGAAGGTTATTTTTTTTTCATAGGCCTTATAGAGAACGAATTCTCCAGAGGTGATGACTCCATCTGTACCCTCCTTTTGAAATCCGGGCAGTCCCTTCAATGCCTTGTTGGTGATATCCTTCCACAAGCCTTTTTTGCGAATGTCCGTACCGGATAAACTCACTTCCCTGAGAACTGTATTCTGTTCGTCAACAACCTGAAAGCGAAGCGTATCTTCGGGAAGGATTTTACGCATAGGATGGTTGACCCGCTGTACGGTAAGGATGCCTCGTCCTGGCATAGCTATCTTGTATGAAAGAATATTATCAATCGCCGTACCCCAGAGCACCGCAGTTTTGCCACCGGCATTCTCGGCAATGTTGCCGCCGATGGTTGACGCCCAGGCACTGGTCGGGTCGGTTGCAAAAACCAGGTCATCTTTTGCCGCGTGGGCCATGGCATCGGAAGTCACGACCCCTGCCTCAACCTTCAGGACAGGAATTTTTATGCCTTTTCCAAGATGAGGAAAATCTATATATTTAATGTTGTGGATCCTGGTGAGTTTCTCGGTATTGATGATGACGCAGTTATTGGTTACAGGAACAGCCCCACCGGTAAGCCCGGTGCCACCACCACGGGGGATTATTTTCAACCCCATATCCCCAATAGCTTTTATCATGGCAGGAACCTGATCTTCTCTTGATGGTCTCAGAACAGCAAGAGGAAGGTAAAGACGCCAGTCGGTTGCATCTGTTGCATGGCTGATAAGGCTGAAAGGATCGAAACGGACATTTTCTTTACCGATGATTGCTCCGAGTTTCTTCTGTATCTGATTGCGCAGGCCTGAAACCTCAGTAATTTCTTTTTTGAGTTCACCAAGGCGGTCATGACAAAGATTAACTAGACGAAGTACTTTGACGTTACGTTCAGAGCCAACCCTGACGATCTTTGCTGCCTCCTGAATGATTGTCAGATCTTCTTTAGCAGTCTTGAAGAAATTTTGTCGTCTGGTTGGAAAATCAATCAGTTCCTGATAAAGAAAGGGGTTTCTCCGAAGGATGAAAAGATCACCCATAAAACGCATGACGAGTCGTGCAGATCTGCCGGTGATTCGCTGGTTCCTCAGTTCTTCAAGATCGTCCCAGACTTCCGAGCCGAAAAGCAGATTAATGATCAGTTTATCATCAGCCGAGGTGAAATTATAAGGAATTTCACGAAAATTATCTGTATTCATGTTTAATGACCTTTATGCCATCACTCAAATTGGATTTGGTACAACGGTTAGAGCTGAAAAAGAAGTCTGTCAGTGCAATACTCGCAATTCAGTTGATAATAATTACCTGTTTCAGAGATACATTCCTGAGATGATTTAAACCGGGAAGTGGGATATCCTGCGTTCGAGGTATCTTACGAAATCAAACTCATGGGAGAGGTGATACTCTTTTATGAAGGCACTACTATCTATTAAGGAGAGAGAGGACTGCCGAGAACTTTTATTTACCATCTCTGCTGATTATTGCCAGTTTTTTGTAAAGAAAAAGGAAAAAGAAGGGAGTGCAGCTCATTGAATAAAGTCTAATGCTCCTCAAGGGTTACTAAAAAGAGCACCCCACAAGGGGTACTCTTCTTAAAAAGGTACTAAAAGAAACGGTAGGGGACGTTGTGATAATAGTATTAATTTTATCTGTGACAGCATGTATTTTTAGCCTCATTTACTCAATCAGGCTGGCTAGCGGCATAAGAAAAATGCAAAAAATAGGCGATATCAATGTTTTTTCTTTTGCCGAAGGTCCGCTGGTTTCCGTAATTGTTCCTGCTTGCAATGAGCAGGAGAATATTGAAAAGTCGGTATCGTCACTTATAGATCAGGAGTATGAAAATCTCGAAATTATTGTCATTAATGATCGTTCCACTGATCATACAGCCCAAGTACTTCATCAACTGAAAGAACGCTTTCCCAGAATCGTTGTTCATGAAATTGTAGAGCTTCCTGAAGGATGGATGGGCAAGAGTCATGCACTATTCAGAGGTGCGACACTCGCAAGAGGAAAGTATCTGGTTTTTACCGATGCGGATGTAATTCTGGAAAAAACGACAATTGCAAGGGCAGTTGCCTATATGAACCTGAAAAGTCTGGATCATCTTACCCTGGTTTTTAAGAACATTACGCGAGGCTGGCTTTTAAACAGCCTGATTCTGGAGACGGGTTTAGGTTTGTTGTTTATCTTTAGGCCATGGATGGCAAAATTGAGTGGAAAAAGAAACTTCGTAGGCATTGGGGCCTTTAATATGGTTAGAAGTTCTGTATATCGGGAGATAGGCGGGCATGAAAGTTTTAAAATCCATCCTATTGATGATATGATGCTTGGAAGGACCATAAAAGAACATGGTTTTTTACAAGATTGTCTGTTGGCCTATGATTTTGTCAAAATCCCGTGGTATGATTCGGTCAGGGCTATGATTGACGGCTTACAAAAAAACATGTTTGCTTTGTTTCACTATCGTGTTTTTCTTATACCTGTTGTTCTTTTTGCAATTTTTGTGATAAGTATTTTACCAGCTTGGGGTGCAATTTTGGGGGACACCCATGTGCAGATGATTTGTTTAGTTACTCTTGCGCTCCGGCTTGTTACTTTTTACGGGGGGTTACGACTGCAGGGCTTACCGGTTTATTATCTGCCGGGATTTTTTCTCACACCATATATATTCTGCTATATCATTCTGAAATCAGCAATTGTAACAATGAGAAACAACGGTATAGTCTGGCGAGGCCAACACTATGCCCTTGCCGATCTGCGAAAAAACAAACCTTTCCTTTATTGATTCATCAGACGACCTGACGCAAATTAACCTCGTTTGTGAAATTATGTGTCGGATTTATCAAGACCAGGCTGAAACCAGCGTCAGTTGTCCCTGTTTATAACGTGCCGTTTGTTATGTATCATGACTGTACATGCAGTCAAAAGTCCGGCCATTCCAACCAAAGCGATCGTAAATGTGTGGAAGGTGTCGAAAAGAATACCTGCCATTATTGGTGAAAATGAAGCTGCAATATTGCTTGAAAACAACCAGCCGTAAACTTGACTTACCCGGTCGGCTCCCCAGTTACGCGAAGCTGACGATACATAAATGACCAGGACACCTCCGTAGTTAAAACCGGTAAGAAGAGCAAAAAACCAGAAGCCGGATGTTGATTGAAGCATGACAGGAGCAGTACACAGAACTATTGCCTGCAAAAGTAAATTAGCCTGGATAGCTGTTGCCGATTGTACTCTGTCGAATATCATTCCCCAGACAATACGACCAGTGGCATTTGCTAAGGCAAAGAGTGAGACACCGGTTATTCCGATCTGAACAGCGTTGCCATCCCCCCGGAAAAGTTCTTTGAGATTGGCGTTTACTGCAAAACCTGCTGCAAGACCAATGAACATTGCCATGTAAAGAAGCCGGAAGTTTGGATGTGTGAGAAGCTCAGAGAGCTTAACAGGTGTAGCTCTCTTTAAGCCAGTTTCCTTTGGAAAGTGCATAGTTGCTCCGGCGAGACTTGCTACTGTCATGAACCCTATTCCAAAGATAAAAAACGTCTGGAATGGAGTGTTACCAAAACTTTCCATCAGCCAGCCGCCTAACTGGCTGACAAGAGCGGCACCTCCTCCGAATCCGGCTACAGCGATGCCGGTTACAAGACCCTTGTTCTTGGGAAACCAACATATGCATACGGCTATAGGAACGATGTATGCCAGTCCGGCACCTATGCCACTGAGTACGCCTATACCAAGGATGGTGAACACAAAATTGTGTACACCTTGACTGGCCAACAGCCACCCCCCACCAAAAAGTAATCCCCCAGCCATGGCACAGAATCTGGGGCCTATTTTGGGCAGAAAAGTTCCTGCCGCCATCATGGTCAGCGGAAAAATAAAATAAAATACTGTAAATGGAATTTGTACAGGACCCTGCTGCAGTCCGGTGAGAACCTTGAGGGGATGAACATAAACACTCCAGGAGTAGGTAGCGCCAAGGCACATCTGCATCAAAACAGCAGATAGAAGAATTACATATCGCATGGAACACCTGAAGCGGTTAAATTTGAAGTTGTGTCAGCCCAGTATGGACAAAATTGTAAACCTGGAAATAACAAACAGGCTTTTCTACTCTTTGACCAGGTAATTTGTCAAGTGTTTCACATTTCATGTTTGGACATATCGGATTGAAGGAAAAAAGGTATTACCAATTTCGAAGTTCTGTTATATGTTAACTAAAGGTCACAAGTAAGGTTAGAATTGGTAATATTAAAAACCAAATCTTAAGGTTCGCTGCCATGAAACAAAGGCGTTACCCTCAGGTAAGCAAGGATGAAATGAACAGTATAAAAAGGATTAATGAGAAAAAATGAAAATACTAGTTATTAACTCAGGGAGTTCCTCGATAAAATATCAACTTCTCGATATGACCGATGAATCCGTGCTGGCATCCGGACTTGTTGAGAGAATAGGAGAAACAGAGGGCCTCGTCAAATGTACTTTCAGGCCTGGCGGCAAAGACGAGCTGGTGGTTAAAAAAACAGTAGTCGTTCCTGATCATAAGAGCGGTATGAGACTGGCTGTTGAATTACTCTCCGATCCTCTGCAAGGTGTTATCATTGATAGCAGTGATATCTATGCGATAGGGCATCGAGTGGTACATGGAGGCGAAGATTTTCATAAACCGACGCTTATTTCGGAAGACGTTATGTGGGCCATTGAGAAAAATGTTCCTCTCGCACCGTTGCATAATCCAGCTAACCTCGATGGAATTAAGGTGGCACAGGAATTATTTGCCGGTGTACCTCAAATTGCAATCTTTGATACTGCCTTTCATCAAACTATTCCACCCCATGCATACCATTATGCCATTCCATATGAATTGTATGAGCAGCAAAGGATACGTAGATATGGCTTTCACGGCACTTCGCACAAATTTGTAGCAAATGAATGTGCAGTGCTTATGGGAAAACCGCTGGAAAAACTGAATATAATATCTATTCACCTCGGCAATGGCTGTTCAATGACGGCTGTCAAAAACGGTGTAAGTGTCGATACAACCCTTGGGCTCACTCCTCTGGAAGGACTGGTAATGGGTACACGCAGTGGTGATGTCGATCCGGCGATTCATGCCTTTCTGGCCAGGAACTGTAATATGGATATTGATGCCATTGATGAGATGCTCAACAAGGAGTCAGGGTTAAAAGGACTGTGCGGTCTCAATGATATGCGAGACATCCATGAAGCTATTGCAAGGGGTGATAAACGTGCAAAACTGGCACTTGATGTACAGACATATCGTAATAAAAAATATGTAGGAGCATTTATGGCAGTTCTTGGCCGGGTGGATGCCATAATATTTACTGCAGGCATTGGCGAAAATGATGAAGTTGTCCGCGAAATGACATTGCGGGGAATGGAGCCATTTGGGATCTCCATGGATCTTGAGGCGAACAAACAGCGCATAAAAAAACCTGCCTTGCTGAGTACCCAGGAAAGTCGGGTGCAGATTTGGGGTATTCCTACCAATGAGGAGCTGGCAATTGCCAGGGAGGCAAAGGCGGTGCTCGGAAAGTAACCGATAGTTTCAGGAGACGAAAGAAGCTTTTATTTCGTTTATTCGATCATAGATTTTAAGAAGATTTTTATGTTCAGAGGAAATTTCGTTCCAGGTCTTTTTAAAATTGAGGCCTGGAAAAGTGAGAGTTCCATTCGCAATTGATTCTGCTTCCTTGAGTTCTTTTTCTTGATAAAAAAGATGCAAGCTGCCACTAAACTCGTTTGCGTCATCCCCTGTCAGATCAAAATTGAGAAGCGACCGCACGAGCCGATAGAGGCGCTTTCTTTTTTCTGGAAGCGAGCCGTGATCAAGACACCACACACACCAGTCGAGCGCCTCGTCTTTTTTGTTGAGGGCCAGGAGTAGCATGGCTTTCAGTTCCCCAATACGTAATGTTGCCCAGTTTGATTGCTCCTCAAAGAGGATCCCTATCGTGTGGGAAATCAACTGTTGCTCACTTAGTCCGAGAGTTTCAAGCAGATCCAACAATTTTCTGAGTTCCTTACTGTTCATGTCAGGAAGCCGAAGTAAATGAGAACGGAGCAGGGCACCTGTTCCTTTGTTGTTCCAGACCAGATCGTCGACAGGGTAAATCTCCGACATGCCAGGGACAAGAATTCTGCAGCTGTACATGCCGCAATGGAGATATTCCGCTCGATATATATGGAATCCCTTATTGGTGACAAGGAGTCGGAGCTGTTCGAATTCCTGTTCTGTCGAACCGGTGAAGTCCCAGGGCGAATATTCAAAGTCCGCATTATCTTTAAACATATTCCATGAGAGCAGGCCGTCGGAGTCAACGAAATGGCTTTCCAGGTTAAAAGGATCTGCAACCTGGCTCAGGTCGTGACATGGTGGTTGGAATTCTTTGAACTGTTCGAGCTTGCGACCCTGCAGAAGTTCGGTCAGCGTTCTTTCAACGGCGACTTCAAAACGGTAATTTGCCCCAAATGCAGCAAAGACTCCGCCACTTTCAGGATCTGCGACAAGTACGCATATAACCGGGAATTGCCCTCCCAGGGATGCATCCTTGACCTTGACCGCAAGTCGCTGGTTCGAAAGAGTTTCGACGATACCACAGAGTTTAGGAAACTTATGCAGCTGGGCTGAAGGAACATCGGGAAGGCAGATGCCTTTGGCTATGATGATGTTCTTGACATATCGTTCGATAATCTCGGAAAGTGCCTGGGAACAGCACTCAGCTGGGGAATTACCGGCAGCCATGCCGTTACTCACATAAAGGTTATTTAGAAGGCTTATTGGAAAATAGGTGGTCTGATTATTGGTGAGGGACTTGAAAGGTAACGATCTGATACCCTGGTTGAAGGAGTCTGTATTATTATCACAGAGCTGAGAAAAAGTAAGTTCTCCGTCAGGGTTGTAAAAAGTGCGCAAATCTTGATTCAACAGCTCAACGCCATCCATGTTGCCTGTTGGAATGGAGCCGTTCCGGCCGGCTGGAAAACATACTTCATCGGGATAGAAGAGAAATGGTTGTCCGGCAGATTTTTCGCCCAGGTAATAGTCAGCAAAAAACAAATTGGTCGATAGTCGTTCAAAGAACTCGCCAAGACCACTGGCGAGACAGGCGAGACGGGAGGTTCCTTTGCCGTTGGTGTAGAGGTGAGGGCATTCGGTGGACTGTATATGGACAGACCAGCAGTTCGGCGCAGGATTGAGCCAGCTGACTGCTTCGATTGTAAGCTCCATGTCTGCAAGTAAAGTTGTAGCTTTATCAATAGTATCTTCAAGAGAAAGGTCTTTTCCTGGGAGAAGAGTTTTATTTTTCATAACTGTGATTGGTTAGAACATTAGGGAGTTATTTTTGAACAATATTGGGCTTGGGGCGGCGAAGCAAAATATGTTGAAACGCTTCAGAAGAGTTGAATTGCCAAAACAGACAATAAATATACAACAAAGATGTGGGTCGGGGAAGCAAAGAAAGAGCTCTCGTTTTTTAAACCGGTTCCTGCAATACGATCATTTAGAGGAAGATGAATGTATTGCAGGAACAGGGGCCTAGATAGTGTTCGCGGCCCGAAGGGAGTCGGCAAGCATTTCGACAACAAAACGCACTTTTTCCCCTGATTCATGTTGCAGGAGGTTGTCCTGAATATGCATGACACATGTCGGGCAACCGGTCGCTACGTAATCGACATCCGCCTCACGGATATTTCTCACCTTGTGGTTATTGATTTTAATAGAGGTGTCGTAGTGGGTTATACAATAACTGCCGGCGCTTCCACAACAGACAGCCGCGTCTTTCATCTCCTTGAATTCAACGCCGGGAATCATCTTCAACAGCTTTCTCGGCTGTTCGCTGATTCCTTGACCGCGAACCATATGGCAGGGGTCATGGTATGACACTCTGTAGGGAAGCCGACCAAGCTCATCTTTTTTTATGTTTATATTTTTCTCAATGAATTCATTGATATCATACACTTTATTAGTAAATGATTGTAGCTCCCTGCTGTCATCGATAAAGAGTTTGATCTCTTTTTTGAGGGCCATGCCGCAGGAGGAACAGGCTACTACTACTGCATCGAGATCGTAATGCCTGAACAATTCATAATTGTGTTCCATGAGCATTTTTGCGCCTTCATAATCACCGTTGGCCAATACCGGGGTCCCGTTGCACTTCTGCTTTTTGGGGATGACAACTTCATATCCATAACCGGTAAGGATGTCGACAACGGATTTCACCACATTAGTATAGATGAGATTGCCGGCACAGCCGGTAAAGTATCCTATCCTTCCCTTTGTTGCCCCTTTCTTTGAAGGTATAACCTCAGGATATTGACTCTGCGCACTCCTCAGAGCCATCTGGGGGAAAAATCTTCGTTTTGAAAAACCAAAAAGGGGAAAGAGATATCGTACGGGGTTTTTGGGGCCGATGCCAAACAGAGCTCTCTGGGCGATACCAATCAGCATGGCACCTAACGTTATTGGCCATTTTCGCCAGACCAGCTGTCGAAAGATGAGTGCCTTGAAAAAACCGAGTCCCTCCTGAGTGGTGATATACCAGCGCAGTCTCAGCACAACATGTTCAGGACTGACACCTGCTGGACAGTTCGCTGAACAGGTTTTGCAGTTGAGGCATTCGTTTATTGCGTCCTTGACCCTCTGGGTTATCTGCAGGTCACCTGAGACAATTTTTTCAGCAAGTTTGTTTTTACCACGGGCAACATAGAGTTCATTACCCATTTCTTTAAATACAGGGCAGACCGACCGGCACTTACCGCATTGCATGCATTTTTGGAATTCCTTGGCGGCTTCCAGTAAATGGATTTCAGCCTGTTGCTTTACACCAGCATGATTATTCATTTTATATTACCCCTCTTAGGCTGACATCTCTTCCGGCATATCAAACATCTTGCCGGGATTGAGAAGGTTGAGGGGGTCAAAGGTTTTTTTGATATTTTGGAGGAGCCTGATACCTTCTCCACCTATCTGATTTTTTAAAAATGGTTTCTTTTCCAAGCCGATGCCATGCTCTCCCGAGATTGTTCCTTCCAGGTCGATGGCTAACTGGAAAAGCTCGGCAACTCCCTTCTCGGCACGGGCCATTTCATCTTTATCCTGCATATCCAGAAGGAAGGTCGGATGAAGATTTCCATCTCCGGCATGACCGAAGATACCGATCTGAAGGCTGTATTTCTTGGCAATTTTTGTAATACCACGCACCATATCGGGCAATTTAGAACGCATTACCGTGGCATCCTCGAGAATCAGGTTGGGCCGGACGCTTGCTAATGCATTCAGGGCTACCCTACGTCCTTCAAAGAGCCGATCGCGCTCACCGCCTGTTTTTGCCCTGGCAAATTCCCGGATATCGTTTTTGCTTACTTCTGCTTCAACCTTTGCCATTTCGGCGATGGCAGAATTTTTTTCGCCATCTGTCTCTATAAGCAATACCGCCTCAGCATCACGCGGCAGGCCACAGTCTTTAAAATTCTGGATGGCATTAATGGTTGCGTTATCTATGAATTCCATGGTTGATGGAGTGACTCCGGCTGCGATAATGTCAGAAACAGCCTGGGCCGCGCCATCCAGGCTGTTAAATATAGCCAGGGCGGATTCGCGGTGTGCGGGAATAGGCAGGAGGGCAAGGGTAACTTCTGTCATTATGCCAAGAAGTCCTTCACTTCCGACGAAAATGCCTTCCATGTTAAAACCGGCTACATGCTTCACGCATTTGTTTCCCATGGTTACAATATCACCCTGTGGTAAAACGACTTTGATCATCTTTACATAGTCTTTGGTTACACCATATTTTAATCCTCGAAGCCCTCCAGCGTTTTCAGCGACATTGCCGCCAATAGTTGAAAAAGCAACACTGCCTGGATCAGGAGGGTAGAAAAGATTGGCTTCTGCGGCAATCGGATCAATATCTGCAGTAGTCATTCCAGCCTCAACAGTGATGAGGCGGTTCGCTGGATCAAAGTCGATAAGTCTTTTCATTTTATCCATGCAGAGGACGACCCCTCTTTTAAGTGGAACCGATCCTCCGGACAACCCGCTGCCTTGCCCCCGTGGAGTTACCGGAATTTTTTCGCGGTAGGCGAATTTCATGAGTTGGCTGATCTGTTCTGCCGTGGTTGCGAAAACGACTGCTTCGGGTTGGATTTCTACATGGGAGGCATCATAACTGTAAGCTATCATGTCTTCAATTTCAGTTAGAACATTATTTTCGCCGAAAATTTTTTGTAGTTCATCGATTTGTTTTTTGTGCATGCTCTGCTCCGTCAATTATCAGGCTGACTCTGTCAGTAAATATTATCGTTCCCGGTAATAAATTATAACAACTTATGTAATAAAGCTGATTGTTCATTAATGGTAATACCAATAATAGAGAATACCAATAATCTTGTCAAGCGTAAACAAGTAGAGGTTGAATTATTCAATATTATAGATAAATAGAGACGTTGGCGTCTATCTCAAAGGTTTACAGTGAGTTGTTTAATATTGGTATTACCAATATTTGATGAAGAAAATGTGAGCGCGAAGTAAATTTGTATGGATGGGCAATCTCAGGAATATTCACAAAAAATTGAAGAAAGAATTTCGTTTTTATGTTAAATAGGAATGTATTCTAAAAACCTGTAACCATGCCTTCCTTGGCGGGAATGTTAAAAACAATTGCACTGATAGTCAACTTGAGCAGTCACACTGCAAGGAGCAAAAGAGTGGTTGTGTTTATATGTTGTGAGAAAAATGGGAAAATGCAAAAATCACCCTTTGATTGAATCTTCTTATTATTGTTCCAAGCATAAGTTTTTTCTCTGTTCTGACTGCCTGAAGTGTTCAGACCCACAAATCTACTGTAAGTTTCGTTCAGCCTGCCTTGTCAATTTTATCGAAAAAGAGAAAAAACGAGTACCGGATAAGGGAACTGGTGTAATATAAGTAATTTGTGAGATTAGATTACTGAAAAAACCTTAAAATTTAGAGAGTAGCCTGCAAATCCCCGATTATATCAAAAAGGTGTATTCTTTGCATTTAGAACATCTCCCCTGATATTAAGGAGATGCGCGGGAGTTTGCCTTGTATCAGTAATAGTGATGTGAATTAACAGGGAAAAAGAACTCTTGTTTGTCGGTGAATCAATGGAGTTCTAAAGGAAAATTTCCTAATTACAAGTTGTAAGTGTGAAAATATATGATATATTTGTGCGCGGTATAAAAGCAGACTCGAGGATAGGTTTTGAGTGTATCTTTTCACAATGCTGTGTTGCAGGCCTGAAAAATTTAAACGAGATGACGGTAAATGCTGTTGTTGTCGTATAATGCTGTGCAGCGAATTAAAGAAGATAATTAAATCCACCTGCTGTTCTAACGGATTAGGTAACCCGCATGAGTGATTGCACCATCACATTTCTTCCCCATGGCAGGACAATTACTGTCTCTGTCGGGGAAAGTCTTATTCGCGCTGCTCTGCAGGCGGGGGTGCATATCAATGCTTCATGTGGAGGAGAAGGAGTTTGTGGTAAATGTCGTGTGCTGATAGAAAAAGGTAATGTTTCTAAAGGGATATCCGATCGAATTAGTAAGGAGGATATTGACCGGGGCTATCGTCTCGCCTGTCTAGTTAAAGTTACCGAAGATGTGACTGTCCGTATTCCTGTCGAGTCCTCCATAGACAAAAGTGTAATGAACCTGCAGGCGACTCCTCGCAGGACAGCTACAATCCAACAAATGGATTTTGAGAGCCTGAAAGAAGAAGGGCTCTTTATCGCGCCGGTTGAAAAAATCTTCCTTAGGTTGTCTCCTCCTGATTCTCAGAATAATATGCCTGACGTTACCAGGCTTGTTGAGTATCTCAAGCTTGAGGCGAACGAACATAAGCTGGAACTTACCTTGCCGGTTATTCGAAAGCTGCCTGGAGTGATGCGGGAAAATAATTTTCAGTTGACCGTGACAGTGATCCGACCAGTCAGAGGTGACGGGAAAAATCTTATTACCAACGTCCAGTCCGGTGACAGAACCCAGGAAAATTATGCCGTTGCCATGGATATCGGTACCACTACCATTTATGGTCAACTTATCAATTTGATTACCGGTGAGTGCCTGGCGGAAGCGGGTGACTTCAATGGGCAGATAAGTTACGGTGAAGATGTAATAACTCGTATAATGTATGCGGAGAAACCTGGCGGCCTGGAAAAACTTCAGCAAGTTGTAGTTGCTACAATTAATAGTGTGCTTGAGAAGATTATCCGTCAATCAAAGGTCGATAAAGAGGACATCTCAACCATTACTTTCTCCGGCAACACAACAATGACGCAGTTATTTCTCAAAATTGATCCTCGCAATATCCGGAGAGCGCCCTATGTGCCAACTGCAACACTTTATCCCCCTTTTACCGCAGCAAGTATTGGTGTTGATATAAATGAGCATGCAATAGCCCTTCTTTACCCTCAGGTATCCAGTTTTGTGGGGGGTGATATCGTCGCCGGAGTAATGGGTTCAGGTATGTATCGTCACGAAGAATTGACACTTTTTCTGGATATCGGTACCAACGCCGAACTTGTGGTAGGTAATAAAGACTGGCTGGCCTGTACTGCCTGTTCTGCCGGCCCGGCCTTTGAAGGGGGAGGGATTGAGTTCGGAATGCGAGCTGCCAAGGGAGCCATCGAAGATTTTTCCATGGATCCGGTTACCTTTGATCCTATGATTTTAACTATCGGTGACGTAAGACCTAAGGGTATCTGTGGTTCAGGGCTTATAACCATGGCTGCAGTGATGTTTGAAATGGGTGTGATCAACAACAGAGGTAAATTTAATCGCGATCTGGGGACACCCCGGATCAGGAAAACCAACCATGTGTGGGAGTATGTTATTGCCTGGAAGGACGAAACCCAGATTGACCGTGACATCGTCTTGACTGAACCGGACCTGGATAATCTTATCCGGGCCAAAGGTGCAATATACAGTGGTTGCATGACCTTGCTCGAAGAGGTAGGATTGTCTTTGGATATGGTTGAACACATTATTCTCGCAGGCGGTTTTGGCAGTTATATTGATTTGGAAAAGGCCATGGTCCTTGGACTTCTGCCTGAAGTTGATCCGGAACGTGTTACTTTTATTGGTAATGGCTCGCTCATGGGAGCCAGAATGAGCTCACTTACCAATCGTATTCGTCAGGATGTTGTCTCCGTTACGCAAAAGATGACTAATTTTGAACTCTCTGAGACACCATCATACATGGATAATTATATAGCGGCTATGTTTCTGCCACATACGGAAATAGAAAAATTCCCTCGTTTAAAAGCACGAATGAAGGCAAGGGGGAAAGGATATTGAGTGTGGTGAAACATTGCTTTAGAAGATGATATTTTAGTAAACATTTTGTACCTCTTGTTGTTTGGCTAGTGTTGAAAAAGGGAGGGTTGACGTCGCAGTCAGACGCAACCTTCAGGAGAAAAATTACTCACCAGTAAGGAGGCAAAAGTGGGATTTAAACTGAAGAAGGAATCCTATAGCGGCGGCATTAAGGCAATTTCCATAGGGAAAGGTGATGCAGCTATTACTGTGGGGGGGGAAACATGTTATCCTTTCTATACATTCGAAGGAAGCATGCCTAACAAACCCATCATTGCAATGGAAATTTGGGATACGGAACCGGAGGACTGGCCCGCGCCTGTTATGGCGCACTTTAAAGATGTAGTCACCGATCCTGCTGCCTGGGCCAAAAAATGTGTTGATGAGTTTAAAGCTGATGCAATCGTCATTCAGCTGAAAAGTATCGACCCCAATGATAAAGATGCCAGTCCTGAATCTGCTGCTGAAACAGTAAAAAAGGTATTGGCCGCAATTAAAGTTCCCCTGATAGTCTGGGGATGTGCCAATCCTACCAAAGATGAGGCTGTACTCAAGGTAATTGCTGAGAAATGCCAGGGTGAAAACTTGATTCTGGGGCCTGTCGAGGAGAAAAACTATAAAGGAATTGGTGCTGCGGCTATGGGTTATGGCCACGCGCTTATTTCCTCTTCTCCTATTGATGTTAACCTCGCGAAGCAAGTGAACATTCTCTTGGAAAATCTTGGTATGCCTATGGACAGGATTCTGGTTGATCCAACCACCGGTGGCCTGGGCTATGGTATGGAATATACCTACTCGGTAATGGAAAGATTGACCATGGCCGCTATGGTTCAGGGTGATGAAAAACTCCAGTTTCCGATGATTAACAATTTAGGTAACGAGATCTGGAAATGTAAAGAGGCCAAGCAGACAGCTGCTGAGGCACCCCTCCTGGGAGATCCTGAAAAACGCGGTATCATGATGGAGGCCATCGGCGCAGTTTCATACCTTATGAGTGGTTCCAATGTTCTCATTATGCGTCATCCTGAAGCAATCAGAATGGCCAAGGAATATATTAATGCCCTTGCAGATGGCGGTTCTCTGAAAGATTCGGCAGCCATTGCCAAAATTTTAGATGAAGCCAACATTGACTTTGCAGCGCTTGCCCCTCCTGTGGATCTGACCATTGTCGAGGAAGCCAAGAAAGCAGCTCCTGCCAAGAAAGCAGCTCCTGCTGCAGCGGCCGCTCCTGCTGCCAAAGCAGCTGCTCCTGCGGCGCCTGCTCCTGCAAAAGAAGAGCCTAAAGTCGAAGCTAAAGCTGCTCCCGCAGTAGATCCTGCAGCTCAGGCAAAAGCTGAAGCCGAAGCAAAAGCAAATGCTGCAGCAAAGGCTGAAGCAGATGCCAAAGCTAAAGCGGATGCAGAAGTAAAAGCTAAAGCAGACGCAGAAGCAAAAGCAAAAGCAGACGCAGAAGCCAAAGCTAAGGCTGAAGCCGAGGCCATAAAAGCTGAAGCACAGCAAAGGGAAGAGGATGAAAAGGCGTTGAAAAGGCTTAGAGCTCAGGCGCGTAAAGCTGCTGAAGAAGCAGCCGGAAGCCAGCCAGTTGCTGAAGTGACTATGACCGCTGCTGCGGAACAGAAAACAGCACAAGAAAAGATTCTTGATTTGCTGGATAGATTCCACAAGAGAAAATAGGAATATCGATTAGTATAAAAAACAATGTAAAGCTCTTGAGATAATTGATAATCTCAATAACTCTACGAGGAGGAACCTCGATATGGCAGAAGTAAAAGAGAAAATTGTTAAACAAGTTGATCCGATGGAAGCATCTATTGACGCGTCAACTCAAGAAATGATCCGTAGATCCCAACAGCTCGGTATCGAAACTGTCTTTGATCGTGCTTTGACCATGAAACCTTGCGCCATTGGTCTTCAAGGTATCTGTTGTAAGAACTGCGCAATGGGACCATGCCGTTTACCGCTACCTAAAGATGGTATTCAGGGTGAAGATACGCGTAAGGGCCTTTGTGGCGCTACGGCAAATACTATATGCGCCAGGAACTTTATTCGTATGATCGCAGGTGGTGCAGCCGCCCACTCCGATCATGGACGTAATGTCGCTATCACTTTCCTCGCTGCAGCAAAAGGGGATGTGAAAGATTACAAAATCAAGGACCCAATTAAACTCGTCCAGATTGCACCATATTACGGTGTTGCCACAACAGTTGAAGTTGATGGTGTGGTCAAAGATCGAGATATAAAAGAAATTGCCATTGCGGTTGGTGAAGTTGCCGTTAGAGAATGGGGTAAACCGTCTGGCAATTTGTGTATGATCAAAAGAGCACCACAACCACTGCAGGATAAGTGGGCTGAACAGGGTGTTATTCCTCGTAACGTAGATCGTGAGATCGTTGAAATCATGCATCGGACCCATATGGGCGTCGATCAGGATTACAAAAACCTCATGAAACAGGGAACCCGTGCTTCACTAGCTGATGGATGGGGTGGCTCCATGATCGGAACCGACCTGCAGGACGTTATGTTTGGTACTCCTTCTCCTCTGCAGGCTGAGGCTGATCTTGGAGTTCTCAAAGAAGATCATGTAAACATCATCGTACATGGACATGAGCCTCTCTTGTCCGAAATGATAGTTGCAGCTGCTCAATCCCAGGAATTGATAGACTATTCTAAATCAAAGGGTGCTAAAGGAATACAGCTGGCTGGTATTTGCTGTACCGCCAATGAAGTATTGCAGCGCCATGGCGTACCACCGGCAGGCACTTTCCTTCAGCAGGAACTTGCTATCATTACCGGTGCTTGTGATGCAATGGTCGTTGATGTCCAGTGTATTTTCCAAAACCTGGCCAACGTTGCCAAATGCTTTCATACAAAACTGATTACAACGCATCCTATCGCCAAGATGGAGCAGTCAAATGTGCTTCATATTGAATTTGACGAGCATCATGCAATGGAAGATGCTATCCGCATTGTTAAAATTGCTATTGATAACTTCGAAAATCGTGGTTCCGAGGTAATGATTCCTCGTCATAAATCAAGTCAGATCGCCGGCTTTGGTGTGGAATCGATTAAGTATCATCTCGGTGGAAGTTTCCGTGGTGATTATTTCACTCTGAATGACAATATCATTAACGGTCGTATTCGTGGTATTGCAGGCGTTGTTGGTTGTAATAACGCTCGAACCAAGCATAATGATGAACACATCACGATTATAAAAGAACTTATTAAGAACGATGTGATTGTCTTGACAACTGGTTGTAGTGCAATAGCTGCCGGTATGCATGGTCTTTGTACTCCCGAATCAGCTGCAGTGCATTGTGGCCCAGGACTTCGTGAGGTTTGCGAAACCGTTGGTATTCCGCCTGTTCTCCACCTTGGTTCTTGTGTTGATAACAGTCGTATTCTGCTGGCCGCAACCGAGGTTGTTAAAGCGGGTGGACTTGGCAACGATATCTGTGATCTTCCTGCTGCCGGTAGTGCACCTGAGTGGATGAGTGAGAAAGCAATTTCCATTGGTCAATACTTTGTAGCCTCTGGTGTATACACCGTGTTTGGGTATCATATGCCTGTCGAGGGTGCTCCGGTCTTTAAAGATTATCTCTATAGAGAAATGGAGAACATGTATGGCGGCAAATGGGATTGTGAGCCTGATCCGATCAAGCATGCCCGTAAAATGATTGCCCATATTGACAAGAAACGTAAGGAACTTGGCATCGATAAAGCCCGTGACAGGGTTCTTATGGATATGGCTGACAGACAAGCCCTTGGAATGGAATAATATAATAGGGACAATTACGTTATTACAACTATAAGGAGTTAAGCATGTCTAGACTAGTAGCATTTGCCGCTATACAAGGCGGTTACAAAGTGGTGTCCCAGGTGGAAGGCGAACTCGAGAAAGCTCTTCAGAGCTACGACGCCAGCACCAAAATCGGGTTTCCCAATACTGCATATTATCTTCCGGTAATTTATTCTCTTACCGGAATGAAGTGTGAGACCCTTGAAGATTTGAAAAAACCAATGGCATTTGCCCGAGGACTTTTGCCTCCTCATATTAAAGGCAGCAATCATCTGCCATACCTTGGACCGCTTCTCGACGCCGGGATGGCGGGTATCTTTGCCTATGAGATCAAAGAAGCTCTTCGTATCCTTCGTCAGCCGGATTTCTATTTAGACGCTGAAGATCCGGATATCGATGCTGGAAAACTCTGGGTTGGTCCCGCCAGTGACATTATTCTTAGAAAGCGTGGTGTCGAATTCGTCGATGGCTCGGCTCCTGGTTTTGCGGCAATTGTTGGTGCCGCTCCCAATGCCGAGATTGCCAAGATGATCGTCGAAGATTATCAAAAGAAAAATCTCTACATCTTCTGCGCAGCCAACCACAACGGTAAGACAGTGATCGAGCAATGTCTTGAAGCTGGTATGCAGATCGGTTGGAATACCCGTATCGTGCCTTTTGGGCCGGATATCTCCTCCGCGGTTTTTGCCCTGGGTTTTGCCAACAGAGCCGCTATGGCTTTTGGTGGCGTTCAACCTGGCGACTATCGTAAAATGCTGATGTACAACAAGAACCGTATCTTTGCTTTTGTCAATGCGCTGGGTGATGTAGGAACCGAGTGGGCCGTTGCAGCTGCAGGTTGTGTTAACTGGGGCTTCCCGACACTTGCAGATACCGATATCCCCGAGATCCTGCCAACAGGTATCTGCACCTATGAGCATGTTGTAGCCAATGTACCTCACGATGAGATCTGTCAGAAGTCCGTTGAAGTTCGCGGTCTGAAAATCAATGTTACCGAGATCGATATCCCCTTGGCTTTTGGGCCGGCTTTTGAGGGCGAGCGCGTACGCGGCGGTGATCTGTTTGGTCAGATGGGTGGTGGTAAAACCCAATGTACCGAGCTGGTCAAAATGGCCGAGATGAGTGAGCTTGAAGATGGGAAGGTTACTGTTGTCGGCCCGGATGTCGGCGATATGAAGGAAGGCGAGGTCTTACCGCTTGGTATCTTTGTACAGATAGCCGGCCGCGAATTCCAGTCCGATTTCGAGCCGATCATGGAACGACAGATTCATCATTTGATCAACTATATCCAAGGTATTATGCATATCGGACAACGCGATATCTCTTGGGTACGTATCAGTAAGTCTGCAGTTGAAAAGGGTTTCACCCTGAAAGATATTGGTGTTGTTCTCCATGCCAAGTTTCATCAGGACTTCCAGAAAATTGTCGACAAGGTTCAGGTAACACTTTTTACCAAGAAGGACGATGTTGACAAATTGACTGCTACTGCCCGTGCAGAATATAAGACGCGTGATGCACGTGTCGACAATATGACAGATGAGGATGTAGAGACCTTCTATTCCTGTAGTCTCTGTCAATCTTTTGCACCGAGCCATGTTTGTGCAGTAAGTCCCGAAAGAACAGGACTTTGTGGCGCATACAACTGGATGGATTGTAAAGCATCCTTTGAAATTAATCCAACCGGTCCTAACCAGCCGATCCAGAAAGGAAAAGTTCTTGATCCGGTTCTTGGTCGTTTCCAGGGTGTTGATGAATTCATCAAAGGTGCATCCAAAGGTGCGATCGATACGTATAATTTCTATTCCATGGTTCATGCTCCGATGACCACTTGTGGTTGTTGTGAGTGTATTGCTGCCATGTTGCCCGGTTGCAACGGTATCATGACTGTTGGACGAGATTACACGGGTGAGACTCCTTCCGGTATGAAGTTTACCACACTTGCCGGTGTTATGGGTGGTGGCGCTTCTTCTCCTGGATTTGTCGGCCATTCCAAATTCAACATTACCCAGAAAAAATTTATCCTTGGTGATGGTGGATTACTCCGAATGGTATGGATGCCTAAAGTCGTTAAAGACGAGATCCGTGACAGACTAAACGCCAGAGGCGCAGAAATGGGTGTGAAAAATTTCGCTGATATGATTGCTGACGAGACCGTTGGTATCACTGAAGATGAGATTTTGCCATGGCTCAAAGAGAAAGGACATCCTGCTCTGAGCATGGATCCAATCATGGGCTAATTTACTTTTTTGAGCAGGCTTCCCGGTTTCTCAATGTTCTATGGTGAAACCGGGTACATCCAGCTAAGAAATATACATAAGGAGAAAATACAAATGGCGTTAACAGGAATTCAAATTTTCAAACTCCTGCCTAAAACCAACTGCAAGGAGTGTGGGGTTCCGACGTGCCTGGCTTTTGCTATGAACCTCGCGTCCAGTAAAGCCGAACTTGATGCTTGCCCATACGTATCTGATGAGGCAAGGGCACAGCTGGCCGAAGCATCCGCACCGCCAATCCGTCCGGTCGCTGTTGGTAAAGGCGTACGTGCAGCAAAGACTGGTGGAGAAACTGTTCTTTACAGGCATGAGAAGACTTTTTTTAATCCGACAATGTTTGCAGGAACTATTACCTCTGATACTGCTGAAGCGGCTGTCGCAGCTCAGCTTAAGTCTTGGAACGCATTACAGTATGAACGTGTAGGTCTTAATTTGCGACCAGAACTCGTTGCACTAAAGGATGTCAATGGTGATGGTGTTGCTTTTGCCGCTCTGGCAAAACTTATTGCCGAGACTTCTGAGTTTAACCTCATTCTTATGAGTGAAAAAGCTGAAATAATCAGCGGGGCAGTCGCAACTGCCGGTTTCAAGCGTCCATTAATTTATGCTGCAACCGCAGATAACGCCGATGCTTTCGGTAAAATTGCTCTCGACAATGATCTCCCTCTTGCAGTTAAATCAGATTCCATTGATGGACTAGTAGCCTTAACTGATAAACTGGTCGGTATGGGAATCAAGGACCTGGTAATGGATCCAGGTTCGAGGGAAGTAAAGAAGGCCCTGGAAGATCAGGTGGCAATTCGTCGGGCCGCTTTGAAAGATGGCAATCGTTCGCTTGGTTTCCCAACTATTTGCTTTCCGAGCGAGATGGCTACCAATATTGCAATGGAAGGTCTCATTGCCAGTATGTTCGTTGCTAAATATGGCGGCATCGTGGTTATGTCTGATCTGACCACTGAAGTCATATTTCCCTTGTTACTTGAACGGCTTAACATCTATACTGATCCGCAGCGTCCAATGACGGTTACGGAAGGTATTTTTGAAATTGGTACTCCCGATGAGAACTCACCTGTACTCGTCACAACCAATTTTGCCTTGACATATTTTATTGTATCAGGCGAGATTGAAGCAAGTAAAGTACCTGCATGGCTCCTTATTAAAGATTCCGAGGGACTTTCTGTTCTCACCGCATGGGCTGCCGGAAAATTCGGTGGTGATGATGTTGGTACGTTCGTGAAAAAATGTGGCATCATGGATAAGGTTAAACATACCGAACTTATTATCCCTGGTTATGCTGCAGCCATTGCCGGCGATGTCGAAGAAGAACTCCCTGGCTGGAACATTGTAGTAGGTCCAAGAGAAGCCGCACATATTGCGGGATTTCTTAAAAGTAGATAATTAAAAGCCTAATATTACTGCCGGTGTTTTCCTTCTGGAGACGCCGGCAAATTATTATCGAATGTTTCTAAGTGTTGTCTTAGAAGTATTAGACCACCTATTTTTGATAAAGGAGAAATAATATGATTCTTTTTGGCGAAAGCCTCAATGTCATTTCCAAGGTAATCGGAAAGGCATATAGAGAACGTGACCCAAAACCAATTCAGGCTGAGTGTCTTGAACAAAAGAAACTTGGCATGGACTACATTGATATCAACCTTGGACCAGCAAAAAAAGATGGTCATGAATTGATGCCATGGGTTTGTCAGGTAGTGCAGGAGGTTGTGCCAGAGATTCCTCTTCTTCTTGATACATCAAACATTGCTGCAATTGAAGCAGGCCTGAAAGTGTTGAAGCCTGCCAGTAAGCCTCATATTGTTAACTCAATTATGGCCCGTCCTGAGCGTTATACCGTTATGCTGCCTATGGCTGCGAAATATGAAGCTGATATCGTTGCCCTGATGTGGGGACCTGATGGTCTGCCCCGTGATGAGAACGAGAGAGCCGCGCTCTGTGTTGAATTAGTCTATGCAGCGAACGAAGCCGGTATTCCTAATGAGAAAATTTGGGTTGATGGCATTGTGACTCCTGTGAATATTCAGCAGGCACAAAGTGTATCATTATTGAATTTTCAAATGATGCTTGAAGATATCGCGCCCGGTGCCATGTCTACTTGTGGTCTTTCTAACATTTCTAATGGTCCTCCTGTTCATCTGCGTCCGATCCTGAATAATACCTTCATGATCATGTTGGAGCGCTATGGAATGAAATCAGTTATTGCTGATCCGCTTGATGCTGAACTTATCGCAGTAGCTAAAGGACAGCGTCCTGAGATAGTTTCAGTAGTACATCAGGCAATGGACGGAAATGCTCCTGAGCTGTCTTCTTTGTCGAAAGAACTTGCAGACTATGTCAAAACGGTCAAGGTTATTACCGGAGAGAATCTTTTCTCCGATTCTTACCTGGAAATCTGATAGAGTATAATTTTCGAAATAAGCTCCATCCTTTAGGGGATGGGGCTTTTTTTTTGTTCAAATAATGGTTACAGATCTTTAAGCTGAGTTTGAATAGATAAGTTTACAGACAAACTATATACTCAAATAGAAAAGAGATTTCTTATGAAAGAAGAAAACGCAGAGATTGGTAGTTGGGTGTATGTATTTGTATGCGATCCTGGTAATGAGGAAAGTTTTCTGGGATTGTATAATAATGAAAAAGATCAAAATTTTATACCTGCCTTTAAAAGTAAAGAAGATGCAAACGACTGTTTCCTGAACTTGCCAAGAGAGAAAGGGAAAAAATATGAACTTCAGGCAGTTCATATTGAAGAATTGAATGATGTAGCGACAAAGAGTGGCTTTGCTGTGGCCTTAGTTGACAGTGATGGGAACGTTATAAAAGAATAATCTATACAAGTTAATTACACCACTACACAAAATATTATTATCTGGTTGGTAATTTAGTGAAAGGAGATTTCCTGACGTGAGTTTAAAAATAGCAATAGGTGGGAAAGGTGGAGTCGGCAAAACCACCATAACCGCTCTTTTAGCGAGATGTCTTGCCGCTGAGGGAAAAAATAAAGTAATTGCCATTGATGCCGATCCGGTTGCAAATCTGGCTGCAGGACTCGGTATTCCTGAAGATCAGCCAATTACACCAATATCTGAACTGACTGATCTTATTGCCGAACGAACAGGGGCAACTCCTGGGACCATGGGTGGATTTTTCACTCTCAATCCAAGGGTGGATGATATTCCTGATAGATTTTCTCTGCAAAGAGACGGGGTAAAGCTGCTGGTAATGGGCACTGTTCAAAGCGGAGGTTCCGGTTGCATTTGTCCTGAAAGTACCATACTTAAAGCACTGATGAATCATCTTGTTTTGGTAAGGGATGACATTGTAATTATGGACATGGAAGCAGGAGTCGAACATTTGGGTAGAGCTACTTCGTCATCTGTGGATGCCCTGATTGTTGTTGTTAACCCAGGGGCCAGAAGTAGAGCAGCCGCAACAAAAATCAGAAAACTCGGACAGGATATCGGCATAAAAAATATTCTCATTCTAGGCAATAGGGTAAAGGGGCCAGAGGATGAGAAACTGATTCGTGATACTTTATCCGATTTCGAAATTATAGGATTTGTTCCTGAGCAGGAGGAGATTGTGTTGGCTGACAGGGCTGGAAGGAGAGCATTTGAGGACATATCCGATGCACCAAAAGAGCTTTTCGCTATTGTAAAAAAAATGTCCGCAATGAAAGCTCAAACTCATTAGCGCATTTCGAAAAATATTAACGCCCCTGCTGAATTTTTTCTGCAGGGGTGTTCTTCCAGTTTAGTATCTCCTGATTAATTCCTTGTTTGCCTCAGCATAAAAGTACCTTATCAATACACCTTGACAATACCACTGGGTGGTGCAATATTAACATTGTTGAGAATATTTCTCATATGGGGGGAAGACCATGCCTGGAGGACAGGATTGTGAGACTCAAGGTAATAAATACTAGATCACGGATCTGGTCCTTTCTTTAAGGTACTCTCTTTATGGTCTTTCCATGACAAGTTGATCGGAGTATTCCTGTAACCCATTGTAATTGGAGGTATCATGGCAAAACCATTAGAACTCATCAAGGTAGAAGATTTAACGATCTGCGAGTCAACCGCTCAAATGATAACTAAGGCCAGACTAGATGGAGTTGTGCTCGATGTTGATAGATATCATGCCACCAAACCCTGTCCAATTGGCGAAAAATCTGCTTGTTGCAAGCATTGTGCAATGGGACCATGCAGGATGAATGTAAATAGCCCATATGACAGGGTAGGGGTATGCGGGGCGACAGTTGACACCATCGTGGCACGTAATTTCGGGCGAATGGTTGCAGCGGGGACAGCTGCCCATACAGATCATGGCATGGCAATGCTTGAGCTTTTTCGTGATGTTATCAGTGGAAAAACAAAAGATTATTCCATTAAGGATCCGATTAAGCTGCTTGAAGTTGCAGCCTCTCTCGATATTGTTACAGAAGGCCGGGAGTTGAAAGATGTAGCAATGGATTTGTATCACGAACTGGAGAAGACTTATACCCAGGTTGACGGTGAAATCCCTATGATGAAGAGAGTGCCTAAAAAAACCCTCGAACACTGGCGCGCGGCCGGAATTGTTCCGCGTGGCGCCATGCGGGAAATCATGGAAATGATGCACCGTACTGCCATGGGAGTCGATCAGGATTATGAAAATATAACCAAGCAGATTTCCCGTACGGCGCTGGCTGATGGATGGGGTGGGTCGATGGTTTCAACGGATATTTCGGATATCTTGTTTGGCACACCATCTCCGGTCGAGGTCGAAGTTGATATGGGTGTTCTCAAAGCAGACCATGTAAATATAATTGTTCACGGGCATGAGCCAAATCTTTTAGAATCTATGATAGTTTCTGTTTCGGATCCTACCTTGTTGGATGCAGCGAAAAATGCTGGAGCTAAAGGAATTAATCTGGTCGGAATGTGTTGCTCCGGTCTGGAGGCTATGTCTAGACATGGTCTGCCGCATGCCGGAAATTTTTCCAGCACAGAGGCTGTGTTGGTTACTGGTGCCATTGATGCAATGACCGTTGACATTCAATGTATAAAGCAAGGTATGCAGAAGGTGGCCGATTTCTATGATACGCCTCTTATCACGACCAATTATAGAGCAAAGATCGAAGGTGCCCAGCATATTCAGTTGGATGAGAATGATCCAAGAGAATGTACAGATGAGATAGTCATTAAAGCAATCAGCAGGTTCAAAACCCGTAAAAAAACCATCCAGATCCCAAGAAATAAGACCACTGGGGTACATGGTTTCTCTTACGAATACATTAATTACATGCTAGGCGGATCGTTCAGAGGCAGCTACACTCCCCTTAATGAGAACATCATCAACGGGAGAATACGTGGAGTTGCCGGAATAGTCGGTTGTACCAATCCTCGGTCAAAACAGGATTACTCCCATGTGGAACTGGTAAAGGAGTTGATTAAGAATGATGTTCTGGTTCTGCAGACCGGATGTTCCCAAATGGCCCTGGCAAAAGCAGGATTAACCGGTCCTGGAGCAGCGGCTTTGGCTGGACCTGGGCTTGCAGAAGTCTGTGAGACAGTTGGAATGCCGCCGGTTCTTGGCTTAGGTTCCTGTGTTGATAACAGCAGGATTCTTATAGCAGCCTCTGAGATGGTAAAGGTTGGGGGATTAGGAGATTGTCTCGCCGATTTGCCTGCGGTAGGATGCGCACCGGAATGGATGAGTGAAAAAGCCATCGCCATTGGTCAATACTTTGTCGCTTCAGGGGTGTATGTCGTCTTTGGGCATACCTTTCCTATGACTAAAGGAACCAAATTTGAAAAGCATCTATTTGAGGAACTTGAAGAGCTTGGTTTTGGTAAATGGGGATTTGCTGATAATCCGAGAGAGATGGCAAGGCTATTAATCGCTCATATAGATAAAAAGCGTAAGGCTCTTGGTATCGATAAGGCACGTGAAAGGATTCTTATGGATATGGCTGACAGACAAGCCCTTGGAATGGAATAGTAAGTTAAGGAGATGGCTGCGAAAAGGAAAATCAAGCCATCTCCTTTTGCTTATAGATAGAGCTAATTTATTTCCAGGTGAGGAAGATGTGCATGGCAATATTTGATGGAAGGTATCGATGGGACGGTACTAAAAAAGGTGATGACGAACCTATCGCCTGGTCTCCAGGTGCATATGATTTGAAAATATTTAAGCGTTCAACATCCTCTGATAACATACAGCACCTCAAACCCTTTGTTTGTATTTACGCTCCGACAGGAGAGGGACAGTCTATTTCAGCAAATCCGGATAAATTTGCTAAACAGATCTGTAATGATTTCTCACTGGATATTGAAAGGGTACTTTGGGTTGAAGATATGCAGAAGGATGAAGATAGATACGAAATTGTCATGTTTAGCAAATCCTGGAAAATGGGGAATATAACCTTTTATAAGAACAATAGACGTATTGCTTCTAATCGTGAAGTAATGATGATTCGAAATGAGTTGTCAGAATTGAAGAAGTCCGCCTATAATTAAGGTAATTGCTCGTTCGACTCTCTGGTGTTTTGTAATTTCAGACTTATTATTATATTACAACGTGTTGTAGTAAAACCACTAACTGAGAAAAGGAGAGATGTATGACAGATCAACATTGTCCTGGATTTGAAAGCAATAAGACTTTAAATGAAGTGAAAATTAAATGTCCTGAATGCGGGAAAGAATGGGAAATCTTTTCCGATGAAAGAGATAAAAATGCTAAATGTTCCGCCTGTGGTGCTGTAGTTGACCCAAAAAAATGTGCTGTAAGCTAGTTTCTGTTGCTGTTGTCAGAAAACAAATAATAAACCCTGTTGAAATATAGATTAAACAACAGGGTTTATTATTTTATTGCATGTACTTTCCAGAAATAAAAGATAGAGATGCAGCTGATAATGACTCCTGTCATGTACCTAATTTTTTATCTAACACCTCGAATTACCCTGCTTTCCGTTATGACCAAATCAAGTATTTCATCGTGTTCTTGTAGCGGTGCTTTTTCAATTATTTGTAGATCAAAAGCCAATCCTATCCGGATAGCGGTCGGGACGTTGGCCAGGAACCGGTCATAATATCCGCCACCATATCCGAATCTGCCCCCTCTTTCGTCGAAAACAGAACCGGGCAAAAGAATTGTTTCGATTTCTTCCGGTGGTATTGTTCTGGTTCTGCATAGTTCCTCTATAGGTTCGGGGATGTCACAATATCCGGGAACAAGGTCAGTCGCACGATCAGTGATATGTATAGCGTCAAGCCTTTTTTCCTTTATCCTGGTTATGGGGACGATAACTGTTTTGCCCAGGTCTATCAGGGCATCAATCAGGGCGAGGGTTGCTACCTCGCTTCTGAAACTGACGTAGACAAAAATTGACTGGTGGGAGCGGATAGGTTCCAGAGTTAACAGTCTACTTTGAATAGCCATTGATTTGGTGTCTATTTCTTTTTGTGTCTGTCGGTTTCGTGTTGCCAGTATGTCTTTTCTCAGCTTTCTGGAATCAAGCATTGTATGATCTCCGATACGTATTGATGATTATAATTATTCTTTTAAAACCGTTGTATTATATAAAGATAAGTAGGCAATCGGCTCAAGATCTTTAGCCGGTTAAATTCGAATAAACGGCTACGAGATGGTTGATCAAAGGTGAGAGGAGAAAAATAAATTGACCCCTTGGGTTTTACTCGGGGCTGTTGATCTCTGATCAGTTCAAGAATTTTTCTGTAATGATTATTCGGCAGGTTCTCGTCCATTATAAAATTTGCTGTTATTTCTATGGATGTGAAGCGGTCATTTATATCCTGGCTGCGGTTAAAGGCAGCTCTTACCTGACTTTCCGAGATAGGTTTACCAATTTTGTCAAGAGTCTCCTGATCAGCGGATTCAAGACCAATATTAATGTAGGTCATTCCAGGAAATTTTTCCAGTTGCAGGAAGAAATTTTCAGGTGCGTTGAGAAATGATGTAACGGAACCAAAAAGGAACGTATTACTGCCAGGGGTATATGAATCAGCAAAGCAGAACTCTTTGTGCGCCTTATCGATACTATATAGAATGAGTTCCGGCTTTGCCTGAAGAGCATCGTGCTCTCCGAGAAAGAGACTGTTGTAATTTATCAGATCTCGACCATAGAGTTGTTTCAGACTTCGAATCTGCTCATCGATATCTTCAGGCTTTTTTTCGGTGAAAACAGTTCCGTTTTTAACCTTGCAGAATTTACATTTATAGAGGCATCCCAGTGAAATAGTCAGTGGAATGAAATTATAGTCGACATGTCTGGCATCAGGTGGCAGTACGGAAATCTGACCTCCGATGGTTTTGTGCAGATGCTGTGCTTTTTCCTCTAACTTTTCTGGACTTTGATCAATGGCACTGGCTAAAAAACTTTTAAATTCATCTGGTAAGTCTGGGGTTAGCTTTAGTTGGTCTGTAAGCATCTTATGCCATGTTTTTGAGACGGAAACGATCTCCTCCTGAACAAAAGGGTGCCCTCCCAATATACTGTTGGTCGGATACTGCAGATTGGGCAGGTAGTATTCACCTGTTGCCTCAAAGACTCCGGTATACCCACCGGTTGAATAGTAGACCCAGTCGTTCCCCTGTGTTCGTTTGAGCCATTCATGCGGGTGACCCCACTGACGCCCTTTACCTTTAGCCCGAAAAATTTCACCATTGAGGTTAAACTGGAAGACAAACTGATCTGTCTCAATTTCGTTGTAAACGCCACAGTGGACTGGATAACTCATTTTGATATAAGATGTACTTCCCCGTTTTCCAAGAGTTATCTTTAAATTATCCGTTGCAAAATAAAAGTCATTAAGCTTTTCCATGATGTCGTATTCCAGACGTGTATCTGGTTTCTATGGGAAATTTTAGTTATAAAATACAGGAATTCAGCACCTGTTACTTACCGGATAGACATAGCCTTGTCAAATAGGTACATATTCACAGAAAAACATTAATATAAATTTGTTGTCTGATACCTTCTAAACTTATTGGAAACTATCGCTGTTATGAGTTATAGTAAGATGTTTGTGATGGTAAAGGTCGAAATTATTCTATTTAACGCTGTAACAGGGGCAATCGAAGAAATTTCAACATCAATAAATCAATCTAAGTACCAGATAAGAAGTGATCATTTGACTAAGGGAAACGAAGTTTCTCCACACTCTATAGCGATACTCTTTGCCAGGAGTGGATAATCATCATTTATGGAGTATATGTATGGATAAGCAATTGACGGAAACACTGGAGGCGATATATGAAAAATGTGCCGCCAATGAAGACAATATTATTACAATATTGCAAGAAATACAAAGTAAAATAGGATACATACAGGAAGAAGCTGTTAATTGGTTTGCCGAACGTACGAACATTCCACCTTCCAAATATTATGGAGTAGTTACCTTCTATTCCCAGTTCCATCAAAATCCGCGTGGTAAAAATATCGTCACCGTTTGCTGTGGAACTGTATGTCACGTCAAAGGTGCACCTCGAATTATCTCTAAAGTTCGTGAAGATCTGAAACTAAAAGATGACCAGGATACGACCAGGGATATGCTTTTTACCCTTGAACGTGTCAACTGTGTTGGCGCCTGCAGCATCGCCCCGGTTGTCCTGGTTAATGAAAAGGTGCTTGGAAAGGTAACTCCAAGTAAAATTGTCAAGAGTCTTAAAGAATACAAGGGTTAAACCATGAACAGCGAAATAATTGTCAATGTGTGCATGGGTACCGGCGGCATCGCTGCCGGTGGTGATCTGGTAATGGAGGAGTTCACTAAGCAGTTCGAGGCTGCCGGCATCGAAAACGCTACAGTTAAAGAGAAATGCAGACTCCATAAAGTAGGTTGTCGAGGATTCTGCGCTCGTGACGTACTAGTTGATATAACTGTGGATGGAGAAGTATCAACCTATCAGTATATTCAACCGGATATGGTGAGCAGGCTGATCCAGGATCATGTCATTGGTGCAAAACCGGTTAAGGAATGGCTGGTGGGCGATGATTACCACACGTTCCACGATAATCAGACTAAAATAGTCCTCGGAGATTTAGGCAAGATTGACCCTGAATCGATTGATGAGTACCTGGGAGTGGATGGCTATAAAGCCGCTGAAAAAGCGTTGACGACTATGACTCCTGCTGAAGTAATCGCGACGGTCAAGGAATCGGGATTGCGCGGAAGGGGAGGCGGTGGTTTCCCAACTGGGGTGAAATGGGGTTTTTGTGCTGCCAATGATTCGGACCAGTATTATATCATTTGTAATGCAGATGAAGGTGATCCAGGTGCTTTCATGGATCGTTCTGTTGTTGAGGGCAATCCACATGCGGTCATCGAAGGCATGATCATTGGTGCTTACGCCATTGGTGCCAGTATCGGTTATGTCTATATCCGCGCTGAATATCCTCTTGCTGTGGACAGGCTTCATCTGGCATTGAAGGCCGCCAAAGACAAAGGTTATTTAGGCAAGAACCTGTTTGGGACTGATTTCAATTTTAAAATCAAAGTCAAACTTGGAGCCGGGGCTTTCGTCTGCGGTGAGGAAACAGCTCTTATCGCCTCGATTGAAGGTGAAAGGGGTATGCCGAGAGCGAAGCCACCGTTTCCCGCCAACAAGGGATTGTGGGGTAAACCGACTATTATTAATAACGTCGAGACTCTTGCCAATTTACCACATATTCTCAATAAAGGAGCAGCTTGGTACGCGTCAATAGGATCGGCGAAGAGCAAGGGGACCAAAGTTATTGCCTTGACAGGGAAAATCAGGAATACCGGGCTTATTGAGATCCCCATGGGGATGACGCTGAAAGAGATCATTTTTAATATCGGTGGTGGGATAGAGGGGGATAGGCTCTTTAAGGCTGTGCAGACAGGTGGGCCGTCTGGTGGCTGTATTCCGCAGCAACATATCGATCTGCCGGTTGACTATGAAGGGTTGGCATCTGTCGGCTCAATGATGGGCTCAGGAGGTATGGTTGTCCTCGATGAGACCGACTGCATGGTGAATATTTCCAAATTTTTCCTGGAGTTTACCCAGTCAGAGTCGTGCGGTAAATGTGTACCCTGTCGTATCGGTACGAAGCGCCTTCTCGAAATTCTTACCCGGATTACCGAAGGAAAGGGCAAAGAAGGCGATATTGAACTTTTACAGGAACTTGCGGAGGACGTCAGAGATTCAAGCCTTTGCGGTCTGGGCATGTCGGCACCTAATCCAGTTATCAGTACTATTAAATATTTTCGCCATGAGTATGAAGCTCATATCAAGAACAAAAAATGTCCTGCCAAGGTTTGTAATAAGCTGCTGACATTTTTTATTCGTGAAGATATGTGTGTTGGTTGCGGGATGTGCATGAAGGCTTGTTCGGTTAATGCAATTACCGGCGAGAAAAAACAGCCTCACAAGATCGATAATAAAATGTGTATCCAATGTGGATCCTGTTTTGATGCCTGTAAGTTCAGCGCCGTATTAAAGGAGTAGTAACCATGATAAATCTTACAATTGATGGAAAGCAGATAGAAGTCACCGAAGGCACTACCGTTTTGGAAGCATCGAGGGCGATGGGTATTGATATCCAGACCCTTTGTCATGATGACCGGCTAAAACCTTTTGGCGCATGCAGACTTTGTATTGTAGAAATAAAAGGTATGGCTAAGCCGGTAACCGCCTGTACAACGCCTGCAACTAATGGCATGGAAGTGAAAACCAATAGCGAGAGGCTTTACAGGTTGCGAAAAACCACAGTCGAGCTTTTGCTCTCCGATCATCCGAATGACTGTATGGTTTGCATAAGTTCCGGGGATTGCAAGTTACAGGAACTCGCTTATCTGTATGGCATTCGCGAGAATCGCTTTGTCGGCGAAATGCGGGAGCATAGCCGCGTCGATCATAACCCCTTTATCACGAGAGACCAAAATAAATGCGTGATGTGCGGGTTGTGTGTTCGGGTCTGTGAAGAGGTTCAGGGAGTTGGCGCAATAGGCTATTCGGAAAGGGGCTTTGAAGCAAAGGTCATTCCTCCCTTTGGACACGATCTTGATTGTGAATTCTGTGGCCAGTGTGTCTCAGTGTGCCCGACCGGTGCACTGTCTGGCAGAGTCTGGTCCGGAAAACCTCGAATGGAAGGAGTGAAACTTACCGATACGACCTGTACCTACTGTGGCTGTGGTTGTAATATGACCCTGCGAACCCATGGTGACCAGGTTATTCGCGTAGATTCGAATTCAGGAAACCATAATCGAGGCTGGCTTTGCGTAAAGGGGAGATTCGGTTTCGAATTTATCAATAGTGGAGACCGGTTGACACATCCTCTTATCAGAAAGGAGAAGGGTGGTCAATTTGAGAAAGCTACCTGGGATGAAGCTCTGGATTACGTAGCCAAACGTCTGGTTGATATAAAAGAAAAAAATGGCCCGGACGCCGTTGCGGGACTTTGTTCTGCCAGGTGTACCAACGAAGAAAATTATCTGTTTCAAAAAATGTTTCGGGCAGGGATTGGCACTAACAATGTCGATCACTGCGCCCGCTACTGACACAGCGCAACTGTGGCCGGTCTGGCCGCAAAATTCGGTTCTGGCGCGATGACTAACTCTGTCGCCGAAATTGCAGAAAACAAAGCTCTATTTGTTATTGGGTCCAACACAACAGAAAACCATCCGATTATCGGTCTTCGGATGAAAGAAGCTGTGGCAAAGGGAGCCCAGCTGATTGTTGCCGATCCTCGTAAGATTCCTCTGGTAAAGTTTGCAACTCTTTGGTTGCGGCATCGTCCGGGTACCGACTCTACTCTGTTGAATTCGATCATGAAAGTTATCCTTACGGAAGGACTTGAAGATAAAGAATTCATTTCAAACAGAACAGAAGGATATGAAGAGTTTGTCAAATCGCTCGAGCCATTTACCCCGGAATACGGTGAAGAGATTACCGGTGTGCCGGCGGAAGATATCAAAAAGGCTGCACGTATCTATGCTTCAGCAGAGAATGCTGGAATATATTACGCCATGGGCATTACCCAGCATGTTATGGGTACAAATAATGTCTGCGCTGTAGGCAATTTGGCCATGCTTACCGGTAACGTGGGGAAAAGAGCAGCAGGGGTTAATCCTCTAAGGGGCCAGAATAATGTTCAAGGTGCCTGCGATATGGGTGGCTTGCCAAATGTCTATCCAGGTTACCAAAAGGTAGATGTTCCAGCTGTAAAAGAAAAATTTGAAAAAGCCTGGGGGAAAAAGTTGTCGGATAAGGTCGGTCTGCCGGCGACTGTGATGACCAATGCCATGCTTGATGGAACCCTCAAGGGGATGTATATTTTCGGTGAGAATCCTGCTCTCTCTGATCCTAATACCACCCATTCGGTCAAGGCATTCTCGGCTCTCGATTTTCTGGTGGTTCAGGATATCTTCATGACTGAAACGGCGCGACTTGCAGATGTTGTTCTGCCGGGTGCTTCCTTTGCTGAAAAAGATGGTACTTTCACTTGCTCAGAGAGACGGATTCAGCGGATCAGAAAGGCAATCAATTCGCCTGGAGAGGCTAAATCCGATCTGGAGATTATTGATCAAATTTACAAACGTATTGAAGGGGAAGGTGACTTGACTGTTAGTCCCGAGCCATCCGAAATTTTCAATGAAGTTGCCGCACTCTGGCCCGGAATTGCCGGTATCAGTTATAAACGATTGGAAAAAGACAGTCTGCAGTGGCCTTGTCCAAGTGAGACGCACCTTGGAACGGAATATCTGTTTAAAGACAATTTTCCTCGAGAAGGCGGAAAAGCACTGTTTACGCCCGTCCCGTTTGTAGCTTCAGATGAGTTACCGGACAAGGAATTTCCTTATGTGTTGACCACCGGTCGGGAATTGTTCCATTACCATACCGGAACAATGACCAGAAGGTCGACGGGGCTTAATGCAGTCGCCCCGGAAGCATTTATTGAAGTTAATCCAGCCGATGCGGATGTTCTTGGAGTATCCAGTGGTGAATTTTTGACTGTAACTTCAAGGCGTGGTTTCATTAAAGTCAAAGCCCGGGTTAGTAAAATTGTGCCGCCAAATGTTGTTTTTATTCCTTTTCATTATAGCGAAGCTGCTGCCAATCTGCTTACCAGTGATGCTATGGATCCCGTCTGCAAGATCATGGAGGCGAAGGTGTGCGCTGTACGAATAGAAAAGTAGGAATTGCTATTATCGATAACAGGATATAACGTATGACCATGGGAAGTTGAGTGGGTATTTACTTGACTTCCCATTTTTTATTATCCGGATTTTTTTTACTGCTGCTTCTATCTTTTTTATGTGTCACATAATATTCTTGCCGAGCTTTCATTCAAAATGAACACCACGATAATTATTCAATCTGAAAAAGTTTTGATAACCGACTGCGAGACTATTATTCTCGTACCGGAGATTGTTCTGCAGGAAGCGGGTTACATCAAAACATTTACTGTAAAGGACAATGCTCATGCCAAGCATGAATATCATGCACTGGCACAGATGGCCTATTTTCAATTTCAGGATGATGAACTGAATATTATAGAGTTTGGCTCACCCTTGAAAATAACATGCGGAACAGAGTCAAGTGAAATCGACCGTGGAATGGTGCTTTATCGTGACACCGGTGGCGCTTTTCATGTCCTGGTCCATGTATCACAAAACAAGAAGAAACTGCTTGAAGCAACCTACCGTTATTGTACCCGATGGGTTCGTCTGGATATTTGATACAGCTGAAATGAGGAAACGACAGTGAAAGATGATACAATAAAATCTCGACAACGAATCATGGTTTTCCAGCAAAATGGAAGTGGCGAGAAGAAAATTAGCGGGTTAAGAAAACACGGCAACGATCTGTTTGACCTGGAAATTATTAATATAGATGAAATGCTGCCATTGGTTATTGATGATACCAGTTCATATTTCCCGGACGAAATTTGCTGTGATCTGGTCCTTGATTTTCTTCGGCACAACGACCTGTCAACAGACCTGGCTGACCGCTGTCGTAAGTTGGGCATACCGATAATTGCTTCCGGCAAGAAAATAGTCGGTAAAAAAGCGATAACACCACCAACCTGTTGCGGTCTTCCTCGTCTGGATGGTCTTGGCGTGTATGGAGATATTTTTGGGGCTCCGGAGTTTGAGGTTGAGGTGGAAGATGGATTGATATCGGATGTAAAGGTAGTTCGTGGAGCACCATGTGGAGCTACATGGGAAGCTGCGAAACGTCTAATTGGTCACCCTGCGGAAGATGCAGTTAGAAAAATAGGGCTTGAAACACAGTTTTATTGTTATGCAGATCCAAGCGGTTGGGATCCTATTTATGGCAAAAGTCCAGTTCATTTTGCCGGCAAGATTCATAGCAAGGAATTACAGAAGGCCATTGAAAAAGTGCTTTCGATTATCTAACAGAGCAACTCATATAAAAAAGTAACTAATTTTAAAAAGGCCATTCCAGGAATGGCCTTTATTGTTACCAGTTCTGTTTCAATATTTCAAAATAACCTGGTGGCTTAACACAGGCCGGACATTTATCAGGAGGAGAATATCCCTCATGCAGGTAACCGCAACTGAGGCATTTCCAGATGGTCGTTTCTTTCCGCTTGAAAACTCTACCGGAGTCCAGATTTTCAGCTAGTGCACGAAACATTAATTCATGATTTTTTTCAGAGACATTAATGGCAATAAAAGTATCTGCCGCACGTTGGAAACCTTCTTTTTCAGCCTCTTCGGCAAAGACCTGATACATCTGGTCATGGACGTACAGTTCAAGTTCTGCGGAACTGATTAAATTTGCGTGGGTATCTTTTATGACTCCTGCTGGAAACATCCCGGTGATCTCCAGGTCTCCACCATTGAAAAACTTAAAGAAGCGAAGGGCGTGTTCATATTCCTGGCTGGCTGTCTCGTCAAAAAGGTTAGCAATCTGGATAAACCCCTCCTCACGTGCCTGCGTCGCAAAAAAATTATACCGGGTGCGCGCTTGCGCTTCCGCAGAGTAAGAGAGTAGAAGGTTCCTGGCTGTTTTACTTTCACGAAAGACGGCCATGAAGGGAATCTCCTCTATTCTTCAATAATGATAGCATCTGCACCGCATTCGGCAGCTGCCTGACGCACGATGTCTTCCAGATGTTTTGGAATTTCGTCGTATTTAACAATAGAAAGAAGTTGATCTTCATCGTATTCGAATACTTCCGGACACAATTTGTTGCAATTTCTGTCGCCCATGCATTCTTTAGTAATCTTTGCTTTCATGTTTTCTCCATTAGTGATTTGAAAATTAGTTCCTTGTTTTCAACAAAAAAATATTTTATGAAGAACTTCTTTGAACTTGTTTAGTATGTCCGGGTTGTACTTCAAAAAAATACAAGATAACGATCTCCGCAATATTTTGCCAGCAGCAAATTAGTCAAAATCATATGAAACCTTGGGGACTGTGTACGGGATCTGAAGATATTCAAGTATCTTACCTGTTTTTTTCCATCCATTCTGGTTGAGTAACCTTGAAAAGTTAAACCCAATACCAACAAAAAGCGATCTGGTATGATCTTCATCAAATTGTCCGTATCCTCTGGTATAGTATCCTCCAGAAAATTCAATATATTTGGCAAAGGTGTTCTCAATTGCGTCAAAACCATCGAGTTTTAGGACTATCGAATAAAATTGGTTGGAGTAATCATCAAAAATTCCATTGATCGGCTCATTGAAAACATATTCAACCCTGAGATCAATTTTACGATCAAGCTCTGGGTATCTTTGCATTAATACACTGGTGAGGGCGCCCAGGGTGTTCATTGTCATGTCTTCCCAGGAAAATCCTTGTGTTTCACTTGTTGCATCACCAAGTTCCATAAACAGCTGCACTGTCCACGATGACAATGCAGCATAAGTGTTTGCCTTTTTTGCTTCATATCCCCAACCTTTATAGAGGCCGGTAAGGGCGTCTGAAAAAGCATAGGTTGACCACAGGTGGCCAAATTTATCGGCACCACCATATTTTGTATCATGCTGAAACCATTTTTCATGTCCCATCATGAAACCAGCTGAACCGTAATCCCAGGTAGCTAATCCCCAGAGTCCAATTGCTGCTGCAGCGGTAACATTTGTGTAGAGCATTTTCTTAGATTTTGGTTGGCTGGCCCACCAACCTTCCGAAGCAAGCTCACCGGAATCTTGATTGTTTCTATAGGAATCTTTTTGAGAGGGAACGGGTTTGACTGCAAGTGAGGTCGCTACGTTAGCATCAAGTAGAGCTTCTCCCAAATATGCGTTGTCAAGTGATGTGCTTTGCAGATCTGCACCACGCAGATCTGCTTGCCCCAGATCTGCACCACCGAAAGCGGCACCTTTCAGTTTAGTGTTTTTTAAATTAGCACCGGAGAGATTGGTTAAATGAAATTTTGCAAATGACAAATCTGCTCCCTCCAGATCCACCCCTGAGAGATCTAACCTGTTCAGATTGAGACCTGAGAGATTACATTCCCTGCAGCTTCTGGTTTTAATAAGTTGTTCCAGGTTGTTATTTGACGTAACATTCGCTGCTGATAAGGCCAAACCGGCATTGCCGAGGATGAGTAATTGCAGACATGAAAGAGAGGCAACAGCTTTACCCGATTTTATAAAAGTTACACTCATTGATAATGAAGTTTTTTTTATAGTGTTGGAAGTCAAATTGGTATCAATGGTCGAAGATGTAGATTTCATGAGTTGTTTTATTGTATTGCGGTCAATGATCAGACGATAAAAAAATTAAATTAATCAATAGAATTAAATGTACCAAAGAAGATATATTGATACTCTACATCCTTAAACTTAGTCAAGAGTTGGTTGAGCAAAACAGGAACGATAATTATCTTAAAAAGAGAGAAAAAATTTGCAGCGGATTTGATTCCATGGTAGCAAGGCTTTATCCTGCTGGCAAAAATTATTGGAGAGAAAATAATGGTTATCAAAAATGCCATGGAGGTTTTTAACCTGCTTGACAAAAGCAATTGTAGAAAATGTGGAGAAAAGACCTGTTTGGCGTTCGCTGGATCCGTGTATACAGGGAATCGTCATATCAGTGAATGTCCAAAGCTGAATCCTGATAATATCTCAAGATTTTCAAAAGAAAATGGCTTTCAGAAGAAACCGGAAGAGCTCAGGGATGAATATATATCTACTCTGATTCAGGAGGTAGTAAATCTTGATTTCCAGATTGTGGCGGAACGTATAAGTGCACAAGTGAACGGGGAAATGTTGATTATCTCTATACTCGGTAAAAAATTTGGTATCAGCCGAGATGGAATTTTTAAAACAGACCTTCATGTTACTCATTGGCTGGTGATTCCGCTTCTCGAATATATATTAAATTGCAAGGGAGAACCTGTCACAGGTGATTGGATTTCTTTTAGGGAAATAACAGGCGGCAAAGAAAAATATGCTCTTTTTAAGAAAAGAGGTGAAGATGTTTTAAAACAACTTGCTGACAAATATACTGATTTTTTTGACGATATTGTCCATATGTTTAATGGAAAAAAAGTAGAGAAACAATTTGAATCTGATGTGTCAGTTGTTCTTTTACCCTTTCCACTCGTACCCATTATGATCTGTTATTGGAAATCTGAGGAAGGACTTGAGTCGACTCTGAATTTGTTTTTTGATAGGAGTGTGGGAGAAAATCTAGGCGCAGATTCAGCCTTTACCCTTGGGACGGGCCTTGCTCTTATGTTTCAAAAACTCGCTGAGCAGCATGGCTTTTGATAATCATATACTACTCAAGCTTGCTGGGATGATGACCGCCGAGGGGAGGAGAGTAAGATTCCCTTTGTCAGCCAGCCAGCGGCAGGAAAACAGTGAAAGTAGTACCACTACCTACTTCACTTTTGACACTAATTTTACCGTGGTGAGATTCGATAATGCTCTTGACGATGGCAAGACCCAGCCCGGTTCCATGTATCTGTCTGGTGTTGGAGTCTTTTACCCGATAAAAACGAGTAAATATTTTTTCAAGATCCTCTTTAGCTATGCCAAAACCAGTATCGCTCACCTGTAATTTCAGATATTCATTTTCTGTTGCCGCAGAAATAGTTATACAACCTCCGCTGGGCGAATATTTAATACCATTTGTGATAAGATTAGAAAAAACCTCTTCCATATTTTGTCGATTTGCAAAGATCAAAGGCAGATTATCAGAACAATTGACCAGAATATTTATCTGTTTTTCTTTTGCGTAGGGGCTGTGGAAGATTTTTTGCTCAAAAAGCAGCTTCTCCATATCAACGTGTTCTTTTTCGTGGGCAATAAGGCCGGATTCTATTCTTGAAAGATCTAGCAATTCTGTAACCAGATTATTCAGGTTCAGGATTTTTTCTGACGCCCTCTGCAGGATTTCCTGCTGTTTTTCGGTTACGGCTCCCGCTAAGCCGTCACCGATGATTTTCAGTTGCATCAGCAGCGAATTCATTGGACTCCTGATTTCATGGGAAACCATAGAGACAAAGTCAGATTTCATCTGGTCCATTTTTTTTAAAGTGGTAATATCATGCAACACCGTAATCGTGCCAAGGTTTTCATTCATTCGACCTCTGAAAGGGGCACACCCGGCACTGAAGAATTTTTCTTCGCTATTATCGGTAAATTGTATTTCCTTAGTGATCTCAGTAAAGGTATTGGGAGACATATTGATTGCCTGCTCAATTGATTCAAGCAGATTATCATTATGAATAATATCGTTTACGTGGTGACCAACTACCTCTTCGCCGTGATACCCTATCATATGCAGAAAAGCGGGATTGACCTGAACTATAAGTTTTCGGGCATCGGTGGTCATGACTCCGTCGGTAAGGCGGTTCACCATAACCCCAAGTCGGGATTTAGTATCGGCAATGTCCTGAAGCGCACTGGTATACCGCAGCGCCTTGTCTACTACTGCTCGTAATTGGTCTGGTGTGAACGGTTTGGGAATAAAATCAAAAGCACCTTTTTTCATTGCTTCGATTGAATGCTCCAGAGTTGCATAACCGGTAATAACGATTACTACAGTGTCTGGGTGATGATTACGGACTTCAGAGACTACGTCGAAACCGGAAATTGTTGGCATCATCAGGTCAACAAGAACTATATCGTAATGTTTCTCCTTGATCATCTGCAATCCCTCTTCACCGTCAGGAGCTGCGGCAACGTCGAAACCTTTATCCGAAAGCACGAGCATACAGGCATCACGAATTCTGGGTTCATCGTCAATGATGAGAATTCTGGGATTATGCAAAGGAAGTTCGGGTGAAGGATTAGTCATTACGATTCCTCTTTATTTCGTTTGACAAGATTTGGGTAGCGTTTCAACGTCACGACATGATCTATTCATTTTATTCACCATGTTGTAATAAAAAAAAGAGATCCACGCAATTCCAAGTTATTATAAACATGCCGATCTGCTGTTTTTACTATCCGGGAACTGGAAGAATTCTATGGTTACATTATAGAGAAATCGGTTTGGAAATCTTGAAACCTAGTCTCAGTATATCTAAAAAGAACACATTAACGATTACGTCGGCTGATTTAGAAATGTCAGCTTGTCCCAATATAATAAACACTTATGGAAATGATCATTGAAGGTCAGTGTTGAAGGAAAAAAAAGCTATGCTAACAATATTAATTTATTATAATACTCATTGCGACAAGTCGCTTCCTTTGCCAATACATTGTTTAAACTGAATATATGATGCGTGCCCGCTGTAAACCGCCGGAAGCCACAATATGTCCAAAGGTTTACCTATCGGGACAAATCTTATGGAGGATCTTTTTGTGACCAGGATTACCCCCAACAAAATAAATAAAGATAAGATAGGATCAGTTTTAGTCGTTGGTTCGGGTATAGGAGGCATGCAGGCTGCTCTCGATCTCGCCAATAGCGGATTGATGGTTCATATGATCAATGACGAACCGTCTATAGGTGGGACTATGTCCAGATTGGATAAAACATTTCCTACCGGCGACTGCGCCATGTGTATGATATCTCCACGCATGGTTGAATCCAGCAGGCATCCGAATATAAAAATGCATACGATGGCCAGAGTGGTCAGCATATCCGGACAAGAGGGAAACTTTAACGCAACCATTGAAGAAAAGGCCAGATACGTTGACCCTGCACGATGTACCGGTTGCGGAGCTTGTGAACCTACATGTCCGTCAAAGGTTTTCAATGTTTTCAATCAAGGACTTGACAAAAGAAAAGCCATTTACGCGTTATTTCCTCAGGCTGTTCCCAACACCAGGGCCATAGATCCGGCCCATTGTCTTTATTTGACGAAAAATGTTTGCCGAAAATGCGAAAAAGCCTGTGAAGCGAATGCGATAAATTTCGAAGATCATGACAGAATGATTGATATACAGGTCGGCTCAATCATACTTACCCCCGGTCTCAAAACATACCAGCCGGAGATTAGACAGGAACTGGGGTACGGCAAGTTCAAAAATGTCGTAACTTCACTCCAGTTCGAGCGACTTCTTTCTGCATCAGGCCCATGCAGCGGAACTGTTGCCCGCCCCTCCGATGGCGGTCATCCCAAGCGGTTAGCCTGGGTTCAGTGTGTGGGCTCGAGAAATGCTCATAATGGCAATCCATGGTGTTCGTCAGTCTGTTGTATGTACGCGGCAAAACAGTCTATTATCGCTAAAGAGCATGACAATGAAGTGCAGTCGACTATTTTTTATATGGAGTTAAGGGCCTTCGGTAAAGATTTTGACAAGTATATCGAAAAAGCAAAAAACGATGCAGGCGTCATTTATAAGCGGTCAATGATTGCCGAAATCGTTGAAGCCCCTGACACCAAAAATTTACTTATTCATTCAGTAGGTGAGGATGGCAAACTGGTTGAAGAAGAGTTTGATATGGTCATTCTTTCCATTGGCTTTGAACCACGCAACGATGCCGCTGAATTTGCAAAAATATTCGGCATAGCAACGGATGAATATGGGTTTGCCCAGACATCAAAACTGCGGCCAGTCGAAACTTCTCGAAAAGGAATTTATGTTGCCGGTACTTATCAGGGACCTAAGGATATTCCCGAGACTGTCATCCAGGGGAGTGGTGCTGCTGCTGGTGCAATGGCTTTACTTGGTGAGAGTCGTGGCACCGAAGTTAAAGAGGTTGTTCTGCCGGAGGAGAAAAATATCGATGGTGAAGAACCGAGAATAGGCGTTATCGTCTGCCATTGCGGGACCAATATTGCTGGAACCGTGGATGTTAAAAAGGTTGCCGAGGCTGCAACAAAAGAACCAGGCGTTGCCCATGCAGAGACTATCATTTATGCCTGTGCTCCTGACGGACAACAGAAAATCAGGGATTTGATCAAGGAAAAAGGTTTAAACAGAGTTGTGGTGGCTTCTTGTACTCCACGTACACACTCGCCACTTTTTCAGGATACCATTCGGGAAGTCGGCTTGAATAAATTTCTATTCGAGCTGGCAGACATCCGCGAACAGTGTTCCTGGTGTCATATGCATGAAAAAGAGAAGGCTACAAGCAAGGCTATTGAAATTGTCAATATGACCATAGCCAAAACGAAGCGATTGCTACCGGTTACCTCTGCTTCCGTTGGCGTGAATCACACAGCTCTTGTTGTTGGCGGTGGTATCGCCGGCATGACCGCATCTCTATCACTTGCTGAGCAGGGTTACGGAGTTCATCTCGTTGAAAGAGCAGGCGCTCTGGGTGGTTTACTTCGGAACGTTCGTGCCAATCTGGAAGGAGATGATATCCAGGCATTCCTGGCTGGTGTTATACAGAAAGTGGAAAACAATCCAGCAATTACACTGCATATGGGCACAACAGTCGAAAAGATAGACGGCTTTGTTGGAAATTTCGAGACAACGCTTGCCAATAAGAAAAATGTTGGTCATGGCGCATTGCTCATCGCAGCCGGAGGGCAGGAATATACGCCGGTTGAATATGATTATGAGCAGTCCGACAGGATAATTACCCAACGAGAACTTGAAACAGAGCTTGCTGAGAAAGATCCTGAAAATGATAAATGTTATGTCATGATTCAGTGTGTAGGCTCTCGGGAGGAACCCAATAATTATTGCTCGAGAATTTGTTGTCAGGATGCATTGAAAAACAGCATCACCATCAAGGAAAAAGCCCCCGACGCTCAGGTGGTGGTTATTTATCGTGATATGCGAGCCTACGGTCTGAAGGAAGATTATTATCGTAGAGCGAGGGATCTGGGGGTACTGTTTTTTCTTTATACTCCGGATGCAAAGCCAACGGTAGAGATGAGTGGGGATAAGGTAAAGGTCACACTGGCAGGGAAGGTGCTTGGAAAGGAGATGGCGATCGACGCTGATTATCTTGTCCTCTCAACTGGTCTCAGGCCGCAGCCGGATGGTGATGAGTTTGCCAAGAAATTTAAACTCACTTGTAATATCGACGGATTCTTACTTGAAGCTCATGTGAAACTTCGGCCTGTGGATTTCCCAACTGAGGGCTACTTCCTGGCGGGACTCGCCCATGCTCCCAAAAACATCGAGGAAACCATTAGTCAATCTCTCGCTGCGGCCGGTCGAGTTGGAGCGTTGTTGTCCCATAAAAGTCTGACAGTTTCCGGGGTGATCTCCAAACACAACCGGGATATCTGTATGTCATGTTTGGCCTGCGTAAAAAAATGTCCTTTTGGTGCGCCTTTTATAGATGTCGACGGACGTGTCAGCCATAATGAAGTCAAGTGTACGGGGTGTGGAATCTGTGCCGGTGTCTGTCCTGCCAAAGCGTACCAGGTCAATTATTTTCGTGATGATCAGATTCTGGCAATGATAGAATCGGTTACCGATATGGAGTAATTAAAGTTGTTCACCGCTTATAATGAATTTTGCCGATCCCATAGAGGGGTGGTAGATAGAGAAGTCGGAGTTTGGTGGTCAAGTCAACAAGAAGGAAAGAATAATGGTGATTGACGCGGAAAAAATTGAGAAACCGAAAAGTCCGGAAAAGCCACAAGAGGTTCCTGCAGACTGGAATGCAAATATTATCGCTTTTGCCTGTCATTATTGTGCCTTTGCGGCAGCTGATCTCGCAGGAGTCATGAGGTTATCGTATCCCTCCAATGTCAAGGTAGTGAGATTACCCTGTACGGGAAAACTTGACCAAATTTATTTACTGAGAGCTTTTGAACGTGGTGTAGATGGCGTTTTTGCTGCAGGCTGACTTGAGGGACAATGTCATTTCCTGGAAGGAAATCTGAATGCTGTGAAAAGAGTTAAAAAGGTCAAAAGGCTGCTGCATATGATTGGGATAAATCCCGACCGGCTCGAATTCTACAATCTTTCCGCTGCTCAGGGACCACGCTGGGCCGAGATTTGTACTGAATTCACCGAAAAAATTATTGCAATGGGGCCGTCACCCATATGGTTTAAACTTCAGAAGAAAAAAGAATCCGCAGCTACTGAAAAACAGGTCGCCTGACAAAGTTTTCGGCGGAACCATTGTTTAATGATGAAGGAGTGGAATAGCTATGATAGTAGGAGAGCAGAAACCGTTTGATGAAATTTGGGAGATGGTCAAGGGCCACAGGCAGTTGACCGTTTTTGGCTGCAATACCTGTGTGGCCATTTGTCATCAGGGTGGCAATAAAGAGGCTGAGATACTCGCCTCCCTTCTTCGTATGAGAGCAACTCAGGAAGAAATTGAAATTGATATTAAAAATGGAGGCATTGAAAGACAATGCGAACACCCATTCTTCGAATCAGCCAAAGAAATGCTTGATCAATCGGAGGCAATTCTGAGTCTTGCCTGTGGTATTGGTGTACAGTTTGTCGCTGAAAAATACATGAGTACCCCTGTTTATCCAGCTTTAAATACCACCTTTCTAGGGGATGTGAAGCAGGATGGATTTTATACAGAGAAATGCCAGGCCTGTGGGGACTGCGTTCTGGGGGTGACTGGAGGGGTATGTCCGGTCACTCGCTGTTGTAAACGTCTTTTCAATGGTCCGTGCGGGGGCTCGTCAAATGGAAAATGTGAAATTTCCAAAGATATCGACTGTGCCTGGCAGCTGGTAGTTGATCGTCTGCAAGCGATAGGGAAAATGGATGATTACGAGAAATTAGCCCCTGTGAAAGATTGGTCTAAGGATCGTGCCGGTGGACCTCGATCATTTAAGCTGGAGGACTTTTAAGCGTGGAAATTAAAACAAAAAGTAAACTTGAAAAAGTTCTTAAAAACGGTCATTTGGCTGTTACCAGCGAATGCGGGCCACCAAGATCCAGTGATGCATCCGGGATTATCAAGAAAGGTCATTTAATTAAAAACCATGTCGATTGCATTAATATCACCGATAACCAGACTTCTGTAACCAGGCTGTGCAGCCTTGCATCCTGTATTCATCTGAAAAACGAGGGACTTGAACCTGCTTTACAGATGGTGTGCAGAGATAGAAACCGGATCGCTCTGCAAAGTGATATCCTCGGTGCGGCTTCATTTGGTATTAACAGTATACTTTGTTTGTCCGGAGATCATCAAAGCTTTGGTGATCATCCCAGTTCTCAGAATGTCTTTGATCTCGATTCCATGCAACTTATCCAGACAGTCAGGTATATGCGTGATGAAGGAAAGTTTCTCGGTGGTGATGTTATCAAGGAACCCCCCATTATGTTTATAGGTGCCGCTGCTAATCCATTTGCTGACCCCTTCCATATCAGGGTGCCAAGGCTTGCTAAAAAAATTGCTGCAGGAGCCGAATTTATTCAGACCCAATGTGTTTACAACCTCGATAAATTCGAATTGTGGATGAAAGGAGTTGTGGAACGTGGTCTGCATGAGAAGGTATTTATTTTGCCCGGTATTACGCCTATGCGATCTGTGGGTATGGCAAAATATATGGCTCGTGCTGTTCCGGGAATGGATGTCCCTAAGGAGCTGATCGACAGATTATCGGGTGTTCCGAAGGACAAACAGGCAGAGGAAGGAATAACTATTGCCGTGGAGAGTATTCAAAGGTTAAAAGAATGTATTGGTGTGAGTGGCTTTCATATCATGGCAATTGAGTGGGAGGAAAAAGTACCCGAGATCGTCGAACGAGCCGGGCTGTACCCGCGACCTGTAGTGGATTAAAAAAGTTAAAGTAAAATAGAGGTCTTTGATGTGTCAAACAAGTGTATTGATGGAAAAAGCAGATAGTAATGAATTGCTATTGGAAAATGTGACTACCCTTGAAGTGTTGGATAATGGTTTGAAAATAACCACGCTTTTTGAAGGAGCAAAAGATTTTCATGGAGTTGCAATCCGACGGATCGATTTTTCCGGCGGCAAGGTTTTTTTGTATAAAAATATATAGTTACTCAATTAACAGGCGATATCATTTGGAGAACTAATGGATAATGTTGAAAAGTTGCGCGTTATGCTGCAACATTGGATAGAGCACAATAAAGGGCATGTGGAAGAATTTGAAAAATGGCAAAAGACTATGTCCGAAGAAGGACATTCGTCACTGGCTGATCATATTAACGAGGCGATAAAGCTGATGGCGACAGTCAACGCGCAGTTGGAAAAAGCTCTTCATGAGGCTGGTGGCCCCAAGTCTGATGATGACGACCATCATCATCACCACCACCATCATTAGAAAATTTAAAAGCCTTTGATTGTTCAAATCATAACAATAAAACGGAGGAAAAGATTATTTTGTTTTCTCCGTTTTATTTTTTTTCAAAGCCAGCGAATGACAGTTGAAGCTATATCCCCAGACTCTTTTTAGCAGAGGTAAGAGTATTTTTCATTAGCATAGCAATGGTCATCGGTCCAACACCACCAGGAACAGGAGTGATCTTACCGGCTATTTCTTTGGCTTTATCGAAGTCCACATCGCCTTTCAAAATTGCTTTTCCTGTTTTTTCATTCATTCCGACACGGTTCACACCAACGTCGATTACTGTGGCGCCAGGCTTGATCCATTCAGGTTTGACGAGATCAGGAACACCGGCCGCAACTATAAGAATATCTGCACGCTTACAGTGACTTGCAAGATCTTTCGTGCGAGTGTGAACGATCGTTACTGTGGCGTTGGCACCAACCCCTTTTTGTGCCATCATCATAGCGATTGGTTTGCCTACGATATTGGAACGTCCAACGACAACTACTTCCGCGCCTGAAGTTTCGGTTCCGGATCGGACGATCATTTCTTGGATGCCGGCAGGAGTACATGGGAGAAAACGTACAGCATCTCCGCCAATCATCAGCCGACCTACATTAACCGGATGGAAGGCGTCGACATCCTTATCTGGATCAATTGCATCGAGAACCTTCTTGTCGTCGATGTGTTTTGGCAAAGGCAACTGAACCAGAATACCGTGAATAGATGGATCATTGTTGTATTTGTCGATGAGAGCGAGGAGATCAGCTTCCGAGATGTCAACAGGCTGGTCATCCTGGATTTCGTGAAAACCGCAGCTGATAGCTGTTTTAACTTTCAGGGTTACATAGCTGATAGAGGCAGGGCTACTGCCCACAAGAATGGTGACAAGGCCCGGAACTTTGCCGTACTTTGCTTTCATCTCTGCCACTTCCTGCGTAATTTCTGAGAGAATCGCTTTGCGTATTTCAGTACCACTAATAATTTCAGCAGTCATTTTTAGCTCCTATTGGAAATGTCGAGTTTCTAGTTTCACAACCAGATTAGAAGTTGTCCCGGAAAAGATGGTTGAGTATCTTGTCCGGGACAACAAAGTAAAGAGAAGGAAACCTTAAAAAACGCCTTCGACCTTACCGGTTTCGACATCAACATCGACCCGCTTGAAGGCAGGATTTGAACTGGTTCCCGGCATGAGGCTGATAGTCCCGGCGACCGGCACGATGAATCCGGCTCCGCCATAAGTCAAAACCTCCCTGATGGTCAGTCGCCAGTTTGTGGGTACACCTTTTAGAGTCGGATTGTCTGACAATGAAAGGTGAGTCTTAACCATACACATACCCATAGCAGAGAGAACAGGATCCTTCTGGATTCTGGCAATAGCTTTATTGGCATCTGCAGAGTAGTCAACACCATCGGCACCATAAACTTCCTTGGCGATAAGCTCAATTCTCTCTTTGATTGGCATATCCAGTTCGTAGAGGAATTTGAAATCGCTCTTATCTTCGCACGCCTCGACAACTGTCTTGGCAAACTCGATAGCGCCGTCGCCACCTTTTTCCCAATGTCTGGACAGGGCAACACGGGCACCCTCGGCCTCGCACAGTTCGCGAACTTTGGCGATTTCAGCATCTGTATCGGTGTAAAAAGCGTTGATACATACGACAGGAGCAATTCCAGCTTTTCTGACGTTTCTGATGTGGTGGATGAGGTTTGCACAACCATCGGCAACCCAACCTACGTTTTCAGTGCTATACTCTACGGGCATTGCTTTGCCTGGAACCGGAACAGGTGCTCCACCGTGACATTTGAGGGCTCTGATGGTAGCAACGACTACGGCACAGTCAGGCTTAAGTCCGGAATAACGACATTTAAGGTTCCAAAACTTTTCAAATCCGATGTCTGCTCCAAAACCTGACTCTGTGACATGATAGTCGGCCAATTTCAGCCCGATACGGTCGGCGATGATAGAACTCTGACCAATGGCTATGTTGGCAAAAGGACCCGCATGGACGATAACCGGCTGACCTTCGAGAGTCTGCATAAGGGATGGGTTGAGGGCATCAACCATCCACGCGGTCATAGCGCCTGCAACCTGGAGATCTTCGGTTGTAACAGGTTCACCCTTTTTATTATAGGCAACAACGATCTTGCCCATTCTTTCCCGCATATCTTTAAGATCTCTGGCTATTGCAAGAATAGCCATAACTTCTGAAGATACAGCGATGCCGAATTTGGATTTCATCATGAAACCATCGGACTTGCCATTTACACCGTCAATACCAATGATGATGTTTCTAAGAGACTGGCAGCAGAAATCCATAATCCAACCCATTTCAATGTTGGTAGGATCGATATCAAGACGTTTCATTCCGGAAAGTCTTTCCAACTGCTCGTCATTATAATTTCTTTCATGCTGGAGACGTGAGGTTAAAGCAACCATAGCAAGGTTGTGGGCGTTCATGATGGCATTGATATCACCGGTGAACCCCAAGGAAAAAGGAGTAAGCGGAATACATTGAGCAAGTCCACCACCAGCAGCAGACCCTTTGATATTCATCGTTGGGCCGCCAGATGGCTGACGAATCGCAGCACAAACGCTTTTTCCTATTTTTCCTAGACCTTGAACGAGGCCCATTGAAGAGGTCGATTTTCCTTCACCCAGTGGTGTAGGCGTAATAGCGGTAACATCAATATATTTACCGTCCGGCTTGTCTTTTAAACGATCGAGAACTTTTCGAAAATCAATCTTTGCAATGTAGTGACCCTGGGGAAGTAATTCTTCCTTGGTCAGTCCAAGCTTCTCGCCGATCTCGTAGATCGTCAACATCGTTTTTTCTGCATCCTGCGCAATCTCCCAATCCGCATGTTTGGTAGGATCTAAAGCCATAATACACTCCTTTGTTAGATTGAGGCTCGAGGTGAGCCAAGTTTAAAAAAAACGGCGTTTATAACTGATGGTGAAGCTCTAAAATAATAATTTTTCCGAAGAACTTATGAGACCGGAGTCGGCCGTAAGTGCGATAAGAGGGAGCAGCATGGAAAACTGACTGTATCATAAAAGCTATCTCCCATAGTTATATTGAATAACCTGCTCAAGCTAAGCTGCATTGAGCCCAGCTAAACTTGTTTGCTAAGAATTTAACTGACACTACTACTAGCATCGAACCGACAGAATAAAAAGAAACTGGTACCATAGAACTTCATGATTTTCAATTTGTTTTAACTGAAAGTGATCTGAAAAAATGTTTTATTAATACAGCCTAATAGGGCTTGAAGGGCAGATGGTTTTCGGTAGGTCTTTAGTAATGAAAAATGAATCCAAATATGGCATGGGAGTCGTTGTGCAAAGTGTAGGCGGTGGGCAGAGTATGTGTCCGGTTAGAATTTGTGAACGTTGTTGGCATAATTATTTCAAAAGAGTTGGTCGCCATAGTTGTATTGATGTTGCTGTAGGTAAGGAAGGATATCGCAATATATCCGGCAGCACTTTCGACAGGGAATGTTTTTGTTCGAATTGTGCAAAATGTGAGAAATTGGTAGGTTGTTAATGGTTCTGACGCAATAGTGTTTAATCTCATAAAAGATCAATCGACTCTTTGCATCCCATATTATTCAAACGGTTGTGGATGTATTTTCCAAGAACTTTGACAGTAATGTCTGCTGATCTAAACACTGGCAGACCGTGCTCCTGAAGGGCATCTGCCATAGGGTCATAAAGTTTGCCGCTGTCAACAACTACTATCAGGGGTTTTGATGCGGTTTTATTAAGCATCGCGATTCGCTCAACGATCGAATCTTCCGAACCGAACTTGGTGTTCTGGACAAATTCTTCCGGGAGGGTATGGAGTATAGGGGTAAGAGGAACAATAGCAGCTATCACCGAGTCGACATTTTCATCTGCAAGCAGGGTGGCGATAACATCTAAATAGACAACTTCCGAGGCCATGGGAGTTATGTCCAGAGGATTGTATATGCAGGTGAGGCTATCTAATTTTGCCTCAGAGAGTATTATTTGCAATTTTTCTACAGTAGAAGGACTGAAACGAGCCATTTCTAAACGGTAATCTTCACCAAGTATATTATCTGCAATTCCCACCGCCTCATACCCGGCGTTGCTTACTGCTGCAATCCTGTTACTCGAAATAGTTTTTCCGTAAAGGGTGCAGGAAAGCTTTAATAATCCTTCGAATGCATTGAAGGTATCTGCGACCATTGCCCCTGATTGGCTGACACATGATTCACAAACCATATAATCTCCGGCAATCGATGCTGTATGACCCGACAGGGCATTTTTTCCTTCAGGAGTTCGGCCGGCCTTATAAAAAATTACTTCTTTTCCCTTAAGAATAGCAGCCCTGATGGCTTGAGAAAAACTCAGGCCATCAAGGTTGATGAATCCTTCCATATAAAAAGCTACAGTCTGTATTTCATCAATCTTGTTCAGATACTGCAGGAAATCACCTGCGGTCAAATCGATCTGGTTGCCTATTGAAATCGCATAGGCTGGATCAAGAAAGGCGAGGGTGCTCATGCGTGTGATCATATAGGCACCGCTCTGACTAACCAGGGCAACTGTTCTTTTGTAAGTTCCCCGACTTTTAGGGAGCTTTGAATCGGGGATAAACATTGCATCATACCTGCCGGGATGAGACAGAACACCAAGACTATTGGCACCAAGAAATATTGGTGCCTGTGAGGTTTTTTTACGAGCCGCAATAATTTTTGTCTGGATCGCAACAACTAGATCCTGCTGCTCTTGTTGTTCTCCTAAGCCTCCTGAAATCAGGATGACGCTTTCAGCGAGATTATACTCCAGGATCTCGTCTATCATTTCTGGAACCTGAGCCCCGTTTACTGCAAGCACGAGCAGGTCGACTTTATTAGAAAGTTTTTTCAGGTGCGGAATGGTGGTGAAATTATCAATTACCGTGGCTTCCGGATGTATGAGGGTAATGTTCTCTCTTTGAAATCCATTGGCAATGATATTGTTGAGAATAATTCGGCCAATATTGATTTTTCGGGTAGAAATTCCAACAATGCCGATCGACTCAGGATGGAGCAGTTTATTTATTTTATTAATCGGTCTTGTTGGTAAAATATGCTTGTTGGTAGAGAAACTGCACAAACCGTCCAAGGGCATCATCAAATAATTGCTGAAGGCAAAGGGATTAATCTCAAGTTCTTCAATGATGAAGGGTGAAGTAAGGTTTGATGGTGAAAAATGACGACCGACAAGTATGAGGGCTTCAAAGCATTCAAGCAGCTGACTGTCGGTGACGATGCGTTTTTGACCTCGGGTTAATCCGGCAAGTTTTTTGTAAGAGATCGTCTGTTTAAATAAAGTGAAAAATGTCTGACCATTCACCTGCTCAGTAGAGGCAGAAATAACAGCCTGACCTTTTTTAAAGCGCGCTGCATATAATTCTGTATCTCTACCTCCCAGTCCTGCGCTGAGAATCATGCCGAACTCACGACTGTTTCGCAAACTGACCAGGAGTTCGTTGCCGAACTCTTCGGAATCAGGCGGCATATACTGGCAGAGCAGATAGCCATGGATATCTCCAGCAATTGCTTCCTTTAAGCTATCGTCTGTAAGACCACGGTATGGTGCAGGTGCCTGGTCTGGAAAGCGATGAATAACTTCCGCAAACTTTTCAGGTATCTCGAAACTCATCCGACGGATAGTAGAGAGCACATCTTTATCATTTTTAGCAGTAATTCTGACCCCGCTTACATCGCTTTTGTGGAGAATGTATTGAGAAACTATTTTAATCACTACCTGCTCGCCTGGTAATGCCTGCAGCTTTTGCACATCCAGCCTCTCATCCTTTGGCAGAAGATAAAATTGTGGTGGGGTCTCTCCACCAATCAACTGTATAAACTGATAGACCTCATGCTCAAAAAGAAAATTGCGTCCTCTTTTTATTGCCTGTTCAAGAAGGGAAATAAGTCCCTGGAAATTCACATGGGTTTGCATAGAGGTTCAGGATGGTTGAAGATTTAAGTAAGTCCCCAGATCAGCCAGGTCGAGGAAAAATTCAGTGTTTAATAAATACAGACTTACCAGAATTTTTTTTGATACGCCCATTATATTGTTGAACAATGCGTGCAAATGCACACTTTGTGGTATTGTCGGATTCGAAAAAACATTTACAATGGTTCATGTTTGGTGGTGTATTAAAGGGAACACAGAAGTGGCTCACTTTGTTTGAACAAAACAATTTTTTCACGAGGCCGTGTCATGCCAAAAAAAGTAGTGATTATTGGTGCAGTTGCTCTTGGTCCAAAGGTTGCGTGCAGGTTGAGAAGACTTGATCCGGACATCGAAATCACTCTCATTGATCGAGATAGTCTAATTTCTTACGGTGGCTGCGGCATCCCTTATTATGTCGGGGGGGATATTAATGACATTGAAGATCTTTACAAAACGTCATCCCATGCCATCAGGGATCATTTATTTTTTCAGAACAACAAGGGAATACAAGTTCTAACTCGAGTAGAAGCACGAGAAATCAAACGGCAGGAAAAAAGGATAAGGATCTGTCACCTTGATACCGGTAAAGAGGATTATCTTGACTACGACAAACTGGTCATAGCCACCGGTGCTCAGGCAATTCGTCCGCCTTTCCCCGGTGCTGATCTGGAGAGGGTTTTTACAGTATCGGATCTACATGATGCCAAGAAGATAAAAAGTCTTATGGCCGAAGGTAAAGTCGGTAAGGCAGTTGTTATAGGGGCTGGAGCCATCGGGATAGAAATTACTGAGGCTCTTACTGATTTGTGGGGCATCGAAACAACCCTTATAGAGATGGAAGATCAGGTACTTCCTACACTCCTTGGTAAATGTATTGCCAGAGTGACGGCAAAGGAATTGGAACGGAATGGAGTTACCTTGATTTTGGAGGAAAAGGTCCAGGAAATTTCCAACAACCAAACCAGCGATCAACTTTTAGTAAGGACTTCGAGGAAGACGATTGAGGCTGACATCGTCATTCTCGCTGCAGGAGTCAGACCGAATACTGCACTCGCCAGGGATGCGGGAATTTCAGTTGGAAGGTCCGGGGGAATAAGTGTCGACAGACGAATGCGGACAAGTGATCCGGATATTTATGCCGGAGGTGATTGTGTCGAGTTGAGAAACCTGGTAAGCGGTGAGAATATGCTCATGGCTCTTGGGTCCCTGGCCAATAGACAAGGCAGAATTATTGCCAATAATATTAGTGGCGGTCAGAGCCATTTCGTTGGGACTGTGGGTACTTTTTGTGTCAAGGTCTTTGACCTCGGGATAAGTAAAGCAGGCCTCACCTACAGACAAGCCAAGGAAACCGGATTTGATCCTGTTTATGCTGTAGTTTCACAAGCCGATCATGCCCATTTTTACCCAAGTTCAGAATTGATCTATATTTCTCTAATTGCTGATCGGAAATCTCGTAAAATAATTGGAATTGAGGCTGCCGGAAAAAATGGCGATGCCGTAAAAGCAAGGGTCGATACCGTTGCAGTGCTTCTTAAACATGGCTTAGATGTAGATGAGGTGTGCAGCCTGGAAACGGGTTATGCACCACCGTTTGCTTCAGCTATGGATGTTGTAAACAATGCCGGCAACGCTCTGGACAATATTCTGGCAGGTCATAATCGACCTATAGATGCAGCCGATTTTCTTTTCGAATTTAGTCATAAAGATATTCGAGTCCTAGATCTTCGAGGAGAAAAAGAAGCAGCACCGTTTATGGAAAAATATGGTAAGCGTTGGTGCAACATTCCCCTGGATCAGTTACGCAAGCGGGTGGGGGAGATACCTGGGGATGAAGCTTTGTTTCTCCTCTGTGATACAGGGCCTCGTTCATATGAGGCCCAAGTATTCCTCAGTTCTCAGGGCATCACCAATACACGAAATATACAGGGAGGGTTTGCCATGATAAAAGTCACAGATCCAGATTTTATTTAGTTTGACACCAACTGAGCCGAGAGTACGCATTGAGCGACTTATTTTGGTACTGCATTATCCTTAAAAAACAGACAATCTCTAAAATTCCTTTTTCTCAGGTGGCTTCTCAGCAACGTCCGTTGCTGAGAATTGCTTTATTTCTCCGTCAATTGTTATAATAGTCCAATTTTCATTTTTGTCACACGCCTTGATCAGGCACTCCAACTTATCACCGTTTTGCAAAGCCAGTGCACACTCCTCATAGACATTTCGGTTGGCTATTGATTGGAAAGGACTGGACGCTGCTATTTTTTTGAACTCCGACAAGGCATTCTCGAATGTAATAATTCTGTCGAATTCTTCAGGGTCGTGTTTCTTTAATTCATGCCGCAGTATCTCGATTTCTTCTTTTTTTGCAGCAATTTTGGTGATAACCTTTTCCATTTCCCCTTTCTGCGCAGAAGGAATGGAGAAAAGGATTTGCTTATGTATTTCCACATCGGCTTCAATGTAATTGATTTTCTTAAGCAGATCTTCTGTTTTAGGTTGAGTCATGGCACTTCCGAGAATAAAGGTTTAACCAGATGGCTGTAAGGGGGTAAGGAAAAAACATAGTTTATGCAAATTACATCGCTTGAGAGAGGAGAATAGTGATATGATTTGCTAAATTGTGCAAGGTGTTAATAAGTAACTTTTATTTTTTGAAATGTCTGGATACGAAGTTCGTCAAAACCGTATTTTTAGCGTGAGGCTATGAATTCAGAAATATTCCTTATTGTTCTTCCTGTTTTTCTGGTGATAGGAATCGGATTCAGTTTAAAGAGAACCGGCCTAGTAAACAGTGATTTTTTGTTCAACCTTAATCGATTGCTCTATTACGTCGCTTTGCCGGCCTTGCTGTTTTATAAAATTGCCACTGCTGATTTTTTTGTCAGTTTTAACGGACCTCTTCTTGTTGGTTTGATCGCGAGCATTCTGATTATATTTATTATTTCCTATGGTTACGGTAGCCTTATGGGATATCCGGCATCGGTTCATGGAGCCTTTTGCCAGGGAGCTTTTAGAGGCAATTTGGCCTATATCGGTCTTGCTATAGTATATAATGCATATGGTGAAGAAGGATTTGCTATTGCAGGAATTTTACTCGGTTTTCTGGTTCCGCTGTTTAATTTTTTATCGGTGGTCGCACTGCTCCTGCCTCAACGACGAGAAAGTTATCGTATGGGAATTTATTTCTGGGTGAAACAGATTGCTTATAATCCACTTATATTGGCTTCATTTGGAGGTATTATCTGGAGTTTTCTAGAATTACCTTTAACGAAAATAGTAGAAAGGGCGTTTGGCATTGTTACAGGAATGTCACTTCCTTTAGCTCTCATAGCCATCGGAGCATCATTTTCGTTCCGGAAGTTACGGGGAGATCTTGTGATTGCTGCAACCTCTGCCTGTCTGAAAATTGTGATTTTACCAATGCTTGCCGGCGGAATACTTATCCTGCTTGGAGTGAGAGATCAAGAGTTGGCCATAGGGGTACTTCTTGCCGGAACGCCTACAGCGACAGCGGCCTACATTATGGCCCAACAGATGAAAGGTGATGCTGAACTTTCAGGAGCGATTATCATGCTCTCCACGCTTTTTTCCCTCGCTACCTACACAGTAGCACTTTATATGCTTAAATTACTTGGAGTCTAAGAAAAATATTGAGCTAAGCTATTAATCATTTTCAGATTTTTTGCATTCTGCGCGGCAATTTTGAGTGATAGTGCATTGTCAAAAAATCTTTAAAATCAGTGATGGCTTTCAAGCGCCCTTGCAGATATAGTAATGTTTCCTGTTCGTTTGATAGGGCTGACATCTGGAGCTCGATATTTTTTTTCCTCTTGTCTAACATCTGATATAGATCAAGAAGATAACTGTAAACCATGGGGCACAGCTCCTCAATAATAAGTGAAATCTTTTAGGTCCATGTTGTCGCTCAGATATTTCCGTATTGAAAATAATTCCTCAATTACACCTTGATAGAATGACTTATCCTCTAAACTTTCTTCAAGAAATTTTTCTGCTGTTGCTATATTCTCAGTCAGATACTGGTGAATTTCGATTGAGTATTCGTTTGCCATATTATTGTGCTCCTAATAAATAAAGTATTAGGTAATACATCATTAACAGTAGTGGTGAATGAAAACAGCACTGGGCCGAATTATTAAAAAAACGGCCCAGTAAATTTTACTGCAAACTCTGAAAGCAATAATTATAAACGGTTGAGTATTATGTTCAACATTCGCCGAACTGGTTCGGCGGCTCCCCAAAGCAATTGATCTCCAACTGTGAAAGCAGTTAAGAATTCCGGCCCGATATTCATTTTATGTATACGTCCAACAGGGATAGTCAGAGTGCCGGATACTTTTACTGGGGTCAGTTCCTCGGAACTATGCTGTCGGTCGTTAGGAATGACCTTGACCCAGTCGTTGTGGTTTTGAATGATTTCCTCTATTTTCTCGACACTGATATCTTTTTTTAATTTGATAGTTAACGCCTGGGAATGGCATCGCATGGCGCCGATTCGTACACACAGGCCATCAATCGGGATAATTTGTTCGGCACTGTTACCGAGAATTTTATTGGTCTCTGCAATCCCTTTCCATTCTTCTTTGGACTGGCCACCGGCAACCGGGACATCGATCCATGGTATAAGGCTGGCTGCGAGAGGGACACCCCAATTTTGCATGGAAAGAGTGCCATCATTGAGTTTTGCTGTAATTTTTTTGTCAATATCAAGAATTGCTGAAGATGGGTCGCCAAGAAGATCCTTAACCTCACCTCCAAGTTCACCCATCTGGGAGATAAGTTCACGCATGTTTTTTGCACCGGCTCCGCTTGCTGCCTGATAAGTCATGGAACTGATCCACTCAACCAAATCATTTTTAAAGAGTCCCCCAAGCGCCATCATCATAAGGGATACAGTGCAGTTACCGCCGATAAAATCTTTAATACCTCTTTCAAGGCCATCATCGATTATGGATCGGTTAACCGGATCGAGTACGATAATTGAATTATCCTTCATTCTAAGCGTAGAAGCTGCGTCAATCCAGTATCCGTCCCATTTTTTACGGAGTGATTCATATATATTTGAGGTATATGTGCCACCCTGACAAGACACTATTATATCCATTTCGGCTAAGCGACTTAAATTCATGGCATCTTCAAGAGATGTTGAGCCGCCACCGACATCTGGACCTTTCTTTCCCACCTGAGATGTGGTGAAAAACACCGGTTCAAAATCATGGAAATCTTTCTCACTCTGCATCCGTTCCATCAGCACAGAACCTACCATTCCTCGCCAGCCAACAAATCCTACCTTAAGCATTGCAAACTCCATGAAGAAAATTTGTATTTATTAAAAACTTGAAGAGGAAACCTCAAGATTGAAGGTACTATATAAAAAGGCTATAAGTATACATAAATGAGTCAAGAATTGCGCGAGAAAAAAATCTGTAAGCTGTTGCGGCTGGGTGAGGATTTAGATAGAGTAGGCAATTTTCACGAATATGCACATACAGTACAACTTTACAGTTATTGTTTCGGGAGAAATACATGAATATGATCGGTATTATTGGAGGGTCCGGGCTTGATGATCCGGATATTTTGCAAGATCCCCAAATGCTTGAGGTGGATACAAAATACGGCAAACCGTCATCTGCACTAATGACCGGAAAAATTGGTGGGGTTGAGACGGCTATTCTGGCAAGGCATGGACGCAGACATCAGTTCAGCCCAACTCAGGTCAACAATAGAGCCAATATTATGGCTCTTAAACAAGTCGGTGTTAGCCACATAATTGCAACGACTGCCTGTGGCAGTCTCAGAGCGGAAATAGAGAGAGGTCATCTTGTCATTCTAGACCAATTTATAGATTTTACCCGTTTCAGGAAAAATACATTTTTTGATACTTTTGAAGATGGTGTTCATCATACCGCCATGGCAAATCCTTTTGATGAAGATTTGCGTCGTATATTATTTGAAGAAGGGCAGACACTTGGTTTGACTCTGCATCATCATGGATGTGTAGTTACAATCGAAGGCCCACGTTTTTCAACTGTTGCAGAATCGAATATGTTCCGGTCATGGGGGGCAGATGTGATAAACATGTCTACTGCTCCTGAGGCAATGTTGGCCAAGGAGATTGATCTTCCTTACGCGGCGATTGCTATGTCAACTGACTATGATTGCTGGAAAGTTGACGAAGAACCTGTCACTTGGAATGATATCCTTCAAGTCTTCCAACAGAACGCAGACAATGTTAAAAAACTTCTTGTTAATGCGATTGCGACGTTTCTTTAAAGGAATTGATTATGGAGGAAAAAGCATACTTCAGCTGACGCAAGGGATTTATAAAAAAAATAAACAAAAATTTTAAAACGACAAAAGCCCCGAGCAGGAATTCTGCAAGGGGCTTTTGTATTATAAAAAACGGCGGTGACCTACTCTCCCACACAGTCGCCCGTGCAGTACCATCGGCGCAAAAGAGCTTAACTTCCGTGTTCGGAATGGGAACGGGTGGATCCTCTTTGCTATGACCGCCGTAAATATCAGAAGACAGAAGCCAGAAGCCAGAGGACAGAATACTAAGGCCTTCGGCCTGGTAAACAGTCAACTTCTGCTCATGTCAAAAATAAATCGACAATTGAATAGTAGGGTAGTCAGTAGAGTAATGATCAGGAAATATGGATAAGCCTCACGGCTTATTAGTATCGGTAAGCTCCATGTGTTGCCACACTTCCACACCCGACCTATCAACGTTGTGTTCTACAACGAGCCTTCAGATGGCTATTGCCATGGGATATCTTATCTTGAAGTGGGCTTCCCGCTTAGATGCTTTCAGCGGTTATCCCTGCCGAACTTAGCTACCCAGCAATGCCCCTGGCGGAACAACTGGTGCACCATAGGTTCGTCCATCCCGGTCCTCTCGTACTAGGGAAAGATCTCCTCAAATATCCTGCGCCCGCAACAGATAAGGACCAAACTGTCTCACGACGTTTTAAACCCAGCTCACGTACCACTTTAATTGGCGAACAGCCAAACCCTTGGGACCTGCTTCAGCCCCAGGATGTGATGAGCCGACATCGAGGTGCCAAACCTCCCCGTCGATATGGACTCTTGGGGGAGATAAGCCTGTTATCCCCGGAGTACCTTTTATCCGTTGAGCGACGACCCTTCCATGCGGAATCGCCGGATCACTAAGACCTACTTTCGTACCTGCTCGAGATGTCTCTCTCGCAGTCAAGCTCCCTTATGCCTTTACACTCTACGGCTGGTTTCCAATCAGCCTGAGGGAACCATCGCGCGCCTCCGTTACTCTTTAGGAGGCGACCGCCCCAGTCAAACTACCCACCAGACAATGTCCTGGATCCAGATAATGGACCGCAGTTAGATTTCTAAGATAACAAGGGTGGTATTTCAAGGTTGACTCCATCGACACTGGCGTGCCGACTTCAAAGTCTCCCACCTATCCTACACATGTTATCTCAAAAACCAATGCCAAGCTATAGTAAAGGTTCACGGGGTCTTTCTGTCTAGTTGCGGGTAACCGGCATCTTCACCGGTACTACAGTTTCGCTGAGTCCCTGGTTGAGACAGTGGGGAAATCGTTACGCCATTCGTGCAGGTCGGAACTTACCCGACAAGGAATTTCGCTACCTTAGGACCGTTATAGTTACGGCCGCCGTTTACCGGGGCTTCGGTTCATTGCTTTACCTTGCGGCTGACAAGTCCCCTTAACCTTCCGGCACCGGGCAGGCGTCAGACCCTATACTTCGTCTTTCGACTTCGCAGAGTCCTATGTTTTTAGTAAACAGTCGCTCCCCCCATTTCACTGCAACCTGACTAGGCTCAGTTAGTAAATAACATCACCATGCAGGCACACCTTCTCCCGAAGTTACGGTGCTATTTTGCCGAGTTCCTTAACCAGAGTTCTCTCAAGCGCCTTGGTATCTTCTACCTGCCTACCTGTGTCGGTTTACGGTACGGTCACATTCATAACTAGATACGAGGATTTTCCTGGAAGCATGGAACCAGCCACTTTGTTGTCTGAAAGACATCGTCATCACGCCTCAGTGTTATACAAGGACCCGGATTTGCCTAAGTCCTCCACCTACACGCTTAAACCGGGACAACCAACGCCCGGATGGCCTTACCTTCTCCGTCCCCCCTTACCATCAAACATTATGAAAATGGTACAGGAATATTAACCTGTTTCCCATCGACTACGCCTCTCGGCCTCGCCTTAGGGGCCGACTAACCCTGAGCAGATTAGCTTGACTACAGGAAACCTTAGGCTTTCGGCGACAAGGTTTCTCACCTTGTTTTTCGCTACTCGTGTCAACATAAGCTCTTGTGGAACCTCCAGCACTCCTTACGGTGTACCTTCACAGGCGGCCACAATGTTCTCCTACCATTCAGAGGACAGAGGACAGATGACAGAAGCCAGTTTAGTCAGGCGCGATGCGCCGGTAAGACTATTTCCAGCTTTTGTGCAATCCTTGGAGCATTTTTGAGATTTCTTTGTATTCATCTCTCCAACGCTGCCACTCTGTTTCATTGATATAATCAAGATCGAGACAGTAACGAAGCCAGACACGCATTTCATCGCTGGATCCTATAGCAATCGATATATACCTCTTAAATTCCTTTCCTGAATGGCCTTGTTTACCATGACCTTCAGCAAGGTTTGCGCATATCGATTTAGATGCCCTGCGAATTTGCTCTGCAAGACCAAATTGTTCCTCTTTTGGAAATTCTAAACTCTTTTTGTGAATTTCCAGCGAAACTCCATAGGCCCTTTGAAAAACTTTCAAGTCTTCAAATGAAGCAATGCCTTGTCTGTCCTCTGTCATCTGTACTCTGTCCTCTGAATCCGTAGCTTCGGTACTATGCTTAGCCCCGTTAAATTTTCGGCGCGGTATCATTAGACCAGTGAGCTATTACGCTTTCTTTAAAGGGTTGCTGCTTCTAAGCCAACCTCCTGGTTGTATAAACAATTCCACATCCTTTTCCACTTAGCATAGATTTGGGGACCTTAGCTGACGGTCTGGGTTCTTTCCCTTTCGACCACGGAACTTATCTCCCGTAGTCTGACTCCCGCACTGGAA